>NZ_BBPP01000021.1:0-60657 GCF_000787835.1 Streptacidiphilus melanogenes
TGTCCGTGGCATCCGCGTGGACTGGCAGTCCTTCCTCACCCACGAGGGTGCTCGCCGGGTCGACCTGCCCACCTACGCCTTCAACCGCGAGCGCTACTGGGTCGAGCCCGCCCTGACGACCGGCGGGGCCGATGTTGCGTCGGCCGGCCTGGCCTCCGCCGAGCACCCGCTACTGGGCGCCGCCGTCGAACTGCCCGACTCCGACGGCTACCTGTTCACCGGTCGGCTCTCGCTGCGCACTCACCCCTGGCTCGCCGACCACGCGGTCGGCGACACCGTGCTGTTGCCGGGTACTGCGTTCGTCGAACTCGCCGTCCGCGCCGGCGACCAGGTGGATTGCGGCGTCGTCGAGGAACTCACCCTGGAAGTACCGCTGGCACTGCCCGAGGAGGGGGCGCTCCAGCTGCGGCTGGTCGTCGGCGACCAGGACCACTGCGGCCGCCGGTCGGTGAACCTGTACGCACGCCCCGAGGAGTCGCGCACCGGCGAGCCCTGGACCCGGCACGCCAGCGGCACCCTGGTCGGCAGCACCGCATCCGCCATGGCCACGCCGGTCGACCCGGCTTCCTGGCCACCGGCCGGTGCGCGCGAGCTGCCGGTCGAGGGTCACTACGAGCGACTGGCCCAGGCGGGCCTGTCGTACGGCCCTGCGTTCCAGGGCTTGGAGAAGGCCTGGCAGCTCGGTGACGCCGTCTACGCCGAGGTTCGGCTGCCGGAGGAGCAGCAGGCCGAGGCGGGCGCGTACGGCCTGCACCCGGCGCTGCTCGACGCCGCCCTGCAGGCCCTGGCGCTCACCCCTGCCCCGGCCGAGGATGCGACGGCCGAGGACGAGCCACAGAGCCGTCGCCCGTTCGCATGGAGCGGCTTCACCCTGCACGCCGCCTGCGCCTCCGCGCTGCGGGTGCGGCTCACCCCGGCCGGGCCCGACGCCGTCTCGCTGAAGGTGGCCGACAGCGCCGGCGAACCCGTCGCCTCGGTGGACTCCCTCGTGCTGCGTCCGGTCTCGGCCGGGCAGTTCAGCCGGGGCTCGGCGGCCGGGCAGCACGACTCGCTGTTCCGCGTCGAGTGGACACAGCTGCCGTCGCCGTCGCCCGCGGCGAACGGCGTGAAGGGCTCGAACTGGGCCGTCCTCGGCGACGACCTCCTCAAGTTCGGCCCGGCGCTCGAACGGACGGGTGCGGCACTCCAGTTCTACGCCGACCTGGACGCGCTCGGTGCCGCGGTGGCTGCAGGCCGTCCCGTGCCGGACGCCGTCCTGGCGGCCTGCGCGTTCGAGTCGGCAGGTGACGGCCTGGTGGCTGACGTCCACACGGCGACCCACCGCGCCCTGGCCTTGGTGCAGGAGTGGCTCGCCGAGGACCGACTCGCGGCGTCCCGCCTGGTCCTGGTGACCAGCGGTGCGGTGGCCGCCGGTCGCGAGGACCGCGAGATCGACCTGGTCCATGCCCCGATCTGGGGGCTGGTGCGCGCCGCCCGGCTCGAGAACGAGGACCGCCTGGCGCTGGTGGACCTGGACGACGACGAGGAGTCCCGTCGCCTGCTCCCGGCCGCGATCGCGGCCGGCGAGGCCGAGTTCGCGCTGCGCGCAGGCGCCGTGCACGTGCCGCGGCTGGCCCGGGTCGCGCGGCCCGCCGAGGACGACCACGCATCGGCACAGCAGGGGACGTCCCGGGCCTGGGACCCCGAGGGGACCGTCCTGATCACCGGCGCCACCGGTGGCCTCGGGGCGCTGCTCGCCCGGCACCTGGTGACCGAACGCGGCGTCCGCCACCTGCTGTTGACCAGCCGTCGCGGCCCGGACGCGCCCGGCGCGGACGAACTTATCGCCGAACTGGGCGCGTTGGGCGCGCACGCGGAGCTGGTGGCCTGCGACGCCGCCGACCGCGATGCGCTGACCGCCCTGCTGGCCGCGGTGCCCGCCGAGCACCCGCTGACGGCGGTCGTGCACACCGCCGCCGTGCTGGACGACGGCGTGATCGGCGCGCTCACCCCCGAGCGGGTCGACCGCGTGCTGTGCCCGAAGGTCGACGCGGCGGTGAACCTGCACGAACTCACCGCGCACCTGGACCTGGCCGCCTTCGTGCTCTTCTCGGCCGCCGCCGGCACGCTGGGCGGCGCGGGCCTGGGCAGCTACGGCGCGGCCAACGTCTTCCAGGACGCGCTGGCTCGCCACCGCCACGCCCGCGGCCTGACCGCGGTCTCCCTGGTGTGGGGGCTGTGGGCCGAACGCCGTGGCATGGCAGGTCGACTGAGCGAGGTGGATCTGGCCCGGTCGGCGCGCGGGGGAGTGCTCCCGATGACCGCCGAGCAGGGCCTGGCCCTCTTCGACGCCGCGCTCACGGTGACCGACGAGCCGGTGCTGGTGCCGATGCACCTGGACCTGAAGGCGCTGCGGGCGCTGGCTGCCGTCCCCGACGCGCTGCCCGCGGCCTTCCGGGGCCTGGTGCGGACGTCGGCCCGGCGGGTCGTGCAGGGAACGCGCACCGGCGAGCAGCCCGAGGCGGACGGCCTGGCGCGCAAGCTGTCCGGCCGGTCGGCGGCCGAGCAGCAGCGGCAGGTGCTCGACCTGGTCCGCGACCACGTGGTCGCCGTGCTCGGCTACACCTCCGTGGACCTGGTCGGCGCGGGGCAGGCCTTCCGGGAGCTGGGCTTCGACTCGCTGACCGCCGTCGAACTCCGTAACCGGCTGAACGAGGCCACCGGGCTGCGGCTGCCCGCGACCCTGGTCTTCGACCACCCGACCCCGGCGCTGCTGGCGGAGTACCTGCTGGCCGAGGTCGCCCCCGACAGCCGTCCGGCGGCCTCCCGCCTGACCGACGAACTCGACCAGTTGGAGGCGGTCCTCGCCTCGCTCAGCCCGGACGACCGCGCGGCCGTCGCCCCCGACGACGCCGCCCACGCGCAGATCGCGGCGCGTCTGCAGACCCTGCTGGCGAGCTGGAACGCCGTCGGCGGCGCCGACGGGAGCGTGGACGCGGGCGGCATCGACGACGCGACCGACGACGAGATCTTCGACTACATCGACAAGAGGTTCGGCAAGGGCTGAGCGCAGCACCGCACACCCTCCCCCCGCAACCCGCGACCCCGCCAGCCTTCACCCCGACGATCCGAATGGGCACCGCTCCGATGGCCAATGAAGACAAGCTCCGTGAATATCTCAAGCGCGTGCTGAAGGACCTCGACGAGGCCCACACGCAGTTGCGCGACCTCGACGAGAAGGCGCACGAGCCGATCGCGGTCGTCGCGATGAGCTGCCGCTTCCCCGGCGGGGTGCGGAGCCCTGAGGAGCTGTGGCAACTGGTGGCCGCAGGCGGCGACGCGATCTCCGGCTTCCCGACCGACCGCGGCTGGGACGTCGAGGGGCTGTACGACCCGGACCCGGACGCCCAGGGCGCCTCCTACACCCGTGAGGGCGGGTTCCTGGCGGGCGCGGACCGGTTCGACGCCGGGCTCTTCGGCATCGCGCCGCGCGAGGCGCTCTCCATGGACCCGCAGCAGCGCCTGCTGCTGGAGACCTCCTGGGAGCTGTTCGAGCGGGCGGGCGTCGACCCGGCGACCCTGCGCGGCAGCCGGACCGGCGTCTTCGTCGGCACCAACGGGCAGGACTACGTGCCGGTGCTGATGCGTTCGGCGGAGAGCTTCGAGGGCCACCTCGGCACCGGCAACACCGCGAGCGTGATGTCCGGCCGGCTCTCCTACACCTACGGCCTGGAGGGGCCGGCGGTGACGGTGGACACCGCCTGCTCGGCCTCGCTGGTCTCCCTGCACCTCGCCGTCCAGGCGCTGCGCACGGGGGAGTGCGCGCTCGCGCTGGCCGGTGGCGTCACGGTGATGCCGAACCCGGGCACCATCATCGAGTTCAGCCGCCAGCGCGGCCTGGCCGCCGACGGCCGCTGCAAGTCCTTCGCGGGTGCGGCCGACGGCACGAACATGGCCGAGGGCGTGGGCCTGCTGCTGGTCGAGCGGCTCTCCGACGCCCGACGCAACGGGCACCCGGTGCTCGCCGTGGTGTCCGGAAGCGCCGTCAACCAGGACGGCGCCAGCAACGGCCTGACCGCCCCGAACGGTCCGTCCCAACAGCGGGTGATCAAGCAGGCGCTGGCCAACGCGCGGCTGACCGCCGACCAGATCGACGCGGTCGAGGGGCACGGGACCGGCACGACCCTGGGCGACCCTATCGAGGCCCAGGCCCTGCTGGCCACCTACGGCCGACGTCGGTCCGAGGACCGGCCGGTGTGGCTGGGGTCGGTGAAGTCCAACATCGGGCACACCCAGGCGGCGGCCGGCGTCGCGGGTGTGATCAAGATGGTGATGGCGCTCCGGCACGGCGTACTGCCGCGCACCCTGCACGTGGACGAGCCCACGCCGCACGTCGACTGGTCGGCCGGTGCGGTGCGGCTGCTGACGGAGAACCAGCCGTGGCCGGAGACCGGGCGTCCGCGCCGGGCGGCGATCTCGTCCTTCGGCATCAGCGGCACCAACGCCCACGCGGTCCTGGAGCAGGCTCCGGAGACCGGGGAAGAGACGGTCGTCGAGGTGACGGGTGCGCCGTCGGTGCTGCCCGTCGTGCTGTCGGCGAAGAACGACGCCGCGCTGCGGGCCCAGGCCGAGCGTCTGCGCTCCTTCTCCGACGAGGTCGAACTCCTCGACCTCGCGCACTCGCTGGCGACGACTCGGGCGGGGTTGGAGCACCGCGCGGTGGTGCTGGCGGCCGACCGGGACGAACTCGCGCGCGGCCTCGACGCGTTGGCCTCGGGCGAGCCCGCCGCCCAGTTGGTGCGGGGGACCGTCGTCGAGGGCAAGCTCGCCTTCCTCTTCACCGGGCAGGGCAGCCAACGCGCCGGCATGGGTGCCGGGCTGTACGAGACCCACCCGGCGTTCGCCGAGGCCTTCGACGCGGTCTGCGCGGAGCTGGACCGGCACCTGGACCGCCCGCTGAAGGACGTCGTCCTCACCGGTGAGCAGCTCGACGAGACCGGCTACACCCAGCCCGCGCTCTTCGCCGTCGAGGTGGCGCTGTTCCGGCTCGCCGAGTCCCTGGGCCTGCGACCGGACTTCCTGGCCGGGCACTCCGTCGGCGAGCTGGCCGCCGCGCACGTCGCCGGGGTGCTCTCACTGGCGGACGCGGCGACGTTGGTGGCGGCGCGCGGTCGTCTGATGCAGGCACTGCCGGCCGGTGGTGCCATGGTGGCCGTCGAGGCGACCCAGGACGAGGTCCTGCCGTTGCTTGCCGCTCGCCAGGACGAGGTGGGCATCGCCGCCGTCAACGGCCTGATGTCGATGGTGATCTCCGGCGCCGAGGACGCGGTCCTGGAGGTGGCCGAGAAGCTGGCCGCCGACGGTTGCCGGACCAAGCGGCTGATGGTCAGTCACGCGTTCCACTCGCCGTTGATGGAGCCGATGCTGGCGGAGTTCCGGGCCGTCGCGGAGTCGTTGGAGTTCCACGAGCCGCAGATCCCGATCGTCTCCAGCCTCGACCAGGGCGCCGACCTCACCACGGCCGAGTACTGGGTTCGGCATGTCCGCGAGGCCGTCCGATTCGCCGACGCGATGCGGGCCCTGGAGCGCGAGGGCGTCCGCACCTTCCTGGAGCTGGGCCCGGACGGAACCCTCGCCACACTCGGTCAGGACTGCGTCGCGGACGCTTCCTTCGCCACCGTGCTGCGCCGCGACCGCGCGGAGGCGGAGACGTTCACCACCGCGCTGGCGCAGCTGCACACCCGCGGCGTCGCGCTGGACTGGCCCGCGTTCTTCGCCGGCACCGGCGCCCGCCGGATCGACCTGCCCACCTACCCCTTCCAGCAGCGCCGCTACTGGCCGGATCCCGCCGAGGACGCCTCGGAGACCGCGCGTGCGGCCGCCGTGGACGAGCAGTTCTGGTTGGCCGTCGAGCGCGAGGACCTGGACGCGCTGACCGTGACCCTCGGCCTCGACGGCGACCAGCCGCTCAGCGCGGCCCTGCCCGCGATGTCCGCCTGGTTCCAGCGCCAACGCACGGAACGGCCGACGGCGACACCGACGACGACCGCCGAGGAGGGAGCCGAGGGCGTCGACTCCGAGGAGCCGCTGCCGGTCCGGCTGGCGAGGCTCTCCCCGGTCGAGCGCGACAACGCGCTGCTTGCCCTGGTCCGCAGCAGGGCGGCGATCGTGCTGGGCTACCCGGGACCCGAGGACATCCCGCCGGCCCAGGCGTTCAAGGATCTCGGCGTCGACTCCCTGATGGCGGTCCTGCTGCGCAACGGCCTGGCCGAGGCGACCGGTCTGTCCCTGCCCCCCTCGCTGGTCTTCGACCAGCCGACGCCCGCGGTGCTCGCGGCCCACCTGCGGGACCAGCTGTTCGCCGACGGCGCGAACTCGGCCGCCTCGGTGACCGACGAACTCGACCGCCTCGAGGCCGCGCTGGCCGCGAGCACCGCCGACGGCGTCACCCGCGCTCGTATCCAGATGCGCCTGCAGGCTCTGGCCGCCCGCTGGTCCGAGCCCCCGCAGCCGGGCTCTGCGACCACCTCCGACACCCCCGACGACCTCCTCGACGTCGACCACCTCGACGCAGCCTCTGACGAAGAGCTCTTCGCCTTCATCGACGACAGCCTCACCTGACGCGAGGACGACGTGAACCGGACCGGGTCCCGGGCCCGGCCCGGTTCAGCTCACGTCGAGGCTCGGCAGACCTCGGAGTCGACGGCGTACTGGACCAGCAGGGAGGCCCGGATCTCCGGCTGCGGCCGGAGCTCACAGCCCGCGGATGGCCTCGACGAGGTCGGACCCGTAGGAGGCCCAGCAGATGAGTGAGCCGTCGGTGTCGAGTTGCCCCATGTACCACTCGTCATCGGCTCGGGCGAGGCACAGGTCGTGAAAGGACAGGATGAGGTCGGGCTGGAGGACCTCGTAGTCGACATGTCCGTGCTGCTCGACGACGACGAGTCGTTCGAGTGAGAGCGGAACCGCTTCGGCATCGCCCGACGCCGAACGGACCCGCTCGATCGTCCACCCGTCCGGGAGATCTGCGTTCACTGCCGCATCGTCGCAGCCCTCGCGTCACTCGGCCAGTCGTTGCATTGCGGATGAGTTGCCGGAGGCCTTCCGGGCCTGGGAGACCGAGCTGCGCTCCGCCGCCCGGCGGCTCAGCCGACTGTCAGGATCGCAGGTGGGCGAAGAGCCTGGCCAGCAGGCGGGTCGTCATCTTGCTGCCCATGACGGCCGGGTTGAGCAGTGGGCGGTAGCCGTAGCGGGCGAAGACCTGTTCGGCGACGAGGTTGCCGAGTCGGTAGTGGGTGCGCCAGCGGCGGTCGACCTCGGTGGGGTAGTGCCGGAGGGCCTGCTCCCTGCGGGCGCCGGGAGGCCGGGTCAGAGCCAGGGTGACCGCCCCTGCGGCGATCTCGCCCGCCTCCATGGCCTGTGCGATGCCCTCTCCGCTCCACGGGCTGACCATGCCCGCGCTGTCCCCGACCACGAGCAGGCCGTCACGGTACTGCGGCCGCCGGTTGAGACCCATCGGCAACGCGGCGCTGCGCAGCGGGGACTCCGCGGCGGACTCCTCGAGCTTCCATTGCCGGGGAAGCCGGGTGACCCACTGCTGGAAGGTGGCGCGCAGGTCGGTGGCGCCGTGGCGGTGGTGGGGGACTCCGCCGAGGCCGAGGTTGATCCGCCCGTCGGCGAGCGGGAAGAGCCAGCCGTAGCCCGGCAGGGCGGCGTCGTCGCCTGCGCGGCTCACGTCCGCCCACAGGTGCAGGCGGTCGTCGTCGTGGAAGGCGTCGGTGCGGTAGTAGCGGCGCGCGGCGGTGGCGATCGGGGTCCTGGTGTCGCGCGGCCACCCGGTGGCGAGGGCGGAGCGGGCCGAGACGCCGTCCGAGGCGACCACGATCGCGGCACGGTATTCGACCGGTTCACCGTCGGCGGAGGTGGCGCTGACACCGACGACGCGTCCTGCGGCGTCCGTCAGCGGGGCGGTCGCCTTCGTGCGGGTCCGCAGCCGTGCGCCGGTGGTCTCCGCGTGGCGGGCGAGGAGCTCGTCGAAGTCGTGCCGGCTGCGGGTGAGTCCGAAGTCGGGGTAGCGCCCGGTGTCGGGCCAGTCCACCTCGATCTCGCGGCCGTCGCAGTGGACGTGCACGCCGCGGTTCCGTCGCCAGCCGGGCGCCGTGATGTCGACGCCCATACGGAGCAACTGGTGGACGCCGCGCGGGGTGAGTCCGTCGCCGCACACCTTGTCCCGAGGGAACGCGTCCTTCTCCAGCAGCACGACGTCCACGCCCGCGCGTGCCAGATGCACCGCGGTCGCGGAACCCGCCGGGCCCGCGCCGATGACGACGACCTGCGCGTCCAGTCCTGTCGACATGCCGACTCCCCTGTGTTCGGGCCAAAGTAGCAGTCGGTAGCGGCAAGCTGACGGTGATGCTGTGAACGTGTTGGAAGTGTCGTGCGGCGAGACTTCGAGATCCCGCCTCATGAAACACGGTCAGGCGTGGGCCGGGAACGCCTTCGGGGCGGTGGGCGCCGGCGGTGGTCGCCGGCCCCGCGGCCACGACCGCCAGGGACGAGGCGAGGATGCGGGGCACGGACAGGCCAGTGGCGAGTGATCGCCTCATCGCTTGTCCGAAAGATCGACTACTTCGATGCCTCATCCTCGTTCCCGGCCGGTCGACCGGCCGTGGCGTCGGCTGGGCGTCCGCCTGTCGTTTCGCTGCGCGCGCGGAGGCCAAGGCCATAGGGTCGAACGAGGGGACCCGGCGCCGGATGGCATGGAGATCCGGTTCGCACTGGGCACGATGGAGGGGACGTCCGTGGAGTTCGGGTCGCTGCTGCGTGGCCATCGCGTGAGGCTCGGCTGGACTCAGGAGGAGCTCGCTGACAGGTCCGGTGTCTCCACGCACGCGATCAGCGTGCTGGAACGAGGCCGACGCCGACCACGGCCGTCGTCCGTGCTGCAACTGGCGCGGGCCCTGGGCCTGGACGAGGCCGATCGGCAGCAGCTGATCGGGCTGGCGCGGGAGAACGAGCCCGACAGCCGACAGGGCGAGGCCCCCTTGTCGGGGCCCCGCTGCCAACTGCCCGCCGATACGAGGTTCTTCGTCGGACGAGACAAGGAAGTGGGCTGGTTGCTGGGTCTGGCGGAGCCCCTGTCCAGGGGCCCGGTCCCGGCCCCTCCGACGGTGGCGGCGATCGCCGGAATGGGCGGAGTCGGCAAGTCGGCCTTGGCCGTCCACGCCGCGCACCGGCTGCGTGACGGTTTCCCCGACGGACAGCTCTTCATCGACCTGCACGGCAACACCCCGGGTCTGGACCCGCTGACCCCGCGTGACGCCCTCGGCTCGTTGCTGCGCGGGCTGCAGGTGCCCGCCCAGGCGATTCCGCACGGCGTCCAGGAGTGCGCCGCCCTCTACCGCGAACGTCTGGCCGACACGCGCGCACTTGTCGTCCTGGACAATGCGGCGAGCACCGGTCAGGTCCGTCCGCTTCTCCCCGGGACGGGGGGCTGCCTGGTCCTGATCACCAGCCGTCGACGGCTCACCGGCCTCGACGAGGCGAGCCTGCTGGACCTGGGCGGCCTGCCGGACGGGGAGGCCGTGGACCTGCTGCGCAGCGTGTCAGGCCGTGGGTTGACACCCACGGATGCCCCGGCGGTCCAGGAACTGATCACCCTGTGCGAGCAGCTTCCGCTGGCCATCAGGATCGTCGCCGCCCGTCTGCGCGACCGCCCGGCACTGAGCATGCAGGTGCTCGCCGGACAGCTCCGCGACGAGCAGGGGAGACTCGGTCGCCTGAAGGACGACGACCGCGATCTGACAGCGGTGTTCGAGTCGTCCTTCAAGGGGCTTCCCGAGACCGAGCGGCAACTCTTTCGCCTGCTCGGTCTCGTGGTCGGACCGGACTTCGACACGTACGCCGCCGCCAACCTGGCTGCGACCACGACCGATCTGGCGGAGCAGTCCGTCGACTCCCTCGTGCGCGCCAGTCTGGTCAGCGAGCAGTCACCCGGGCGCTACCGCTTACACGACCTGACCCGCTTGTACGCCAGGAGCGTCCTGGCGCGATCCGACCGGGACGAGAGGGAGGCCGCTCTCGCTCGGCTCCTCGACTACTATCAGCGCGTCACCCAGGCGGCGGACCGCTTCATACGACGTCACGACCGCCCTGGCGAAACGCCTCAGGCACCGAGCGTGACGGCAGGCCCGGAGATCCAGGACGAGGCGGAAGCCCTGGCCGTGCTGCGCGCCGAACGCCCGAACCTCCTGGCGACCGCCGCAGCCCTGGCGACGGACGAGCCGTCCCGGCTCGTCGCGCTGTCCGGCTCCGTCGCGGCCTTCCTCCGGCAGGACGGTCCGTGGCCGGACGCAGTCGCCCTGCACACCCAGGCGGTAACGCAGGCACGAGAACTGCACGACCGGCTGGCCGAGGCCAACTCCCTGCACGACTTGGGGCGGGCCCTGTTCATGATGGGTGATCTCCCGGGGGCCACCGAGGCCGTCGAACGGGCCTTGACGTTCTACTCGGAGCTGGGCGACGACTTGGGCGAGGCGAACGCCCTCCAGGAGCGCGGCCGGTTCACCATGGCCACGGGAGACTGGGAGACGGCCGGGAAGGACCTCTCCCATGCCCTCGAGATCTACCGGGGCATGGGGAACCGGCTGGGTGAGGCGTTCACCCTCTACGAGCTGTCCCGGGCCGGACGACTGGCGGGCGACGGATCCGAGGCCGTCGGTCTGCTCGCGGCGGCCGGCGACATCCTCGAACTGCTGGGACATCGCTTCGGGGAAGCGGCTGTCCTGCTGGAGCTGGGCCAGCTCAAGCGCACGGCCGGTGTCCATGCCCAGGCTCTGGCCCTCCTGGAACGAGCCGTGGTGAACTTCCGGCTTCTCGGCCACCGCCAGGCCACCGCGGTAAGCCTGCTGGAGATCGCCCGCGTGCACGAGGACGCCGGTCGGCATCAACCCGCTGGTGAGTTGGCACAGCGGGCGGTGAGTCTGCACCGGTCTCTGGGCGACCGCCAGGGCGAGGTCACCGCCCTGTGGGTATTGGGGCGGGTGCAGCGTGGGGCTCTCAAGCTCAGCGCGGCGGTCGACTCGCAGGAGCGAGCGCTGGCCCTGAGCCGCGAGCTCGGCTACCGGCTCGGGGAAGCCGGCGCCCTGAACGAGCTGGGCCGTCTGTGCACCGCCAGGGGCGAGTACCGCGAGGCCGAGCGACTGCTCCAGCAGGCCCTTGCCCTCCACCGATCGGTCGGCATCCCGCAAGGGGAGGCCGAGACGCTCTCGAGCACCGGCGATCTGCTCGCCGCGACGGGGCACCCGCGAGACGCCCTGACCGCATACCGTCAGGCCGCCCGGCTGGCCCGCGAGATCAACAGCGCCGCCGACGAGATCCGAGCGCTCCAGGGCGCGGCCAAGTGGGAGAGCGGCCCCCAGGCGGCATCCGACCTCCGACGGCTCAGCGAACTCCGTGAACGAGCTGGTACAGAAGTCGGATGAACGTCGGCGTCAACACGTCGCGCTGATGACGGTCGCGATCGCGGCGGTCGCGGCCCCTCAGCGGTGGGGCGGCCCGGCAGGGTCCCCGGACGGCCACGCCAAGGTGACGCTGCCGCCCACCGGCAGTGCGTGCCAGCACGCGGCGAACTCGTCCAGGCGGGCCAGGATGCGCTCGACGAGCGGCGGGTCGCTGATGCCCGATGCCGACGCCCTTGAGGCGAACCAGATCGGAAGGTCCGCCCGCTGCCCCGCCCGCTGCTTCCACAACGGCTCGCACAGGGAGGCCAGCGTCTCGGACCGGGCCATGTCGGCGTGCTCGGCCTGGCTCGGCGGCCGCTTCGCCTCCCGGCGGGCCTGACGCCTCCTGGCGACCGGGTCGGCTGCCCAGAAGATGTTGTTCCGTCCGGCCGCGATGCGGCCGAAGGCGCCGCGGGACAAGCCCGCCTCGGCTTCGACCAGGAAGTGCACGGCGTCATGCGGCAGGTAGTCGTCGTAGCCCGGCCCCTGACGCGGTGCCAGTTCCGGACCGTGTTCCCGGACGACCGCCATCCGGTAGCGGCGCCCGGACAGCTTGGTGAACGTCACATCCATGCCCAGGACGGTAGCCACCGCCGCGGGAAGATCGCACGCGAATACCGCCCCGGTGCGGGGGCCGCCGCCCATCGGCGGTACGGCTCTCCCGAGGAGCGACACGCGTGGTGGCACGATGGCCCGCCGGGAGGCGCGTTGCGAAGATCGAATGCGTCCGCACACCACAGCGCCGCCTTCGAAGGAACCTCCCATGCGCAGTTCTCGTCTCGTCGCCGCCTCGGTGGCCTGGGTCATCGCGTCCGGTCTCGTCGTCTCGACCACGGTCCCGGTCTGGGCCGTGGCCGCCCCGCATGCCGCACCCGCGCCGACCGCGTCAGCGAACCCGCCGAAGGGAGTGACGCTCACGCTCCCTGCGCCGCGGGGGCAGTACGCCACCGGAGAGTCGACCTTCCGGCTCGTCGACCACGACCGCGCCGACCCGTGGGTGCCCAGCCGGCCCTACCGGGAGCTGATGATCAGCGTCTTCTACCCGGCGGTGCACACGGGCGGGCAGCCGTCGACGCACCAGTTTCCGCCGTCGGTGGCGGCGGCGGTCGGGCGATCGGTCGAGGAGAACGCGCAGTTGCCCGCCGGGCTGGTGGACTGGGCCGCGACCAGGACGCACTCGGTGAAGGACGCCGCGACGGCGCCGGGCCGTTTCCCGGTCGTCCTGTACTCGCCCGGCGCGGGGGACGCGCGGGACTGGAACGTGTCGCTGGTCGAGGAACTCGCCTCGCACGGCTACGTGGTGGTCACCATCGACCACACCGGGGAGGCCCCGGCGACGCAGTTCCCTGACGGTCACGTGGTCGGCAACGCCACGGTGCTGGCGGCCTGGGACCAGGCGTTCCGGAACGGCACGACACTGGCCTTCTTCACGAAGCTGATGGACGCGCGGCAGGCCGACACCGAGTTGGTGCTGGACCGGTTGGGGTCCCTGCCGCACCGGCTGACCGAGGGCATGGACCTGGACCGGATCGGCATGTTCGGGCACTCCGCGGGCGGGTTCACCGCGGCGAACGCGATGTACGCCGATCCGCGGATCAAGGCCGGCGTCAACATGGACGGCACTCTGGAGTACACCGTCAAGCCCGACGGCACCAACCTGAGCGAGGTCGCGCTGCACGGGCTGAACCGGCCGTTCCTGCTGATGGGCAGCAGTGGCCAGGACGCGAGCGATGTGCACATCGAGCCGTCGTGGGCGTCGTTCTGGCAGCACCAGCACAGCTGGAAGGCCGACGTCACCCTGGACGACTCCGAGCACGCCTCGTTCACCGACGCCGAGGCCCTGCTGCCGCAGCTGGCCGGCCGGGTCCCGGCGGCCACGCTGGCCGCTGCGGTCGGGACGGTCGAGTCGCACCGCGCGGTGGCGGCGGACCGGGCCCTGGTGACCTCGTTCTTCGACCGCTTCCTGAAGGACTGCGACGACCGCCTGCTGGACGGCGGACCCTCGCGGTACCCGATCACCTTCGTCCGGTAGCGCGTGCCCCGCCCCCGGTGGGCGATCGGTCAGGAGCCCCCGGTCGAGGGCAGGGAGTGCCAGGCCAACGCCGGGGAACGCCATGCTCGACCATGAAGCCGTGGCCGTGGGCGGCCGGCTGAGGTGCCATCGCCCGCTACCTGGACGCGTTGGCGGGCAGGGCAGCTCGTTCGGGGCCTCCGGGGTGGACGTCGCCGTGACCGGGGCGGGCGACACCCCCGTGGCCCCCGCCCCGGTCACGGCCGGCGGATCCGGACTCCCTGCCGGACGCGACCATCCTGGGCGCGGGCCGCGCTCGGCTCCATGGCGTTCGCCTGGCGTTTGCCTGGTCCTTGCCGCGTCGGCGCGGGATCGCCCCGGCTCACGCCCCGGCGCCGCTCTCACGCGCCCTGACCCTACGTGGGCTGCGGGTTTTCGAACGGGGCCGTCGAGCGCGGTGCCCGATCGGCGGTTGGCGGTCGGCTGTCGGCAGCGCACGCGGCAAACGCCATCCGAACGCCATGGAGAAGACCGCGGGTCCGGCCAAGAATCCTTCTGCCGGACGACCGGCGCCCAGGCGCAGATGCATGCATCGACGCGCCCGGAGACAAGCGGTTCCGACCGTCCGTCCATCCATGTGACAGCACGAGCAAAGGATCACCGCATCATGTCGGCTACGCGTACCAAGATCGCAGCCCTCGCCCTGACCGCCACCGCGCTTCTCGGCGGCGCCGTCATCACCGCCGCCCCGGCCGGCGCCGCCAGCGGATCGGCCAGCGCCCAGTTCATCCCCGACGGCTGCGGCAGCGACGTGCAGGGCCTGCGCGTCTGGGAGGCCAACGGCTACGCCGGGGAGTGCGCCGAGGTCTTCGGCACCTGGCACGACACCACCGGCCTGACCTGGCCCAACGACGGGCACGCGCTGTGGGGCAGCGCCGGCAGCGCCGAGAACGACAAGCCCGGCTACCTGGCGTCCCTCTACACCAAGCCCTGGGGCCAGGGCAGCGTGGTGAGCCTCGCCTACGCCCACTCCTCCTCCAACTTCGGCAACCACGGCTTCGCCGGCTCCATCGGCTGGTGGCCCGCCTGGAACTGACCGACCCACCCGGGGGCCGGTCGTCGGCCCCCGGGCCCGCCCGTCCCGGAAGAAGAACCAGAGTGGTGCCGAAACTCGTCCAAGCGGCGGCCGTGCTGCTCGCCGTCGCCGTCCTCACCTCCTGCGCGGGCCACCCCGCTGCGCCGCCACCCGACGGCACCGGCCCCTACGCGGGCGTGCCGGTGCCGCAGGCCGTGCCGGTGACCGCGGCGCCGGCCCTGGCACAGGACTTCACGCTGCCCGTCGACGCCTACGAACTCACGTCGCAGCAACAGGCATTGGTGCAGAACGCGCGCAACAGCCTGACCGATTCCTGCCTGCGCAGGTTCGGGCTGAGCGGCGACCTGCCGACGGTGTTCCGCGCCACCACGCCGCCGAACGCCTTTCGCTACGGCCCGGTCGACCTCGGGCAGGCCGCCGACGGCTACCACTGGATGAAGGACCAGGGCAGGCGTCAGAACCCGCACCTGGACGCCGACCAGAGCTTCAGTCCCGTCGAGCTCGACGTGCTCAGCGGCAAGGGGCCGCGCGAGGTGCACGGTCTGCCGGTACCGCAGGGCGGGTGCGCGGGGGAGGCCGACCGCGCCCTCGCGGCGGGCGGCGGCAGCACCTCCGAGCCGGTGCTGGCCGAGCAGATCGACGACTCGTACACACAGTCCCAGTCCAGCCCGCAGGTCCAGCGGGTGTTCCGGGAGTGGTCCGCCTGCATGGCACGCCACGGTTATGACTACGCGACCCCCACCGGGCCATCCGAGGATCCGCACCTGCTCCCCGCCCCCTCCAGCCCGGACCCGGGCCCGAGCGGCAAGGAGATCGCGGTGGCCCGGGCCGACGTCGCGTGCAAGGACAGCGTCGACCTGGTGGCCGTGTGGTCCTCGGTCGAGGCGGCGATGCAGCGTCAGGCGATCCAGCGGCACGCCGGGCAGCTGCGGACGCTCCAGCGGCAGAACGCTGTCACCGTGCGCAACGCCGCCGCGGTGCTGGCCGCCGCCGGCGGGACGTCCAACTGAGGCCTTTCTTGCGGATCAGGCCGGGGGCGTTGCCTTCCCCCAGCCTCGGGCCGGGGTACCCCCGCCTCTGGCCTGAGATCCACGCATCCTGACGCCGCGGGCCGTGCGGCGGAGCACGCAGACTGCCTGCGGCCGAGCCGGCCACCCGTTCCGATTCCCACCCATTCCGACTCCCGCACCCGGAGGCCGATGACGCTCAGTGATCTTTGACGCACAGCCGGTCCCCAGGGATACCATACGAACGACCTTGCTCAGCCTCAGCGCAGGGCGTCGGCCACGGGGGACGGGGACAGCGATGAGGTTCGGATCGGCGCTGCGTGAGGCCAGGCTCAAGCGCGGCTGGACGCAGGAGGAGCTGGCCGCCCAGTCGGGTGTCTCGACCCACGCGATCAGCGTCCTGGAGGCGGGTCGCCGCCGCCCCCGGCTGTCCTCCGTGTCCCGGTTGGCGCAGGCCCTCGGTCTCGACGACGCCGCGCGTGAGCATCTCGTCGATGCCGCCCGCGCCCAGGTCCCCGCAGCTGCCGCGGGCCGCGCGCCGGACGCCCGCACACCCGCGCCGCATCGGTCCGGCTCCGGTGGCGCTGTCTTCCAACTGCCGGGCGACACACGCATGTTCACCGGGCGCGTCGCCGAGGTCGACCGGCTGGTCGCCCTGGCCCGCCGCTCCCGTGGCGCGGGCCGCTCCCGGGCCGTGGTGATCTCGGCGATCAACGGCATGGGCGGAGTCGGGAAGTCCGCCCTCGCCGTCCACGTCGCCCACAGGTTGAAGGACCGTTTTCCCGACGGCCAGCTCTTCCTCGACCTGCGCGGCCACACCCCGGGCACCGAACCCCTGTCCCCGCTGGACGCGCTCGGCCACCTGCTGCGCTCCCTCGGGACTGCGCCGCAGCAGATCCCGGCAGACCTGGGCGCACGCGCCTCCCTCTACCGGGACCGCCTCGCCGGCACGAGGTCCCTGGTGTTGCTGGACAACGCGGCAGGCAGCGCGCAGGTTCGCCCGCTCCTGCCCGGTGAGCCCGACTGCCTGGTCCTGGTGACCAGCCGCAAGCGCCTGTCCGGTCTCGACGACGCGCACAGCCTGCCGCTCGACACGCTCTCCGAGGCCGAGGCGTGCGAACTGCTGCACGAGGCGGCAGGATCCGGGCGGCTGGAGGCCGAGGACCCGGCGGTGCGTGAACTGGCCGGCCTGTGCGGACGGCTGCCCCTGGCGGTGCGGATCACCGGGGCGCGACTGCGCCACCGACCGGTGCTGCGCGCCGAGGACCTGGTCGCCGAACTGCGGGACGAGCGCCGCCGACTGGAGCGCCTGGAGGACGAGGACCGGGGCCTCACGGCCGTCTTCGACAGCTCCTACGAGGCCCTGCCGCAGACCGAACGACGCCTCCTGCGGCTGCTGGGGCTGGTCCCCGGGGACGACTTCGACCCACTGGCGGCGGCCAACCTGCTCGGGACCGACGAGCGCACCGCGGCGCGCCTGCTCGAATCGCTGCTCGACCACAACCTCCTGGCCCAACATGCCGTCGGCCGCTACCACTTCCACGACCTGGTCCACCTGTACGCCCGCGGCCTGCTCGACGAGCCGGCGCTGACGCCCGAGAACGACGCCGCACGGGAGCGGCTGCTCGACTACTACACGTTCACGGCCCGCGAGGCCGACGGCGCACTGGCCCACTACGCCCGCCCGAGCCGCCGCTCCGCCGGCAAGCCCCCGAGCGCCGCCGGACGGCCCCTGGACCGGAACGGCGCCCTGGAGTGGATGCGCGCCGAGCGCAGCAACCTTCTCGCGGCCGTCGCGGGCGCCTCCGGCCGGCGCGCCGCGGTGCTCACCGCCGCCCTGTCCGCCTACCTGTACCTGGACGGGTCGTGGGCGCTCGCCGCCCCGCTGCACGAGGCGGCGGCCGCCGCCGCGCGGGACTGCGGGAACCGTTCCGCGGAGGCCGCCGCCCTGTGCGAGCTGAGTCGGATCAGGCATGCCATGGGCGAGTACCCGGGCTCCGTCGAGGCGGGTGAGCGGTCACTGGCCGCCTTCCGGGAGCTGGAGGACCGGCACGGCGAGGCGGAGGTCCTGTGGGACCTGGGGCGGACCGAGTACGTCCTCGGCAACTACCCGGCGGCGTCGGCCCGGATCGAGGACGCGCTCGACCGGTTCCACCGGCTCGGCGACGGCCGCGGCGAGGCGGGCACCCTCAACGACCTCGGCCGCGTCCGCATGCTGACCGGCGAGTACGCGGCCGCCGGCGAGCTGCACGAACGCGCCCTGCGGATCTGCCAGGAGCTCGGCGACCAGTCGGGCGTGGCGACGGCCCTGCGCGACCTGGGCCGCGCCCGCTACTCCAACGGCGACCCCGTCGCCGCCGTCGACCTGCTCGGCCGCTCCTTGCTGATCCTGCGTGAGATCGGCAGCCGCATCGGAGAGGCCAGCTCCCTCCACGACCTCGGCCACGTCCACCACGAGACGGGACGCCACGAGGAAGCGGCGGTGCTGTACGAGCAGGCCCTGACCATCTTCCAGCAGATCGGCAACCGCCAGGGCGAGGCCAACTCCCTGTGGAACCTCGGCCGCACCCGCCAGGAGGCGGGCGACTACGCGTCCGCGACCGACCTCTACGACCGGGCCAGGGTCATCCACGAGGCCACCGGCAACCGTCACGGCGTGGCGGCGACCCTGCGCGAGAGCGGACACGCGCACCATCTCGCCGGCGACCTCGCGACCGCCGAGGCCCTCTACACCCAGGCCCTGCCCCTCCTCCGGGAGATCGGCAGCCGACCGGGCGAGATCACGCAGCTGACCCTGATGGGAGCCCTGGCACTCGACACCACCGGCCCCGAGGCGGCCCGGGCCCACTACCAGGAGGCTCTGGGCCTGGCCCGTCTGACGGGCAGCTCGGTGGAGTCAGCCCGCGCACTGGAGGGGTCGGCCCGCGCCGCCGCGATGCTCGGGCAGCGTGCCGAGGCACTGCACGACCTGCGCGAGGCGGTCTCCCTCTACCGCAGCGCCGAGGCGCCGGAGGCCGCATCCGCCGCCGTGCTCCTCTCCGAGTGGGAGACCGCCCCGGCCCCGGAACCGCTCCGGACCTGATCCCCCGCCGACCGGACCGGCCCCATGCGGACGCACCCGTTCAGCTGCGGTGCCACAGGCGGACCGTGGAGTCGTTGCCGCCGCTGGCGAGGGTCGTGCCGTCCGGGCCGAACGCAACCGAGTCGACGAGGTCGCCGGTACCGGTGAGGACGGCGGTCGAGGTGCGGGAGGCGAGGTCCCACAGGCGGACCGTCTCCTCGGCAGCGACGACCTGCTGTCCGTGGTCGGCGGCGTGGGCCACGAGAGTCGCCCGGGGACGGTCGACAGCCATCTCGTCTGGCTGATCCGGATCCTCGACGGTCGGATGGCCGAGATGTGGACCTACCGCCGGCAGACGCCCCTGACACTGCGGTCCCCGCGGGTGTCGGCGGCGCTCTCGCCTGCGTCGGGCCCGGTCAACCCAGCTGGGGCATCACCTGGTCGGCGACGAGCGCCAGGTGCTCCAGATCGTCGAGGTCCAGGATCTGCAGATAGATCCTCGTGCTGCCGGTCTCCGCATAGCGGCCGATCTTCTCGACGACCTCGGCGGGAGTCCCGGCCAGACCGTTCTCCTTGAGCTCCGCCACCTCCCGTCCGATGGCCCTCGCGCGGCGGCTCACGTCGGCGTCGTTGCGGCCCACGCAGGCGACCAGGGCGTTGCCGTAGATGAGGGAGTCGGCTGCTCGTCCGTGGGCCTGAGCGGCCTCGCGGACGCGTGTGATCTGGGCGGCGGTTTCGGCGACCGAGGCGAAGGGCAGGTTGAACTCGTCGGCGAAACGCGCGGCGATCTCGGGCGTGCGCCGGGCGCCCATGCCCCCGACGATGACGGGGATCCGCTCCTGCGCGGGCTTCGGCAGCGCGGGGGAGTCCTTGAGCCGGTAGTAGCGGCCCTCGAAGTCGAAGGTCTCGTCCGGTCCGGTGCTCCACAGGCCGGTCACGATCGCCAGCTGCTCCTCCAGCCTGCCGATCCTGGCGGAGGGGAAGGGGATCCCGTAGGCCGTGTGTTCGGCCTCGTACCAGCCCGCGCCGAGACCGAGTTCGATCCGGCCACCGCTCATCTGGTCGACCTGTGCGACCTGGATGGCCAGGACTCCGGGCAGCCGGAACGTCGCGGCGGTCATGAGCGTCCCCAGCCGGATCCGGGAGGTCTCACGCGCCAGGCCGGCGAGCGTGATCCACGCGTCGGTGGGCCCGGGCAGGCCGCTCACGCCGCCCATCTTCAGGTAGTGGTCGGAGCGGAAGAACCCGTCGTAGCCGAGGTCCTCGGCGGCTTGGGCGACGCGCAGCAGCGTTCCATAGCTCGCACCCTGCTGAGGCTCGGTGAAAATGCGCAGATCCACGCGGCCACGCTACGCCGATCGGCGGCGGCCTGACGACAGACGCGCGGCACCAGGCCGGTCCGCGGCCACCACGTCAGCCGCCCGTCCGGGAGCTCGGCGGGCCGGCTGATCGACCCCCGCCTGCAGGTTCCCGGCAACGGCGCCTGCGTCAGCGATCGTGTGCGCCGGCCGACGGGGTGGTCGTCTCCAGTGAGCGCTTCAGCGCGGCGAGGGTCGCCGTCATGTTCCGGCGGTTCCACTCCGCACGGCCGCCCGTGCGGAGGACGGTCTCCGTGGTCCAGGCGCTGAGCCGGTCGCGGCGGTCCTGCCAGAACTGCTCCACCAGGGTCAGGCCCCCGTCGGCGCCGCCCGGCGTGAGGCGGAACCCCCAGCGGGCGACCGGAATCGGCCCGAAGCTGACGTCCCAGGCGAAGGCGCGCCCCGGCTCGGCCTCGACGACGCGGCAGACGGTGCTCCAGCGGATGCCGCCCTTGCGGTTGTGTCCCTGGAACCGCGCGCCCGGCACCGGACCGGCCGGGGTGCCGCGCCAGGCAGCGCCGGTGCACTCCGGGCTCCACTCGCCCATCCGCGTCACGTCGCTGACGGCGGCCCAGACGGCCTCCGGCGCAGCGGCGATCTCCGTCCGGACGGAGACGGATTCACGGCCGGCACTGGTCATGCGGACCTCCTCGTGAGGCATGGTGTCCACCGCATCGCACCGCGCGCGGGCCCGGCGCGTCAACGTGCGCCGGGTCACCCTGGCGTCGGCTCAAGACCGCCCCCTCATCCTGCGGGTGCGCTGCCGACGACCTTCGCCAACTCCTCGTCGGACTCAGGGGTCAGACGGTAGAACCCCTGCAGGCTGATCGCCCGCTCCAGGCGGCCGTCCACACCGGGGTCGCTACTCGGTTCTCGGCCGGTCGGGTCGGAACCGGGCGGACAGCCGTGGACAGGGGTGAACAGCCTCCGCTTTCGGTAGGCGTGGAGAGTGGACACCGCCCCTGGCGAGACTCGTCCTGTTGCGACTCGGGGTGCGTGGAAAGCATGCCGCGCCCCGTAGTTCATCAATCGACATATCGCCACCTGAAGGGGCATCACCATGAAGTCCAACCCGGCCCGTGTCATGACCGCGCTGATCGGCGCCACCGCTGTCTGCGCCGTGATCGGCACCACCGCCTCGGCCGCCGCACGGCCCACGCAGTCCGCACGGCCCACGCAGTCCGCACGGCCCACGCAGTCCGCCGGGCTGCACCTGCCGAGGGCCGTCGCGGACTGGGCCGCCGCCTGGAACGGGCTCGTTCCGCAGGCGCTCGGTGCCGTGTTCACCGACGACGGCAGCTACACCGACCAGGGCGTGGGCGTGACCTTTCACGGCCGCGCAGCCATCTCCGGCTGGAAGGCCCACTCCGACGACCTCATCGACGACGTCCACGTCGTCGTCCGCGCTGCCTACCGCGACCACGACCGCATCACCGTAGAGGCCGTCTACTCCGGCCACCTCAAGGGCGCACCCAAGCCCTTCGCCGTGCCGATGGCCACGCTCCTCGAGGTCGACAGCCGCCAGCGGATCAGGTCCGACCAGGACTACTACGCGCTCAACGACGTCCTCTCCCAGTCCGGCCTGCCCGCGGACTGGACCCCGCCCACGCACTGAGCGTGCGCGCTGCTGCTACCGGCCCTCGGCCGGCGTCTCGAGGAAGCGGTGGAGGGAGGCCGTCGTGGCGGTGACGAAGGCGTCGCGGGTCCGGTCCGGGAGGAGGTCGAGGGACAGGTAGGGGTTGAGGTCCTCCAGCTCGACCAGAAGGAGTTCGCCGTGCTGGTCGCGGCAGGCGTCCACGCGCTGGATCCCGTGGTCGAGGGTGTTCCAGTCGACGAAGCGGCGGGCGAAGGCGAGGTCCGCGTCGGTCGGCTCGTAGGGCTCCAGCGCCCAGCGCCGCTCGGGGTCGGGAGCGTAGAGGGCGTACTGGCAGGTGTCGTCGACGAAGTAGAACGACACCTCGTAGCGGAAGTCGATCCGCGGCTGGACCAGGATGTCGCCGAAGCGTAGCTCGCCGAGCCGCTCGGGCGGGAGAAGCCGCAGCCCGATGGAGTCGGCGCCGACCTTCGGCTTGACCACGTACTGCGCGACGTCGGGCAGAGCGCCCAGATCCTCCGGTCGGTCGACGGTGGGGATGACCGGGTACCCGGCGGCGGTCAGGTCGAGCAGGTACTGCTTGCCGGCCATGTCCCCCCGCCCCGTGAGCGGGTTGTAGACGCGTGTCCCGCGCGCGGCGGCGCGCTCCCGGAACGCCTCGTACTCGGCCTGGTAGTGCAGCACCGGGCCGCTGTTGCGGACGACCACCGCGGAGAACACGTCCAACAGCGCGGCCGCGTCCAGCGGGTGGCACAGGGCGAGGTCGAAGTCGCTCCGCAGGCGCGAGGTCAGGAAGATGTCCTCGTCGCAGTAGCGTCGGCCCCGGGCCTGGTAGGCGAGGTCCGTCACGAACAGGACGCGGGGGCGGGCGGCCGACATGGTGCACCTCTCGGTTCGGTGGCGGCCAACCTACACGCCCGGTCCCTCGGCCGCGGCCGCGGGGATCAGGACCCGGAGTCCTGGCCACCGACGTGCACGGCATGGCCGTACAGGCCCTCCGGCTGGCGCGCCAGAAGCGGAGGAACCCGGCGGGACACCGCCGCCACCGCCTCGGAGCGCGTCATCGCGTCGTGTGCGGCCTTGTCGGTCCACAGCTGGGTCAGCCAGAGCGTGTCCGGGTCGTCGACGACCGCGTTGATGCTGTACGCCAGCAGGCCGCAGTCCTCGCCTCCGGCGCGGAACCCGTCGCGGAGCAGGGCCATCAGCTCGTCCCGCCGTCCGGGCAGCGCGGTCATCCGCCCGTAGACGCTGAACATCTTCTCCCCGGACATGCGCGTTCACCCTCTTGCTCGATCAATTCGACTGGGAGCCTGCCATGTTGGTCCGCCCAGTCTGTCACGCCGCCCCTTCCGGCGGCGGCGGACGACCTCCGGGCGGCGTGGCGGCGCCGCTGAGTCCGTCCGAGGATGTTCAGCAGCCGGTCGCGCTGCTCCTGCGGGAGCCGTGCAGTGCTGGTACCGTCGCGCGGTGACCATGCCCGAGTCCTGACGAACGCCGGCAGGGGTACGGATCAGGAGCAGAACACGGCCGTCTGGACCGGGCCGAAGGCGGACGACCGGGGGACCGGGGGCTGGTGGAGGAGGTCCTGGCCGAGGTCGAAGACCGTGCCGACCAGGATCAGTTGGCGGTCGGCGTCGGCCGAGGTGAGGGAGAGGCTGGTGAAGCCGGGACCGCCGCCGTCGGTCTCCCAGACGGGCGCTTCGCGGCCGTCGCCGCAGTCGACCGCGCCGCGGGTCACGCCGAGTGCGTAGCCGTCGTTCCCGGGGACGTCCGGGACGGTCTCCAGGGCGCGCTGCTCGGCCGGGGGCAGCAGGCGACCGGCGAACAGGGCGTGGTCGAAGGCGGCCAGGTCGCCCAGGGTGGAGATCATCGCGCCGGCCGTCCAGTCGTAGGACGGGCTGAACACGGTGACGTCGCGGTGCGACAGGTCGTAGCCGTGCAGGTGGGGGCCGTGGATCTGCGGATCGGTGAGCGGGAGGGTGGTGTGGGTCAGTCCGAGTGGGCGCAGGATCCGGTCGGTGATCTCCTGGCCCGCGCTGCGGCCCGTGACCGCCTCGATCACCAGCCCGGCCAGCAGGTAGTTGGTGTTGGAGTAACTCCAGCGGGTGCCGGGGGCGAACAGCGGCGGGTGGGCCATCGCCTCGGCCACGACCTGGCGCGGAGTGTAGACGTAGCCCATGTCGTGGCGTTGCAGGTACGGCGCGAAGAAGGCCGGGTCGGTGGTGGGGTCGTCGATGCCGCTGGTCTGGTTCAGCAGCTGGCGCACGGTGACCCTCCGGCCGTCGTTGCCGGAGCCGGAGACCACGCCAGGCAGCCACTTCTCCACACTGTCGTCCAGGCCGAGCCGGCGCTCGGCGACCAGTTGGAGCAGCACGGTGGCCACGAAGGACTTGGTGTTGCTGGCGATCCGGAACCGGTCGCCGGCGTCGGCCGGACGCCCTGTGGCGACGTCGGCCCGCCCGGCCGCGGCCGTGGCGCGGTCGTCGCCCTGGCGGGCGTAGGCGATGGCGGCCGGGTACCCGTCGGTGACGGCCTGGGCGGTCGCGGTGCGCAGGGCGGCCGCGAGCGGCGGGCGCGGCGCGGTGCCCGAGGTCGCGGGGACGGCGCTCGCGGGAGCGGCGGCACAGGCGAGCAGGGTGGCGGCGGTCAGCAGGACAACGCGGCGGCGGCGCATAAGGGAGACCTCGTCGTGGGGTGCGGGCGTACGGTGATCGTTCCTGCGCCCAGCCTGGCAGCGGCCGCCCCGTGCCGCCCATGGGGCCGGCACCCGATGGCGCCCGGGGGACAACCCCACGGGCACCGGGCCGGAGTAGAGTCGGGCCATGGGACGACAGGCTGGGGTCGCGCTCTACGTGCTGGCGATGGTGGCCGTCGTGGTCGGCGTGGACGTCCTGTTCTTCCGTCACCAGTTCTGGCCGCGGCTGATGGTGAACGTCGGGATCGTGCTGGTCTTCGGTGCGTTCTACCTGAGGTTCCTGAAGCACTCCTGAAGCACTTCCTGAGCACATCCGCCTGACCGCATCCGCGCGGCTCGACGTCAGGTGACGGTCGGACGGTTCAGTCGACCGGGTGATCGAAAGCCACCGCCGTGACGTCGCGGCAGCACCGAACGAAGTCCTGGACGACGGGGTTGGCGTCGTCGGCCGGGGTCCAGGCGACCGCGACCTGGCTCGGGCCGACGCCGGTGACCGGACGGTAGGCGATGCCGGGGCGGGCGTAGAAGCGTGCGCTGGACTCCGGTGCGAGGGCGACGCCGTAACCGTTGGCGATCGCGCTGAGCCAGTCGTCCGGATGCTCCGTGACGGCGCCGATCCGCGCGGGGTGGCCGCCGCGTCGGTCCAGGGCCAGCCAGTACGCGCGCCAGGAGCCCGTCTCGGCCGGGGCGGCCACGAACGGCTCGTCCAGGAGGTCCTGGAAGGGGACCACCTCGCGGGCGGCCAGCGGGTGGGAGTCGGCCAGCGCGACGCAGCGGGGCTCGGCGAACAGCACCTCCAGACGCAGCGCGTCCTGGCCGGGGAAGGGGGTCCGGACCAGGGCGACGTCGACATCCCCGCCGGACAGGCCCGCGGCAGGGTTGGACCAGGCAGCCTGCCGCATGTCGGCGCGCCAGCCGGGCCGGAGGCGGGCGAACTCGGCGACGATGCGCGGGGTCGCCTCGTTGGCGGCGCTGGCGATGAAGCCGACCCGCAGCACGCGGGCGGCCCGGCTCGCGGCGGCTTTCGTCTCCCGCAGCACGCGATCGACGTCGTCCAGCAGGGCGGGGACCTGCCTCGCCAGGGCCCGGCCGGACGGGGTGAGGGCCATGCCGCCCCGGGAGCGGAGGAACAGCGTCACGCCGAGTCGGGCGTCCAGCTGCTTGATCTGCTTGGTCAGCGCCGGCTGGGAGACGAACAGGCGCTGCGCGGCACGGGTCAGGTTTCCCTCCTCGGCCACCGCGGCGAACGCGCGCAACAGGCGGGTGTCGACATCCATGCCATCAGGTTATGGACAACGCTATTGGACCCAGGATCGGGGCCTGGCCAGGCTGGTGGGCACGGGGGAGACCAGCCACCGCAGACCAGCCACCGCCGCGGGGTGACGCGGCCGAACGGAGGAGGACGGGTGTCGACGGCATACTCGACGGCGTACGTGATCGTTGCCGGTGTCGTGATCGTCGCGAACACGTGGAGCGCATGCGCGAACTTCACGCGGGCGCAGTTCGTCATCGCCAACATGGCGGAACTGGGCATCCCGCAGTCGTGGCTCCCGGGGCTCGGCGTGCTGAAGGCCGCCGGCGCGGCGGGGCTGCTGCTGGGGCTGCTCGGCGTCCCGTCCGTCGGCCTCGCGGCCGCGGTCGGGCTGGTCCTGTACTACGTCGGCGCCGTCGTCGCGCACGTCCCACGGCGTGCCTACCGGCTGGTGCCGTTCGCAGGCGGCTACCTGGCTCTGTCGGCGGCAGCGCTGTCGCTGGCGGTCGCGCGATGACCGGGCCGGTGGCCACTTCCGGTCGGTTGCGCCTCGCACGCTGACACCGGGCCTCCAGCGGGTACACCTAGAGGGAGGGGACGGAGGTGGGCCATGCTGTCACAGCAGGAACGGCGAACCCTGGCCGCGATCGAGGAGCGGCTGAGCGGCGAGGATCCCGAGTTGGACCGGCTGCTGGCCACCTTCGACCGGCCGCAGGAACCCGCCCGGTGCCGGACCCGCCATCGGGCGGCCTGGTGGACACTGTTCCTCGGCCTCTGGCTGCTGGGCGCCGCGTTCCTGTTCCGCAATGCCGACGTCCTGGTTCTCGCCTTCATGGCGCTCCTGGCCGGGGCCGGGTGCTGGCTGGTGGTCGCCGCGCGGGCGGCGCGCCGCCGTCGTGAACCGTGGGGGCCGGCCTCGCGTCCGGAAAGCGGCAAACAGGGCTGAACCCGCGCATGGCGGGGAGCGTATCCCTGGACAGGCCCCCGCCTTCGGCGGATCGACCGCTTCGCAGCAGGTGACGCGGTGGCCCCAGCGGAAGAAGCCCGTCATGAACCGTGTTTTCGCCGTCCCAGCCGTCGCCCTCGCCGTCGCGGCCCTGGCCGTCGGATGCAGCTCAAGCACCAAGAACGCGGTCTCCACGCCGCCCACCTCCGGCGGAGCGTCCGCTTCGACGTCCACTGCGGCCCTGCACACCGCGAGCTCGAAGTACGGACAGATCCTGGTCGACAGCTCCGGCCGGACGCTCTACCTCCTGACCGCGGACACCGGCGGGAAGTCCACCTGCTCCGGCACCTGCGCCTCGTTCTGGCCGCCGGACGTCACGACCGGCACGCCGAGCACCAGCGGCGTCACCGCCTCCATGGTCGGCACGACCACCCGCACCGACAACACGACGCAGGTCACCTACAACGGTCACCCCCTGTACACGTTCGTCAAGGACGCCAAGGCCGGCGACGTGAACGGTGAGGGCATCACGAACTTCGGCGGCACCTGGTACGTGGTGGGCCCCAACGGCAACGCGATCATGAGCGTACCCGCGGCCTCGACGCCGAGCCCCACCGGCGGCAGCAGCTCGGGCGGCGGGGGTTACGGCTACTGAGGTCCGGGCCCGGGAACACCCGGGCGGCGCGGCGCGTGGGTCGGGGCCCACCGGTAGGCGCCGCGCCGCCCGGGCCGTGCCTCTCGCCCGGGCTCTGGCCTTCGCTCGTTCAGGCGAAGGCCACGTTCTGCCGGAAGGCGAAGACCCGGTCGGGGTCGTAGTGGCGCGCCACCGACTTCAGTCGGCCGAGGTTGGCGCCGTAGTAGGCCTGGCCCCAGTCGGGCAGGCCCGCGTCGATGTAGTTGACGTACGCCCCGGTCGCGCCGAGCCTGGCCAGCCCGTCGCGGATCTCGTCGACGGTCCGGGTCACCGCCTTCTTGGTGCCGGGCGTCGCACTGGCGTAGATCTGGGCACTCGCGAGCGACGTGCGGTGCGGGAACGCGGTGGCGTCGGGGCGCAGTTGCGAGACCGCGCCGCCGAGGGAGTCGAGCAGCAGGGAGACGCCGGTCCGCCCGTGCATCAGGTCGGCGACGCGGCCCGCGTCGAGCGGGTGGGGCCCGAGCATGCGCGAGACCGCGACGAAGGACTCGCGTGGGAGCTTGCCGCCCTCCGAGACCGGGTGGCACTGCGCGAGGGTGTCGTTGGAGCAGCCGGCCATGTACTTCATCGCGTCGAGGTAGCTCTTCGGCTGCACGCTGCGCGTGCTCGGCTTCACACCCGCGGCGGCGATCAGCCGGTCCAGCAGCCGGTTCGCCTCGGTCTCGCCGCCGACGTAGCAGCCGACCAGGCGCGGGGTCGACGGGTTGCCGCCGGCGACCTGGCAGCTGGCCCACAGCTCGAACGGGGCCTTGGCGACCCACTCCTGCCACGCCCCGATCAGGGCGGCGGACGAGCCCTTGGGGAAGCCGAGCGAGAAGACCGTCAGCCCGGGGGCGGGCGCGGTCTTGAACGTGAACTGGGTGACCACGCCGAAGTTGCCGCCGCCACCGCCGCGCAGCGCCCAGTACAGATCGGGCTCGGAGCCGGGCGAGGCGGTGCGCAGGTGTGCGTCGGCGGTGACCACCTCGGCCGCCGCGAGGCGGTCGCAGGTCAGACCGTACTTGCGGGTCAGCACGCCGATCCCGCCGCCCAGGGTGAGTCCGCTGACGCCGACCGTGGGGCAGGAGCCGGCCGGCAGCAGCCGGCCCGCGTTGGCCAGGGCCGCGTAGACCTCGATCAGCCGTGCGCCGGCGCCCACCAGTGCGGTGCCGTCGGGGCGCACGTGGACCTGGGCCATCAGCCGCAGGTCGATCACCAGCCCACCGTTCGGGATGCAGTAACCGAGGTAGCTGTGACCGCCGCTGCGGGCGGCGATCGGGATGCCGTGGCCGCGGGCGACGTCGAGGCAGGCCTGGACGTCGGCCGGTGAGGTGCACCGGGCGATGGCGGCGGGACGCTGACCGTCGTTCAGCTCGTTGAAGCCGAGCCGGTAGACGGCGTAGCCGGGGTCGGCGGGCAGCACCAGCCGACTGCCGAGCCGTGCGCGCAGCGCGCGCCAGTTGGGCGGCGTGTGGGCCAGGAGGCGGGCCCGGGTCGGCCACGCGTCGACGGACGGCGCGTCACCGGCACCCGCCCGGCGGACGGCGCCGCCGAGTGCGGCCGCCTGGTGGGCTCCTGCCAGCACTGCCGCCCCGCCCGCGCCCAGCGCGGCGAGGAGCCTCCGTCGGTCGACCGTCATGCCTGTGCCTTCTTTCCGGTGGTCGGGGCGCGCTGTGCGGCTGACGCCGCCACGATCCGTACCCGCTCCCGCGCGTGTGGCGCGCCGCGCTCCCCCGTTCGGCACACGGTCGTACACGTTCGACCTACCGGCGTGCGGCGTGGCGGGCCGTCAGAAGAGCGGCAGGACCGCAGGAGCCGGTTTCCCGCAGTGGCGTGACACGGTGTCACTCACGACCGCTCCGCCCGCAGTCACGCCCGGGACGCGTGCGTGGTTCCCGGTGGGGATCGTCGGGCACGGGGACGCCGGTTCGGACGGGCTGCCGGGCGTCCGCCCAGGACGGTCGCGGGCCGAGCGCGTGCGTCAGCGCGGCGGTGCCGACGGGGGTGAGCGGACGGCGACGGCCCGCTCGGTGCCCGATCCGGCCCGCCTCGATGAGGCCGGTGAGCAAGGCCGTGCCGAGGGCCGCCGAGATGGGGACGCTGTTCACCATGCCGGTGGTGGCCGCCTCCGTGCGCGCCGCCCGCCGGGGCCGGCCGGGCCGGCCCCGGCGGGGTGACCAATGCGCTGCGGCAGACCGGCACTGCTCCCGGCGTGGCCGTCTCCGGGACGATCGCCGGATCCGGCGCCTCCCCGGACCGGTT
Source organism: Streptacidiphilus melanogenes (assembly GCF_000787835.1). Classification (GTDB taxonomy): domain Bacteria; phylum Actinomycetota; class Actinomycetes; order Streptomycetales; family Streptomycetaceae; genus Streptacidiphilus; species Streptacidiphilus melanogenes. The sequence continues at coordinate 29,436 of NZ_BBPP01000021.1, forward strand.
CGTCGCCCGCCCGCACGACCTCGCCGCCCTGGGCGGGGCGCTGTGGCTGGCGGCCCCCACCCTGACCGTCTTCGCGGTGCCGACGACCCGAGGGGCCGAAGCACGGTGCGGCTGAAGCCGCGGGCTCAGTGCGTGCGGCCGTGGTCCCAGACGCAGGCAACGGTGCGGTCGCCGTCCGCGGAGCGGATGTTGGCGTTGACGTCGGAGAGGAACGTGATCAGGTGGGGCCGCCGGGTGCGCCAGCGCCGGGCGAACCAGGCGCCTGCGCCCGGGGCGCGGAGCAGCTCGGCCATCGGGCGGGAGGCGAGCACCAACAGGTCGCCCGGCCGGGTGGTGACCCTGGCCCACTGGAGCTCCGCCGACTCGCCGGACCGGCCGGGCAGCAGCGCGCCGCGCAGCCCGGGGTCCGGCTCGAACAGGGTCTCCCAGGCGGCCCCGGCGTCGGGCCCGGACCCGCCGGCGCGCAGCCCCAGCAACACCGCGTCGCCCGCGCCGAACAGCACGTGCTGCCGCTCGTCCAGGTCGCCCAGCTGACTGATCAGCGCGAACACCGAGGTGCCGGCCTGACGGTCGGGGTCGGCCGCGCCGCTGTCGACGGCGTTGGCCCGGGCGACCAGCCGGACCGACTCCGCCGCACCCGCCAGCGCCGAGCGCAGCGCCGCCTCGAGGGCCGCGTCGCGGTTGCGGGCGAAGACGGCGACGCCGGAGGCCAGCGCCCCGGCGGCCAGCCGCGTGGCCAGGGCCCGGCAGGCGGCGTCGGCCCCCGTCTGGGAGAGGGGCGCCTGCGCGGCGCCCGCCGCGACGGTGCTGAGCAGCACCGGCGCGCCGAAGCCGTCCACGAGGCGCAGGTTGACCGCGTCGCGGCGCTGCTCGCGGTCCTCGCGGTGACGGCTGCCGCGTACCGACGCCGCCCGCACCACCACCGGACCCAGGTCCGCGCCGTCCACCACGCTGTCGGGGGCGGCCTCGCGTCCGATCGGCAGAGAACGCGGCACGGTCGGGGCGGCCGTCTCCAACTCCGGTGGCAGCACGTCGTCGTGCTCCGCGAGCCGCGCGGCCAGTTCCTCGGCGCGCCCGCGCTGCTGCTGCCGTTGCTCCGTGACCAGCTCCAGCTCCTCGCTCAGCCCGCTCTTCTCCAGGACGAGCCGCTCGGCCCGCTCGGTCTCGACGGCGCGTGCGGTGCGCTCGGTGTCGAGCTCGCCGGAGAGCCGGGTCGTCAGCGTGTTGGCGGTGGCCAGCTGCCGGGCGAGACCGCTCGCCACGGCGCGCTGGCGCGCCAGCAGGTAGATCCCGGTCGCGAGCAGGACCGTCAGGATCGCGACGGCGGTGTAGCCGATGGCGTTCATGGTCTCTCCGTCTGGGGCGAGGTCTGCCGCGCAGGGTCGGCGGACGTGGTGGGGGACGGGCGCTCGGCGGTGGTGACGAGTCGTCGATGCAGGCGGCGGGCCGGGGCGAGGGCGGCGAAGGTATGACAGCGCCGCCAGGCCTCGGCGGGGTTGGGCAGGGTGGCCGGGCCGTCGGCCGGGGCGCCGCGCGGGGTGTCGTTCGAGGCGTCGGGCGTCGTGTCCGTCGGAGTGGCGACACGGGTTTCGGCCAGGACTTCGGCCACGGCTTCGGGCAGGGTGCCGGGTTGTCCGTTCGGCCGGGAAGCCTGGGCTGGATGCGGTCGAGTCGGCCTGGCGGAATCCGCCTGCGCGGGTACCGCCGCCCGCAGGAGCAGCAGGCGCAGTGCGGACACGAGGCGCAGGCGGGTCAGCCGTACGGTCAACGGTTCCTCGGTGCCGTCGTGCGCGGAGGCGCCGGCGTTCGCCGCCACCGCCTGGTCCGCCGTCAGGTCCGCGGCGGCCGGGTTCGTGCGCCACGTGCAGCGGTCCAGAACGTCCCGCAGCAGCGGCGTGAGGCCGCTCTGCGTGGGGCGGTCCGCGAACCAGGCCGGGATCACGGCACGGACCGGGACCGTGGGCCACGGCGCCGGCCAGGACGCGGTGCGGCCCAGGCACCAGCCCGCGACGGAGTCGAGACCGAGGCCGCGCCAGTCGTCGTCGGCGGCGACGACCAGCACGGTGGCCGGGGCGCCCGGTCCGGCGAGGAGCGAGGTGAGCCGCAGCCCGGGCGGGTTCGGGCCCGCGTCCTGCCGCGGGTCCGGCACGACGTACCAGAGCAGGTGGGCGTCGACGGCGCCGGCCGCCCACCCGACCGACCCGGCCGGGAGCCGTGCGGCCGCCCGGTCCCGCAACTTCCGTGCCCCGGACGCCCATCCGGCGACGGCCAGGCGCAGCCGCGGCACGCCGCCCGAGGCCACCGTCCGCACGTCCGCCGCGAGCGCGGGCGTCACCCCGCAGGCCCGGGCCACCGGCAGCGCGGCCAGCGCTTCCACCTGCTCCGCCGCGTGCGCGGGGAACCGTCCGTCGGGCTCAGACATCGACGACTCCGCAGACCAGACGCCCCTTCTGGACCACCTGGCCGTCGCGCTCCCGAACGACGGGGACCGACTCGACCCACTGCAGCACCGGCTTCGGCCGCGGGCTCAGGTCGTTGCGCTCCAGGTACGGCCCGGACGCGTCGCCCAGTGTCAGCAGCTGCAGCAGTTGACCGGGGTCGGTGAGGGCACGGCACCCCGCCTGCTGCCAGATCGAGGCGAGCTCGGGCAGCGCCGCGTCGCGGTGGCGGCGCCACCAGCTGTCCGCCGCGGCCGGGCAGCGGTGGTGGACGGCCAGCAACTCGTCCAGCTGGTGCAGGCGTTCGGCCACCGGCCGGGACCAGCGGTCGCCCGAGCCGCGGGCGGCGAGGGCTACGCCGAGCCGGGCCAGCTGCTGGACCGCGTCGTTGCGCAGGCCGTCCGCCTGCCAGGGCCGCCACTCGCGGGCCTGGGTGCCCAGATGGCGGCCGAGCAGCGGGTCCAGGCGCAGCAGCAGCAGGGTCTCCCGCACCCGGACCGCGCCGCGCAGCAGCAGGTCCCCGGGCTCAGGGGCGTCCAGGGTCCGGTTCGCCAGCTTCTGGTGGTCGCCGTTCACCGCGGCCACCTCCCGCAGCAGTGACCTGACCTCCTCCTGCGCGTCGGTATCCAACTCGGGCCAGGAAGGCGTCGCGACGGTCAGGCGCAGCGCGGGCACGGCCTCGGCGAGGGGCAGCGGCGGGACCGCGAGCACGACGGTCGCGGCCCGGGAGTCGTCGGAGGGCTCCGCCGTTCCCGGGTCGATGCCGAGGTCGCGGGCCACGTCGGCGAGCGCACGGGCCTCCGCGCGCCGCTCCTCCTCCGGCAACCGGAGCAGGGCGAGGTGGAGGACCGTCCACAGCGCGGCGGCGCCGTCGGCCTCCGGGCACAGGTCGTCGCCGAAGCGGCGGTCCCGCTGCCGGGCACGCTCCCACAGGTCGTCGGCGGCACGGGAGAGCCCGACGTGGAGCAGCAGCTCCCGCTCCCGGGCGCGCTCCGCGCGCGCCTGACGCAGCGCCAGCTCCTCGCGCTCCAGAGCGGCCCGGTCCTGGGCCAGCAGACGCAGCTCCTCGTCGGCCTGACGACGTGCGTCCGCCGCGCCCGCGCGGCACCTGGTCCGCTCGTCGACGAGCCGCCGCAGTTCGGCCTCGTGGGCCTCCAGCGCGGTGCGCTCCCGCGCGAGTCCGGCGCGTTCCTCCTCCAGGCGGGACAGGGCGGTCCCGGCGGAGGCGCGGGCCGCGTCCCGTTCGCCACCGAGCCGGGCCTGTTCCTCCTCCGCTTCCCGCCGCTGCTGCTGCGCCTCCTCGCAGTCGGCGCGCGCCTGCCCGGCCTCGGCCGACAGGCGGGTCAGGGCCTGCTGATGGCCGTCGCGGTCGCGGCGGGCCCGGTCCCGCTCCACCTCGGCGCCGGGCAGCGCGGCCGTCAGCTCCGCCGACTCCGCTTCGAGCGCGGCTCTTTCGCGACGCGCCTGGTCCAGCAGCCACTCGGCGTCGCCGCGGTGACGGCGCAGATCCGCAAGACCGTGGGAGACCCTCTGCGCGGCGTGCGCGGCCTCGAAGGCCGCGCGGGCCGCGGCCGTGGCCCAGTCGACGGGGTGCGGATCCGCCTCCAGCGCGCGGGTGCGCAGCTGCTCCAGCGCCTCGGGCGACAGCGCCCGCGCCGCCCCGGTCACGTCGGCCCGGTCCGGCCCGGTTCCCTCTTGACGAGTCATCAGTGTTCCCCGCTCTCCGGGTCCCAGCCCCGGACGTAGTCCCCGGCACGGCTCTCCATCGGCACCCGGTACACCCAGCCGGGGCGGTCCACGGCCTCGGTGAAGTTGGCCGCCTGGGGATGCGGGAGCGCGCCGCGGTGCACGCGCAGGATGCCGCGCGCGTCGAGCGTCATCCGCAGCCGGCCGGTGCGCACGTCCGGGTTGCCTGCGGGCAGGTGGAGCCGGCCGAGCGGCAGCGGCGCCTCGGAGCCCGGGGCGCGCAGGTAGAGGTGGAGGTGCTCGGCCGGCCGGTCGAGCGTGAACTCGGCGACCCGCCCCGGCGTCGGCGCCACCAGCGGGTCGGGGTGCGCACCGACGTGGAACAGCTCGGGGAAGTAGGAGAGCACGTCCTGCTCGCCGTCCTCCGCCCCGGCGGGGAAGAGGTCGACGGGGGCGAACTCCGCGCTGCCCCACTCCCCGGGTGAGGCGCAGATCGTGCCGGCCAGCCGGATCGTGTCCCGGCCCGCGCCGGTGCGGACCCGCGGGTCGGCGACCTCGCGCAGGTCGATGGTGCCGCCCGGGGTCGGCGGCTGCTGGTCGGGCAGCGCCAGGTGCTGCCGCTCGCCGTGGCAGAACTCCAGCGTCAGGGTGAGCCGCTGGTCCACCACCACCCGGAACCGCATGCCCGGCGTGCCGTCGAAGTCCCAGGCGGGGGAGGCGAGATCGCAGCCGTCGCGGGCCGCGCGCTGCGCGATGTCGACCGCACCCCACGGCAGCGGTCCGCTGCCGTGGCGGGGGCGGCGGATCTCCGCGACCTGGATGACCCGGCGCCACCGGGAGGTCAGCCCGAGCGTGCCGGCCGCGTCCAGCTCCTCGTAGGGGGTGCCCGAGGCGAACAGCGGCGCGTCCCGGCCCGCCATGGCGCGCAGCGTGAAGTCGCACGGCAGGCAGGAGAGCAGGCTGCGGGAGACGAAGGCGAGCTCGGAGTGGGCCATCGGCCCGCCGCCGTCGCCGAACACGCCCGCCCGGGCGCGCATGTCGTACAGCCAGGCCGCGCCGATCGAGGTCGCCTGCTTGGCCAGGAAGCCCGACTCGGTGGCGAGCCGGCTCGGATCCCAGCCGGGACCCGCCCCGTCACCGCCGGTGGTGGCCTCCACCAGCGCCTCGCCGACCAGTTGGCGCACCTCCGGCATGGCGCTGCTGCGGCCGCAGAGCACCACCTGGTCCAGGGACGGGACGGTGCCGCCCGTCACGCCCTCCTCCTCGATGCGGGTGAAGGCGTCGCGCACCAGCCCGGCGGCCATCTCCGCGACCTCCCGCAGCGCGGGTTGCAGCAGCTGCCGCAGCTCGGCGGTGGGCAGCGGGACCGGCGGCGGGGAGGCGTTGCCCTTGCCGACCTTGCCCAGCAGCTCCGACAGCTCCTGCCGGGGGAAGAGGAGCGTCCCGTCGGCGGCGGTCTCGAGCCCGGTGTCGGTGGCCCCGCCCAGCGCGCGCTTGACCCGTTCGGCGACGATCCACAGGATCGCGAACGCCTCCTCGCGGGACTCCCGGACGCTGGTGTCCAGGCCCAGCTCACGGCCGTGCAGCCGGGTCTCGGTGGGGACCGCCCGGCTGAGTACCCGCCGGACCTCCGGGCTGACGACGGTGTCGCGGTGGTGGCGGACCTGACGGGCCAGCAGGCCGGACAACGTCTCGCCCTCCGCGAGGGCCGGCATGCCGCCGAGGACCAGGCTCTGGCCGAGCACGTCCACCAGCCGGGCCTTGAGCCAGTAGAAGACGTGCAGGGTGAGCAGGTCGCCGCCCAGCTGGCGGTGGCCGATGGTGCCGAGAATCCGCGGCTCCAACTCGTAGTCGCGGCCCGAGACGAACGCGTCCGCCGCGCTCAACCGGGGCGTGCGGTCCCGCAGCTCCAGTTCGAGCAGGGCGATGTCGGTGGTGCCGCCGCCGATGTCGACGACGAGCATGGTGCGCGTCCACGTTCCCGGTCGGCCCGGCACCGGCCGGGACGCGGCGCGCATGGCCTCAAGGCCCAGGTCCAGGTCCGCGGTCAGGTCGCGCATGACGAAGTAGAGTCCCGCCGCCAGTCCTTCGTCGACCGTCAGCTGCACGTCGGGCACGGACAGGCCCTGCTGGACCAGGCGGCGCAGCAGCACCCGGTACTCCGGGTAGGCGGAGGTGGGGTAGGTGAGCAACACCGTGCCGAGCTGCGGCGGCTTCCCCGGCGCGCCCGCGTGGTTGGCCTGCTCGGCGCGCTTGACCAGCAGGTGGAACAGGTGCTGAGTCAGGTGCGCCGCCGACGGGCCCTCCGCGCCGTCCTCGGCGATCGCCTGGGTCAGCAGACGTCGCTTGAAGGCGCGCAACGTGCCCTGCCCCTCGGGCGCGAGGGTGAAGCTGTCGTCGCCGTACCGGGAGACGCGGACCGCGTCGGCGGCCGTCTCGTAGCGCAGCAGTTCGCTGGCGGGAGCCGCGGTCTCCGCGCCGCCCTGGAGGTAGCGGTAGAAGACGGGGCCGAGCTGGTGGAAGTCCAGTGCGGGGGTGCGCACGGCGGCGGTGACGATCTCGTGCATCCGCTGCGCGAGCCAGTCGCGCAGTGAGCGGTCGTCGCTGAGCGAGCGGGTGTTCTCAACCCAGAGCAGCAGCCGGGTGGCCGCCTCCGGCTCGTCCAGCCGGGTCAGCAGTTCGGCGCCGGAGACGCGGACGCTGCCCAGGTCCAGATGTCCGCCACGCAGGTCGTCCAGGTGCTGCTTCCACGCCACCGGCGCCTCCTGCGGCGGCGCGGTGAGCGCGCGCAGACCGGCCGCCAGGCGGGCGAGCTGGTCCCGGTCGACGACGCCACCGGAGCTGCGCGACAGCACCAGGGTGACCGTCGACGCCGTGCTGCCGAAGTCGACCGCGGCCGCCCAGCCGTCGCCACGACGCCGGTCGGCCGGGCGGAGCACCAGCTGGTCCGGCTGCGCCCCGCGGGTCATCGGCAGCGGGCGGCCGGGCGGCCAGAACTCGAGCGTCACCGGCCCGGGGGCGCGCAGGTGGCTGCCGGCCCCGGTGGCGGTGTAGGAGACGTCCCAGTTGACCACGAGGGAGACCGGCTGCGGCGGTTCGCCGGTGGCCACGGCCCCGGACCCGGTCGGCGTGGACGACGCGCCCGGGACGGCCGGTGCGGGCTGGGGGAAGAACAGCGCGGCCGGGAGCCGGGCGCCGTGCGCGATCCGCAGCAGCCCCTCGACGGCCACCTGGCTCGGCGGCCGCCCCGCCCACGCCCGCGCGAGCGCGTCGGCGAGCTCCGCCGGGACGGGCATCCCGTCCCGGTCCAGCACGCTGATCCTGGCCGGCAGGGTGGCCACCAGGTTCGCGGCCGGGCCGGACTGTTCGAGCTCGACGTCCGGCAGCAGGTAGCCGCGCTGGTCGGCGACCAGGCGGAAGGCCCCCGGCCCGTCGGCGAGCACGCGCGCCGCGGCTGCGGTCGGGGCGGCCAGACCGGCGGCGGGCCGGTTGCCGTAGGCCTGGTCCACCGGGTCCTCGCCCTCGGCGGGGACGCTGAACCTGACGGTCAGTTCGCTGCTCATGCCGCTCCCGTCCGCGCCGAGCCGTCGGCGTCCCAGTAGGAGATCAGTTCGTCGAGGGTGCGCGGGCTGCCGCCGCCGCTGGGGTCGCCACCTGGGTCGGTCGGGCCGCCGCCGTCCGGCGCGTGACCGCCGGGGCTGTCCTCGCCGTCGCCCGGGCGCTGCGGTGGCGGGGTGAACGCGGCGGTCTCCAGAACGAGTTCGGAGATCCGGTGCAGACGCTGGTGCAGCTCGCGCCGGACCCGGCCCTGCAGCCAGTGCAGTTGCAGGGTGCTGTAGTCGGCGGCGGCGTCGGCGACGGCCGCCCGCATCTGGAGCACCGCGAGCGGGTGACGGCCGCGCCGGTCCGCCGTCGGGGTGGCCGCCAGCGCGTCGGTGTGCCAGGGCAGCGCGTGCCTGCTCTGCAGCGGGAACCGGTCCTGCGGCTGCTCCGGCAGCGAGGCGGCGAGCCGGGGCAGGTGGCGCAGCAGGCTGTCGACGAGCGAGCGCAGGTCGAGCCGGGCCAGCAGCCGACCCGGCGCCTCGCCGTCCTGGGCGTGACGCTCGAAGACCCGTGGCAGCAGCGCCGCGGAGTCCTCGTCCGAGGCGATCCACTCCCGCGTCGGGTCCAGCTGCGGCTGCCAGTGGGCGTACCACTCCTCCAGCCAGGCGTGGACCTCCGCCTGGATCCCCTCCGACTGCCGCTCCAGGACGCCGAGGAAGGCGCGCTCGAAGACCTCGGTGCTGTCGGACGGCGCGGCGGCGGTCGGCTCCGCCAGCGGGTCGAGACTGTCCTCCGGCGGCGGCGCCGAGCGCCGGACCAGCAGGTCGCCGCTGTTCCTGGCGCGACCGAGCACCTGCTGCCAGTACATCCCGTCGTAGACGGAGGACCGCACCTGGCCGGCCAGCCGGGCCGCCTCGCGGGGCGCGGGCCCGTGCAGCGGTACGGCCGTCCCGTTCCGGTCCACGGCCAGCCGCGCCATCACCGCGAAGTCGCTCTCCATCTCGTCGAGGATCTGACGCAGCGCCTGGAACATGCCGCCTGCGCGGGCGTAGGCGTCGTCCGCGATCGGGACGTCACGGCGTTCGATCAGCCGCAGCTTGCGCAGCTCGCCCAGCAGCTCCTGTCCCGCCCGGCGGGCGCGTTCCAGCTTGTGGTCGCCGCCGTGCCGTTGCACGTGCGCGCCGACGGCCTGCCGGAAGGCGGCGACGCCGCCGTGCTCCTCGTAGGCGCGCAGCCGTGCGCTCCACGGGTTTCCGGGTGCGGCCTGCTCCAGCTCCGCCGCGTACGGCAGCCAGCTGCGGACGGTGGACTGGGCGCCGGCCGTGCCGATGATCACTGCTCGGGTGTTGTCCGAGACGTCGTCGTACGCCAGCTTCTCGCGCACCAGCGCGCGGATGGGGGAGACCAGGTGGACCCGGTCCTGGGTCGCTCTGGGGCCGACGAACTGCGGTGCGAAGGCGTCGAGGCTGCTCAGGCAGTCGGTGCGCTCCAGCCCCGCCTGCAGCGAGCCCGGCGCTCCCTCGACCACGGGTACGGCGATCCGGTCGAACTTGTTGCTGACCACCAGCGCGGCGGTTTCCAGCGCGGAGCTGCTGCGGTCCGCCGCGAGCATCGTCCAGAAGTCCTGGGCGTCGGCGGACGGCATGTGGTCCGAGGGCAGCACCACCACGATGGAGTGCATGTCGCGCAGCGTCTGCCGGCTGAGGTGGCGGTCGCGACCGTAGGAGCCGGCCGCGCCGATGCCGGGGAAGTCGACCAGCTGGACGCTGTTGGCGCCGAACTGGGCGGTGAGGTCCCAGTGTTCGGGATCCACGACGACGGTCTGCTCGATCCGCTCCACCAGCGGGAAGCTGGCCCGCAGCACCGCGTCGTCGGTGCGGAGGTCGGCTCCGCCGAAGTCCAGGTGCTGCGGCGCGGGGGCGCTGGTGTCGGGCAGGGCCGGGGGTGGGAGCTCGACCGCGGCGCGGACCCGGTCGCTGTGGATCACCAGTGGCGCCGGTGCGTCGAGCAGTCCGTGCTGGCCCAGTTGGGCGTCGCGGATCCGGCCGAGCTCGCGCGCGGTCTCGCGGTGCGCCTCGTTGATCTCGATCTTCGACAGGCGGCTGACGCCCGCGACCGGCTCCCCCCACAGGCAGCGGTACCAGCTGTTGAACCGCGCCCACTCGCGCGGATCGCGCACCGGGTCGTAACCCGTGAGGAAGGAGCGGGGTTTGAGGTCGAGCCCGGCGTGCTCGATCCCCTCCACCAACTGGGCGAAGATCTCCTGTACGCACTCGGCGAGCCGTTCGGTGCTCATGAAGCGGATGCTGGTCTCGGGTCGGATCGAGGTGCCGTCGCCGCGCAGGCCCTGCTCCAGGGTGAGCACGGTGATGTTGCCGGTGGTCGGCCGTTCCTCGACGGGGAGCAGCCCGGGGCGTCCCAGGGCCGTGCCGATCAGCAGCGACTTGCCCACGGAGAAGGGCCCGACCACGCCGAGCGCGATCGGCGCCTGCACGCGCCGGTTCAGCCGGCGCGCGGCCTCGCGGATGACGCTGCGCTGCCGGTCCTCCTCCTCGTCGCGCGGCTGGTCGAGGGTGCCGAGGTAGTCCTGGACGGCGGAGGCGTACTCTTCGAGCTCTGCCAGCGTGAGCTGACGCTGCACGGTGACCTCCCTGCTGCGGGGTGGAGTCGGGTGCGGATTCGGAGGCGGGACAGCCGGGATTCAGCTGCGGATGAAGAAGAGTTCGAGTCGGACGGAGTTCGCCGGACCGCTTCCGTCGAAGTAGGGGCGGATCAGTTTCGGGCTGTTGACCGGGAAGAACGCGGGATCCCAGCTGTGCACGTGCGGGGCGACGGCCTGGGCGAGCTGCTGGCTGAGGTCGATCGAGACGCCGCAGCCCGAGCAGGAGGCGGCGGACCCCCAGACGAACACCATCGCGGCCTGGCGCCCGGAGAACCCGCGGACGGCCGCCAGGATCTGCTGCCGGACCTTGTCCAGGGCGGACCGGTCGCCCGCGATCACGGCACTCACGTCGACGTTGCGGGCGAACACCGAGCTGCTGTTCGGGTCCAGCCCGGGCGGCGTGCTCCGCGTCGCCCCGGGTGAGGGGCTCGCCCCGTGCGTGGGTGTCGGGTGGGCGCCGGCGGCCGCGCTCGGCGTGGTCACCTGCTGGCCGCCGAGCACGACGACCACGAGCATCAGCAGCACGTCGGCGAAGAGCCACCCGGCCAACTGCGGCAGGCTCCTGCCCCGCCCGCCCGCCGTCACGTCGCCTCCTCGCCGGGCCGGGCCGCGCCGTCCGGCTGCGGCGCGGGTGCCGATTCGGGCAGCGGTGCGGGGGCTGGAGCGGGACGTGGTGTGGGGCGCGGTGTGGGACGCGGCGCCGGCACCGGGTCCGGGCGGACCGCGTGGGCCGTGGCAGCGGTGGCGCGCTTCCCGTTGGGGGAGGGCGACGCGGGCGTCCCGGGCTCCCCGGCTGTCGGTCGGGCATCGGCTGGGCTCCGGAGCGGGGCGGGCGCTGCCACGTCCGTCGGCGGTGGGACGGATGCGAGCCGCTCCAGAGCCCGGACGAGCGATTCGACGGCGGCGCGGGACTCCGCGGCGGAGGCCAGCAGGCGCTGCTCGGAAGCGAGTTCGCGCTCGAAGCCGCGCTCGCGGGCGCTCTCCTGGCGGGCGAGGGCGGTGTCGAGGCTGTGGAACCGGTCGGTCAGCGCACCGCTGCTGCGCTGCACCTCCGCGTACAGGGAGGCGGCGAGCGCGGCGACCGCGTTCTCGTAGACGACGCCGATGTGTTCGGCGCCGGAGTCGGCCGCGTCCGCGAGGCGGTCCGGCAGGGCGGCGAGGTCACGGCCGAGCGAAGCCGCCGCGTCGGCGAGCTTCGTGGACGACCCCTCCAGGGCGACGCGGGCGTCCGCAAGTTGACGGCCCGCCTGTTCGGCCTGACGCTCCGCTCGCAGGTCCGCCTCGGCGAGGCGCTCGGTGAGGAGACGGTCCATCTCCTCGGCGCGTTCCTGGGCCTGCTGCTGCAGGAGTTCCAGCTGCCGGCTGCCGCGGTCCGTCGCCTCGGCCGTCACGGTCTCGAAGCGGTCGGCCGCGCGTCCCGCCGCTTCGGCGAGGCCCTGGGCCGCGGCCGTCGACGCCTCCTGCGCCGCCCGGGACAGGGCCGCCGCCGTGCTGCTCACGCTCTCGCCGAGCCGCTCGGCCTGCTGCTCCAGCTCGCGGGTCGCCGTCGCCGCCTGCGCGGCGCTCTCGGCGATGCGCCGGGTGCCGTCGGCGAGCGCGGTCGCCGCGGCGCTGAGGGCCGTGCCCGCGCCGGTGATCTGTTCGGTGGCCTGGACGGTCCGGTTCAGCAGCGTGGCGGTGCGCTCGTCCGCGACGGCGGCGAGCTTCAGCATTTCGCGCAACTCGGAGGCGGAGTCCTGGAGTTGCCGCACGAAGGTGACCGGCTCGGTGTGAGCCGCGGCGGTGGCGCGGGCCTCGGTCTCGGCGAGGGCGCCGGCCAGCTCGCGCAGCAGCTTGCGGTCGTCCTCCTGGTCGCGCTCCTCCACCGCCTGCCGCCACAGCGTCAGCGCGACCAGGGCGGCCAGCAGCACCACCGTGTACAGGACCAGGAAGTCGAAGCGCAGGAACGCGACCAGATGGCCGCCGAACCCCTGCTGCCACAGTTCGAGGAAGGTGCCGGTCACGTGCGCCGACTTGTCGCGCTGCTCCGCCCGGTAGGCGAGGACGGCCGCGCCGAGGCCCGACCAGGTCAGCAGCAGCGGCAGGAAGACCAGGACCGAGGAGGCCAGCCCGGCCCTGCGGGCCCAGACCGAGGATCTTCGGCTGCCCGGTGCCAGCGCCTCCGGGCCCGCGTGGGCGGCCGCGAGACCGCCGCTGGACCACTGCGACAACCCCGCCCCTGACTCGACGGCCCGAGCGAGCCGCCGCAGCAGCGGGCTCACTGTCTCCAGGCGGGGCTCCCGCGCCAGCGCGTCCAGCCTTCGCGCCAGCGGCCCGCTGTCCAGTATCTGATGTGCCATCGTCACCGCCCCCGTCCGGAAGGCCCGGTCGCTGCCAGCGTAGAGACCCGATCGCGGAGATGTGAGGGATTTGCGTTGATCACATCACCGTTCCTTCAAAATTCCGGTTGTGGCCGACCGGAGTGCTCAACTCCCCGGCAGGGAAATGCCGGTGAGGGCGGTGAGCCGCCTCCGGGTCTCCTCGCTGAGGGTCGCCAGCGCGCCCAGTCCCACGGTGAGCAGCACCTGTTGGAGCGCCTCGCGCACCGCCCTGGAGTCGGTGTCGCGCCGGTCGGCGGCGGTCCACAGCAGTTCCAGCCGCACTCGCAGGTCCTCGCGGGAGGGCGCGGTCAGATTCGCCCACAAGTACCGGATCTGGCCCTGCAGTTCGTGAATCGCAGCGATGTCGGCGTCGACGCACGACGCGGCCGGCGTCTGTGCGCGTCCGGGTTTCCTGCGCGCCGGCTCGCGGGGGTCGGGTGAGTCCTCGGGCACGTTGTCCTGCCGCACGGCGTGTCCCTTCGCTCGTTCTCGGTATTCACAACGTAGGGACGGGAGTTGGATGCGGGTAGCGTTGCCCGTCTCCACTCGCCGCCCCCGGGACAGCGGGCCGGTCGAAGGGGGCACGACAGCCGAAGTGCGAACGTATGCTCATTTTCGTGAACCGATCGGATCTCGAACGCCCCGCGCCGCCGAGCGGCGGCCTGCGCGCGCGACGCGAGGCCGCGGGTCTGAGCCTGCAGGGCCTTGCCGTGCGCAGCGGGTACAGCAGGTCCTACCTGAGCCGCGTCGAGAACGGACGACGGGCGCCGACCCCCGCAGTCGTGCGCATCTACACCGAGTTGACCCCGGCCGGAGCAGCCGACCGGACGCCGATGCAGGCCCCGACGCCGGCCTCGAAGCCCGCCCCGACACCGCCCCCGCGACGGGCTCCGCGACACATCCCGGCCGCCGCCGGCCCCGACCTCGGCGTCACCTGGTTCGGCTCGGAGGTGCGGCGCCTGCGCATGGCGGCGGGAAAGTCCTTGGACGCGCTCGGCTCCGAGGTCTTCCTGTCCCGTCCCTACCTGGGCAAGATCGAGCAGGGCGACGCTCGGGCGAACTACCAGCTCGCGCTGTCCCTGGACGCCGCCCTGGACGCGCGGGGCAGCCTCACCAGGCTCTTCCTGGAGGAGTGCGCGCGGGTCGGCCCGGTCGCCCCGGACACGGACATCCTCTCCCGAGGCCCGGAGCGCGCAGCCGAAGGCACTGCTGATCCGGCCGAGCGCGCAGCCGCGGCCGCCGTGCGGCTGCAGGCCCTGCGGATCCGCAGCCACCAGGCGGGACCGCACTCCATCGTGGGCGAGCTCGGCGACGGCGTCGTGGAACTCCACGGCCTCGTCGGCCGCGCCGGTCCCGGCGCCGCCGACCCGGTCTGGCCGGTGATGCTCCGTTACGCCGAACTCCTCGGCTGGACGGCGCAGGAGACCGGACACGACGCGGTCGCCCTGCGCTGGACGCGCGCCGTGGCCGACTGGGCACGCGCGCTCGGGGACGCCGACGCGCTGGGCTACGCCCTGGTCCGGCACTCCCAGTGGGCCCGGCGGCGCGGAGACGCCGTCACGGCCGCCGAGCTCGCGCGCCAGGCCGGGGCCGTCCCCGGGATCTCGTGGCGCATCGCGCAGTTCGTCGCCCAACGGGAGGCGCAGGCCTGCGCGCTCGCCCGGGACGAGGCCGGGTTCCGCCGGGCCCTCGACCGCTACCACGCGCTGCTCGCCGCGCCTCCGCACGGCGAGACCTCCGGTGAGTCGGCCGTCGAGTCGGCCGTCGGGTCCTCCGCGAAGTCGACCCGCGAGCCGCTCACACCGTGGGGGCCCGCGCCGGACCCCGTCTTCGAGCGTTCCCACCTCTTCGAGGCGACCTGCCTGGTGGACCTCGCCGACTTCCGCACCGCGGCGTCGCTGTTCGACCGGGGCATGACCCGTCTTCTCACGCCGCGCACCGGCTACTCCCGCCTCGCCGTCCGCCAGGCCATCGCCTGCGCCCACGTCGGCGAACTCGACCAGGCGTGCCACGTCATGCGGGAGGCCCTGCCGACGGTCTCCTGCCAGGGCTCGGCGTCACTGCGCGGTGACTTGAAGGCGCTGATCCGCGTCCTGAACCGGCACCGCCGCGCTCCCGCCGTCCGCGCCCTGCTGCCCGATCTGACGTCGGTCGCCCGTGCCAGGAACCTCTGACCCCAGACAGCCGAGGAGCAGCCGTCCATGGCCGACCGAAGACACTTGATCTTCATCAACTACCGTGGCTCCGACCAGAACTGGGCCACGGAGCTGGTCTACGCACGGATGACCGCGGCGTTCGGCGTCGACGCGGTGTTCAAGGCGGGCAATGCGATCCGCGTCGGCGAGGCGTTTCCGCCGGTCCTGCGGCGGCAGGCGGCGGGCTGCCCCGTGATGCTCGCCTGCATCGGCCCGGGCTGGCTGACCGCGGGTCCGCCCGGCGGCCCGCGGAGCCTCGACGCGCCGGACGACTGGGTGCGGCGCGAGATCGCGATCTCGCTCCAGGCAGGGAACCACGTGGTGCCGTTGCTGATCGGCAACCACGACGAGGTGGCGGTCCCGGCGGCAGACAGCGTCCCCGAGGAGATCAGGGCCATGGTGGAACGCCAGGCCTGGCGCATCGCGCCCGGGGCGGGCCTCGACGTCACCTTCCCGATGCTGGTCGACAGGCTCGCCGAGCTCGTCCCGGAGCTGGCCGAGCGCCGCACCGGGACTCCGCGCCGCCCGCGCGGCGCCGAGCCCGCAGCGGAGAACACCGCCGCCCTGCTGAGCCGCACCCTCGACGACGTGGACCACTACGGCGACTGGTGACAACCCCTCCTGACTCCCTGGAGCCGAGATGAGCACAGCAGTCCAAGGACCCGCTGAACCGGCCGGGTTGCGCGCCTTCCTCACCGACCCGGATCCGGCCCCCGGTGAGGATCCCGACGGCGCGCCGCTGGCCGAACGTACCTTCTACATCGACCCGGAGGCGCGCGGTGTCCGGTCGCGGTTCGTCACGGCCGGAGGCGTCCAGTTCAACCGGGCCGTGCCCTACCGGGTGCCGGTCGAGGACCTCGAACCCATGGCCAGGCGCCGTGAGAACCTCGACCACGTGCGCCTGGAGCTGCTGAAGTTCCACTTCACGATCCGCGAACTGCCGCGCGGCAGCAGCTACGAGACGGTGCGCATCCGCATCACGCTCGACCCGCCCCACCCGCTCATGCAGTTGCGACCGCGCAGCGACACCGCACAGACGCAGCAGACGCGGTCCTTCAGCCAGGACGTCGAGCCGCTGCTGCTGAAGCTCCTTCAGCTGAACCTGAAGTACACCTCCACGACCAGCGTCAACGTGACCGAGTCGAAGCCGGTGGTGACGGCGCTGGACCTCAACGCGGAGGGCTTCGGCTGGACGTACCAGGCACAGAACGGGACCCCGCTGTCGCCGGGGCTGCGGCAGACCGTCGCGGTCCTCGAACTCGGCACGGACACCGACGAGATCTCCGGGGTCTTCGACGCCGAGGCCACGGTGTCGCGACGGCTGCTCGGCCTCGTCCGGCACAGCTCCACGGTGCCGGTCCAGCCACCCGTCCCGTTCCGTATCAAGCTGTGAGGGGGCCGCGCACGTCGGTGACGGAGGAGGGGGACGACGAGTTCCTCGCCAGGCTCCGCCGCATCGGCGAGGACCCCCTCGGCAGCGGCGCCGCGGACCCGGCCACCGCGCGCCGGGCGGGCGCGTTCCTGCGGCGCGAGTACCGCGACCACGGCGCGGTGCGCCCCGTGGTGGCCTACCCCCTCGGGCTCTACTACCTGCGCCGCAGCGCGGCCCCCGGAGTCTGGCCGCGCCTGCCCGCGCGGAACATCGCCGTCGAACTGCTGACCCCGGTCTTCCTCGCCGACACCCAGCCCATTCCCGTCGACCTGCTCCCGGCCGTCCTCGCCGAGGCCCGGCGGCGCGCCGCGCGCGAGCTGCGCGGCGCCCTGGAGACGCACGAGGCGGACGGGCTCGGCCGGGCGGCCGCGCAGTGGCGGCGCGTCGCCGCCGCGACGCCCCACGGCGCCGCCGAGGCGGTCGAGGTCGCCGAGGGACTCGGCGTCGCCCTGGTCAACCTCTTCGACCACACCGGGGACCGGGCGGAGCTCGACGACGTCGTCGCCTTCTGCAGTGCCGTGCTGGAGCGCCTGCCGAGGGGCGCGTCCCCCGGACCGACGCGGATCATGCTGTCCTCCGCGATCGCGACGCGGTGCGACCGCTTCGGCTCGCCCGACCTTCCGGGCGACCTGGCGACGGCCATGGCGCTGATGCACACCGAGCTCGCCTCCCGCGACGGGCGCGACCGGGTGCCGCTGCTGGCGCTGCTGGCCTCGATGCAGCTGACCCGCGCGGAGTTCACCGAGGAGCCCGCCCACGCGGACGAGGCCGTCGCCTCGGCCCGTCAGGCCGTCGAGCGGGCGGAGCCTCGCCACCCACTGCGGCCCACGCTCGAAATGGGACTGGTCTGCACGCTGCTGACGCGGTACTACCTGCGCGCGGACCCGGAGGACCTCGCCGAGGCGCTCCGGCTCGGCGTCGTCGCCGACGCGACCGGCGCCCATGCGCCCGACGGCGGCGGATCCGTGGCGGCGACGGCGGGCGGGCGGATCGCCGCCGCGCTGGCGCTGGCGCAGAGCGCGCTGGCGGACAGTGCGTCGCCGAACCTCGACCGTGCCGTCGAGCTGCTGCGGGCCGCCACGTCCGAACTCCCGGACGCGAGCCCGGCCAAGCCGCAGCTGCTGCAGACCCTGAGCGAGGTGCTGCGGCACCGCCACCTCGTCGGCGGCGGTGAAGCCGACCTGGACGCGGCCGTCGACGTGGCCCGGCTCGCGGTCACCCTGGAGGACGCCGCGGACCCGCGCAAGCGGGCGAAGGCGCTGTCGCTGCTGAGCTGGTTGCTGGGCGCCCGCCACGAGGAGACCGGCGATCCGGACGACGCCGACGCGGCGGTCGCGGCCGGCCGCGAGGCGGTCGCGCACGTCCCGGCGGAGGCCCTGCCCGCCGCCTCCGCGTTCCGGTGGGCACTGGTGCTCACCCTGCGCTACGAAGTCCGCGGCGAGGCCGCCGACCTCGAGGAGGCGCTGGGGGTGCTGCGGCGGCTCGCCACCTCACCCGGAACCCCTCCCCGGTTCCGCACGGGCGCCCTGGTGGGCTTGGCACAGACGCTGCGCCGGCGCGCCGACCGCACCGCGGCCGACCTGGACGAAGCCGTCGACCTGCTGCGGCGGGTCCTGGCGGGGCCGGACACGGACGCCTACAACCGCGCGCTGGCCGAGTTCAAACTCGCCACGGCCCTCGCCGAGCGGTTCGACGAACGAGGGTCCCGGCAGGACGCCGCGGAGGGCCTGGAACTGCTCGCCCGGAGCCTCCACCTGACACCGGTCCCGCCCAGCCTGCGGCTCACCGCCGCCACCACCGCAGCCGACCTGGAGGAGCAGGTACGGGAGCCGGGCTGGACCGCACGAGCGGCGGGACACCTGGCGACAGCGGTGGAACTGCTGCCGCAGACGGCCTCTCGGACCCTCCACCGGGCGGACCGGCAGCGCCTGCTGGGGGAGTCGTCCGGACTCGCCGCCCGCGCGGCCGCGTTCGCCCTGGCCGACGAGCGTCCCGGCGAACCCCCCGAGCAACGCGCGGCCCGCGCCCTCGGCCTGCTGGAAGCCGGCCGCACCGTGCTGCTGAACCAGGCGTACGACACCCGTGGCGACCTCGACGGCGTCCGGCGGGCCGCGCCCGAGCTGGCGCGCCGCTTTCTCGCGCTGCGCGCGCAGTTGGACCGTGATCCCCTCCTCGACGTCCCCGCCGCTCCGTCCCCTCCGGCCGCTGTCGCCACCGGGGGCGTCGTCACCGCCGCCCAGGTGCTGCCGTTGGAGGCGGCGGCCGGCGACCGCCGCCGGGCCGCCCTGGCCTTCGCCGAGGTCGTCGAGCAGATCAGGGCCCTGCCCGGCCAGTCCGACTTCATGCGCGGCCCCGACCCCCGGGAGTTGACGGCCCAGGCGGCCCTCGGCCCGGTCGTCGTGGTCAACGTCGCCGAACTGCGCAGCGACGCCTTCCTGGTGACTCCCGAGGGCATCCGCGCGCTGCGCCTGCCCGCCCTCACCGCGGCTGCGGCGGCCGACGCGGCCGAACACCTCCATCGGGCGCTGGAGACCGCCGACTCCGACGGCGTGTTCCAGGTGCTCGGCTGGCTCTGGGACGCGGTCGCGCGGCCGGTCCTGGACGAGCTCGGCCTCGACCGCGCGCCGAGGCCGGACGGGCCCTGGCCCCGGATCTGGTGGGTGGCGAGCGGCGTGCTGGCGAACATGCCGCTGCACGCCGCCGGGCACTACGCCACCGGCCCGAGCCCCCGGGACGACAGCGACGGGCAGCGGCCGCCGGACTCGGTCCTCGACCGGGCGGTCTCGTCCTACGCCCCCAACGTGCGCACCTTGCGCTACCTGCGCGAGCGCTCGGCCCGGCTCGCGACCGGGGCCGGCCGGAGCCACGGCGGCCTTGTCGTGGCGATGGGCAGCACCCCGGGCAGTGGACTGCGGGACCTGCCCAACGCGGGCCCGGAGGCCGGGTTCGTCGCCGACGCCCTGCCCGGCGCGGTCCTGCTCGCGCACGGCACGGGGGATGACGCCGTGCCGCCTGTGGTCGGAGAGCCGACCAAGGAAGGCGTGCTCACCGAGCTCCGGCGCAGCCGGATCGCCCACTTCGCCTGCCACGCCGAGGCAGACCCGGCCGACCCCTCCCGTAGCGGCCTGCTCCTGCTCGACGCACCACTGACCGTCTCGGCCCTCGGCGCCCAGGACCTCGACTGTGTCGAGTTCGCCTTCCTGTCCGCCTGCGGCACGGCCCTCAACCGCGTCCGGGACCTGCTGGACGAGGCCGTCCAGTTGGTCTCGGCGCTCCAGCTCGCGGGCATCCCACAGGTCGTCGGCACCTTCTGGGAGGTCGAGGACTTCCCCTCCCTCGCCGTGGTCCAGAGCTTCTACACCGAACTGGGAACGGACGTCGACCCCTCCGCCACCGCACTCACACTCCACCGGATCACCCGCCTCGTCCGCGACGAATGGCCGGACGCGCCTGCGGTCTGGGCCGCCCACATGCACGCCGGATGCTGAAGCGCCTGCTCGTCCTTGGTGGACCGCTCAACTCCGTTGCTGTGTAAGGGTTTCGTCATCAGCCACCCCCTCCCGGGGCGGTCGTCCGGCGCGCAGCATGGTGATGCGGCCACCAGGGGGGTGCCGCACCAATCCAAACGGGGTGGAACATGAGCAGGACTGCACACAACAGAGGTCTGCGCTGCCGGATCGGCGGGGGGCTGGCGGCGACCGCGCTGGCCGCGGGGCTGGCGCTGGGCGCCTCGGGCACGGCCAGCGCGGACTCGGGCTTCACGGTCCACCTGTCGCCGAACAACACCCTCGGGCTGCTCCTGGACGTGAACGGGGCCTCGCAGTCGCCGGGCGCCGGCGTGATCGACTGGTACGCCAACGGCGGCGCGAACCAGCAGTGGCGGTTCGTGCCGTTCGGCAACAACGTCTACGAGCTCGTCAACGTCAACAGCGGCATGTGCCTGACCACCGACGGCGTCGCGGGCGACGGGGTCTACCAGCTCCAGTGCGCGGGCGGCGCCCAGCAGCTGTGGTCGACCGGGATCACGCCGTCCGCGGTCGGGGCCTACCCCATCCGCAGCACCTACAGCGGCCTCTACCTGGACGTCTCGGGCAACACCGCGTGGCCCGGCGCGACCATCGACACCTGGTACTGGAACGGGCAGGGCAACCAGTACTTCGAGGCGCTGTGACCGGCGGGCGCCACGACTGAAGGCCACCGGCGGAGCAGTAGCGCCGGCTGAGTGAGGTAGGCGTCCCCGCCGCACCGGGGGCGCCTACCTCCGTGAGGAGCGCCCGGCGCTCCGAAGCGGCGGTACGCCGACTCCGCGTGGGATCATGCCGACATGAGCAGCGACGTTGCCATCGACGTGAACGCCTTGGCCATCAACGTCTCGGTCCCGGACGCCCTCCAGTGGACGGACACCCGGCGGGGTGAGGAGTTCACTCTCACCACGATCACCGTCCGACTCCTCAAGGACGGGCACCTCGCGGCGAAGGCCTACGGCCGACCGACCGCCGGCGGTCGCGGCGCGTACGTCTCGTTCCCGGTCCCCGACAGGCCCGAGCTGGCCGCCCTCGTGGCCGAAGCCGCCGACCGGGCCGCGTCACTGTGGGGCGCCCACCTCGGCCTCGGCCGGTAGCCACCCGACGGCGGCCGGAAATCGCTGCGCCGGCAACGGAGTTCACGGCCGAAACGCGCATGGGCGGCGGCCGCGCGGGGCAGGCGACCGGAGGACCGGCTCGGCCCGCGTCGTCGCCGAGGCCGGCGCCCGATGGGAGGGAACACCCGTGAACACTCACCACCGCACCGCCCCAGCGGCACTCCGCCGCGCCGCCTGGGACCTCGTCGCCGTCGTCGCCGGCGTGACGGCGGTGCTCAGCTTCCTGGCGCTGGTGCTCAAGTTCAACAGCCTGACCGACTCCTCGCGCATCGTCGTCGCCTGCGTCGGCCTCGTCGCGGTCGGGGTCTTCGTCGCCAAGCGCACAACCGAACGCCACAAGTCCGACCGGCCCCAGGACCGGTGAGGCCCGGGCCCTTGGCTGCGAGCACGGGAACCCCGAACGTCGCCAGGACAGGTCACTGAGGAGCAAGGTCCTCGAGGCTTTCGACCAGATCCGGATGGGTGTGCAGCCCGCACCCCTCGTAGGCGTAGGCACCGCGGCCAACTGCGGAACCCCTTGCTGCCGCAGCAGGTCGGGCAGCGCCCTGTTCGGAGGCACTTCCGGCAGCGTCATGCCCTGACACGCCACGCGCCATTCAGTGCTGAGACGCCGGCGTCACGGTCGTTCGTGCTTTCCCTCCGTCAACTGGGCTGTCACTCGTCGCTGGGACAAGCGGCGTGGCTGCGCCACCATGAGCCGTCTCTCGCGAGTTGGTCGAGCGCTTGGAGTCTGCGCACGATGTGGTCCAGGAACGCGGAGGGGAGTCTGACCGCGTGGTCCAGGACGTAGTGAGGGAGTCCTTCCGGCCACAGGAAGGAGCCGTCCGTCAGATCGCGAGAACCGTTCACGCGCAGGCACAGCCTGCACCTTGCCACGCCCATCCACGAGGCGGCGACCTGCCCGTGGGCGAGGTAGTCCGCGACCCACTGCCGCTCGGACACGTCCCACCCCGGATCGACCAGATCAGCGGGGTTCGGCAAGGTCCCGTCCTCGGGTGTCGCCCAGAAACCGATCAGTCTGACAGGACCTTTGGGATGTTCTCGCTGTTCGGGCACATCGCCAGGCTTTCATGCGAACGGCGCCGGATCGAGCCCCGGTGTGCCCTGGCCGGCCATTCGGAGAAAACCGGTGGAAGGGCCGACGCTGCGGAGCTAACCTGCACCGCGATGAAGACTACTTCCCACCACAGAATGGGGGTCCCGTCCGCGCAAGGTGAGTGCTGATGGGCACTCGACCCGCGAACGGGGACTTCCGGACTCCCTCCTGGCGACTGCACCTGTGGCGGCGGGTGCGCGAGTTCGCCGTGCCGGAGGGCATGATCGAGACGGCGGCCGCACGGCGGGCCGTCGGTGACTGGGCGGGCGCGTGTGCGGCTGCTCGGGTGTACGTGGAGCTGGATCTGCGGATCGTCGCCTCGCGGCACGGCCGCGAGCTCGCCGGACGGGTGCGCGCGGACCTGCGGGGGCTCGCTCCGGACCTGCTGCGGTGGCACCTGCCGCGGACCGCGCCCGACGGGCTGCTGCGTCCCGGACTGACCGTCACCCTCGCCCGTTACGAGCGGCCGGACGCGGCCGGGCGGCGAGGGCGAGCGCTGCATCTCGTGGCCCGGACCCCACCGGGGTGGGCCGACGCCGGGCAGCGGTTCAGCCTCGCGCTGTGGGACCCCGCCCACCCGCACGACGACGCGGACCTGCACCCGCACCCGAGGCCGAGCCGGCGGTTCCGGATGGACCTGCACCGGCACCTCTGGGACGCCCGCGTGAGCGACGAGCTGCGGCACCGCTCCGGGTTCGACCGGCTGGACGAGTCCGTCGCCGAACGGTGGGCCGCCGAGGCGGAGCTGCTGCTCGGAGCCGAGGGGCGCCGAACCGGGCGCGTCGGGGTGCGGATCGGGTCGCGCCGGCTGCTCGTCCTCGGGAGGACCGATGCCGGAGCGCCCGTGATCACGGCCGCCACGGACGGGGGCGACGGCGCGCTGCCCCTGCTCCCCGACGCGGCGACCTGGGTGCCGCCGGACGCCGAGCTGCTCCGGGCCGGACTGATCGGAGCCGACGCGCTGCACCCGCTGGTGGCTTCGGCGTTGGCTCCCGAGCATCGTGCCGCTGCGGCTCCCGTGCACGAGAGTCCCAAGGAGCGCGTGCAGTTCGTCGAGTGCCGGGGCGCACGGCACCGGATCGCCGTGGTCGACGGCGTGTTGGCGCCGCTCGACCACGAGCCCGACGAGCTCCACCGGGAGGAGTTGCTGGCCGCCCTGGCCGGAACGCCCCTTCCCTGTCTGCGGGCTGTCGACCGGGCGCATCGCAACCCGGCCTCCCTGGACGACGTCCGCGGTCGGCTCGACCACGGCGACGTCGAGGGTGCGGTCGCGGTCGTCACGTCGCTGCTCGGTCCCGATGCCGTGCTGCGGGACGGCGCGCTCAGGGACGAGCTGGACGCGGCGGCGCTGCGGCGGATCGACCACGGCCTCTACCGGGCGGGCCTGGCGCCCTCCCTGGCCAAGGCGCTGCCCCGACCGCCCAGGCGGGACGACCCGGCGCGCCGCGCGCTGCGCACCCGCCCGCGCGACGGCGTCCGTCGCTGACTGACCAGAACCTTCCGCGCCGACCGGCGCCGCCACCGCTTCGACCGACCAAAGGTGATCACTCATGTCTTCCACCGCTGTCGCCGGACTCACCCAACTCGACGTCGCCGACGAACTGCTGGCCCTGCTGACCGACACCACCACGGAGCCGCGGGACGACCAGCAGCTCGAAGCACTGACCCTGGCCGTCGCGGCGGACCTGCCCGTGCTGCTCTGGGGCGAGCCCGGTATCGGCAAGACCGCCGCCCTCACCCAGCTCGCCGAGGCGCTCGACCTGCCGCTGACCACGGTCATCGCCAGCGTCCACGAGCCCTCCGACTTCTCCGGTCTGCCGGTCGTCGGGGACGATCCGTCGCGGCAGGGCGTGCCGCTGGCCCCGCCCGACTGGGCGGTCCGGCTGGTGCAGGCGGGGAAGGGCCTGCTGTTCCTGGACGAGCTGTCCACCGCGCCGCCCGCGGTCCAGGCCGCGCTGCTCCGCCTGGTGCTGGAGCGGCGCATCGGCTCCCTGCAACTGCCCTCGGGCGTCCGGATCGTGGCGGCCGCGAACCCGCGCGCGTCGGCCGCCGACGGCTGGGAGCTCAGTCCGCCGCTGGCCAACCGCTTCGTCCACCTCCAGTGGATGCACGACCATCAGGTCGTGGTCCGTGGCCTGGGCGGCACCTGGCCACGGGCAGGGCTCCCGCGGCTCGATCCGGAGCGGCTGCCCGAGGCGGTGGCCTTCGCGCGACGCGCGGTCTGCGGGCTGCTCGCCGTCCGCCCCCCACTGGTGCACCGCCTTCCGGAGAACGAGACCCGCCGGGGCGGGGCGTGGCCCTCACCGCGCAGCTGGGAGATGACGCTGCGTCTGATCGCCTTCGCGACCGCGGCCGGCTCGTCCAGGGACGTGCTCGGCCTCCTGGTCCGCGGGACCGTCGGCGACGGCCCAGGGCTGGAACTGCTCGCGAGCATGGACCGGATGGATCTCCCGGACCCCGAGACCCTGCTCGCCGACCCGGAGGCGGCCGTGCTGCCGGAGCGCGGCGATCTGCGACAGGCCGTGCTGGACGCGGTCGTCGCGGCGGTCCGCAGCCGCCCAGAGCCGGCCCGCTGGGACGCGGCCTGGAGGCTGCTGGTCCGGGCCGTGGAGACGGGCGCGCCGGACCTGGCCGTGGTCCCCGCGAGGACGCTCGCCTCGCTGCGGCAGGAGGGGTGGAGCGTGCCGCCGTCCATCGAGGCGCTGGCGGGGGCGGTCTCGCTCTCCCGACGCGCCGACCGGGCGGCGGAAGCGGCCGCGGCGGCGCTGTCGAAGGCGGGACCGAAGGGACCGAAGGCCGGACCGGCGGGCGGGCGAACGGCCGCACCGAGGCCCGGTCCGAGGCCAGGTCTCGCGGCGGGCGCGGGAACGGGCGCGGGGACGGGCGCGGGGACGGGCCGATGAGCGCGATGACCCCGGCCGCGCCGGCGCTCGACCTCGACAAGCTGTACGCCGCCCGCCTGCACGCCGCACGGGCCCGGCCCTACCTGGCGACGGCGCTGTTCGCCCTGCACCTGGTGGAGTCGCGCGGCACGCCCACCATGGCGGTCGACCGGCACTGGCGCTGTTACGCCTCCCCGGCCTTCGTGGACCGGACCCCCGAGGCGGAACTCGCGGCCGTCTGGGTGCACGAGGTGTCGCACCTGCTGCGCGATCACCACGGCCGCAGCGACCGCTACGCCCGCACCCACGGACTGACCAGCCCGGCCGAACGGCTGCGGATGAACATCGCGGCGGACTTCGAGATCAACGACGACGCCTTCGGGGACGGCCTGGTCCCTCCGGAGGGCGTCGTCATGCCGGGCATGGCCCAGCTCCCCGAGGGCCGGCTCATGGAGTCGTACCTGTCCCACCTGCGGCTCGGCGACTTCCCGCGCGACCTCGCGTGGCTGGACTGCGGCAGCGGCGCCGACGGACTCGACCGTCCCTGGGACCTGGGCCCGGACGGCGCCCACGGCCTGAGCGAGCAGGAGCGGGACGCGGTGCGCTTCCGGGTCGCCCAGGGGATCGCGGGCCGCCCCGGCCGGGCCTCGCCCGGGTGGCGGCGGTGGGCCGAGGAGGCGTTCCAACCGCCGCAGCCCTGGCACGAGTTGCTGGGCGCGGCGCTGCGGGCCGCGGTCGCCGGCGGGGGACCGGGCGGCGACTACACCCACGCCCGACCTGCCCGGCGCGCCGCGAGCCTGCCCGGGATCGTCCTGCCGGGCCTGCGCCGGATGCCGCCGCGCGTGTCCGTCGTCATCGACACCTCGGGCTCGGTCAGCGACGTCGAGCTCGGCGCGGCGCTGCGCGAGGTCGCCGCGATCTGCCGGGCGGTGGGATGCCGCCGCGACCTGGTCACCGTCATCCCCTGCGACGCCGCGGCCCACCGGGTGCAGCCGGTCTGCCGTGCCGAGGGAATCCCTCTCGTCGGCGGCGGCGGCACCGACCTGCGGGAAGGCTTCGCCCGCGCCCTGCGCGCCCAACCCCGCCCGGACGTCGTCGTCGCCCTCACCGACGGCCAGACGCCGTGGCCGGGCCACCGACCGCCGTGTCGCACGGTGATCGGCCTCTTCCCACGTCCCCACGACGACGAGGACTC
Organism: Streptacidiphilus melanogenes; assembly: GCF_000787835.1. Classification (GTDB taxonomy): domain Bacteria; phylum Actinomycetota; class Actinomycetes; order Streptomycetales; family Streptomycetaceae; genus Streptacidiphilus; species Streptacidiphilus melanogenes. Next base: position 55,567 of record NZ_BBPP01000021.1, read on the forward strand.
CGACTACCGGCCTGATCCGCCGCCCTCCTGGGCCCGCGTCGTGGAGATCCGCAGCTGAGCGGCCCCGCACCGGAGGCGGCGCAGCCCCGGGCCGGGGCCATGGGGTGCGGGTGGGCCAGGAAAGGCGGACGCTGGTAGGGCAGACGCGCGCCGGGAGACCGTCGTGGCGGGGGTGCCGCGCGGCGGCCTCGGGGCCGAGGAACGAGGGCGGAACCGATGACTGACACGCATTACCGATTGGACTGGTCCGGCTCGATCGGCTGGCGGGGTGGCCACGTCGACAGCGGCGACCTGCTCGACCAGCTCGAGGCCGAGCACGAGAAGATCCGGCTGGGTTTCGGTGCCGTGCTCGGGACCCCCATCGGGGACCCGGACCGTAAGACGCAGATGGACAGGCTCACGCCCGTGATCGTGCGCCACGGCGTGATCGAGGACGAGCTCCTCTACCCGCTGATGGCGCGTCTTCCGGAGGGCGCGGACGGGGCGATGTCCCGGGTGGCCCACGACGACCACGCGCGGGCCGAGGCGGCCCTGCACGTGCTCGGGCTGGTCAAGGCGAACGACCCGACCTTCACCCGCGAGTTCGCCGTGCTGAACGAGCACGTGACCGGCCACATGTCGTGGGAGGAGGCACGGGTCTTCCCGGCCCTCCGGGCCGCGGTCGCCCAGGCGGAACTCGACGAGCTCGGGGCACGGGCCCGGGAGCTCCGGCAGCGTGGGCGTACCACCCCCCAGGCGCCGCCCGGCGTCCGTCCCCCGGAGGACCACTTCGCGCCGGGCGAGAAGAGCTTCCGCGAGCGCCTCCACGACCGGTTCACCCCGGCCGGCGGCTGGGGAGCCCTGCGCCCGCACTGACGGACGACCGAACCCGAACACCCGCACGCGATGGCTTGCCTCCTCGTCCCACTCCCTCGCCTCCGGCCCGACGTTTGCGCCGGGCCGGACGGGTCAGACGCCTCAGGACCCACGCGGAGGAAGACGAGGAAGGAGCCCTCGCATGCTGCTGCTCGGCCTGTTGCTGATCGCCGCCACCGCGGCGTTCACCGGCCTCGTGATCGCGGACAACCTGTCCGGCGGCCCGGACTACCAGGTGACGGTCCTCGGCCACACCATCGCCACCATGAACAGCCTGGAGATCTTCCTTTCCGGTCTCGCCCTGGCGCTGATCTTCTGTCTCGGCCTGGCCATGACGGGGACGGGCGGGATGCTGGCCAAGCGCCGCCGGCTGCGGCTGCGGGAGGCGCGTCACGCGCGCCACGGCAGGACCGGTGACGCCGTTCCGACCACCCCGAACGGCACCGGTTCGCCGGTGACCCAGCCGAGGACCACGGAGCCCGCGACGACGGCGCTCCCGACGACGCGGTCCGGTCAGGCGGCGGACGTCGTCGACCCCGTCGACGCCCGGGCCGGCTCTCCCACGGCCACCAGCACGACCACGGCCCCGGACGCCGAGCCCACCACGGCTCCCGCCGCCACGAAGACGACCGGGCGGCCGCGCCGCCACATGCACCTGTTCGGGCACTGAGCCCCGGGCACCGAGCCGGCGCCGCCACGGCGAGCAGACGGCCACCGCGCTGCGGCGCGGTGGCCGTCCGCTGCGCTCACGCGCAGCCCCGCGGTCCGCCCCGGGCTTCAGGCCGCGGTTCACGCCGTCCGGCCGGTTGCGGACGGATGCGGCGTGACCCAGAGTCAAGGAGGTCAGGACTCACCGCAGCCATGGATGTCCACGAAGAAGAGGACAGTGAGGGGACCGTCATGACGATCGCGACCGTCGATCCGGCCACCGGCCGGACGCTGGCGACCTTCCCGGCGCTCGACGCGCACGGGGTCGAGGAGCGGCTGCGACTCGCGGCCGAGACCTTCGAGCGTTACCGGACCACCGCCTTCGACCACCGGTCCCAGCTGCTGCGCCGCGCCGCCGACAAGCTGACCGCCGACCGGGAGGAGGTGGCCCGCACCCTGGTGACCGAGATGGGCAAGCCGCTGGCGCAGGCCCGTGCCGAGGCGGACAAGTGCGCCAAGTCGATGCGCTGGTTCGCCGACCACGCGCCCGGCCTGCTCGCCGACCAGCTCCCGGAGGCCGCGGACGTCGCGGACAGCGGAGCGGCGACGGTGCGGGTCCGGTTCCGGCCGCTGGGGCCGGTGCTGGCGGTCATGCCGTGGAACTTCCCACTGTGGCAGGTGATCCGCGCCGCCGCGCCGGCGCTCATGGCCGGCGACGTGCTGCTGCTCAAGCACGCCTCGAACGTGCCGCGTACCGCGCTGTACCTGCAGGAGCTGTTCACCGGCGCCGGTGATGAACCGGGCTGTTTCCAGACGCTGTTGATCTCCTCCGGGCAGGTTGCCGACGTGATCCGGGACGACCGGGTCGCGGCGGTCACGCTCACCGGCAGCGAGGGGGCGGGGCAGGCCGTCGCGACGGTCGCGGGCGAGCAGTTGAAGAAGTGCGTGCTGGAGCTCGGCGGCAGCGACCCGTTCGTGGTGCTGCCCTCGGCCGACGTGGCCGCGGCCGCTCAGGTCGCGGTGCGGGCACGGGTCCAGAACAACGGTCAGTCCTGTATCGCTGCCAAGCGGTTCATCGTCCACGAGGCCGTCTTCGACGAGTTCACGCGCGCCTTCGTCGAGGGCATGCGCGCCCTGCGGGTCGGCGACCCGATGCAGGAGCACACCGACGTGGGCCCGTTGGCCACCGAGCAGGGCCGGACGGACATCGAGGAGCAGGTCGAGGATGCGCGGGGTAAGGGCGCCCGCGTCCTGTGCGGCGGACGTCGGCCGCCGGAGCAGACCGAGGGCTGGTACTACGAGCCGACCGTGCTCACCGACATCGACCCCGCCATGCGGCTGCACCACGAGGAGTGCTTCGGCCCGGTCGCCACCCTCTACCGGGTGCCGAACCTCGCCGCGGCGGTCGAGCTCGCCAACGACACGCCCTACGGGCTGAGTTCGAACGCCTGGACCCGCGACCCGGACGAGCAGGGGGTGCTCGCCCGGGACCTGCAGGCCGGCGGCGTCTTCTTCAACGGGATGACCGCCTCGCACCCCGCGTTCCCGTTCGGCGGCGTCAAGCGCTCCGGCTACGGGCGCGAGCTGGACGGGCTGGGCATCCGGGAGTTCACCAACCCGACCACGCTCTGGTACGCGGCGGAGTGAGCGAAAGCGTCAGCTCAGCGACTTGAGCGACACCGCGTCGTAGGGCTGGAGCTCGTCGAAGCGGCCCGCGAGGACCTTCGCGGCCCACTCCGGGTCCTGGAGCAGCGCGCGGCCGACGGCGACCATGTCGAACTCCTCGCGCTCCATGCGGTCGAGGAGGTTGTCGATGCCCTGCACCGGGGACCCCTGGCCCATGAACGCGCCGATGAAGTCGCCGTCGAGGCCGACCGAGCCGACCGTGATGGTCGGCTTGCCGGTCAGCTTCTTGGTCCAGCCGGCCAGGTTGAGGTCCGAGCCATCGAACTCCGGCAGCCAGTAGCGGCGGGTGGAGGCGTGGAAGGCGTCGACGCCCGCCGCGGCGAGCGGGGCGAGGATCGCCTCCAGCTGCTCGGGGGTCTCCGCGAGCCGGGCGTCGTAGGCCTCCTGCTTCCATTGCGAGAAGCGGAAGATCACCGGGAAGTCGGCGGAGACGTTCGCGCGGACCGCGGCGGCGATCTCGGCGGCGAACCTCGTGCGGGAGACCGGGTCGCCGCCGTAGGCGTCGGTGCGGCGGTTGGTGCCGGCCCACAGGAACTGGTCGACGAGGTAGCCATGGGCGCCGTGCAGCTCGACGCCGTCGAAGCCGGCGCGCTCGGCGGCGGCCGCGGCCTCGGCGAAGGCGCCGATGACGTCGTCCAGGTCCGTCTGCGTCATCGCCCTACCGCTGCCCTCGGTGCCGTCGATGCGCAGCCCGGAGGGGCCGACGGCGGGGGCGTCCGCGAACGGCGGCTGGCCCTGCTGCCGCACCATGCCGATGTGCCACAGCTGCGGCACGATCGTGCCGCCCGCGGCGTGCACCGCGTCGGCGACCCGCGCCCACCCGGCCAGCTGCTCCTCGCCGTGGAAGCGCGGCACCCGGTCGCTCTGGCCGGCGGAGTCGTGGCCGACGTAGGTGCCCTCGGTGACGATCAGACCGACGCCGGCGGCGGCGCGACGGGCGTAGTAGGACCGGACGTCCTCGCCCGGGACGCCGCCCGGGGAGAACATGCGCGTCATCGGGGCCATCGCGATGCGGTTGGGGACGGTCAGACCGTTCAGCGTGATGGGCCGGGACAGGATCTCGGCCGCGCGGGAGGCGGAGGACGCAACGGTGGTCATAGGGTTCCTCAAGGTGCCGGACATTTGATGTGGGCAAGTATTTCGTGCAAGCGTGACAACCGCGGACGGGGCCCGTCCATTTCTCCGGTCGGCCGAGCCCGGCCGTGATCCCCGTCACATTCCTGGGCACCCCGCGCCTCAGGCCCGGTACCGCGCTCGCTAGAGTCGAGCCGTGAGCGACCAGGTACAGGCCCCCTTCGGCAACTTCCCCACCGTCCGGCTCGCGCTCGACGCGTCGGCCGATCTCGTCACGCCCGTCGCCGCCGCCCTGCGCGACTGGGCGGACCGGGAGGCGGCCCGGTCCGTGCTGTGGGTGGACACCGACCCGGAGAAGGCGGACACCGCCGTCTTCTGTGCGACCTACGAGGCCCCGCCGGAGCTCTCGGCCAACTGCGTGGTCGTCGCGGCCAAGCGCGGCGGTGAGACGACCATGGCCGGCTGCCTGGTCCTGGCCACCACCCGTCTGGACGTGAACCAGGCCGTCCGCAAGCGCCTGGGCGCGCGCAAGGCCTCGTTCGCGCCGATGGACGCGGCCGTCGCCGGGACGGGGATGGAGTACGGCGGCATCACCCCGCTCGGGCTGCCCGCCGAGTGGCCGCTGCTGGTCGACGAGGCCGTGGCAGCCGCGCCCGCCGTCCTGGTCGGCAGCGGTGCGCGCCGCGGCAAGCTGATCCTGCCGGGCTGGGCGGTCGCGCGCCTCCCCGGCGCCGAGGTGCTGTCGGGACTCGCCACGCCCCTCGGCGTGGCCTGAACACAGCGGCTCGGTCCGACCGCCCGGGGGAAAACGGGCGGTCGGACCGAGCC
>NZ_BBPP01000021.1:61136-135546 GCF_000787835.1 Streptacidiphilus melanogenes
GGACCGAGCCGGTCCGGGTGCTCAGCAGCAGGGGCGCTTGCCGTGGTTCGCGCCGTGCTTCCTGCGCTGCTTCTTCCTGCGACGCCGTTTGGACGACATGGCCACTCCTCTCGGTGCGGTGTCCCCGTTCCACGCTGGCACAGCAGCACGGGCCCGGCACCTGCGCGCCCGGTTGCGGGGCTCCCACGGCGGGGTTTGAGTGGTGGGACGCCGCGCGCATCGTCGCAAGCGCCGCGGGCGTCGAGGAGGAGACCATGGCCGGTGAGGCGGAGCCGATCAGCGCGAAGGCGCGCGAGGCGATCGAGCGGGATCTGGTCCAGCTGCGCGCGGAGCGGGCCGCCGTCGCCGGGACCCTGCACGACACCGACTCCACCGGAGACCGGGCCGACCAGGCCGACGAGCTCCAGCGAGCGGAGGAGCTGTCCCGGCTCGACGACCGCATCGAGGCGCTGACGCTGCGGCTGAAGCAGGCCACCATCGCCGGTCCGCCCGACGCCGACGTGGTGGGCGTCGGCAGCACGGTCTCCGTGCGGTTCGCCGACGGCACGGTCGAGCGGGTCGAGATCGGGGAGGTCGCCGAGGAGCTGGACCGGACGCTGGTCACGGCCGACAGCCCGCTCGGCCGCGCCCTGCTCGGACGCCGGGCGGGCGACGTCGTGGAGTACGACACCCCGCAGGGCCCGGCCGAGGCGACCGTCGTCTCCCTCGGTTGAACCGAACGGTCGCACAACTGAACACCGGGCGTCCTCTAGACTGCGCAGCAAAGTTGATCGACTGTCAACGCGAGGGGTGGGCGACGGATGTCCGAGGTGGACCGGGGGGCGGGCGGCAGAGCCGACGCGGGCGACGGCGACGGGAGCACCGGCGGCCACGGGGGCTTCGACCCGAACGTGCCGAGCACCGCGCGCATCTACGACTACCTCATCGGGGGCAAGGACAACTTCGCCGCCGACCGTGCCGCGGCCGAGCACCTGCTGACCGCCCAGCCGACCGCGCGGACCATCGCACAGGCCAACCGGCGCTTCCTGGTGCGGGCCGTGGGGCTGCTGGCCCAGAGCGGCATCCGCCAGTACATCGACATCGGCGCGGGCATCCCCACCAGCCCGAACGTCCACGAGATCGTGCGTGAGCACCAGCCGGACGCCCGCATCGTCTACGTCGACAACGACCCGGTCGTGCTCGCCCACACCCGCGCCCTGCGTGCCGAGACGGGCGTGTCCGCGCTCGACGCCGACCTGCGCCGGCCACAGGAGATCCTGGACCGCGTGGAGGCGGCCGGGACGATCGACTTCTCGCAGCCCGTCGGCCTGCTGCTCATCTCGGTGATGCACTTCGTGCGCCGTGAGGAGGACCCGGCCGCGATGATCCGCGCCTACACCGAGCGCCTGGCTCCGGGCAGCCACCTCGCCCTGTCGATCGCCAGTGCCGGCCGGCTCTCCCAGGACGAGATCGAGAAGGCCGAGGCGATCTACGCCCACGCCTCCTCCCCGCTGGTGCTGCACTCGCCCGCCGCGGTCGCGGACTGGCTCGCGCCCTACACCCTGCTGGAGCCCGGTCTGGTCTCCTACTACAAGTGGCGTGCGGACGAGAACGAGCCCGACGACACCGGCGCCCCGATCGCCGCAGTCGCGCGGATCGGCTGACGCAGCCCCGACGCAGACGTGCGGGCCGGCCCCGAAGGGCCGGCCCGCACGGTCGTTCACGGGAGGGGATCAGCGCACGTCGTAGCGGTCCAGGTCCATGACCTTGGCCCAGGCGGCGACGAAGTCCGCGACGAACTTCTCCTTGGCGTCGTCACCCGCGTAGACCTCGGCGACCGCCCGCAGCTCCGAGTTGGAGCCGAAGACCAGGTCGGCGCGGGTGCCGGTCCACTTGACCTGGCCGGAGGCGTCGCGGCCCTCGAAGGTGCCGGCATCGGCCGCGACCGGGGCCCAGGTGGTGTCCAGGTCCAGCAGGTTGACGAAGAAGTCGTTCGTCAGGGTGCCCGGGCGGTCGGTCAGGACGCCCAGGGACGACTGGCCCTGGTTCGCACCCAGCACGCGCAGGCCGCCGACGAGGACGGTCAGCTCCGGGGCGGACAGGTTCAGCAGGTTGGCCTTGTCCAGGAGCAGGTACTCGGCCGGGAGGCGGTTGGCCTTGCCCAGGTAGTTGCGGAAGCCGTCGGCGGTCGGCTCCAGGGCGGCGAAGGACTCGACGTCCGTCTGCTCCTGGGTGGCGTCGCCGCGGCCCGGCGTGAACGGCACCTCGACCGTCACCCCTGCGTCCTTCGCGGCCTGCTCGACGCCCACGCCGCCGGCGAGGACGATCACGTCGGCGAGGGAGACCTGCTTGCCGCCCGACAGCTCGGCGTTGACCGCCTGCTGGACGCCCTCGAGGGTGCGCAGCACCTGGGCGAGCTGGTCCGGGTCGTTGACCTCCCAGCCGGCCTGCGGCTGCAGGCGCAGGCGGGCGCCGTTGGCGCCGCCGCGCTTGTCGCTGCCGCGGAAGGAGGCCGCGGAGGCCCACGCCGTCGACACCAGCTGCGCGACGGACAGGCCCGCCCCGGCGATCTTCACCTTGAGCTTGGTGACGTCGGCGGGGTCGAGGTGCGAGCGGGTGTCCGCGGAGACCGGGTCCTGCCAGAGCAGCTCCTCGGCCGGGACCTCGGGGCCGAGGTAGCGGGCGATCGGGCCCATGTCGCGGTGGGTCAGCTTGAACCAGGCGCGGGCGAAGGCGTCCGCGAACGCGGCCGGGTCGGCCAGGAAGCGCCGGGAGATCGGCTCGTAGGCCGGGTCGAAACGCAGCGACAGGTCGGTCGTCAGCATGACCGGCTGGTGCGACTTCGAGGCGTCGTGCGCGTCCGGCACGGTGCCCGCGCCCGCGTTGTCCTTCGGCCGCCACTGGTTGGCGCCCGCGGGGCTCTGGAAGAGCTCCCACTCGTAGCCGAAGAGGATCTCGAAGAAGCTGTTGTCCCACGTGGTGGGGGTGTTGGTCCAGGTGCCCTCGAGGCCGGAGGTGATGGTGTCGCCGCCCTTGCCGGTGCCGTAGGCGGACTTCCAGCCGAGGCCCTGCTGCTCCAGCGGGGCGCCCTCGGGGTCGGCGCCGACGTTGTCCGCCGGGCCCGCGCCGTGGGTCTTGCCGAAGGTGTGGCCACCGGCGATGAGGGCGACGGTCTCCTCGTCGTTCATCGCCATGCGGCGGAAGGTCTCCCGGATGTCGCGCGCGGCCGCGATCGGGTCCGGGTTGCCGTTGGGGCCCTCGGGGTTGACGTAGATCAGGCCCATCTGGACCGCACCCAGGGGCTCCTCGAGCTCACGGTCGCCGGTGTAGCGCTCGTCGCCCAGCCAGGTGGTCTCCGGGCCCCAGTACACGTCCTCGTCCGGCTCCCACACGTCCGCGCGGCCACCGGCGAAGCCGAAGGTGTCGAAGCCCATCTCCTCCAGCGCGACGTTCCCGGCGAGGATCATCAGGTCCGCCCAGGACAGGGACTTGCCGTACTTCTTCTTCACCGGCCACAGCAGACGACGGGCCTTGTCCAGGTTGCCGTTGTCCGGCCAGGAGTTGAGAGGGGCGAAGCGCTGCTGTCCCGCGCCCGCGCCGCCGCGGCCGTCGCTGATGCGGTAGGTGCCCGCGGAGTGCCAGGCCATGCGGATCATGAACGGCCCGTAGTTGCCGAAGTCCGCCGGCCACCAGTCCTTGGAGTCCGTCAGCACCTCGGCGACGTCCTGCTTGACGGCCGCCAGGTCCAGCGCCGAGAACGCGGCCGCGTAGTCGAAGTCCTCACCCAGCGGGTTCGCCACGGCCGGGTTCTTGGCCAGGATCTTCAGGTTCAGCTGCTGCGGCCACCACTGACGGTTTCCGCCGCCCTGCGTCGGGTGGGGCGCGCGCCCGTGCGCGACCGGGCAGCCGCCCGCGCCCCCCGCATTCGCGTCGACGTTGGCGTCAAGGTTCTCAGACATGGCCATCCTTGCGGGGCTAGGGGAGGGTTTCCGGCACCGGATTTCGACCCTACCTTAGACAGTGTCTAAGTCAACAGATGCACTAATCTCGAACTCCGTCCGATCTGCCTGGTACTCTCGCAAGCATGAGCGACCTGCTGGCACGACTCAGAGCGCGCCGTTGGCGGCTCACGGCGCAGCGGCGCGTCGTCGCGCAGGTGCTGGACGGCGACCACGTCCACTTCACCGCCGACGAGATCCACGCCCGCGCGGCCGCGCTGCTCCCCGAGATCAGCCGGGCCACGGTCTACAACACGCTGGGCGAGCTCGTCGCCATCGGCGAGGTGCTCGAGGTGAGCACGGACGGCCGGGCCAAGCGCTACGACCCCAACGCCCACCACGCCCACCAGCACCTGGTCTGCGACTCCTGCGGCACGATCCGCGACGTCCACCCTTCCGTCGACCCGCTGGCGGGCCTGCCGGCGGCCGAGCGCTACGGGTTCACGGTCTCGCGCGTCGCCGTCACCTACCGGGGCCTCTGCCCCGACTGCGCGGCCCGGTCCGCAGCTGATCCCGCCGCCGATTCCGCGCCCGCACGCGCGAAAGCCTGACCCGACCGGCGCGGTACGCGGGTCGGATCAGGCTTCCGGAGTCAGGGCAGCAAGCGTCAGGGCAGCAGGCGCTCGACGGCGGCGGCGCCTTGCTCCTCCAGGGCCCTGCGGGCCTTCTCGATCAGTGCCGGGGTGGGTTCGCGACCGCTGGCGCGGACCAGGTCCTCCGGGTCGACCGGGTGTTCCGCTCCGGTGTGGAGCAACCGGTCCGGCGTGGGTCGCTCGTCGTCGCCCTCGGGCTGGGACATCTGGAACCTCCTGCCCTGTATGAACAGATTTGCTCTTTCCCAGCACTGTAGACCCCCGGCATCCCGCCCGCACCGTGCATCCGCCCCGCGTTCCACCACGGCGGCCTACGCTGGAGCCATGTGCCGATCGATCAAGACGCTCCGGGCTCCGGTCACCCCCGACCCGCAGGAGGCCGACATCCACGCGGCCGCACTCCAGTACGTGCGCAAGGTCTCCGGATTCCGCGCACCCGCGGCCCACAACCGCGAGGCGTTCGACGCCGCGGTGGCGGCCGTCACCGACGCGACGCGCGAGCTGCTGGAGTCCCTCGTCGTCCGGGGCGCGCACACGCATGCGCACCCCCATGGGGACGAGCACGTCCCGGAGACGGTCTCCGCCTGACGCGTTCGCCGGCCTCCCAGGCGGCCTCGGTGTCGGGTCAGTGCGGGATCTCGTCGATCAACTCCCGCGCGCCCTGGCGCAGCAGCGCCAGCGCGGTGGCCATGCCGAGCTCCTCGGGGGAGAGCGCCCCCGCCCACTCGTGCGCCTCCAGGACGCGCTTGCCGTCGGGGGTGAAGACGCGGGCCCGCAACGACAGCCGCCCGTCCTCCTCGGCCCGCGCGTAGCCGGCGATGGGGGAGTTGCAGTGTCCCTGGAGCGCGTGCAGCATCATCCGCTCCGCGGCGGCCTCGCGCCACGTCGGCGCGTGGTTGAGCGCGGCGACCGCGTCGACCGTCGCGCCGTCGTCGGCGCGGCACTGCAGCGCCAGAATGCCCGCGCCGATCGGCGGGCACATCCCGTCCGGCTCCAGGACCTCGGTGATCCGCTCCGCCTGCCCGATCCGCTCCAGGCCGGAGACGGCCAGCAGCAGCGCGTCGTACTCGCCCGCGTCGAGCTTGGCGAGCCGCGAGTTGGCGTTGCCGCGGATCGGCACGCACTCCAGCTCCGGGTATGCGGCGGCGAGTTGGGCGATCCGCCGGACCGAGCTGGTACCGATCCGGGCGCCTGCGGGCAGCTGGTCGAGCCGCAGACCGCGCGGCTGCACGACGGCGTCACGGATGTCGTCACGCGGCAGGTAGGCGGCGACGGCCGTGCCCTCGGGCAGCGGCCGGTCGCCGGGCATGTCCTTCAGGCAGTGCACGGCCAGGTCCGCCTCGCCGGCGAGCAGCGCGGCGTCCACCTCCTTGGTGAACGCCCCCTTGCCGCCGAGCGCGGACAGCGCGCCGAGCCACCGGTCCCCGGACGTGGTGACGGGCACGACCTCGGTCACGAGCCGCGGATGCCGCTCGGCCAGCAGTGATCGCACCCGCTCCACCTGCGCGAGAGCCATGGGGGAGGAGCGCGTCACGATCCGGATCAACTGGGGCATGGCACGAGACGATACTCCGTCAGATCCAGTGCTCCGGACACTCCCAGCTCAACCACGCCGAAGGGCGTCGGGCACGCCCGCGCAGCGGACGATGCGACTATCCTCGGTCCGCCAAGCCGGTCGCATGGTTCCCGGCGTCCCAGGTGACCTGGAGGATCTCGGTGACCGCGGCGCGGTCGATCGGGCCGAAGACGTGCGGGAAGAGCGTGTCGGCGGCGACGCCAGGGGGCGGGGCGGGGGCGGCGGCCTCGAAGACGCACGTGGCAGTGAGGCGGGACTCGTCGACGACGAGAGCCAGCAGCGGCCTCGGGGCGTCGCGGTAGAAGGCGTCGGCGACGGCGAGGGTCGTCGCGACGTCGGGGGAGCAGTGGACGAAGCCCTCGTCCGCGAGGGAGGCCGGGGCATAGGCGCTGCCGGGCGCGGCGTCCCAGTCGGCGAGGGGAACGACGTGGTAGATCATGGCCCCATTCCAGCACGAGCGATGCGCGGCGCGTCCTACGACCCGAGGGGCCGGCCGCCGACGCCCGCGCCGCTGTTCTCCTGCCACCAGCACTCGAAGGACCGCTGGTCCAGCGACGCCCAGTCGGGCGTGCGCAGCACCTGGGCGCGGCCCAGACTCCGGCCGAGTTCGAGGATCGCGCGCCCGACCGGCGCGCGCTCCGCGTCGTACGCGGCGAGGGCTGCAGGGAGGGAGTCCGCCTCGAGGAGTGCGCGGCCCAGGACGGTCGCGTCCTGGAGCGCCTTGAGCGCGCCGCTGCCGGTGTGCGGACGCGCGATCGCGGCGGCGTCGCCGAGCAGCACCAGCCGGCCCTGCGCGAAGCGGGGCGCGACCGCGTCGTGGATCGGCTGCAGGAGCCGGGACTCCGCGGGCGTGGCGTGCACGACGTCGCGCCAGTAACCGGGGAAGAACCGCTCCACCAGTGCGTGCTGATAGTCGGTCAGTTCGCTGGTCAGCTCGGCGGAGGGATTCGTCCGGGGATCGGCCAACTCCCCGGCGAGGTGCGCGGGCGGGGTGGCGTAGAAGACCCAGTTGACCTGGGCGCCTCCGTCGCCTCCCGGGGCGCCGGGGATGCGGTAGGCGATCATGTGGCCGCCGGGGAAGGCCACGGTGGTGGCCGCGTCCTCGGGGAAGGCCCCAGCGGGGCGGGGGAGTTGCTCCACGGGGAGAGTGCCGCGCCAGGCGAGGTAGCCGCCCCAGGCGGGCGCGGACACGGAGGAGCCCGCCGCGAGCATCGCCGCGCGGACCGTGGAGCGGTGGCCGTCCGCGCCGACGACCAGGTCGAACCGCTCCTCGGCGCCGTCGGCCAGGAGGACCACGGCTCCGTCCGGACCGTCCGTGACGGAGCGGACGACGGTGCCGCCGCGGTAGTCGACCTCGTCCGGCAGCCGCCCGCGCAGCTCCCGCCAGAGCGAGCCCCAACCGTAGGAGCGGAAGGGGAACGGCATCGACGCGATCTCGCGCCCCTCCCGGCGCGCGCCGTCCCGGACCACCCACGGACGTCGGGCGAGCGGCACCCACGGCATCCGCGCATCGAGATAGCCGGCGGCCTCGAGTTCGGCATAGCGCTCGTTCTGGATCGCCAGGCCCACGCCGCGGTCCTGGAGCCGCCCGGAGGCGCGTTCCAGCACGACGACCTCGCCCGCACCGGCCCGTCGCAGCGCACGCGCCGCCGCGCAGCCCGCGATGCTCCCGCCGACGACCGCCACCCGTTCCCCGTGCACGCGCCCCCCTAGAGGTCCACCGGATGTCCACCCGTGCCCGTTCGTCCACGCCGAGTATGGCGTGCCCGGGCCGCTCGCGCGGTGGATTGCCCGCCGGGACGAGACGGTCCCGACCTCACTAGACTTGGGCAGACACCGCTCCGGCTCCCGTCCGGACCGGGGCGGCGGCAGGCGCGAGCACGAAGCGCGCGGCATGCGCGCGGAGAGGAGAGCCGCGATGGCCGCTCGTCAGTCCAAGAAGCTGCGCCGGAGCGCGGAGGACCTGCTGCGCAGGACCGGCATGACCGGCACGTCGGCCGACACCATGGCGGGGATGCCCCAGCCCATGCCCGGCATGGGCGGACGCACCGACGCCGGTCCCACGGCAACGGCCTTCGCCCACCACGCCGCGGGCGACCGCCGCGCCCAGTGGTCCGGCTCCCGCATGGCCGCCGCACACGACATCGTCCCCGGGCACCGGCACCGTGGCGCGGAGCAGCACTCGGCCCTGAGCGGGAGGTGAGACTCACGACGGCGCCGGCCCCGCGGGCGGCGGTCACGTTCCGTGACTGTTCGAGATGCGATCGTGGACCGGCGCTGTCAGGGTGAAGCCGTGCGCCGACAGTTCCAGCCCGGACCCCGGGCACGGCGCCTCACCCCCTTCGGGAGAGAACATCATGACGAAGGTCAAGAACCAGCCGCGTAAGCAGAAGCAGTCGGCGGCGCGCACCCCGAGCCGCGCGCAGGCGCACGACAAGGCGATGCTCGCGGACATGAAGGCCGGTCAGCAGATGCCGGTCACGGAGCCGATGGACGCCTCCGGCGACATGCCGATGCGCCACCCGCGCAAGAAGGAGAAGCGTTTCGGCCACAACTGATCTGTGGCGGCTCCGGGTTGACCCGGGGGCCGCGTGACCTGCCTGCCGGCCCGGCCGCGTGCACCGCGGCCGGGCCGGTGCGGTGCGGCGCACGGTTGGTGGTCGCGGGTTCCGGACAGAGCCCCCGTCGTTGTCGGTGGCGTGTGATGGGATGAGCGCATGACCAAGGTTGACGTCGAACTCGTCGAGAAGGCCCGTCACTTCCACTCGCTCCACCAGCCCGGTCGCCCGCTGGTGCTGCCCAACGCGTGGGACGTCGCGTCCGCGCGCATCGTCGAGGCGGCGGGCGCGGCGGCGGTCGCCACGACCAGCGCCGGCCTCGCCTGGTCGCTCGGCGCCCCCGACGGCGGCCTGCTCACCCGCGAGACCGGCGTCGCGGCGGCCGCGCGCATCGTCGCAGCCGTCTCCGTCCCGGTGACGGCCGACATCGAGCGCGGCTACGCCGAGGACCTCCCGGGCCTCGCCGAGACGATCAGGGCGATCGTCGAGGCCGGCGTGGTCGGTGTCAACATCGAGGACTCGCTCCGTCCCGTCGAGGAGAGCGCCGCGCGCATCGCCGCCGCGCGGGAGGCGGCGGAGGCGCTGGGCATGCCGCTGTTCATCAACGCCCGCATCGACACCCACCGCCTCCCGGCCGAGGAGCGCGACCGCCACCACGAGGAGACGGTCCTCCGCGCGGCGGCCTACGCGGCGGCGGGCGCGAGCGGCGTCTTCGTCTTCGGGGCGCTCAGTGCGGAGGCGGTGGCCGCACTGGCCAAGGAGATCGCGCTGCCGCTGAACGTCACCGTCGCGGCGGACACCCTCCCGGTCCCCGCCCTCGCGGCGGCGGGCGCCGCCCGCATCAGCGCCGGCGCGTCGATCGCGGAGGCGGCGTACGCGCTGACCGACAGGGCGGCGCGGGAGATCCTCTCCCAGGGCACGGCGACCGCGACGAAGGCGGACCTGGGCTGGGTCGAGCTGAACGGGCTGTTGACGTGACCACCTGAGGTTGCGCTGATCCCTCAGGGGCGGTGGCTTGGCCGATATGCGGCTCCGCCGCGTGAGCGCGACAATCCCCGCCCGGTCTTCGGCCGGGAGGTGGGTCCATGCCGGTGGTTGTTCGCGTTTACGCCCGGGGTGCCGCACATCAGCAGGGCCCCCGTCCCTGGATGGGTGCAACTCGTCCGGTTGCACATGTGAGCCCCGCAGTTCCGGGGTTGAATGGGAGCCGTCAGGCCGACTCGGGGGTGAGGAGGCTGTACTTCCATGTCGATGTCCACCTTCGGTTCCTTCGGTGGCCAAGACCCGTTCTCCGATCTGCTCAACCGCTTCTTCGGAATGTCCCCCGCCTCCTCGCCGCCCGCGGTGCAGCGCGTGCCCATCGGCAAGCTGCTCACCGAGTCCGCGCGGGAGTTGATCGGGCGGGCGCAGCAGAAGGCCGCCGAGGACGGCAGTGAGGATCTGGACACCGAGCACCTGCTGTGGGCGGCATGCCTGGTCGATCCCGCGCGCTCGCTGCTCGCCCAGGCGGGCGTCGACCCGGACGCGCTCGCGCAGGCGATCGACAAGGTGCTGCCGGGGGTCGCGGGGACGCCGTCCGCCGAACCGAGCCTGACGCCGGCCGCCAAGCGCGTGCTGATCGCCGCGCACGCGCGCTCGCAGGCCGGCGGCGGCTCCTACATCGGGCCCGAGCACATCCTGGCCGCGCTGCTGGACGACCCGGACTCCGGCGCGGGGCGCCTCCTCGGCAGCACGGGCGGCGTCGACGTCGAGCGGCTGCGCGGGGATTCGGACCGGGCCGCCGCCGGTGAGCGCGCGCCGGCGAAGCCGTCGAGCGACACCCCCACGCTCGACGAGTACGGCCGCGACCTCACCGAGGAGGCGAAGGCCGGCAAGCTCGACCCGGTGGTCGGGCGCGCCGAGGAGATCGAGCAGACCATCGAGATCCTCTCGCGCCGGTCGAAGAACAACCCGGTGCTCATCGGCGAGCCCGGTGTCGGCAAGACCGCGATCGTCGAGGGGCTGGCGCAGCGCATCGTCGCCGACGAGGTGCCGGAGACGCTGCGCGGCAAGCGCGTCGTCGCGCTCGACCTGGCCGGCATGGTGGCCGGGGCCAAGTACCGGGGCGAGTTCGAGGAACGCCTCAAGAACGTCATCAACGAGGTCCAGGAGTCCACCGACTCCCTCGTCCTCTTCATCGACGAGCTGCACACCGTCGTCGGCGCGGGCGCCGGCGGCGAAGGCGCGATGGACGCGGGCAACATGCTCAAGCCCGCGCTCTCGCGCGGCGAACTGCACGTCATCGGCGCGACCACGATCGACGAGTACCGCAAGTACATCGAGAAGGACGCCGCCCTGGAGCGGCGCTTCCAGCCGGTGCTGATCCCCGAGCCGAGCGTCGAGGAGACGGTGCAGATCCTGCTGGGCCTGCGCGACGCCTACGAGGCGCACCACCAGGTGCGGTTCACCGACGAGGCGCTGCGCGCCGCCGCCGAGCTGTCCGACCGCTACATCTCCGACCGGTTCCTGCCCGACAAGGCGATCGACCTGATGGACCAGGCGGGCGCGCGAGTGCGGCTCAAGTCGCTGAGCCGCTCGACGGAGGCCGGCGACCGCGAGGACCGGATCGCCAAGCTCAGGCGCGAGAAGGACCAGGCCATCGCCGCTGAGGACTTCGAGGCCGCGAAGCGGCTGAAGGAGCAGCTCGCCGAGGCCGAGGGCGAGTTGGCGGGCATCGCCGAGCGCCGCGAGGGCGTGATGGCGGTGACGGTCGACGACATCGCCGAGGTGGTCTCGCGCCGCACCGGCATCCCCGTCACCCAGCTCACCCAGGACGAGAAGGCCAAACTGCTGGCGCTGGAGCAGGAGCTGCACGCGCGCGTCGTCGGCCAGGACGAGGCGGTCGTCGCGATCTCCGAGGCGGTGCGGCGCAACCGGGCGGGCATGGGCGACCCGAACCGTCCCGTCGGTTCGTTCCTTTTCCTCGGACCGACCGGCGTCGGCAAGACGGAGCTGGCCAAGGCGCTCGCCGAGCTGCTCTTCGGCGACGAGGACCGGCTGGTCCGCTTCGACATGAGCGAGTTCCAGGAGAAGCACACGGTCTCCCGCCTGATCGGCGCGCCTCCCGGATACGTGGGCTACGAGGAGGCAGGGCAGCTGACCGAGAAGGTCCGCCGCAAGCCCTACAGCGTGCTGCTCTTCGACGAGGTCGAGAAGGCCCACCCGGACGTCTTCAACGCGCTGCTCCAGGTGCTCGACGACGGCCGGCTGACGGACGCCCAAGGGCGCACGGTCGACTTCCGGCACACCGTCGTCATCCTCACCAGCAACATCGGCGCGCACCGGATCCTCGCGCACCACGGCGACACCGACAGCATCCGCGAGCAGCTGATGGCGGATCTGCAGGGGCACTTCCCGCCCGAGTTCCTCAACCGCATCGACGACACGATCATCTTCCATGCCCTCACCAAGGACGAGCTGAACAACATCGTGGACCTGCTGCTGCGGGGCAGCGAGCGCCGGGTGCAGTCGCAGGGCCTGCAGTTGGAGGTCACCCAGGCCGCTCGCGACCTGCTCGTCGCCCACGGCCACCAGCCGGAGTTCGGTGCGCGCCCGCTGCGCCGCACCATCCAGAGCGAGCTGGACAACCGCATCGCCTCGCTGCTGCTCGGCGGCGAGGCGTCCCCGGGCGACACGATCGTCGCGGACGTCCAGGGCGACGCCCTGGTCTGCAAGGTCAGGAAGCCCGACCCGGCCGACGCGGCAACCGGCGCGGCGACCGACACCGCGGCGCAGGCCGCTCCCGAGACCGCCGGGAAGCCCGAGGAGTCCGCGCAGGGGTGAGCCTGCCGGACCGGGTGACCGAGCCCCGCGAGGAGGCGCCGAAGGCGCGGGACCTCGCGGGGCTCGACGCTGCCGTGAGCCGGTGCTACGCCTGCCCGCGCCTGGTCGCGTGGCGCGAGGAGGTGGGCCGGGTGCGGCGTCGGTCCTTCGCCGACCACGACTACTGGGCCCGGCCGGTGCCGGGCTTCGGACCGGCCGACGCCTCGCTGTTGCTGGTGGGCCTGGCTCCGGCCGCGCACGGCGGCAACCGCACCGGCCGGATGTTCACCGGCGACCGGTCGGGCGACGTCCTGGTGGCCGCCCTGCACGATCTCGGCCTCGCCTCCCAGCCCACCTCCGTCAGCCGCGACGACGGTCTGCGCCTGCACGGCGTGCGGTTCACCGCTCCGGTGCACTGCGCCCCGCCCGACAACCGGCCGACGACGCACGAACGCGACACCTGCCGCCCGTGGCTGATGCGCGAACTGGCGCTGCTGCGGCCGACGGTGCGCGCGATCGTCGCGCTCGGCGCCTTCGGCTGGCAGGCCGTGCTGCCGGTGCTGGCCGCGTCCGGCTGGGTCGTCCCGCGGCCGCGCCCGGTGTTCGGCCACGGCGCGCGCGTGGTGCTTCCACCTGTCGAACCCGCGGGGAGCGGACGGACGTTGACGCTGTTCGGCTGCTACCACGTCAGCCAGCAGAACACCTTCACCGGGCGGCTCACCCCGGCCATGCTGCGCGAAGTCCTCGCCGAGGCCTGGGAGTCGGCGGGCGGCGGGCCGACCGGTCGCGACCAGGCCTGACACCCCGCGGCCGTGGGGGCGGGCCGCCCGCATCAGGCTCGTCCCGATACCCTCGACCGGTGGCGCACGCGGGGGCTGTGCGCACGGAAGGGGAGAAATCACCGATGTCGTTCAACCCAACCGGTCCGGTCGGCGGTCCCGTCCCGGGGCCGGGCCCCGGTCCGATGCCCGGCGCGATGCCCGGTTCCCTGCCGGGGCCTCAGCAGCCGCGCAGCGGAGCCGGCCAGGCCGGTGGCGGAAACGCCATGGTCGCCGTGGTCGGCGCGGCGGCGATGCTGCTGATGGAGGCCGTGCTCCTGCTGTTCACGCTGCTCGCGGCGAAGAGCCCTTCGAGCCCCGGGGACGTGGTGCTCAACCTGTTCGGCCTCGGTGACCACTGGATCGACGCGCCGACCCAGTTCACGGCCGGTGACGTCGCCATCTGCGCGGTGCTGTGCGCGGGGATCCTCGGCTCGCTGGGCGGTCGTACCTGGGGGCGGGCGGCGATCGCGGCGACCATGGGGCTGGTCGGCTACCCGCTGGCGACCTCGCTGCTCTCGGAGCTGCGGACCGCCGACGAGCGTGCGGCCTTCACCCTGGGGCACAACCTCACGTTCAACCTCGTCATGATCGTCGAGCTGCTGATCGCCGTCGGCACGCTGCTGGCCGTACTCGTGACCTCGCGCGGTCGCGCGCACACGGGCCCGGACCCGGTGCCCGTCGGTCCGATGGCGGGTCAGGCGCCCATGCCTGCACCGGGGCAGCAGCCCTACCCGCAGCAGGCCGGACCGGCTCATCCCTACCCGCAGCCCGCGCCCGGCTACGCCCCGCAGCCGGGTCAGGCCCAGCCGGGCTACCCCGCGCAGCCGATGCCGCAGCAGCAGGGCCAGCAGCAGGGCCAGCAGCAGGGCCGGCCGCAGCCGGGCCCCGTGCCGCAGCCCGCAGCGGGTTACGCGCCGCAGCCGGTTCCGCCGCAGGCGGGGCCCATCCAGCATCCGACGCCGACCCAGGAGGCCATGGCCTACCGCCCGACGCAGTACGGGCCGCCTCCCGGCACGCCGCAGGCCGGCCCGCAGGGCAACCCGCCCGCATCGCCGAGCGCCTGACGCAGTATCACCTGTGGGGTCGGACCGAACGGTCCGGCCCCACACGGCTATCCGGACGCGTTCGGAGTCCGGTAGGCCGTCGGCGGGCGGCCGAGCAGCCGACCGAAGGCGGCCGTGTAGGCGGCCGGGTTGTCGTAGCCGAGCAGTGCCGCGACACGGGTCACGGGCATCCCGGCGGCGAGGTGGTGCAGCGAGTGCAGGATGCAGGCCCGCTGCCGCCACTGCGAGAAGCTGAGGCCGATGCCGCGTCGGAAGAGGCGGGCGAGCGTGCGCTCGCTGACGTTGAGCTCCGCGCACCAGCGCGCCGGAGCGTCGTGGACGTGGGGCAGCTCCAGGAACGCCTCGCACAGGCGGCGCACCGCGGATCGGACGGAAGCGGCAGGTCCAGCGGCAGCGGCGTGAGGCTCCTCAGCTCGTGCAGGAGCAGGGCGGCGACGGCCGCGTCCCGGCTGTGTTCGGGATAGCGCGGCTCCATCTCGACCGCCGCCAGGATCAGCGCGCGCAGCAGCGGCGAGACGTCGACCACCTGGCAGCGCGCGGGGAATCAGGGCACAGCGGCAGGCTCGATCTAGAGGCTCCGGGTGCTGCGCCTGCTCTTCGCGGCCTACCTGCTGGCGACGCTCGCGGACACGCTGCTGCGCAAGGGCTTCGTGTCCGTCGCCGAGCCGGAGCGGCCGAGACCGCTGGGCCGGGGCACGGTCACCTTCGGCGGCGCGGGCATCGGTCTGGTCGCGGCCGGACTGGGCGTCGGCGGGAGCGTGATGACCGTCCCACTGCTGCGACGCCGCGGCCTGCCCATGGCCGAGGCCACCGCCATGGCGAACCCCCTCAGCCTCCCCGTCGCCGCGGCCGCCGGTCTGGTCTACGCCCTCGCGCCCACCGGCCCCGCCGCCGGAGCGACTGGAGCCCTGAGCGCCGGGCTGGGCCGACTCGGCTATGTCGACCTCGGCGCGGCAGCCGCGTTGCTGCTCGGCTCGGTGCCGACCATCGCGCTGCTCCGGCGCGTCACCGGCCGCGTGCCGGACCGGATCCACTCCGCCGCCTATATCGCCCTGCTGGTGATCGTGCTGATCGTGATGCTGGCGTTGGACTTCTGACACGGCGGCGGGCCGGGCGGCGACCGGCCGGCCGCTCACCCCTTGACGGCGACGCCCGCCAGGAAACCGCGGGTGGCACGGAGCTCGCCGACCGACGCGTCCGCGCCCCAGGCCGCGCACGGGACCAGGCCGGGCGGGAGCAGCTGCAGACCGCTGAAGAACGCCTCGATGTCCTGCGCGCCGCGCGGGGCGAGCCGGTCCACCGTCTCCCGGTAGAGCGCGGTGACCTCGACAGCCCGCTCGCGGTCGTCGTCGTCGACCCACCGCGAGTCGTGGCAGACGTGGCTGACGATCAGCCGGCTGCCCGGTGCCAGCGGTTCCAGCAGACGGCGCACGGCGGCGTGCGGCTCGTCCGCGTCCTCGAGGAAGTGCAGCACCGCGCCGAGCACCAGGGCCACCGGCTCGCCGGAGTCCGCCAGTTCGGCGACCGGCGGGGCGGCGAGGATCGCGTCCGGGTCGCGCAGGTCCGCCTGGAGGACCGCGGTGGCCGCCACGCCGGGGTGCGCGGCCAGCGCGCGGGCGTGGGTGACCACCAGCGGATCGCGGTCGACATAGACGACGCGCGCGTCCGGCCGGACGTCGAGAGCGATCTCGTGCGTGTTGCCGGGCGCCGGTATGCCGGTGCCGACGTCGAGGAACCGGGAGATCCCGGCCTCGGCCGCGCCGCGCACGGCGCGACGGAGGAACGCCCGGTTGAGGCGCATCGCGTCCCGGCTCTCCGGGACCAGGCGCTGCAAGGTGTGCGCGGCCTCGCGGTCGACGGCGAAGTGGTCCTTCCCGCCGATCAGGTAGTTGTAGATCCGCGCCGGATGCGGTCTGTCCAATTCCAGCGCGGCGGATGGCGCGCGCGTCCCGTCGTCACCCGGCCAGGCTGCCTGTCGTCCCATCTCCGAGCCCCCGTTCCCCGTCACCGTGGCGCCGTGCGCGTACGGTGCATCCCCGAACCACCCTACGCGCCTCGCATGCGGATGCGTCGACGAACCGTTCACTTGTCTATCGACGCAGCGTCACCGGTATGCCGTTCCCTCGCGGGACGGAGTGGCTCAGCAGCGGAGGCGTCGACGACGTGGCTCTCGGGGCGAGGGCTGGGCCTGGCTCGGCGGCCACGCGGTGCTCTTCCTCGCCGGCGCGTGGCTCGTCCTGGCGCGCAAGTGCCGCCGCGCGCACCGGTGGCACGCACCGGCCGTGCTGCGCACTACACGCGGTCTGACCTCAGCAGATGGTCCGCCAGCTCGCGGGGGCGGCTGAGCGCGGCCAGGTGGCCGCCGGGGATCTCCTCGACGTCCAGGCCGAGGCGCTCGCGCACCACGCGGCGCTGGAACTCCAGTGGGAAGAACCGGTCGTCGCGCCCCTGCAGGAAGCGGGTCGGAACGTCCGGCCAGCTCGCCAGCGGCCACGGCTGACCGAACAGCGCGGCGGGCGGCGCGGAGGCGCCGACGGAGAGCGCCTCCTCCGTCACCTCCGGCGGGACGTCGTGAAAGAAGTCGGCGCGCACGTCGAACGCGGGGACCGGGCCGCGGCCGGTGGCGGCCGCGTGGTCCGAGCGGGCCTTGGCCTGGCCGGTGTTCTCCCACCACTGCCCGGCGGTCTCCCCGGGCACCGGGACCATCGCGTTGAGCAGCACCAGCTCGGCGACCGGCACGGGCAGTCGCTCGCAGACCAGGGGAGCGGAGAAGCCCGCGAGGGACTGGGCGACCAGAACCAGCGGCTCGGGGCTGCGACCGGAGTTCCCCGCTGCCGCTGCCGCTGCCGCGACCGCGGCGACGACGGCGTCGGCGATCTCGTCCAGACCGGCCGCGTCCTCGCTGGGCAGATCCATGGTGATCGCCTCGTGGCCGCGCGCCCTAAGCTCGGGCACCAGCCGGTGCCAGAACCAGGCGCGGCCGTCCGCGCCGGGAACGAGCGTGAACGTCGCCATCGTCCTCTCCTCCGGTCGACCCTTTCCTGCGCCAGACGCTACCCGCCGCCACCGACAGCGCCCGGCTCATCGCCCGACGACCCGCCGGAGCCAGCGCAGCCGGGCCTCGCGCGCGTCCTGACTGAGCGTCGCCTGCGGGGCGACCGTGTCGAAGCCGTGGAACGCGCCGGGCCACACGTGCAGTTCCGCGTCGCCGCCCGCGCGCCAGAGCGCGTCGGCGTAGGCGACGACCTCGTCCCGGAAGGTCTCGGCCGACCCGACCTCGAGATAGGCCGGCGGCAGCCCGCACAGGTCCGTCGCGCGGGCCGCGGCGACGTACGGCGACACGTCGGCCGCGCCGTGACGGTCCCCGAGCAGCGCTCCCCAGGCGGTCGCGTTCGAGACGCGGTCCCAGGGGTCGGCGCCGGCCATCTGGTGGGCGGAGAAACTGTCGTTGCGGTCGTCCAGCATCGGGCTCAGCAGCAGCTGACCGATCGTCGGCGGGCCGCCTCGGTCGCGGGTCAGCAACGCCAGCGCGGCGGCGAGCCCGCCGCCCGCGCTCTTGCCGCCGAGGACGAACCTGTCCGGGTCGAGTCCCAGCCCGTCCGCGCGCTCGGCCGCCCAGAGCAGCCCGGCGAGGCAGTCCGCCACGGGTTCCAGGTACCGGGCCCGCGGCGCGAGCCGGTACTCGACGGAGACCACGGCGAGCCCGAGCGGGAGCGCCCACTCCCGCAGCACGCGCGGCAGCACGGACCAGGCGTTGCCGGAGACCATCCCGCCGCCGTGCAGGTAGTAGAGCAGCGGCAGCGGCCCGGTGAGTCCGGCCGGACGGGCGCTGACGAGCGTCACCTGCGCCCCCTCCCCGCTGCCGGGCACGCGCAGCTCCTCGACGTCGAACCGGCCGTCCGCCCGCAGCTCCCGCACGGTCGGCCGGGGCCGCGACGCGGCGTCCCGCGCTTGCCAGTCCGCCAGCCCCTCGGGGGTGAGCGGCTCCGTCGCCCCCGCATCCAGGGCCGCCAGCACGGCCCCCAACTCCGGATCGAAGGGCGGAACAGCACCGAAACCCACGACATGACCCCCGTTCGGCCAAGGGACGCCCGGCGGGCATCCCGCCAGCCCAGCCTGCCATCCCGCACACAGGCCGGAGCGGCGGCCCCGTCGAGCCAAGCCGGAAGGCGCAAGGGGCGGTTGCCGCGGCAGCGCCCCGGCCTTTCGCGACTGCGTCTCCGTCCCGCCACCATGGGCTCACCGAGCGCGCCCACCGTCCCCTCCGGCCCAGGTGAGGGTCCCGCTCAGCCCGACGGCATGGTGCGGTCGCCGCGGGGCAGCAGAAAGGCCGCGCCGAGGCCGACCAGGCCGAAGAGGGCGAGCGTAGCCATCGCCGCCGCGTAGCCGTTCTTGGTGAGCTCGGAGACCAGGATCGTGCCCGCGATGGCCGTGCCGAGCGAGGAGCCGAGGTTGGAGACGCTGCGGGAGAGTCCGGAGATCTCGCCCTGCTGGCTGTCGGGGAAGCTGGACTGCACGACGTTCACCGAGGGCGTCAGCATCGCCCCGAGCCCGAGCCCGATCAGCAGCAGGCCCGGCGTGAACGACCAGACGTCGTTGAAGGCCCGGACCAGGGTGAGCAGCAGCACGATGCCCGCGACCGTGACCACGAACCCGGTGACGATCAGCGTGCGTTGGGCGTAGCGCTTGGCCAGGCGCTCGGCGGAGAGCGAGGAGACCAGCAGGCCGAGGGTGGCGGCCGTGAACACGCCGCCGGTGGCGATGGCGCTGTAGCCGCGGACCACCTGGAGGTAGGCGCCGACGGTGAAGGAGACGCCCATCAGCACCAGCCACTGGATGTTCTGCGTGACCATCCCGAGGTTGGAGACGCGGTTGCGGAACAGGGCCATCGACAGCAGGGGCTCGCGGCCGGACCGCTCGCAGCTGCTGATCCAGCGGAAGAACCCGGCCAGCACCAGGACGCCGGACAGCAGCAGGCCGAGCATCAGCCAGGTGTTGTTGTCGGCGGCGAGGATGCCGGTCACCACCAGCACCAGCCCCAGCGCGGACAGCACCGCGCCGACGGTGTCGAACGCCTGGGACGGGTCGGCGGGCAGCGGGTCCTTCAGCTTGCGGGTCAGGAACACGATCACCACGATCACCAGGACCTGGAAGCCGAAGTTGGCCCGCCAGCTGATCGCCGTCGTGAGCAGGCCGCCGATGAGCGGACCCGCGGCCGCGCCGATGCCGCCGAGCGCCATGATCGCGCCGAACGCCCTGGCGCGGTTGGTGGTTCCGGTGAACAGCAGCGTGGTCAGGATGTAGACCGGGGGGATCAGCAGCGCCGTTCCGACGCCCTCCAGGATCGAGTTGCCCAAAATCAGCACGCCGAGCCCGGGAGCCAGCGCGCTGAGCAGGGCGCCGACCCCGTACGTGGTCAGACCGACCATCAGGCAGCGCTTGCGGCCGTAGCGGTTGGTGAGCTTCCCGCCCGGGATCATCAGCGCCGCCATCACCAGCAGGAAGAGCGTGATGGCCACCTGGACGCCCTGCGCGGTCGTGTGCAGGTCCTTGCTGATGTCGTTGATCATCACGTTCATGCTGGATCCGGCGAAGCTGCAGATGAACTGCGCCAGGGCGAGCGGGACCAGCACGCGTCGTCCGGCCGCCGTCGGCAGGGTCAGGGTGTCGGTCATCGTCGCTCACGTCCCTGTCCTGGATCCTGGAACTGTCGGCGTTGCCACCGTAGGAACGGCGGTCCCCGCGCGGATCACCCCGCGTGGGTGAGTGCGGGCGCGCGGCGGCCCGGTCGAGGGCCCGTCGACCTGCGCGGGGTGAAGAATCGTGAGGTGAGGGCGTCGATGGAACAGGGCGGGGACCGCGAACGCACGGACTACACCGGCGCGGTCTACGGCTCGCTGCTGGCCGCGTCCGTGATCGCCGCGTCCGACGTGAGCGCGCACCACGCGCGCCTCTCGATCATCGTGCTGCTGCTCGTCACTGGAGTCGTGTTCTGGCTGGCCCACGTCTACGCCCATGTGGCGGGCGAGCGCGAGGCCGGGAAGCCGGTCAGCTGGCAGCGGGCCCGCAGGATCGGGCGGCACGAGTGGTCCATCGTCGAGGCCGCGGTCCTGCCGGCGCTGGCCGTGCTGGTCAGCCCGTGGCTCGGGTCCGCCGACGAAGCCTGGCTGGCCCTCGGCGTCGCGATCACGCAACAGGTCGTCTGGGCGACGCTCGGTGCGCGGCGCGCCGGGGCGTCGAGGCCGCAGATGGCCGTCGAGGCGGCGGTCAACCTCTCGCTGGGGCTGCTGATCGTGGTCGCCAAGGTCGCCGTCGGCCACTGAACGGACCGTCGGGTCCGGGGCGCCCAGGGGGGTGCCCCGACCCGACCGTGTCGACCCGACCGTGTCGCCCTCAGGCGGCCAGGACGTGCTCCTTGGCGCTCTGGTACTCGGCCTCGGTGAGGTCGCCGTGCTGTCGCAGCTCCGCGAGCTGGGCCAGTTCCTCCGCCTGGCTCCTGGGCTTCGCGTCCGGGCTGGTCGTGGCTGCCTCCTTGACGTAGGCACGGAAGTCCTTCTCGGCCTGCTCGGAACGCGCCATCTCGCGCTCGCCCATGCCCTTGCCGCGTGCGATGAGGTAGACGAAGACCCCCAGGAACGGCAGGACCAGTACGAAGACCGACCAACCGGCCTTGCCCCAGCCGCTCACGGAGTCATCCCGGAACAGGTCGGCGAAGACCCGGAACAGCAGGAAGAACCACATGACCCACAGAAAGACCCACATGGTGGTGAAGAAGACATTGAGCAGCGGGTAGTTCATCGCCCTCTCCTCGCTCGACGACGTTGCTGCCTCCACTTCCGCACGGCGCGCCCTCGCACGCACCACCCGTTCCGGGTGAATCCCCGCTCGGCCAGCGCCTTCGGACGGTCGGTGTCACCATGGTCGGGGAGCAGACGGGCCGTGTTCCCCTCGCTCCGACTGGGGCCGTTGGTCCCTGACGTGGAGCCCATGAGGCCCTTCGAGGGTGGTGCGCGCGAAACGACACTCATGGTGAAGCGGTCGCGGACGTTCTGTCCGCCCTGAGCCTGGCGGTGAGCACCATGCCCCGTCCCTTCAGCACGCCGAGCAGCGACCCGATCATGGTCGCCCGGTTCGCCGTCCCGGTGCTGCCCCCGACCTACGTGCGCCGCCCCGCGCTGGTGCGGCGGCTGGCGGAGGGCGTGCAGGGCCCGTTGGTGCTGGTCACCGGCCCGGCCGGGGCGGGCAAGACGCTGCTGGTCGCCGACTGGTTCCGCAACGGGCGCGGCGGCGGCGCGGGCCGTGCGGCCTGGCTGACCCTGGAGCGGCCCGACGACGAGCCGGGCCTGTTCTGGGCCTACGTCCTGCAGGCGCTGCAGCACCACGGCGTGGCACTGCCCCCCGACATCACCGCCCCGGCCGACGCCGGGGAGGCCGACGAGGCGCTGCTGGGCCGGCTGGCCGCGCACCTCCAGGCTCGGGAACCCTCCGACCGGCCGGTGGTGCTGGTGCTGGACGAGTTCGAGCGGATCGGGTCACCGGAGATCGCCGCCGGGCTGCACGAGCTGCTCCGGCACGCGGGCGCCGGCCTCAGGCTCGTCCTGGTCAGTCGCAGCGAACCGCTGCTGCCGCTGCACCGCTACCGCGTCTCGGGCGAGTTGACGTCCCTGCGGGCCGCCGATCTCGCCTTCTCTGCGGACGACTCGGCCGCGCTGTTCGGGGCGCACGGGCTGACCGTCCCCGAGGAGTCGGTGCGCGCCCTCACCACCCGGATGGGCGGTTGGGCCGCGGGCCTGCGGCTGGCGGCACTCGCCGCCCAGGAGGCGCCGGACGCCGAGGCGTGCCTGCGCGACTTCGAGGCCGGGCAGAGCACCATCGCCGACTTCCTCACCAACGAGGTCTTCGCGACACAGTCCCCGGAGACCCAGGACCTGCTGCTGCGCACCTGCATCCTGGACCAGGTCCACCCCGACCTGGCGGACGCGCTCACCGGACGCCGCGACGGCGCCCGGATCCTGGCCGACCTGCACCGCGCCAACGCCTTCGTCACCCCGGTGGGCCACTCCTGGTACCGGCACCATCCGCTCTTCGCGGAGATCGTGCGGATCCGTCTGCACGTCTGGCAGCCCGGCCTGGAACGCGAGCTCCACGCACGCGCGGCCCGCTGGCTCGGCGAGCAGGGGCAGACCGTTTCCGCGCTCGCCCACGCCGCCGAGGCCGAGGACTGGGAGTTCGCCGCCACGCTGCTCATCCGCACGCTCGCGATCGGGCGGCTGCTGGAGGGCCGCGACGCCGAGCGCCTGTTCCAGTTGTTCGCCGCCATGCCCCGGGAGACCCCGGGACCCGCCCCGGCGCTGGTGCGGGCGGCCCTCGCCCTGGCCCGGCAGGACGCCGACCAGGCGGCCGTGCACCTGCGGGGCGCCGACGAGGCGCTGCAGCACCTCGATGATCAACAGGCCACGCCGCCCCAGGGCTCAGCCGCGCAGACCACCGCGCTGCGCCTGACCGCCGCGTGCCTGCGGGTGCTCGCGGCCAGGCTGCACGGCTCGGCCGCGTCCGCGGAGGCCGCCGCCGACGAGGCGGCCGAGCTGCGCGCGCAGCTGCCCCAGGAGCTGGTGGACGAACACCCGGAGCTGTCCGCCCATCTGATGGGCGACCTCGGTGCGGTCCTGCTGCGGGACGGCCGCTTCGCCGAGGCCCGGCGGGCGCTGGTCGCCGCCGCCGAGGCGCCCGACGCCCCGGGGACGGCGCAGCTGCGGCACGAGTCCCTCAGCTGGCTCGGCCTCATCGACGTCCTCGACGGCCGCCTGGCCCGGGCCGAGGCGCGGGCACGGGCCGCCGTGACCGAGGCGGAACGCTCCGGACTGCGCCGCGGCACCGGCACCCGCGCCGGACAGCTCGTCCTGGCGGAGGTGGCCATCGACCGCGGCGAACTCGAAGCGGCGGACGCCGAACTGCGCCGCGCGGACGCCGTGTCGGGCGACCGCGCCGACCCGGTGGTCACCCAGGAGCTGTCCGTCGCCCGCTCCCGGCTGATGCTCGCCAAGGGGGAGCCGGACGCGGCGCTGCACGCCCTGCAGGAAGGGGAGAAGGCCGTCCCCGAGGGGGCGGGGGCGCCCTGGCTGGCGGACAGGGTCGCGGCCACCGCCTCGACCGCCCTGCTCGCGGCGGGCCGCCCCGACGCGGCGATCGACGCCCTCTGCGACGCGGACCCGCGGGCCCCGGAGCCGGCGGTCGCCTCGGCGCGCGCCCGGCTCGCCTGCGGTCAGCCGGAGACGGCCTTGCGCGACCTCGGAGACCTCGGGCCGCGCCACGGCGGCGGCTCGGTGGTCGACGTGCAGGCCCTGCTCACCCGCGCCCAGGCGGCCGACGCCCTCGGCGACCCGGCCGGAGCGCGGCGGCTGGTGCGACGGGCCCTGGCCGCGGCCGACGCCGAACGGCTCTGGCTGCCGTTCCGCCTCGCGTCCCCCTGGCTGCGCCGGGTGCTGCGCGGTGACCGGGCGCTCACCAGCGCGTACGCCTGGCTGCCGTCCGACCTGTGCCCGGCCCCGTCCCCGCCCGGTTCCGGAGCCGCCGCAGCCGGGCTCCCGGTGGTGGTCGAGCCGCTGACGGAACGGGAACACCAGGTGCTGGAACGGGCCGCGGAGCTGATGTCCACCGAGGAGATCGCGGCCGACCTGCACCTGTCCGTCAACACCGTGAAGACGCACCTGAAGAGCATCAACCGCAAGCTCGGGGCCGGGCGCCGGGGCGAGGCGGTCCGGCGTGCGCGCCTCCTGAAGCTCCTGTGAGACCGAGGCTCCGGTCAGGAGCGTGGTCAGTCGGGCAGGCGGCGCATCTCGGTGACCCGCAGGCCGAAGGCCTGGAAGCGGTTGAGCAGGCCGTAGAGGTGCGCGTCGTCCGTGATCTGGCCGAACAGGATGGTCTGGTTCGGTACGAAGACTCCTTCCAGCTCCGGAAAAGCCTCGTGCAGGGTGGTCTCCACCATCAGCCCCTCGACGCGGATCTCGTAGCGCATGTGACTCCTCCCGGCCGTGGATCCGAGGAGTTCCGGCAGCCCCGGCTTCGGGGAACCCGCCATCTCTCCACCGTGCTGCCGACTCCTCCGCACCGGGTCACCCACGAGGGGTGATCCCCCGGCCCGTCGCCAGGGGGTTACGTCGACAACGGGTGCTGGACGAGGAGCCGGTGCCGCGCGGGCCGCACATCCCGCCGCACATCTGGAGGAGGAGACGTGACCACAGAATTCAACGAGATGGGACCGATCGACTACCTGATCGTCGAGTTCCCGGGCAGCCGGATGACCGGTGAGGGGCTGCCGCTCCTGGTCGACCTGGTGGACCGGGGCATCATCCGGATCCTCGACCTGGCGTTCATCCGCAAGGAGAGCGACGGCACGCTGACGGGGCTTCAGATCGCCGACTTCGACAGCGACGGCGAACTCGACCTCGCCGTGTTCGAGGGGGTCTCCTCCGGCCTGCTGGGCGCGGACGACCTGGAGGAGGCCACCTCGATCCTTTCGCCCGGCGACTCCGCCGGAATCCTGGTCTACGAGAACCTCTGGGCCGCGCCCTTCGCCGCAGCGCTGCGCCGGGGCGGCGCCCACCTCGTCGCCGGAGGGCGGATCCCGGTGCAGGAGATCCTCGCGACGCTCGACGAACTGGATGCCGCCACGGCGTGATCCGCCGCCCGTCCACCGACTCCGAAGGGAGCACACCATGCCTGGACTGATCCGGGGCGTCGCCCGCACGGCCGCCATCGCAGGCACGGCCACGGCCGTCTCCAACCGCGTCTCGCGCCGGCAGGCCGGCCGCTGGGCCGAGCAGGAGCAGCGCGAGTACGAGGCCTCGGCGCAGGCCAACTACCCGCCGCCCCAGGCCGCGCCCGCCGCGCCCGCCGCCTCCGGCGGCGACATGGACAGCAAGCTCGCCCAGCTGCAGCAACTGGGCGCGCTCAAGGAGCAGGGGGTGCTGACCGACGCCGAGTTCGCCGCCCAGAAGGCCCGCATCCTCGGATAGCAACCCGCGTCCAGGAGGCGCCCGCAGAGTGACGGACGGGCCCGGCGGCACGGGCTTGCGTCGCCGGCCCGGCCCGGGCGTCAGCCTTCGGGCTGCTGGAGCGGGCCGAGCCGGCGGCGTCGCGGCGTGACGGGCATGGCGGCGCTCTCCCGGAGCCCCGGGCCGACCTCCGGGTCGGCGGCGGCCCGTTCGTACCAGCGTCCGTAGCGGGCGGCGAGCAGAGCCGCCGAGGCGCCGTGCAGCAGCACGCTCAGCCCGACGGTGACCGCGACCACCTGGCTGATCAGCCCCACGCCCTGGATCGGCTCCTCGGCGACGAGCAGGCCGAAGACGACCGAGGCGAGCCCGCGCGGGCCGAACCAGCCGACATACGCCACCGTCGGCCGCTTCAGGTGGCTCCCGACCAGGGAGAGCGCGACGGGGACCATCCTGATCACGGTGAGGCTCAGCAGGGCGTAGCCGACCACGGACCAGCTGAGGTGCTGCAGGGCGGGACCGAGCAGCACCGCGCCGAAGAACAGCAGGCTGAGCATGGCCAGCAGGCCGCCGAGGTCCTCGGCCAGCTCGGTCGTGTCGGCCGGCTCGACGGCCGGCCTCCCCCTGTCGCGAAAGACGCCGGAGAAGGCGAAACCCGCCACCCAGGCCGCGATGAAGCCGCTGCCGTGGGTGACGGCGGCCAGCGTGTACGCCCCGACGGCCGCGGCGAGAACGAAGATCTCACGCCAGTCCCGGGCGACCCAGCCGTGGTCGAAGGACGCCTTGAGGAGTCGCCCGCCGACCCCGCCGACGGCGAGTCCGAGAGCGGGGCTGAGCAGCAGGGCGCTCCAGATCGTCTCGGCCATGCCTTCGTGGGCGTAGGAGGTGCCGGGGATGGCCGCCAGGAAGACCACGAAGAAGGGCAGCACCAGGCCGTCGTTCAGTCCGCTCTCCACGTTGAGCGTCTGACGGACCAGGCTCGGCACCCGCGGATCGGAGATGGCGCTCTTGCCGAGGGCCGCATCGGTGGGCGCGAGGACCGCTCCCACCAGCGCGCACTCCCAGAGCGTCAGTCCAGGGAAGAGCGGCCGGGCCAGGAGCCAGCCTGCCCCGATGGTGAGGGCGAGTCCCACCGTCAGCAGCCGTCCGGCCAGGGTTCCCTCGCTGCGCAGCTCCGCCGGACGCACCGTCGAGGCGTCGACGAACAGCACCAGGGTCAGGGCGGCCTCCGCCAGGGTGCGCAGTGGTCCGCTGTCGTGCGTAAGGCTCACCAGGCCGAGGCCGACCGGCCCCATCGCGATGCCGAAGGCGACGAACACCAGCGCGTCGGACACCGGGGTTCCGGCCAGTCTGCGTGAGACGAGCGCGTAGCCGGCGGCGACACCCGCGACAGCAGCCCCCGTCCAGCCGGCGTCCGTCATGGAGCCAACTCTGCGCCACACCGGCTGGGCCCTCCGGCATCGACACGTGGGCCTTCCGGGTGGTGGGCCCGATCCGACCGCTGCAGGCGCCGCTGCACCCGACCGGGCCAGTCCCTGTCGCCGACCCGCCGGGGGGCCCCTTTCCTGGGATGAGGACGACCCTGACGGCCAGGACGGAGCAGCACATGGCGCCACCGGACGACGGGTCCGAGCCGGGGTCCGAACCCGGGTCCGAGCCGGAGCCGCGGCCTACCGGGTCCGGCGAACTGGAGGAGTTGCGACAGCGGATCGCCCAGTTGGAATCCCGCGCCGCGCCCGTCCAACGGGAACACCACCGGATGCGGGCCACCGGATCGGCGGTGCTGATCGTGCTGGCGGCGATCCTCTCACTGCTGGCCGTGGTGTCGGTGTGGGCGCGCGACCAGGTGACCGACACCAACCGCTTCGTCGCGACGATGGCGCCGCTGGCGAGCGACCCGCACGTGCAGAGCGCGCTGACCACCCGGGTGACCAACGTGGTGGTGCAGCAGATCGACGTGCCCGCGCTGGTGAGCCAGCTCTCCTCGGCCGCCTCGCAGAAGGGCGTCCCGCCGAAGGCGGCGAACCTGATCGGCTCGCTCAGCGGCCCGATCGGCAGCGGCATCACCAGTCTGGTCGGCACGGTCGTGAACAAGGTCGTCACCAGTCCGGCCTTCGCCACGCTGTGGACCAACGCGCTGCGTGCCGCCCACTCCTCCATGGTCAAGGCGCTGACGGGCGAGGGCGGTGGGACGGTCTCGCTTCAGAACAACCAGGTCACCATCGATCTGGGGCCGATCATCGAGCAGGTCAAGACGCAGTTGGAGAACGCGGGACTCGGTCTGGTGGCGAAGCTCCCAGCGATCCATCCGACGTTCACCGTCTACTCGTCGAAGTCGATCGGGAAGCTCAAGTCCTACCTGCGGCTGCTGGACATCGCCGGCAACTGGATGCCGGTGATCGCGGTTCTCGTCGCGGCGGCGGGCGTCTACCTGGCCCGGGACCGCAGACGGGCGCTGATCGGGGCGACGGTGGCGATCGCGGTGGCCATGCTGGTGCTGGGCGTCGCGCTCGCGGTCTTCCGCGGCTACTTCCTCGACCAGCTCCCGCCCGGCGTCAACTCCGGAGCGGCGGGTGCGGTCTTCGACGCGTTGGTGCACTTCCTGCGGGTCACCGTGCGGGCGGTCGGGGTGCTCGCGGTGCTGGTCGCTCTCGGCGCGTTCTTCATCGGCCCCTCGCGCGCCGCCACCTTCGTCCGGGCGGCGTCCAGCACCGGGCTCAGCGGCGTCCGGCAGGCGGCGGAGCAGGTGGGCTTCCGGGCCGGACCGGTCGAGCGGTTCGTGCGCCGCTTCAAGCACTGGATCGGGGTGGCGATCCTGCTGATCGCCGCGCTCGTCTTCGTCTTCTGGGACCACCCCACCGGGATGGTCGTGTTCTGGTTCGCGTTCGTCGTCCTCATCGCCTTCGGCATCCGCGAGTTCCTTGCCCCCGGCCCGGGTCTCGCCGAACTGCGGCAGAACACGGCGGCCGGGCCCGGCGGCGAGGGATCACCCGTCCGGCCGCCCCCGGCCGCGTCCTGACCGGCCGTTCGCGACGGGCGTCCTAGATTCGACACGAGG
Source organism: Streptacidiphilus melanogenes (assembly GCF_000787835.1). Taxonomy (GTDB): domain Bacteria; phylum Actinomycetota; class Actinomycetes; order Streptomycetales; family Streptomycetaceae; genus Streptacidiphilus; species Streptacidiphilus melanogenes. The sequence goes on from NZ_BBPP01000021.1 coordinate 89,576, forward strand.
CAAGCGGCCAGCGAAGGGCACCGCGTACTCGGCGACGGCCGGCGCGGCCCCCGTCAGGTCGTGCTCCCACCCTGCTTGAGATCGCCGGGCTCGACGCGGCCGGAACTGCCACCCGGCACCCCGCGCTGAAGGGCCGTTCGCTGATGCCGGTGCTGCACAGCGGATCGGTGCGCGAGGCGGCCCTGAACGCCGTGGAGTCGATCACGACGCTGGACGCCTCCTTCTGGTTCGAGTTCGCCGACCCCGAGGCGCCTGGACGGGTGGCCCCGGCGACCTGCGGCCCGACTGGGAGAAGCGCGGCTTCCTGCGCGGCTGCAGCGACGAGCGCTACACCTTCGGCCGTTACTTCTCCCCGCTGCGCCCGAACCGTCCGGCCGACACCGAGGCGCTGCTGGCCGACAACGACGTCGTCCTCTACGACCGCGAGCAGGACCCCGCCGAGATGCGGAACCTGGCCGCCGACCCGGCCCACCGCGAACTGGTCGAGCGCTACCGGGCGCTGCTGGAGGGCCTCATCGACGCCGAGATCGGCAGCGACACCCGGGCCTGGGTCACCGAGCGTCCCCGCCTGCTCGGATGGCCCACCTGGCACGGCGACCGCCCCGAGGCGCTCGCCTCGGGCGGCGGGGGACCCCGCTGAGCCGTCAGGAGTGCCCCGCCGGGGCAGCCTTGTCGCCTTCGGCAGCCCAACCGCGAAGATCGGGTGTCCGACCGGGCCTGCCCCGGCCCCGGCCGCATCGCGCATCGTCGGGCGGCCGTGGGGCCGCCCGGCCGGGAGGCCGCCTCAGCCGGTCCAGCTCCAGTCGGCGACCTCGGGCAGGTCCGCGCCGTGGGCGCGGATCCAGTCCGCGTGCCGGATCCGGGCGTCGGCCATCCGCTGACGCAGCGACGCGGCGCGGACCGCGAGGCCGGGGACGCGGTCGATGACGTCCATGACCAGGCGGTAGCGGTCGAGGTCGTTGCGGACCACCATGTCGAACGGCGTGGTGGTGGTGCCGGACTCCTTGTACCCGCGCACGTGCAGCTGCGGGTGGACGGCACGGCGGTAGGCGAGGCGGTGGATCAGCCACGGGTAGCCGTGGTAACCGAAGATCACCGGCCGGTTCCGGGTGAAGACCGCGTCGAACTCGGCGTCCGACAGCCCGTGCGGGTGGTCCTCGGCCGGCATCAGCCGGGCCAGGTCGACGACGTTGACGACCCGCACGGCCAGCTCCGGCAGTTCGTGCCGCAGCAACTGCGCTGCTGCCAGCACCTCCTGCGTCGGGACGTCGCCCGCGCAGGCCAGCACCACGTCCGGCTCGCGGTCGCCGCGCTCGGTGCCCGCCCAGTCCCAGATGCCGAGCCCGCGGGCGCAGTGGACGCGGGCCTGTTCCAGGCTCAGCCAGTCGAAGCACGGTTGCTTGCCCGCCACCACCACGTTGACGTAGTTGCGGCTGCGCAGCACGTGCTCGGCCACGCTCAGCAGTGTGTTGGCGTCCGGCGGGAAGTAGATCCGCACCGCTTCGGGGCTCTTGTTGAGCACGTGGTCGACGAAGCCCGGGTCCTGGTGCGAGAAACCGTTGTGGTCCTGCCGCCACACGTGCGAGGTGAGCAGGTAGTTGAGCGACGCGATGGGAGCCCGCCAGGGGATGGTCCGGGTGGTCCGCAGCCACTTGATGTGCTGGTTGACCATCGAGTCGACGATGTGGACGAACGCCTCGTAGCAGGAGAACAGGCCATGACGTCCCGTCAGCAGGTAGCCCTCCAGCCAGCCCTGGCACAGGTGCTCGGAGAGGACCTCCATCACCCGGCCGTCGTGGGCCAGGTGTTCGTCCACCGGCAGCACCTGCGCCTGCCACGCCTTTCCGGTGGCCGCGTAGACGGCCTGCAGCCGGTTGGAGGCGGTCTCGTCCGGGCCGACCAGGCGGAAGTCGCGGCGCGCGGCGGTGTCCGCCATCACCTGGGCGAGGTAGTCGCCCAGCACCCGGGTCGGCTCGTGCAGGCTCGCGCCGGGCTTGTCGACGGGCACAGCGAACCGCTCCAGCTCCCGCAGCGGCAGCTCACGCAGCAGCAGGCCGCCGTTCGCGCGCGGGTTCGAGCCCAGCCGCCGTGCGCCGGAGGGGATCTGGCCGAGCACCGAGGGGACGGGCCGACCGTCCCCGTCGAACAGCTCCTCGGGCCGGTAGGAGCGCAGCCACGCCTCCAACTGCCGCAGGTGCTCGGGGTTCTCGCGCACCTCGGCCAACGGCACCTGGTGCGCCCGCCAGGTCCCCTCGACCTGGAGCCCGTCCACCCGGGCCGGGCCGGTCCAGCCCTTCGGCGTGCGCAGCACGATCATCGGCCAGCGGGGCCGCTCCCTCGAGCCCTCGGCGCGGGCGGCGTGCTGCGCGGCGCCGATGGCGTCCAGGGCGCTGTCGAGGGCCGCCGCGAAGGCGCGGTGGACCACGGCCGGCTCGTCGCCGCTCACGTGGATCGGCGTGTAGCCGTAGCCGCGCAGCAGCTGATCCAGCTCCGACTCGGGGAGGCGGGCGAGGACGGTGGGGTTGGCGATCTTGTAGCCGTTCAGGTGCAGGATCGGCAGCACCGCGCCGTCGTGCACCGGGTCGAGGAACTTGTCGCCGTGCCACGAGGCGGCGAGCGGCCCGGTCTCCGCCTCCCCGTCGCCGATGACGCAGGTGACGACCAGGTCCGGGTTGTCGAAGGCGGCGCCGTAGGCGTGGGCCAGCGCGTAGCCGAGCTCACCGCCCTCGTGGATCGAGCCCGGCGTCTCCGGTGCCACGTGCGACGGGACGCCGCCGGGGAAGGAGAACTGCTTGAACAGGCGCGCCATCCCGGCCTCGTCGCGGGTGATGCCCGGGTAGTGGTCGGTGTAGCTGCCGTCCAGCCAGGAGCAGGCGAGCACGGCGGGGCCGCCGTGGCCCGGACCCCAGACACAGAGCGCGTCCAGGTCCCGGTCGCGGATCGCGCGGTTGAGGTGGGTGTGCACCAGGTTGAGCCCGGGAGAGGTGCCCCAGTGGCCGAGCAGCCTGGGCTTGATGTGCTCGGGGCGCAGCGGCTCCCGCAACAGCGGGTTGTCCATCAGGTAGATCTGTCCGACGGCGAGGTAGTTGGCGGCGCGCCAGTGCGCGTCCAGTTCGGCGAGTTCCGCGTCGGTCAGCGGTGCGCTCATGGTCGGCTCCCCCTCCGGGAGTGCAGGCGACGGCCTCTTCGTCTTCACCGTCCAGCCTGGCGGGCGGCCGCGCCGCCCGGACAGGGCCGACCGGCCCACTGTCCCGAACCGGCGGGGCCGGTCGGCCCGCTCGCAGGCGCTCGCCGGGCGGGGGCGGTGTCGCCGCCCCAGACTGGAAGAATGACCACGAACAAAGAGGCCGCCGAGCGTCGGATCGGCGGGGTGCGCGTCACCACCGGCAGGATCGTCCTCGCGGTCGTGACGGTCCTGGCGGTGTGGTTCATCCTCATCAACCGGCAGTCGGTGAAGATCCACCTGTGGGGCCTCACCACCGTGAACGCCCCCATGTGGGCGGTCCTGCTGATCATGCTGCTCGCGGGCTGCGTCATCGGGGTGCTCGGCCACATGCGGAGGCAGTACCGCAAGCGACGCTGATCGGACGAGTCCGCCCGGTGGCCGCGCGGGGCGGCGGACCCGAGCCTGGGTAGGGTGAGCGGGTCGGTGATCACCCGTATGCCTGGAGCGCCCATGCCTCACGCCCTGCCCGGCTCCCCGCCCGTCGACGAGCTCCTCCCGGTCGGGGTGATCGGCCTCGGGGACATCGCGCAGAAGGCCTATCTGCCGGTGCTCGGGGCCATGCCGGGCCTTGACCTCCGGCTGATGACGCGGGACCGGGCGAAGGTCGAGCGCCTCGGGGACGCCTACCGGGTGGCGAAGGGGGCCCGTTTCACCGAACTCGGCGAGCTGATCGACAGTGGCATCCGGGCCGCCTTCGTGCACGCCGCCACCGATCAGCACGTGCCCATCGTCGAGCGGCTGCTCTCCGCCGACGTCGACGTGTACGTCGACAAGCCCCTCGACCACACCCTGGGCGGGGCCCGCCGGCTCGTCGAGCTGGCCGAGCGCCGCGGTCGCTCGCTGATGGTCGGCTTCAACCGCCGCCACGCCCCCGGTTACGTCGAGGCCGCCGCGCGGCCCCGGGACCTGGTCCTGCTGCAGAAGAACCGCCGGTCGCTGCCGGAGGCGGTGCGGAGCATGGTCTTCGACGACTTCGTCCACGTCGTCGACACCCTGCGCTACCTGCTTCCCGGCGAGGCGACCCACCGCGCGGTGCGCTGGCGCTGCACCGAGGGCCCGGACGGGCGGCCGCTGCTGCGCCACCTCGTGCTGGAGCTCTCCGGCGACGGCTTCACCGCCCTGGGGATCATGAACCGTGACAGCGGCACCACCGAGGAGGTCCTGGAGGTCTCCGGCCGGGGCGCGAAGCTGGAGGTCCGCAACCTCGCCGAGGTGGTCTGCTACCCCGACGGCGATCCGGTCGTCCGCCGCCGCCCCGACTGGGTCCCGGTCGCCCGGCAGCGCGGAATCGAGCAGGTCGTCCTCGCCTTTCTCGACGCCGTCCGCTGCGGAAAGCTCCTCGACGCCCGCGACGCGCTGGCGACGCACGAGCTGTGCGAGTGGATCGTGGGCCAGATCGAGTGACTTCGTCCCGGAATGGGCGATTCCATAAGTGGGTGAAGATTTCCGCTCCGGGCCTCCCGTGGTGCGGTCGGGGCGGCAGGGTGTGAAAAGCTCTCCGGTTATGGCGAGAGATCAACTGCTGCACGCGCGCCACGGTGGGGTGGACGCCCGACAGGCTCTGAGCAAGGTCCCCGAAGTCACCGTGTTCTTCTGGGTTGTCAAGGTGCTCACCACCGGCATGGGCGAGACCACCTCCGACTTCCTGGTGAAGACCTTCAACCCCTTCCTGGTCGTGCCCGCGGCCGGCGTCGTGCTGGCGGTCTCGCTCGCCGTCCAGCTGTTCGCCAAGCGGTACAACGCCGCGGTCTACTGGTTCGCGGTCGTCATGGTCAGCGTCTTCGGCACCATGGCCGCCGACGTGCTGCACGTGCAGCTCGGCATCCCCTACATCGTCTCCACGGGCTTCTTCGCCGTCGTCCTCGCCGCGATCCTCGGCCTCTGGTACGCCACGGAAAAGACGCTCTCGATCCACAGCATCACCACCCGCCGACGCGAGCTCTTCTACTGGGCGACGGTGCTCACCACCTTCGCGCTCGGCACGGCGACCGGCGACATGACCGCGAGCACGCTGAAGCTCGGCTACTTCTCCTCCGGCGTGCTGTTCGCCGTGCTCATCGCGATCCCGACCGTCGGCCACTGGAAGCTCGGCCTGAACGCGATCTTCGCGTTCTGGTTCGCGTACATCGTCACCCGTCCGCTGGGCGCGTCGTTCGCCGACTGGATGGGCGTCTCGCACAGCCGCGGCGGACTGGACTGGGGCACCGGTCCGGTCAGTCTCGTGCTCGCCGCGGTGATCGCCGTCCTCGTCGGGTACCTGGCCGTCAGCCGCAAGGACGTCGCCTGACCGGCCGAGCGCCGCAACGAAGGTGTGCCGCCCGCAACCGCGGGTGGCGCACCTTCCGTCTTTTCGCCGTCCTTTGACTCCGGTGCGATCATGAGGGGTGGCGAACCGCGTCCGGGCGAATGATCCCCCATCGCTTCTGCACTAGCCTGAGCCGCCCGTGCCCTGACACCCCGTACAGAAGAGGCAGATCGACGAGTGGAAGCGCTGCGGTTCCAGATCCTCGGCCCGGTGCGCGGCCAGTGCGGAGGACGGGAGCTCGGGCTCGGCAGTCCGCAGCAGCAGGCGATGCTGGCCGCGCTGCTGCTCGGGCCGGGGCGGACGGCGGGAGCCGAGGAGCTCGTCGAGGCGCTGTGGGGCGAGCGGCCGCCCACCCGCGGCAGAGCGGTGCTGCGCACCTACGCCTGGCGGCTGCGGCAGGCGCTCGCCGCGGCGGGGGTGTCCGGGGACGAGGTCCTGGTCTCCGTCGCGGGCGGCTACCGGCTCGCGCTCGCCGAGGGCGCGGTCGACGCGGACGCGGCCGACGCCTTCGCGCGCGCCGCGGAGCGGGCGCAGGCGGCGGACCAGGGCGAGGAGGCACGTGATCTGCTGCGTCAGGCACTTGACCTGTGGCACGGCGAACCCCTCGCCGCCGTGCCGGGACCGTTCGCCGAGCGGCACCGCCAGCGCTTCGCCGAGCTGCGGCTCAGCCTGCTGGAACGCCGGATCGGGCTGGACGTCCACCTCGGCCGCCCGGACCGCTGCATCCCCGAGCTGCGCACCCTGACCGCCGAGCACCCGCTGCGCGAGAGCCTCTACGGCCTGCTCATGCGCGCGTTCGCCGGAGCCGGCCGACGGGGCGACGCGCTCGACGTCTACCGCACGGCCCGCCGCCGTCTCGTCGACGAACTCGGCGTCGAGCCGGGCGCGGAACTGGCGGCGGTGCACGCCGCCGTACTCGCCGGCGGCTCGACGCCGCCCCCGGGCCGCACCTCGTCGGCCGGACGGGATACGCACCAGGGTCGCAGTCCCCGGGGCGTCAACGGCCACGGCGCAGCCCGAGAGGCCGGGGCCGAGCACGATCGCGGTGTCGGCCGTCCATCCGGCGTCGGTGCCGAGGCCGGTCGGTGGGCTGCTGAGGGGCCGGAGGCCGCAGCCGCGCCCGGCCACCCTGGCCGCACCTTCGACGACGACGCCTCACGCCGAGCTGCCGGGGGTGCCGAAGGCGCCGGTGCCGGTCGGTGGGCTGCTGAGGGGCCGGAGGCTGGAGCCGCGCCCGGCCACCCTGGCCGTACCTTCGACGACGACGCCTCACGCGGCGCTGCCGGGGGTGCCGAAGGCGCCGGTGCCGGTCGGTGGGCTGCTGAGGGGCCGGAGGCCGCAGCCGCGCCCGGCCACCCTGGCCGTACCTTCGACGACGACGCCTCACGCGGCGCTGCCGCGGGCGCCGAAGGTGCCGGTGCCGGTCGTTGGGCCGGTGGCGGCTCGGAGGCTGGGGCCGACTCCGGTCGCGCTGTTGGCCGCGCTGCCGAAGGTGCCGGTGTCGGTCGTTGGGCTGGTGGGGCCTCGGAGGTCGGCGTCGAGTCCGGTCGCGTCGGCGGGCGTGGCGTGGGCGGTGCGTTCGGCGCTGATGTCGGTGCCGGGGCAGGTCGTCGGGCCGGTGAGGGGCCGGAGACAGGGGCCGAGCACGGGCGCCCTGGCGGTTCCTTCGGCCATGATGTTGCCGGCCGCAGCGCCGGCGGCCCGGACGGTCCCGAGCCCGGCACCGGACGGGCCCGCGACGGCTCCGCCCGGGCGAGCCGGCCGGACGCGCGGGCCGCGGACGCGAGACCGGTCTACGCGCCTGCCCAACTGCCGCCCCGTGAGCCCGACTTCGTCGGGCGGGAGGAGCTCGTCGCGCGGCTGCGCGGGGCGCTCGCGCGGCCGCCGCAGGCCGCGCCCGCCGTGCTGGCGCTCGCGGGGATGGGCGGTGTCGGCAAGACCGCGCTCGCGCTGCACGTCGCGCACCGGGCCCGTCCCGCCTTCCCCGGCGGCCAGTTGTACGTCGACCTGCGCGGCGACACGGCCACCCCTGGCGAGCCCGAGGGCGTGCTCGGGGAGTTCCTCGCCGCGCTGGGCGTTCCGCCGGACCGGCTGCCCGAGGGGACGGCGGCGAGGTCCGCGTTGTTCCGCTCGGTCGCAGACGGGCGGCGACTGCTGATCGTCCTGGACAACGCGGCCGACGCCGACCAGGTGCGCCCCTTGCTGCCGGGCACGGACAGCTGCGCGACGCTGGTCACCAGCCGCAAGCGCCTCGTCGGGCTGCCGGCGACGCTCCAGCTCGACCTCGCCGTCTTCGCGCCGCAGGAGGCCCGGGAGCTGCTCGCCCTCGTGGTCGGCGCGGAGCGCGTCGCGGCGGAGGCGGACGCGGCCGAGGAGCTGTTGCGCGCCACCGGCTGGCTGCCGCTCGCCGTGCGCATCGTGGCGGCGCGGCTCGCGGCCCGGCCGGGTTGGACCCTGCGGGCGATGGGCGACCGGCTCACCGACGAGCGCCGCCGCATCGACGAACTGCGGATCGGCGAACTGGCCGTGGCCGCCGCGTTCGAGCTCGGCTACCGGCAGCTCGGCGGCGACCAGGCCGAGGTGTTCCGGCTGCTCGGCGCGGTCGACGCGACCGAGCTCGGCCTGCGTTCGGCGGCGGCGCTGTTGGGGCGGGACGAGCCGGAGGCCGAACGGCTGCTGGAGTCCCTGGTCGACGTCGCGCTGCTGGAGTCGCCCGCCGACGGTCGCTACCGCCATCACGACCTGCTGCGGGACTTCGCCCGCCACGTCTCGGCCCGGACCGCGCCCGGCGAGGAGGCAGCGGCGCGTGCCAGGCTGCTGGACTTCCTGCTCGCGGCGGCCTGCGGGGCGTTCGAGCAGGCCGTGCCGGGAGACCCGATCCGCGGCGTGCTCGCCCCCGATCCCCAGCCGTCGCAGCAGCCGTCGTCGCCGCACGTCCGGATCGCCTTCGCCGACCGCGACGAGGCCCAGGAGTGGGCGGTGGCCGAGGCGCCCGGCGCGGTGGAACTGGCGGCCAGGATCGCCCAGGAGGCCCTCGGGGAAGGCGTTTCCGCGCAGGTCCACCGTGCGATGCTGCCGAAGGCGGTGAACCTTCTCGTCGCGCTCTCCCCGTTTGGGCAGGGCGCGTCGCGGGCCCGGCTGGCCCGCACCCTGGAGGCGACGGCGCGAGCCGGCGCGGCGCAGCAGGATCCGCGCAGCGAGGGCCGGTCGTGCTTCCTGGCCGGCAACATCGCCCTCGGCGCGGGCCGCTACGAGCTGGCGGAGCAGCGCACACTGCGCGCGGTGGAGCTCTGCCGGGCCGCCGACGACCCGGCGATCCTGCGGCAGGCGCTCAACGACCTGGGCGTCGTCGCGCACGCCACCGGCCGCTACGCCGAGGCCGTCGAGCGCTTCACCGAGGCGGTGGCGCTCGCGCGGATCCTCGGCCACCGCAGCGGCGAGACCGCGTCCGCGCTCAACGCCGCGGCGGCCCAGATCCGCATCGGACAGTCGGCCGCCGTGATGACGCGGTGCCAGGACCTGCTCGGGCGGCTGCAGCAGGAAGGGGACCGGTCCGGCGCGGCGCACACCCAGTTCGTCCTCGGGCTGGCCCTCCAGGCCGACGGACGCGCCCTCGACGCCGCCGAACGCTTCGAGGCGGCCGCCACGGAGTGGACCGCCCTCGGCGCTGCCGGCCGTGCCGCTCACGCACGCCTGCAGCTCGCGCGGACACTGCTCGAAGCCGGAGCCGTGGACCGGGCCGCGGACCAGGCGCAGGCGGCGCTGGCCGAGTTCGACCGGCTCGGCAGCACCGTCGAGCAGGCGCGGGCGCGCTCGCTGCTGGAGCACGCCCGCGCGGTCAGCGTGGACGCGGTGTCCGCCGAGAGCGGTCCGACGGCCTGTCAGAAGAGCTGACAGCCCGGGTTGCCGGTCGTGACGATGCTGTTCCAGTCCGTCGCGCCCGAGCACGAACCGGCCGCCGCCAGCGCACGGTCCCCGCCTGCGTGCCGCTCCGCCGTCCCCGCCCCGGCGCCGAGCACGGCGAGCAGGACGATCGCGCTGACGCCCAGGCACGCGGGCACGCGCGCGGGCAGAGCAGAACGGGTCGGGAGAAGGCGGGCCATCGGTGCTCCTTCGGGAATGTTCGTGCGACGAGCGAGAACGGAGCTTAGCCAGGCGGCGTCTACGCCCGATATACGCGCAGCTGCGGACCGCGGTGGGGGCGTAGACGCACGCGTAGATCGCCTGTTGACCCCGACCGGTCAGGGTGGTGGTCGTCCCTGCAGGAACCGCAACGCCGCGAGGGGAGGTGGAGTGATGAAGCTGCTGTTCGCCGTGCGCAACACCGTCTGCGCCAACAAGAGCCTGAAGGCCGCTGCCTGGTACCTCTGGTACTGATCCGGCCTCCCCGCCACCGCCTTCGCGCGGTGGAGGCGCCACGGACCGGGCCCGCCCCCCGAAGAGCCCCGCGGCTCCTGGGTGCGGGCCCGTCCCCACTTCTCGGCGAGACCCACCGGAGAACCCCTATGTCCCGCTCCGCCACCGCCGCCCCGGCCCGGACCACCGTGCTCGCCCCCCGGCTCGACGCGCTGCTCCGCGACCACCTGGGCGAGGACCTGTTCCGGCTGGAACCCGACCTGATCGGGATCGCCGGAGCCGAACTCACCGACCGCCTGCTCGGTCTGCGCCGGGCCACCGAGACGGAACGGCCCACCTTCAAGCCCCTGCACGGCCGTTCCATCTCCCGGAGCGAGGCGTCCTCGGTCATGCAGACCATCGGCCGCGACGTGCGCGCCGCTCTCGCCGAGCCGCTCCCGGCGGACGTGGACCTCGCCGGCCCCTGGCCACTGACGGGACATCAACTGCTGGCCGGCCTGGTGCTCGGCGGGGACCCCTTCCGGCTGCGCATGCTGATGAGCCGCAACCTGGAGCTGACGCCCAAGCTGACCTGGACCGTGATCGCCGCCGGTGCGGCGCTTCCGCGCCGTCGCGGCAGGTCCGTCACCGGGATCGCCGGGCTGTGGGAGCGGGCGGAGACCTACGAGGACCGCCGCTACGCCATGGGCATGTACCGGCGCGCCGCGGCGCCCGTCTGCTTCACCGTCTCCACGCTGGTCGCCAACGCCCTGTGGCTCGGCGCGCCGTTCGACGAGGACGTGCCGAGCCGGAACATCCTCCACGAGGCGATGCGCCTGCTGCCGCCCTCGTGGAACATGCTGCGCCACCGCTGCCCCGAGTACCCGGAGTTGGACCCGCGCATCGGCCGGGACGACGACGTCCTGGTGCTGCCGCTGCTCTCGCACCGCGACCCGGCCCTGTGGGACGACCCGGACGCCTTCCGCCCCGAACGCTGGGACGCGCTCGACCCCGACCAGACCCCCGGCTACCTGCCCTTCGGTCACTCCTCGGAGCGGTGCTGGGGCCGGCACATCGTCATGCCCCTCGCGGAACTGCTGCTGGACCGGCTGCGCGAGGGCGGCTGGGAGGTCGACCCGGACCAGCAGCGGGCCAAGGTGCCGCTGCTGGGCCTGCTCGGCGTCGAGGAGGTCCGGGTCAGGCGGGTGCGGCGGGCGCTCTGAGCCCTGGCGGTTCACCCCCGGTGCGGCCGAGGTGATGACGCAAGTGTGACGTCCGCGTCCATCGACGTGCCGCACGCGAACCGCTCCTCCAGAATGGCAGGGCGCAGCGTGCGGACGGCCCGCGGATCCGGCGGCCCGCCCGCGCCCTTGGGAACGAAGAGGCAGGAGTGGCTCATGGCAGCGGCAGTCGACCCGGAGCGGTCGGAGTGGGACGTCATCGTGCTCGGGGGCGCGGCGGCCGGTGAGAACGCCGCCCAGTACGCGGCCCAGTTCTCCGGCCTGGAGTCGGTCCTGGTCGAGGCCGAACTGGTGGGCGGCGAGTGCTCGTACTGGGCGTGCATGCCCAGCAAGGGCCTGCTGCGGCCGGTCGAGGTGCTGAACACCGCCCGGCATCTGCCCGGCGTCACCTCCCTCGTGGGCGAGAACGGGATCGACGTCGACGCGGTGCTGGACCGCAGGGACGCCATCGTCAACAACCTCTCCGACGACAGCCAGGTGCGGTGGGCGGTCGACACCGGGATCGACGTCGTGCGCGGCTACGGACGGCTCACCGGCGAGCGCACCGTGGCGGTGACGAAGCCGGACGGCTCGCTCCGGACGATCACCGCCCGGCACGCCGTCGTCGTCGACACCGGGTCGAGGGCGTCCGTCCCGGACATCCCCGGCCTGCGTGCGGCCCGGCCGTGGATCTCCCGCGACGTCACGCACCTGCGCGAGATCCCGCGACGGGTGGCCGTGCTGGGCGGCGGAGTGGTGGCCTGCGAGGCGGCCACCTGGCTGTGCGGGCTGGGCGTCGAGGAGCTGACGCTCGTTCACCGCGGCTCCGCCCTGCTGGCGAAGCAGGAGCCGTTCGCAGGTGAGCTGGTGGCCGCGGAGCTGGAGAAGAGCGGGGCGAACCTGCTGCTGGGCCGCAGCGTCACCGCCGTCCGGCGCGACGAGGTGGCGGCCGAGGCCGGAGTCGGGATCGCTCACGGCGGCCCGGCGACGCTGACGCTCGACGACGGCTCGGAACTGACGGTCGACGAGATCGTCGTCGCGCTCGGCCGGGTGCCCGCCTCCGACGACATCGGCCTCCCCTCGGTCGGCCTGCCGAACGGCGGCTACCTCGACGTCGACGACCAGCAGCAGGTCAAGGGCGTTCCCGGGCAGTGGCTCTACGCCATCGGCGACGTCTGCGGCCGCGCGCTGCTCACGCACATGGGCAAGTACCAGGCCCGCATCGCCGGTGAGGTCATCGCCTCCCGCGCGAACGGCGGCGGCGCGCCCGGCGGCTTCGCCGCCGAGTTGAGCACGGCGCAGGGCCACCGCGCCGTGCCGCAGGTGACGTTCACCGACCCCGAGGTCGCCTCCGTCGGTCTGACCGAACAGGCCGCCCGCGAGGCCGGGATCGACGTCGAGACGGTCGAGTACGACATGGCCGCGCTCGCCGGCACCTACCTGCTCCGCGAGGAGTACACCGGCCGGGCGAAGCTGGTGGTCGACCGCGCCACGGACACCCTCGTCGGCGCGACCTTCGCCGGCAGCGGCGTCGCCGACCTGCTGCACTCGGCGACCGTCGCCATGGTCGGCCGGGTCCCGGTCTCCGCCCTGTGGCACGCCGTCCCCAGCTACCCGACCCCGAGCGAGATCTGGCTCCGCCTTCTCGAAACCCTCAACCGCAACCGCCGCCTGGGCTCCGACGCCTGAAAGGCTGCGCCGACCGGGCAGCGACCGCGTGGCCCGACCGGACGGCGAGGGCGTGCCCCGCGCGTGCGCTCCCGCCCTCCGCCGGGCGGCGCCCCCCGGCGGGAGGCCGGCGACGGGGGCGAGCCGGGTCGCTCGTGGCGCGGGCCACGGCGCAGGGGCAGGATGGTGATCACCAGTCCGTCACCGGTTTCCGCCCGGGCCGCGCCGCGGTCGTCGAAGGAGATGAGCCATGCCCTCGCCGTTGGACGCCCTGGGGCTCGACCTCCCGGTTCAGGCCGCACCGATGGCCGGGGGCCCGACGACGGTCGCGCTGGTCGCGGCGGCCGCGCGGGCCGGAAGCCTGGGGTTTCTCGCGGGTGGCTACAAGACGCCGTCCGCGCTCGCCGAGGAGATCACGGCGGTACGCGCCGAGGGCCTGCCCTTCGGCGTCAACCTGTTCGCGCCCAATCCCGTCCCCGTCGACCGCGAGGCGTTCGCGCGTTATGCCCGCTCCCTCGCCGACGACGCCCGCGCGGTCGGGCTCGACCCGGCGACGCTCGGCGCGACCGTCGTCGAGGACGACGACCACTGGGCGGCGAAGATCGCCCTGCTCCTGGACGCGCCCGTGCCCGTCGTCAGCTTCACCTTCGGCGTGCCCGAGGCCCGCGTCGTCGCCGCGTTGCGGGCCGCAGGGACCGTGGTGGTGCAGACCGTGACCTCGGCGGCGGAGGCGCGGACCGCCGCCGGGGCAGGCGTCGACATGCTGGCCGTGCAGGCGTCCGCCGCGGGCGGGCACTCCGGGACGCTGACCCCGCAGCAGATCCCGGACCCGGTCCCGCATCCCGAGCTGCTCGGCCGGGTGCGCGGCGTGGTGTCGCTGCCGCTGATCGCCGCGGGCGGTGTCGCGACGCCGGACGCGGTGACCGAGGCGCTGGACGCCGGCGCGGTGGCCGTCGCCGTCGGCACGGTCCTGCTGCGCTCGGACGAGGCGGGCACCTCCGTTCCCTACCGCGCGGCCCTCGCCGATCCGGCGCGTCAGGAGACCGTGGTGACCCGTGCGTTCACCGGCCGCCCCGCCCGCGCCCTGCGCAACGCCTTCACCGACCGCCACACCGCCGACGCCCCAGGCGGCTACCCGGCCCTGCACCACCTGACCAGCCCCCTACGCCGCGCAGCCGCCGCGGCGGGCGACCCGGAACACATCAACCTCTGGGCCGGCACGGGCCACACCCACGCGACGAACGAGCCTGCGGCCCAGATCCTCACCCACCTCGCCGGAGGGCGATGACCTCCACCCGGCCCGTTCCGCAACGCCCCTACGGCCTGGGGCCCGGCGACCTCGTGGCCTCGCGGCCTGGGGGCCTGGGGGCCTGGGGGCCTCTCGGCCTGGGGGCCCGGTGGCCTGGTGGCCCGGCCGGTTCCACGGCCTTGCTGCCCTGGGGCCCATGCCCTCTTAGCCCGGCTCCGGGCCCCGCGGCCCGGCCCGGCTCCCGGCCCGGCCCCGCGGCCCGGCCCCGGGGCGCGGCCCGGCGACCTACCGATTCAGCAGCCGAGCGGGCACGTTTCAGCAGGTCTGACCGCATTCACCCCAGAGTGTCGCGCTACCGTCCACCGCCCGGCTGCTGGCACAATCGGGCGGTCTGTCGGAGAAGATCAGCCGACCGGTGCGCGGGGGCGTGACCGGTCATGGGGGAGACATGCCTCGGCCTCGCCGTACCCTTCGTCCTACCCTGCGCCGCGCGTGCGTCGTCGCGCTCGTCGGGGTCTCCGCGCTCAGCCTCGGCGTCGGCACGGCCACGGCCGCCGGCGTGACCGCGGGCGACCAGCGGATCGTGCACAACCTCGGACTGCGCTTCCACGCGCTGCCCAGCTCGCAGGCCTCGGGTGAGGTGCTGGACGCGGCGAGCGGCCGGGTCGTCTGGTCCTCGGGGGCCGCGGCGCAGCTGATGCCCGCGTCCACGACCAAGATCGCCACGGCGATCGCCGCGCTCACCGCGCTCGGCCCAAGCCACACCGAGCGCACCCGCGCCGTACTCCTGGGGCACGCGCTCTACCTCGTCGGCGGCGCCGACCAGGACCTGACCGGCGACGACGTCAACGCCCTGGCCGACGCCACTGCACTGGCGCTGAAGGCCCGCCACGTCTCCTCGGTGACGCTCTACGTCGACGACTCGCTGTTCCCGCACGCGCAGCCGACCTCCCCGGGCTGGCAGCCGGGCTACATTCCCGGCGAGGTGTCCTCGATCAGCGCCCTCCAGGTCTTCGGCCACGAGGACGTGGACAGCGCCCTGTACGCGGGCAACGTGTTCCGCGCCCGGCTCGGGACTCACGCCATCGCCGTGCAGAAGACCACGCTGACCCGCGCCAAGGCGCCGGGCACCGCGGTCCAACTCGCCTCGCACACCTCGGAGCCGCTGGCCTCCGAGATCGAGCGGATGCTGAAGGACAGCGTCAACGACAACGCCGAGGGCTTCGCGCGGCTGACCGCGCTGGCCGTCGGCCAGCCCGCCGACTGGCAGGGCGCCACCAAGGCCGTGCTCAGCGAGGTGTCCCGCTACCACGTGCCGCTCACCGGCGTGCACCTCTACGACGGCAGCGGGCTCTCCCGCGACGACCGGATGACGGCCCAGGCGCTGGCGTCGATGGCCGCGCTGACCATCGATCCGCGCTACCAGTCGGTGCTGCGCCCGGTGATGGTCGGCTTCCCGATCGCGGGCGTCGACGGCACGCTCGGCCCCGGCTGGGGCCGGTACACCACCGCCCCGACCAACTGCGCCAAGGGCCGTATCGACGCCAAGACGGGCACCCTGACCGGCGCGATCGCTCTGGCCGGCCTGACCGTCAACAAGCAGGACGGCCGCTGGAAGGCCTTCGCCTTCCTGGAGCAGGGCGGCTTCAACACCACCTCGGCCCGCGACCTGATCGACCGTTGGGCGACGACGGTCGAGGGCTGCTGGTAGGCAGGCGGATCTCAGCACACCGGAAGCCGCCGCCCCGTCGTGCTCGGGGCGGCGGCTTCCGTTCCGTGCGGCCAAGCCCGACTCAGGGCTGCACAGCGAGCGCGAACACGTGGATCGCAGGGGCGTCGGGGAGCGTGACGTAGCGGACGGTCTTGCCCGGTGTCAGGGCGACGGTGTTGGTGAACACGCCGTAGCTGATGCCGTAGTTGGCCGGACCGGTGGGCGTGTCGCGGTGGTCCGTGGTGAACGCCGTCTTCGCGCCGTAGGCGTCGGTCGGGGCGCAGCACCAGTTGGGGAAGCCGAGTTGGCCGGTGCTGGTGGTGCCGTCGGTGTAGGTGACGGTGACCGTGCCGGAGACGAAGCCGGCCTCCGCGCCGAGGAAGCCGAGCGCGCTGCCCTGACCACCGAAGGTGATCTCCTGGCCGCTCGCGGCGACGTTGTCGGCGGTGCCGGGCGCGGCGGAGGGCCAGGTGAAGCTGAGGCCGTTCGCGTTGATCGCGGCGCCGGGCGTGGCACCGGCCTTGGCGAGCGCCTCGGTCGAGTAGCTGTCGCCGCCGCCGTCGAAGTTGCCCGGTGTCGTGTCGGTCTCCGAGGTAGCGCCGACGTTGTCGAACGCGGAAGCCAGCGTCGGGTACGGGACGACCTGGACGATCGTCTGCTCACCGCGCACGGTGTCCGTCCGGCCCGCGCCGACCGCCCGGTAGCTCGCGGTCGCGGTGATCGGCGTGACGGTCGTACCGGGCGCGCCCTGCGGGCCGCTCACCTTCACGGTGGTGCTCGCCGACCCGCCGGGCGCGATGCGAGGCATGCGCACGGTGGCCGGAGACACGGTCCACCCCGCGGGTGCGCCGACGCGCACCTGCGCGCCGCTCAGGGCGACCGCGCCGTGGTCGGCCAGGGTGATCCGGTACGTCCCCGGTTGCGCGGCGGTGCTGACGTCGTGCCAGGTGATCGCGGTGGCGGGCGCCAGGCCGCGGGCCGCGCCGGTGTGGACGCGGTACAGCACGGTGGCGTGCGGCGGCACGTCGGCGGAGATCACCCCGGTGGTCTCGGTGACCTGCTTGGACACCAGATCCGTCAGGGAGTAGCCCGAGGCGGCGCGCAGTCCGGCCTTGGCCGCGGTGGTGGTGATCGTCTGCGCGCTGTCGGAGGAGTTGAACAGCGCGACCGCGCGGTCCCCGTTCGCCAGCGGCTTGCTCAGCACGTCGTAGCCGGCGCCGTGCTGGACGATCCGGCCCTGGACGCCGAGGCGGTCCTGGTCGACGGCGATGACGTCCTTGTTGCCGAGCACGGCCAGCGCGGTGGGGGAGAGGTGGGTGAGGTCGGTACTGGAGATCAGTGGCGCGGCCATCATCGACCACAGCGAGACCTGGCTCTGGATCTCGTCACGGCTGAGCCCGGCGTCACCGGCGAGCAGGAAGTCGGGGTCGTTCCACCGGCCGGGCTTCTGCAGCGCGCCGAGGCCGACGTTGTAGCTGTAGTTGTAGTCGATCGACGCCCACTTGTCGGGGCCGGTGTCCTGGCCGAGGGCGATGTCGGCGCCCTCGCGCCAGAGGTTGCCGAGCTGGGAGGACCAGCCGATGACGGAGTCCCAGTTCGACTCGCCCTGGAAGTAGGCGGGCGCGGAGATCGAGAAGACGATCCTGCGGTGGGTGTTCAGCAGCGCCTGGCTCATCGCCGTGTAGGTGTCGCGGTAGCTCTGCTCGTCGGTCTCGCCGGGCTTGGTGGGGACGTTGCAGCCGTCGAGCTTGACGTAGTCGACGCCCCAGGAGGCGAAGAGGTCGGCGTCCTGCTGCCAGTGGCCGAGCGAGCCCGGGTAGCCGCCGCAGGTGTCCGTCCCGGCGTCCTCGTAGATCCCGAACTTGAGCCCGAGCTTGTGCAGTTGAGCCCCGACGTAGGCCATGCCGTCCGGGAACAGCTTCGGGTCGGCGACCAGGTCGCCCGCCGCGTCGCGCTGCTTGGCCATCCAGCAGTCGTCGATGGTGACGGTGTCGTACCCCTTCTTCGCCAGCCCGGTACTGACCAGGGCGTGGGCGTTGCCGAGGATGGTCTTCTCGTCGATGCCGCACTGGTAGTACGACCAGTCGTTCCACCCCATGGGCGGGGTGGGTGCGAAGTTCGGGTACGGGGCCGTGGTGCCGGCGGCTCCGGCCGCCGAGGCGGGTGGTGCGAGGAGCAGGCCGGCGGAGGCCGCGGCCAGTGTCGTGCAGCAGGCGACGGTGGCGCGCAGCCATCGGGGCAGGGGAGATGTCACGCTTCGACCTCACGCTGTTTCGGGGCCAGGGCATGGTGGCTGACGTGTCCTCAGCAGCCGCACTCTTTCTACGGGACGCTGCGCATTTTTGACAAGACCTGTGATTAATCAAGCAGGTCCGCGCACATGCCATGCCAAGCCCTGCGCGTGAGGGTGCGCTCAACCCGCCAGGCGGTCCGCCAGGAGCAGCGCGCCGATCGCGATCATCGCGACGCCCGAGCATCGCGTCACCGCCCGCGCGACGGCGGGCCGGGCCCGCAACACCCGGCGCGCCGCGGTGCCGACGCCGGCGTAGACCGCCGCGCAGTTGGCCGTGTGCACCAGGCCCAGCAGCGCGATCTGGGCCGCGAAGGGCCAGGATGCGCCACGCGTGGCGAACTGCGGCAGCAGCGCCACGAACAGCAGCAGCGCCTTGGGATTGAGGCCGCTGATCCCGGCGCCCTTGGCCATCCGGCGTCCCCACGACGCCCCCGGCCCGGCGGAGTCAACGGGGTCGGCGGGGTCGGCCGCCTGCGGCGCCGACGGCCGGGTCAGCGTGGTGACGCCGAGTCGGACCAGGTAGACGGCGCCGACGGCCGTCAGCACCGTCAGTACCAGTGGCGAGCCGGCCACCACCGCGGCCAGGCCCGCGGCGACGACCGCGGTCAGCGCGACGTAACCCGCCAGCAGGCCGCCGACGGCGGGCAGGACCGTCCGGTCGCGCAGACCCGCGGCGATCGCGTAGGCCCAGTCCGCGCCCGGCACCAGCACGAGCAGGAACGACACCGCCCAGAACGCGCCGACGCTGCCGATCTCCATGGTCTTCCCCTTGCCTCTCGCTCTCCGCTGGGAAGACTAGGACGATTCGGACAGAAGGTGCTGCCAAGATTTCCACGGCATGCCGGGCGCAGTGGAAGAATCTTCCCCATGGACGACGTGGACCGGAAAATCCTTGCCGAGCTCCAGCAGGACGGCCGGCTGACCCTCACCGAGCTGGCCGAACGCGTCCGCCTGAGCGTCTCCCCCTGCCACCGTCGGCTGCGGGCCCTGGAGCGCTCCGGCGCGATCGCCGGCTACCACGCCCGGCTCGACGCGGCCGCCCTCGGGCTGACCTTCGAGGCGCTGGTCTTCGTGACGATGCGTTACGAGGACCGCGAGACCGTCGCCGCGTTCGAGCAGTCGGTCGGCGACATCCCCCAGGTACTCCAGGCGCAGCGCCTGTTCGGCGACCCGGACTACCTGCTGCGCGTCGTCACCCGCGACCTCGCCGCCTACCGGCAGCTC
The DNA here is from genome assembly GCF_000787835.1 of Streptacidiphilus melanogenes. GTDB lineage: Bacteria > Actinomycetota > Actinomycetes > Streptomycetales > Streptomycetaceae > Streptacidiphilus > Streptacidiphilus melanogenes. The sequence continues at coordinate 108,807 of NZ_BBPP01000021.1, forward strand.
TACGACGAGCGGCTGGCCACCCTGCCCGGCGTGCAGCGCCTGAGCTCCACGCTGGTGATGAAGAGCGTCGTCGAGGCGCGCCCCCTGCCGCTGTAGTCCTCGATCGGCGGATCGCCACGGTCGGCGGCCCGGACCGCGCTCACCGGTGCGTCGACCCGGTGAGGTGGGCGAAGACCACGACGTTGCCGAGGTACTCCTGCCGGCTCCTGTCGAATCCCGCGCCGCAGGTGATCAGGCGCAGTTCCGCGTCGACGGTCTGGCCGTAGACCTGCTGCGTCGGGAAGCTGCTGGCGGCGTAGGCCTGGACGGCGTCGATGGTGAAGACGGCGGTGGTGTGGTCCGCGCGGTCCACGTCGATCGTCCACCCCTTCTTCAGCGCGCCGAGGTTGTAGAAGACGGCGGGGCCCTGAGCGTTGTCGACGTGCCCGGCGATCACGGCCGTCCCGGCGGAGCCCGGGGTGATGCCGGCCTGGTACCAGCCGGCGAGGTTGCGGTCGGCCTCCGGGGGAGCGGCGAGGTGGCCGTCGGCCTGCAGCGAGAGCCCGGTCAGTGGCGCGTTGACGCCGATGACGGGGATCCGCACCCGGGTCGGCGTCGCCGGCGGCAGCGGCGTGACGGTCGGGGAGGGCTTGGCGCTCGCGGCGCCGGACGGGGCGGGGGCGAGGCCCTGGGCGGCCGACGGCTGCGGCGGCGGGGCGTAGCGCTGCCAGCCGTTGACGATCAGCGCGGCGCCGAGCGCGGCGACCGCGAACAGCGCGATCACGAGGGCGCTGCGGCGCCGGCTCGCGGGGTGGGTTTCCACGGTGCTCACGCGGGACTCCGGTGTTCCGGTACGGCTACGGCGGGTGCTGTGCCGCGGCACTCTGTGCGGCGTCGGGTTTCGTCACGGTCCCGGCCCCGGGTGCGCGAGGGGAGCTGTGCGCACGCGGGGCCGTCGGGAAGGCGAGAGGATCAGGCGCGGCCGGAGGCGCGGCGGCGCCTGAGCAGCAGCACGCCGCCGGCGCCGGCCAGCGCGACGAGGGCGGAGCCCCCGGCGAGGTCCGCGGTGTTCGCGCCGGTGCTGGTGGAGCCGACACCGGTGCTCATGGTGCCGCTCGGGGCGACCGGGCAGAGGCGCGCGGCGCGCGCGGCGGCCGCGTCGGCGACCTCCTTCAGGTCCTCCAGGTGGGCCCACTCGGCCTTGCCCGGGTGCCCACCGTGCCTGATCTGCTTCTTGAGGTCCGCCAATGCCTTCTGGAAGGCGTCCTCGGCCCGGTCCGCCCTGACGACCGCCCGGTGGCAGGCGTCGTGGCTCCACGCGGTGGCGGCGTGGGCCGGGGTGGCGAACAGCAGACCGGCCGCGACGACCGCAGACCCGGCAAGGGTGGAGATGGTGCGCATGATCGACCTTTCGTCACGGGGAGGCGGAGGACTCCGCCGACGTCCCTGTCTGAAAGTCATGAGAAATGCCTTAATGTCGCCCTGCACCTCGGGGACCCGGCCTGACGGGTTGTCGTCTTACGGTGTGTCAATGCGCGATCTGGCAGGTCAGAGGCGGTATAAGCGGGTGTCGCGGGAAGCTTTGAGATCCGCTCCGTCGGAGTAACCCGAAGGCACGGTCCGGCGACCGCTTAGGATCAACATCCGACTCCCGTGGCGGGAGCCGTGACGTGCGGACGTGCAGGAGGACGGGTGCCACGCGAGAGCGGTGACGCGAGCTTTCTGCGTCGGCTCAACCAGGTCGCGGTGCTGCGTGCCCTGCACGCGACAGAGAGCGCCACGCTCGCCGAACTCGCCCGCGCGACACGGGTCTCCCGCGCCACCGCCGAGGCGATCATGGAGACGCTGCTCCGCGAGGGCCAGGTCGAGGAGTTCGCCCCCAGCGCCACCGAGGGGCTGCGCGGTCGTCCCGCCCGGCGCTTCGCGTTCCGCGGCGCGGTCGGCCATGTGGCCGGCGTGGGCATCGGCGCTGCGCGGCTGACCGTCATGGTCGCGGACCTGCGCGGGCGGATCGTCGCCCGCGAGCAGGTCAGCGTGCCGACCGACCTCTCGTCCGCCGGTCGCCTGGACGCGATCGGCACGCTCGTCGAGCAGGCCTGCGCGGCGGCGGGGATCGCCGTCGCGGCGCTGACCGCCGTCGGCGTGGGCACCACCGGCGTGATCGACGGTGAGGGCCGGGTGGTCAAGAGCGTCGTGCTGGCCGACTGGACGGGTGTCCCGCTCCAGGCGGAGCTGGCCCGCCGGCTCGCGGTGCCGGTCCTGGTGGAGAACGACATGCGGCTGGCGGTGCTCGCCGAGCACTGGCGCGGCGCGGCCCGCGGCCGCACGGACGTGATGTACCTGCACACCGGCAGCCGCATCGGTCTCGGCCTGCTGCTCGGCGGCGCACCCTACCGTGGCTCCCATGCGGCGGCGGGCGAGCTCGGCGGACACCCCAACAGCAGGTGGCGCACCTTCCAGCACGTCATGGACTACGCGATGGCCGTCGACCCGGGGGAGCTGCGCGCCCCCTCCCAGGCGGCCCTGTTCGCGCTGGACCGCGCCCGGGAGGGGGACGCCGGGGCTGCGCGGGTCGTGGAGTCCTTCGCGCGCTCCCTGGCCGAGGCGCTGGTCACCCTGGTGACCCCGCTCGATCCCGAACTCCTGGTCGTCGGGGGCAGCCTGGCGCAGGCGGGAGAGCAGCTCACCGAGCCGATCCGCGTCTATCTGGGGGAGGTCTGCCTCTATCCGCCGGAGGTGGTGGTCTCCGAGCTGGGCGCGGACGCTGTCTGCCTGGGCGCGGTGCGTCACGCGCTGAACGAGGCCGAGCGGCTGCTCTTCGCCTCAGCCTGAGCTATTTCATCAACAAGTCTCATATGTACTTGGCGGTAGGACACGAGCTGATCACGCATTGGTTACGTTCAGGCCTCGTGTGCGCACCCTTGCTCAATTAACGCTAGTTCTCCGCATAAATGCTCGGCTAAGGTCCCGACACACCCTCCCCCCACCGATCGATGGGACCGTCGATGACCAGAAAGCTGTCGGCCCTGCTCTGCGCCGCCGCGCTCGTCGCCGCCGCCTCGGCCTGCTCGTCCGCCTCCTCCGCCGCCGGGGGCGGCGACGCCACCGGCCCGGTCACGCTGACCTACGGCATCTGGGACCCGAACCAGAAGCCCGCCATGCAGCAGATCGTCAGCGCCTTCGAGAAGCTGCACCCGAACATCACGGTGAACATCGAGCTGACCCCGAACGCCGACTACTGGCAGAAGCTGCAGACCGAGGCCGCCTCCGGCACCGCCCCCGACGTGTTCTGGATGAGCACCACCCGGATCGGCCTCTACGCCGGCCAGGGCCAGCTGCTGCCGCTCACCGGCCGCAGCGGCTTCGACAACAGCCCGTTCCCCGCCTCGCTCAACAGCATCTACACCGTGGGCGGTAAGCAGTACGGGATGCCGAAGGACTACGACACCATCGGCCTCTGGTACAACAAGAAGCTCTTCGACGCCGCCGGGGTCGCGTACCCCACCGCCGCCTGGACCTGGCAGGACGTCATCGACGCGTCCAAGAAGCTGACCGACCCCGCCAAGGGCACCTGGGGCATCGCCTCCCCGGACTGGACCCAGGAGAACCTCTACAACGACATCTACCAGGCCGGCGGCTGGGTCGTCTCACCCGACAAGAAGTCCTCCGGCTTCACCGACGCCAAGACCCTCGCCGGGATCCAGTACGCGCTCGACTTCATCACCAAGTACAAGACCTCGCCGACGGCTCAGCAGATGACGGACACCGACCCGTCCCAGCTCTTCGCCTCCGGCAAGGTCGCCATGTTCACCGACGGCGACTGGGACGCGCTCACCTACAAGAACGCCCCCGGACTCCAGGCCGACGTCGCCCCGCTGCCGGCCGGCCCGCAGGGCCGGGCCACCGTCATCAACGGCCTGGCCAACGTCATCTACGCCCGCACCCCGCACGCCGCCGCGGCCTGGGAGTTCGTCCGGTTCCTCGGCGGGCAGCAGGCCAACGCGATCCAGGCGGCCAGCGGCGCGGTCATCCCCGCGTACCACGGGCTCGGCGACGCCTGGGTCAAGGCCATGCCGCAGTTCCACCTGCAGACCTTCGTCGACCAGCTGGACCACGCGGTGCCCTACCCCGTCTCCGCCAACACCGGCCCCTGGGCCACCGCCGACCAGACCATCCTGGACCAGATCTGGGCGGGCAAGCTCAGCCTGAGCGCCGGCGCCCAGCAGCTGAAGTCCACCACGGACGCCGACCTGGCGAAGGGCTGACCATGGCGGTCACCAGAACACCCCTCACCGGGAACTCCTCGTCCGCCGCAACCGCTGCGGCCTCCGACGCCCTTGGCGGAGCGTCGAAGGCCGGCTCGGGAGAGCGGCCGAGCCTGGCCCGCCGGGTCGTCGCACGCCACGGGCACCCGCGCGAGTGGGTCTGGGGCTACCTCATGGTCGCCCCGCTGGCCCTCGGGCTCGCCGGCTTCTACCTGTGGCCCATCGTCCAGTCCGTGTACTACAGCTTCACCTCCTGGGGCGCCTTCGGTGGCCAGCAGTGGGCGGGCCTCGCCAACTACCGCGCCTTCCTGAGCGATCCGCAGCTGCCCAAGGCGGCCTGGAACACCGTCCTGTACTCGCTGCTGCTGCTCGCCTCGATCCCGGCCTCGATCGTCTTCGCGGCCCTGCTCAACCAGGTGCGCGGCCGCTCCGTCGGCCTGTACCGGACCCTGTACTTCATCCCCGTGGTCAGCATGCCCGCCGCCGTGGCGATGGTCTGGCGCTGGCTCTACAACGGCGACTACGGCCTGATCAACTACCTGCTGTCACTGGTCGGGATCCACGGCCCGCACTGGGTCTCCGACGGGCGCTTCGCCGTCTACGCGATGGCCTTGGTCGGGATCTGGGCCGTCGTCGGCTACAACATGATCATCTTTGCGGCCGGCCTCAAGGGGATCCCCCGCCACTACTACGAGGCCGCCGAACTCGACGGCGCGGGCCGCGTCCGGCAGTTCTTCTCGATCACACTGCCGCTGCTCAGCCCGAGCATCTTCTTCGTCTCCGTGATCACCGTCATCAGCGGCCTGCAGATGTTCGACTACGTGCTGCTGATGCTCGGCCGGTCCAACCCGGCCCTCGCCGACAGCAAGACCATCGCCTACCTGTTCTACGAGTACGTCTTCCTCGACAACGAGCAGGGCATGGGCTGCGCCATCGCGGTCGTGCTGACCGTGGTGCTGCTCCTGCTGACGGCCGTTCAGTTCCGGCTCCAGAAGCGGTGGGTCCACTATGCGTAGTCAACGACTCTGGCCCGTGCACGTGGTGCTCGCCGTCGGCGCCGCCGCGATGGTCGCCCCGTTCCTGTGGCAGCTGCTCACCTCGCTGCAGACGCTCGGCGAGGCGACCCACGTCCCACCGACCTTCCTGCCAGGCTGGCGCTGGTCCAACTACGGGGAGGTGTTCACGAGCATGCCGTTCCTGCGGCAGTTCCTGAACACCGTCGTCATCACCGTGGTCCGCGTCGCCGCGCAGCTGCTGTTCTGCTCGATGGCCGCCTACGCCTTCGCCCGGCTGCGCTTCCCGGGGCGCGACGTGCTGTTCCTGCTGCTGCTCTCGGTGCTGATGGTGCCCAGCCAGGTCTACCTGCTGCCGCAGTACCAGATCCTGATGCACCTCGGCCTGCTGAACACCCTCACCGGCATCGTGCTGCCCGGCCTGTTCAGCGCCTTCGGCACCTTCATGCTGCGGCAGTTCTTCCTCTCCCTCCCGGTGGACGTGGAGGAGGCCGCCCGGCTCGACGGCGCCGGCCCCGTGCGGATCTTCTGGTCCGTGATGCTGCCGCTCGCCAAGCCCGGCCTGATCTCGCTCGGCGTGCTGACCGTGCTGTGGTCCTGGAACGACCTGCTGTGGCCGCTGGTCGTCACCAGCGACGCCGGCCAGATGCCGCTCTCGGTCGGCCTCGCCACGCTCCAGGGCGAGCACGTCACCGACTACCCCGTGCTGATGGCCGGTTCGCTGCTGGCGAGCCTGCCGATGATCGCCATGTTCCTCGTCTCACAGCGCCGGATCACCGAGGGCATCGCCTTCACCGGTTCCAAGTGAGCTGTGACCGAACATCTCTGAAAGGACCTCAGTGACCGTGCAAGACGTGCGCCTCGGCGTCATCGGTCTCGGCCTGCGCCTGTCGCTCGCCCTCGCCGCCCACCGACCCGGCCGGGGCAGCGTGGTGGCGGCCGTGTGCGACAACGACCCCGAGGCGCTGCGGCGCGGCCTCGACCGCCTCGACTGGATCAAGCCCGAGGACGCCGTCGCCGACCACCGGCAGCTGCTCGACCGCGCCGACCTGGACGCGATCCTCGTGGTCACCCCCGACGACACCCACGAGGCCGTCGCCGTCGACTGCCTGCGCGCCGGCAAGGCGGTCTACCTCGAAAAGCCCATGCACATCACCGTCGAGGGCTGCGACGCCATCCTGCGCACCGCGTACGAGACCGGCACCCGCCTCTACGTCGGCCACAACATGCGGCACATGGGCGTGGTGCGCCGGATGCGCGAGATCATCGCCCGTGGCGACATCGGCGAGCCGAAGACCGTCTGGGTGCGCCACTTCGTCTCCTACGGCGGGGACTTCTACTTCAAGGACTGGCACGCCGAACGCAGCCGCACCACCGGCCTGCTGCTGCAGAAGGCCGCCCACGACCTCGACGTGATCCACTGGCTGGCCGGCGGCTACACCGAACGCGTCAACGCCTTCGGCTCGCTGATGCTCCACGGCGACCTCCCGCGCCGGGCCCCCGGCACCCCGCGTCCGGAGAACTGGCTCAAGGAGTACGAGTGGCCGCCCACGGCCCGCACCGGCCTCAACCACCGGGTCGACGTCGAGGACGTCTCGGTGATGAACATGCGGTTGGACAACGGCGTCCTCGCCGCCTACCAGCAGTGCCACTTCAGCCCCGACTACGTCCGCAACTACACCGTCATCGGGACGGAGGGACGCCTGGAGAACTTCGGCGACGAGGCGGGCGCCGAGGTCCGCGTCTGGAACACCGGCCCCTCCCGGTACCGGGCGGACGGCGACATCAGCTACCGCGTCCCGGACGTGGAGGGCACCCACGGGGGCAGCGACACCGCCATCCTCGCCGAGTTCGCCCGCTTCGTCCGCGAGGGCGGCCCGACGGACACCTCCCCGCTCGCCGCCCGCATGAGCGTCGCCGCCGGCTACATGGCGACGATGTCGCTGCGCGACGGCGGGCGCCCGTACGACATCCCGCCGCTGGACCCGGAGGTCACCGCGTACTTCGAGAACGCCCAGCAGCGGTAGCGGGAGAAGCGGCGGCGAGCGGTGGCGGGAGGCCGGGCGCGGTCGTGCACGGCCGGTACCGTGGACCCACGTCGACGAGGGGAGCGAACCGGGATGCCGCAGACGGAGCCCGCGGGGCCGGCCGAGCCGATGCAGGCGCGGCACGCCCTGCTGGCCGTGCACGCCCACCCGGACGACGAGTCGCTGTGGACGGGCGGCCTCCTCGCCCGCAGCACGGACGCGGGCCGCCCCACCGCCGTCGTCACCTGCACGAACGGGGAGCTCGCCGACGGCGGCTCCTTCGCCGCGCCCGGCACCCGCACCAAGGAGTGGACCCGGGCCCTGCGCGTCCTCGGCGTCACCTCCTCGGCGATGCTGCCCTACCGTGACTCAGGCCGGCGCGGCCAGGGCCCGGGCTCCCTCTGCGCGGCTCCGTTCGACGGGGTCGTCGCCGAACTCGTCGAGCAGATCCGGATTCTGCGCCCGACCGCCGTCGTCACCTACGACGCGGCGGGCGTCTCCGGCCACCTCGACCACATCCGCGTCCACCGCGCCACGCTCGCGGCCGTCGAGGCCGCGGCGGTCCCGTTCCTGCTGCCCTCGCAGAGCCCGGCCTGGGCCGTCGAATCGGTCTGGCTCGTCACCGCACCGTCCTCCCTCGTCGGCCGCGCCGCCGCGATCGGCCTGGCCCCGGCGGACGCCCCCTCCACCCCGGACGACCGCATCGCCGTCTCCCTGGACGTCCGCCCGTGGCTGGCCACCAAGTGGGCGGCGCTGCGGTGCCACGCCTCCGAGTTCGAACGCGGCGCAACGGTCTCCGCCTTCACCGACCCCACGCTGCGCGAGCTCGGCCTCGGCACGGAGTTCTTCCTCCACCGCCCGGGCCCCGGCACGGCGGGCCAAGGCGTGCCCACCCTCTGACGACCACTTACTTGGGTGGTTCGAGGAGCTGCGCATTCGGGACTCGCAGCCGGACGAGAGCGGACAGGTCGCCAGGTTCAGCGGGTCTCACCATGATCGACATGAGTCCGAGCCTCGCACCCCTGAGCCCGGCGGCGCCACCGACCATCGCCCTGGGGAGCCGGATATCCCGGCGTCACGGCGGGTGAGTCAGGTCCGCGTCGGGGGCTCCGGCGGGGTGTCGCCGAGGAGCCAACGGGCGCCCGGGCCGTGGGTGGCGGCGGTGTCGTCCGGGTTGTAGAGGGCGCAGGTCTTCAGGGACAGGCAGCCGCAGCCCACGCACCCGCCCAGTTTCCGGCGCAGGAGCTGGAGTTCGGCGATCTGGTCGTCGATGCGCCGCTGCCAGGCACGGGCGACGGGAGCCCACTGGGCGGCGTTCGGGGCCCGGTCGTCGGGCAGCCGCGCGAGCGCCTGCCCCGCCTCGTCCAGCGAGAGCCCCACCCGCTGCGCGGCGCGCACGAAGGCGAGCCGCCGCAGCATCGCACGGTGGTAGCGGCGTTGGCCGCCCGCCGTGCGCTGGGAGGTGATCAGGCCGAGCTCCTCGTAGTAGCGCAGGGCGGACGTGGCCAGACCGCTCCGCGTGGCCAGCTCGCCGATCGTCAACCGGTCGGCGGACGAGGTCATGGGTTACTCCTGGAAAAGGCGTCTACTTCAAGTGCGCTTGAAGTCCCAGCCTAGCGCCGCGTTCCCTGCCCGGGTCGCTCGGCAGCCGGGCCTCAGTAGAAGCCGTGGAACGGGAACGCGGACAGCGCCAGACCGAGCGCAGCCGCGAGGATGCCGGCCCTGGCCCCGCCCCAGCCCTGTCGGGCGGAGGCGGGCAGTGACCGCGCGGGCGCGCTCACGCGCGTCTCCGGCGGCGCGCTGTCGATCCTCGTCGACGTCACCTGCCCGGCGAAGCCGGCCGGCGGGCGGGGGTGCACCCGGACCTCCCAGGGGTGCGCGCCGTCGTGGTCCACCACGATCGTGCGACCGACCCGGAAGTCGTCCAGATCCATCAGGTTCACCACGGCCGTGGTCTCGACACGGCAGCCGGATCGGCCCTCCGGCGCGACGGTGAGGTCGAGGCGCAGCGGAACATCGGGGCCGTCGCCGACGGCGCGGACGGACTCGATCCGCGCCATGACCGTCTCCCACCGGGGCGGTTCCACCGCCGCGGTCACCGTCGCCAGTCGCCTGCGTCGTCCGGCGAAGAGCAGCGCGAACGCGCCGATCCCCGTCCACGGCGCCAGGTTCGCCGAGACGACGGTCAGCACCACGCTCCAGCTCGTGTCCTCGGCCAGGATGCCGGCGACGAGCCCCCCGACCTCGACACCCAGCACCACGCACAGCAGCAGCCCGACCCAGTACAGTGCGTGTTCCTTCCCCCTCGGCCCGCATGGCCGGCGTGCGCAGCCTACTGGGAGCAGGGCCGGGGTGGAGTGCGGGATGCCTCTGGTCAGATCCAGTCGCGCTTCTTGAATCCCAGGTAGAGCAGTACGGAGATCACGATCATGGCCCCGGTGGAGGTAACGAAGCCCCACTCCTTGCTGAACCCCGGGTAGGGGACGTTCTGCCCGTAGAAGCCCGTGATCGCGGTCGGCACGGCGATGATGGCCGCCCAGCTGGTCACCTTCTTCATGATCATGTTCATGCGGTTCCCCTGGACGGTGAGGTTCGTCTCCATGATGGAGCCGACCAGGTCGCGCAGTGACTCGGTCCACTCGGTGGCCCGCAGGACGTGGTCGTAGACGTCCTGGTAGTAGGGGACCATCGGCTCGGCGACGATGTGCAGGTCGCGGCGCAGCAGGGAGTTCACCACCTCCCGCATCGGCAGCACGACCCGGCGCAGGTGCACCAGCGTCTTGCGCAGCTCGAACGACCGGCGCTGCACCTCCTGGACCTGCCGCCGGCCCTCCTCGAACAGCAGGTCCTCCAACTGCTCCAGCCGGTCGTCGAGATCCTGCACCGCGGCGAAGTGGCCGTCCACGACGAAGTCCAGCAGCCCGTAGAGCAGGAACCCCACCCCGTACCGCGCCAGCTCCGGCGTGTCGTCCCACCGCGCGACGACCGCCTCGATGTCGAAGCGGTCGTCGGGCCGGACGGTGATCAGCGCGTTGGCGGTGATGAACACCGAGATCTCGGTGGTGTCCAGACCGTCCCCGTCCGGCTCGGCGTGCACCGCGTAGGTGCTCAGGAAGGAGTGTGTGCGGTAGCGGTCCAGCTTGGGGCGCTGGTGTTCGTGGCGGGCGTCCTCGACCGCCAGCTCGTGCAGCCCGAACTCCTCCGAGATCATGGCGAAGTCGTCCGGGGTGGGCGCGCACAGATCCAGCCACACCACCGCGTCGGGATCGCCCACGTAGTCGGAGATGTCCGCGGAGGGAAAGTCCTCCAGGACCAGATTGCCGTCCCGGTACAGCCGAGTCCTCGCCATACCGCCACCATACGGGCGCGAGCGCGACCCGACGGCGGTGTCACCCCGAGCGTCGGCGTCATGAGCGCGTGCACCGCTTCGTTCGGGCTCTGGCATGATGCCCGGATGATCGTTCCGATACCGGCTGTTGTTCCCCAGGGCCGGATGGGCCGAGCCGAACAGCCCGCGTTCCGCCTGGCCTGCGGCTTGGAGCTGCGCCCATGGTGCGCCGAGGACGCGCAGGTTCTCGCGGACGCGTGCCGGGACCCGGACGTCCAGCGCTGGAACCGCCCGGGGGAGCTGTCGCTCGAGGCCGCGCGCGCCCGGATCGGTCGCTGGGAGAAGCGCTGGCAGGACGAAGCGGCCGCGATCTGGGCGATTGCCGAACCCGGAGCGACGAGCCCGGTGGGCTTGATCGGTCTGAGCGATGTCGATCTCGGCGGCGGCAGTGCCGAGTTTCTCTACTGGCTCCTTCCGGGCGGCCGGGGTCGAGGGGCGATGGCCGACGCGGTCCTCCGCATCAGTCGCTGGGCGCTGGACGACCTCGGGCTGCACCGCCTCCGGATCACCCATTCCGTCGCCAATACGGCCTCCTGCCGGGTGGCGGAGAAGGCCGGCTTCACCCTGGAGGGAACGATGCGCAGCGCCCTGCTCCACCACGACGGTTGGCATGACGAGCACCTCCACGCCCGGGTTCAGGGTGACGACTGGCCAGACCTCGGACGGTAGGGAGCTGCATGGGAACCGGGCTCTCGCCCGGCGCGTCGGGTTTCGTGCGGTGGGGTGGCGGCGCGGGGTGCAGACGCTGGAAGACCTGCTCGACCAGGACGGCGACGCGGAAAGCGCCGCGCGGGCGAAGGGCGGCTGTCTGACCGGCTGCCTGGGTGGATCGGGGTGCTCGCTCGGCTCCGATCGGGGCGCCTGGGAGCGCGGCTCTGGTGCGGACTGGCCCTACTCGTCGGCGCCGGCAACCGACAACGTGACCGTGCTGAGCCGGTCGGGCCGGAACGAGTTCGAATCTCCGTGTGAGGTAGGCCGGTTGAGGTGTTCCGTACGTCGACTGGAGGGCCCGGCCAGCTGAACCGCGAGGGCCCGGCTTGACCTCAAGTGCGCTTGAAGTTGCACGCTCATCCCATGACGCTGACCACGGCGGACGCCGACACCCGCACGCTGTACACCTTCGATGACCTGGCCGGGCTGATGAGCCGGATGACCGGCGCCGACAAACACGGGCCGGCCGCGAGTTCGACCCTGGACGTGCTGTGGGTCCTGTACGACCGGGTGCTGAGGGTCGCCCCCGAGGCCGTCGACGATGCGGCGCGGGACCGCTTCCTGCTGTCCAAGGGGCACGGTCCGATGGCCTACTACGCCGTGCTCGCCGCCAAGGGGTTCATCGCGCCGGAGCTGTTGGAGGGCTTCGGTGGCTACGACTCCCCGCTGGGTCACCACCCGGACCGGACGCTGGTCCCGGGTGTGGAGATCGGCAGTGGCTCGCTCGGTCACGGACTGCCGCTCGGCGTCGGGACCGCGCTGGGGCTGCGGGCGCAGGGGCTGCTGGACCCCGCCGTGTGGGTGCTGGTCGGTGACGCCGAGTTGGACGAGGGCAGCAACCACGAGGCGATCGCCTATGCCGGAGCGGCCGGGCTGGAGCGGCTGCACACCGTCGTGATCGACAACCAGTCCGCCACGCACGGATGGCACGGCGGGGTCGCCTCGCACTTCGCCGCTGCGGGCTGGTCGACGGCGACCGTCGACGGTCGCGACCACGCTGCGCTGTTCGAGGCGTTCACCACGCCGCACCCGGGACGGCCGCACGCGGTCGTCGCCGTCGTCGAGCCCAAGAACTGAACCGACCGGGGGATTCCTGCCATGACCACCACCGCTGCCGCGACCATGCGTGACCGTTTCATCTCCACCGCGAGCGACCTCCTGGAGGAGGACCCGCGCCTCGCCGTCGTGCTCGCCGACATCTCCGCCTCCGGATTCGACGCCGCCGCGGCGGCACATCCCGACCGGGTCGTCAACGTCGGGATCCGCGAGCAGCTGCTGATCGGTGCGACCGGCGGCCTCGCGCTGACCGGGCTGCGCCCGATCGCCCACACCTTCGGCAGCTTCCTCGTCGAGCGTCCCTTCGAGCAGGTGAAGCTGGACCTCGGGCACCAGGGTGTCGGCGCGGTGCTGGTCAGTGCGCTCGGCTCCTACGACTGGCCGGCCGGGGGCCGCACTCACATGTCGCCGGGCGACGTGGCCCTGCTCGACACCCTGCCCGGCTGGACGGTGCACGTCCCCGGCCACCCGGACGAGGCGGAGCTGCTGCTCCGCGACGCCGCCGCCGCCGACGGTCTCGTCTACGTCCGCCTGTCGCTGCAGCGCAACGCGGAGGCCCGGCCCGTCACCCCCGGCCGTTTCCTGACCGTCCGTGAGGGGCGCGGCGGACCGGTGGTGATCGCGGTCGGCCCGGTGCTCGACGACGTGCTGGCGGCGGTCGAAGGCCTGAACGCGACCGTGCTCTACGCCTCGACGGTCCGGCCGTTCGACTTCGCGGCCCTGCGCGGCGCGCTCAGGGACCGGGCGAGCGCGGAGGTGGTCGTCGTCGAGCCCTACCTGGCGGGCACCTCGACCCCGTTCGTCACGGAGGCCCTCACCGACCTCCCGCACCGCGTTCTCGGCCTCGGCGTCTCGCGGCAGGAACTGCGGCACTACGGGACGATGCAGGAGCACATCGCCGCCCACGGCCTGGACGCCCGCTCGCTGCGGGCGCGGATCAGCACCTGGGCGAGCCCTCAGAGCCGGTCCTAGGCGTGGCGCCAGCCGTTGCGGCGGCCGCGCCGTCGTGCCGGGAAGTCGACGACGGTGCCCGGATCCCCGCGCAGCGCCGGCGGCACCAGCGCGCGCGGACGGTTGAAGCGCCGGACGAACGCCGCGTCCAGGGCGAGGGTCATGGGGACCACCGCCCGGAGCCGGCTGCGCCGTCGGCGCTCGGACCAGGTGGCGGGGGTGCCCTGGGCAGCCTCCGGCGCAGCGTTCCGGCTCCGTCGCGCCACCGCGTCCGTCCGGGCGACGAGGGCGGCCCACCACCGGACCCACAGCACCCGGGACGACCACGTGGCTCTCCCCCTGAAAGCACGCCAGCGCGCCAAGTGCGGGCGGCTTTCGGGGCGGAGGCCAGAGGCGTGGCGACAGAGGTGAGCGTCAGCGGCTGGTGCGGCGCATGAGGAACCAGACCAGCGCCGCGGCGGCGACCAGCAGGCCGCCGGAGAGCAGCGCGGCGACGTTCAGCCCGTGGACGAAGGACTCCTGCGCCGCGCGCAGCAGGCTCTCGCCCTCAGCGGTCGGCAGGGCGTGCGCGGACTCGACCGCGCCGCCGAGTGAGTTGCGGGCGGCTTCCGAACTGCCCGCCGGGAGGCCGGAGCGGTAGATCGCCGTGGTCACGGTGCCGACCAGGGCGATGCCGAGGGCCGTGCCCAGCTCGTACGCCGTCTCGGAGACGGCGGAGGCCGCGCCGGCCTTGGCGGCCGGGGACGCGTCCAGCACCATCGTCGTGGAGAGGGCGTAGACGGTGCCCTCGACCATGCCGATCGCCGTGAACGCGACGCCGATCACCAGGTAGGGCGTCGTGGCGTCCAGCCAGCCGAGCACGCCGATGCCGAGACCCATCGCCAGCAGCGCGCCCGCCAGGGCGCGGCGGTGGCCGGCGCGCGACGCGAGCCGCGCGGCGACCAGCGCGCCCAGCGTGGACCCGGCGAACGCCGGCATGTCGGCGAGGCCGGCGACCAGCGGAGAGTAGCCGCGGACCAGCTGGAAGTACTGGGCCAGGAAGAAGACGACGCCGGAGAGCCCGATCAGGGCGATCAGCGCGGCCAGCACCGCCGCCGTGAACCGGCGGTTGGCGAAGAGCCGCACGTCCAGCAGCGGCATCGGCAGCCGCAGCTGGCGGCGCCAGAAGGCGGTCAGACAGAGGACGCCGAGCACGCCGGCGAGCCAGACGTCCGGGCGAGCCAGGCCCTCGACGGCGCCCTCCTTGACGGCGTAGACCGTGCCGATGATGCCGACCAGCGACAGGCCCACGCTCGGCAGGTCCCATGCGCCCGGCTTCGGGTCACGGGACTCGGGCAGCAGGCGTGCGCCGAGTACCAGCAGCACCAGCACCAGCGGCACGTTGATCAGGAAGACGGACCCCCACCAGAAGTGCTCCAGCAGCACACCGCCCAGCAGCGGACCGGCGGCCGCGCCGGCGGTCGCCGCGGCGCCCCAGATGCCGATGGCGCGGGCGCGCTCGCGGTCGTCGGGGAAGAGGGTGCGGATCAACGACAGCGTGGACGGCATGATCGTCGCACCGGCGACGCCCAGCAGGGCGCGGGCGGCGATCAGCCAGCCGGCGCTCGGGGCGTAGGCGGCCAGCAGTGAGGCGACGCCGAAGGCGGCCGCGCCGAGCAGCAGCAGCTTGCGGCGGCCGATGCGGTCGCTGAGCGAGCCCATGCTCACCAGCAGACCGGCGATGACGAAGGAGTAGCTGTCGCCGATCCAGAGCAGCTGCGGTGCGGAGGGGTTCAGGCTCTCGCTGATGAAGGGCAGCGCGAGGACCAGCACGGTGGCGTCGACGGCCACCAGGAGCACGGCCAGGACGAGGACCGCAAGCGCGGTCCAGCGGGTGCGCGGGCTGCCCGCGGGCGCACCCGGGCGGTTATATCGGTAGGCGGAGGTGGTCTGCGGCACGGTCATGTCCGTGGTCATCGGAGGCTCTCGGTCCTGGTGGCAGGGAAGTGTCGTGAGAAGCGGGGATCGAGTGCGGCGTCATCGGGGTCAGTCCCGGCGGACCGCGCCGCCGAGGAACAGCTCGGTCAGCGCGCGGTTGCTCTCGCGGTGGGCGAGGCGTCCGTCCTGGACGGCCCAGCCGACACCGGCGAGCAGGTCGAAGAAGGCCTCGCTGAGCCAGGAGGCGGGCAGCTCGATCCGGAACGCGCCCGACTGCTGGCCGCGCAGGAAGAGCGCGGCGACGCGGGCGTCGACCCGGTCCCAGGCGTCGTTGATGGCGTCGTCGTCGAAGAGACGGCTCTCGCCGGAGATGAAGGCGACGAGCTGCGCGTGCGGAATCACCGCGTCCGCGAGACGTCGCACGGCCGCGACGGGATCGCCCTCCTCGACGGTGGCGGCGTCCAGAGCCGCCCCCATCCGGGCCAGGGCCAGTGTGCCGATCTCGTGGATCAGCGCCTCACGGCCCGGGAAGAGCCGGTGCAGCGTGGCCCGGCTGATGCCGGCCGCCCGCGCGATCTCGTCCATCGCCGCGGTGGGCTGCCGTGAGAGCAGCCCGACGGCGGCGAGGAGGACGGATTCGCGATCGGTGGCCATGGAGCAAGGATATATCAAGTGAGACAGCTATGTCTCATGGGATAGTCGACTGTCTTGTCACCGAGTCGCCCAACCGGACCCGCCCGGGCCGTACGACCTGCGCGTACACGCCCACGCACGGCTCGGCCGGCCGGCCGGGAAGCGCAGGCACCCGATGGTGGACGGAGGGGACACGGAGCGCGTCCGCATCACCAGGGAGCGGACCGTGGGCCAGCGTCGGCACCGCGCACCGCGGGGTCGAGGCGACGACGCGCAGCACCAGCTCCGGGCCGACACGCCACTCCCGCCCGGCCCAGGCGTGCTCGGCGAACGGCTCCTCGGTGGTGTCGAGGACCAGATTGGGCCGGTACCGCTGCAGCTCGACCCGCCCGCGCGGGCTCAGTTCGGCGATCCGGGCCAGCGTCGCCGTGGTCACCAGGTGGAGCGGGGCGAAGTCGAAGAAGGCGCCCGGCGGCGAGGCCGACCCGAAGGCGACGACATCCGCGTCCACCTCGGCCGTCACACCGTCGCGCAGCACCTGATCCGGCCGGGCGCGATCCAGCGTGGCACCCGCCGGCGGCGTGTCGATCAGCGTGACCGCCCGCCCGAGCACCCCGGAGAGCAGGGCGTCGGTGGCCGGATCCCCGGCCTCCCGACAGGACCTGTCGTCATGGCGTCGGATCCGAACCGGCGCGCCCTCGGCCGCGGCCAGCGTCGCACGGAACATCAGCAGGCCGCGCCAGAGCCGCGGCTGCTTGGCGCTGGCCACCTTTCCCGTCGCGACGTCGAGGACCGCCAGCCGCCGGTCGCCGTCCAGCCCGCTCTCGGTGACGGCGGCCTCGTCGAGCGCCTCGCCCAGCATCGACTTCACCGGATAGCGCCACAGCGCGGCGACCGAGCCGAGGCGGTTGGCCGTCACCGGGTGTCCGCCCGGTGCGCAGCGTCCAGGGCGTCGAGCTCCGCGGGCGAGAGGCGCAGCCCGGCGGCCGCGACGTTCGCCTCCAGGTGTGCCGGGTCGCCCGTGCCGGGGATGGCCAGCACGTGCGGGCCCTGGTGCAGCGTCCAGGCGATGCGCAGCTGGGCGGTGCTGACACCGTGGGCGCGGGCGAGCGCCTGGAGCGCCTCCGGCTCCTGGCCGCCCGCTCCCCTCTCGCGTCCGGCGCCCGCGATCGCGTAGAAGGGGACGAACGCGATGCCCTGCTCGCCGCAGACCCGCAGGAGCTCGCCCTGCTCGGCGGTGGCCGTGCCGAGACCGAACGGGTTCTGCACGCAGACCACCGGCGCGATCGCCTGGGCCTCCTCCAGGTGGTGCGGTCGGATGTTGGACAGGCCCAGGTGGCGGATCAGTCCCTGTTTCCGGAGGTCCGCGAGCACACCGAAGCGCTCCGCGACCGGGGCGTCGCCGAGGATGCGCAGGTTCACCACGTCGAGGTGGTCGCGGCCGAGCTGGCGCAGGTTCTCCTCCACCTGGCCGCGCAACTGCTCAGGTCCGGCGTGGGCGATCCAGGCGCCGGAGGGGTCCCGGCCGGGTCCAACCTTGGTGACGACGACGAGGTCGTCACGGTAGGGGGCGAGTGCCCGGTTGATCAGCTCGTTCGCGCTGCGGGTGGCGGAGAAGTAGAACGCCGCCGTGTCGATGTGGTTCACGCCGAGCTCGACGGCGCGGCGCAGGACCCGGATCGCCTGGTCCCGGTCGCGCGGCGGAGCGTCGGGGTGGAAGGCGGCGCCCGTCTGCGGCAGCCGCATCGCCCCCAGGCCGATCCGGTTGACGGTCAGGTCGCCGAGCGTCCAGGTCCCGGCTGCGGCGGCGGGGCTCGTGGCGGTGGTCGTGCTCGTGTTCTCTGTGGTCACCTCGGGAATGATCGCGGCCCGCCAGGGTGACCGCCATTGATTAAGCCAGGATCGGATCGTCGGCCGCGTAGCGCGGCGCGCGGGGGGAGTGATGGCTGAACTTGCTTTCTCCGTGCAGGACTTGCTGTCCATGCGGTTCGCCGTCTCGCCCCTGTGGGAGGTCGGCACGAGCTTCCGTGTGCTGCGCGGCCACGTCGGCTGCCCCGCCCACCGCAGGTGGGCGGGGCAGGTTCGGAGTCGGGTCGCCGCCGCCGGGCTGGAGCGCGGCTGGCTGGCCGAACTCATCGCGCTCGCGGCGGGATACGTGCCCGACTTCCTCGATCCGGCGCCGACGGGGCCCGCCCCCCCTGCTCGCCGACGAGCTCGCCGCCGTGCTCGGCACGCCGGACGAGGCGGTCCGCCGAGACCTGGACGTTCTCCGCCGCAAGCACGGCGCCCTCAGTCCTCCGTCATCGCCTGGTAGAGCCGCCGCAGGGTGCGGTCCAGCGGGCGGCCGTGGAGGGTGAGACCCGTCGGGCCCAGACCGTCCAGGGCCGGCGCGGCCGGAAGGTCGTCGCCGCCCGGCGGCGGATACGGGGCCGGCTCGGTCCAGAAGCCCGTCGGGGTGGGGGTGAGCGGCTCCGGGCCCGTCGGGGTCGGCATGCGGCGCAGGTGGGCGAGCACCCGGAGGCGGTCGCGGCCGCGCCAGCGCAGCAGCAGGAACGGGTCCTGGTCGAAGAGCAGGGCCAGCCCGCCGAGCAGTGCCGCGACATGTCGGCACACCGCTCCGTCCGCACCGCCGGTGCGGCCACAGGCGCAGTCGAGGGTGAGCTCGGACGCTCGCGCGGGCAGCAGCGGCAGGCCCACACCGGCCAGCAGCCCGTCGGCGTCCGGCGGGAACTCGCCGGCGAGCAGGCGGCGGCGGACCTGCGCCAGGGCTTCCTCGGCCAGCCGCCACTGCTCGGCGTCGAAGACAGCGAGGTCGGCCCACGCGTCGACCCCGCCGACCCGCCCCCGCGCCGAGCCCGGCGTCACCGAGACCTCCCGCACCTGCGCCGAGCCGCCCGCCTCCCGCATCTGCGCCGCGTACAGGCCGATGCCCAGGGACTCGACGCGGGCCAGGAACCGCTCGGACCACGG
The DNA here is from genome assembly GCF_000787835.1 of Streptacidiphilus melanogenes. Lineage (GTDB taxonomy): Bacteria > Actinomycetota > Actinomycetes > Streptomycetales > Streptomycetaceae > Streptacidiphilus > Streptacidiphilus melanogenes. Next base: position 127,717 of record NZ_BBPP01000021.1, read on the forward strand.
CAGCACGCTCACAGCTCGCTCACCGCCTCCTCCGCCAGGGACAGCACATCCGCCAACGCATCCGGGGACAACGCCGTCAGCACCTCCAGGACGCCGGCGCCGGCCGGCACGCCCTCGCCGATCACCGCGTCGGCCAGCGCCCGCTTGGCGGTGAGCAGTTCGTCCACCCGCTCCTCCACGGTGCCCACGCACACCAGCCGCCGCACCTGGACGTCGCGGCGCTGGCCGATCCGGAAGGCACGGTCGGTGGCCTGCTCCTCGACCGCCGGGTTCCACCAACGATCCAGGTGCACCACCTGGTTGGCGGCCGTCAGGTTCAGGCCCGTGCCGCCCGCCTTGAGGGAGAGCAGGAACACGGAAGGCTCCCCGTCCTCCTGGAACGCGTCCACCAACCGCCGCCGCTCGGGCTCGGGCACGCCGCCGTGCAGGAACCGGACCCGGCAGCCGAGGCGACGCCGCAGATAGGGCTGGAGCAGCTTGCCGAACTGCGCGTACTGGGTGAAGCAGAGAGTGCTGTCGCCCTCCGCGAGCGCCTGCTCCAGGATCTCCTCCAGCAGCGCCACCTTGCCGGAGCGGCCCGCGACGCGCACCGCGCCGCCGCGCGCGCCCTCGCCGGTGAAGAGCGCCGGATGGTCGCAGACCTGTTTGAGCCGGGTCAGCGCGGCCAGCACCGAGCCGCGCCGCTCCAGATCCCGCGTGTAACCGAAACCCTTGATCCGCTGGAGCAGCCGGGTGACGACGGCCCGGTAGAGCGCGGCCTGCTCCACCGTCAGATTGCAGAGCACCGTCATCTCCTGCTTGCGCGGCAGCTCCGCCGCGATCGCCGGATCGGTCTTGACGCGGCGCAGCACGAACGGCTCGGTCCGGCGACGCAGCAGGGCGGTGGCGCGCTCGCTCGCGTTGCGCTCGATCGCCACCGAGTACCGCTCCTTGAACTGCTCGGCGGTGCCGAACAGACCGGGGTTCACGAAGTCGAGCAGCGAGTGGAGATCGGCCAGACGGTTCTCCACCGGCGTGCCGGTGAGCGCCACGCGGTGCGCGGCGGGCAGCGCCCGCACCGCGCGGGACTGCAGCGTCGCGGCGTTCTTCAGGTGCTGGGCCTCGTCGGCGACCACCCGGTGCCAGGCGATCGCACGCAGCGCGGTGAAGTCACGGGCCGCCAGGCCGTAGGTGGTGAGCACGACGTCGGCGCCGAGCACGGCCTCCCGCACCCGGGCCGCGCCGCCGCGCCGTGCGCCATGGTGCACGTGCACCCGCAGCATGGGCGCGAACCGCACGCACTCGCGTTCCCAGTTGCCGAGCAGGGACATCGGCACGACGACGAGCGTGGGCGCGCCCGGCGCAGGATCGCCGCCGTCACCTGCGTACTCGGCCGCGAGCAGGGCGAGGGTCTGGACGGTCTTGCCGAGGCCCATGTCGTCGGCGAGCACGCCGCCGAGGCCCAGCCGGGCGAGGTGGGCGAGCCAGGCCACGCCGTCGTGCTGGTAGGGGCGCAGCTCGGCGGTGAATGCCTCCGGCAGCGGGACGGGCGCTGGCGAACCGGCGGACGCGGCACTCCCGCTCCCACCGGACAGGCGGGCGATCAGCTCCCGCAGCCGGCCCTCGACCTCGACCGCGAGCACCGGCAGCCCCGCGGGCTCGCGCGCGTCCAGCATCAGACCGAGCACCTCGGACACGGCCATCTCCCCGGAGCCCTCGCGGGAGAGGAAGGCCGTGGCGGCGGCGAGCCGCTCGGGATCGGCGACCACCCAGCGGCCGCGCAGCTGGACGAGGGTGTCCTTGGCGTCCGTCAGCAGCGCCAGCTCCTCCACTGTCAGCGGCTCGCCGCCGAGGGCCAACTGCCACTGGAAGGCCAGCAGCTCGTCCCGACCGACCGTGCTCTCCTGCTCGACGACGCCCGCCTGGGCCGGACGCGCCGCCAGCAGCAGCCCGAGCGCCGGAGGTTCACGCCACCAGGACGGCAGCAGCACCTCGAACCCCGCCTCGGCGAGGCGCGGCGCGGCGTCCCGCAGGAACGCGAGGGCCTCCGCCCGGTCCAGCCAGCGGCCCTGCGGGCGCCCCTCCTCGGCGAGCACGGCCAGCAGCGGATGCGTGCGCGCGGCGCGCCGCAGCTCCAGCACGAACAGGCCCTCCGGCGCGGGCACGGTCTCGGCCAGCACCTCCGCCCCCGCGCGGCCGGCCCACAAGTCCTCCGCGGTGACGACGTGCGAGGGCTCGTCGGCGGGGGAGAGCAGCAGCTCGAGCCACCAGCGGTCCTCGTCCTCCTCGGCCTGCCCGAACGGCTCGACCAACCGGAAGCCCAGCCGCAGCCCGCTGCCCGAGGCGCCCTCGCCGGGCGCGCGCCAGTGCCGCAGGCGTTCGGCCAGCGGCCTCCACCGCTCGGCCGGGCCCGGCAGCGCGCCCTCCTCGGCGCACAGCGCGGCGACGAGCGCCGCGACGTCCGAGCCCTGCCCGGCCTCGAACGGCACGGAGGAGACCCGCGCCCGCGTCTCCTCGTCCAGGAGCACCCCGAGCAGCTCCTCCGCGAGCGCTCCGGCCCCACGCCTGGCCCCGGCCTCCGCTCGGCACACATGCGGACATGCGGCCACCAGCCCCGCCAGCTCCGCCACATCCGCGCCCTCGGGCGCCGCGACCCACCGTGCGTACGCGCCTGCCCCGCCGGAAGCGGACGCCCCGCCCGCCTGGGCCGCGTCGCGCTCAGGGCCGTCCCCCGGCTCAGGGCCGTCCCCCGGCTCAGGGCCGGGACCCGGCCGCACGCCCGGCCCGGGGCCGACCGGCACGGCGGACGCGGGGCGGTCGGGTCGGTCGCCGCTGGGGGAGCTCGCGGCGGTGCTTTCGGCGGCCTCGGGGCCGGGAGCCGGTTGTACGTCCGGCTCGGCGCCGCCCGGCACGGCGGACGCGGGCGTGGTGTCGCGGGGGAGCGTGACGGCGGGGAGGACCCTGCCGCGACCGGTCAGGCGCCAGGCGAGGTCGTGGAGGGCGGTGAGCCAGCGCAGCGACGCGCCGTAGGCGGCCTCGACCGGGCCGAGGCCCGGGAGGTCGGGGTGGACCGCCTGGCGGTCGGGGGAGTGGAGGGCGCCGAGGAGCTGTGCGGCCTGGCCCGGGGTGAAGAGGAGACTCGGGACCCGCCACGGCGTCAGCCGTGCCGCGGCGCGGCGTTCGTGGGCCGAGGGGAAGGCGATCTCCGGTGAGGGCAGCGGCGTGCCCTCGGCGGTCGGGAGCAGGAGGCGGGTGTCGTCCTCCGAGGCCTGCTCGGTGAGCCAGGCGAGGCCGGGCCCCACGGCCGACAGCAGCGCGCGTAGCGCCGCGGGGGGACAGGCGAAGGGGTGCAGGCCCGCCTCGGCGTCCGGAGGGGCGATCGGGCGGGCGGCATCCTCCGCCCAGAGCGCGAGGCGCCGGTCCGCGCGCCAGATGCCGTGTAGTGCGAACATCGTCTCACCCGCTCCCGGCCTGCCGGGGGACGGCTGCTCCGTCCCACTCCCGACCTGCAGCCTAAGCGGGGGCACTGACAGGATCCGCACCACCGGAGCCGCGACGGGGGCACGGCGCCGGCGGTGTCCGCGCGTCGGGCTCCGGCAAGAGAGCCCGACGCGGGATCAGCTCTGGTTGTAGAAGCCGGAGTCGTCCGAGGCATTGTCGATGACCATGACCTCGATCTCCGGCGGGGCGAGCAGGAAGACCCGGCGGGCGATCCGCTCCATCGTGCCGCGGGTGCCGAAGACCAGACCGGAGGCGAAGTCGATCAGGCGCTTCGCGTCCGGATCCGCCATCTGGCTGAGGTCCATGATCACCGGGGTGCCGACGCGGACGTGCTCGCCGATCTCACGGGCGGACTCGAAGCTGGTCGGACGGACCTGGGTGATCTTGGGGGACAGCGGTGCCGCCTCGGGCTCCGGGGAGTCCCACGGCTCCTCGTAGTCCGGGACCGCCACCGGGTACCTCCCCGACGGCGACAGCCACCCGCGGTAGTCGTCACGCAGTGCTGCTCCCATGTCCAACCTCCCCATCTATCCTGCTGCCCCGTGTGGTGCCCGCGAATCCGGTGTCGAACCGGTCCATGGCGGGCTTCTTGCTGACGTGGTTTCCCACGATGCTGTCCGAGTATCGCATTGATCACCGACAAGGCACCCGTCCGGACGCCTCGCCGCGCCGTCTGTGTCAACCGTTCTGACGATTCATTCGGACGTGGCGGCGATTCAGCTGGTTCCACTCGAACAGTTATGCGATTTTTCGTTCCCCGGATCTGCTGACTTCGATGCGAGCCCGGTTTCGCGCGCGCCCCTTCGGGCACATTCAGGACTCGCGGCCGTGCACGGTGCCGCGCTTCCCGGCGTCACGCTACTCGCCCGTGACGCCGTCGATCCGTTCGCGGAGCAGGTCCGCGTGTCCGTTGTGGCGGGCGTACTCCTCGATCATGTGGATGTAGATCCACCGCAGCGGCACCTGCTCGCCGCGACGTGTGCCGGTGTCGTCGAGGGTGCGCGCCCCCGCCAGCTCCCTGGCCAGCGCGACCTCCTGACGCCAGGTCGACACGGACGCCTCCACGTCGGCCGTGTCGACCTCGTCGAAGTCGCCGTCCGGCGACTGCTCCGTCCAGAAGTGCGCCGGCGCGTCCTGCCCGTCGAGCACGACGCGGAACCAGTACCGCTCCACGTCCGCCAGGTGGCGGACGAGACCGAGCAGCGAAAGCGTCGACGGCGGCGTGGAGCGTTCGCGCAACTGGGCCGCGTCGAGGCCGGCGCATTTGACCGCCAGCGTGTCCCGGTGCCACTCGAGGAAGCTTTCGAGCATGACCCGCTCCCCCTGGAGGTAGGGCGGATCGGCCCGCTCGTCCTTGGCGGGAATGACGATCTGACGGTCCCTCGGGTCGAAGGAGTCGGAGGAACTCATGCGCCTATGATTGCGGGCCCTGAGCTTTTCCGGCCACGGATTTGTCGGATGAGCCAGAAAGCGGCATATTCGAAATCGATCAGAGATTCGATTCGACTGCGTCGGACTCGCGCCGGGCGACGGTCCGGCTGTGCGGCGCCGCCCTCGGGGCCAGCAGCCTCGCCCCCGCGACCAGCCCCAGCGTCAGTGCCGTCACCACGCCGAAGCTGACGCGCAGTGACGTCGCCTGCGCGATCGCGCCGACCGTCGCCGGGGCGATCAGGCCCGAGGTGTACGTCACCGTCGCCACGCCCGCGATCGCCCGGCTCGGGTTGTCCCCGCTGTGCCCGGCCGCCGCGAAGCAGAGCGGCACGACCACGGCGATGCCGACGCCGAGCAGCGCGAACCCCGCGATGGCCTGCGCGGCGCTGTCCGCCGTCACCACCAGCAGACCGCCCGCCGCGGCCAGCGCGCCGCTGCCGCGCGTGGCACGCACGGCGCCGAAGCGGCGCACCGCCGCGTCGCCCGACAGGCGCGCGGCCGCCATGGTGCCCGCGAACGCGGTGTAGCTCGCCGCCGCCAGGGCCGGTGCGGCGCCCGCGACGGACCGCAGGTACACGCCGCTCCAGTCCCCGCCCGCGCCCTCGGCGAAGACGGCGCAGAAGCCCACCAGCCCGATCGCGAAGGCCGAGCGCGGCGGCAGGGCGAACCTGGGTGGTGCCTCCTCCTCCGGCTCCGGCTGCACGTCCAGCAGTCCGCGGCAAGCCGGCAGCGCGATCAGCACCAGGCAGGCCGCCATGAGCGGCAGGTGCACGGAGCCGGGCACGGCGAGCGCGGCCGCCGCGATCCCGACTCCGGAGGCGAGCAGGCCGCCGACGCTCCACATCCCGTGCAGCCCCGACATGACGGACCGGCCGAGCCGCGCCTCCACCTCCACGGCCTGCGCGTTCATCGCCACGTCCGCGACCCCGGCCGTCGCGCCGTAGACGAAGAGCGCAAGGACCAGCAGCGGCAGGTTCGGCGCCAGCGCGGGCAGCGCGAGCGCGGCGGCGTAGAGGCAGATCAGCAGCCGGTTCCCGGCCCGGTGCCCGCGCGCGTGCAGGACGCGCCCAGCGAGCGGCATCGAGGTGAACGAGCCGATGGCGGGGGCCACGAGGGCGAGGCCGAGCTGACCCGCGGACAGGTGCAGATGGTCCTTGATCCAGGGGATCCGGGTGGCCAAGCTCCCCGCCGCCGCGCCGTGGATGGCGAAGACCGCCGCAACCGAGATCCGTGCCCGGCGCAGCGTGCGCGCCTCCTGCCCGTCCTGCCCACTCCCCATGCCGCCCCCACCATCGATGGTCCGTACCAAGATCATAGGGGCGGATTCCGTTTCGGGACCGGGTCGGTCAGCATGCGGACGGGTCCGGAAGGCGTGCGGAGCGCTGCCGATGATCACTGGAGGCCCGCACATGCGAGAGGAAGTTCATCCCAAGGCTCGCTTGTGCCATGCTACGAGTGACGAAGGGGCAGCAGGTGCGACAGGATGATCGTCACGTGAACAGCTATCGGATCGGCGAGGCCGCCGCTCTGCTCGGCGTCAGCGCGGACACCATGCGCCGCTGGGTCGACGCGGGCCGGCTCAGCGCGCAGCGGGACGAACACGGTCATCGCATCGTGCCGGGCCCCGAACTCGCCGCCTTCGCCCGCGAACTCGCGCGGTCGGAGACGGCCGAGGGGGGCCTGCCCTCATCGGCGCGCAACCGCTTCCGCGGCATCGTCACCGAAGTGATCCTCGGGGACGTCGCCGCACAGGTGGAGATCCAGGCGGGGCCGTTCCGCGTCGTCTCGCTGATCAGCAGGGAGTCCGCGGAGGAGCTGGGCCTGGAGCCCGGCGTGCCCGCTGTGGCTGTGATCAAGTCGACCAACGTCGTCGTCGAACGGACCTGAGCCGCGGTCCGTCCCGGCCGACCCGTCCGGCCGGCGTCCGTGTCCTTCCGAAGAGCCGAAGAACCTTGGGGGTTCCCGCATGACCACTCGCTCCGTGCTCCGCCTGCGCCGCACCGCCGTCGCCTCCACCGCCGCGCTCGCCCTGCTGGGCCTCGCCGCCTGCAGCTCCTCGTCCTCCTCTGCCGGCTCCTCCGGTTCCTCGGCCTCGGCCTCTGCCTCCTCCACCGCCTCCGGCGCGGCCGTCAGCGGCAAGATCACGGTCTTCGCCGCCGCGTCGCTGAAGAACACCTTCACCGAGCTCGGCAAGGAGTTCGAGGCCGCCCACCCGGGCACCACGGTCACCTTCAACTTCGGCGGCAGCGACACCCTGGCCGCCTCGATCGTCTCCGGGGCCCCGGCCGACGTCTTCGCCGCCGCCAGCACGACGACGATGCAGACCGTCGTCTCCAAGGGCGACGCCGTGGGCACGCCGGTCGACTTCGCCAAGAACGAGCTGGAGATCGCGGTCGCGCCGGGCAACCCGAAGCACCTGACCACGCTCGCGGGCCTGAACGCCTCCGGCGTCAAGGTGGCGCTGTGCGCGAAGACGGTGCCCTGCGGCGCGGCCGCCGTGAAGGCGCTGGCCGCCAGCGGCGTCAAGCTCACCCCCGTCACCCTGGAGCAGGACGTCACCTCCGCGCTCAACAAGGTCGAGCTGGGCGAGGTGGACGCCGCGCTCGTCTACAAGACGGACGTGAAGGGCGCGAACGGCAAGGTCACCGGCGTCGACTTCCCCGAGGCGGCCAAGGCCATCACCACCTACCCGATCGCCCCCGTCAAGGGCAGCGCCAACGCCGCCGCGGCGCAGGCCTTCGCCGCCTTCGTGGCCTCGTCGCAGGGCGAGCAGGTCCTCGCCGCCGCCGGCTTCCAGGCCCCGTGACGTCGTGACGGACGAGCACGACGCCGTGACCGGCGACGAGCAGTCGTCGCCGGTCGAGGTGCTGTCCGACGGACGGCACCGGTCGCGGTGGCCCCGCGCCGCGCGCGGGGGGC
>NZ_BBPP01000020.1:0-31934 GCF_000787835.1 Streptacidiphilus melanogenes
GCCCAGGGCGCGGCTCGGCCCCCGGCCCCCGGCCGACGTCCGACGCGGCGCTGGGCCGACTTGCCGCGAGCCCGCCGACGCAGCGCGACCCCGCGGAACCGGCGTGAGCCCGCCGACGCGGCGCGGAACCGGCGCGACCCCGCGGAACCGGCGCGAGCCCGCAGAGACGGGCCCCGGTCAGTCCGACGCGAGGTCGGTGGGCGGCAGGACGGCGTCGCGCATCAGTTCACGGGCGCGGTCCTGCTCCTCGCGGGAGGCGAAGACCGCCGGGTCGCCGAGCTCGACCTCGCGACCGTTGTCCCAAGGTCGCTCCCAGCCCGCGTGGTGGAGCAGCCGGTCGATTACGCCCGCCGTGAAGCCCCAGATCACGTGGCCGTCGATCTGGAAGGCGGGGCCGCGGAAGCCGCTGGGGTGCCGCAGCCGGGCCCGGTTGGCCGGGTCCGCGAGGCGGGCGACCGGGGCGCGGAAGACCTCGGCCACTTCGCCCTCGTCCACCGGCGCGACGGGGGTGGGCGTGTGCCACCAGCCGAGTACCGGCGTCACCACGAAGTCGCTGACCGGGATGTACAGGTCCGGCAGCACGCCGAAGACCTGCACCCCGTCGGGGTCGAGGCCGGTCTCCTCCCGGGCCTCGCGCAGGGCGGCGCGGATCCGGCCCTCGCCGTCCGGGTCACCGTCCTCCGGGTCGAGGGCGCCGCCGGGGAAGGAGGGCTGTCCGGCGTGGGAGCGCAGCCGCCTGGCGCGCTCGATCAGCAGCAGGTCCGGGCCCTGACCGCCCGGTGCCTCGCCGAAGAGCACCAGCACGGCGGAACGCCGCCCGCCCTGCGCGGGCGGAAGGAACCGGCTGAGCTGCCGTGGCTCCACGGACTCGGCGACCTCCCGCACAGGCACCAGCCAGTCCGGAATCCCCTCACGGCGCACCCCCACCGCGGCGGAGGCGCTCACGCGTCCGCCCCAGCGCCATCGACCTCGGCGCCGTCGACCCCGGCGCCGTCGACCTCGGCCTCATCGGCGGTGTCCGGGGTGGGGCCGCCGTGGGCGACGGCGCGGGCGGCGGCCTCGCCCGGGTAGTCCGCGGGCGGCTTGAGCCGCTGGCCGGGCTGACCGCCCTTCTCGTACTTGAGCAGCTTCTCCGCCTTCACCGGGTCGGTCTCCCCCTCGCCGTAGGAGGGGCAGAGCTTAGCGATCGGGCAGACCCCGCAAGCGGGCCGACGGGAGTGGCAGATACGACGGCCGTGGAAGACGACGCGGTGGGAGAGCATGGTCCACTCGCGTTTCTCGACCAGCTCACCGACCTCCTGCTCGACCTTGACCGGATCGTCGGACTCGGTCCAGCCGAAGCGCTTGGCCAGGCGGCCGAAGTGGGTGTCGACGGTGATGCCGGGGACGCCGAAAGGTTCTCCCGTTTTAGGATCACGAGCGTTGCCGAGGACGACATTGGCCGTCTTCCGCCCCACGCCGGGCAGCGTGACCATCTCCTCCAGCGTCTTCGGGACCTCGCCGCCGAAGTTGTCCCGCAGGGCCTTCGACAGACCCAGCAGGGACTTCGCCTTGTTCCGGAAGAAGCCCGTCGGCCGAATCAGCTCCTCCAGCACCTCGGGATCGGCGTCCGCCATCGCCTCCGGCGTCGGGTACTTCGCGAACAGCGCCGGCGTCGTCTGGTTCACCCGCAGATCCGTCGTCTGCGCGGAGAGCACCGTCGCCACCAGCAGCTCGAACGGGGTCTCGAAGTCCAGCTCGGGATGCGCGTACGGATACACCTCCGCGAGCGCCCGGTTGATCCGCCTCGCCGCCCGCACCTTCGCGATGTGCGTCTTCGGGAACGGTGCCTTCTTGAACCCCGGCCCACCGGCAGCACCAGCGGTCACAGCCACGCCACTCTTCGCCATACCGAGAGCCTACGGCTCAGCGCCGTCATCCTTGGGTGAGGTCCTCGCATTGCCGATAGGCGGCAGGATCGCTTATCGCCCACTCATGCGGCCCAGCCTTGAGCTGTCGGGCCGGGAGCGGACCACCGACCGATGACCAAGCCAGAAACGCTCCACGGCTGACAGGTGGAGCCGTGTCGGCGGGGCTAGGCCTACTCCAAATCGCATGCTGCCCGCAATACAAATCCAATGCTGCATCTGTTACTCTCTCGACAGTTGACTGTGGTCGGGAGGGTGGGACAGTGAGCCAGTCGTTCGGGCAGCGGGTGCACGGCGTCATCACCGCGGGGTCGGTTTCGCTCAACATCGCTTTGAGCGCCGGGATCGTCATGTATGCGCTGGGGGCCTCCAGAGGGGAGGCCGTGGCAACCGGCGGCGGTGCCTTCGTCGTCGTGATGGGGGTCGCGCTCAGCATCATGGCGGCTCTCAGGCAGGATGGAACACCATGACAGCGTCTAGGGGCTTCGAGCAGTCGCTGTGGAGCGCCGTGGATCGGGTGCGTGGGTCGCTGGACCTGCAGTCCGCCCAGCAGTTCCTGCTGTGCGCCCTCTTCCTGCGGTGCCTGGCAGGCAGCCCGGGCAATCCCTCGCCGGGTGGGCTCGCCTGGCGTGAGGTCCTGGCCTCGGCAAGTCACCGGGGCGAGGCCGGCCCCGCGCTCGTGGCGGCGTTGGACCACGCCTGGACGGCATCCAACGGGCACGCTGGCTGGATGCCGTCCCAGAGCATCCAGCTCACCCCTGCCGCGGAGCCCTTCCTTCGTGAGGTGCTCTGGCTCGTAGACGGCGTGGCCGACCCGCGCCAGGTCTTCGACGACTGCCTGGAAGGGTTCTCCAGCAGCAAGACGGGCGGGAACTATTTCACGCCGCGCCACCTGGTGCGGCTGATGGTGGCCCTAGTGGAGCCCCAGCACGGCGATCGGGTCCTCGATCCGGCCTGCGGCTCGGGCGGCTTCCTGGCCGAAGCCGCTCGATACGCGCGGGAGCACCAGGGCCCGGACGCGGCGGTCCGGCCGACTGGTCGGGACGTCAACACCCTGGCGCGCCAGACCGCGTGGATGAACCTGACGCTGCACGGCCTGGAGGCGGACCTCGGCACCCGCCCGGTCGACAGCCTCCGGGCCGACGACACTCCCGCTGCCGACTTCGACGTGGTGCTGACCAATCCTCCGTTCAACCTCAAGATGTTCGATGACGAGCTGCGGTGGCCCGATCCGCGCTGGCGGTACGGCGTGCCACCGCGCAGCAACGCCAACTTCGCTTGGGTGCAGCACGTGGTGAGCAAGCTGGCCGAGCACGGCCGGGGGGCGATGCTACTGCCGGACGGCGCGGCGTTCGCGGGTGGTGAGTCCAGGAGCATCCGCGAAGGGCTGGTCAGGGACGGCGTCCTCGCCGCCGTCGTCGCACTGCCTCCGGGACTAGTCGCCCACACGAGCATCAGGACGTCAATCTGGCTCTTCACACGCGAGCGGCCCAGTGCCCGAGGGCAAGACGTCCTCCTAGTCAACGCCTGGGACCTCGGTGGGACGGCGCGACCAGGCCGGCGCTCCGTCTCCGCGGAAGACGTCGAGCGCATCACCGGCACCTACCGTTCCTGGCGCGGCGGCACCTACCAGGACAAGCCGGGCTGGTGCCGCTCGGTGAGCTTCGACGAATTGGCGGCCCGGGACTTCGACCTGCAGCCCATCGCCTATACCGGCGCGCCCGCCACCCAGGACGACGCCGCTCCGGCCAGCCAGCGGGTGACCGAGCTCACCGGCCAGTTGTACGAACTCTTCGATGAAGCCGCCCGCCTGGAGGCCGAGCTGCGATTCCGCCTGGGGGACGCGTGACCAGCGAGCGGGCCTGGGAGCAGCTAGGCCGGCTCGCCGGTACGAAGGTCTGGTACGGCATCACCCGGCCGGGGCGACCCGAACGCGACGGCGTTCCGATGCTGCGCGCCGGCGACATCGTCGACGGCCAGATCCTGTCCGACCACCCGGTACTGATCGGTCGCGACGTGGACGGCTCCAGTCCGCAGACCCGGCTGCAGCCCGGTGACGTCGCCGTGGTCTTGGTCGGACGGGTCGGCGAGGCGGCGATGGTCGCTGCCGGGCAAGAGGGCTGGAATGTTGCACGGTCCGTGGGGGTCGTGCGCTGTGACGACCAGGAACTGGCACAGTGGCTCCGGCTCTGGCTCACCGCACCGACCGTCCGGGCCTGGTGCGCCGCGAAGGCCTCCGGCTCGGCGCAGGCCACTCTCAGCCTAGCCAACTTGCGACAGCTGCCCATACCGCTCCCGCCCGACGAGGTGCGAGCGGACCTGCTGTCCATCATGGCGGCGATCGAGGACAAGATCGCGCTCAACCAACGGATCGCCTCGACCTCCGTGGCGCTGGCCGACGCGCACTTCGCCCTTGCGACTGCCGATCAGGCGGCCTGGCCGTCGCTCACCTTCGGAGAGGTCCTCCGGGCCATTCCCGGCAGCCTTGCCAAGCCGACCGCGCCCGACCCTGCGGGCGACGACGGGCCGACGTGGGTGGCACCGGCAGACGTGCTGCGCAGCCCGCTGCCCTTCCTCGACCTGCCCGCGGGCCGTGCGCCCGAGGCCCGCCCGGTCGAGGGGCTCTGCCCGCCGGACACGCTCTTGCTGGCTTCGAAGCCGGGAGAGCTGCGGGTGGCCATCAGCCTCGCCCCAGTGGTCGCGGGCCGCGGAGTGCTCGCAGTGCTCCCAGCCGAGCCGGCGAGCGCGCTCTGGTTGCTCCACGAGATCCGGTCGCGGAGCACCGAACTGTCCGCCCTGGGGCAGGGGACGGCGGCACGTGAGATCAGCGCCCGGGCCCTGCTCCGAACCCGCGTCTCCTGGCCGCCGCTCGACGAGCGGGAGCGGTTCGCACAGCTCGTCGGCGGACTGCACTCACGAGCCGTGACCGCGGGTCGGGAGGATCGCGTCCTGCGAGCGCTCCTAGCGGACACACTACGGAACGGCCTTCCCGCACTGGACGCACACGCGCCGGCGAGTTGAGCCGCGCGGCACTGGCCTGACGCGCGGTTCAGCGGCCCGCCGCAACGAAGCGGAGGTAACGACGCAGGCCACGTAGGTGTTGAGGCTCCGGCAGACAGCATGGACCCGTTCCGCTGCCTTCCCGCAGTGCCGTGCGGCCAGCCGACACGCCGCTGTTCAACGCGGTGGCGGCAACCCGGCCCCAGTGTGGGTCCGCCTGGTCGCGGGCCGGCCCAGCACCCACCATCGGCGACCTCGGTCGCGACGGTGATGGCGACAGCCACCGCGGCCGGCTGGTGGGCCGGCCGCTAACAGCGCTTTAGCGCGTTACGCGAGGCCACAAGCTGTCGGCTATTCGTCCTCGTCAGGCATTTCATCGTCAAGGTCTTCCGGCGTTGAAGTTCGCCGGTACTGCGGGTGGTCCTGGTCCATCTGGAGCGCCGCGTGGAGCGGGATCGGGTAGCGGGTGCGGTGCTTCCACGCGAGGGCCTGGTGGCAGAGCCTGGCGGTCACCATGGTCAGCTCCCGCCGGTGGTCCGGGTCCACGGCGATCGGGAAGATCTCGGTCGCGGTCATGGCGTAGTAGTTGGCCTTGATCTCGTTCTTGCCCTTGTTCCACGGCAGGGCGGACCAGCGCGTCTTCTTCGAGCCCTGTCGGCCGGCGCCGTTGCCGTCGAACTGGTGGGTGGTGTTAACCAGGAGCCAGGTGCTGTTCGTTCCGAGGTCCGCGTCGATCCGGAAGACCTGGGTCGTGCGTTCCTTCGTCTTGATCTCCGCGTCGTCCTCGTCGGTGATCGTCACCTGTACCGGACGGGGGACTTCCTCGTCGGTCTTGTTCAGGCGGATCACAGCGATGGGCCGGAACCGGGGGGCGATGGTGGAGCCCGGGAGCCAGGTCGTGTTCGGCTCGGGCGGCTGGCCCTGCGCCTTGTTGTTCAGCCCCTTCCACAGGCGGCGGCAGGCGTAGCCGTCCACCGTGAGGGTGTACGGGGTACCCCCCAGGTAGTCGGCGAGGTCTTCCAGCGCTTGGTCGATGACCTTGGCGGTGCTGGAGTGGCCGGCGAAGTTGTCCATGAACTCGGTCATCTTCCCGGCCGGGTAGTCGGCGGCGTGGAAGGCGGCCTCGGCGAGGTGGTACGGCTTCCAGACGCGGTCGGTGTAGGACCACCCGTGGAGCGTCCACGCGCCGTCCGGGACGGTGGGGGGCTTGAGGACGGTGGCTGAGACGACGATCCTGGCATCCCGCTCTCCCGGTCGGCGTGACTGCCGCCGGACGTGGACGCCACAGTGGGCGACGCCGTCCGCGGAGTGTTCGCCGATGGGCTTGGTCAGGATGCTGGAAACCCGGCGGTCGATGAACCCCAGGTTGCGGTAGAGGTCCATGAGGCAGGACAGGCTCTGGTGGTCCATGCCGGTGGACTTGTCGATGCCGGTCTGGACGGCGCTGTCGATGTACTGGACGACCAGATCCATCTTGGCGAGGATGCGGTGGGTCTGGTGCTTGGCGTCCTCGCTGTCCTTCGGCCGCGGAACGGAGTTCTTCTTCCCGTCGCCGTATTCGGTCTCGGCCCAGACGCCGACGATCTCGCCGGATACCGCCTTCAGCGAGAGCAGGCCGGCCGTGTGTGTGGACCGGCCGGTCGGGGCCCCGTGCTGGAGGAATTCGGGGACGTGGTGGAAGACCGCGCTGACGCGGGTGCCGTGCAGCGTGACGCTCTTGCCTTCGGCGGGGTTGAGGGCCGCGGGATCGAGGTCGTAGGCGAGGGCGAGGGCGTTGATCATCCGCTGGCGGATCTCGTCGGTTGCCCACAGACAGACGATGCGCAGGTGGTCGAAGCCCATGGCGTCCAGGGAGCGGGTGATGTCCAGCGGCTCCATGAGGACGTCGGCCTTCTGGGCCTGCTTGAAGTTGCCGCCCTCGAAGAAGCCGTGGAGCGGCTGCCAGTGGTCGCCGAGTGTGCTCTGGATGTGCTCGTAGAGCCCTCGGTAGTAGTCCATTCCGACGCCGGAGCCGACGGGGAAGTAGAACTTCTTGGCCATGATGGGCCTGACCGGTCCCAGCTGTTGCGGGGCGGGAGGTTCCTCGCCGTTCTCCTGGGCTTGCTGGCGGGCCAGTCGGTCGGCCTGGATCTTCTGGTCGATCTCGTGGAGGACGGAGCGTCCCATGCCGAGCCGGGAGAGTGCCTGGAGGGCGAGGCGGTTGACGTTGCGCAGGCGGCCCCTGCCGTCGAGTTCGACCTCGACCAACGGCCGGTCAGGGTGGTCCTGTTCGGCGAGGACGGTGCGGGTGAAGTCCATGGAGCGGTTGATCCGGGTCGCGGAGGCGGCAACGAGGATCAGCGGGTCGCTCACGTTGGGCGAGGTCTTCATCTTCAGCCGGACTCGCGGCAGGGCGAAGCGGGTTCCGTTCTCGTCGGGCCATGGGTTGTCCCATGCGACGAGGCCGCCGGTGGTGTCCGGACGGAGCCGGATGGACAGGCCGTCGATGACCCAGGGTTCGGCGGTGATCCTGCGGGCGAGGTCCCAGGCGACGGTCTCGTAGACCCAGTTGGGGGCGTCGGGCTGTCCGCTTGGTGAGCGCAGCAGATAGTCGGCCAGTGCTCGCTGTTCCTGGGGGGTGGAGGCGAACTTGTCCGCGATGCCGACTTGCTGGTTCAGATCGATGTCGTCGATGTCGTCGCCCATGGCCAGTCCGTGCAGCAGGGTGAAGACGTCGCGGATCGTCTCGTCGTCGATGGGTTGCTGGCTGGCCAGGAGGGCCCGTTTGGCGTCGAGCCAGACGTAGCCTCCGGTGAGGGCGCGCAGTGCCGTCGTGGCGATGGAGTGCGGTGCCTGGACCTCCTCCCGTCCGGCTCGCCTCCGGTAGGCGTTCTCGAAGATCCTCCACATGTTGACCCCGGCCGGGCCGCAGTCACGGATGTGGACGGAGGCGTTCCCGAGGAGACCGGGTGTGACCCGGCCTGCGAGGAGGTCAAGGCGCTGGGTCTGCTTGGACGGGCGGGCGGACATGCGGGCAGGTTCTCCTTCGATGGTCATGCGGCCAGGCCGATCCCGGCGTAGGCGAGGAAGGCGGCGAGGGCTTCGCGGTAGATGTCGTCCATGCGGCGACGTTCGTCTTCGTCCCAGTTGTCGTGCATCCGCGTGAGGATGGTGGCGAGGTCGGCTTGCCATGAGTCGCGGTGGAAGGCGTAGTCCACGAGGTGCAGGGTCATGTCCGTGCCGCCGCGCCGGGCACGTCCGGCAAGCTGGATCATGTCGACGACCATGCCCGCGACGATCTCCTCTTGCAGGACCTTGTGGGTCGACCCGAATCCGGGCGCGGAGCGCATGATCAGGCTGAGTCGTCTCCATGCTTCGGTGCGCGCGGCCGTGAGCGCGGCCACTGGGTCGTCGCTGGGTTCCTTGGGCAGGCTGTTGAGGCCGGCGGCGTTGACCGAGGCGTACATCTCCGGAGGATCGCTCAAGAGGGCCAGTGGGCGGGTGCACAGGTAGACGGGGGTGATCGCCGATTTGGTCCCGATGACGATGTTCAGGCCACGGGCGATGCGCGCCATGGGAACGACGAGGATCTTCCCTTTCTGCGGGAAGGTCTCGAACTCTTCGGGGGTCAGCTCGATGATGCCGGCGGGCAGCGGCGGCAGGTCGCTGCGGCGCTCCTTGTCCGGTGGGACGGCGACGCAAAGGCCGCCGGAGTAGTTGCCGGAGTTGTAGATGCCCAGCGCGATGTACCTGCAGTGGAGGTAGGAGTTCACGACCACGGCGGCGTGCGCGCGGTCTTTGTCCTCCTTCTCCAGACGCTGCAGCTCGGGGTGGATGCGGGTGTCGTACAAGCGCTCCCCGAGCTCCTTGAGGGCCCGAGACTTGAGGTTCTGGGGGAGTCCGGAGATCTGGATTGGGTTGTTGAGGGAGTCGGTGATGGTGTGCTTCTTCGCGCGGATGCTGTCCGGTGCTGCATCGGTCATCCACCACTTCACGGTGCTGTGGATGTGCTCGCGGACGGCCTGCGGGAAGTACGCGGTCGCGGAAAGGCCCATGACGGGCCGCTCGATGCCGGCGAGGGCGAGGGAGACGATGCTGCCGAGCTGGCCGGTGTAGGTGTGCGGGTCTCCAGTGATGGTCTGGGAGGTGAGCTCGCCCGTCTTCGCCGGGTCGTCCAGGCCGGTGACTCGGTAACCGAACAGGGCGCGGCCGAGCATGCCGAAGGGAAGGATGCTGGCTCCGATGCCGCGGTCCAGGCGTTCGGCGAGAGCTCGGGCGGAGGCCAGGCCGCTCGCGCGGAGCTGCGCGGTTTTGCCCATGAGGTCGTTGAGGGTGTCGTCCAGTTCGGACAGCCAGGTGCGGACGACGAGCAGTTCGACGGCTTCGGCGCGGTCGTGCTCGTCCTCCACGACGGCCTTGAGGAGGTCGTCGAGTCGGTGCTGGGTGTGGGTGAGCAGGTCGGCGCCTCGGTGACCGAGAAGCTCGCCGAGGATGGCGCGTGCTTCCAGGTAGTGGCCCTCCAGCTCCACGGTGCTGAACGGGTCGGTGAGTGAGTCCTGGCCCGGCTTTGGCGGCCTGAGGGCGTTGAGCTTGTCGAACAGCTCTTGCGGGATCTCGTGCTCGCTGGTGATGCCCGCCTCGGGGAACAGCAGGTGGATCAGGCGTCGGTCCCGTCCCCCTGAGATGTGCCAGCCGGTGCTGTTCATGCCCGCGCGGTCACCGACGGGGCCGCCGTCTCCCTCATAGTGGCGCAGATGGAGCTGGCCCTCGCACACGGCGGCCAGGAGGAACTCGGTGAGGTAGCGGGCGTAGGTCACCGGTGGGACGAGTTCTTTGACCGTGGCCGGCGGCTGCTTGCGCAGTTCCTCGTGGAGTTGCTGGAGAGGGATCTTCTTGTCGAGGCGGGAGTCCAGGACCAGTTCGCTGGAGCACTTCCCGATGGCGGTGGACTGGAACTGGTCCACCTCGTCGATGAGGGTGGCGTGGCAGCGACGGAGGAGGAACTCGGCAACGCTCAGGCCGGCGGTTGGCCGGTCGTCGAGTGTGATGCCGATGGGCATCCGGCCCATCATGAAGTTGTGGTGGTTGGTCACGACCACCGAGGCGGTACAAGCGTTGTGGTGTTGCTGGTACTTGCCGCAGACCGGCACGAACGGGCAGCGCCGGGTTCCCTTGCCTGGAGGGAGCGGGTAGAGGCTCATGCAGGATTCCGAGCCCGCGGGGTAGGGGTGTGTGGCCTCGGTGAAGCGGCTCAGCGAGCAGCCGTAGGAGAGCTGACTGATCTTCCATCTGACCTTGGCTGGCTGTTCGGCGATGGAGCCTTCGATGCGGGAGGCGATCTTCATGGCCCGCTCGTGCAGTCCGTACGGGGACATCAGAGGTGTACATGTTTCGGGGTGGCCGAGGTACGCGAGGTCCTGGCTGATGTCCCAAGCCGCCGAGAGCGTCGCCTCAACGGTAGGGAGGACGATCGCGAGAGCCAGGCCGTTGACGGCGAACCAGGAGGCCATGACGCGGACGAGAACGCTCTTGCCGGTGCCTGTGGGGGCGTTGAAGACCTCGGTGGCGCCAGCGCACAGGCGGATCGCCTCTCTCGGGGAGAGCGTGTCCGTGGTGTTGAGCTGGCTGAAGAGCGTCTTGAGAACCATGTGCAGGTGCCGACCTTCGGGCTTCAGTCGTTGGTCCAGCTGCCGGGCAAGGTCCAGGAGGTCGCAGGTGGGGATCTCGACGTTTGCAAAGTAGGCGGCGGTGTGCGCATAGGGTGGGTTCTGACACGGGTCGGTTTCCGAGCCTCCGGCGAACACAGGGATGGTGGCGCGTCCTTGGATCTCCCCGATTCCGCCAGCGTAGAGCGTGCGGGTCAACCATTGCCCGGCCGCGGCGGGAGGTACCGGCTTCGGGCGGGGGTGATCCTTGTGGACCCGTTTCATGGTGCGGTCCACGTAGGCCAGGAGATCGTCTCCGATCCGAGGCGAGGCTGCCTCCGCCGTGTGGGGATCACCAACGAGGACGAACTGGGGTGCCTGACCAGCAGCAGGGGCGGCCAGCCTCCTGCGCGCGGCCGTCGCGAAGACAGGCCCGCTGGCGAGTTCTCCGGGAGCATTGACCAGGACATCCGCGATGCGCTGCTTCTCCGTGTGCGAGAGGCGCGCCCAGGCTGACCATTTGTCGTACTGGCCGGACAGCAGGAAGGCAGCGTGTCTGAACGACGCGGTGGGTTGCTCGTGCTCATCCAGCTCGCCAGGGAAGTAGTGGGCGGCGAGCGCCAGAGCGCAGTTCACCGCCGCGTCGTCCTTGCGGAGTTTGCCCGTCAGGCCCATCGGATCCCTGCCGTCCTGCAAATCGTCTGGCCGATCTCCCCTGCGGTGGCCACCTGTACGGGGAACTCCTTGCACACTCCGCGCAGGAGAGGAAGTGATGCCTGACGGTGGTCCGGGACGACGATCCACTCGGCCCCGCCGCTATCGCCGCCGTCGGCCTGGATCTTCTTCGCGAGCAGCATCTCCGAGGTGAAGTCCTTGATGTCGAGCAGGAAGGACTTCGTTTGACCGTCCCTCAGCCAGACGTCCACGTGCAGGTCGTAGGCATCCAGGTAGGGCCAGAGGGTGACGCTGCCTGGGCAGTCGGCGTCCGCTCCGAGGGCAGCGGGGCTCTTGCCAGGTTCTGAAGCGGCAACGAAGCCGCGTGCGAGCAGCGCGTCGTACAAGGCGATCTCGAGGAGGCCTGGGACGGTGGTGTAGCGCCACGGTCCCCGCGCCAGTGCCAAGTGCCCAGCGGCCGGCATCGGCTTCGGCACCGAGCCTCGTAGGTCGGGGGCGAGGACGGACGCCTCGCCGGTGAACGCCGGCGGCGGCGAGCCTGGGATCAGGGTCGGCGGCCTACCGGCCGCGGGGACCTTGAAGGTGTAGCTGGCGCCCATCAGCTCGGCGTGCGGTCGGTAGAAGCACTGGGCCCTACCAGTGACCGCCGTTCTTGAACGGTGCCGGGTGATCTTCATCGGCCAGTGACACACGGGGCAGGCGAACCACCACTGCTCATAGAGCGCCGCGAAGCTGATAGGCCGATAGAACTGGCTGACCATGCTCGGCAGGTTCAGCCGCCGGATCACTGCCTCGGTGCCGGTCGGAAACCGGGACAGGTTTGAGCGGCCCTTGGTGTAGGCCTCCTGCGTCCCGCGCTTTCTCAGCCCTGAGTTGACGGTGACCTGGTCCATCTCCTGCTCGATCTCTGAGATCGAGGTGGATCTGCCGTCGCGCGTGGCCTTCTGGACTGCCCACGCAACCTGCCGCTGTTCCTGGTCGAGATCGAACAGGTCCTCTTCGAACAGTCCGTCGTCATTGATGAGGTGCACGCCGGTCATCTCCTCCGGCGACACCCCGTCCGGGAGAAGGCCAGCAAGGTCGCCGGTGAGCATGGCCAGAAAGGACTCGAACGAGAGCGGATGAGCTGGCCCTCGTGCGGCAATGACCTCACCGTGGCTGTCCATCAGAGTGCGCAGCCGTCCCTCCGGCGCTTGCTCGACGTCTGTGAACGCCTGGGCCGCCACCGTCGCAGCGCGCATCACCATCTGCCGGATCACGTCGTGACTGATCGGCTCCGCTGTGGAGGTGAACTTCACACGAAGCACCATAAACCTGGGGTACGACAGTCGCCCGATAGTCGACCGATCACGGCGGATCTGGAGGCATCAACTGGACACCCGGGTAACGGGCTTGGTATTCGGCCCCGTACGCGTTGAGGTGCTCCCTGCCGGCCTCAGTGACCCTCCATCGATACTCAAGGACGAACGTCCCACGCCCCTTCTCCACCCGAACAGCGAAGGAGTCGATGTACCCCCGGCTGGGCCTCCCGTTGGGGCGATAGCCGACGCCTAGGTAGAACCTCGACTTTCCCCCCATGGCCTCCTCGGGCAGACCCTCGGCCCCCGCTTCGGCGACGCGGGTCAGGTTGCGCCACAGCCATTCCGAGAGTAGGTGCGAAGGTCGGCGTGAGACAGCGGGAATGTCGAGCCCTGCGCGCGCGCAGGCTCGGCCAGAGCGCGTCAGTTCAACCAGGACGCGGGAGACCAGACCAACGTTGGGGATGTCGACACGGTCCTCAGTGATCTTGATGAGTCCCCTGCGGGCGAGCGCGTGCAGCGTAGCTCCGGCTCCCGCGTCAAGGTACCCATCCGAGCGAAGGCGGTCTTGGATCGCGGTGTACTCAGCAAACGGCAGATCGGACCTCATCGAGAAGGGCAGCTTTCGCCACGCGGACGCCTGGCCCGGGTCCCCGTAGGCAGCCCGGGTGGCCCTAGCCCGGCGCTCCGCCTCCTGATCCTCATGAAAGCAAGCACAAAGATAGGCCTGCTGACGCACGTTCAACCCTTCCCACATTGCGCCGGTCCTTCTTCCGCAGGGCGTATCAGGAGAGCGGGAATCGGAAGTGAGCGATCACTTCTGCTGTCATGATGCACGGGCAGTCCGACAGGCGGGGATCTTCACTGGCGCGAAGGTAGGCGAACCGTGTCGCGCCATTGGTAGCGGGGGAATGATCAGGTGCGGGTCGCGGATCGCTGATCCAGCTCAGAAGCGGTGGGGGCGCCGCAGAGCCGATGGAGGCGGGCCTGCATCTCATCCACGGCATTGGTCACTTTGACCGAGCGGATGCCCTCGGCGGTGTCGAGGAAGTCGGTCCAGGTCGCCAAGGCAGCGTCGGTGTCATCGCGGCGGAGGTGGACCTGCCCGAGGTCGGCCAAGACGATCGCTCGGGTCCGACGGCGGTCCAGGCCGTGGACGTCGAGCGCGTGGTGGAGTTGGTCCTGGGCGGCGTCCAGGTCGCCGACCTGGACCAGGATCATGTCGGCCTCATGAGCCGAGCGGCCGGGCAAGAAGTGGGCGATCCAGGGCTTCCCTGGCGTCCTCGGCGCGTTCTCGATCGGCGTCTCGGACGCGGCCAGCGCCGCCGTCGCGGCCCGACGGTCGCCGTCCAGGGCGGCGGCGCTCGCCAGCGTTGCCTGGTAGTACGCGACCGCCCTCGGGTCCTGGATCGAGCGCGCGTAGTGCAGACACTCCTCTGACAGCCGCACGGCGGCGTCCCGGTGGCCGAGGTTGAGGACCTGATCCAGCGACGGCTTCCAGTAGTCGGGCACCCGCGTCCCACACTCCCACCGATACACCGAACCTGAGACGACCCTGGAGCGCTGACCGCTAACGCAACTGACCCGAACCATCGCATGGATCCGGGCCCCTCGCGTCCGGTGCAGACCGTCTGCAACCGTGCACGGTCCCGACCACCGCAAAGTGCAGAGAAGCGGTAGCGAGGATCCACCTTGGCCTGACTCAATAGCAGGATGGAGATCGGCGAGAAGTGGGCATACCGGGCGCAGCCCAAGATGCTCGGCAGTGCAGTCCGCCCAGTGGAGATCGTCCGTGTCGGCGGCGCTCGCCGTTCCTCACAAGTGCATGTCCGCTTCCTCGAAGGCGAGGACGCTGGACTGCAAGACTGGGTCGCTCCGACATCCTTGGTCACGCTGTGGGACAACGTCGCGGGCTTCCGGGCCGACGACGCCGCTGAGCTGGCCTTGGCCGAGGCGTCCCGGCAGGTACGGAAGACCGCGGAGTTCGAGGCAGCCCGGATGGTTCTTGGCTTCGTCCGTCCCAAGAACCAACTGCGGTTGCGCACAACCGCGGCTGATGCTGGCATTCTGGAGCTCACCGCTCTCGATGCCACCGCTGACCGCCTCGGGCTCGATGCGGCTGACCTTCGAACTGACCCGATGCTTCATGAGAGCCGGACCGGTGTGTTCCTGGCTGGCTGGCCCGTCACCGAACGGATCGCCAGGCGAGCCGCGGAGGTCCAAGCCGAGGAGATCCTCCTGGAGGTCGAGCGCCGCCAGGAGGCCCTCGACGGGGAACGCGCGCAGCCCTCATGGCAGTCCTGGAACCGCCGCGACGACCGGAAACTGCAGGCCGAAGACGACATGCTCCGGACAGTCCGGGAGTGGTGCAGCCAGGAGCGGGTGGAGCGCTTCGACGAGTTGCTGGCGCTGCGGGCCGAGGTCGAGCGGCTGGGCACCATCGTCGAACGGTCCTTGAAGGCCCTGCGCGACAGGGGGCACGGCGTTATCGCCTCCACCATTGAGCGCGACCTTGGCGTCCGTATCTCCAGCCTTGGTCCCGAGGTTCGCCGCTGACGTCGCGCCACGGGTCGGCCTGCTGCCGCGGCTGGGCGGGTTCGACAGGCGGTGCCTCCTTCTTCGGCCCATGCGGGCTCCACCCGTTGAGGAACGGTCGAAGCTCATCCGCCGTGGGCTCGGCTTCGAAAGCTTCGACGCCGAGCCCGCTTCCAAGCGCCGTCGGATCCATCCTGTCCGCCTCAGCTCTGGCCCATGTAGACCATTCCCGCAGCCTCTGTGCTTCCCCTTCGTCGTCGGCTCGGTTCGCGACTTCGTCGAGCGCTGCGCAGAACTCACGGATCTCCCGCGCGCCCTGCCAGCGCCCCAGGGCAGACCCGAACCTCTCACGACGCGAGGCTTCCATGGCCTTGATCCCAGCCGCAGCGACCGCGGCCTCCCAGTCCCGCTGCTGGCGAGCCTTCTCCTCGGCCGCCAAGCGCTGCAGCTCGGCCTCTGCTCGCTCCCGATCCTCTTGCCGTCGGCGCTGCTCGGCTTCCCTTTCCAACTGGAGGCGCTCCTGTTCCTCCATGCGCGTCTTCAGCTTCCGGAAGAGCGAGCTGATCTGTTCCTCCACCGGCCGCTTGGCGGTGTCGGCGCAGTCGGTCTTCCAGGCACCGCCGTACCCGTAACCACCCGGATGCGACTCGACGACCAGGAGGTCGAGTTCACCGGACGGCTCGGACCGGTAAGCGGGAGTAACCCGCTGCCAGTCGTACGTCTTACGCCGTCCTGCGGCCTGAGGCACATACTTGACCTGCTTCTGCCGCTCCTTGAAGCTCAACTCCCACGTCCTGCCATGGACGGAGAGGAGCGGCCGCGGCTGCTTCCGCTTCTTCAAGATCACAACGTTGCCGTGGCGCGACATCGCCTCCTGTGCGATGAGACGGACGATCGACAGCACACGAGGGATTACCTCCTCGGAGACCTCGAACGCGCTGTGATCGGCTTCCAACGCCGCGACCACAGCCTCCACGTCCGTGATGACCCGACTGCGTTGCAGTCGAATTCGGTTCCACTCGGTCTCATCCAGCCCGTTGTCACGCAGCAGGCCGAGATAGAAGTCGCCCTTCTCCCGGCCGCTGTACTTCAGCTGGAAGCCCTCAGGTGCACTGGTGCGAGCCGCATCGAAGGCCCTGCGCAGCCTTGCCCGCTCCTCCGGCGAAGGATCTGGGATCGTAAGGAAGCGCCCCGCCTGCTGGACCTGCTCGATCAGCGCCGGACCGCTCACGGCCCTAGACTCCTTCGGCGACTTCGGCTGCCGCCGCACTGCTGGCCGGAGGCTTGCAACAGCCTCCGGCTGGTCCGTCACCACAGGGGTGTCCTGTGACGCCGTGCCGGCGGGGGTCTTGGCCAGGGCCCTGGAGCCCAGGGCAGGACGGTCCGGGTGATGCCCGTGCTCCAAATAGAAGCGGCCTGAATCGGTAATCTCCGCCCGCCACTTCACCCCCTCAGCCTTCGGCATGCTGATCAGCCCGCGCTCCTTCAGAGCACGAGCAGTGAGCGCGAGCGCAGGATCACCCGAAGTGACCGGATTCCCGTCCCCACCGATGCGGGCCAGAAGAGAGAGCTGGCGCTCATTGAGAGATGACCAACGAAGCATGTAGCCGTCGTACCCCCACCAGCACAAGCTGAGACAACCGTGCCGGTCCGAGGTCAGGAGTCCACACAGACTGTGCGAGCTACCGCTCGCCGCCGAAGGGGCCCAGGCCACGGTCTCCGCTGCGGCCAGGGGCCTCTTGGTTGCCGCTCACGCCTCAGCGATGACTTCCTCCGACGCGACGTCGGGCTTCACCTCACCACCCAGAGCCTCGGTGATTGCCTCGAACTCGACGAGGGCCGCCTGGAGGTCTTCCACGATCTCTTGGGCGATGATCTCGGGGGCGAGCATGCTTTCCGCGTCGTCTAGTGCCGGATCCCTCAGCCACGAGATGTCGAGGTTAATCTTCTCCCGGTCGATGAGTTCCTTGTACGTGAAACGCTTGAAGCGGCCGTCCTCGGTCTCCTTGCGAGCCGAGCGGTTGTCTGGCTGGTACGCCTCGATGAACTTGGCCAGGTCAGCAAGGCGCAAAGGGTGCTGCTTGAGCGTGAAGTGCATCCCCGTGCGGAAGTCATACACCCAGACCTCAGAGGTATTGGGAATGTCGTCGGCCCGCGGGGGCTTCTTGTCGAAGAACAGCACGTTGGCCTTGACTCCGCCGGCGTAGAAGATGCCGGTAGGCAGGCGCAAGATCGTATGGAGGTCGAACTCCTGGAGCAGACGGCGGCGGATCTTCTCGCCTGGCCCGCCCTCGTACAGGACATTGTCGGGGACAACAACGGCCGCACGACCGTCCATCTCCAGCAGCGACATGATGTGTTGCAGGAAGTTCAGCTGCTTGTTGGTCGTCGTCGCGCGGAAGTCAGAACGGTCGTAGGTGACGTCCTCCCGGTCGGTCTTGCCGTCAGTTCCGACAACGGTGATCGCGGACTTCTTGCCGAATGGAGGGTTCGCGAGAATAAGAGAGGCACGACGGGAAGGGGGCTCGGCAAGCGCGTCGCCGGTAGTGATGAGCGAGGCACCGCCAGGCTCACCAATGCCGTGAAGCAGCATGTTCATTGCTGCAAGGCGGGCTGTGCCCGGGACAAGTTCGTTGCCCCAGATGCTGCCCTGGCCCAATGCCAAGCGCTGCTCGCGGGACAGCGCCTTCAGGTGGTGCTCCCGGAGGTAACTATGCGCCGCGATAAGGAAGCCGGCCGTGCCGCAGGCCGGGTCGGTGATGGTGTCGTCGGGACGTGGCCGCATCACCTTCACCATGGCATCGATCAGCGGGCGCGGCGTGAAGTACTGTCCAGCACCGGTCTTGGTGTCTTCGGCGCCCTTGGCGAGCAGGCCCTCGTACGCATCGCCCTTGAGATCGGTGCCTTCGAGAACCCAGTCGGTCTTGCCGATCAGCTCGACGACGAGCTTCTCAAGGAGTGCTGGTTCGGTGATGCGGTTCTGGGCCTTGGCGAAGACGGTGCCCAGGGTGCTATTAGGGTGCTTTCCGAGCTTCGTGAGGACCTGACGATAGTGCGCTTCCAGTTCCTCACCGCGCTTGGAAGCAAGTGACTGCCAGCCAAGGTCCGACGGAATGATGGGAGAAGCCGCCTCGCGGGCGAACGGGTCGGCCGTCAGCTCATCAGCCATCTTCAGGAAGAGCAGGTACGAGAGCTGTTCGACGTACTCGATAGTCGACAGACCGTTGTCCCGCAGGACATTGCAGTAGTTCCATAGCTTGGCAACGAGTGAGTTGGTCTGCGCGACGGTGCTGGAGGGGGCGACTGTGCTCATCAGAGCTCGAACTCCTGCTGAATGGCATCACTGGGGATCGGTGTGATGACGGACGGGGTCAGGTACGGCTCGGCGGCGACGGCCGCCGCAGCCCGACGCGGACGGGGAGTGCGGTTAGACCTCCTCTTGACGCCCTTTGCTCGCTCAATCTCGATACGCTCCAACAAAGTCGAAGCGGGCTCGTCTTGAGGATCCTGCGGAATCAGAGCGCCAGCGAGCGCCTTATTGAGGACAGAGTTCCGCAGATGCCGGCTTCGAGCAGCCGCGCTCTGGAGTACAACCCGTGCAGCATTGATGCGCGTCTCCCAGATGTCGGCGTCATCTACCAGAGATTCCTGGTCAGCGAGCGACGGAACCGGGATCTTGACCGACTTCACCTTGGCTGTGCTGAGCGTGTAAAGCCCACTCGTCGACCTTGACACCTCGCGAAGCTGATCAATGACGAGCGGAGAGTTCCAGATTAGCTCAAGATATCGAGGAAGCAGTTCTTCGCTCGGGCGCACGCGGATCAGATGGTTCTGATGAACGGCATGCGAAATTTCTCCGCGCCAAGTGGCCGCCCGCCCAATTTGGTCGGGGCTTCCATTGCCCTCCACCACGAGCAGGTCGCCACGCTCAAGCTGATAGCGCTCTAGCTCTCCATCGAACAGTTCAATCTGATGAATCTCGTCGAGGTCAAGCTTCCCTCGGGCTACGTTGGCAACGCGAAGAAACGGGAACGTGTTTCTGACCGGACGCCGCTTCTGCTGCTTCTGAATTCCACCACCAACGACTGCGACCTCCGAGACCAGGCGAAGGCCAGCGTGAACGGTGCGGCCGTTGAGATCGCCGCGCGCCACCGAGTTGAGCACTGAAGCCCAGGCGTGGTCGGAGCGTCTCACGCTCCGCCTGATGCTGGCCTCTGCGACATCGAGCCGGGATAGGTAATCTTCGAGGACGTCCGCGATTCTCAGCTGTTCTGCGAGAGGGGGGACTGCCATCGGCATTTTCAAGAGCGCCTGCTGCGAAATATTTCGCATGGAGTCCTTGGTCCCCGTGGCCGTCTCAGAGACGAAGTCCCGTGCCGCGGGCGAGCTCAGAAAGTGAACTAGCCACCGCTTGTTGATGGATTCTCCTGGCACCAGGCGGAGGCTCTTGTCGGAAAGGAGTAGGCGGGGGCGAGTGTTACCAACGAGGACTGGGGCGCCAACATATGACCGAGTATTGGCGCGGCTCACAAGGATGTCACCCGCTTGGATCTCATACGCAGGGTTGACTTCGCGCCCTTCTGGAACTGCCTTGTTCTCGCCCTCGTCAAACTGACCCCAGGTCATCGCACTGACCTTAATAATTCCCCACTCGTCCGGCCTCGCCTGGCGCGGCTCACATGTGAAGGACTTTCCGGCTTCGACGCGCAACAAGACATCGCCCAGACAGGCTTTCTCCCATCCAGGCGGGAGTTCTGTAGTGCTCAAGCCAATTCTCGATTCAGCTCACTCAGAAGGTCGTGTGGGTCGCGATCCGGGAAGGCGAGGGCAAGACCTCTACCTCCACCGTGGCCCGCGAAGGGCTCAGCTCGGAAGTCCGACGGAGCGACGCCGACATCGCTGGCCACAACATCACGGATGGCCTCCAACCACCAGAGCTGCCTGTCCGTGAACTCCGCGCCTGCTTGCCGCTGTCGCAGAAGCCAGCCCTGGAAGCGTTCCTCTACGGTCTCACGGTAGGGCCTGAGCTCCGAATCGACGCCAAGCTCGTACCGGATGAGCGAGATCAGGTCAGGGACTCCTGCCTGCTTGCCGGACTGATCGGTCGCATGCCCCAGGTCCTCGTAGTAGGTCCACAGGATCTGCGGGGTCCAGGCGAAATCAGGGCGCCGGATTTGATCTGCCAGCTCCTTCAGCGCCGCATACGCCTCAGTGGGGCCAACCGAGCGCGGACTCGACAGCGCGATAGAGATGGCTGCGATCTTGTCGCGCTGCCCCGCAAGCAGGCGACTCCAGCGGTCGACTTCCTCACGTGCTCGCTCTTCCCGAGGGACGGCACGGACCTCCGTGACCGAGACTGCCGTGGTCTCGTCCATCACGTAGTCCTTGTCCCGGCGAATCTCGATGATCAGCTTCCGAAGGTCTGGGCTGGCCGTGAGCGGGGCGACGGCCGCTTCCACCAGAGCATGCGCCGCCCTCTCGCCACCCTCTGCTTTCGCGCGGTCCTGACGGTCGGGGTCGACAGCCTTGACGATCGCACCGGCGATCTCGGAGAGCGTGCGACCACCGGCAGCCCGCGTGAGCTGGTCTCGCTCGCGGGTGTTGAGCTGCTGGTTGAGGCGGGCGAGGCGACCTGCGAGGATCTCTGCCTCGGAGGCACTGATCGACCTCGTGCCGGCTTTGTCGAGGAGCTTGGCCAGCGAGATCTGTCGCTCCCCCGCAGGAACGAGCGGCCGGGCATCGACGAGCGGCGAGTCAGTGACGCCCACCGCGTCCACGAGCACGAAGCGGTCCTTACGGACCCGCTCGTCCCCGTCGGGGGTCACCTCGCGCAGCTCGGTGGCGTCGATGGTGCGGGCACCACGACCCTTCATCTGCTCGAAGAGGACCGCGCTGCGGACCTCCCGCAGGAAGATCACGCACTCCAGGGCCTTGACGTCGGTCCCGGTGGCGATCATGTCGACGGTGACGGCGATCCGAAGGCGCGGGGAGGTCCGCAGAGAACGGATCAGCTCGTCGGGATCCTCGCCAGCCTGGCGGCTCTTGTAGGTGATCTTCTTGGCGAAGTCGTCTCCGCGGCCGAAGACCTCCTTGGCCTGGGCGAGGACGCCCACGGCATGGTCCTCGCCCACCGCGAAGATCAGCGTCTTCGGGACCTCCTTGCGGCCGGGAAACCACCTCTGCCAGTTGTCCCGGTACGCGGTGAGGACGGCCCGGATCTCGTCGACGGCCTCCACCGAGCGCCCGATCTGGCGGGTCGTGTAGGTGAAGTCGTCCTCCAACTCCTGGTAGCGCTGGTGACGGGTCTTGCGGTCCCGGATCCTGACCGTCGTCCCCTCTTCTATGGTCGCGCCGCCGTTCTCCCGCAGATCTGTGTGCATGCGGACGACGTCGAAGTCGACGTTCACGCCGTCGGCGACGGCCTGCGGGTACGTGTACTCGGAGACCAGGTTCCGGCCGAAGAAGCCGAGGGTCTGCAGTGTCGGGGTGGCGGTGAGCCCCACAAGGTGGGCATCGAAGTACTCCAGGACCCCGCGCCACAGCCCGTAGATGGAGCGGTGGCACTCGTCCACGATGATCAGATCGAAGGACTCCAGCGGCACGGCCGGGTTGTAGCCGACCTCGACGGGCCGCTCGGCCGCGTACGACTGCTCATAGGCGGTGTCGTCGTTCGCCTCGTCGGCCGGGTCGTCGTCGACGAGCTGCTCGCCGGTCAGCAGGCGGTACATCTTCTGGATGGTGCAGATCACCACCGCCGTGCTGTCCTGAAGGCCGGCTGCGCCCAGACGTTCGACGTTGTAGATGTCGGAGAACTTGCGCCCGTCATCCGGGGTCGTGAACTTCCGGAACTCGTCCAGCGCCTGCTTGCCCAGGTTGTTGCGGTCCACCAGAAACAGCACGCGGCGGGCACGGGCGTGCTTCAGCAGCCGATACGTCTGGGAGACGGCGGTGTAGGTCTTGCCGGCGCCGGTCGCCATCTGAATCAGGGCCCGCGGCCTGTCCATTGCGAGCGAGCTCTCCAGGCCAGTGATCGCCTCAACCTGGGCCGGGCGCAGGCCGTTGCGCTGCAGGGTCGGCATCTCGCGCAGACCGGCGCGGAAGGTAGGCGTCTCGGGGCGCTCGTCGGCGCGCCGCATCCACGCGGCGATGGTCTCCGGCCGGTGGAAGGCGAACACCTCACGGGAGCGCGCGTCGGGGTCGAGGCGGTTGATGAAGTACGTCTCGGTGCCGGTGGTGGCATACCGGAACGCGAAGGGCTCGGCCTCACGCCACACCGCCAGCCGGTGCTCCTTGAGGACCCCGCCCGCGTAGCGGTCGTTCTGGGCGACCGCGCTGGCCAGGTGCGTGCCTTCCCGCTTCGCCTCGATGACGCCGACGATCGACCCGTCAACATAGAGTACGTAGTCGGCACGGCCAGTGGCGAGTGTGAACTCACGCACCGCCACTCCCCGACCCGCCGTCGGGTTGACCGCGACCCGGTCCTGGACAAGCCAGCCTGCGGCAGTCAGCAGCTTGTCGATCTCTTCGCGGGCCTGCACCTCGTTGAGCGGAGCCGGCCTCTGCGCGCGGTGGATGATCGCGTCCCGGGCCGCCGGATCAACCGTGCGCGGAGCCTGCTGGGCCTGCTCGTAACTGGCCAGCTGGACGGCGCGCATCTCGGCGACCTGCGCTGTGAGCTGTTCGATCTGGGCCAGCAGCTCGGCGTTGTTGACGCCGACGCTGGCGATCAGGCGCTCCGCCTCGGCACGGGCCCGGCGCTCGGCCTCCAGCTCATCGGCGGACTCGGCGAGGCGGGTGCGCGCCTGGGTGAGGGCCTGGCGATGGCCGGTCAGCGCCTCGTTCAGTTCGGCGAGTTCGGCCGGGTCGACGATCCGCTCGGCAGCCTGCGGGTCGGTTGGCGGGACGAACTCCGCGACCGTCCGGCGGCCGGAGATCGCGTCGTGGAACCAGAGGCCCAGCTTATAGCAGGTGCGCACAGCAGCGAGGGCGCGCGAGGTGTCGAACAGATGCGTGTGCGCGGCCCTGTTGCGGTCAAGGCGTAGTTGGTCGAAGTCGTTGCGGATCTCGGGGACCAGAACACCGGCCCGCGTCAAGGCCGTCAGGCGGTCGATCTGGCGGCCACCTTCGACCCGCATGCCGATCCGGGTGACCAACTCCTCGGCCAGAACCTCGCCGAACTGGCCCGCCTGCACGAGCGAGGAGTTCGGGTTCGTGAAGACGGTCGCCTCCGCCTGGGCACCGTAGAGAGAGAGCAGCGGCTTGAGCTGATACAGAATGCCGAAGTTCGGCGAGAACTTGGCCAAAGTCCGCAGTCGGTCGTCCATGTCCCCCAGCTACTCCATCCTCGTGGACCTGGTCATTCCGTCGATCTGCCGTGCTCTCCGGGAACTCAGTGTAGAAGGCCCTGGCCAGATGGGATGTGGCTTCGTCGCGGCGCCCCAAAGCAAAACCCACATCAGGGCAGGCCGACCTGGACCATCGCTGATGCTGAGGCCGCGGGCGAGGCAAGGAGGCCCGCTGTACGTCCTGTTCACGGAGGTCAGCCGAGGTACGGGTAGTTACCTGCCAGGTAGTCGCCGATCTGCTGCCGCATGCTCGGGTGGATGTCGAGGTCGTCGAGCTGGTCGGGGCTGACCCAGCGGACACCGTCGGCTTCGTCGTTGATGGTGGGGGTGCCGGAGAGCGGCCTGCCGATGTAGGTGTTCTCGTACTGCTGCCGGATCTCGCCGTCGCTGTACGCAACGATGTGGTTCGGGTTGGTGTAGACGCCGAGGAAGCCGGTGAGCTCGGCGAGGATGCCGGTCTCCTCCTGGCATTCGCGGACGGCGCACTGGCCGGCGGTCTCGCCGATGTCCTGGGCTCCGCCGGGCAAGGCCCACTGACCGGTGTCGCGGCGGCGCTGGAGCAGGATCTCGCCGCTGTCGTTGACGACCAGCAGGTTGCTGGCCGGGATGAGGGTGTTGGCCTTGGGCGCGCTGGGGTCGTTGAGGTACTCGGTCCTGCCCATGCGGGTCACTCCTTGGAGGTCTTGTCGATGGTGGTGCCGCCCCAGCGCCTGGCCGTCTCCCAGAGCGCCTCGAAGCTGGTGACGTACTGCTCGAACCAACCGAGCTCGGCACCCGGGCCGCGGCGCAGGTGCAGCAGGGGGTTGGCGCTGGCGGGCTGGCCCCAGATGTGCGGGTTGGCCAGGAGGTCGTCGTCGTACCGGAACAGGGAGGCGTACACCGTGGCGTTGTGGAGCCGTATCTCGCACCCGGGCTCGGTGAGCAGGGCACGGTAGTAGGTGAGCGAGGCGCGGATCTTGGCGGCGAGGGTGCCGTCGAGCTCCTCCTCCCGGTCGCGCTGGGCGACGGCGCTGCCCGCGGGGTCGGCGAAGCAGAGGCGGATGGCGACGCCGGCGCGGGCTCTGGCGGTGAGCATCCGGGCGACGTGGGGGTTGGTCTGGGCGAAGAAGGTCCCGGAGTAGACGAGGACGTCGATCTGGTGCTCAGTGCCCTCCAGCAGCGACAACCAGAACTCGCGCGGGACGCTGGCGCGGTTGGGGTAGCAGGCGGCGGGCTCGGCCGGGGACGCGGAGGGCGTGGAGCGCTGGGAGCTGGGCCAGATGGTGTCTTCGGCCACGGCAAGGAGCCCCGCGGTGGTCCAGCGGTGCCGGGCGTGGGGGACGCGACCGGCGAGCCACCGTCCGACCGTCTTGGGGTCGACGGCGCAGGCTGCGGCCAGCGCGTCCGGGCTGACACCCTGACGAGCCATGGCTGAACGTAGCTGCTCGTTCACGCTGCTCATCAAATCGGTGACGCCGAGGTACCGCAAGGACGTCCAGGAACGTCCCCCTGATCGTTCGGGTGCCCGGCCTGATGCCTCGTAGGGTGGAGAGGTGCCTTTGATCGTTCTATGGGACATCGACCATACGTTGATCGAGAACAGCGGCGTCAGCAAGGAGATCTACGCCGCGACTTTCACCGCGCTGGCCGGTCTGCCGCCGTCAGCTCCGGTCGTCACCGAAGGACGGACGGACCGGTCGATCATGACGGATCTGTTCCGCCGCCATCACCTTGAGCCGCCGCGCTGGGCCGCGATCGAACAGGCGCTGGCCGAGACCGGGGCCGCTCACGCGTCGGAGCTGCGTCGGCGCGGGTACGTCCTGCCCGGGGCACGGGAGGTGTTGGAGGCTCTGGCCGGGGAGCCGGGCGCGGTGAGCTCCGTGCTCACCGGGAACATCGCCGCCAACGCGCTGGTGAAGCTGAGGGCCTTCGGCCTGGACGTCCTCGTCGACCTCACGGTGGGAGCGTACGGCGCTGACTGCGAGGACCGCTCCGCGCTGGTGCCAGTGGCGAGGCGACGCATCAGCGCAGCCTACGCGCTCCCGGCATCCGCGCCGGTGCTCCTGGTCGGGGACACGCCCCGGGATGTGCAAGCTGCTCTGCTCAATGGCGACGCGGTGCTCGCGGTGGCGTCGGGGAGCTACAGCCAGGACGCCCTCCACGCGGCCGGAGCGCCGGTCGTGCTGCCGGATCTGCGGGACACCGCCCGCGTGCTGGCTATCCTGCGGGAGCTGGCCCAAGCGGATGCGGCAGCGTGACCGGGACGTCCTGGACGTCCCGGTGGCGGGACGAGGCTCCACGGCTGGCCCTGGGTAAGGTCCCGGCATGAACTGGAACGGGTGGGCGGCCCGCCTCGCGGAGCAGCATCTGTCTGAGCCGCTGCCGCGCAGGTGGGAGCACAGCAGGGGCGTGGGGCGCAAGGCCGAGTCGATCGCCGACCGGTTCGGCGCGGATGGTCCGCTCCTCGTCGACGCCGCCTGGCTGCACGACATCGGGTACGCGCCCACGGTCGCGTCCACCGGGTTCCATCCGCTTGACGGGGCGCTCTTCCTGCGCGACGTGGTGGGAGTCGACGACCGGGTGTGTTCCCTGGTCGCCTATCACTCCTCCGCCGCGGCAGAGGCCGCACGACGGGGCCTGTCCGAACGTCTGTCGACCGAGTTCGCGCCGGTCGCCGGCCTGCTGGCGGACGCGCTGACGTACTGCGACATGACGACCTCGCCCGATGGAGAGCCGATCGCGGTGGAAGAGCGGTTGGCGGAGATCCTGGCGCGCTACGGCCCCGACAGCCTGATCACCGCGGCCATCACCGAGGCGCGCCCGGAGATCCTGCGCGCGGTGGACACCGTCCGCTCGCTTCCTCGTCGCGATCAGCCGAGGTAGGGGCGGGAGTCGCCAGCGAGATAGTGCTCCAGCCGCCTCCGCATCGAGCGGTCCATGGGGAGGGCGGCGATGTCGGCGGCGTCGACCCAGCAGACCTCGCTGGACTCGCTGCTGGAGCGGGGCGCACCTGTCGTGGGTCGCGCGGTCAGGACGATGGAGAACTCCTGCCGGACCTCGTCGTTGCTGGTGTAGTGGATGAGGTGCCGCGGGTCGGTGTAGATCCCGACCAGGCCGGTGATCTCGCAGCGGATCCCCGTCTCCTCGTCCGTCTCCCGGACGGCAGCCTGCGTCAGTGACTCGCCGAGGTCGATCGCTCCTCCCGGAACCGCCCAGTTGCCATTGTCGGTACGGCGGATCAGGAGGATGCGTCCGAGGTCGTCAGCGACGACGACGTTGACGGACGGCACCATGCTGTTGGCCAGGGGCGCGTCAGGGTCGTCGAAGTAGTCGATCCGGCTCGGCATTGTGACCTCATTCCAGGGGAACGGCGTCGGCCCAGACCCGCTCGAAGCTGTCCAGGTAGTTGGCGACCATGCTGCCATCAGCGGTCGCCCGGAGGTGTAGGACCGGCGCCTGGGCGGCGGCGAACCCGTACAGGTGCGTGTTGACCAGGAGTTCGTCGTCGGCCCGGTAGATCGAGTTGTAGAGGATCGTGTCGTGCAGCCGGAACTGGATGGCCTCGTTGCCTCGCAGCGGCGCGTACATCACGAGGGCGTTCTCGATCTTGGCGGCCATGGCAGTGCCGACGCCTTCGTCGGCACCGCGGCGGGCCACGTGTTCGCTCGCCGGGTTCCCGAGCAGGATGCGGATGCGCACCCCCTGTCCGGCCTTCGCGAGCAGGATGCGGTGGATGCCGCTGTCCTCGGAGAGGAACAGGCCGCTGTAGACCAGGACGCCGATGTCTTTGGTTGCCTTGCTGAACAGCGTGCGCCAGAGCTCGCCGGGCACCGCCGACCGGTCGGGGTAGACACCGACGACCTCGGTGCCGCCCGGCCCAGCCGGAGGCGCAGTGCGGTCCGTCTCCGGCCACAAGTCCGCCGCCGCGACGCCGAGCAACTCGGCGACCGCGTACCGGTGACGGGGGTAGGGCGTACGGCCGGAACCGATCCACCTCTCGATGGTCTTCGCATCGACGCGGAGCTCGTCCGCGAGGGTCTGCGCGGTGAGTCCGCGGTCCCGCAGCGCGGCGCGCAGGCGCTCGTTCGGCTCCGTCATCACCCTGGCCTACCCGGCTGATTGGACGTCCACGCCCGGACGATCGACACCGCGGTCGGGACGTCTCAGGACGTCCCCGAGGCGTCCCGTGGTGCGGTATCCGCGTCCCATGCCCAAGCGGAACATCTTCAACATCGCGGCTCCGGCCGGAGTCGGCGACAGTGGAATGATCACGAGCCCGATGGGAGGTGAGTCGCATGGTGGTAGTCCTGAACACTGAGTCTGGTCATCGGAGTTCGACTGAGGGGTCGGTGCCGGCTGCCGTGAGGCCGCCGTACGTGGTCGCTCTCGACTGCGCCTTTCCGGTTGGCGTTCGGGCTGCGACGGACGCTCGTCGTTCGCTTCGTCTGGCCTTCCACGAGGCCGTCGCCCCGGACGCGCTCAGCGACGCGGAGGTCGTCCTCACCGAGCTGGTGGCGAACTCAGTGACCGCCAGCCACATCGACGCCATTGTCTCCGTCGTCGCCCGTCAGCTCGTCGGCAGCCTGCTGATCGAGGTGACGGACTCCTGCGAACGCCCTCCCCGGCGCCGGGATGCCTCCGCCTTGGACGAGGAAGGGCGCGGGCTCCATCTCGTCGCTCAGTTGAGCCGGAGCTGGGGCTGGTATCCCGAGCCGCAGGGCAAGACGGTCTGGGCTCTGCTCCCGGGGTTCGCTCACCCGCACGGCGGCGGCCACGGCGAGAGCGACGCTTCGCCACCCGTCCACGGCTGAAAGCCAGCGCCTCACCTGCTGCTCCGCTTCCTGCTCTCCGACTTCCAGCCGCGAAGTTACCCAACTTCCGGAAGGGCTGCCCCATGCCTCCACGCCTCCCGATCTCCGTCGTCGACCTCGCCCCGCACGACGCCGCCGCGCTGGCACAGGCAGCGAGCCGCATTCGTGCCGACCCCTACGCCGAGGGCGAGGTGTTCGCCCGGCAGGCTCGCGCTGCCGCCGCGCCCCTGCCGCTGGACGGTCTGGTCGCGGTGGTGGACCGCTTTGCCCTGCAGCAGGGTCCGTCGAGCCTACTGATCCGCGGCGTCCCGTTCCCCGGTTCGCTGCCGCAGACCCCGGCGGGCAGTTTCCACCAGCTGCCCGAGGCACGGCCGACCGGCGCGGAGCCGGTCCTCGCGCTGATCGGCGCGCGGCTGGGCGAGATCTTCGCCTACGGAGAGTGGGACGGCGCGCACCTCGTGCAGAACCGGTACCCGGTCGCTTCGCACCACAACGTGCAGAGCGCATCCGGCGCCAGCGACCTGGTCCTGCACACCGAGGCGTGCTTCACCGCCTACCCGCCCGACTTCCTCGCGCTGCTCGGTCTTCGCCCGGATCCGACCGGGCAGGCGGCCACTCTCGTCTCGGACATCCCCAGGCCCTGGCCCAGCTCACCCCGGCCGAACGCGGCGCTCTGCGGGAGCCGCTGTTCGTCTTCCCCACCGACCGCGGCAGCTACGAGCATGAGGGCCGACGCACCACCGAGCCAGTGCCGCTGCTCAGGGACCGCCCGGACGGGCCGGCGCTGGAGTACTCGACCCTGATCACCGCCATCACGGCCTCCGGTTGTGCCGTGCTGGCCGCGCTGGAGGAGTCGCTGGGCCGCTGCGCCCAGTCGATCCTGCTCGGTTCCGGTGACCTGCTGCTGATCGACAACCGCCGCTCTGTCCACGGCCGCACCGCGTTCCGCCCCGCCTACGACGGCACCGACCGGTGGATTCAGCGCGTACTGCTCCTGCGCCGGCTGCCGTCCGGTGGACGGATCGTCCCGGACACGCGTCTGGCCCACTACCCGACGGACTACATCAAGGCCCTCGCCCTGCCCGCCTGATCCGCTGACTCGAAGATCAAAGGACTGGTCTGCCATGTGGCACGGACACAAGGTCGTCGACGCCGACGGCCACATCATGGAACCTCTGTGGGACTGGGAGTCCTACCTCGATCCGGCCTTCCGCGAGAGCCGCCTCCGTGTGGTGCGCGACGAGGAGGACGGCGACAAGCTCCTGGTCCAGGGCCGCCCCTCCGCGCTGGTCCGCCGTCTCGGTGGTCTCCCTGCGCCGGAGGACGGCGAGATCCGCGACTGGAACAGTTTGCCCGCCGACGGCGTCTTCGCCTCTTACCAGGAGTCGTGCACCCGCGCGTCGTGGGATGGCCCGGCCCGGCTCGCCTGGCTCGACGCCGCCGGTATCAACGCCACGCTGCTGTTCCCCTCGCTCGGCCTGATCTGGCCCCGCGAGGTCGACCCCACGAGCCCCTGGGCGCTGGCGCACTTCGACGCCTACAACCGCTGGATCGCCGACATGGCCAGCAGCGACCCCGAGCGCCTGCTCCCGGTCGCCCAGGTGCCGGCCACCGAGGACGCCCCCGAGCGGCTGCGGCGGCTGGCCGACGCGGGCTTCGCCCACGCCATGATCCCCGGCGGGATCCGCGACAGCCTCCTGCCCGCGGAGCCGCTGTTCGCCGCCGCGCAGGACCTGGACATCGCGTTACACCTGCACAAGGTCGCGGTCCCGCACTTCCTGCCCATCGCCCGCAGGCGCGGTGGCAGCACGACCCTGACCGCCCCGGCGATGGGGCCACTGTTCAACCACATCAACGAGACCCTGCCCGGCCAGCTGCACCTCGCGGCCCTGCTCGACGCCCGGGTCCCGGACCGCTACCCGCGCCTGCGCTTCGCCTTCCACGAGTGCAACGCCGGCTGGCTGCCCGCCTGGCTCGACCGCGCCGAGGAGTCCTGGCACACGCTGCGCGGCAACGGCCTGACCAGCCTGTGCGAGCTCCCGCCCCGCGCCTACCTCGCCGAGCGGGACACGTTCTTCTTCTCCGTCGGCCTGGGCGAGGACCTCACCCACCTGCCCGACTGGCTCACGCCCCGGCTCATGCTCGCCACCGACTACCCCCACCCGGGCACCCCGAAGGACCCCGCCGCCGAGTGGGCTGAGGTCCTCACCGCCCTCCCCGACGCCTTCACCGCCGGGCTGACCGGCGCCAACGCCGCCCGCCTCGTCTCTGTCCGCGCCGCCAGGAAGGAGCACGAACGTGCCGTCTCGCACTGACCGGGCCGCCCGCTTCCCATTGACCCTCACCGGCATGGACAAGGTCCGCATCGAGGAGGTCTTCCGCCTCGGCGCGCTGCGCGACGGCGTCCAGCTCACCACGACCGACATTCGCTTCCCCGTCTACGGACAGGTCGTGCCCCGCATCGAGCTGGAGCTGACCGGGCCCGGCTTCGCCAAGAAGATCACCGTCCGCGTCAACCAGGACTCCCCGTTCATGTTCGACGGCGACCAGCTCAGCGCCCACCTCAACGGCCAGCAGCACGCCATCGCCAGTACCCAGTTCATCGACGGCGACCGCGCCCCCACCGGCATGTACAACTTCGGGCTCATGCGCGAGAACGGCATGCGGTCCTTCGTGTTCGACTACCACACGTACTGCGCCTTCTCCTGTGACTTCTGCTTCAAGGAGTCCGAGTGGGAGATTCTCGCTCTCCAGGGCGGCGCCAGCTCCAACTACACCAGCAACTTCGACGCCTGCCTCGCCTACGTCGATGCCCACGCCGAGGAGATCAACCAGAACTACGACATCATCTGGCTGTGCACCGGCAGCATCACCAACGAGAAGCTCGAACTCGAACGCCACTGCCTCCTGGCCACCGCCCTGCGGAAGGTCGGCTATACCGGAGGCATCTACGTCTCCCAGGTCATCCCTGACCGGATGCGCCGCGACGCCGCCCACCGCCGCGACTACCTCACCACGCTGCGCGAAGCCGGGATCAGCCGCTTCAACTCCGGCGTCGAGATCGTCAACAACGAGTACCGCCAGCGCTACGTCCACGGCTACAAGGGCACCCTGACCTTCGACGACTACACCACTGTCTTCGCCGACGCCGTCGACGTCTTCGGCCGCCTCGAAGTGGGCAGCTGCCTGCTCGCCGGCATCGAACCGGCCGACGACACCCTCCGCGGCCTGGAGACCATCGCCGACCTGGGCGTGTGCCCCGCGCCGACCGTCCTCACCCCGTTCGTCGTCAGGCAGATGGACATCCCCTTCCAATACGACCTCGACGGCCTGATCGACGTCCACGTCGGCTTCAACACCATCATCGACCGCTACGAACTCCCCGTCTTCTCCGGCGTGTTCAGCCTCGCGTGATCACGAACGGCTTAATCCGGCCGCACGGGCGGGACCGGTTCGGTTATGGTGAACCAGTCCCCCCGGGCGGCCGTCTACCGTCCGACGCCATTGGCGCGACCAACGCGCCCGCAACCAGGGAGTTGCCGCCATGACGCGCACCCTCGTCGCAGACCTTCCCAGCCACCTCGACGAGACGGTCACCGTCTACGGCTGGATCAACACTCTCCGACTGCAGCGGCGCATGCAGTTCGTGCTGGTCCGCGACCACACCGGCCTCGTCCAGGTCACCCACGCCCGAGGCGGCGAAGGCGACGAGATCGAGGCGGCGTTCGAAGCCATCACCGCCGAGACCGCCGTGAAGATC
>NZ_BBPP01000020.1:32376-73075 GCF_000787835.1 Streptacidiphilus melanogenes
ACCCCCGCCGAGACCGCCGTGAAGATCACCGGCAAGGTCGTCGACAGCCCGCAGGTCAAGCTCGGCGGTCTGGAGATCATCCCCGAGCGGGTCGAGGTCGTCTCTCCGGCCGAGCCGAAGCTGCCCATCGACGAGCACACCGGCCTGGACCAGCGCCTCGACTGGCGCTTCCTCGACATCCGCCGCCCCTCCCAGCACCTCGTCTTCGCGGTGCAGACCACCGTCGAGCAGGCCATGCGCGAGGTCACGGCGGAGGAGGGCTTCACCGAGCTCCACACGCCCAAGCTCATGGGCACCGCCTCCGAGTCCGGAGCCGAGGTCTTCAAGGTCGACTACTTCGACCGCACCGCCTACCTCGCCCAGTCCCCGCAGTTCTACAAGCAGATGGCCATCGCCGCTGGTATCGACAAGGTCTTCGAGATCGGCCCCGTCTTCCGCGCCGAGCCGTCCTTCACCTCCCGCCACGCCACCGAGTTCACCGGCGTCGACGCCGAACTCGCCTGGATCGACGGCGTCGAGGACGTCATGGCCTTCGAGGAACGCCTCCTGCAGCGCGTCCTCCAGCGGGTCTCCGAGCGCCACGGCGACGCCATCGCCGAGCACTTCGGCGCCCAGGTCGTCGTCCCCGAGATGCCGTTCCCGCGCATCACCATGGCCAACGCCATCACCAAGCTCCGGGCCACCGGCTGGGACCCCGAGGGCGTCAAGGACGACCTCGACCCGGAAGGCGAGCGCAAGCTCTCCGCGCTGATCGCCGAGGAGACCGGGCACGAGTTCGTGTTCGTCACGCACTTCCCCGCCTCGGTCCGCCCCTTCTACCACCTGCGGCCCGAGGACGACCCCACCGTCACCGAGTCCTTCGACCTGCTGTGGAAGGGCATCGAGATCACCACCGGCGCCCAGCGCGAACACCGCCACGAACGCCTCATCGCCCAGGCCCGCGAGAAGGGCTTGGAGACCGAGCCTCTCGCCAGCTACCTGAACTGCTTCCGCTTCGGCACCCCGCCCCACGGTGGGCTCGGCCTTGGTCTCAGCAGGGTACTGATGCTGCTGCTGGACTTGCCGACCATCCGCGAGGTCACGTTCCTCTTCCGCGGACCCCACCGTCTGGAGCCGTAGCGGTCTTCG
Organism: Streptacidiphilus melanogenes; assembly: GCF_000787835.1. Lineage (GTDB taxonomy): Bacteria > Actinomycetota > Actinomycetes > Streptomycetales > Streptomycetaceae > Streptacidiphilus > Streptacidiphilus melanogenes. Next base: position 33,505 of record NZ_BBPP01000020.1, read on the forward strand.
TGACACTCCCCCCTTGAGGCGAGGCAGCAGATGCGACGGGTCAAGTCTGCTGTCCGAGGCGGCAGCTATGGTAAGGACGGTTTGTGTGATGTCCATGCCGCGCTGGCGGTAGAGCAACGGGGGCTACGTGCTCAACGGGAGCGTTCTGGACGGCCGGTACCAACTCGACTCGGTCCTCGGCGCGGGCGGTATGGGCGAGGTCTGGAGGGCGACCGATTCCAGGATCGGCCGACCGGTCGCGGTGAAGGTGATCCGCACGGCCCAGGATCTCGACGAGACTGCGGTGGGCCGGTTCACCCGCGAGGCACGGCTCGTCGGGTCGTTGTCGAGCCCGCACATCGTCACGCTCCACGACTTCGGCGAGGCCCAGGTGGCCGGGGCTGCGCTGCTGTACCTCGTCATGGAGCTACTCGAGGGCACCCCGCTGGGCGCCGGCGGCGGCCCGGTCGAACCGGCACGGGTGCTGGGCTGGGCTGTGCAGATCTGCGAGGGTCTGCAAGTAGCGCACGAGGCCGGCATCGTGCACCGGGACCTGAAGCCCGCCAACGTGCTGCTGACGTCGACCGGGACGGTGAAGCTGCTGGACTTCGGCATCGCAAAGCTGGCCGAGGAGTCCACCGCGGGTCTGACAGGGACCGGCGGGCTGATCGGCACCCCGGCGTACATGTCGCCGGAGCAAGCGCGCGGTGACACGGTCGACGCCCGAAGCGACCTGTACTCGCTCGGCTGCCTGCTCTACGGGCTGTTGGCCGGGCAGCCGCCGTTCCCCGGCACAGGCTGGAGCGTCCTGCGCCGGCACGTCATCGAGCCCGCGCCCTCACTGAGGGCTCTGGGCGCGCATCTCCCGGTTGCGCTAACCGGGATCGTGGACGAGCTGCTGCGCAAGGAGCCGGACGCACGGCCGCCGAGCGCGGCGGCCGTCGCGGACCGGCTGCGTGCTCTTGCCCTCGTGCACGCTCAGTCGGCTCCGCGTGAGGTCCAGTCGGCGGCCGGAGCGGGCTCGTACGGGGCCGGTGTGCGGGTGCGCCCTGGTGCTGGCATCCCCGTGGTCATCCCTGAAATGCCGCCCCGCGTTCCCGCGAACGGACCGGCCCCGGTCGCAGCGGCGGGGCAACCGGTGGCCCCTGTTCAGAGGCGGGCAGGCGGGGACGCCCCCGGCTCCAGGACCCCGGCTGGGCCCTCAGGGGTCCGCTCGCTCATCTTCGCGGGCGGCATGAGCGGCTCGGTTGCCACCCAATTGATCGCTGTCGCGGGCTGGGGCTCACTGTGGGCCTGGCTAGTCGCCGCGCCGCTCGGACTGGTCCTCAGCCTCCTCTTCTGGTTGGACGGGTCCTCCGATCGGTCCAGCGCGGCTGACGGCAGGGAGCCGCTGCCCGACTTCCTGGACGAGACCTCGGTCGTCGGATTCGTCCTGACGATGGCGGTCGTACTGGCCAGTTCGGGGGTCTTGCTGTTCGTCTCGCCGGTGCCGTGGTGGGGCGTCCTGCTGTTCTGCATGCTCGGGGCGCCCGTCCTCATGTGGATCACCCATCCGGTCCGCCGCATGGCCCGCGCGGTCGGCCGCTCTTCGATCGCGGACGCGAACAATGCAGCCGTCGCCGGGATGCTCGTTGCGACGCTGTGGACGGGACTGTCGACTGGGCTGCTCCACTTCCCTGCGCTGCTCGCCCTGTTGACCGCGCTCGCCCTGTGGGTGGCCTGGGCGACGATCGCCGTCCTGATCACCACACGGCCCGGCCTTGGAAGTCTGCGGCCCTACCACGGGCGCCACTGAGCAGACCGGGCGGCCGGGGCGAGGGCCCCGGCCGCGGTGTCCGTCCTACGCCCACACGGCTCCGGCGAGGAGCCCATCGAAGCCCAATGCGATCATGGCGCGGTCGAAGTCGTTCCAGCCCTGTTCGGCGTAGGCGAAGTTGTCGTCGAAGAAGTCGATGGCGAGGCGGGGTTCGGGCCATTCGTGGGCGCAGCGGCAGCGCATGAAGACCTGGCCGCAGGTTTCCAGGAGGAGCCAGTCGCGGCGGGCGGCACAGCGAGGGCAGGTGATCGTGGTGGCGGTCGGGTGGAGTTGGTCGGGGTAGGGGATGACGCGGATCAGGTTCGGGGTGGGGGTGGCGGCGGGCTCGCTCACGCGGCTCCTCTCGTGCGGGTGATCCATGCAAGGACCACACGACGCAGGGGAGTTCGGGGTTGTTCCCGGATTCGGGCGTGGACATCGAAGCGACACCGTTCCGAGCCCCGGCGGACGCCGGGGCTCGGAACGGTGGTTTCGGCGGTCTACTCCGCCGGGGGTGTGGTGGTGTTGAGGAGCTGGGTGAGGAGCTGGCGGGTCTGGTCGCGGAGGTCGGGGTGGCGGGTGGCAAGGCCGGCGGCGATCAGGTGGTCGACGGCGTCCTGCCAGGAGCGGGCGGGGTGTTGGGCGAGGTGGGCGGCGATGTCGTTGTCGGTGATGGCGGTGAGCTCGTCGAGGGGGAGCTGGGCGCGGACGAGGTCGCCGAGACGGGAGGCGTCGACCAGCTCTGTGATGACCTTGTCGGCGACGTTGTCAACGGCCGCGGCGAGCATGGTGCGGGCGCGGGCGGCGATCGTGACGGCGGGTGGGACGACCTTTCCGGCAGCGCCGTGCTGGGCGAGCTTCGTCTCGATGTGGGCGATCAATTGGGGTGAGGTGAAGGCGTTGAGCTCGACGCGCTGGAAGCGCCACCGGGTCTTGCCCTTCTCGCTGGAGTCTTCTTCGCCGGTGAACCAGTCCAGAGCGGTCGGGGTCAGGTGCGGAATGATGCGGGCGGGCAGGGCACGGTCGCGCACAGCGGGCTCGGGATCCAAGCCGTGGGTGAGGGCGTCTTCGACGGTCAGGCCGATGTCGATAACCTCGACGCGGTGGCCGGGCATGCGGCGGGTCTCCTCGGCCAGGGTGCGGGCGATGTTGTAGCCGTCGGGGTCGGCGTCGTGCAGGACGAAGATCTGGACGTCACCCTCGGGGAGGCGGGCGAGGAGTTCGCGGCAGGCTTCGCTGCTGTAGCCCTCGGTGGTGATGACGGCCATGTCGAAGCGGTCGGCGATCCCCGAGGCGTGGATCGCCGGCCACAGGCCGGCCTTCTCGATCACCAGGATCTTGTTGAAGGACCAGCCGGCGGGCCGGTAGGCGCGGACCTCGCGGGTGCCGAGCGGCAGGTCCAGCGTGCCACCCGGGTCGTGGGGGTGGTGCAGGGTGCCGCGCGGCTCGCGGTACAGGCCCTCGATGGGCCCGTGCTCGCGTTCCCATTCGGGGATGAGCTCCTGCTCGACGTAGCGGGAGGCGAGCTTGGTGCCGGGCCTCAGCAGCTTCAGCGCGAGGGGCCGGATGTTGTAGAAGAGCGTGTGCGCGGAGAATGGCAGTCGGCCGCCGCCGCTGACCTGACCGATCGCTTCCTGGATCACCGCGAACACGGCGGCCTTCTTCGTCAGGTACGCCTTGCGGCCAGCCCTCTCCTTCTCCTTTTCCTCCTTCGCCTGGGCGCGCTCGCGCTCCCGCTTCTCCCGCGCCTCGGCCTTCTTCCTGGCCTGCTGGGCGCTGGCGTGCTCGCGGTCGCGCGCCGTCCTGGCCTGATGCAGGGACCTAGTGGCGGTGGCCAGGGCCTGCGCGCAAGCTTCGGCGACCTCGGCCGGTACGGTGAGGGCGGTCTTGCCCTTGTCGGTGAAGTGCGGGACGGGACAGACCAGGTGGACGACCGCGGCCCGCAGGTAGCCGTTGCTGGAGCGGGGTGCGGCGTCGCAGGCGTCCAGGAACGAGATGGCGCCCAGCGCCGTGACGTCGCCGCTGGTGAGGCGGGTGGTGCCGAGCGGGTCGCCGAAGCTGGCGGAGTAGTTCACCGCGTAGGACATCGAGCCCGGCCTGCGGGTGCGGGCCACGGTGACCTCGACCAGCCAGGGGATCCCCGCGTTGTCGGTGAGGGTCTTGCGGGCGAACCACGACTCCTCCACACCGAACGCCTGGTCCAGCACCGTCCGGTAGTGGTCGGGGCTGATCCGGCCGAGGTAGGCGGGGGTCGGGGCCTTGCTGTGCTCGCGCATCCCATGCAGCAGCACCTCGACCATGCCGGGCTGGTCCTGGAAGCCGGACAGGTGGGAGATGCCCGGTACCAGGGCGGCGATCTGCTTGGCCTTGACCGTGCTCGACAGGCCGGTGAAGGAGCTGATGAACTCGCGCAGCGGCAGGTCCCGGCCACCGTTGCGGTGCTCGCGGACGTGGCCGAAGACCAGGGCCCTCATCGTGTCTGGGGTGTAGTGGTGGGCGGAGGTGGCGTCGCCCGGCATCGGCTTGCGCCAACCCTCTGGGGCGGTCGGCTCGTAAATCTCGACCCCCCGCCCGGCGCTGTTCTGACCGTGCTCAAGACGGAGGCGGGCGTGGGGGTTGGCCGCCGCGAATTTACGGATCCACCGCCCCGGCTCGTCCTTGCGGACCTGAGCCTCGGGGAGTGCCACGGTGACCGAGGTCCCCGTGGTGCGGCTGCTCGGGGTGGTGGTGTGCTGGGTGACGAGGCTGCGGCCCGGGTCGAGGGAGACAGTGAGCATGTGGCGCATCCCGCAGGCGTCGATCACGACTGGCGCGTCCACGCCGAGGGCGTGGGGCATGCCCAGCAGCGTCTTCATCGCGTTGCCCTGCAGCCCGCGGGTAGGGGACCGTACGGCCTCCTTGTCGGAGACGTTGACGTTGAAGTCCAGCAGCCGCTCCACCACGGCGGCCGGGATCCCCGCGCCGTTGTCCGTCACCGTCACCAGAGCAACGCCGCCCGCCCAGGCAACGTGGAGGGCGACGTCGGGGCGCGCGCTGGCGGTCTCGGCGGCGTCCAGGGCATTGTCGAGCAGCTCCTTGATGACGACGGCGCCGAACCGCCACTCGGGCTGCCCGGTCTGCTTCTCCAGGCCACCAACCGTGACGAACTCGGTGTTCCTGGGGGTCGAGAACACCGTCCGCTGCAAGGCCGGGGCGCTGCCGGTCTGGGACTTCGTGCTGTTCAGGTCAGTGGTGATGGGCTCGCTCCTCAGAGGTAGGGGATGGGGGTGGTCCGCCCCAGGGGATGACTCCTGGGGCGGACCGGTCGTACGTAGGCCGTCGCGGGGTCAGCGGCCCCTGCCACCGCGGGGCGGCTGGCCGGGCTGCTGCCGCAGCGGCGGCTGGACGGTGTGGTCCTGCGGTCGGGGCTGCTTGCGGCCCTTGGCCGCGCCGGCCCGGCCCGCTCGGACGGGGAGGGGCGGTAGTCCGGCGTGGTGCCGAACGCGCCAGGTCAGCACGGCGGCCGGATCCTTGGCGGTGTCCAGCTCCCGCTCCCCCACCGAGCCGGCCAGCAGTGCGGCGGGGTCCTGGCCGGCGCGCTGGGCCTGGTGGAGTGCAGTGGCGAGGACCGGCCAGTTCGCCCCGGCCAGCACCTGGTCAGCAAGCTGCAGGGGCAGGGCCTGGCGGACCGCTCCGGCGAGCAGGTCGCGGACCGGTGCGGGGGTGGACCTGGCCTGCTCGGTGAGCACCGCCAGCGGCCCGGCGGCGGCCTGGCGGGCGGCGGCTTCCAGGTGGTCGACGGTCTGCCGTGCGGCGCGGGCGTGCTGGCGGTGCCCCTCGGCCTCGTGCCACCGGTACAGGGCGATGCCGAGCAGCAGCGCCAGGTCCAGCAGCATCAGCACCGGATCCGTGTCCTTGCCGCGCCCGAGGCTCGGCCCGCCGGCCAGGGTCTGCCGTGCCGCCGAACGCAGCGCCCGCAACTCCCGGTCAGCGGCACGCTCGTGCGCGAACGCGGCCCGCCCCCATGCCCTGGCAGCGGCCCGCAGCTCGGCACGGCCCGGCCCCATGTGGGTCTGGGCGACGGCGTCGAGGACCTCCCCGAACCCCGCCGACCACGCCACCACCACGGACGCGTCGGCCATCGGCTCCACGACGCCGGCGCCCCCTCCTGCCTCGCCGTCACCGCTGGCGGCGGTGAAGGAATGCAGCACAGCACGGACCGCGCCGGCCGTCTCGACGAGCGCCGGACCAGCTGTGTCAGGGCTCCTGACGGCGGGTTCGTCGGCTCCGGCGGCAAGCCGGGCACGGATCCTCGGCAGGGTCAGGTCCGGGCCGAGCTCACTGCCGGGGAACCAGACCGGCTCGCCCTTGCGGTTGCGGTCGCCCGGCAGGTGGAAGGAGAAGCCCTGCGCGTCACCGGACGGCAACCGGCGCACCTTGACCCGCACGCCCTCGGCCTGAACCCGGGCAAGGAACTCGTCCTCGCTCGCCGCGCCCGCCAACGCGGTCCGCAGCGCGATCCGCAGCGTCTCGCGCGGGGTGCGCTCCCGGCCCTGGCGCTTCGCCTTGTGGACCTCGGCGCGGGTGGGGGCCTTGGCCATCGTGGCCCGGCCGGGCCGGTGGTCAACTTCCCGCAGGCCGAAATCCCGCTCGATGAGGGCGAGCTCGTCCATGACCCGCCGGTAGTCGTTGTGCAGGCGAGCGTGGGTGAGGTTCGCGCGCACGGTGGTGGCGACGATGTGGACGTGATCCTCCGCATGGCGGACCACGACCCAGCGGCAGCCGTCCGGATCCCCCTCAGGGGCGATGCCGGCCGCCGCCATGACCCGACGCGCGACCTGCTCCCACTCGGCGTCCGACAGGTGCCGGTCCTCCGGCGCGGCGCGCAGGGAGCAGTGCCAAACGTGCTCCTTCGGCGCGCGCTTGCCCGCCTGCACCACACGCAGGTCCAGGATGTCCGTCAGCTGCGCGAGAGCGGCATCGAAGTCCGGATCGAGTCCCGGGTCGGGCAGGAACGGCTCGAACGAGGCGACCGTGTGCGGGTCGGTGTGCTCGTCCTCATCACCGGGTCCGAAGACGTAGGCCAGGACACCGCGGGTGCGGTCGCCGCGGGTGATGGACGCGATCACGCGCGGCCCCGCAGCTTGGCGAGACGGTGCGCGCGCTCGTCCACCTCAGCCACCAGGGCACGCACCGTGGGCAGCAACGCGACCGCAGCGTGCGCGAAGTCACCGGCGGGGCCAGGCGGCAAAGTGCCGCCCATGTTCAGCTGCCGGGCGATCTGGTTGAGGTTGTTGCCCCACGCGCCGAGCTCGGTTCGGGTTGCCGCGAGCTCGTCGACCGCCGCGTCGAGCTGCTCGGCCCGCGTTGCAACCCCTGCTGCCGACGAGCCGCTGCCGACGGTCGGTGCGGTGTCGGTGCCGAGGGTGCGGCGGGCGATCAGGTTGGCCATCGACAGCCCTGCTGCCTTGGCCTCGGCCTTCAGTCGCTGCTTCTCGGCCTCGTCGAACCGCACGGTGACGCGGGACTTCTTCTGCTGCTCGGCGTTGCGGGTGCGGCGCTTGGGCTTGCGGCGCGCGGCGGCAGCAGCGGAAGCGCGCACGGCGCTCGTCGGCGACGCGGCATTCAGCAGGTCCTGGTCCCGGCTGCCCTCGGCCGCGACCACCCCCAGACCCGGCGCCCCCGCCGGGTCACCCCCGCCGCCCTCGGCGGGGGCCTGCGCCTGCGACCGCCCATAGGGCGGTCGCAGGCTATTGCTGGCTCCCCGAACGTGGCGGGCCTCATCAACGGCATCTGTCGGCATGGGAGTTGAAGCATCTGCAGGGCCGGCGCCCGCCCCGGCGATGTCGACCGGCAGCGCGGCCTGGGTGGCGGGCTGGGGTTGCTCGCCGGCCGGGGCGGGCAAGTGGGCGGTGCGTGGCCAGAAGCGAGGGGTCAAAGGCGGGACTCCGATCTGTAGGCGGTAGGGACGGCGTGGGGGCGGACCGCGATGGGGCAGGTCCTGCCGGACCACGCGATGTGGGGATGAGGGGGCGGGGCTATCCGGCCGGAAGGGCACGGACAGCCCCTGCTCGCGTGGGCGAGTCAGTCCGCGTCGGGATGCGGCAGGGCAGCGGGAGCGGACTGGAGGAGTTCGAGGGCTTCTTTGATCCGCTCGTTTCCGGCGGACAGTCCGGCCGCCTCGATCGCGGTCCGCGCCGTGGAGCGCGTGATCCGGCCGTCACCGTCGTGGACGGTCGCGAGGACCTGCGCCAGCTCGGGGATGGTCGCGTCGGCAGGCCGACCGAGGCGGCTGCCCCGGACCGCTTCGCCGGAATCACCGCCCGAGCGCTGACCTGCGCGGACCTCGTCACCGTGGGCCGACACGGTCCCCTCCGAGGTGACCCTGTCCGCAGCCGAGGGCACCGGGGCAGGACCTTCGGCCGCGTCGGTCCCCACCTGCTCGTCCGGGACCGTCGAGGTGTCCCCGCTGACGGGGACCGGCTGCCGCTGCGCGGGCTCGACCCAGGCGGCCGGAATCATGGCCGCTGCCGTCCCCGCCGTGGTGGCGTCGGCCGGAAGGGCGGACCGTATGGTCCCCGCCTGCTCGGCGAGCGGTCCGCCCGGCTCCGGACTGGCCGTGAGGTCCCGGGACCGGGACCGCTCCGTGGCGTGGCCGTGGCGGCTGATCAGGATGAACAGGTGGGTCGCTCCGGCCAGCGCGAGCGGCGCGATCGTGGAAAGCACGCCGACGACGGTGTCGGTCAGGTGCAGCTCCCCCGAGCCCGCGACGTCGAGCTGGTTGAGGCGGACGGCGTGGAGGGCGTTGGCCCAGATGCTCGCGGCCGTGGCGGCGGCGAACAGCGTCCACACGTACAGGCGGGCCCGGAAAGGCGCGCCGCGCAGGACGAGCAGGGCGCGGACGCCGTAGGCGATGAAGCCGTCGATCACGATGGGGAACAGCCATGTCAGCTGGGGGCGGACGTGGATGGCGAAGGCCATCTGCCGCAGCGCGTCGTAGGAGAGCGCGCATCCGGCGGCCCCGAGCAGGGCGATGGCGGCGCGGTCCCACCAGCCGACGCGGCGCGGCGACCAGCCGGTCGGTGACGTGGCGGGCGGGAGGGCGGGTGTGGTGGTCAAGGCGGATGCTCCTTGAGGTCGGGTGGGGACGCCGAGGGTCGCGCCGGCGGCGGGCATGCGGCAGCGGCGTCCGAGGACTGTGGTGGTAGGGGTGTCGGGGCAGGCCGGGCCTGTGGCGTGGCGACGCGGCCGGACGTCAGGCCCAGGCATCGCTGGGCCTGAGGTGATACGGCACAGCGCGACGCCCCTGGGGTCGGGGGCGTGCTGTCGCCCGGCCCTTGGGGAACGCAGACTGCGTTCCCCAAGGGAATGCGCGCTCGTTCCCTGAGGGAATGCGGTCAGGCGGTGGCGGTGGTGGGCCTGGTGGCTTGCAGGGCGGCTCTGACCAGGGCGGCGCCGCGCGCGGTCGCCGCCGAGCCGAGCCCGGTGGCGGGCTGGCGCGAGGGCAGGCCCGCACAGGCGCGGCAGATTCCCGGCTTCGGGACCGGGTCGGCGCACTTGGCGCACTCGTGCCACCGCACCGCCACCGGAGCAGCGACAGCCTGCTGGTCGGGCGCGGGCGGGAGCTTGCGGGCGAGACGGTTCCGCAGGAGCGCTGCGGGCGCGTGCACCTCGGCGGGCAGCCCCGGCAGCAGGGCGGCGGCGAGGTCGCGGTCGCTCGCGCCCCGCTCCAGCCACCCGGCGACCAGCGGGGCCAGGCCCAGTGCCTCGCCCGTGCCCAGACGGAGGCGCGGCTCAGGGCGGATCACGCGGAACAGCGTCGCTGCCGCTTCGCGCACCTGCGGGGCGACCGCGTCAGGGGCAGGCGTGACCGGCGCGGTGGGCACGCTGTCCGTGGCCTGCTCGCCTCGTGCCGTGGTGGTGTCGGGTGCGGTCTCCCGCCCGCCCTCCCCGTTTCCGGGCAGGCCGGAGCCCCTTGCCGTGTCCACCCTGTCGGCAGGGTGGGGGTGGGAGGGTTCTTTCACCAGGTCCTTTGGAAGGGCGTCAGGACGACCGACCGTCCGACGGCCGGAGCCCGCAACCTTGGCGGCCGGATCGGGCTGCGGGGTGTCGTAGACGTGGGACTCGCTGACCACGGTGCCGTCGGTCTGCCGGATCTTCTCCACCCGGTAGTACCCGGCGCGTGCGAGCTCGCGCAGCGCCTTCGCGACCGCGGTGCGGCCCTGCGGGCTGGAGTCGGCCATCTGCCGGCCGTCCTCCCGCCACCCGTCCGGGCGCGAGAGGAGATCGGCCAGCAGGCCACGGGCCGTGTAGGACAGCCTGCGGTCCTGCAGCAGGTAGTTGGGCAGGGCGGTGAAGCCGCGCACGTGACGGCTACGATGAACGTGCATCTGGAGTTGCATCTCCTGGTGCCGGACCCCGGGGTGTTGGTAGCACCGCCGGGGTCGCCTGTTATTCGGTTGGTGGGCCAGTGAAGCCGTCCTGCGCGCTCCGCCCGACCCGATTCGCTGCATGTGGCGCTGGTCAGATATCAGGCCGCGCCACCGCCTCGCGGCGCTCGATCACGAGCCAAACGCTCCCCCAGATGTCCTCATATAACCGATCCCCACTACTCGCTAACCCTTCCTGCATAGTCTCCTTTCCCTCGCGGATAGCACACTACCGCCACCTCAGCCCTCATGCAAATTTGACTCGGATCTAATCCCTGTGGCATAGTCCGTAGGGTCGCGAGATGGGAGAGGTGGGAGTGGAGAACTGGCCGCACGAGGCCCCGCTGCTGTACAGCGAGGGCAACATGGCCGCGCGCGTCGCGCTGGAGCGAACGGTGCGCGGCTGGAGCACGACCGAGCTCGCCACCCGCATGACCTCCGCCGGCGTGCCCCTGAACCAGTCAGCGGTCTGGCGCATCGAAAGCGGCACCCCCCGCCGGAAGATCTCCCTCGACGAGGCCCTCGGATTCTCGCGCGTCTTCGAGCTACCGCTCGAAGAACTGATGTCCCCGCCCCTGGAGGGGGTCGACCTAGACGCCCGAAGACTGCTCCAGGAATGCGTGGACGCGTTCTTCGCCCACCGCGACGCCAGCGACCGCCTACATCACGCCCTCGTCGCCCTCGCCGCCTACCGCGAAGCCCACCCCGACGCCAACGACGCCCTCCACCAGCAGTGCGTCCGGCTCGTCGGCGAAGACGACCGCTACGCCCGCGCCCTCTGGCAGCACATCGAGGACGGCAGCTACTACTGAGCTCCGCCGCTGGTCGGGCTTCACCCAGCCCCACGGAAGGACTACCTCTGCCCCACGCCGCTACTACCCCCACCCACCGCGCTTTGTCGGGCCGCCCCGCACGCTCCCGGCGAAATGCCAGCCCGGTTCCAGACCAGCGCGCGCCGGGTCTGACGCTGCCGACCACCGAGGTGGTCGGCACCTTCCATCTCGGACGCTCTCTGGACAACCGCCCGGAGGCCCTCGCGAGCTGGCGGGTGACCACGGGCTCCAGCCCGGTGGCCACGCACATCGGTGCCCTCCTCGGCGGACGGCCTGAGTCGTGCCCCACCAGCATCGACACCGACGCGATCGAGGTCCTGACATCCTCTGCGCGCGTACGCGTCATCCTCGACGGCCCCGGCGCGGTGCAGTTCTCCATGCGCCGCTGGGGGCGCACCGGTCTGCTCCATCACTGCGACGGCGCACGGCTGCTCAGTCCCGACAACAGCGCGGGCCAGCCGTGCGGGTGCCCCGCCCCCTTCGAGGAACGGAAGGCACGGGCCAAGGCCGGCCTCGGGCCGCAGCCGAGCACAACCGTCTCGTTCCGGCTCGCGGGCGCCACGCACCTCGGCGTCTTCCAGTTCGGCTCCCGCTCCTGGCACTTCGCCAAGAGCGTCCCCAGCATGCGCGCAACCCTGGCCGCCATCCCCGGCGCGAGCATCTGGGACCTCTCCATCACGCGGATCGAGCACGGCAGTCGGTCCGGCGCGGTCTACACCTACACCGCACCGACGCTGCAGGCCCTAGACGGCAGATCCCTCTGGCTGCTTGGTCTTCATGAACTCGACCTCGACCCGCTCGCCGACGTCGTAGTTCCCTCGCCTGGCGTGCCCCCAACGGGTGGTGGCCTTGTACACCGTGATCTGCCGGACGAACAGCGCGACGAAGTTCCGACGCGCGGTCAGCTCGGCCCCGTGCCACCACGATCCCGGGCCGACCGGGTCGGCGTCCGGGTTGGCGGGCAGCCACTGCGTGACGGGCAGCCTGACGTCCGCCGGCCCGCTCAGCGCGGCTAGACGCGCCTCGGCGGCCTCCGATCGGGCGTCGACCTTCGCCTTCTTAGCGAGGAAGCGTTCCCTGCCCGTCCTGCCCTCGTAGATGCCTGCCTCCAAGTCGTCGTAGAGCTCGTTCAGCGCGCGCAGCGCGTCCGACCGTTCCGCGACGACGGCCGCGCGCTCTGCGACTCGGGTCGGGTCCTCCTGCTGTCGGGCGAAGGCATGCGTTGCCGCCATCACCACGGCCAAGGCCTCCTCGTCCTCCTCGGCGGCCTGGATCACGTCGAAGATCCGCCGCGCGACGTGGTCGTCGAGGTACGTCATCATCACGGCGTTCCCACCAAGGTGCTCACCTTCCTTGGTGGGAACGCCGTTTGCGCGTGTGCACCGGTAGACCGGCTTCGCCTTCGGGTGCTCGGACTCGCTGTTCATACTGGTCATCGGGCGGGCGCACTCACAGGTCAGCACCGCCTCGTGGTCCACGGTCCGAAGCCCGGCCAGCACAGATGTGCCGCGCGACAGGCCGCTCCCCTGGTTCCGGCCGGCCAGCCAGTCCTGCAGCTCGTACCACTGAGCGGGCGGGATGATCGGCTCGCAGACCATGACCGGCCTGCCCTCGTCATCCCGGTGGATCCGGTAGCTGTCAACGGTCTTCGTCCTGGTGCCGTCCGGCTTGGTGCGGTAGACCGTCTCATAACTCATCCCCGCGATTGCGGGGTTGGTCAGGATGCCCTTGAGCGTCCGCGACCCCCACTGGGAGTCGGCACGCTCCTTACCGGTCCGCTGACCTCGTGTGGGCACATTGCGCTTGTTGAGGTCGGTGCAGATCCCGGACAGCGACCCAGGGTGCCTACTACCGTGCTTGATCGACTCCCCCATGTGAGCGCGGATCGTCTCCCAGATCTCCCGAAGGACCTCGGCTTCCGTCGGCTCATGGTGCAGCTTGTAGACGGCGAGCTTGCCCTGCATCACCTTCTCGGCGCGCAGGCCGTAGACCGGTGCCCCGCCGAGCCAGCTTCCGGCCTCGCGCTGGACAGCCTTGACGTCGCGGATGGCCTGGCTCTTGTTCTGCGACTCCTGGTGCGCGGCGTCCAGGCGCATGATCAGGTAGATGAGCGCCATCGTGTCGCGCGGCGCGAACACGCCCTCCATGACGCTGACGATGGTGATGCCCAGCCGGTGCAGCTCCGTGACGACCGGGATCGCGTCCACGACGTCGCGGCGCGAGAACCGGCTGACGTTGTAGACGATCAGGACCTGGAACGCTCCCGCTCGCGCGTCGGCGAGCATCCGCTCGAAGTCCTCGCGCGTGGCGTCGGGATCCCAGCCGGAGACGCCAATGTCCTCGTAGTGCCGGCTGAACGTGCCCCAGCGCTCCGCCTCCCTCTCGTTGGCGGCCCGTTGCGTCATGGGCGACGCCTCGGACTTATCCGGCTTGGCGGAGGACTGCCGGACGTAGCTGACGGCGATCCGGTGGATCGCTTCGATCAGCTCGGGGTCGACCTCGGCGTGCTGCCGCGGGAAGCGAGTGGCGGAAGGAATCACCTCAGCAGCGTACCTGGCGACGTAGTACCTAAGTGAGAGAACCGAAGGCGTTGCCGAGCACGACGTTGGCCGTCTTGCGGCCGACTCCCGGAAGGGTGACCAGATCCTCCAACCGCCCCGGCACCTCGCCGCCGAAGTCGTCGCGAAGCGCGGCGGACAGGCCCAGCAGCGACTTGGCCTTGTTGCGGAAGAAGCCGGTGGGCCGGATCAGCTCCTCCAGCTCCTCCGGGTCGGCGTCCGCCATCGCCGCCGGGGTGGGGTACTTCGCGAACAGACCCGGGGTCGTCTGGTTGACGCGCAGGTCGGTCGTCTGCGCGGAGAGTACCGTCGCCACCAGCAGCTGGAACGGGTTCTCGAAGTCGAGCTCCGGGTGCGCGTACGGGTAGACCTCCGCCAGCGCCCGGTTGATCCTCCGCGCCTGCCGCACCCTCGCCGTATGGGTCTTCGGGAAAGCCGCCTTCTTGAACCCGGGCCCACCGGCAGCGCCGGCGGTCACGGACACGCCACTCTTCGCCATACCCGCCAGACTACGACCCTGCAAGGACACGCAGGCCTCGAAAGGATCATCCGCCGCCCGGCGATGTCCGCAGCGCCGCGGCGGCGCACCCGGCCTCACCACCCCACGGACGGGTCAGAGGTCGAGCTGCTCGCTGGTGGTGTCGAGGATGCCCTGGAGGGCGATGAGGTAGCCGAGCTGCGCGCGGCTGCTGCTGCCGCCCAGTTGCTGGGACAGCTGGCTGACGCGGGTGGCGACGGTCCGACGGCTGAGCCCCAGTCGGCGGGCGATGGCTTCGTCGGTGAAGCCGTGGACCAACAGGCGCGCGATGTTGAGTTGAACGTCCTCCACGACGGCCTCGGATCTCACCTGTCTGTCGATCGGGCCGAACGGGCGGGCCTCCTCCCACTGACGGTCGAAGTGACCCCGGAGAAAACGGATCAGTGCGGGCTGACGGATCTCCAACGCGGCGGCGGCGCGGTTGTCACTGGTGGGAATGAAGGCGACCGACTCGTCGCAGATGATCAGCCGATCGTAGATCTCGGGCACCGTGCGGACCTCCGCGCCGGCCTCGGTGACCTTTTCGACGTAGGCGAGCGTGGGCGCGTGTGCACGCACGGAGTGCTGGTAGAGGGTCCGTTGGCGCACTCCCCGGCCCAGGATCACGAGGTCGCGTTCGATCGCGTCCTCCAGGTACTTCGTCGGTCTGCCGCCGCCCGGTTGCACGGTGAGCAGTTCGTCCGTGCAGGCGCCCACGGCGTGGCTGAGTGCCGCGCCGATCGCCGCGTCACCGGTCAGCAGGGTGAAGGGGATGTCCTCCTGGCTCCGGGCTCTGGAGTAGACGGATTCGTACAGCCCCATGGCGGTGCGGATACCGGCGATCTCGGCCTGCCGGTCGAGGACCGCCTGTTCGATCGCCTGGACGAGGGCCGCACCGGCCGCGTCCGGAGGGATGGGCACGAGGATGCCGGGGTCGCCCGGGAGCGGCTGGAGCATCTGGAGGCGCAGCAGGCAGTCCGGCGCCGCGGACACGGCAATCGATCCGGACTTAAGCGAGTATTCGTAACATCTTAGACCTTCAGGGCAAATTTCCTTTGGCACTACATATTCTGATTCTACGTCGAATGTGCACATGTGTTACCCCTGCATGATCGTGCCGTGCACATACATGATGCAGCACCGGCCGATCGTGGCGCCCAGCGGCTGGCATGATCGAGAACACCGACAAGTGCGACATCGAACCAAAGGCTTCACCGGTGCGACTGAGATTCATTACCACCTGTTTCGCATTTCTTCTTTCCTGCGGCGGCGTGGCGACCCCAGCCCTGCTCTCCCTCTCCCCGACGTCGACCCAGACCGGTGTCGTGGCGGATTCCGCGTCCGCCCCCGCGGATTCGGGCTGGGGGCCGTGACCCTCGTTCCCACGCACGAACCCACCGAAGGCCGGCAAGGAAAGGTTGACCTGAAGTGCTGCCACAGCTGAAGACCACTGTCCCCGGACCGGAGAGCCGCCGTCTCCTCGAGCGGCAGGCCGCCGTCGAGTCCAATGCGCGAAGCTACCCCCGCAATCTCCCCATAGCCGTGGCCAGCGCGTCCGGCTGCCTGGTGGAGGACGTCGACGGGAACACGTTCATCGACTTCCTCGCGGGTGCCGGCGTGCTCTCCCTCGGCCACAGCCACCCCGAACTCGTGGAGGTGGCGAAGCGCCAACTGGACACCTTCGTCCACGGGCTCGACTTCCCCACCCCGGCGAAGGAGGAGTTCGTCGAGGCGCAGCTGGGCATGCTGCCGGAATCCATGCGGGACCGCATGCGCATCCAGTTCTGCGGGCCGACCGGGGCGAACGCCGTCGACGCCGCGCTGAAGCTGTGCAAGACCGCGACGGGACGCGGGGACGTGATCGCCTTCTCCGGCGCGTTCCACGGCAGCAGCACCGCGGCGCTCTCCATGACCGGCTGGGTCGGGCAGAAGGAGTCGATCGGCAACGTCATGCCGGGCGTTCACTTCTTCCCCTATTCCTACTGCGCCCGGTGCCCGCTCAGCCTGACACCCGACTCCTGCGAGACGAACTGCGTCGCGCTGCTGGAGAGCATGCTCAGGGACACCCACGGCGGAATTCCTCGTCCGGCCGCCGTCGTGATGGAGCTGGTCCAGGGAGAGGGCGGCGTGATCCCCGCCCGCCGGGATTTCGTGGTCCGCGTGCGCGAACTCACCAGGGAACTCGGAATTCCCCTCGTCGTGGACGAGGTGCAGACCGGCTGCGGACGCACCGGAACCTGGTTCGCGTTTGAGCAGTACGGAATCGAACCCGACGTCGTCGTGGCCTCGAAGGCGCTCAGCGGAATCGGTCTCCCGGCGGCCATCATTCTCTACGACGAGAAACTCGACGTGTGGAAGCCCGGAGCGCACTCGGGGACGTTCCGCGGAAACCAGATGGCATTCGCGACGGGTGTCGCCGCCATCGAGATCATTCGGCGCGACGAGATCCTGAAGAATGTGCTGGCGCGTGCCGACCAGCTCCAGGCCGCTCTCGGCGACCTGCAGAAGCGGCACCCCCAGGTGTACGAGGTGCGCGGCCTCGGGCTGATGTGGGGCATCGAACTGGTCGACCCCGCGACAGGCCGTCCGGCCGGCGAGCTGGCGCGCGCCGCCCAACGCCACTGCCTGGAGCACGGCCTGATCCTCGAGGTCGGCGGCCGCGCGGACGGCGTGCTGCGGCTGCTGCCGCCGCTGGTGGTGACCGAGGAGGTGGTCGCCGCGGCCGTGGACATCATCGACGGGGCGCTCACCGCCCTCTCTTCGACAGCGGACACGGAGCGTGGCGCCGATGTTCGCGCGTGACTCCCGGGCCCTGGACCTGCTCGATGCCGCTCATCGGGAGCAGACGGAGCTGGACGACCACGGTTACGCCAAGGACGCGGTCGACCGGCAGCAGCAGTTGAAGCTGGACGCCCTGTGGGACCGGGCCGTGCAGGTGCCCTACTACCGCGAGCTGCCCGCCGTCGCCGCCCGCAGCCTGGAGCGCCTGCCGGTCACCCCCAAGTCGGCGCTCAAGGCGGACCCCTGGGCGTTCGTGCGGAGTGACGCCGAGGTGGCGTCCTTCCACAAGTACTACGAGTCCTCGGGCTCGACGGGATCGCCGACGCCGACCCCGAGGCTCGTCGAGGACGCGGTGTGGAACACCGCCTCGGTGGCCTCGCTCTGGCGCCGCACGCTGCGTCCCGGCGACCGGGTGGCGTCGCTGCTCCCGTCCGACGTCGCCCCGGTGGGCGACCTGGTCGCGTCGGTGGCCGAGTACCTGGACTGCACGCTGCTGCGCAGCTATCCGTTCAGCCAGGGGATGTGCGACTGGGACCGGCTGGAGGAGCTCTTCACCCGCTACCGCCCGCAGCATGTCTTCGCTGCTCCCGGGGTGATCATCCAGTGGACGCGGATCCTCAAGCAGCGCCGTCGGCTGGAGGCCGTCCGTGAGAGCGTCGAGTCCCTGATGCTGCTGGGCGAGGTCAGCACGCCGGCCCTGCGCTCCCGGCTCGCCCTCGAGTGGGACGCCCGGGCACTGGACGCGTCCTACGGCAGCACCGAGACCGGAACCATCGCGGCCAGCTGCGAACACGACCGGCTGCACGTCCTGCTGCCCGGCCAGTTCGTCGAGCTGTGGGACGGCGAGCGCGCGACGCCGCTCGAGCCGGGCCGCAGCGGCGAGCTGGTCACCACGACCCTGAACAACTTCGCCCGACCGCTGCTCCGTTACGGGACCGGGGACCTGGTGACGGCCGACGTCGGCACCGACTGCCGGTGCGGCGTCGCCCTCCCCACGCTGACCGTCCACGGGCGCGAGAGCGACGGCATCAGCGTGCACGGAGTGCCGGTCTCGGTGGCCGAGGTCGAGTCCGTGGTCTACCAGGAGCCGGGCGTGACCGGCTACCTCATCCAGCTGGTGCGGCCGGAGGGACACCGGGCCCGCCTGGTCCTGGAGCGGGACGTGGACTTCGACGGCGACGAGCAGGCCCTCTGCGACGACGTGCGGGAACGTTTCGCCGGGCACGGCCTCCTCTGGGACCAGGTGGTGCTCGTCGGCCAGCTGCCGACCCTGACCAAGGCCGGTGGCAGCCAGAAGAACTGGAAGCGGACCAACGTGCAGTGGGTGGAGCCGTCATGACCGCCACGACCCCGATCGACGCGCCGGGCGAGCGCTTGCTGACATCGGACGGCGGAGCCAGGCAGGGCGGCGCCGACCTCTGGTGCACCTACGCGGCCATCCGCACGCTGACCTGGCTCGACGCCGAGCCTCTCGACCGTGCCGCGGCCGTCGCACAGCTGACGGGCTGCCAGAACAGCGACGGTGGCTTCGCCTGGCAGAAGGGCCTTCCCTCGGATGTCTGGGCGACCTACTACTGCACGCAGGCCATGCGGGACCTCGGCGTCGCACCGGACCGCCTCGACGAGCTGACCCGATGGCTGACCGGCCTGCAGCACGCGGACGGCGGCTTCGCGATGACTCCCGGCCAGGCCCCGGACGTCTGGGCGACCTACTACGCCACGCGGACGTTCAGCGAGGTCCTGGCCCTGCCCGTACCGCGGGTCGGCGACGTGCACCGCTGGCTGTCCCGGCTGCAGCGCGCCGACGGCGGCCTCGGCTGGTACCCCGGGGCGCGCGCGTCCGACACCAGGGCGTGCTACTACGGCGCGATGGCCTGGCGTGCCTCGCTCACCGACCCGGACGAACCCGCCCCGTGGCGCGTCGCGGAGCTGGAGAGCTGGCTGCTCGGCCGCCGGCAGTCCGACGCCGGCTTCGTGTTCGACGACAGCGCGGACCGCTCCTGCCTGTGGGCGACCTTCCGGGCCGTGCGCGCGCTCGACGCCCTGGCGATCCCGCAACCGCGGGCCGAGGAGTGCCTCGCCTGGATCACCGGACGTCTCCTGCCCGGGACCGGTTTCGCCCGGTGGAACGACTACGAGGTGGCCGACGTCTGGGCCTGCTTCAGCGCCGTGGGCGCGCTGCAGACCCTGGGCGGTGACCTGTCCCCGAAGGACCGGGCCCAGGTGGTGGACTTCCTCCACGGGTGCGAGCTCCCCGACGGCGGCTTCACCTACCGTCGGGTCGACCACGCCGGCGACAGCCTGGCGACCTCGGCCGCGCTGATCACCGAGTCCCTGGCCGGACGCGGCGACGAAGGTCGGGCCGGCGAACTGGCCGACTGGCTGCACCGGGCGCACATGCCCTATGAGGGCGGCGTGATGTACATGCCCGGACGCGGTGCCGAGGTCCGGTGCACGCTGTGGGCCACGTCGGCGACGAGCGCCGCGGGCGCCCGTCCCCTCGACCGTGACCGGCTGGCCGACTGGCTGGGGCGGCTGCAGAACCCCGACGGCGGGCACGGCTACTGGCACGGCCGCGCCTCCGACATGGTGGCGACGGTCTCCGCCCTGGAGACGCTGCACCAGCTCGGCCACTCCCTGGACGAGGTGCTCGACACCACCGCCACCGAACTCTTCCTCACGTCCTGCGCCGACGGCGCCGACTACCGCTACACGCCCAGTGGACAGGTGACGGCGGGTTCCACGGCGCAGGCGGCCCGCGCGCTGTGGCTGCTCGGTCGGCGGGAGGAGGCCAACAAGACGGCGGCACGGCTGGTGGCCTTCTCCAGCCGCATCGGGGGCAGTTCCGCCCAGACCCGCGGCCTGCCGGACCTGGCGACCACGTACCAGGTGGTGCTCACCCGCCAGACCCTGGGCGTTGCGCAAGACCCGGAGGACACCGCCCGGTTCCTGGGCCGGGTACGTCTCGCGGGCGGCTACGCGTGGAGCCCGCTGGGACAGCGGTCCGGTGGTCCGCTCGCCGACTGCCTCGGCTTCGTGCTCGACCGGTACGCCGCCTCCGGCGGCCGGATCCGGCTGCCGTCCCTGAACCTGTAGAGGAGGGGTCGCCCGCGATGCCGACCATCACCGTCGAAACCAATCTCGAGGACCCACTGCTGCCGCGCCGCGCCGCCAAGGCGTGGAGCCTGTGGATGCGGCGCAACGGCGTCGACATCAACCACGTGATCACCAAGTTCCTGCCGCTGCCCGACGACCGGGTCTTCAGCGGCCCGTTCCCGCTCGGGGCGACCCCGTCGGGACCGCCGCAGCCGTTCGCGTTCGTCCAGTGCTCCATCAGCGAGACCCGGAGCCCCGGCTTCCGCGCGGAGCTCGCGGAACAGATCGTCCGGGCCCTCGGCCCGGACGTCCCGGACGAGCGCATCTTCATCCGGTTCGACCTGGTCGATCCCGCCCTGCACGTGACCGGCGCCGCCGCCGTGCGACCCGCCGAGGGCCCTGGCCCGTCGGCCCCGACAGACTTCGCTGAGAGGAACCCACGATGACGACCCAGCACACGGACGTGGCCGCGGCCATCCGGGACGCGTTGGGAGAGGTGCTGGGCACGACCCTGCGCCCGGAGGACGACGACCTCGCGCTGAACGAGCGTTACGAGCGCTACGACAGCCTCGCGGTGATCGACGCCGTCGGCGCGGTCGAGCAGGCACTCGGGGTCTCCATCGACCTGGTCGACGACGACCTGCGCTCCAGCTTCGCCAGCGTGGCGTCGATCGAACGCCTGGTGGCCCGCAAGAAGGCGGACCTGTCCGTCCTCGACAGCGCGTTCTGATGCCCGTCCAGAAGCTGCGGCCGCCCGGCCGCGTGCCGCCTGCCGAGCATCTGGCCCGTGCGGTCCAGCAGCTCGTGGATCCCGGGTCGGGCTCGCCCGACGAGCGGGTGCTCGTGGAGTGGCCCCGCGGCGGGGCCTCCGGCGTCGCACTGCTCGAACTGCTGCCGGCGGAGCTCCCGTTCGACACGTCCGGAACCACCGGTCCGCCCACCACCTGGTGGCGCGCCGGCCTGCAACTCGTCTCCGAGGGCCAGCTGCTCGTCGAGACGTTGGGGCTCTCGCAGGTCGACGCGGTCGTCACCTACGCGCCCACCCGCCACCTGTACGGCTTCCTGTTCGGTTGCGTGGTGCCGGCCCTGCTCGGGGTCCCCGTGTACCACGTCGACCTCGGCTCCCCGCTGCCGTTCGTCGAAGGCCGCCGCCCCCTGGTCGCGACCCTGCCCGCCGCCTGGTGGCATCTGAAGCGCTCGGGTCTCGCGCTGGACCGCTTCGACGCGCTCACCCTCGTCCACAGCAGCGCCCATCTGCCGCCCACGGCGGACGAGGTCTGCGCGGGCCTGGGGCGGCGGGCCCGCCTGTACGAGCTCCACGGCTCCACCGAGACGGGCCTCGTGGCCACACGGGTCCACGGCGAGGGCGACGTCTGGCATCTGGCCGAGGACGTCCGCCTCGCCCACACGCTGCCCCCGGACTGCGAGTACCGGCTCGAGGTCCGCAGCCCCCGGCTGGCCCGGAGGACCGGCGAGCCCCGGCCGTCCCGGCTGCTCATGGACGACCTCGTGCTGACCGGGCGACAGCCGCGCACCTTCCGGCTGCTGGGCCGGCACAGCCGTCTGGTCAAGGTGAACGGCAGGCGGGTCGACCTCGGCCAGGTCGAGGCGCTCCTCCTCGACGCCGTACCCGACGCCGTGCTCAGTTGCGAAGCCGTCCGTGACCCGCTGCGCGGCGAGTGGCACGAGGTGCTGGTGGCCGGCGGGTCGGCAGAGCTGGATGCCGTGGCCGAAGCCTGCCGACGTGTCCTGCTGCCCTGGCAGGCGCCGCGCGGCATCCGCCAGGTGCAGCACACCCACCGCACTCCCAAGGAAAGGACCCTGCTGCGATGACCACCGACACAGCCGCCTCCCCGTCCGCGGCGACCGCCGGCCTGAGGCGCGAGGATGCGGCCCGTCTGCTCCGTCAGGCCCGTCGGCTGCCTTCGCTGCGCGCCAAGTACGCGGACCAGCCCGACGCCGCGGACTTCGGCCCGGACCAGTGGGACGGCCTGCCGGCACTCGACAAGGCGGAGCTCAACACCGCCCTGGACGAGCTGCGTTCGCTCCCCGGCAAGTCGCGGACCGGCGCGTACTTCTACGCCAGCGGCGGCACGATGGCCGCGCCGCGGCTGAGCCTGATCCCCGGGGACATGTTCGTGGCGGACATCCTGGCCGTCTGGGCCCCGCTGGACCCGGATGACGTGCTGGTCAACCTCTTCACGCCGGGGCGCCTCTGGTCGGCGCACTACTTCTACAACGCGTTGGCCACGGCCTCCGGCGCGGCGGTGATCCCCTTCGGCGCGATGGGCGACGACGAGATCGACCAGTGGCTGGACTTCTTCGAGGCGCAGGGGGCCACGGCCCTGGCGGCCACCCCGACCACGATCAAGCAGATCCTCGGTCACTGCTCCGTCACCGGGCGC
This sequence comes from Streptacidiphilus melanogenes, assembly GCF_000787835.1. GTDB lineage: Bacteria > Actinomycetota > Actinomycetes > Streptomycetales > Streptomycetaceae > Streptacidiphilus > Streptacidiphilus melanogenes. The sequence continues at coordinate 55,877 of NZ_BBPP01000020.1, forward strand.
ACGCTGCCGGGCGTCCGCAAGATCCTCTGGGTCGGCGAGGCCTTCGACGCGCGCACCGAGGAGCTGATCGAGGACCGGCTGCCGCAGGCGGAGATCTGGGGTCTGTACGGCTCCACCGAGACCTGGGTCATCGGCTGGAACGGGCCGAACTGCCCTCGCGACACCTTCCACCCGCTGCCCTACCAGCACGTCGAACTCGCACAGGACGACGCGATCCTGGTCAGCAACACCCACGAGGACTGCGTCAACCCGCTGCTGCGCTACCGGGTCGGCGACCTGGGCGAGCTCACCGGGTGCCGCTGCGGCGGCCAGGGCCCGGCGCTGCGTGTGCTCGGGCGGGCCGACTCCTACTTCAAGTTCCTCAACCAGCTCATTTCTCCCGAGGAACTCATCGCAATCGCCAAGGAGTTGGACGACGTCGCCGACGCCCAGATCGTGCTGGTCGCCCCCGGCGGCGATCAGGAGCGGCTCCAGGTCCGGGTCCGGCCGACCGCCGCGCCGCGTCCGAACCTGCGCGAACGCGCCCGGCAGCAGGTGCTGAGCCGTCACTTCGAGCTCGGTTACGTGGTCGCGGACGCCCCGCACACGGTCGAGGTCGTCGTCGTGCCGCAGCTGAGCAGCGTCGCGCGCACCGCGAAGACCCCTCTGCTGATCGTCGAGCCCGCTCCGTGACCCAGGCCGTCCTCGATCCGCCCGCCGCTCTCACCCTGCCGCTGCGCCGCCGGGACGAGCTGCTGCGCCGGGGTGAACTCGATCCCGGGAGCTGGCGGGCGCTGCTGCTGCGGCACATCCGCTCGACCGACCCGGAGATCCGCGCGCTGGCCGACTTCCGTCCCGACGACGTGGCCGACCCGGGCATCCCGACGCGTCCGACGGTCGTCTACAAGGACACGATCGACGTGCGCGGGCGGGCGACCAGGCTCGGCATCACCTCCGGGTACCGGTGCTACCCGGAGCGTTCGGCCCGGGTCGTCGACCGCCTCGCGGAGGCCGGCTACCGGACCGTCGGCAAGGCCGCGACGACCGAGGTCAGCATCGGAGCCGTCATCCCCAGCCGCAACCCCCGCTACCGCGACGTGAGCGCGGGAGGATCGAGCAGCGGGTCGGGTGCGGCGGTGGCGGCCGCATTCGCGGACCTGTCGGTGTGCACCGACTCGGGCGGATCGGCCCGTTGGCCCGCCGTCTACTGCGGCGCGGTCGGGTTGCGGCTCGGCTGGGATCCGGCGCAGCTGGACGGCGTGACGGCCCTGTCACCGCGGATGGAGAGCCTCGCGGTGATCACCAGGACCGCGGACGACCTGGCGTGGCTGTGGCAGGAGCGAGGACTGCGCGAGGCGCTGCTTCCGGAGCCGCCCGGCCGGTCCGCGCCCGGCCGACCGCGCTTCGCCCTGGTGGCGGACTGCTTCGACGAACCGCTCGACCCCCAGGTCGCCGCGGCTGTCAGAGGCCTGGCCGAGCGGCTCGCGAAGGCGGGCCACACCGTCTCCGAGGTGCGGGCCCCCTGGTGGGACGAGCGGGAATCCGCCTGGCAGCTGCTGCTGCGCGAGGCCTGGGACGCCCACGCCGCGCGCGGGACCGAGACGTACCAGCCGTCGACCCGTGCCGCGCTGGAACGCGGCAGCCGGATCACCGACGCCCGGCTCCGCCGACTGCTCGACCGGCAGCGCCGGGCCCGCGCCGCAGCCGACGAGCAGTTCGCCCACGGCCCCGACGTCCTGCTGCTGCCGCTCGATCCGCATCTGGCGGACCGGGTGCAGCCCGACGACCGCCCGTCGACGGTTCCCGTCGGCAGCCCGGGATTCACCATCGGGATCAGCTTTGCCGGACTCCCCGCGCTGGCGCTGCCCGTGGCGCACGCATCCGACGGTTCCCCTCTCGGCGTTCAACTCGTCGCCCGGGGCGGAGCCGAGGACGTCCTCGTGTCGGCCGGTCGGCTGATCGAACAACTCATCTGAGGGGGTGACGACATGACAGCACGCCAGAGCGGGCTCACCGCCCTGCTCACCAACGCCTTCCACGGCGATCCGCTGCGCCTGACCAGCGGTGACCGCAACCGCATGGTCGCCAGCCGCCAGGCCCTCGACGGACGGCTGGCGACCGGCGGCGAGGTGTACGGGATCTCGCGCGGCTTCGGCCCGCTGGTCGCCTACGGCACCGACGGCGACGCCGAAGCCCAGGGGATCCGCCTGATCCACCACCTCTGCGTCGGCCAGGGCGCCCCGCTGGGGGCGTCCGAGACCCGCCTCATGTACTGGCTCCGGCTCGTCGGGATGCGACAGGGGCACTCGGCCGTCCCCGTCGCCGACTGGACGCGGCTCGCCGAGCTGTACGACAGCGGCTTCGTCCCGCTCGTGCCCAGCGAGGGAAGCCTCAGCGCCAGCGGCGACCTGGTCCCGCTCGCCCACGCGGCGCTCGCCCTGGCCGGTGACGGCGAGGCCTGGGCGCCCGACGGCACCGTCCGCCCGGCAGCCGAGGCACTGCGGTCGGCGGGATCCGCACCGGTCCGCTGGACCGCACGCACCGCACTCGCCTTCGTCAACGGCAGCAGCGCCTCGCTGGCCGTCGCCATCCTCAACCACCAGCGGCTGGGCGCGGTCGCCCGCTCCCTGGCCGCCGTCACCGGCAGGGTCGCCGCACTGCTCGGCTGCAACCCCGAGGCCTACGACGACGCCCTGCAACTGGTCCGCAACCAGAAGGGCCAGTGGCAGGCCGCGGAGTGGATCAGGGACGAGCTCCCCGCGGCGCAGCACCCGGCCGACGGCCGACCGCTGCAGGAGCCGTACTCGCTGCGATGCGCCCCTCAGGTGATCGGCGCCGTGCTCGACCAACTCGACCTGCAGGAACAGGTGCTGACCGCCGAGGCCGCCGGGGTCACCGACAACCCGGTGACCGTCGGCCAACGCGTGCTGCACGGCGGCAACTTCCACGCCATGCCGGTCTCCTTCGCCAGCGACATGCTCGCGCTCTGCGCCCAGCAACTCGCCTTCCTGGCCGAGCGGCAGCTGGCGCTGCTCGTCGATCCCCGGCACAACGGCGGCCTGACGCCGATGCTCACCTGGACGCCCGGACCCCACAGCGGTCTGGCGGGGGTGCAGATCGCCGCCTCGTCCATGGTGGCGAAGGCGCGCCAGCTCGCCTACCCGTCCGGGCTGACGGCCCTTCCGACCAACATGGGCAACCAGGACCACGTGCCGATGGCCCTGAACGGCGCCGTGGTGGGCACCGAGGTGATCCGGTACGCCCAGCTGGCGACCGCCTCGTTGGCCCTGGCGGCCACCCAGCTCGGACACCACCTCGCCGCGTCACCCGCCGAGGGCACCGTCTGGGCCAGACTGCACGACATCAGCCCTCCGCTGCTGGTCGACCGACCGCTGGCGGCGGAGGTGCGGCGCACGGCGGCCACGCTGGCGGCGGCCTACAACCCCGATCCCCGGCTCGTGGACGTCCTGTCGCCGGCCGGGGGCGACAACCGCTCGTGGGGCCGGCGCGCCGAGCCCACGCAGGACGAGGACGAAGGAGCACATCATGGTTGAGCAGGCACAGGACCGTCAGGTCGTGGTCGTCACCGGCGGAACCAGCGGCATCGGACGATCCGTCGCCGCCGACTTCGCCCGGACCGCCACCGTGGTCGTCGTGGGACGCGACCCCGAGCGGGTGGCGGCCATGAGCGCGGAGACCGGCGTCGCGGGCGTGACCGCCGACGTCGGCGTGCGGGCCGATGTGGAGCGTCTGGCCGACCACCTCCGCGAGCAGCACGGGCGGGTCGACGTGCTGGTCAACTGCGCGGGCTTCCTCAAGGCGGTCTCGCCGACGACGCCCCTGCCGCAGGCGGAGGAGGCGTGGGACGCCGTCGTCGACGCCAATCTGAAGGGCGCGTTCCTGGTCAGCCAGGCGTTGATGCCGATGCTGGCGAGCCCCGGCGGCCGGATCGTCAACATCAGCTCCATCGCCGCGGTCACCGGCGGGAGCGGCAGCGCCGCCCTCGCCTACGCCGCCGCCAAGGCGGGACTGATCGGGCTGACCTACTCCCAGGCCCGCGGACTCGGGCCGTCCGGGATCACCGCCAACGCGATCGCCCCCGGCTTCGTCGCGGACACCGGCTTCACCGGTGACTGGCCCGAGGAGCGGATCCGGTCGATCGTCGCGCAGACCCCCGTCGGCCGCGCCGGCCACACCGACGACGTCGTCGCCGCCACCCGCTATCTCGCCTCCGCCGAGGCCTCGTTCGTCACCGGCCAGGTGTTGCACGTGAACGGCGGCTGGGCGTTCGGACGCTGAGAGGACAGGACCACCACATGAGCGACGCCGTCATCTTCTGCGGTGCAGCGGCCCTGAGCTGGAACCCCGACTTCCTGCACGCCGCACGCGCTCGCGGCCTGCGCGTTCTGGCCGTGGAGACGCCGGCTGCGCGCTATGCCGACTCCGCACTGCTCACCGGCGACTCCGGGCCGGACGCGCTGGCGTGGGTCGACGCCGGGGAGACCTCCGCGCTGCTGGCCGTCGTCCGGGACTGGGCCCGCGCGTACGAAGTCGTCGGGATCTGCGCGCTGCGCGAGGACTGGGTCGAGCCGGTGGGCCTCGCCGCCGACCTCCTCGAGACGCCCGGCATCGGCCTGCGCGCGAGTCGGGCCTGCCGCGACAAGTCCCTGCAGCGCGGCTACCTGGCCGCCTGGAGCCCGCGCCACACGGTCCTCCCTCCGGGGGACCGCGGTGCGGCGAGCCACTGGGACGGTTTCCCGGCGGTGCTCAAGCCCACGGGCCGGTCCGCCAGTTCGGGCGTTGTCGCGCTCGCCGACCGGGACGGACTGCGCCAAGCCCTCACCGCCTACCCGGACGACGAGCCGCTCCTGCTGGAGGAGCGCGTGTACGGCCCCGAGTTCTCGGTCGAGTCCCTCGTGCGCGGCGGCGACGTGGTCTTCTCCGGGATCACCGGGAAGCGGACCACCGAGGAGACGGACGGCGGCTTCGTCGAAGTCGCCCACACGGTGCCCGCGGACGTCTCCGCGCCGCTCGGTGACGCGCTGCTGGAGGCCAACCGTCAGGTGCTGCGCCGACTCGACGTGCGTGACGGGATCATCCACGCCGAGTACCGGGTGACCGACACCGGGAGGGTCGTCCTCACCGAGGTCAACGGACGCTGCCCGGGAGGGAGCATCCCGGCGCTGTACCGCCTGGCGACCGGCGCTTCGCTGGAGGACGCCGTCGTCGCGCTGGCCGTCGGACAGCCGGTGACCATGCCTGCGCCACGACGTTGGGCGCGGCAGGTGTACGTGCGCCACCGGCCGGGTGTGCTCGAAGGCCTCGACGTCGCGGAGGGCGCACCGACCCCGGTCTGGCTCGCCGAGGAGGGTGTGCGCCGGATACCGGGGCCGGCCGACCGGTCGGAGCCGGGGACACTGCGGGCGATCACCGTGATCAAGCCGCGCGGCGCTCTGCTCGGCCGGCTGACCAGCAATCAGGACCGCGCCGTCACCTACATCGTCGACGCGCCGGACATCGGAGCGCTCGACGCCCAGGAGAGGTCGGCCGAGGCGGCCCTGCACCTGCGCGTGGGCGCCGTCGAAGAGGCCCCGGCGGCCGTCCAGGCACCGGGGGCGACCCGATGACGGCACCGACGGGCGTCACGGATCCGGCTCCGGACGTGGCGGCGACCTCGCTGCTGGGCCGGCTGCTGCCGTCCGATCGCTCGGCGCGCGTGCTCGCCGCGGCGACCTTGGTCAACATGGTGGGGAACGGCTTCTACCTGGCCAGCAGCATGCTCTTCTTCACACGGGTCGTGCAGCTGTCCACGACCGAGGTGGGCGAGGGGCTCGCCGTGTGCGCCGTCGTCGGCGTCTTCGCGGGCGTGCCGCTGGGCCATCTGGCGGACCGCCTGGGGGCGCGTGAGGTCTTCATCGCACTGCAGTTGGTCCAGGCCGCCGCGATGATGCTCTTCCCCCTGGTGCACGGGTTCCCGGCCTTCCTGGCGGTGGTCGTCGTCGCCGCGGTCGGACAGCGCGGCGGCACGGCCGTGGGCGGGGCGCTGATCGCCTACATCGCCACGCCCGCACGACGCACCAGCACCCGGGCCTACCTCCGCTCGGTGATCAACGCCGGCACGGCCGTCGGGGTCGCGGCCGCGGGGTTCGCCCTGCAGGCGAACTCCCGGCACGACTACGTCCTGCTGGTCCTGGGCAACGGCCTCACCTTCCTGCTCGCCGCGGTCATCCTGCTCTGGTTGCCGCGGGTGCCTCCGCGTCAGGCGCCGCCGCAGGCGAGCCGGGCCGAAGCCCTGCGGGACCGGCCGTACCTGGCCGTCGCCGCCCTCAGCGGCGTTCTGGCCTTCCAGTACGACGTCATGTCCGTCGCCCTGCCGCTGTGGGTGGTGCAGGAGACCGGCGCCCCGCGCTGGTCGCTGTCCCTGCTGCTGGTGGGGAACACGGCCGTGATCGTGCTCTTCCAGGTCCGGGCGGCGCGCGGCGTCGTCGACGTGACCAGCGCGGGCCGCGTGACGCGACGCTCGGCCGTGGTCTTCCTGGTCAGCTGCACCGCCATCGCGCTCGCCGCCGGGACGCCCGCAGCGGTTGCCCTGCCGTTGCTCGCCGGGGGCGTGCTGGTGCACTCCGTCGGTGAACTCTGGTTCGCCGCAGGCACCTTCGAGCTCGGCTACGGCCTGGCCCGGGACCACGCCCAGGGGCAGTACCAAGGCGTGTTCAACCTTGCGGCCGGCCTGGCCCGTTCGGCCTCGCCACTGGTGCTGACCACGCTCTGTCTGGAGTGGGGCCGGCCCGGATGGATCGTTCTCGGGATCGGGCTGGCCGTCACCGGCCTGGCCGTCCCTCCCGTGGCCGCCTGGGCCGCCCGCTCGCGGCTGCCGGAACCGCCGCTCACCAGCAACTCCTGATCCAGTGAGGTGATCACCATGACGAGCATCCTGGTACTGAACCGCCCCCCGTTGATCCACATGCCCTACGGGGAGTGGCTCGGCCCTGACATCGACATCCGGATGATCACCGGCCCGGGCGCCCTCGGGGGGCGGCCGGCGCCCGAGGGGGTGGTCGTGATCGAGGACTACGACTCCTCCGGTCTGGTGGAACAGGCCGCCGTCGAGATGTACCGGGAGCGCCCCTACGACCTGATCATCGCCCTTTCCGAGTACGACCTGATGCGCGCGGGACGCCTGCGCGAGGTGCTCGGGCTCCCCGGACAGGACTATGCCGGGGCCCTGGCCTTCCGCGACAAGGTCGTGATGAAGGACCACTGGCGGGACGCGGGCGTTCCGGCGACCGCCTACGCGCCGCTGCGCACCGCGGCCGACCTCGCGGGCTTCGTCGGCGAGCACGGCTTCCCGGTCGTGGTGAAGCCCCGTCTGGGCACGGGATCCCGCGCGGTCGCCGTCCTGAGGGACGAGGACGACGTCCACCGGTGGCTCACCGAGTGCTGGTCACTGCCGCTCTCCGACATCTCGACCTGGATGGTGGAGTCCTTCGTCGAGGGCGAGATGCTGCACGTCGACGGCCTCTACAACGCGGGGGAGATGGAGATCGCCTGGCCGTCGACCATCACCTCGCTGCTGGGCTTCCACGAGCGCCGCCCCACCTTCAGCGCGATGCTCGACCCGGACGACCCGGCCGTCGCGGACTGCCGGGACCTGGTCAGGCGCAGCCTGGAGGGCCTGCCCTCCACCGAACTCGCGATCTTCCACGCCGAGCTGTGGCGGACGCCGGACGGCACGCTGCTGATGAACGAGATCGCCGCCCGCCAGGGGGGCGGCAAGATCGGCCCGGCGGTCCGCGCGGCCTTCGACGTCCATCTGATGCGCCGGTACGTCCGGCTGGCCGTCCTCGGGCAGGAGGAGCCCACCCCTCCTGCCCGACCGCGGCAGTGCGCCGGATGGGCCCTGATACCGCCGCACACGGGAACCGTTCTCGCAGCCTCGCAACCGGACGGCCACTTCGACCAGGGGTGGATGGTGGAGGCATCGGTCTCGGTCCGTGCCAGGGACCGCCTGTACGGCGCCGGGTCCAGCATCGACGCCGTCGCGAGCTGTCTGGTCACCGGGGACACCCGGGCCGAGGTGCTCGACCGCCTGGAGCAGTTCGCCGACTGGGCCGGGAACGCGGTCCGCTACGAAACCTCGGAGGCCGTCGCCGGGACGAAGTGATGGCACGGCCGGCTCCAGCCGCTGTGCTGCCGCGCAGGCGGCGTCGCGCGCCGAACGCACGACCGGCCCCGCCCGGCCCGCACGAAGCGGGCGCGATGCGGCCGGTCGTGCCCGGCAACGCCGTGGTCGTGCCCGGCAACGCCGTGGTCGTGCCCTGCAACGCCGTGGTCGTGTCCGGCCGCCGGTGGGCGGGCTCGGCCGCCGTCCGACGTGGTCAGCTCTCGGCGGTCGCCAGGCCGGAGGTGTGCCGGTCCCGCCGCGGGCGCAGCCACGTGGCCGCGTAGGCGGCGGTGGCCGCGGTCATGATGGCGAAACTCGGCGGGCACTGCGGGATCCAGGCCGCGACGGCCAGACCGGCCCACATCTCGCCCACCGCGAGGCCCGCGGCGAGGGCGAGGCCGCGGAAGGGGCGGTCGGTGAGGCGGATCGCCGTGCCCGCCGGGGCGGCGAGGAGGCCGAGCAGCAGCAGGGATCCGACGGCCTGCGTCGCCTCGCCCGCGGTGACGCCGACGAGGGCGAGGAAGCCCAGGCCGAGGGCCCTGACGGGGACCCCGCGCGCGGCGGCGACGTTCTCGTCGAGGGTGGCGAAGAGCAGCGGCCGGGCGATCAGCAGGACGGCGAGCGAGACCGCGAGCGCGATCAGCACCGCGACCAGGGTCTGGCCGCCGTCCAGGCCGAAGACGGAGCCGAACAGCACCGAGGTGCCGGCCCCGCCGTTGCCGTTGCCGCTGGCAGAGGTCGTGTAGAGGGTGAGGAAGAACGACCCGAGGCCGAGCACCCAGGCGAAGGCGCTGCCGATGACGACGTCGTCCGCCTTGCCGCGGCGGCCGACCCCGGCCAGCAGCAGCCCGACCAGGACGCAGGAGACGAAGAGCCCCAGGCGCAGGTCGTAGCCGCCCGCCAGCGCGGCCATCGCGCCGGTGAACGCGACGTGGCTGAGCGCGTCGCCGGTGAAGATCTGCGCCCGCAGCACCAGGAAGTAGCCGACGAGTCCGGCCGCGAGCGCGATGAACGTGCCCGCCAGCAGCGCGTGGTGGAAGAACGGCTGGGACCAGGCCGACGCCGGCGCCGCGGACGGTGCCGAGGCGAGGAGGACGCTCATGCCGCGCCCCCGGCGAGGGCGGCGCCCGAGGCGTCACGACGGCGCTCCAACGCTCGCGCCGTGGAGCGCGCGACGTGGGCGAGCAGGAAGAGCCCGAAGGCGAACGAGGTCACGAAGAATCCGAGCGGGTAGGGCCAGTAGAAGGCGGCGACCAGGCCTGCCCAGGTGACGGCGAAGCCGAGGACCACGGTCAGCAGCAGGCTCAGGCCCGGACGGGCCGTCAGCACCTGCGCCGTCGCGGCGGGCAGCACCATCAGCGCGAAGACCAGCAGCGCGCCGGTGATCTGCGCGGCCTCCGCCGTGGCCACGCCCAGCAGCACCAGGAAGGTGACGGACAGAGCGCGCACGGGCACCCCGCGGGCCGCCGCGACCTGCGGGTCGACGGAGGCGAACAGCAGCGGGCGGCCCAGCACCGTCAGCGCCAGCAGGACCGCGAGCCCGGCGACGGCGAGCGTGGCGACCTGCCCGGAGGTGATCCCGAGGAAGCTGCCGAAGAGCAACGCCTGCGGTCCCTCCAGCAGGCCCTTGTAGAGGGCCATGAACAGGTAGCCGCAGGCCAGCAGGAACGCCTGCACGACCCCGGTGGCGGCCGACTCCTCCGAGCCTCCGGGCTCGCGGCCGCGCCGCATCAGGGCCAGCACCAGCCCGGCGGCGACGCAGAAGCCGAAGTAGCCGAGGCTCAGGCTGAATCCGGCCAGCGTGGCCAGCGCCGCGCCGGGGAAGGCGACGACGGAGAGCGTGTGCCCGGCAAAGGTCTGCCGCCGCAGCACCATGAACCAGCCGACGGCGCCCGCGACGACGGCGACGATCGCACCCGCGCGGAAGGCGTTGACCATGAACGGGTAGGACCACATCAGCTGGAAGTCGTAGAGCAGGTTCCAGGAGAAGACCGGTGTCCCCATCTCAGCTCACCCCGCGCGACGGTCGCCGTGACCGTGATGGTGGTGGCCGGTGTGACGGTCGGTGTGGACGGCGGGCGCCTCGGGCTGGCCGACCACGACGAGGCGGCCGTCCTGCGTGGAGAGAACCTCCACCGGGGTGCGGTAGAGGCGGGTCAGCGTCTCCGAGTTGACGACCTCGCTCGGCGGACCGCACACCGCGCCGCCCTCCGCGATGTACACGACGCGGTCGAGGTGGTGCAGGATCGGGTTGACGTCGTGGGCGACCATGACGACCGCGACGTTCTCCCGGTGGCAGATCCGGCCGATGAGCGCGGCGACCGCGCTCTGGTTGGGCAGGTCCAGGCTGTCCAGCGGCTCGTCCAGCAGCAGCACCTCGGGGCGGCGGACCAGCGCCTGGGCGATCAGCAACCGCTGCTGCTCGCCTCCCGAGCACTGTCCGATCGGCCGGTGGGCGTACGCCGACGCACCGACCAGCTCGATCACCTCGTCGACGCGCTGCTCCTGCTCGCGCCGGTTGCGCGACCAGGGCAGCGGCACGCCCCAGCGGTCCCCGTCCAGGCCCATCCTGACTACGTCGACGCCGCGGATGCGCAGGTCCGGGTCGAAGCTGCGGCGCTGCGGCAGGTAGCCGACGCGGCTGCCGGCCTCGCCGGGGCGTCGGCCCAGCACGCGTATCTCGCCCTCGGCCGCGGGCACGATCCCGAGCAGCACCTTGACCAGCGTCGACTTGCCGACGCCGTTCGGGCCGAGCACGGCGACGAACTCCCCGGCCCGGACCTCGAGGTCGACGCCGGACCAGAGCGTACGGCCGCCGACGCGCACCGCCGCGCCGCGCAGGCGCAGCACGGGCGCCGCCTGACCGCTCGTCTCGAGGTCCGCCCCGGCGCCCGACTCGGGCAGGGGGGCGGAGGCGGGATCCTGCTGCTCCGCGTTGTGCTGCGGCTCGGCCGCCACGACAGGGTTCACGTGCGTCCTCACTTCCCGGTGGCCTGGTGGAGGGCCTGCTCGATGCCCTGGAGCTGGGCCGTCTGCCACTGCTCGAAGGTCGCGCCCACGGGCGCGAGGGTCTCCGTCACGGTGGTGACGGGGATGCCCTCGGACCTGGCCAGCTTCACCTGGGCGACTACGTCGGGGGTGGAGTTCTGGCTGTTGTAGACGTAGACCTTGATCTGCTTGCTCTTGATCTGCTGGTCGATGGTCGCCTTGTCGGCGGCGGTCGGGTCGGTGCCCTCGCTCATCGCGTCCAGGAACGTCTCCGGCGTCATCATCCTCAGGCCCAGGCCCTCGGCGAGCGGGGTGACGATGGACTCCGAGGCGCCGATCGGGGTGCCGGCGTACTTCGCCCTGATGTCGGCGACCAGCTGGTCGTACCGCGCCAGGGTCCGCGTCTCGAAGGTCTGCTTCTGCAGGTCGAAGTAGGCGGCGTCGGCCGGGTCGATCCTCTTGTAGTCGGCGGTGATCTTCTCGATCACCTGGTGCACGTTGTCCGGCGAGTACCAGCGGTGCGGATTGCCGCCCGGCTGGACGCCCACCAGGTCGCCGACCTTGAGCTCGCTGCGGCCGCTGCCAGGGTTGGTCCCCAGCAGCTTGTCCGCCCAGGCGTCGTAGCCGATGCCGTTGACGATCACGTACTGCGCGCCGGTGACCGTGCGCGCGTCGGCGGCGGTCGGCTCGTAGGAGTGCGGGTCGGTGTCCGGGTTGCTGATGATGCTGGTCACGTGCGCATGCGAGCCGCCCAGCTGGGTGGCTATCGAACCCCAGAAGTTCTCCGCCGCCACCACCTGGATCACCCTGCCGTGGTCCGCCGCCACGCCGGAGGCGGTGGCCGGGCGGGAGCCGGGCGGAGCCGTCGTCGCGCACGCGCTGACCGTCGCCACCAGGGCGATCACCGCACCGGACGACACCGCACGGGACACGCGGCGGGTGACCGAACGGGACGGGACGGACGAGCGCATGGTGGTGACCCCCAGGGCAGACGTGGCCGGAGCTGGCGCCTCCAGATTAAATGGAAACGGTTTTCATACTCTAGCCCGAACGGGTGTGGGATGAAAATCATTACCGAATCTTGACCGCGGCGGAGCCGGGCGGCTTCGGGGTGGTTAGGGGTGCGACCCCGAGGGCACGGGAGCAGGGGTGCACCGAGGCACGGGAACACCGGGCGAAGGGATGTCGAGCGATGAGCCAGCCCCGCAGGCGGGCCGAACTGTTCAAGGGCGCGGAGAGCGACCCCCGGTTCGCTACGCCGGCCGTCGGGCACGAGCGGGAGGTGCTGATCGGCGTGCTGGGCGCCCAGCGGGCGACGCTGGAGGCCAAGTGCGCCGGCCTCGGAGCCGAGCTGGCCACGCGTTCGGTGCCGCCGTCGACACTGTCGCTGCTCGGCCTGGTCCGGCACCTCGCCGACGTCGAACGGCGCTGGTTCCGGCGCGTCCTGGCCGGACAGGACGCCCCGGACCGCTACGCCACGCCGGAGCGGCCCGACGCCGACTTCGACGCCGCGACGGGCGATCCGGCTCAGGTCGCGGCCGCCTGGGCGGGCTGGCACGAGGAGGTCGCGTTCGCCGAGTCCTTCACCGCCGCCGCGCCCGACCTGGACGTCAGCGGCGAGGACTCGTGGCGCGGCCCGGTCTCGCTGCGCTGGGTGCTGATCCACATGGTCGAGGAGTACGCCCGCCACAACGGCCACGCCGATCTGCTGCGCGAACGCATCGACGGCGCGGTCGGGCTCTGAGCTCCGCAGGGCTCTTCGACGCCCGACGATCCGCGGGCTGCGCGCAGCGCGGCGTTTCGCCGGGCGTCGAAGGGCGGGCACACGGAAAATGGCACCTGTGTGGGCACATGGGTCCGTGGGCCCAGGAGCGTGCCCAGGACCGTAAGGAGAGCGCCGTAGCGACCGACCTCCACCTCGCCCAGAACCCGGACGCGGACGCCCTGCTCAGCCGCAGCCCCCTGGCCGCGCTGATCGGGATGCTGCTCGACCAGCAGGTGCCCATGGAGTGGGCCTTCACCGGCCCCTACACGCTCCTGCAACGCCTGGGCGGGGACGACCTGGACGCGCACGCGATCGCCGACTACGACCCCGAGGCCTTCGCGGCGCTGTGCGCAGAGAAGCCGGCCGTCCACCGCTACCCGGGCTCGATGGCCAAGCGCATCCAGCAGCTGTGCGCCTACCTCGACGCCCACTACGACGGCGACGCCGAGGCGCTGTGGCGGGACGTCTCCAGCGGGACGGAACTGCTCGACCGGCTGGAGGACCTGCCGGGCTACGGTCGCCAGAAGGCGCAGATCTTCCTCGCGCTGCTCGGGAAGCAGTTCGGCGTCCAGCCCAAGGGCTGGCGTGAGGCGGCCGGCGCCTACGGCGAGAAGGACAGCTTCCGCTCGGTCGCGGACATCACCGGCCCGGCGTCCCTGGAGAAGGTCCGCTCCCACAAGCAGGAGATGAAGGCGGCGGCGAAGGCCGCGAAGGCGGCCAAGACCGGCTGAGCCGACGGTCTGCCGAACGGCGGCGCCTACGATCGCTCACGGGCACTCAACACCTTTGGCAACGTTGCGTTCCGGCTCCGAGAGCTGCAGCAGGCACGGGCCTGCTACGACGAGGCGCTGGCCCGCGCCACCGGCAACAAGGTCGGCGAGGCACACCTGCTGGGGAACCTCGGCCAGGTGCTGGAGCGCTCGGACCTGTGCCACGAGGCCCACGACGCCTTCGACGCCGCCCTCGCGCTGCACCGCACGCTGGGCAACCGGCTGGGCGAGGCCGCCGCGCGCAACGGCCTGGGTGAGGCGGCGCTCGCGGCGGACACCCCGGACCGGGCGGTGGCGGAGCACACGGCCGCGCTGCTGCTGGCCGCCGAGTCGCGCAGCCGCCCCGAACGCGCCCGCGCCCACGAAGGCCTCGCCCGCGCGGAGCAGCGCCTCGCGCGGCTGGGTGAGGCGCGCGAGCACGCCGGCCGGGCCGCGGAGCTCTACGAGCAGTTGGACGTCCCGGAGGCTGCGGACGCGCGGGCTCTCCGGGACTCGCTGGGGGCGGACTGACGCGTCAGGAACGCGTAAACGGATTTGACAGAGTTCTCAGAGCGGGGCGAACCTGGACGGGTTGTTGAGATGAGACACCTCGTTCGGTGAGGCGTCTCCACGGACACAGGCCACTGATCCCAACCGTCGAGAGACGCTCCGGATCAGGACACCTCCTCCCGACCTAAGGGTTGAGGCCAAGTGGCTGCGCGCAGCGCTACGCCGTGGAGTGCCAAAGCTCTGACGAGTTGGGGTGTACCGGACCGGTTCCGACGGTCCGGGTCCGGTGTGCCCCCTGCCGCTGCGACGCGACTGACGCGTCATGACCGGAGGGAGGCGAGAAGCAGTGGACTGCAGTAGTCCGGGTCGGAAACGACCCCACGAAACCCGCTTGACCTCGTCTTCTTTCGGCATGCGGTAACCACCTGCCCCTGCGCCCGTCGAGGCGCTCCGCCTGCGTGCGCCGACGCGCGCGGGGCGGCCGGCTGCTGCATGCCCTCCGACCGGCCCACGGCCCGCCCGTGGCGCCCCAGGGAGGGATTCTCATGACCACCACGCTCGACCCCCAGGTCACCGGCGCCACCCGCTCGGCGGTGCTCGACGACGCGCACCTGGGCGACATCCGCGGCGCGCTCGGCACGATCAGGCTGGAGGAACACGGTGCCCGCACCGGCCTGTCCGCCAAGCTCAAGACGCTGCTCGCCATCGTCGGCCCCGGACTGATCGTCATGGTCGGCGACAACGACGCCGGCGCCTTCGCCACCTACGGCCAGGCCGGGCAGAACTACGGCACCCAGCTGCTGTGGACGCTGCTGCTGCTCGTCCCCGTGCTCTACGTCAACCAGGAGATGGTGCTGCGCCTCGGCGCCGTCACCGGAGTCGGCCACGCCCGGCTGATCCTGGAGCGCTTCGGCAGGTTCTGGGGCGCGTTCAGCGTCGTCGACCTGTTCGTCCTCAACGCGCTCACACTGGTGACGGAGTTCATCGGCATCACGCTGGCCGCCGGCTACCTGGGCCTGCCCAGGGCCGCAGCCGTGGTCCTGGCCGCCGCGGTCATCATCGCCTCCGCGTTCACCGGCTCCTTCCAGCGGTTCGAGCGGATCGCGGTCGCGCTGTGCGCGGGCTCGCTGCTGCTGGTGCCGGTCTACTTCCTGTCCCACCCCAGGACCTCACAGATGGTCCACGACTTCGCAGTGCCGAACCTGCCGGGCGGTCAGGGGCAGCTCGCCGGCGTGATGCTGCTGGTCATCGGCATCGTCGGCACGACCGTCGCGCCGTGGCAGCTGTTCTTCCAGCAGAGCTACGTCATCGACAAGCGGATCACCCCGCGGTTCATGACGTACGAGAAGGCCGACCTGTGGCTCGGCATCGTGGTCGTCGTCCTCGGCGCCGCCGCACTGATGGGCGCCACCGCGGCCGCCTTCGCCGGCACCTCGGGCTCCGGCGGCTTCACCGACGCGGCGGGCCTCGCCCACGGCATCGAGGCCCACGCGGGCAGGGTCGCCGGGGTGCTGTTCGCCGTCGCGCTGCTGGACGCCTCGGTCATCGGCGCGTTCGCGGTCTCGCTCTCCACGGCCTACGCCATCGGCGACGTCTTCGGCATCAAGCACTCGCTGCACCGCGGCCTCAAGGGCGCGAAGGGCTTCTACGCCGTCTACGCGGGCATCGTGGGCCTCGCGGCCGCGGTCGTGCTGGTCCCCGGCTCGCCGCTCGGCCTGCTGACCGAGGGCGTGCAGACGCTCGCGGGCGTGCTGCTCCCCTCGGCCACGGTGTTCCTGCTGCTGCTCTGCAACGACCGTCAGGTGCTGGGCCCGTGGGTGAACGGCCCGAAGACGAACGCCTTCACGGCGGCCGTCGTCGGGGTGCTGGTCACACTGTCGGTCGTGCTGACGGCCTCGGTGCTGTTCCCGGACATCAGCGCGGGCGCGATCGTCGACATCATGGCCGCCTGCGGTGTCGCGGGCGTCCTCGCCGCCGGGTACGCGGCCTTCACCAAGCGCCGCACGGCCACGGTGGAGGACGAGCTCGACCGCACGGGCCGGGACAGCTGGCGGATGCCGCCGCTGGAGACGCTCACCCGGCCCGTCATGGCCACCGGCCGCAAGATCGGCATGAGCGCCCTCCGCGGCTACCTGCTCGTCGCGATGGTGCTGGTGATCGTCAAGATCGTCGAGGTCGCCCTCACTCGTTGACGGGCCAGGCCTGGGCCGCCACGCTGACGCGGTTCCAGGCGTTGATGGTGGTGATCAGCCACACCAGCTCGGCGAGCTCGGTCTCCTCGAACTCCTCGGCCGCGGCCGCCCACACCTCGTCGCCCACCGGACCGTCCGAGAGGCGGGTCACCGCCTCGGTGAGCGCGAGGGCGGCGCGCTCGCGGCGGGAGAAGAGACCGGTCTCCCGCCAGACCGGCAGCAGCAGGAGCCGCCGCTGGTCCTCGCCGCCGGCCAGCGCGTCGGCGCTGTGGGTGTCGACGCAGTAGGCGCAGCCGTTGATCTGCGAGGCACGGGCGCGGACGAGCTCCTTGAGCCCGGCCTCCAGGTCGCTTCCGGCGGTGGCCTTGTCGAGGGCGACCATCGCGCGCATCGCGGCGGGGGCGAGCTTGTCCGCCGCGATGCGGACGGCGATCTGAGGGTTGTCGTTCTTGGCTGCGGTGTTCGTGTTCGTCGTCATGCCCATCAGTCTGGTCCAGCAGTGGACCCACGATAAGGTCCATTTCCATGGCAGATGAATGGTCCACTTTCGGTGTCGACCTCCACCTCGACCTGACCGCGGGGCGGGCCTCCGGCGAGGGGGTGCGCGCCGCGCTGGAGCGGTCGCTGCGCGACGCGATCCGCGGCGGACGCCTCTCCTCCGGCGCGCAGCTGCCGGCCACCCGCGTCCTCGCCGCCGAGCTCGGCGTCTCCCGGGGGACGGTCAGCGCCGCCTACGACCAGCTGACCGCCGAGGGCTATCTGATCGCCCGTCACGGCTCGGGCACCCGCGTCGCGGACGTCGCCCGCCCCGAGCGGCGGGCGACCCGCGCGCGCCCACCGCCACCGCCCCGA
>NZ_BBPP01000020.1:73282-139189 GCF_000787835.1 Streptacidiphilus melanogenes
GCCCGGGGGGGCGGGCGACCCGCGGCGCGCCACGACCGCCGCGGCACGATCTGCGGCCCGGCACCCCCGACGTCGGCTCCTTCCCGGTCTCGGCCTGGCTCCGCGCCTCCCGCCGCGCACTCGGCGAGGCCCCGTCCGCCGCCTTCGCCTATGGCGACAGCCGGGGCCGTCCGGAGCTGCGGGCCGCGCTCGCCGACTACCTGGGCCGCGCTCGCGGCGTGGACGCCGCGCCCGGCCGCATCGTCGTCACCGCCGGCTACGTCCAGGCCCTCACCCTGCTCGCCCGGGTCCTGCCGGAGGGCGCCTTCGCCCTGGAGGACCCGGGGCTGCCCTTCCACCGCGAGGCCGTCCGCTTCGCGGGCCGGGACGTGGTCCCGCTTCCGGTGGACCCCCGCGGTGCGGAACCCGCCGCCCTGCCGTCCTCCGGCGTCGCCGCGGCGGTCGTCACCCCCGCGCACCAGTACCCGACCGGCGTCACCCTCCATCCGGACCGGCGCCGCGCGCTGGTCTCCTGGGCCCGGGCGGCCGCCACGGTGGTCGTCGAGGACGACTACGACGGCGAGTTCCGGTACGACCGCCAGCCCGTCGGTGCGCTCCAGGGCACGGCCCCGGACTGCGTCGTCTACGTCGGGACGGCGTCGAAGACCCTCGCCCCGGGCGTCCGCCTGGCCTGGATGGTGCTGCCGGGCCGGCTGGTCGAGCCGGTCATGCGGGCCAAGCGCCTGACCGACTTCCAGTCGGAGGCCCTGGGGCAGCTGACGCTGGCGGAGTTCATCACCTCCCACGCGTACGACCGCCATGTGCGCGCGAGCCGCTCGCGCTACCGTCGCCGCCGGGACCTGCTGCTCTCCGCTCTGGAGGGCTACCCCCTGGAGGGCGTCGCGGCCGGTCAGCACGTGCTGCTGGGCCTTCCCGGGGGCGCGCCCGCGGAGTCCCACCTGCTGCGTCAGGCGGCCGCGCGCAGCCTGGCCTTCGGGACGCTCGGCGACCACTGGCACGACCGGTCGGCCCCGCACCGCGCCGGCCTCGTCCTCGGCTACGGGACCCCGGGGGACGGAGGCTTCCCGGCGGCCGTGACCGAGCTCGCCCGGCTGCTACGGGAGGAGACGGGCGGCCGACCTCGGTAAGAGCACGAACCTGGTTGCTCATTCATCGTTCTTTCATTCAACGCCTAAGATGACCCGCGCCCCCGGAGGGTAACGGGCGAATCGGGCGAAAAGGACGAACGTGAGCCGAGCCGGCGAGGAGACGACGCTCTCCGACTACCGGGCGGATACCGGACGCATCGTGCGGTGGTTGCCGGTGCGCAGACACCACCTGCTCCTCGTCGCGTGGACCGCGCTCTGGTTCGTGCTGGTCGTCCCGAACGGCGGCGTGTCCTGGCACTACCTGCGCCAGGGTGAGCAGTTGCTCTTCGGCGGCCGCCCCGGCGGCGGGCTCTCGCTCTACGCGACGCACCCCGAACTGCAGATCGGACCGGTCAGCCTCGCCGCGGCCCGGCTGTTCCAGCCGTTCACCCCCGCGACCGGACAGCTGCTCGCCGAGGCGGCGATGTCCGTGCTCGGGTTGGTGATGCTGACCCTGGTCGGCCGCACGGCCGCCCTCCACTACCTGGGCACCGGCACCAACCACCGTCGCCTGCAACAGCGCATTCTCGTCGCGGGGCTGGCCTTCATCCCGATGTGGATCGAGGTCTCGGTCCGCTTCGCGCACCTCGACGACGTGCTGGCGCTGTTCTTCACCACCGTGGCGGTGCACTCGCTGGCACGGGGCGGCAGTTGGGCGGTGGCCGTCTGGCTGGCGCTGGCCGTCGACGCCAAGCCGACGGCGGTCCCCTTCGCGGTGCTGCTGCTGGCGCTGCCGCGCGGCACCCGACGCGGGCCGTTCCTGCTCTTCTGCGGTCTGGTCGCCGGGGCCTGGCTGCCCTTCTACCTCGGCAACCTGGGCTCCGTCTCGGCGGCGAAGTTCGCGATCCCCAACCAGCCCGCGTCCTCGCTGCGCTGGCTCGGCGTGACCACCCCGGGCACCCCGCCGTGGGACCGGCCGGCCCAGTTCGCGCTCGGTGGCGCGCTCGGCGCGCTCGCCGTGTGGCGCGGCCGCTGGCCGGCGGTGATCCTGCTCGGCGCGAACGCGCGGATCCTGCTCGACCCGAGCACCTACACCTACTACAGCGCCTCGGTCCTGCTCGGCACGCTGCTGTGGGACGCGGTGGGCCAGCGACGCCTGGTGCCCTGGTGGAGCTGGATCGCGCTGCTGGCGCTCTACGGCGGGACGCTGTTCATCCCGGACGACCGGGCGCGGGGCCTGGTCCGCCTCGGTTTCGTGGTCCTGTCGACCTGTTACGTGCTGCTCTGGCCCGCACCCGGCAGGAAGCGGCGGGGCGGACGGCCGCGCAGGCAGCGCCTCGCCGAGACGAGCACCCTGCACACGCCCGCGCTTCCCCGGCCCCGCCGCTCGGCGGAGGGCACCCGCGCGGCGTCGTGGACGGCCCTCCCTGCGACGCACCCGCAGTGACGTTTCCGCAGCGGTGCGTCAAACCGGTGCACCGCATGCGCTCCCCCGAACGGGCCAGCGGAGCCGCTAGTCTCGATCAATGACATCGACGACTGCCCGTTCTGACGGTTCGGCAGCTCCGGACCCCGCCGGTCCGGAGGCCCTGGCACAGCGGTTCCCGCGCCTGCACGCACCGCAGTTCTGGGCCTGGGGCGGCTACGACGCCCAGTTCTCCGTCCTGCTGCCCGAGGACCGGCTCGTCACCAACGTGCACCTGATCGGCTTCGCGCCGCTCCCGGGCGGCGGCGAGGGAGCGGACGCCCACGGCGTCGTGCTCTGCCGCGACGAACGCGACCACTGGTTCCTGCCCGGCGGCACCCGCGAGCAGGACGAGAGCGTCGACGAGTGCCTCGCCCGGGAGTTGCGCGAGGAGGCGGGCGCCCGTCTGCTCGCCGCCCCGGTGTGGATCGGCGCCCACCGCTGCGTCACCGACAACCCCGTGCCCTACCGCCCGTGGCAGCCGCATCCGGAGAAGGCCTGGCTGTGGGGCTGGGGCGAGGTGGTCGTCGACTCCGACCCGACCAACCCCGAGGACGGCGAGGCGGTCGTCGAGGTTCGCGTCCTCCCGGCCCACGAGGCCCAGGAGTTGCTCGCCCATGGCCGTGACCGGTGGTGGGCGGAGCTCGTTGCCCTGGCCGTGGAGTCACGCGAGGGACGCGCACGCACTGGGGAGCGCACGCCCGGCGCGTGACGCCCCGCCGTGGGACGGCTTGCCGTGCGGAACCGTGAATGTCCCCTGTGCGTCTGTTACACCTGGTAAGCCCGATCTAGTGGGTTTATGGGCTTTGCCGCCGGACGAGAGGCGCGCGAGGGACGGGGAGCAGTGCGGTAGGACCGCGTGAGAGGAGAGGCATGACTGGGCAGTCGACGCAGCGCCAGGCGGCGAGGTCGCCGGAGCGCACCGCCCAGCCGCCGAACCAGCGCGGGCTCCAGGGCCGGAGCGACGGCCGGGCCGACGGCCACGGCCACGGGCAGGCGCACGGGCAGTCGTACTCCCCCGGTGACCGGCCCGTGCCGGAGCGCGGCGGCTCCGGACGCGGCGGCCGGCTCGCCCGGCCGCAGGCGAGCTGGGTGCTGCTGGGGCTGCCCGTCCTCGGCGCGCTGGTCGACGAGGTGTCGGGCGCGCAGCTGGGCAGCCGGTTCTTCCTGGTCTGCTCGGTGCTGGCCTCCGCCTGGGCGGCGCTGCTGGTCACCCGCCGCGGCCTGTGGTGGGTCCTGCCGAGCCCGCCGCTGGTGATCGCCGCCGTGGCCTTCCTCGACCAGGTGCTGCTGCACCGTTCGGACTTCGCCGGCGACAAGTTCGGCACCGGCGTGCTGAAGTGCGCGGTCGAGGTGTTCCCGGCCATGCTCTTCGCCCTGCTCGCGGCCTTCGCGGCGCCCGCGCTGCGGCGCGTGCTGACCCGTCACCTCGCCGGCCGCGCGGCCGGGCGCGCCGCCCAGGTACCTGTCCCGCGAAGGAGCCACCATGGCTGAGCGCCCCCAGGACCGCCCGCACGGGCGCCCTCCGGGCCGACGCCCGGTCCGCCCCGAACACCGGCCGGAACACCGCCCCGGCGACCGCGCGGTCGGACGCCGCCCCGCGACACCGCTCGTCAAGGCCGGTCGGGCGGCCCTGGCCACCGCCTCGGCGGTGGTGCTGCTCGGCAGCGGCGTCTCCTGGATCACCTACCACTCGCTGGCGGACGGTCTGAACACCTCCGACGCGCTCGGTGTGACCCAGCGTCACGCGCCGCCCAAGCTCGACAACTCCATCAACCTGCTGCTGATCGGGCTGGACAGCCGCAAGGACATGAACGGCAACGACCTGCCCAAGCAGTTCGTCGAGCAGGACCTGCACGCGGGCTCCAGCGACATCGGCGGCTACAACACCAACACGCTGATCCTGCTGCACATCCCCGCGAACGGCGGCAAGGTGCAGGCCTTCTCGATCCCGCGCGACGACTACGTCGAGACGCTCAACGGCGACGGCAGCTCCCAGGGCCACCACAAGGTCAAGGAGGCCTACGGCCTGGCCAAGGCCGCGATCGAGCCGAGGCTGAAGGCCCAGGGCCTGACCGGCGCCGCGCTGGAACAGCAGAGCCGCGAAGCCGGGCGTGAGGCGACCCTGGCCACGGTCCAGCAGTTCCTGGGCGTCCGCATCGACCACTTCGCCGAGGTCAACCTGCTCGGCTTCTACGACATCGCCAAGGTCGTCCAGCCGGTCACCGTCTGCCTCAAGCACGCCACCAAGGATCCGGCCATGGCCGGCCAGGGTTCCGGCGCCGACTTCCACGCCGGCTACAACACCCTGGACGCCGCCCAGGCCCTCTCCTTCGTCCGCCAGCGCCACAACCTCACCAACGGCGACCTCGACCGGACCCACCGTCAGCAGGCCTTCATCTCCTCGGTGATGTACAAGCTGAAGCAGGAGGGCCTCTTCGACGACCTCGGCAAGATGCAGGGCCTGCTCGGCGTGGTGAAGAAGGACGTCGTGCTGGACTCGCAGTGGAACATCCTCGACTTCGCCCAGCAGGTGCCCAACCTGACCGGCGGGAACGTCGTCTTCAACACCCTGCCGATCCAGGGCTTCGCCACCCGCAACGGCGAATCGGTCAACCTGGTCGACGAGCAGCAGATCCAGCGGATCATGCACCGCCTCACCTCCGTCGACCCGCACCCGAGCGCGGCGGCCCCCGCCGGCTCCTCCCCCGCCGCCCCCGACACCGCACCGCAGCCGGCCGGACCCGTCGCCCCCGCAACGGTGGACGTGCTGAACGCCTCCGGCATCACCGGCCTGGCCGCGCAGAAGCAGAAGGACCTCGTCGACGCCGGCTGGACGGCCGGACGCACCGGCAACGCCCCCTCCCACGCCCGCACCGTCATCCGCTACGGCTCCGGCGCGAGCGCGGCCCAGGCGGCCAGGCAGATCGCGGCGAAGCTCGGCGTCCCGGCCACCCCCGCCGCGTCCACGGGTCTGACCGCGGGCCACGTCGAGGTGCTGCTCGGCACGGACGCGGTGGGCGCGGCGCGCGCGAACACGGCCGCCGGCGGCGGCTCCGGGAGTGGCACCGGGGGCTCCACGTCGGGCGACGCGGTGTCGAGCATCCCCTTCCAGGGCGCGTCGGTGGAGATGGGCCGGGGCATCCCCTGCGTGGATTGATCCGCGTTCGGTCCCGGTTGGTGGACGATTCCGTCTCAGGACCGGCACCCGGCTAGGAGAACGGGAAACACGTAAGACACACTTGTTGTGATTGATCGCACTGTTTCCCGGTCGGGCATGATGGGGACCGAACCTCAAGCCTGCACGGCCGACTAGGAGGACCGAGTGGACGACGTTCTGCGGCGGGCACCGCTCTTCACCGCACTGGACGACGAGCAGGCCGCCGAGCTGCGTGCCTCCATGACGGAGACGACGCTGAGCCGCGGCGAGTCGCTGTTCCACGAGGGCGACCCCGGGGACCGGCTCTACGTCATCGTCGAGGGCAAGCTGAAGCTGCACCGGGCGTCGGCCGACGGCCGCGAGAACATGCTCGCGGTGGTGGGGCCGAGCGAGATGATCGGCGAGCTGTCGCTCTTCGACCCGGGCCCGCGCACCGCGACCGCCTCGGCGCTGACCGAGGTCAAGCTGCTCGGCCTCGGCCACGGCGACCTGCAGCCGTGGCTGGCGACCCGCCCCGAGGTGGCCATCGCTCTGCTGCGCGCGATCGCGCGCCGCCTGCGCCGCACCAACGACGTCATGTCGGACCTGGTCTTCTCCGACGTCCCCGGTCGTGTCGCCAAGGCCCTGCTGGACCTGTCCCGCCGGTTCGGCGTCCCCTCCGACGAGGGCATCCACGTGGTGCACGACCTCACCCAGGAGGAGCTGGCCCAGCTGGTGGGCGCGTCCCGCGAGACGGTCAACAAGGCCCTCGCCGACTTCGCCCAGCGCGGCTGGCTCCGCCTCGAGGCTCGCGCCGTCATCCTCCTCGACGTCGAACGCCTCGCCCGCCGCTCGCGCTGACGTTCAGCTGCACTGTCCAGGGGCGCGAGGAACCGCGCGAGAAACCAACCTGTGCGGATGGCCCTGATCGATGAGGACCATCCGCCCATCGGTGGCTTGTCGCGCAGTTCCTCGCGCCCCTGAGGTGTTGCCCCTACTTCTTTTCTCTCAGGTACTCCAGCTGCGCCCGCACGGACCACTCCGCCGCAGGCCACAGGGAACGGTCCACGTCCGCGTAGACGTGGGCGACGACCTCCGACGGGGTCGTGTGCCCCGCCTCGACCGCCGCGGCGACCTGCGCCAGGCGGGACTCGCGGTGGGCGAGGTAGTACTCGACCGCGCCGAGGGCGTCCTCCAGGACGGGGCCGTGGCCGGGAAGGATCGTGCGGGCCTCGCGCGTCTCCGCGAGCGCGCGGAGGCGGGTGAGGGAGTCGAGGTAGTCGCCGAGGCGGCCGTCGGGGTGGGCCACCACCGTCGTGCCGCGGCCGAGGACCGTGTCCCCGGTGAGCAGCGAGCCCTCCGCGGGAAGCGTGAAGCAGAGGGAGTCCGAGGTGTGGCCCGGCGTCCCGACGACGCGGAGCTCCAGGCCGCCGATCTGCAGGACGTCCCCGTCGGCCACGCCCTCGGAGCCCAGCCGCAGGCCCGGGTCCAGCGCGCGGACCCCGCTGCCGCTCAGCGCAGCGAACCGCGCCGCGCCCTCCGCGTGGTCCGCATGCCCGTGCGTCAGCAGCGTCGCCGCGACGCGTCGGCCCTGGGACTCCACCGCGGCCAGGACCGCGGCCAGGTGGCCCTCGTGCAGGGGGCCGGGGTCGATGACGACGGCCTCGGACGAGCCGGGCTCGGCGAGGATCCAGGTGTTGGTGCCCTCGAGCGTCATCGGGGACGGGTTCGGCGCCAGGACCAGCGTCGCCCGCTCCGTCACGACGGTGCTCACAGCTGCCCCCGCAGGGCCAGTCCCGGGTGGCCGGGCCAGCTGACCACGATCGCGCCGTCGTCCTCGATGCGGGCCTGGGCCAGGATCGGGTCGATCGAGCGGGCCTTCGCCGCGGCCAGCGCCGCGTCCGGTGTGGTGAAGGGGGTGAGCTCGCGCAGGGTGGTGATGGTCGGCGGCAGCATGAAGAACTCGCCCGCCGCGTGGTGCGCCGCGGCCTCCTCGGGGGAGATCCACACGACGCGGTCCGCCTCACCGGGGACCTCCGCCGTGCGCTGGCCCTCGGGGACGGTCGCAACGAAGAACCAGGTGTCGTAGCGGCGTTCCTCGAACTCGGGGGTGATCCAGCGGGACCACGCGCCGAGCAGATCGCTGCGCAGCACCAGGCCGCGCGAGGCGAGGAACTCACCGAAGGAGAGCTCGTGGGCCTCCAGCGCGGCGCGCGCCGCGCGCCACTCCTCGCCGGAGACGTCGGCGACGACGGAGGCCGCGTCGGGGCCGGCCAGCAGGACGCCGGACTCCTCGAAGGTCTCCCTGACCGCCGCGCAGACGATCGCGCGCGCCTCGTCGGCGGGCACGCCCAGCCGCTCGCCCCACGCCGCCGCGTCCGGACCGGCCCAGCCGAGGCCCGGCGCGCTGTCGCGCGGGTCCACCGCGCCGCCGGGGTAGGCGTACGCGCCGCCCGCGAACGCCATCGAGATGCGGCGGCGCAGCAGGTAGGCCTCCACGGCCTCGCCGTGCGCCCGCAGCAGCACCACCGTCGCCGCGCGGCGCGGCTGCACGGGGGTGAGCTCGCCGCGGGCCTGCGCCGCGATCCGGTCCGCCCAGCTCGGCGGGAGTCGATCATTCCGTCGATCACTCATGGCCGGATCGTACGGCGCAGGCTTCGAAAATCACACCGCACCCTGACGCGGTGAGCGCCTCAGCGGCGAGCGTTACGCGCGGACCCTGACCTGGATCTCGACCTCGACCGGCGCGTCCAGCGGCAGCACCGCGACGCCGACCGCGCTGCGGGCGTGCACGCCCGCGTCGCCCAGGACCTCGCCCAGCAGCTCGCTCGCGCCGTTGACGACGCCCGGCTGGCCGGTGAAGTCGGGGGCGGAGGCGACGAAGCCGACGACCTTGACGACGCGCTCGATGCGGTCCAGGTCGCCGATGACGGACTTGACGGCCGCCAGCGCGTTGATCGCGCAGATCCTCGCCTGCTCCTTGGCCTCCTCGGCGGTGACCTCGGCGCCGACCTTGCCGGTCAGCGCGAGCTTGCCGGCCACCATCGGGAGCTGACCCGAGGTGTAGACGAAGTCGCCGGTCTGCACGGCGGGGACGTAGGCCGCCAGCGGGGGGACGACCTCGGGCAGTTCCAGGCCCAGCTCGGCCAGGCGGCTCTCAACCTTGCTCATGGTTACTGCTTCTCCCGCTTCAGGTACGCCACCAGCTGCTCGGGGTTGTTCGGGCCCGGAACGACCTGGACGAGCTCCCAGCCGTCCTCGCCCCAGGTGTCCAGGATCTGCTTGGTCGCGTGCACCAGCAGCGGCACCGTCACGTATTCCCACTTGGTCATGACACGGACTCTAGCCCGTCCACCGGATGCCCATTGGTTACGCTCGACCGGACGGCAGCATTGACGTGACGCGATCGCCAGGGAGGCACGGCTCATGCCCGCAGCTCCACCTGCAGGTCCGGACTGGGAGGGCGTCCGCCTCCACGTCGTCACCGGCAAGGGAGGCACCGGCAAGACCACGGTCGCGGCGGCGCTCGCGCTGGCGCTGGCGAAGGAGGGCCGCCGGACCCTGCTCATCGAGGTCGAGGAGCGCCAGGGCATCGCGGAGCTCTTCGGCATCGCCGCGCTGCCCTACGAGGAGCGCAAGGTGGCCGCCGGCCGCGGCCACGGCGAGGTGTACGCGCTGGCCATCGACATCGAGCAGGCGCTGCTCGAGTACTTGGAGATGTTCTACAAGCTGGGCCGCGCGGGCAAGGCGCTGCGCAAGCTCGGATTCATCGACTTCGCCACGACCATCGCGCCCGGTCTGCGGGACGTGCTGCTGACGGGCAAGGCCTGCGAGGCCGTCCGCCGCCGCCGTCCGGACGGACGGCGCGTCTACGACGCGGTGGTCATGGACGCCCCGCCGACGGGCCGGGTGACCCGGTTCCTCAACATCAACACCGAGGTGGCGGGCCTGGCCAGGGTCGGGCCGATCCACAACCAGTCGCAGGCGGTCATGCGGGTGATCCAGTCCCCGGAGACGGCCGTGCACCTGGTGACGCTGCTGGAGGAGATGCCGGTGCAGGAGACCGTGGACGGCGTGTCCGACCTGCACGCGGCGAACCTGCCGGTGGGCGGGGTCTTCGTGAACATGGTCCGTCCGCCGGTGCTGGACCAGGCGGCGCTGCTGGCGGCCGAGGACGGCCACGAG
This sequence comes from Streptacidiphilus melanogenes, assembly GCF_000787835.1. Classification (GTDB taxonomy): domain Bacteria; phylum Actinomycetota; class Actinomycetes; order Streptomycetales; family Streptomycetaceae; genus Streptacidiphilus; species Streptacidiphilus melanogenes. The sequence goes on from NZ_BBPP01000020.1 coordinate 83,139, forward strand.
GAGGAACTGGCCCTCGCGCTGACGGAGGGCGGGCTGGGCGGACGCCGCACGGCCGCGAACGGCGGCGGCCCCGGACCGACGGTGCGCAAGCTCGTCGGACCGCTGCTCGCGGAGGGCCGCGAGCACGCCGCGCGCGTCGAACTGGAGCGCGCCCAACGAGCAGACATCCAGGGGCTGCGGCTCCCCACCTACGAGCTGCCCAAGTTGTCGGGCGGTGTCGACCTCGGCGGCCTCTACCGGCTCGCCGCCGAACTGCGGACCCAGGGGGCGGCATGACGTCGACGGGCACAGCGTCACCGGAACCGTTGACCACCCGTCAACTGGACGTGGACGCGCTGCTGGACGACCCGGGGAGCCGGATCATCGTCTGCTGCGGCAGCGGCGGCGTCGGCAAGACCACCACGGCGGCGGCGCTGGGACTGCGGGCGGCCGAACGGGGCCGGAAGGTCGTGGTGCTGACGATCGACCCGGCCCGGCGGCTGGCGCAGTCGATGGGCCTCACCGAGCTCGACAACACCCCGCGCGTCGTCAAGGGCGTCACCGGGCCGGGTGAACTCCAGGCCATGATGCTGGACATGAAGCGGACCTTCGACGAGGTCGTGCTGGCCGCCGCCGACGCCGAACGGGCCCGGCAGATCATGGAGAACCCCTTCTACCAGTCCCTGTCCTCCGGCTTCGCGGGCACGCAGGAGTACATGGCGATGGAGAAGCTGGGCCAGCTCCACGCCACCGGGACGTGGGACCTCATCGTCGTCGACACCCCGCCGAGCCGCTCCGCGCTGGACTTCCTGGACGCCCCGAACCGCCTGGGCTCGTTCCTGGACGGGCGGCTGATCAAGGTGCTGACCGCTCCCGCGAAGGTGGGCGGGCGCAGCGCGATGAAGATGCTGAACGTCGGCATGACGATGTTCACCGGCGTGCTCAGCAAGGTCCTTGGTGCGACGGTGCTCCAGGACGTCTCCACGTTCGTGGCGGCCATGGACTCCATGTTCGGCGGCTTCCGCGAGCGCGCGGACCGGACGTACGCGCTGCTGCAGGCGAAGGGCACGGCGTTCCTCGTCGTGGCCGCGCCGGAGCGGGACGCGCTCCGGGAGGCGGCGTACTTCGTCGACCGCCTGGAGGCCGACCACATGCCGCTGGCCGGCCTCGTGCTCAACCGCGTGCACGGCACCGGCGCCCCCCAGCTCAGCGCGGAGCGCGCGCGGGCGGCGGCGGAGGCGCTGGACGAGGCTCCGCCCGGGGACGCGGAACAGCTGGCCGCGGGACTGCTGCGGCTGCATGCGGAGCGCATGCAGATCATCGCGAGGGAGCGCCGCATGCGCGACCGCTTCGCGTCCGTCTACCCGGACGTGCGCGTCGCCGAGGTCGCCGCCCTAGCCGGCGACGTCCACGACCTCGACGGCCTCCGCGCGGTCGGTTCCCTGCTGGCAGGCGAGTAAGCCGACGCGACCTCAGGGGCGCGAGGAACTGCGCGAGCAACCACCGGTGTGCGGGTGGCCCTGCGCGTGAGGGGCTCTACCTGCGTGGGTGCCTTGTCGCGCAGTTCCTCGCGCCCCTGGGGTGGTGCAACTGCGGGTCTCAGCCCGCTTCGGCGAAGTCCACGGCGACGACCGCGTAAGCCTGCTCGTACTCGCTGCGCGCGGTCTCCAGCAGGCGGCGCCACGAGACGACCGTCGGGCGCCGACGCAGCAGCGCTCTGCGCTCCCGCTCGGTCATGCCCCCCCAGACACCGAACTCGACACGGTTGTCCAGAGCGTCAGCCAAGCACTCGGTCCGCACCGGGCATCCGGTGCACACCGCCTTCGCGCGGTTCTGTGCCGCCCCCTGGACGAACAGTTCGTCCGGATCACTGGTGCGGCAGGCGGCCTGCGCACTCCAGTCCTCAACCCAGCTCATGCTGGCGCCGTCCTCTCCCGAATCGAGGCTCCCCCACGGCGGCAACGGCGAATATGCCGTTGCCAGTTGAGGACGTTACGGAAGAAGTGCGCGTTGCAACAGCCCCTTGGGGCCCAATCCTTATGGCCCATTTGGACTATGCGTGCCCGGGAGGTCACCCGTTGGAGTGATCGCAGGTCGTCGGCCGCTTCGGGCTTCGGGTGCCCGTTCTGGCGTTACCGCCCGCCCATCCGCCTGGCATATGCCAGGCATTCCCCCGCGATTCGGTCATCTCTCATCACCCACAAGAGTGAATCAAGAGGGCGCACAGCAAGTTGTCGCACGCTTGTGACAAGAGTAGGCGAACACCTGGCCAGCTGTCCGAGGAACGCCGCGTAAGGTGCTCCCATGGCAGCGAAGCGCAAGGTGACCCCACTCCGGCAGATCTCGCTCGGCGCCCGACTTCTGGGTGCGAGCGTGCTGGCCGGTGGCCTGGTGGCCGGCCTGGCCCTGCCGGCCGTGGGAGCGCTGGGGCTGGGGGCGAAGTCGGCTGTCAACGACTTCAACAACCTCCCGGCCGACTTCACCCAGCCGCCGCTGTCCCAGGCCTCGTACATCTACGACGACGAGAACAACGTCATCGCCAAGGTGTACTCGCGCGACCGCACCGTCGTCAGCGAGAGCCAGATCGCGCCCGCGATGCGCCAGGCGCTGGTCGACATCGAGGACAACCGCTTCTACCAGCACGGCGCCGTCGACCTGCGCGGCATGCTGCGCGCGCTGACCAACAACGGCGGCGGCGGCGCCACCCAGGGCGGCTCGACGCTGACCCAGCAGTACGTCAAGAACGTCTTCGTCGAGGAGGCGGGCAACGACCAGGCGAAGGTGCTGGAGGCACAGCGGCAGACCGTCGGCCGCAAGATCCAGGAACTGAAGTACGCGATCAAGGTCGAGGAGACCCTGACCAAGGACCAGATCCTGACCAACTACCTCAACATCACCTTCTTCGGCGAGCAGGCCTACGGCGTCGAGGCCGCCTCCGAGCGGTACTTCGGCGTACACGCGAGCCAGCTGAAGGTGCAGCAGGCGGCGCTGCTGGGCGGCATGGTCCAGTCGCCCACCTACTACGACCCGATCGTCTACCCGGACGTCGCGCTCAAGCGCCGCAACACCGTCCTGGAGAAGATGGCCGAGTACGGCTCGATCACCGCCGCGCAGGCCAAGGCCGCCGAGGCGACGCCGCTGGGGCTGAACCCGCACAAGCCCCAGGAGGGCTGCATCACCGCGAACCACAACGGTGAGGCCTTCTTCTGCGACTACGTCGAGCACGTGATCCTCAAGGACCCGGCCTTCGGCAAGACGCAGTCCGACCGGCAGGCACTGTGGGACCAGGGCGGTCTGCAGATCCACACCACGCTGGACCCGAAGGCGCAGGCGGCGCTGAACAGGTCGGTGACCTCCCACGTCTACGCGGGCGACAAGGCGGCCGCCGCGATGTCGATGGTGCAGCCGGGCACCGGCAAGATCCTCGCCATGGGCCAGAGCCGCCCGTACGGCGTGGGGCCGCAGGCCGACATCACGACGATCAACTACAACGTCGACGCGACGATGGGCGGCGGCTTCGGCTTCCAGACCGGTTCGACGTTCAAGCCCATCACCGCCGCCGCGGCGCTGGACCAGGGTCTGAACATGAGCACCACCTACCCGTCGCCCTACTCCGCCGACTACCCGTCGATGACGGACTGCAGCGGCAACACCCTCGCGCCGGTCCCGAACGACCACAACGACAGCCACAGCCTGGTCGGCCCCTACAACATGGCCAAGGCCATGGCGCTGTCGGTCAACACCTACTTCGTCTCCCTGGAGCAGGCCACGGGCCTGTGCAACGTCGCCACCATGGCGAACAAGCTGGGCCTCAAGAGCCAGGCGTCGGAGTACAAGACGCCCGGCCAGCTCGACCCGCTCCAGGTGGTCCAGTCGATGACCCTGGGCACCAACGACATCGCCCCGCTGCAGATGGCCGCGGTGTACGCGTCCTTCGCCGCCCGCGGCGTGTACTGCAGCCCGACCGCGATCACCTCGGTGACCACCGCGGACCACAGGACGCTGGCGGTGCCGACGGCCAACTGCCAGCAGGCGATGCAGCAGGGCACGGCGGACGCCATCAACTCGATGCTGGCGGGCGTGGTCAACGACGGTACCGGTGCGGTGGACGCCTTCCGGGACGGCCGCCCCAGCGCCGGCAAGACGGGTACCACCGACAAGAGCGCCAGCGTCTGGTTCATCGGCTACACCCCGGAGATCGCCGCGGCGACCGTCGTCTCCGACACCGCGAAGCTGGAGCCGCTCGACGACGGCCAGCTGATCGGCGGCAGCGCGGTCCCCTACAACACGGCCTTCGGTAGCACGCTGGCCGGCCCGATCTGGCGTCAGGCGATGACCGACGCGCTGGCCGGCGTCCCGCAGAGCAACTTCACCACGGTTCCGCTGCCGGACTCCCCGAACCCGTCCAACGACGGAAAGGGCGCGAAGGGCGGCAACACCGGCAAGGGTGGGAAGCACGGCAAGAACGGCGGGGCCACCGGCAACACGGTCCTCGGCGCCACCGGCTTCGTCGGCATCGCCGGCGGCAACAACGGAGGAGCCGGGGGTGGCGGCGGCGCCGGCGGTCCGGGCGGGATCATCGGCCACTGAGAGCACGACGACGCGTCAGGGGCGCGGGGCTGCGAGAGCCCCGCGCCCCTGACGCGTTCGTGTGCGGTGGCGCTTCGGCTAGCCGTTCAGCGCCTGCTTGACGGCGGCGGCGACGCGGCCGCCCTCGGCGAGGCCCTTGACCTTCGGGTTGACGATCTTCATGACCGCGCCCATCGCCCGAGGCCCCTCCGCGCCGGACGCAGCGGCCTCGGAGACCGCGGCGGCGACGATCGCGGCGAGCTCCTCGTCGCTCAGCTGCTTCGGCAGGTATTCGGCGAGCAGCTCGCCCTCGGCGCGCTCGCGCGCGGCGGAGTCCGTGCGACCGCCCTGCTCGAAGGCCTCCGCCGCCTCACGCCGCTTCTTCGCCTCACGGGTGATGACCTGCAGCACCTCCTCGTCGCTGAGCTCGCGCGCGGTCTTGCCGGCCACCTCCTCCTTGGTGATGGCGGCGAGGGTGAGCCGGATCGTGCCGGAGCGGAGGTCGTCGCGGGCCCGGATCGCGGCGGTGAGGTCCTCCTGGAGCTGCTGCTTGAGCGTGGTGGTCATGGGGCAAGTCTGACACCTGGGCCCGGCCCGCCGCCCGGATTAACGTGCGACGAGCCGAGCACGGTCCCCGGCGGTCGCGCTGTTGGGACCGATGACCGCCCCGTCGTACCGGGCGTCTCGGGGCGTCTGCCACCATGGACGGATGCGCACCCGATACGCCGCTCCGCTGAAGGCCCTTGGAGTCACCGCCGCCGTCGGCGCGGCCTGCGTCGGCTACGCCGCCGCGTACGAGGTGCGCTCGTTCCGGCTGCGACGGATCGAGGTCCCGGTGCTGCCGCCGGGGGCGAAGCCCATGCGGGTGCTGCAGGTGTCCGACATCCACATGGTGAACGGGCAGCGCAAGAAGCAGATCTGGCTGCGCGGCCTGGCGGCGCTCCGCCCGGACCTGGTGATCAACACCGGCGACAACCTCTCCGACCCGGAGGCGGTGCCGCAGACGCTCGACGCGCTCGGCCCGCTGCTCGACTTCCCCGGCGCGTACGTCTTCGGCTCCAACGACTACTACGGCCCGCAGCCCAAGAGCCCCACCCGCTACCTGACCGCGATGCTCAGCGGCAACCACGGCATGAACAACGCCGACGGCTCCGCGCGGCGCGGCATCAAGGGCGCGATCCACAACCCGTGGACGGAGCTGCGCGACGGCTTCGACGCGGCGGGCTGGCTCGACCTCACCAACCGGCGCGGCGGTCTCAAGGTCAACGACGTCGAGCTGGAGCTGACGGGTCTGGACGACCCGCACATCCGCCGTGACCGCTACGCGGCGGTGGCGGGCGGCCCCTCCCCGGACGCCGACGTCTCCTTCGGCGTCGTCCACGCCCCCTACCTACGCGTCCTGGACGCCTTCACCGCGGACGACTACCCGCTGATCCTCGCCGGGCACACGCACGGCGGACAGCTCTGCGTCCCCTTCTACGGCGCGCTGGTCACCAACTGCGACATCGACCGCGGGCGGGTCAAGGGCCTCTCCACGCACGCGGCGGGCGGCCGCCGCAGCTTCCTGCACGTCTCCGCGGGCTGCGGCACCAACCGCTACACCCCGGTCCGCTTCGCCTGCCCGCCGGAGGCGACCCTGCTCACGCTGCGCCCCCGGGCCCGGGCCTGAGAGCGGCGGGGGTCAGACCTCGTACGCCCCGTCGATCGCGCCGATGTCGACGCCGTCGAGACCGAGTGCCCTACGGTTCCTGACGCCCGCGACCGACTCCTCCAACGCGCCCGTCAGCCAGTTGTGCTGACGGGAGGTCTCGTCTGCGACGCGCAGCAGCCGTCCCACCGCGGGTGAGCGGTTCTCGCGGCGCGTGACCAGATGGACCTCGATGAACGCGGCCGGCGTCACCGGGAGCCAGAGCAGCCCGCTCGGCAGGCCGATGCGGCCGGAGTAGCCGACCATCGTGACGGCCGCGCCGGAGGCGACCGGGGTGTAGGAGGCGTCGAAGTCGAGGCCCCGGTAGAGCACCTCGGGGCGCGCGCCGGCCCGGGCGCAGATCTCCATGATCTCGTCGTAGTGGCCGGGGTTGTGGGTGCGCGGGTGGAGCAGCAGCTTGAGACCGTCCAGTGCGGCGGGGTCGATCGACTCGGCGTCGTCCGCGGCGAGCGGGTGCTCGCTGCTGATCACGATGCCCTGGCGCTCACGGCGCAGCAGCGTCAGCTCGACGTCGTCCGGCAACGCCTCGGGCTGCGCGGAGCGGACCAGGCCGACGTCCAGGGTTCCGGCGGCGACGGAGTCGATGATGTCCGCGAAGGCCATCACCCGCGCGGAGACCTCGATGCCGGGGGCCTCCTCGCCCATCGCGAGCAGCAGCTGCGGCGCGGTCTCGTACCCGGCGCTCATGCCGTAGCCGAGGCTGACGCTGCCCATCCGCCCGTCCGCGAAGGCGCGGACCCCGCGCCAGAGGCTGTCCGCCGCCTCCAGGAGCGCGGGCCCGCGCTCCAGCAGCATCCGGCCGGCCTCGGTCGGCTCGACCTTGTGCGTCGTGCGCACGAGCAGCTCGACGCCGAGCTCGCGCTCCAGCTCGCGCACCTGCCGGCTCAGCGCAGGCTGCGCGATGTGCAGGCGCTCGGCGGCACGGGTGAAGTTCCGTTCCTCGGCGACGGCCAGGAAGTACCGCAGGCGGCGCAGCTCGGACATGCGTCCATCTTAGGAGCCCGGTCATGCCGGTACGGCATGAAGGGACCGGGCAGTCTCACGAACAGCCGCTGAACGAGGGTGCCCACGTCGCACCCTGCGGAATCGGATTTCGTGCCTGGGCAGGTGGTCCGCTACAGTAATGCTCGTTGCACCGGGGTGTAGCGCAGCTTGGTAGCGCGCTTCGTTCGGGACGAAGAGGCCGTGGGTTCAAATCCCGCCACCCCGACTGGTGAAACCGCGAGTAGGGCGGGCTCCTGTCAAGGAGCCCGCCCTACTGCTTTGGCATCGCATCGTCCCGTCGGAAGCAGCCCGCCGGGTCCGGTAGAGTTCGTGTCGTTGCACCGGGGTGTAGCGCAGCTTGGTAGCGCGCTTCGTTCGGGACGAAGAGGCCGTGGGTTCAAATCCCGCCACCCCGACTTCGCAAAGGCCGGAGGCCCTGTCGATCCACGTCGACAGGGCCTCCGGCTTTTTCACGCCTTCCGCGCCTCGATCAGGTGGCGGGTGGAGTGGGCGAGGAAGAGGCCGTCGCGGCGGATCTCGGCGTCCAGGGCGCGAAGCCGGTCGAGGCACTTCCCGGTGGAGAAGTCCGGGACGGTCCAGAAGACCTTGCGCAGGAAGTAGACGACCGCGCCGATGTCGTAGAACTCCATGCGCAGGCGTGCGGTGCGCAGGTCGACGACCTCCAGGCCGACGGCGCGGGCCTCGGCCGTCTCCACATCCGGATGGCGGTCCTCACCGGAGGTGGGCCAGGGGCCGAGGAAGTACTCGGTGAGCTCCAGGGAGGTCGCCGGCCCGACGTGCTGGGCGAAGTAGGTGCCGCCCGGGCGCAGGACACGGGAGATCTCGTCCCACGGGGTGGAGGCCGGATGGCGGGAGGTGACCAGGTCGAAGGCGCCGTCGGCGAAGGGGAACGTGCGCTCGTCCGGGGTGGCGACGACCACGACGCCGCGGGGGTGGAGCAGGTCGGTGGCCTTGGCCCGGTTCGGGGGCCAGGCCTCCGTGGCCGCCATCGTCGGCGGATAGCTGTCGGTGGCCCCGGCGAGGACCTCGCCGCCGCCGGTCTGGACGTCGAGCGCGGACCGCACGCCGCGGAGGCGCTCGCCGAGCAGGTGCTGGTATCCCCACGGGGGCCGTTCCTCGGTCGCGCGGCCGTCGAGCCAGGAGAAGTCCCAGCCGTCGACGGAGACGGAGTCGGCCTCGCCGATGAGGTCGTCGAAGGTGCGGGCGGAGTGGTCCATGATCGGGAGTATGACCCCGGCGGCGCGCCACGCGCGCGCGAAATACGGCCCGGGGCCGGTGGGGAGGGGGCAGGATCGAGCGGGGACGAACGGCTGAGCCCAGTCCAGCCCAGCCAGCCCAGCCCAGCGGAGGGAGCGGAGCCCATGGCCGACCGCACGGTCGCCGAGCAGATGATCACCGTCCTGCGCCAGGCAGGCGTGCGCCGCGTCTACGGGGTGGTCGGGGACAGCCTGAACCCCGTCGTCGACGCCATCCGGCGCAGCGAGGGTGCACTCGAGTGGATCCACGTCCGCAACGAGGAGGCCGGGGCGTTCGCCGCGGCGGCGGAGGCGGAGACCACCGGTCGGCTCGCCGTCTGCGCCGGCTCCTGCGGACCGGGCAACACGCACCTGATCCAGGGCCTCTACGACGCGCACCGCTCCCGGGTGCCGGTGCTGGGCCTCGCCTCGCACATCCCCTCCACCCAGATCGGCACGGACTTCTTCCAGGAGACGCATCCCGAGCGGGTCTTCGTGGACTGCTCGGGCTACTGCGAGATGGTGAGCACGCCCGGCCAGCTGCCGCGGGTGCTGCGCACGGCGGTGCAGCACGCCCTCGGGGCGGGCGGAGTGTCGGTCGTGGCGTTCCCCGGCGACGTCGCGGCGCTGCCCGTCGCGCGGCCGACGGGCGTGAGCGCGTTCCTGCAGCCGGACCAGCGGGCGACCGCCGTACCGGCGCAGGCCCAGGTGGAGGCGCTGGCCGAGGCGATCAACGCGGCCAGCAAGCCCGTGCTGTTCGCGGGCGCGGGCGTGCGCGGCGCGCATGCCGAGGTGATGCGGCTGGCGGCGACGATCCAGGCCCCGATCGGCCACTCGCTGCGCGGCAAGGAGTGGATCCAGTTCGACAACCCCTACGACGTGGGCATGAGCGGCCTGCTCGGCTACGGCGCCTGCCACGACGCGCTGCACGAGGCGGATCTGGTGCTGCTGCTCGGCACCGACTTCCCCTACGACTCGTTCCTGCCGGGCCGCCACACCGTCCAGATCGACCACGACCCGACCCGCTTCGGGCGGCGCACGCCGCTGGACCTGGCCGTCCACGGCGACGTGGCGGCCACGCTGCGTGCCGTGCAGCCGCTGGTGAAGCCACGTCAGGACCGGTCCTTCCTGGAGGAGATGCTGCGTCGGCACGGCGCGGCGCTGGAACGGGTCGTCGGCGCCTACACGAAGAACATCGAGCACCACACCCCGATCCACCCCGAGTACGTCGCCGCGATCCTCGACGACGTGGCCTCGGACGACGCGATCTTCACCGTCGACACGGGCATGAACAACGTCTGGGCCGCCCGCTACCTCACACCGAACGGACGACGCCGCGTCATCGGCTCCTTTCTGCACGGCTCGATGGCGAACGCGCTGCCGCACGCGATCGGCGCACAGCTGGCTCACCCGGATCGCCAGGTCGTGGCGCTGGCGGGCGACGGCGGGCTCGGCATGCTGATGGGCGAGCTGCTGACGCTGAGGAAGTACGCGAAGCGGGCTCCGGTCAAGGTCGTGGTGTTCAACAACGGCGCGCTCGGAATGATCAAGCTGGAGATGATGGTCAGCGGCTACCCCGAGTACGAGATCGACAACGGCGACGTCGACTACGCCGCGATCGCCCGCGCCTGCGGCATCCACGGCGTGCGCGTCACCAGGCCGACGGAGGTCGGCGCGGCCCTCGCCGAGGCCTTGGCCGTCCCCGGCCCGGCGCTGGTCGACGTGGTCACCGACCCGAACGCCCTCTCCCTCCCGCCGACCATCACCGCCGCCCAGCTCAAGGGCTTCGCCCTGGCCGCAGGCCGGACCGTGCTGGACGGCGGCGTCGGCAAGATGATCGACCTGGCGCGCAGCAACCTGCGGAACATCCCGCGGCCGTGACCGGCGGTTCAGCAGTAGGTGAGCGGGCAGTTGCGGCGCAGTGAGTGCTGCGCCGCACGCAGGTGGAGCGCGACATGGAAGGCCGCTGCGAGGTCCGCGCTCCAGGGGCCAGGGTGCGCGGCAGCGTGCTCACGCGCCGGGCCGTCCCCGAACCAGAGCGTCAGCTCGAGGTTGTCGGACGTCGCGGGTATGGCGTCCGTCGGCAGAGCCAGCACGGCCGCCAGGCGCTCCGCCAGCGCCAGCACCTGCGGGGCGCCGGACACCAGCGCGTCGTCCGTGTAGGCGGTGGGCACCGGCAGCTCGACGGAGTGCTCCAGGCTGCACGGAACCAGGACCGACCAGTCGGACAGCGTGCGGGTCTGCTCGGGTGTCAGATGCTCGTCACACAGGGCGACGAAACCGTCCATCGGCGTGGACAGCTTCTCCTCGAAGGACAGCCCTGAGCCGCGCACGAACTCCGCCTCCGCGGGCACAGAGTCGTACGGCGGCAGCCCGCGTCGGGCCAGCTCGCCGTTCAGGGCTGCGGCGAGCTCGCCGAGGCCGCCCTCACCCTCGCCGAACCACTCGTCCGCGGCGACGCTCACCAGATAGATGCCCATGGCTCGGAAGCTACCTCGCGGCACTGACAACGCGGGGCAGCCCCTCAGAACACCGACCAGCCCGAGAGTGTGGTGAGGGCGTCGAGCGCGGCGACGGCCGCGACGGAGTTGCCGGCCGGGTCGAGGGCGGGGCCCCAGGCGCAGACGGCGGCGCGGCCGGGGAGGACGGCGAGGATGCCGCCGCCCACCCCGGACTTGCCGGGGAGGCCGACGCGGTAGGCGAAGTCGCCGGCCGCGTCGTAGGTGCCGCAGGTGAGGAGGATGGCGTTGATGCGCTTGGCCTCGCTGCGGGTGAGCAGCCGGGTGCCGTCGGCGCGCAGGCCGTGGCGGGCGAGCACGAGGCCGGCCCGGGCGAGGTCCCCGCAGGAGGCGGCGATCGCGCAGTGCGCGTAGTACTCGGCGAGGACCGTGTCGACCTCGTTGACCAGGTTGCCGTGGCTGGCGATGAAGTGGGCGAGGGCGGCATTGCGGTGGCCGTGCTCGGCCTCGGAGGCGGCGACCTCCGGGTCGGTCCGCAGGGAGTCGTTGCCGGACTCCGCGCGCAGGAAGTCGACGACCGTGTCCGCCGCGTGGCCGTCGGTCAGGCTGTGCAGGCGGTCGGTGACGACGATCGCACCCGCGTTGATGAACGGGTTGCGCGGGATGCCGTGCTCGGTCTCCAGCTGGATCAGGGAGTTGAACGGGTTGCCGGAGGGCTCGCGGCCGACGCGCTGCCACAGCTCCGCCTCGCCGCCGTCCGCGAGGGTCAGTATCAGTGTGAGCAGCTTGGAGATGCTCTGGATGGAGAAGGGGCGTTCCCAGTCCCCGACGCCGAAGACCTCGCCCTCGACGGTGGCGAGGGCCATGCCGAAGGTCTCCCCGTCCTCGCGGGCGAGGGCGGGGATGTAGTCGGCGACCCGGCCCGTCCCGGCGGTCCGCAGGGCGGCCGCCATGCAGGCGTCGAGCAGTTCCCGGTAGTCCACGGCGTTGTCCACCCGCACATTCTCGCCGACGGCACGGGGACGCCGGGGCACCGGGTATGTACTATGGCGTGGAACATAGTTACTCGTCAGTAGGAGTCTGCCGATGGCGGCGTCCGCGAACCGGCCGACCGGGGCGCAGCGCACCGGGACGACGCGGGACCGCATGCTGCGCAGCGCGGTCATGTTGCTGGAGGAGCACGGGGCCAGCGCCACCAGCGTCGACCGGGTGCTCGCCCACAGCCGCGCGCCGCGCGGCTCCGTCTACCACCACTTCCCCGGCGGCCGTGCCCAGTTGATCGACGAGGCGGTGACCGCCGCGGGCGGCTTCGTCAGCGGTCTGATCCACGCCGCCGCACAGCGGGCCGAGACCCGCGAGGACGTGCTCGCGGCCGTCGACGCGTTCTTCGCGCTGTGGCGCGGACGGCTGCTGGAGCGGGGGTTCCGCGCCGGCTGCCCGGTCGTCGCCGTCGCCGTGGAGACCAACGACGACGCGCCGCAGCTGGCCCGCACCGCCGCAGCCGTCTTCGGCGACTGGCGCGAGGCGCTGGCCGCGCTGCTCACCGCGCACGGGCTCGCGCCGGAGCGGGCGCGCCGGCTTGCGGGCCTGGTCATCGCCTCGGTCGAGGGCGCGGTGGCGATGTGCAAGGCGGAGCGGAGCATCACGCCGCTCGACGACGTCGCCGCCGAGGTCCACGCGCTGCTGGCGGCCGCGCTCGGTGTCCGCGGGAACCGCTGAACGGCACACGCATACGCACCACCCCCACCAGAAGGAGTGACCGTCCATGCCCACGCTGCCCACACCGCCCGCGCTCGACCGCGACGGCGAGGTCTTCGTCCTCGACCTCGGCGACGGCGAGAACCGCTTCCATCCGGACTGGCTGGTCGCCGTCAACGCGCTGCTCGACGAGGTCGAGCGGGCGGAGGGACCGAAGGCCCTGGTCACCGCCGCCACGGGGAAGTTCTTCTCCAACGGCCTGGACCTCGACTGGCTCTTCGCCCACGCCGACCAAGCCGGCTGGTACGTGGAGACCGTACAGGCGCTCTTCGCCCGCGTGCTGACGCTCCCCTTCGTCACCGTCGCCGCGCTCCAGGGGCACACCTTCGCCGCCGGGGCGATGCTCTCGCTGACCCACGACCTGCGGATCATGCGCGCCGACCGCGGCTTCTGGTGCCTGCCCGAGGCCGAGATCAACATCCCCTTCACCCACGGCATGTCCGCCCTGATCCAGTCGCGGCTGGCCCCGCAGACCGCGCACACGGCCATGGTCACCGCCCGCCGCTACGGCGGCGTCGACGCGCTGACCGCGGGGATCGTGGACGCGACCGGCGACGAGGCGGGGCTGCGCGGCGCCGCGATCGAGCTGGCCCGGCCGCACGCGGCCAAGGCGGGCCCGACGGTCGGCACGATCAAGGAACGGATGTACGGGCCGGTGCTGGAGGCGCTGCGCGAGAAGGACGTCGCGCTGGGCTGAGCGCTCACGACGCCGACCGCGCCCCACCGGCCGGGGGAAAGACCTGTTCCAGGTGGAGTCATGCCGCCCCGGCATGACTCCACGTCGCGTTGCCGGCGGCGCGCGGCCCGCTGACCGTGGAGGGGTGACGGACCGTACGGAGACGCTGGGGAGCTGGTGGGCGGAGCTGCCGCCCGCCGCCGGGTCGGCGGTGATGGCGACCGGGATCATCTCGGTCGGGCTGCACCTGGTCGGGCAGGAGGGGCTGTCGCTCGCCCTGCTCGTGCTCGGCTGCGTGGCGTGGCTCGGGCTCGCCGCCGACTTCGGCCTGCGGCTGCTGCGGGAGCACGAGCGGTGGGAGCACGAGGCGGACACCCCGCCCGCGCTGACCGCCGTCGCGGCCACGGGTGTGCTCGGCACGCGCGTCTCGGCGCTCGGCTCCGGCTGGCAGCCGCTCGCCGTCGCCGCGCTGGTGATCGCCGTGCTCTGCTGGGCGCTGCTGCTGCCGCACGTGGTCCGCCACTGGCAGCGGCACGGCATGCCGGGCGCGGTCTTCCTCGTCTGTGTCGCGACCCAGGCCCTGGCCGTCCTGGGCGCGACGCTGGCGACCTCGCTCCCGGCCACCTGGCTGGCCTGGGCGGCGCTGGTCTGCTTCGTGCTCGGACTGGTCCTGTACGGGGTGGCGTTCACCCGTTTCGACCTGCGCCAGGTCGCGACCGGCGCGGGAGACCACTGGATCGTGGGCGGCGCCCTCGCGATCTGCGCCCTGACGGGCGCGAAGCTGCTCGCCGTCCCCTCGTGGCACCGCGGCGATCCGCACGCCGCGCTGCAGATGGTGACCGAGGTCCTGCTCGCCCTCGACATCGCCTGGTACCTGGTCCTCGCCGCCGCGGAGCTGCGCTGGCCCCGGCACCACTACGACGTGCGGCGCTGGGCGACGGTCTTCCCGATGGGCATGACGGCGGTGGCGACACTCTCGGTCGGTACCGCCGCACATGTGGGTTGGCTGCGAACGCCGGGTCAGGTCCTGCTGTGGATCGCCGTGGCCGCCTGGGTCCTCGCCCTGGTCGGGCTGCTCCGGAGCATCGCCCCGGACCGCCCGGACCGCCCGGGCAACCAGCCACCCCGGCGCACCCCCGCCGGAAGAACGCAAAGCCGGCCCCCCGGCCTGGGCGACGACCCCTTGGCCCGCAGGGACTTCGACCCGGACCGCTGATGGCCTGCCGTGCGGCACCAGCCCAACGGCGCAACCTGCGGCGCCGCCGCCCGCCTCGGCCGGAGGCACCCGAGGCAAGGACCCTCAGCGGCGCGGGTTCTCGGCCGACGCGGTGGCCGGGAGGAACGTCGGACGCGCGGCGGCAGGGGCCGGGGCGGTAGCCGGCTCGACGGACGCGGCGTCAAGGCCGGGCCGCCCGGCCCCTCGCCTCATGGACCCTCACCGGCGGCGGTTCTCGGCAGGGGCGGTGGTCGCGAGGTCCGTCGGACGCGCGGCAGCAGGCGCCGCGTCGGTAGCCGGCTCGACGGACGCGGCGTCAAGGCCGGGCCGCCCGGCCCCTCGCCTCATGGACCCTCACCGGCGCGGGTTCTCGGCCGACGCGGTGGTCGCGAGGTCCGTCGGAAGCGCGGCGGCAGGGGCGGCGGCCGGGAGGTCTGTCGGACGCGCGGCGGCGGCCAGGCGGCGGGCGCAGGCGCGGTTCTGGACGACCGCGTTCGCGGCGACCGCTCCGCCCATGACCAGCCAGCCCACCGGACCGGCCGCCATGACCGCGCCGGTCAGCAGCGGCGGCCCCGCCGACTTCTGGATCGCCTGCGACATGCCCGCGACACCGAGGTACGCGGCCCGTGAGCGCTCCGGCGCGAGCAGCACCGACAGCTCCCAGGAGCTGACCGAGCGGAGCAGCTCCGCGACCGTCACCAGGACCGCGGCGGCGAGCAGCGCGAGTGACGCGCCGAGCGCGCCACCGCCCGTCGCGGTGGCGAGGAGCACGCAGGTCAGCAGCAGGGCCGCGCCGTAGAGCAGCACCGAGCGCACCGCCCCGCGCGGGCCCTCCGCGGCCGTGGAGACCCGCAGTTGCAGCACCACCACGAGCACGGTGTTGATCGCGAGGAACGCGGGCACGAGCGCGTGCGGCGCGGTGGTGTGGGCGACCAGCCAGAGCGGCAGGCCGACGTTGAGCACGGAGTCGTCGAGGCAGAGGGGGATGTCGCGGAGCACGAAGAGGAGGTAGCCCGGGTCCCGCCAGGGGCTGCGCGGGGCGTCGGCCTCCGCAGCCGGTGCCGCGACCGCTGCCGGGACGGAGTCGGACGAAGCGACCGGAGCCGTCGTCGTCCGAGCTGGGCCGGGCTCGGCGGTGCGCCAGACCAGGGCGGCCGCCAGCAGGTAGGAGAGGCCGTTGCCGAGGGCGAGAGCCCGGTACGCGGAGTCGGTGCCGAAGGCGAGGCCGAGCGCGGCGATGCCGGCGCCGACGGCGTAGCCCGCGTTCGCGGTGGTCCGGGCCAGAGCCTGGTAGCCGGTGCGGCGCTCGCCCGCGACGCGGGTGGCGAAGAGCATCTCCAGCATCTTCGCCCCGCGCTCGCCGAGCGCGGTGACCGCCACGACGGGGAGCAGCACGGCGATCCCGTGGCCCAGGACCAGGCCGGCGACCGCCGCGAGACGCAGCAGGTGACTGGCGATCAGCAGGCCCCGGGCCGGGAAGCGTCCGGCGAGCCAGCCGGCCAGCGGGGATCCGGCGATCCCGGCGATCCCGGCGACGCCGAGGAGCAGGCCGATCTGACCGGCGTCCAGGCGGGAGACGAAGGTGAAGTAGAGCACGGCCGACGCGGCCCAGACCCCGGTGCCGGTCCGGTCCACGAACTGGGCCAGCAGCATGGTCCGCGCGTCGCGTCCGCCCGGCGGTCGGCGCAGCTGCGCCCAGATCCCGTCCTGCCTGTCCACGTCGACTCCCCCGGATCCATTTATCTTCATATCAAGAAACTTGATATCGAGATGCTAGTCGCAGCCCCGCGGGGTGGTCAACGTCACTCGAACGTCCCAGCTGACTGACTTTCAGTCGAACTGCTGTCGCCGACGCCCCAGAATGGGGACATCTGACGACATCACAGGTGCGCACCCACAAACGGCACGGAACGCACCAGGACCATCCGAACCAAAGAATCGAACGTATGGGAACCAATCAGCCTGGTTCGGCCGTCGTATGGGCCGTATCAGATCACCCTGTGATCGCTTCTTTCACTTGTGCCCTCGCTCTCTGACCGACCAGGGCCGATCCAGCCGGAGCAGTGCAATGACCCAGCCCTTCACCCCGCCGCAGGAGTCCCTCCCGGCCAGGCGGCGACGGCCGCGGCCGCGGCGGCGGCGCGCGTTGATATGGACGGCGGTCGTGGCCTGCCTGGCCGCGGTCGTGGGCCTGGCGATCCCGGTGATGAAGCACTACGAGATCCCGCCGTTCAGTCAGAAGGGCCAGCCACTGAGCTTCGACACCCCGGCCCCGCACGGCGGGAGCGGCGGTCGCGACGGCGGCGGGGACGGCAAGGTGGCCGGGGTCGACGCGCTGACCGAGCTGCCGACGGGCCCGGAGGCCCCGTGGCGGGTCGAGCACACCCTCGACGACGGCACCCACATCGGCGTGATCACCTACACCGGCCCGAAGTCCGGCTACACCGGCAAGGTCTGGGTCTGGGCCCCCAAGCAGTACAGCGACCCGAAGTACGCGCACAGCGGCTTCCCGGTGATGATCGCGCTGCCCGGCGGGCCGGGATACAACGACAACTACTGGAAGGACCCCGGCCTCAAGCTGGAGCAGAGCATCACGTCCTGGTCCCAGCAGGGCAAGAGCCTGCCGTTCCTGGTGGTCATGCCGGTGCTCAACCCGGGCCCTGACGTCCACGACCACTACTGGGACGGCAGCGACATCCCCGGCCAGCCCAAGATGGGCACCTGGCTGATGGACGACGTCCCGAACCTGATGCGGCAGAACTTCCGCACCTACAAGTCGCGCGACGGCTGGGGCTTCATGGGCTCGTCCAGTGGCGGCTTCGTCGGCCTCAAGGCCGTGCTGCAGTACCCGGACCGGTTCAAGGCCGCGCTGGTGTCCGGCCCGGACATCGTGCCGGACTCCCCGTTCTGGAAGGGCCACCCCAAGGAGCAGGCCGCGAACAACCCGGTGCTGCTCTCCAAGCAGCTGATCGCGCGCGGCGGCCCCGACGTCTACATCGCCTTCCAGTACGGCACCAAGGAGGGCTCGGGCGAGATCGGCGCGGTCACCCGCTACCTCAAGCAGTTCGGCAACAAGGGGCCGATCCACACGATCGTGAACGTGATCCAGGGCGGCCGGCACAACGCCTACACGTACGTCCCCGCCATGGGCACCGGCCCGATCACCTGGTTCAGCCAGCACCTGCTGGGCCCGAAGCCGTCCTCGTGAGGAGCGTGTGACGACGCTCACACGAGCATCCGTCACAAGCGGGCCGCCGCTCCCGTCGGGAGGGTGAACGCGCCCTGCGCGAGGCCTTCGGCCTGCCCCACGGGGAGATCGCGGAGATCCTGGAACGGACCGAGGACTCCTGCCGTCAGCTGCTGAGCCGCGCCCGCCGCCGGGTGGCCGTGGAGCGGCCCCGTCCCCCGGCGGCCGGACCGGCAGACGCCCGGCCGCTCGTCGACGCCTTCCTCGCCGCGGCCCGCGGCGGCGCCATGGGGCGGCTCCGGGCGCTGCTGCGCGAGGACGTCGTGGTCACCACGGACGGCGGCGGCCTGGCCCGCGCCGGACGTCACCCCGTCCACGGCGCGCGGAAGGCGGCCTGGCTCTTCACCAAGGTCTTCGAGCGGTTCTACGCCGACGCCGAGATCAGCCACGCCCGGTACAACCACGCGCCGGCGATCGTCCTGCGATCGCCGGCGCGGGTGGTGGTGTACGTGTTCGACCTCGACGCAGCGGGGCGGATCTCCCGGGTCTACGCCCTGGTCACCCCGGACAAGCTACGGCACCTCAGGAACGGTGCACCGTCAGCGGGATGAACGGGGTCGCCGGGTTGGCGACGCCGTCCCAGTTGAGCAGCTCCAGGCGCGAGGCGACGGTGGCGGTCTTGGCCGTGTAGTCGAGGACGCGCACGCGCAGCTCGAAGGTCGCGGTGCTTCCGGCACGCAGACCGTTCACGAGCACGCTGTGGTTGGTCGTGGTCTGCCAGTGGCCCGTGGCGGCGGAGCCGACCCAGACGTCGACCGCGAGCTTGGCGCCGGTCGGCTGCGAGACCAGGGGCAGGAACCACCAGCCCTGCTTGAGATCGGCGCCGGTCCGGTTGGTGATCTTCACGGACTCGTAGGCCGGGCGACGGGTCGACAGGCTTCCGTCACCCTGCAGGCTCTCGACCATCGGACCGCCGGTCCCCTTCGCGAGGGTGAAGTCGACCTCCTTCTTCACGGAGAGCTCGGTGCCGCGGTTGACGCCGACGTCGAAGCGGAGCACGTCGTCGTTGAGCGGCCAGGCCTTGGTCGCCACGACCGAGAGCTTCCAGGTGAAGGTGGCGTGGGCCGGCAGGGTGAAGACGCCCCACATGTCGTTCTTGAGGTAGAAGCCGCCGGTGTAGCCCGGGGTCTGCGCGTGGAAGACGGTGGTCGTCGCGGGCGTCGTGCCGAGCGCGGTGACGGTGGCGTTGACCTCGCCGGCCGCGAGGTGGACGGCGCCCTTGGCGGTCGCGGCCAGGTTCCCGCTGAACCTCTGGGCCACACCGGTGGTGTTGGTGACCGTGACGATCTCGGTCCGGGCGGCGCCGCCGGGCTTCAGGGCCGTGCCCGGCGCGGTCGGGGTGACCGACAGCTGGAGCGCCGGCTTGGCCGGAGCGGGCGTCGCGGCGTTCGCCGCGGCCGGGAAGGCCAGCGCGGCGGAGCCGAGCAGCGCGGAGGCCGCGACGGCGGCGGCGACGGGGCGGGTGAGGCGAGCGGACATCGGAGGCTCCCGGAACGGACTGCGGCGGTGTGTGACGGCGGCTCGGGGCGGTGGGTCGTTCGCTGCGCTCCCGGCGAGAAGAAAAGTAGCGACGGGACGATCTTGGAAACATGCGCGCACTGTCACAGGCGCGCAACAGGCGGCGCGTCGTGCCGCACGGATATGGGGAAGGGCCGGGGCCCGGCGGCGGATAGGCTTGGCCCATGTCTGCAGCCACCCCGGTCCGTGTCCGCTTCGCCCCGTCGCCCACCGGCATGTTCCATGTCGGCGGCGCCCGCTCCGCTCTGTACAACTGGGCCGTGGCGCGACAGTCCGGCGGCGTCTTCGTGCTGCGCGTCGAGGACACCGACGCGGCGCGCAACAAGCCGGAGTGGACCGACGGCATCATCAACGCGCTCGCGGCGATCGGCATCCACCAGGACGACCCGACCTTCGAGGGCCCGTACTTCCAGTCGCACAACGCCGAGCGTCACCGCGAGGCCGCCGCGCAGCTGAAGGCCGCCGGTCACGCGTACTACTGCGACTGCACCCGCGAGCAGCTGACCGCCCGCACCGGCTCCGAGCACCTCGGCTACGACGGCTTCTGCCGCGACCGCGGCCTCGCGTACGCCGAGGGCCGCGCGCTGCGCTTCCGCACGCCCGACGAGGGCGAGACCGTCGTCAAGGACGTGGTCCGCGGCGACACCGTCTTCCCGAACAAGGCCATCGAGGACTTCGTCATCGCCCGCGGCGACGGCTCCGCCGTCTTCCTGCTGGCCAACGTCGTCGACGACCTCGACGAGAAGATCACCGAGGTGATCCGCGGCGAGGAGCACCTGTCCAACACCCCCAAGCAGCAGCTGCTCTGGGAGGCGCTGGGCGCGACCCCGCCGGTCTGGGCGCACCTGTCGGTGATCGTCAACGAGAAGCGGCAGAAGCTTTCCAAGCGGCGCGACAAGGTCGCCCTGGAGGACTACCTGGCCGAGGGCTTCCTGCCGGAGGCCATGGTCAACTACCTGATGCTGCTGGGCTGGTCCCCGGGCGAGGACGAGGAGATCCTCCCCTTCGACGAGCTGGTCCGCCGCTTCCGGATCGGGGACGTCAACACCTCGCCGGCCTTCTTCGACATCAAGAAGCTGACGGCCTTCAACGGCGAGTACATCCGCGCGCTCTCGCCCGAGCAGTTCCTCGCGGCCTGCGCGCCGTACCTGACGGCCCCCTACGCCAACTGGGCCCCGGAGCAGTTCGACCAGGCGCTCTTCGAGACGGTCGCCCCGCTGGCGCAGACCCGCCTCGCGGTCCTGTCGGAGATCACGGCCAACGTCGACTTCCTCTTCCTCGACCAGCCGGTGGCCGACGAGGCCTCCTGGTCCAAGGCGATGAAGCCGGGCGCGGACGCGATCCTGCGCGACGCGCGCACCGCGTTCGAGAGCGTGGCATGGGCGGCGGAGCCGCTGAAGGAGACGCTGCTGGCCGTCGGCGAGCAGCACGGGCTGAAGCTGGGCAAGGCCCAGGCCCCGGTCCGGGTGGCCGTCACCGGCCGCACGGTGGGCCTGCCGCTGTTCGAGTCCCTGGAGGCGCTGGGCCGCGACCGCGTCCTGGCCCGCCTGGACGCGGCCATCGCCAAGCTGTAGTCGCAGGACAGCTGTGGTCACAGGGCAAGAGGGGCGCGGGGCTCTGCTGGTCGGCGGAGCCCCGCGCCCCTCGCTCGCCTACAGCGCCAGCGCCCTCGCGGGATTGGCGACCGTGATCGCCGTCTCGGCCTCATGGCCGAACTCCCGCGCCAGGCGCGGCCAGAGGACGCGGGGGAGGTAGGGGAGCCCCGGGCCCTCGCCCGTCGTCGCGCGGGCCGAGGCGACGACCGTGTCGCCGCCGACGAGGACCCGGTCCGCGTGCCCGGCATCGATCAACCCCGCCAGCGCGTCGAACAGCCGCCAGTCCGTGGCGTGATGGGCGCGCGAGGGCCCTTCGAAGCCCAGGAAGCAGCCCGTCGCCGCCAGTTCGCGCAGCCCGCGGTCGTCGGGGAACCGGTTCAGATGGCCGAGGATCACCGACGCCGGCGCGACGCCCAGCTCCCCGCAGAGCAGCTCCGCCACCTCGAGCCCGGAGGTGCCGTGCTCCAGGTGGACGCCGACGGTCACCCCGGTGGCCTGGTGGGCCTCCGCCGCCGCGGCCATGGTCCAGCGGGCGTGGGCGTCGAGGCCGTGGTAGCCGCCCGCCACCTTGACGAGCCCCGCGCGGACGCCGGGTGCGCCCGCGATTCCCTCCGTCAGCTCGCGGACGAACACCTCCGCGAGGCGCGGTCCCGCGACCTCCGCGAGCACGTCGCCCGCGTAGTGGCGGGCCTGGTGCAGCCCCGTCGCGGCGACCAGGTGAACGTCCGACTCCCGTGCCAGAACGGGCAGTTCCGCCGCCCGCCGACCCAGGCCGTACGGGGTCCACTGGACCACGGTCCCGCCGCCGAGGCGGGCGAACTCCACCAGCTCCGCACGCGCCGCCGCGACGTCGTCCAGCTCCTGGCCGGGCAGCTGCGGCGAGCAGAGGAACAGGTGGTCGTGCGCGTCGACCCGACCCAGCACACCGGGATCCAGATCCCCGAGCACGGTCCGGACGACAGGCGTCACGCGCTCTCCCCCTCCGCCGCCGCGAACGCGGCGCCCGCCGCGCGCAGGCCCGCCAGGGCCTTCGGGACGCCGACGTACGGCGCCAGGTGCACCATGCTCTCGACGATCTCCTCCCGGCTCATGCCGATCCGCAGGCTGCTCCGCACGTGGCCGGTCAGCTGGGGCTCCACGCCGCCCAGCGCGGTGAGGGCGGCGAGGTTGAGCAGCTGACGGTCCCGCAGCGCGAGACCGTCGCGCTGGTAGGTGCCGCCGAAGAGGGCCGTGACCACCCAGTCGGCGAAGCCCGGCGCCAGCCCCTCAAGGGCCGGCAGCGCGGACTGTTGCGTGGCGGCGTCCTGCACCTCGTCGAGCAGCGCGTATCCGGCCTCCCGGTCGAGCGTGGCGCGGGTGAATCCGTCCGGTGTCCGGCTCTGCATCTGTCCGCCTCCCCCTGGTCGGCTGTAACGGCTGAGCCGTTACCGATGGCCAGGACCCTAGCACTCGTAACGCCTCAACCGTTACGATTTCGCGCATGCCCGACGACGACCTCGCCTTCCGCCTCGACTGCGGGGCGACGTGGCTCAACCTGCTGGCGACCCAGGGACGCTTCCCCACCGCGTCACCCGTCGAGCGGATCGCGACGCCCGACCGGCTGGCCCGCTGGCTCGCACTGCACGAGCTCACGCCGGTGGAGCCGGTGACCGAGGACGACGTCCGGCTGGCCCAGGGGCTGCGCAAGCCGATCCGAGCCGTCGCGTCGGCGCAGGTCACCCACCGGTACGTGCCGGGCGCGGCGATGCGGGAGCTGGCACGGTTCCTGCGGGACCACGACGACCCGATCCGGCTGCTCCACGGGGACGACGAGGAGAGCGGCGCGGACGGCGGGCGGATGCTGCGCGCCGCGCCGCCCACCACAGCCGCCGCACTGTCGCGCGTCGCGCGGCAGGCCGTCGACCACCTGACCGGCCCCGAACGGCTGACCCTGCGGACCTGCCCGGAACAGGACTGCCTCGGCCTCTTCAGCGACCCCACCGGGCGCCGTCGCTGGTGCCCGTCCCCGGCGTGCGCGAGTCGCGGACGGGTCCGCGCGCTGCGGGCGCGCCGCGCGGCGGAACCCAAGAAGTCGGACGATATGACTACTTCCGGCCCTGGATGACCGTTTTTCCGGCGGGGTAGGCCCCACGGGTGACCTCAGCCACACCTGCCGCGTCCACCGCGACGCCCCAACAGCCCTTCCGGCTCCCCGCGTTCTACGTCGTCCACCCGGCCCGAACCAACCCGCACCTGGAACGGGCCCGCGCCCACACCAAGCACTGGGCGCACTCCATGGGCATGCTGGAGGGCTCGGGCGTCTGGGAGGAGCGCGACCTCGACGCCCACGACTACGCGCTGCTCTGCTCGTACACCCACCCCGACGCCACCGCCGAGGACCTGGACACCGTCACCGACTGGTACACGTGGGTCTTCTTCTTCGACGACCACTTCCTGGAGCTCTTCAAGCGCACCCAGGACCGCGAGGGCGCCAAGGCCTACCTCGACCGGCTGCCCGCGTTCATGCCGCCGGACCCCACCACGCCCATGCCCGACCCGACCAACCCCGTCGAGGCCGGGCTCGCGAACCTGTGGCTGCGGACCGTGCCGCACCTCTCCCCCGCCTGGCGGGCCCGCTTCGCGGAGAGCACCCGGAACCTGCTGAACGAGTCGCTGTGGGAGCTCTCCAACATCCACGCGGGACGCGTCGCCAACCCCGTCGAGTACATCGAGATGCGCCGCAAGGTCGGCGGCGCGCCCTGGTCGGCCGGGCTGATCGAGTTCGCCAACCGTGCCGAGGTCCCGGCGGACGTCGCCGCGAGCCGGCCGCTGCGGGTGCTGCGCGACACCTTCGCCGACGCGGTCCACCTGCGCAACGACCTCTTCTCCTACCAGCGCGAGGTCGAGGACGAGGGTGAACTCAGCAACGGTGTCCTGGTGCTGGAGCACTTCCTGGGCTGCTCCACCCAGGAGGCGGCCGACGCCGTGGGCGACCTGCTCACCTCCCGGATGCAGCAGTTCGAGCACACCGTCGTCACCGAACTCCCGGTCCTCTTCGCCGAGGAGGCCCTCGACCCGGCCGGCTGCGCGGCCGTCCTCGCCTACGCCAAGGGCCTCCAGGACTGGCAGTCGGGCGGCCACGAGTGGCACCTGCGGTCCTCGCGCTACATGAACGAGGGCGCTCTGGAGGGCGGCCGGAGCGGCGAATGGCGGCCCGGCCCGACCGGATTCGGCCTGTCGGCCGCGGGTGTGGCGTCGCTGACGAACCGCCTGGGACTCAAACGGCTGCGCAACTTCACCCACGTCCCGCACCAGAAGGTGGGGCCGTCGCAGGTCCCGGTGGCCGCCTCGCCGTTCCCGCCGACGCTGAACCCGCACCTGGACGCCGTCCGCAGGAGCTCGAACGCCTGGGTGGCCGCCATGGGCCTGCTCGACGACGGCCTCTGGCACGAGCAGTTGCTCACCGGCTTCGACCTCCCGCTCGCCGCGGCCGGGATCCTCCCCGAGAGCGGCGAGGAGGCCCTCGGCCTCGCCGCCGACTGGCTGGCCTGGGGCACCTACGCCGACGACTACTACCCGCTCACCTTCGGCCGGGACGCCCTCGCCGCCAGGCTTGCCAACTCCCGCCTGCACGAACTGATGCCCGTCGACCCGGGCGAGACCGCGGGCGAGCCGGTCTCGCCTCTCGAACGCGGCCTGGCCGACCTGTGGCAGCGCACCAGCGTCGCGCTGCCGCCCGAAGGGCTGCGCGCTCTGCGCGACGCGGTGGACGGCATGCTGGCGGGCTGGCTCTGGGAGCTGGACAACCACACCCTGCACCGCATCCCCGACCCCGTCGACTACGTCGAGATGCGCCGTGACACGTTCGGCTCGCAACTGACGCTCTCCCTCGGCCGCTTCGCCTGCCACGGCGAGGTCCCGGCCGCGTTCTTCGAGACGGGCGCGGCCCGTGCGATCGAGGCCGCGGCGAGCGACTACTGCTGCCTGCTGAACGACCTGTGGTCGTACCAGAAGGAGATCGAGTTCGAGGGCGAGCTGCACAACGCCGTCCTGGTGGTGCAGTCCTTCTTCGACTGCGACCGCGCGACGGCCGTCGGCATCGTCGCGGACCTGATGGAATCCCGCCTCCGCGAGTTCCACCACGTCGTGGCGGAACAGCTCCCCGTCGTCCTGGACGACCTGGCCCTGGACGCCGGGGCACGGGCGGGCGTCGCCCGCTGGCTGCGGGACCTGGAGCACTGGATCGCAGGCCTCTTCCACTGGCACGAGAAGACCGAGCGCTACCCGGAGCAGGCGCTGTTGGCACGCTACGGCGGGACGGTCGGCACGCCGTTCCCCCCGGGACCGACAGGACTGGGGACTTCAGCCCTGGCTCCGCTCAGGTAGGTGCGACCTGCCAGGGGCGCGGGGAACCGCGCCCCTGGACAGTGCTCAGCCCAGGGCGACGCGGACGATCGCCACGACGCCGACGGCGACGATCACGCCGCGCAGCACCGGTGCGGGCAGCCGCCTGCCCACCAGCGCGCCGAGCTGGCCGCCCACGACCGAGCCGGCGGCGATCAGCAGCGCCGCGCGCCAGTCGATCGGGCCGTCGACGATGAAGAAGACCGCCGCGATCCCGTTGACCGCGAGCGCCAGCACGTTCTTCACGGCGTTGATCCGCTGCAGCTCCAGCTCCAGCAGCACGCCCATCAGTCCGAGCAGCAGGACGCCCTGGGCCGCGCCGAAGTAGCCGCCGTAGATGCCGCACAGGTAGACGCCCAGCAACAGCGCCCGGCCGCCGTACTCGGGACGCGGGCGGGTCTCGGCGCGGGCCGCGAGGCGCTTGGCCAGCAGCGGCTGGACCAGGACCAGCACCAGCGCGGCGGCGATCAGAACCGGTACCGCCGCCTCGAAGGCCTTGGCCGGCAGCGCCAGCAGCAGCACCGCGCCCGTCAGCCCGCCCGCGAGCGCGGCCGCGCCGAGCCGCCGCAGCAGCGGCGCCAGACCCGTCAGCTCCCGCCGGTACCCGAGCACGCCGCTCACCGAGCCCGGCACCAGCCCCAGCGTGTTAGACACGTTCGCCGTCACCGGCGGCAGACCCGCCGCGAGCAGCACCGGGAAGGTGATCAGCGTCCCCGAGCCGACCACGGTGTTGATCATCCCGGCTCCGACGCCGGCCAGCGCGACCCCGGCCTGGGTCCAGCCGGACGCTCCGGCCAGCCCGGCGGCGGTCGTCATGACAGCTCCGCTCATTCCACACCCCATTGTTCGTCGATCCGGTCCGAACAGGTGTCGGTACCGGTCGCGGTTCGTGAACCGAGCTTCTCATCCAGCTCCCATAAAGCTCCCACGGCCGTCTCAGGCCGGCGGGGAAGTCTCGATATGCGAAACGGGAGGAAGGGGATGGCGATGGACACGGCCGTACGAAAGTTCGCCGCGCTGGCCGCCGCGGGCCTGATCGTCACCGGCACCGGCGCGGGCGTCGCCACGGCCTGGGCCTCCACCCCTCACGGCAGGAGTCGCGCCGCCGCGGGCTCCAGCGCGTCCCCGTCCGCCTCGGCGAGGACCACCGCGTCCGCCACACCGAGCAGCACCGTCACGGCCAAGGCGTCCGCGTCGACGAGCCCGAGCAGGGAGGCGACGGCCGTCGCCTCCCCGTCGCCCTCCCCGACACCCACGGCCACGTCCGGCGGGAACGTGCCGCTGACGACGAAGGGGCAGTCCCAGGTCCTGGCGGCGTCACAGCAGACCGCCAAGGTCGGCGCGATCTTCTCCTCGTCCTCGATCACCCCCGGCAACCACCACTGCACCGCGAGCGTCGTGGACAGCCCCGCAGGCGACCTCATCGTGACGGCCGCACACTGCCTCGGCGCGGGCCCGACCGGCGCGGTCTTCGTCCCCGGGTACCGCGACGGCAGCGCGCCGAACGGCGTCTGGCACATCAGTCAGGTCGTCGAGAACTCCGCCTGGACCGGCGACGGCGACCAGGACGACGACGTCGCCTTCGCCGTGGTCGCCCCGCAGGACGGCAGGAGCCTGGAGACGGCGGTCGGCGGCGGCTACGACCTCTCGACCTCCGGCACGACCTCGGCAACGGTCCAGCTGACCGGCTACCCCTCGGCCACGGACGAGCCCATCACCTGCACCGGCGACGCGGCGGCGTTCTCGCAGACGCAACTCGTCATCGACTGCACCGCCTTCACCGGCGGCACCAGCGGATCGGCGTGGATCGCGGGTTACGACGCCGACGCGGACGCGGGCAGCATCATCGGCGTCGTCGGCGGCTACCAGCAGGGCGGCGACACCGCGGACGTCTCGTACAGCATCGTCTTCGGGTCCGACACACAGGCGCTGTACGAGCAGGCGCTGTCCCAGTAGTTTCCCCCCGTGCGATTCGACGCCGTACCCAAGCCCCCGACCGTCGCCGCCAGGCCGCGGGACCCGAGGGGCTACCCCGTGCCCGCCATCACGCCGTACGAGGAGGGCGAACACCGCTTCGCGCGGACCGACTACGAGAAGAGCGCCGCGTGTGCGCGCGAGCGCCTGTGCTCGGTGTGCGGGACGCCCATGCCGGTCGACGCGCCCGTGTGGCGGGTCGTCGGGGCGGCCGAGGCGGAGGCCATCGGCGCCGCGCTCGCCGCGGCGGCGCCGTACCGGAACCTCGCGCCGACGTGGGAGGGGCCGGGGCACCGGGCCTGCATGCTCTACGCGTCGATGGTGTGCCCGTATCTCGCGCGGCCGCAGGCGCGCCGCAAGGTGCTGGACCGGGGCACCGCGCGCGGCGCCACCGGCGCCGTCGTCGGGTTCGCCGACTACGAGTACGCGGTGACGGACACCCAGGTCCTGTTCCGCTTCCTCGGCGTCGTCGAGTTCCTTCCCCACGACGACGCCGCGACGGCGCACCTGGCAGCGCTGGAGCAGGAGATCGCTCAGCGGTAGGCGGGCAGGCCCGGCACCGAGGAGATCAGCTTCGGTGCCGCGGAGCCGTCGATCGGCAGGACCGCGACGCCGTTCGGCGTGCGCACCGCGACGGTGCGGCCGTCCGGGGAGACCGCGGGCTCGGTGTAGTCGGTGGTGGCGTGCGGGGTGATGTCGACCGCGGTCGTGCCGGCGGCGGACGAGCCGGCGGGGGAAGTGCCGAAGTGCTCGACGAAGATGTGGTCGTGGCCGCCGACGGAGCGGACGAAGACCACGCCCTCGTCGACCTGGCCGGGGATCGGGGCCGGCTCGGAGCCGTTGGTCATCACGGAGCCCTGCTGGCGGATGTAGTCGTCGCGGATGTAGACGTCGCCGGTGCCGGTGTTGGCGTAGACGGTCGTGCCGTTGGTGGTGCCGCTGCCGTTGATCCAGGTGTTGCCGGTCTGCGGGAGCGGGGCGGCGGTGCTGCCGGCCTCTCCGGCGAGCGAAAGGCGAGCGGGCTTGCCGCCCGTGGTCGGCACCTCCATCAGAACGCTGCCCGCGCCGCTGCCGGCGACGAAGAAGAGGTTGTTGCGCGGCATGTTGCCGTAGCCCGGGTCGGCCTTGACGACCTGCCAGGCGGGGTGGGACCAGGTCTGTCCGCCGGGGTTGCGGGCGACGACGACGCGGCCGCTGCCGTCGGCGTTGGCGGTGTCGAGGTTGCCGTTCCCGTCGATGAAGGCGGCCCTGCGGCCGTCCGGGGACCAGGCCAGGTCGCGCACGACGACGCCGAAGTCGACGACGGCGCCGTTCATGACGACCTTGGTGGTGCCGTTGCTGATGGTCAGCATGGTCCCGCCGGTGCCGTTGACGGAGACGGGCGCGCCCGTCCTGCCGCCGGTGGAGCCGCCCGTGGACCCGCCGGAGGTCCCACCCGTACCCGAGGCGCCGCCCGTGCCGCCGGGGCCTCCGGTGCCCCCGGTCGGGGTCGACGCGCTGGCGCCGCCCGAAGCGGCCTGGGTCGGGCTCGCGGAGGCCGCGGCGCCGGTACCGGTCTTCGGGTCGCAGGCGGTGAGCAGGCCACTCGCCGTGACGGCTGAGACGAGAGCGATCGCGACGGCGATGCGGCGAGTACGCATGGTGGGTCCCCTTGGTCGGGCAGTCTCGTGGTCTCTGAGCTGACGCTCTGAGAAGAGACTGCCCGGCGCGCATCGTGGATCCGTGCGCCCCCTGTCACAGCCGCGCTACAGCGGCCGCGACACGGGCCCGGCTGGGGTTCGCCGACCGTCAGTCGACGTCGATCTGACCGCCGTTCAGCTGCTTGCGCGCGGGGCGCGGGTCCTCGTCGCCGTTGCCGGACGGCGTGCCGAGGTTGCGGCGCACCGAGTCGAGGATGGTCAGGCCCTGGCCGACCAGTCCGGCGGCGATCTCTCCGAGGCCGTCCGCGCCGTTGAGCACGTTGACGTTGGCTCCGGCCAGACCGCCGGCCGCCTCCTTGACGATCAGCGGCAGCTGGTCGATCAGCATCCGGTCCAGGGCGACGCGGTCGTGCGAGGCGGCCGCCTCCGCCTGGATCTTCATCCGCTCGGCCTCGGCCAGTGCCAGCACGCGGATGCGCTCGGCCTCGGCCTCGGCGGGCTTGACGATCTCCGCGACCAGCTGCTGCTGCCGCAGCTCGGCCGCGCGCTGGGCCAGCTCGGTCTGAGCCGCCAGCACCTCCTGCTGCGCGTGCGCCGCGGCCAGCGGACCGGCCTGGGCCGACTGCGCCTGGGCGCGGTCGACCTCCGCGCTGTACTGGGCCTTCACGACCGCCGTCTGCCGGGCGTACTCGGCCTGGTTCCGGGTGGCGGCCTGCTCCGCCTCGGCCGCGGCCTGGGTCGCCTGGGCCTGCGCGACCTGCGCGGCCCGCTGGATCGCGGCCTTGTGCGGCGCGGCCATGGCCTTGATGTAGCCGGCGTCGCCGTCGTCGATGGACTGGATCTGCAGCGAGTCGACGATCAGGCCGATCTTGGCCATCTCGGCCTTGGAGGTCTCCAGCACCTCCGTCGCCAGCTTCTGCCGCTCGGTGACGATCTCCTCGACCGTCATCGAACCGATGATCGACCGCAGGTGGCCGGCGAAGATCCGGCCGGTCAGGACCGCCATCTGGTCCTGGTCGGAGAGGAAGCGCTGACCGGCGTTGACGATGCTCTCGTGGTCGTTGCCGACCTTGAACGCGATCACGGCACGCACCGTGAGCGCGATGCCCTGGCGGGTCACGCAGGTCTCGGCGACCTCCGCCTCGCACATGGCCAGGGTCAGGAACCGGGTCTTCCGGAAGACCGGCAGCACGAACTTGCCGTGCCCGGTCACGACGCGGAACGGAGCCCCCTCCAGCCCACGCCTGCCACCGGAGATCAACATCGCCTCGTCCGGGGCGGGAACGCGGTAACCGAACATCCTTCTCGTCTCCTCGTCCAAGAAATCCTGGACCCTCGCGGTATCCCCCGTGAGGGAACATCTCGCGGGTATGTCTACACCCAGGGGGTGGACCCGGGTCTACACCCCGCCGTCGAGTGAATCCGTCCACTCGATCACATCGACCTGCCGCGCGCCGCGCGACTCGATCACCAACACCGTGGTACCGGCTGCGAGTGGCTCCTCCGACCAAGCCAGAAAGGCCTCGGAGCCGCCACGGACACGCACCAGCACCTCCCCCGGGCCCGCACTGCCGCGGGTACCGATGAGCAGGCGCCCGGTGCAGCCGATCACCGCCTCGTCCGCCGGCATGCCCCGCGCTCCTTCCGGTCGTCCCGCGGGTCGTCGTCCCGCGTTTCCCCCGCTCGTCCGGGAATCACGACCCTAGCGCGAATCCCCGCAGCCCAGCAGGTTGCGGACGGGCTGGATTGCGGACGGCGGTTGCCCTCCTATCCTGGTCTTAGCCATTTACATATTGCTTACGCGTTGCGTCGCCAGGCTCCGATTGCGGAGAGCCGTGCGCCCACCGGCGCTCAGGCCCGCCGAAATCGCCGACCTACCTTGTCGGATTGAGGTGATCCCTTTGGCAACGTCGACCGCGCCTCCCACCAAGGGAGGCCAGCACGCGTTGAAACGCGACATCGGGCTGATCGGTCTGACCTGGACATCGGTAGGGTCGATCATCGGCTCGGGCTGGCTCTTCGGCGCGCTGTTCGCCGCCCAGGCCGCCGGCACGGCGGCGCTCGTCTCCTGGGGCATCGGCGCCGTGGCCATCATCATCCTGGCCTTCGTGCACGCCGAGCTCGGCGCGGCCTATCCGGTGTCGGGCGGCACGGGCCGGTTCCCGCACTACGCCTTCGGTACGGTGGCGGGCGCCTCCTTCGGCTGGTTCTCCTGGCTGCAGGCGGTCACCGTGGCGCCGATCGAGGTCCTGGCGGCACTGAACTACCTCTCGGTCCACGCGAGCTGGATCCAGACCGGCAAGAACCACCTGACCGGCGCCGGTTACGCACTGGCCGTCGCCTTCATGGCCTTCTTCGTCGTCGTCAACTGGCTCGGCATCAAGTTCCTGGCCCACACCAACAGCGCAGCGACCTGGTGGAAGATCGCCATCCCGGTGCTGACCATCCTGGTCTTCGCGGCCACCGCCTGGCACAGCAACAACTTCGGCTACCAGGGCTTCTCACCCTTCGGCTCGGAGGGCATGCTCTCCGCGATCAGCACCAGCGGCATCATCTTCGCGCTCCTGGGGTTCGAACAGGCGGACCAGCTCGCCGGGGAGAGCCGGAACCCGAAACGCGACATCCCCGTCGCCGTCATCGGGTCGATCCTGCTCGGCGCGCTGATCTACATCATGCTGCAGGTGGTCTTCATCGCCGCCCTGCCGCACAGCGCGTTCGCGCAGGGATGGGCCAACCTGAGCTTCACCGGCAAGACGGGCCCGTTCGCCGGTCTGGCCACGACGATCGGTGTGGGCTGGCTGGCGACCATCCTCTACATCGACGCGGTGGTCTCCCCCGCCGGCACCGGTCTGATCTACACCACCGCGACGTCCCGCGTCTCCTACGGCCTGTCCCGCAACGGCTACGTGCCG
This sequence comes from Streptacidiphilus melanogenes, assembly GCF_000787835.1. Classification (GTDB taxonomy): domain Bacteria; phylum Actinomycetota; class Actinomycetes; order Streptomycetales; family Streptomycetaceae; genus Streptacidiphilus; species Streptacidiphilus melanogenes. The sequence continues at coordinate 115,013 of NZ_BBPP01000020.1, forward strand.
GAGGCCTTCGAGAAGACCACCAAGCGGGGCGTGCCGTGGTTCGGTCTGATCTTCGCCTTCGTGATGGGCCTGGTCGTCTTCCTGCCGTTCCCCACCTGGCAGAAGCTGGTCGGCTTCATCACCTCCGCGTCGGTGCTGATGTACGCGGGCGCGCCGCTCTCCTTCGGCGCCCTGCGCAAGAACGACCCCGACCGCTACCGGCCCTACCGGTTGCCGGGCGGCCACTTCTGGTCGCCGGTCGCGTTCATCGTCGCCAACATGATCATGTACTGGTCCGGCTTCGACACGTTGTGGCGGCTGGGCATCGGCATCCTGCTCGGCTACGTGCTGCTCGGCACGTCCGTGACGTTCAAGCTCAACTCCAAGTCGCCGCACATGGACTGGCGGTCCGCGCAGTGGCTGCCGGTCTACCTGATCGGCATCGGCATCATCTCCTGGCAGGGCCGCTACTGCAGCTCCGGACCGGCCACGACGACCTCGTGCGGTGCGGCGAACAACATCCCGCTCTGGTGGGACATGGTCATCATCGCGGGGTTCAGCCTGGCCATCTACTACTGGGCCCAGGCGGTCCGGCTGCCCAGGGAGGAGACCCAGGAGTACATCGGGGACGTGGAGGTCGCGGAGGAGCCCAAGGGCTACGTGGCGCCTCCCCCCGACTCCCCCTCCACCTGATCCCTGATCCCGGCCCGATCCCGGGCGACTCCGCTTCAGACCGCCTCGCCGCACCTCGGCGAGGCGGTCGAGCACGCTCCGCGGCGGCCCAGCGTCAATGCTGCGACGCGCGGCGTAGCCCAGACGGGTGATGGACGGCTCCGAAACGTAGTCGGCTGGCTACGATCAGCCGTGCGGAGCGGGCCCGCGTCGAGGCCGCCGCGCCTGCCGACGAGGAGCCGTCCGATGTCCCAACTCCCGGCCGACACCGTGAAGAACGCGGGGGTCGCGCTGTCCGCGCCGCAGTTGCCGATGCAGGCGGCGCGCTGCCAGTACGAGGGGCTGCCGATCCACGCCCGTCCGCCGTTCGGCGTGCTCCGCCCCACCCGCCGTATCCGCGAGCACGCGCGGATGCGGCTCGCGGGCGTGCCCGCGCGCGGACGGCCGTCCGCCTACGAGGTGGGCAGCTGGGTGACGGTCCGCAGCGCCGAGGAGGTCCGCGCCACCCTGGACGCGGGCGACCGGCTCGGCGGCCTCTGGTTCACCGGGTCCCAGTGGTCCTTCTGCGGCGGCACCTACCAGGTCGAGCACACCGTCCGCAGGATGCTGGACGACCACTACCGGATGCGCCGCATCTCCCGCACCGTCACGCTCCGCGGCGCCACGTGCGCCGGCGCAGGCCCCGACGACCAGGGCTGCGGCCTCGGCTGCGCCCTCCTCTTCCGCGACGACTGGCTGCGCCCGGCGAACGCCCCCGGGACGCCCCCCGCGCCGGAGCGGTACGCCACGGTCCGCAGCCTCCAGGAGATCCAGCAGACCCTCGGCCCCGACGGCACCCTCCTCGGCGTCCCCTTCCACGCCGCCATGGCCCGCTACGTGGGCCGCCGCCTGCCCGTGCTGCGCCAGGTCGTCCCCCGCGCCCTGCCGCGCTGGCAGTACCCGGTCGGCGAGTGGTACCAGCTCGACGGGCTCCGGTGCCTGGGCGAGCCGCTCGCGGGGCTCGGCTGCGACCGGCAGTGCGCCCTGCTGTGGCACCGGTCCTGGCTCGACCTCGAATAGCCCGGGCGGCCCCGGGCGGCGGAGCGGCCCTCAGCCGCGGTACGAGGCGCTGCGCGGCGCGTCCAGGCCCGCCAGGTACTCCTCGAACCTGATCCGCCCATACGGCTCCCCCGGCACCAAATTCTCCCCCGCGCGGAACGCGCCGAAGACCCGGCCGGGGACGCCCACCGGCAGCACGGGCCGGCGGCCACGGCCCGTCGCGGCGAGGTAGACCCGGGCCAACTCCCGCGCGTCGCGGACCTCGGGCCCCCCGATGTCGGGCGCGCGCCCGTCCACCGGCTCCGCGAGCGCCAGCTCGGCCAGCCGGACCGCGACGTCCCGGACGTCGATCGGCTGGAAGCGCAGCGCGGGAACCGGCGCCGCCGGCGCCTTCGCCGAGAAGGCGAAGAGCGCGCGCAGCAGGTCGTGGAACTGCGTGGCACGCTGGACCGTGAACGGGAGTCCGGACGCGGCGAAGACCTGCTCCGCGGCGAGCTTCGCCTTGTAGTAGCCGAACGGGATGCGGTCGACGCCGACGATCGAGACGTAGACGAGGTGCGGCGGCGCGGCGGCCCCCCGCGCCGCCGCGACGACCGTGCGCGCCATCGCCTCCTCCTCCCCACGGCGGAAGCCGCTCGCGCAGTGGATGACGGCCCGTGCCCCGCGCACCGCCTCCGCCGCGCCCGCGCCCGCGCCCGCGCCCGAGCGCAGGTCGGCGGTGGCCCACTCGTACGCCTCCGCCCCGCTCCCTGGACGCGGCCTGCGACTGACCACCCGCACGGGCTGCCCCTCCGTCGGCAGCCGCCCCACGACCGCTCTCCCGAGCACACCCGTCCCGCCGGTCACCACGATCCGGTCCTGGTCCATCCCCGCGCCTCGCTTCCGCTCCGAGCTGGTCTTCTCCAGTGTGGACAGGGCAGTCCCCGGAAACGTGACACGGCGGGGCGGCGCGCGTCGGCAACCACCCGAAATCCGTTGTCCGGGCGGATCTTGAGGCTGATAGCCTCCCCTGCCCGACGGGCCCGTGATCGGCCCGGGAGACAGAGGGGGACATACGTGAACCGACCGACGCGTCGTCACGGCCGGGCGGGCACCGCCCTGGCCGGACTGCTGCTCGCGGGGGCATCCGCGACGACGGCATCGGCGCAGAGCCCGACCGATCCGACGATCCCGACGCCGACCCTGCCGGCCCAGGCGGTGCACACCGTGCCCGCGAACGCGGACGGCTGCGGGAGCGACCCGGTGGGCTGGCTGAAGGACAGCGGCTTCGAGATCGGCGTGCCGCGCTCCACCCAGAACGGGATCAGTTTCCAGGGGGCCGTCCACGTCTGGGACCTCGACGGATCCCAGCAGGGCGACTCGGTCGCACCGCCGGAGCCCCTGGCGACCATCGCGGTCGCCTCACCGGCGAGCGTCACCTACCAGTCCGGCCACACGTACGGCTGGTACGCGCAGACCTACGACGGCAGCGCCTACTCGGAGCCGACGGAGTCCTGCTATTTCAAGGTCGACTCGACCCCACCGACCTCGCCGGTGATCACGAACCCGGACTTCCCGCCGGTCGGCGCGCCAGGGGAGCCGGGCAAGGCGGACGGCCAGCCCACGACCTTCACCCTCGCCGCCGGACACGACAACCTGCCGACCGGCTGCACGGACGCCTCGGCGCCCGACTGCGCCTCCAGCGGACTGGACCACTACCAGTACGCCCTCGACACCCAGAGCGGCTGGACGAACCTGCCAGTGGCCGCGGACGGCCAGGCGACCCTCACGCTGGCCCCGCACTGGGGGGTCCACACGCTGTACGTGCAGTCCGTCGACGCCGCCGGAACTCCGAGCCAGGTGCCCTCGGCCTACACGTTCTTCGTTCCCTGGCAGCTCCCGGGCGCGACCACGGCGAGCCTGACCGGCCCGGCCACCGCACCCCGGGCCGTCCCGCTGCACCTGGTCGGACAGCTGGGCGGCGGCTACCACAACCCCGGTCAGGTCCTCCACGTCACGCGCACCGACCTGCTGCACCCGCACGGCGTCGCCCTCCCCGACGTCGTGCTGGGCACGGACGGCACCTTCACGGTCACCGACGCCCCGCAGGTGGGCGGCGCGGACACGTACACGGTCAGCTACCCGGGCGACGCCGCCTACGCGCCGGCCACCGCCTCGGCCACAGTCCAGGTGAGTCGCACGGCCGCCGCGTTGTCGGTGGGCACGAACGCGTCCTCCTACTCCTACGGCGCCACCGCGACCGTCACCGCCCACCTCGGCACGACGTTCGACGGCCGTACCGTCTCGCTCTACGCGCAGCCGCACGGCGCGGCCAAGGTACTGCTGAGGACGGGCTCGGTCGACGCGAAGGGCAACCTGGCCGTCTCCTACCGGCTGACCTGCAACACCGTCTTCACGGCGACCTTCGCCGGGGACTCCCGCTACGCGCCCGCCACCGCCTTGCGCTCGGTGTCGACGGGCGCCGCCCTGTCCGAGCGGGTAACCGGCTCCTACGGCACGCAACTGCGCGGCGCGACGCGGTACCTGCTCGTGCACCACGGCGCTACCGCCTCCGTCACCGCCACGCTCACTCCGGCCGCGCCCGGCTCCTGCGTGCAGTTCGAGTTCCAGCGCTGGACCGGCGGGGCATGGAGGACGACCTCCACGACCACCTGCCACGCGGTCAACAGCGCGGGTGTCACCACGCTGGGGCTCGACCTGCGCGGGCTGACCGGGGCCACGCTGCGCATCCGGGCGGAGTACGTCCCGGCCGCCGGCGCGGCCAACGCGGCGACGTGGGGCGGATGGGCGTACCTGGCCGTCCACCCGTAGCGGGGCGCCCGCCCGCAGGACCGGATCGTAAGGTGGGGACACCACCGGTCCACCTCAGGGATCCACCGCCGCACCCACAAGGAGCGCTCTCCATGTCGCAGACCCCCACTCCCCCGCCCGGACAGGCCGAACTGGCCGCGGCCGTCGCCGGGCTGATGCCGCGGGCGCAGGCGGAGCTGGCCGAGCTGGTCTCGTTCCGGTCCGTCGCCGACCCGCGGCAGTTCCCCGTGGAGGAGTGCGAGAAGGCCGCGCGGTGGGTCGCGGACGCGTTGGGCGCGGAGGGCTTCACCGAGGTCGCGCTGCTGGACACCCCTGACGGGACGCAGTCCGTCTACGGTGTGCTGCCCGGCCCCGAGGGTGCGCCCACGGTGCTGCTGTACGCGCACTACGACGTGCAGCCGCCGCTGGACGAGGACGCCTGGGTCTCCCCGCCGTTCGAGCTGACCGAGCGGGACGGGCGCTGGTACGGCCGCGGCGCGGCCGACTGCAAGGGCGGCCTGCTGATGCACCTGACCGCGCTGCGCGCGCTCAAGGCGAACGGCGGCGTGCCGGTCACCGTCAAGGTGATCGCGGAGGGCTCCGAGGAGCAGGGCACCGGCGGCCTGGAGCGCTACGCCGAGGCCCACCCGGAGCTGCTGACCGCCGACGCGATCGTCATCGGCGACACCGGCAACTTCCGTGTCGGCCTGCCGACCGTCACCGCGACCCTGCGCGGCATGACCATGGTCGAGGTGGCCGTGCGCACGCTCGGCGGCAACCTCCACTCGGGCCAGTTCGGCGGCGCCGCGCCGGACGCGCTGGCCGCGCTGATCCGCATGCTGGACTCGCTGCGCGACGAGACCGGCGCGACGGTCGTACGCGGCCTGGAGGCGGAGGCCGCGCAGAGCTGGGAGGGCCTGCAGTACGGGGAGCCGGACTTCCGTTCCGACGCCAAGGTCCTCGACGGCGTCGGCCTGATCGGCACCGGCACCGTCGCCGACCGCGTCTGGGCGCGCCCGGCGGTCACCGTCCTCGGCATCGACTGCCCGCCCGTCGTCGGCGCCACCCCGTCGGTCCAGTCGGCCGCCACCGCGCTCGTCTCGCTGCGCGTGCCGCCGGGCCTCGACGCCGTCCGTGCGGAGGAGGCCCTCACCGCCCACCTCACGGCCGCCGCGCCCTGGGGCGCGCAGGTCGAGATCACCTCCCGCGGCCAGGGCCAGGCCTTCCGTGCCGACACCTCGAGCCCGGCGTACGCCGCCATGGCGACCGCGATGTCCGCGGCCTACCCGGGCGAGCAGATGCAGATCGCCGGCCAGGGCGGCAGCATCCCGCTGTGCAACACCCTCGCCACGCTCTACCCCGAGGCGGAGATCCTCCTGATCGGGCTGAGCGAGCCGGAGGCCCAGATCCACGCGGTCAACGAGTCCGTCTCCCCCGAGGAGCTGGAGCGCCTCTCGCTCGCCGAGGCGCTCTTCCTGCGCTCGTACGCGAAGCGCTAGTCGCGCACCGCGTCGGGCCCGGCTGCTTCGGAGCAGCCGGGCCCGACGCGTTCCGGCGGTCCGCCGAGGGGGCAGGTGCGGACGGTCAGGCCACAGCCGGGGTGTAGTGCTCGGCCTCGTCGCCCTCGACGACGTAGCTGCCCCGGCCGTCCACGCCCACGGGCACGTCTCCGGCGACGGTGACGCGGTGCAGCAGGCGCGGCAGGTCGCCGTAGTCGTCCGGGGCGTAGTGCTGGGTGGCGCGGTTGTCGAAGAGGACCACGTCGCCCGGGTTCCAGGCGATGCGGACGATGTTCTCCGGGCGCGTCACGTAGGACTGGAGCACCCGCAGCAGCTCCTGCGACTGCTCGCTGTCGAAGCCGAGCAGTGTGCGGGCGAAGCCGCCGATGAAGAGGCCGCGGTCACCGGTCTCGGGGTGGACCCGGACAACCGGGTGCGCGGTGCGGTACTTGCGCGAGACGAACTGCCTGCGCCGCTCCGCGGCCCGCTCGTCGCGCGGGACGGCGTAGTCGTACTCGTTGCTGTGGACCGCCCAGGCCCGGTCGGCGAACTCCCGCAGCGGCTCCGGCAGGTCCTGGTACGCGGCCTGGGAGTTGGCGATCAGGGTGTTGCCGCCGTAGGGCGGCACGACGATGCTGCGCAGCGTCGACGCCTTGGGGGGCGTGCGGACGAAGGTGACGTCGGTGTGCCAGCGGTTGGCGCGCTGTCCGGCCTCGCCGTCGACGGTCAGCACGTTGGGCTGCCCCTCGGCCGAGGGGACGGTCGGGTGGGCGGTGGTCAGCTCGCCGAAGAGCGAGGCGAACCGCTGCTGGCCGTCGTCGTCGAGCTGCTGGTCCCGGAAGACCAGGGCCTTGTGTTCGAGCAGGGCCGCGTTGATCTCGGTGACGAGCGCGGGGTCGAGCTCCCCGGTGAGATCGACGCCGAGGATCTCGGCGCCGATCCGGCCGCCGATGCGGCGGACGTCGAATCCGGTACTGGTGCTGGACATGCTGGTTCCCTTCTACGGTTGTACGGCTGAGCGTTCGTCGGACGGGTCAGGGGAGTCGCCAGGCGCCGAGACGGCGTTCGACGGCGACGAGCAGTTGGTTGAAGAGCACGCCGAGCACGGCGATGGTGACGATCCCCGCGTACATGTCGGGGATCGCGAAGTTGAACTGCGCGGAGTTGATCAGGTACCCGAGGCCGGCCTTGGCGCCGACCATCTCCGCCGCCACCAGCACCAGGATCGAGACGGCCCCGGCAAGCCGGATTCCGGTGAAGATGGTGGGCACGGCCGCCGGAAGGATCACCTTCTGGAAGATGCGCGGCGCCGACAGGTCCATGGACCGGGCGAGCCGCAGCAGCGTCGGGTCCACCTCCCGCACCGCGCTGACGGTGTTGAGCAGGATCGGCCAGGTGCAGGCGTAGAGGACGATGGCGATCTTCGAGGTCTCGCCGATGCCGAGCAGCAGGATGAAGACCGGCAGCAGGGCGAGCGCCGCGGTGTTGCGGAACAGCTCCAACAGCGGCCCGAGCAGCGCGGCGACGGGCCGGTACCAGCCGATCAGCAGCCCGAGCGGCACACCGACCAGCACGGCCAGGCCGAAGCCGCTGAGCGAACGGACCAGGCTCGCCTGGGTGTTGGCCCAGAGCTGGCCGTTCGTCGCGAGGGTCCACCAGTCCTCGACGACGACGGAGAACGGCGGCAGGAAGGTGGAGTCCACCAGCCCCACCCGTGGCGCGACCTCCCACAGCACGAGCAGCGCGACGATCGCGACGGACTTGGTGACGCCGCGCAGCAGCAGCCCCGCGAGGCGGCGGCCCCACCGGCGGCCACCGGGACATGCGAGTCGGCGGGCGGGCGCACGAGGCGCTGCCGCCACCGCCGCCGCGTCCGTGGGCCGCGCCGACGGGTGCACGACGGTGCCGCCCTCCGCCACCCGCGTGTTCGTGGTGCTGCTCATGCGACCGCCCTCTCCTTCTCCAGGCGCTGCGCGAGGGCGACCTCGTCGCGCAGCAGACTCCAGATCTCGTGCCGGTGCCGGGCGAACTCGGGACTGGAGCGCAGGTCGTCCGCCTCGTGACGGCGGGCGCCCAGACCGATCGGCACGACGTGCTTGACCCGGCCCGGCCGGGAGGTGAGCACGGCCACGCGCTGCCCGAGGTGGACGGCCTCGTCGATGCCGTGGGTGATGAAGACGACGGTCTTGCCGGTGCGCTCCCAGATCCGCAGCAGCTCGTCCTGGAGCGTCTCGCGCGTCTGCGCGTCGAGTGCGGCGAACGGCTCGTCCATCAGCAGCACGTCCGGGTCGTAGGCGAGGCTGCGGGCGATCGCGACGCGCTGGCGCATGCCGCCGGACAGCTCGTGCGGGTGCCGGTCCTCGAAGCCGGCCAGGCCGACCAGCTCCAGGTGCTCGCGGGCCCGCGCCGCCCGTTCACGGCGGGGGACGCCCGTCGCCTCCAGGCCGAACTCGACGTTGCCGCGGGCCGTGCGCCAGGGCAGCAGGGCGTACTGCTGGAAGACGATCCCCCGGTCCAGGCCGGGCCCCGTCACCGGGACGCCGTCGAGCAGCACCCGTCCGCTGCTGGGAGTGGTCAGGCCGCCGAGGAGGTCCAGCAGCGTGGACTTGCCGCAGCCGCTGGGCCCGACCACGACCAGGAACTCCCCGGCCGCGATCTCCAGGTCCACCCCGTCCAGGGCGACCAGGTCGGCGGCCCCGCCCCGCCCGGGGAAGACCTTTCCGACGTTCTCGAATGCGATCCTCGTCGTCGTCACCGTCTCAACTCCCGGGCCTGTAGCCGTTGTACGCGTTGGTGTAGAGGGAGGGCGCGGTGACCGACCCCTTGGGCACGGTGCCCCGGTCCGCGAGCCAGTCGAGCCAGAGCTGGAACTCGGCGTCGGTGATCCGGCCGCCGGTCTCGGCGACGCCGAAGGACTGGAAGTACTTCAGCGGCGCCGTGTTCTCGTTGCGCCCGCGCCTGCGGACGATCTCGGTCATGCGCGCCACCACCTCGTCGCGCGGGGTCCGCCGGGCCCACTCGATGGCCTTGGCGGTGCCGGTGACGAAGGTCCGTGCGGTGTCCGGGTTCTGCCGCAGGAAGCGCTTCGTCATGACGTAGGTGCCGGCGCTGAACGCGCCGAGCAGCTGGTAGTCGGTGAAGAGGGGCCGGATGCCGCCCTTCGCCAGTGCCGTGTCGCGCAGAATGCCGCCGAGCACGGCCACCTGGATCTGCTTCTGCCGCAGCGCCTGCTCGGTGCTGACGGGCGGCAGCACGACCGGCTCGACCTGGGCGATCTCGGCGGGGCTGAGGCCCTGCCGCTTGAGGTAGATGTCCAGCATCGCCTCGTCGTGCGCGCCGAGGGTGTTGACGCCGACCTTGGCCCCGAGCAGGTCCCGTCCGGAGCGGATCGGGCTGTCCTTGAGCACGTAGAAGCCGTTGTAGGAGTACTGGTCGACGCCGTAGTAGCTGATCACCGCCTGCACGGGTGCGTGGGAGGCGACCAGCTTGACCACCGCGCCGTTGAACGCGCCGCCGAAGTCGACCTGGCCGGTGGCGGCCGACTGGATGTCCTGCGGGCCGCTGATGGTGTCGCCCACCCAGTCCAGCCTCACGTCGCCGAAGTAGCCGAGGTCCTCGGCCAGTTCGGGCAGCAGCACCTGGCCGGCCCAGCCCTGGTAGCGCAGCTTCTTCGTCTGCCCGCCACCGCCCGGCTCGCCTGCGGCGGCGGCCCCGCACCCGGCCAGCGTGACAGCGGCGGCGGAGCCGCCCAGGAGGGTGAGGAAACGGCGTCTGGAGGCGTGCATGGCGAAGGACCCTTTCTCGGGGGAACGGAATTCGGGCAGGCAGAATTCACGGCAGGTCGGACGGGGAAATCCGGCGCAACGGCGGGCAACATTCGCGCAATACCGGCGCCAGGCGCGTCGGGAAATGAAAACGCCGCGCACGGGACACACGTGCGCGGCGAACAGGAAGGCCAGGTCAGCCAGGAGCGGCTACCGACCGGTCAGTTCACCGACCGGCGGCACAGAGGGCGCTCGCCTCGCGTCGCAGATCGACGTGGCGGCGCAGTGCGAAATTCGCGGACTGGCTCATGGGCGAAAGCGTCGCAGCAATTCCCACCCGTCGTCAATACATTCCGGGGCGGCGTCTCGCTTTTCGAGAATTACTCGGACTCCGATGTTTCCCCGTCGCCCTCCTCCTCGGCGTGGGCCCGACCCTGGGCGGTGAGGGCGGTGAGTGCGGACAGGTGGCACTCGAAGGCGCTGCGCCCCTTGGCCGTCAGGGACAGCCAGGTGCGGGGGCGGCGACCGACATGGCCCTTACGGACACGGACGTAGCCCAACTCCTCGAGCGCCACGGCAGCCTTGGACAGCGTCGGCGCGGCGATCTGGCAGGCGTCGGAGACGGTCGCGAAGTCCGCCTCGCCGCAGCCGGCCAGGAAGGCGGCCAGCTTGAGCCTGGGCAGCGTGCCGAACGCCTCGTCGGGCAGCGGGGAACGAGAGGTCTCGCGCACTACGGCTTGGTCCATCCGGTGAGTCGGTACCAGGTCTCCACACCGATGATCACACCGAAGGAGACGTTCCCCCAGTCCGGGCTGCCGGCCAGGTAGAACGCCCCGGCGACGAGGACGGCGGCCAGGAGGAACCAGCGGGACGCCCGGCGCCGGGAACGCGTCGCGCAGGTGTCCGACAACGGGACCAGCCCGCCGCGGCGCCAGCGGCGCACCAGCTCCGCATAGACGGCGAAGTGGGCGACGAGCAGGACGATCCCGGCGATGCCGCAGGCCGAGGCGGCCGCCTGGTTCCTGCCGACCAGATCGGACACCCCGACCGCGGCCATGGCCAGGCCGAAGCTGGCGCCCATGAAGCCGGGGAACCAGCGCGGGACGCGCGGCGGGGCAGCCGACCGACGGGTCTCCACGGCGATGCGCAGAGCCTCTTCCGGGCTCAACTCAGCAGTCATGCTTGAAGACTAGAGCATTTTGTTTCCAAAAGGAAAGTACTTTCCGTCAGCCTGGCCCCGCTATCGTTCCCGGGGTGACCACTCCCTACGACGCCTTCGCCGTCCGCTACGCCGAGCAGTTCCGCGACACCCTTCACGACCGGGTCCTGGAGCGTGCGCTGCTGCGCGCCTTCGCCGAGCTGGTGCGGACGAACGGGAACGGCGAGGTCGCGGACCTCGGCTGCGGCCCGGGCCACATCACCGCCCACCTGCGTGAGTTGGGCCTCAAGGCGTTCGGCGTGGACATCTCCCCGGCGATGGTCCGACTGGCCCGGGAGGCCAATCCGGGCCTGCGGTTCGAGCTGGGCTCGATGGCCGCACTGGACATCGCGGACGGCTCCCTGGGCGGGGTGCTCTCGCGCTCGTCCGTGATCCACACCCCGCCGCAGGACCTGCCCGTCGTCCTCGCGGAGATCGGCCGCGTTCTCGCCCCGGGCGGACACCTGCTGATCAGCCTCTTCGCCACCGACGATCCCTCGATCCCGTCGCAGTCCTTCGACCACACGGTGACGACGGCCCACCGGTGGTCGCCCGACCACCTGGCCGGAATGCTGCGGGACGCCGGAATGGGCGAAGTGGCCCGCACCCTCTGCGAGCCACAACCCACCGATCGACGTCAGTTCCGGGAGCTGCAACTCCTCTCGCGCAAGGGCTAGTCAGCCCGCCTTCGGCTCGCGCTCGTACAGCCGGCGCGACCAGACGTAGGAGACCGCCGCGACGCCCACGCACCAGGCGACCGTGACGACCCCGTTGTCGCCGATCTTCGTGCCGGTCAGCAGCCCGCGCAGGGTCTCGTTGACCGGCGTGAAGGGCTGGAACTCGGCGAACCAGCGCATGCCCACCGGCAGTGAGGAGGTCGGGACGAACCCGCTGCCGAGGAACGGCAGCAGCATCAGGAACATCGGCGCGTTGCTCGCCGTCTCCACGCTCTTGGACGACAGCCCCAGCCCGACACAGAGCCAGGTGACCGCGAAGGTCAGCAGCAGGATCACACCGAGGGCGGCGAGCCAGTCGACCGCGTTCGCGTGCGGCCGGAACCCGACGGCGATCGCCGCGCCGGTGACGACGGAGACGCCGATCAGCGTCTGGACGGTCGCGCCGACGACGTGTCCGGTGAGGACCGACGAGCGGGCGACCGCCATAGTGCGGAACCGGGCGATGATGCCCTCGGTCATGTCCTGGGCCACGGCGATCGCGGTGCCCTGCGCCGCGCCGGCCACGGCCATCAGGATGATGCCGGGGGCGACATAGGCCGCGTACGCCGCCCGGCCGCCGTGCATGCCGGGCGGCATCCCGCCGCCCAGGCCCGATCCGAGCGTGCCGCCGAAGACGTAGACGAAGAGCAGCAGAAAGACCAGGGGCATCATCGTGACCATGAGCGTCAACGATGGATAGCGCTGCATGTGACGCAGGTTGCGGCGCAGCATGATCCGCGCGTGCGCGAGGGCGTGGGATCGGGTGTCGTCGGTGTCGGCCGTGGGCCGGGTGGCGGTGACGGTGGTCATGGTCAGGCCCCTTTCCTTCCGGTGAGGGCGAAGAAGACGTCGTCGAGGTCGGGGGTGTGCACGGCGAGCGCCTCGACCTCGACCGAGGCGTCGTTCAGCCGCTGGAGCAGTGGCCACAGGGTGCTGACCCGGGCGTCGCCCGGCAGTTGGAGGGTGAGCCCCTCGTCGTCACGGCCGCCCGCCGGGCCGAGGACCCGTGCCGCGGCCTCCAGCTGGGCGCGGTCGGCGAAGGACAGCTCGATGTGGCCGCCGGGGATCCGCGCCTTGAGCTCGGCCGGCGTCCCCTCGGCGACGATCCGGCCGCCGTCCAGCACCGCGACGCGGTCCGCGAGCTGGTCGGCCTCCTCCAGGTACTGGGTCGTCAGCAGCAGCGTCGTGCCGGCGGCGACCAGGCCGCGGATGATGTCCCACATCGTGCGGCGGCTGCGTGGGTCCAGGCCGGTGGTCGGCTCGTCGAGGAAGATCACCTTCGGGTCGCCGACCAGCGTCATGGCGAGGTCGAGCTTGCGCTTCATGCCGCCGGAGTAGGTCGAGGCGGGCTTGTCCCCGGCCTCGCCGAGCTCGAACCGCTCGAGCAGCTCCTCCGCCGTGCGGCGGCCGACGCGCTTCGGCAGCAGGTGCAGATCGGCCATCAGCATCAGGTTCTCGCGGCCGGTCAGGTAGCCGTCGACGGCGGAGAACTGACCGGTGACGCCGATCGCACGCCGGACGGCCTGCGCTTCCTTCACGGCGTCCCGGCCTGCGATGCGGATCTCGCCGGCGTCGGGGCGCAGATAGGTGGTCAGCAGGTGGACCGCGGTGGTCTTGCCGGCCCCGTTCGGCCCCAGCAGGGCCAGGACCGTGCCCTGCCGGACCGTCAGGTCGATGCCGTCGAGCACGACCTTCTCGCCGAAGGCCTTGTAGAGGCCGCGGGCCGAGATCGCGGCAGTGTCGTCGTGCGTGGAGGTGTTCATCAGACCTGCTCCTCGTGGCGGAGGACGCGGCGGACGATGACGTCGCCGAGCTTGGTGGAGGCGTGGATCTCGACCTTGTCGGCCGGCTCGCCGCCCTGGGGCGCGGGAGCGGTGGCGAGGTCGCCCAGGACACTGCCGACGGTGGTGTCGAGGTCGAGGAGGGCGGCGCTGCCGTCGCGGACGCCGACCTCGACGCTGCCGTTCTGGGTGGTGGCGGAGACGTTGCCGCGCACGACCTCGCCGATGCGGACCTCGCCGTTCGCGCCGGTTGCGGTGATGTCGCCGAGGGCGCGCTCGATGTTCGCCGAGCCGTTGGAGACCCTGACACTGGCCGCACCGGTGACGAGGCCGATCCAGATCTTGCCGTTTCCGTTGGTGATGTCGGCGGTGCCGTCGACGGCGGTGAGCCGGATGTCGCTGGAGCCGGTGTGGATCTGGGCGTTGCCGACGACTTGGCCGACGACGACGCGGCCGACCCCGTTACGGAGGTTGACCGAGCCGGTCCGGTCGAGCTGGACGGCGCCGAGACCGGTCTTCACGGCGACGGTGCCGAGGGTGCCCTCCGCGTCGAAGTCGCCGAGCTCGGCCTCGCCGCGGACGTCGGAGCCGGCGGGCAGCTGGATCAGCACGTCGACGGACTCCGGCCGCTTGCCGCTGAAGTTGACGAACCGGCTGAGCGGCTTCTTGCTGACGATCCTGAGCGTGCGGGTGGTCTCGTCGTACTCGACGCGGGTGTTGTCCGCGGCCCTCGCGTCGGCGGGCTGGTCCGGATCGCTGGGCCGGATCTCGACGGTGGTCTCGGCGTGGTCGGAGGCGGTGAGGCGGACCTGGGCGACGTAGAGGTCGAGGACGACGGCGATCGGGGCGGGGGTGGCGAAGCTGGAGAGCGACATCTCGGGTTCCTTTGCGGAGGGGCTCGGAAGGCCCGGGCCGGCCGGGCCGTTCTTGATGGCTCAAGATTGGCACCACTCTGGCACCATTGCAAGCCCTTCTGGCTCATTTTGGCATCGCTGCAGCTCAGCGATGGTGCCATCTACGGGGAGGACTGGCACCACGTGGCACCACGAGCTGCGCCGTGCAGCCTCGGCCGTCACTGGGGGCCGATAAACTACTGGTCGGTAAATGCCATGCGCAGAACAAGGATTGGCCACTTCATGGTCGCCCCGCGTTCCCCTGCGACCAGGAGGGTCGGCTGCGGGCCGTCCCCGGCCCTCCCACCCGTCGTTCTCAGGCCAGGAGTTCGCATGCGAGGAATCCGCCGTCTCGTCGTCGCCGCCGCGACCGTCACCGCGGCCGCCGCGCTGGGCGCAGGCGTCGCCACCCCGGCGGGCGCCGCGACCGTGTCGCCCGCCGCCGAGGCGGCCGCCACGTCGGCTGCCAGGACGGCCGACGCCACTGTGAGCTACTCCCAGTGGCTGTCCGACGCGACCGCCGCCACAGCGCCCGCGCTGAGCTACCTTCAGCAGCGCGTCGCCGCGGGCACGTTCCACGGGACCCCGGCGATCGTGCTGGACATCGACAACACGTCGCTCGCGTCGTACTTCTACCCGACCACCTACCCGACCCCGGCCAACCCGCCGGTGCTGCAGCTGGCGCAGTACGCGGCCGCCCACGGCGTGAAGGTCCTCTTCGTCACCGCCCGCCCCGACCTGATCGACCTGGCCACCGAGATCAACCTCACCGCGGTCGGCTACACCGTCGACCACCTCTACAGCCGCAACCCGCTGCAGCTGCTGGAATCGATCCAGACCTTCAAGACGGACACCCGCAGGAAGCTGGTGGCCGAGGGCTACGACATCGTCGCCAACGTCGGCAACAACACCACCGACCTCGACGGCGGCTACGCCGACGCCGCGTTCAAGCTGCCGGACTACGACGGCCTGCTGTCCTGAGCCGTCCGACCCCCGAGGCCTGACCGACCCGCCGAGGCCGGCCCGCCGGGGTGACGCTCGCCACCCGCCGTCCCGGCACCCGCGTACTAGGGTGCCGGGGTGTGCGGATCCGGGACCAGGCCCCGGGGTGAGGAGAGCGAGCGGGTGCAGGGTGCGCTGCTGAACGGACGGTACGAGCTGCACGAGCCGCTCGGCACAGGCGGAATGGCGACCGTCTGGCGCGGCGTCGACCGGGTGCTGGAGCGTCCCGTCGCGGTCAAGGTGCTCAGCGAGGGCCTGGCCGAGGACTCCCGGTTCGCCGAGCGCTTCGCCCGTGAGGCGCGTCACGCCGCGAGCCTGGCGCACCCCGCCATCGTGACCGTCTTCGACACGGGCGAGGACGAGAGCGGCACGCCGTACCTGGTGATGGAGCTCGTCGACGGCCGCACCCTGGCCGAGCTGCTGGAGCGGACGCCGCGGCTGCCGGTCGAGCGCGCGGTGGCGATCGCGTCGGCGGTCTGCGAGGCGCTCCAGATCGCGCACGCCGCCGGGCTGGTCCACCGGGACATCAAGCCGGGCAACATCATGGTCGCGGACGGCGGCCAGGTGAAGGTCGTCGACTTCGGCATCGCCAAGGCCGGCAACGACGCGGCGCAGCTCACCGGCACCGGCTCGGTGCTCGGCACCGCCGCCTACCTCGCCCCCGAGCAGGCCACGGCCTCGGGTGTGGACGGCCGGGCCGACCTCTACGCCCTCGGCTGCGTGCTGGTGGAGATGCTGACCGGCCGGCCGCCGTTCGTCGGCGCCACGCCGGTCGAGGTCGCCTGGATGCACGTGAGCGAGCGGCCCGCCCCGCCCTCCTCCCTGCGGCCGGACATCCCGGCCGCGCTGGACGCGGCGGTGCTGGCGCTACTGGAGAAGGAGCCGGGCCGCCGCCCGGCCGACGCGGCGTCCGCCCGCACGGAACTCCAGGCGGCCGTGACCGGCCACGGCGCGGCCACCGCCTGGATGCCACCCGTCCCCGGCCCCGCGCCGCTGAACCGGACCATGGCGATGCCCCCGCTGGACCCGTCCTCCGGTCCGGTGCCGGCCGTGGAGCCCGCATACCGGTCCCGCCCCCGACGTCGACGGACCGGGCTGATCGCGGCCGCCGTCGTCGCCGTGCTGGCCTGCGTCGGCGCGGCGGTGGCGTCGCAGTCGTCCGGCTCCGGCACGCCGACGGCCGGCGCCGCCTCGGGCGCACCGGTCTCCGCGCCGCCGTCCGCCGCGCCCACCTCTGCGGCTCCCGCCGCCGCGGCGCCCTCGCCCAGGCCCACCGGCGCCGCAGGCATGATCGCGTCGCTCCGGGACGCCGTGGCGGCGGCGAACCTCACCGAGGCGCAGCAGCATCCGCTGCTGGGCGCGCTCGACAAGGCCTCCCAGGACCTGACCGCCCTGCGGCCCGGCGACGCCGCACAGGCGATCCACGACGCCCAGCGCGACCTGCGCAAGCTCTCCAGAGAGCATGCCGTCGACAGGTCCACCAACCACACCTGGTCGGTGAAGCTCGCTTCGATCAGCACGGCTCTGCGCAAGCTCGCCTCCGCCGACGGCCAGGACGGCGGCGGCGCCGGTGCGGGTACCGGTCCAGGCTGACCCTCAGCCGATGTACGGCTCGGTCCGCTCCCCGCTCAGCCCGTGGGCGATCCGCAGCCGCATCGACGGGTGGATGTCGAGCGCGTCCAGGTCCGCCGGGGCGACCCAGCGGACCTCCTTGGACTCGCTGCTGGTCCGCAGCCGACCGCCGACCGGACGGGCCCGGAAGCAGATCGAGAACTGCTGCCGGACCTCCCCGTCGTCGTAGGCCATCACGTGCTCCGGGTCGGTGTAGAGGCCGACCAGGCCCTCGACCTCCACGACGATGCCGGTCTCCTCCTCCACCTCGCGCACCACGGTCCGGGCGATCCGCTCCCCGATGTCGTGCCCGCCGCCGGGCAGCGCCCAGCGGTCGTTGTCGGTGCGCCGGATCAGCAGCAGGTCGCCCTCCGCATTGCGCACCACCGCGACCACGGAGGGCACGACGGAGTTGGCCCGCGGCGCGGCGGGGTCGCGGTAGTAGTCGGTCCTGGCCATACGGGCGATTCTCCTCCACATCTCCTCGGCTCCACATCTCCTCGGCTCCACGTCTCCTCGGCTCCACGAACCGGCGCTAACCGACGGCGTAGGCCCGGTAGCGGACCGCCTCGGGGAGGCGGCCGCCGGTGGCGACGGCGAGGGTGCGGTTGAGCCAGGCGTAGCGGGCGTCGCCGGTCTCGAAGCGGCAGAAGAGACGGAAGTAGTACTCGGCGGGGTCCACCGGCTCACCCACGGAGAGCCGGTGCAGGACCTCGGGCGGGCCGTGGCGCACGCCGCTGGTGCTGAGGCAGAGGTGCGCGCCGTCGTGGGTGCGGAGCGTGGACCGCGTGTCGATGCTGGCCATCCCGTCGGCGTGCAGCACCTGCCAGTCCGCGCCACCGGGGAGGATCTCGCCGGAGAGCCGAGGCCCCTCGAACGTCCCGCCGACGATGTTGATCACGCGCCGGCGGCCCCAGTGGGAGTCCCCCAGGTCGAGCAGCGGGTCGAGGCGGACGTCGAAGTCGGCGAGGTGCTCCAGGTTCACCGCACGCTCCACGAGGGGCGCTCGTTGAGCAGAGCCGGGTCGAAGCCCGCCGTGCGCTTGTAGGAGGCGGCGATCTCGGTGCGCTCCTCGAGCGGCACGACCTGGTCGATGTCGTCGAATCCCTCCGGGGCCCGCTCGTGGGCGAGCCGCATGACGATCTCCGGTCCCTGGCGCCGGTTGGCGAGCTGGAGTGCGGCGGTCGCCGGACGCCGCAGCGCCTCGTAGGCGGCGGCCCCGCCGGTCGTGGCGAGCGAGTGGGCGAGCACCCGGGCGTCGATGATCGCCTGGGACGCCCCGTTCGAGCCCACCGGGTACATGGCGTGGGCGGCGTCGCCCAGCAGCACCACGTCGTCCTTGGCCCAGAACGGCAGCGGCTCGCGGTCCACCATGGGGTACTCGTAGGCGGCCTCGGCCGCGGTGACGAGCCCGGGGACGTCGAGCCAGTCGAAGGTCCAGTCGGCGAAGTGCTCCACCACGGCGGCGAGGTCCGCGGAACGGTTCCAGTTGCCGCGCTCGGGCGGCTCGCCGTCGAGCGGGCGCTCGGCGATCCAGTTGACCAGCCGTCCGTCCCCGATCGGGTAGGCGACGAACTTCTGCGTGCCGTCACCCGCCATGATCATCGAGCGGCCGGTCAGGAACGGCTCCGCGCAGGTCGTCCCCCGCCACAGCACGAGCCCGTTCCACGGTGGCGCGCCCTCGTCGGGGAAGAGCGCGGCCCGGACGGCGGAGTGGATCCCGTCGGCCCCGACGAGCAGGTCGGAGTCGTGCCGCAGACCCTCCACGCGGGTGCCGGTCCGCACCGCGCGCGGGCCGAGCCGCTCGCGGACCGCGTCGAGCAGCATCATCTGCAGCGCGCCACGGTGCACGGAGTACTGCGGCCACCGGTATCCGGCGGCGAGCCCGCGGGGCTCGGACCAGATCGCCTGCCCGTACCGGTTGAAGTACGCGAGCTCGGCGGTGGCGACCCCGATCGCGGCCAGCCGCCCGGCCAGCCCGAGCTCGGTCAACTCCCTTACCGCGTGCGGCAGGAGGTTGATTCCTACGCCGAGCGGACGGATCTCCTCGGCCGCCTCGTGGACGACGACGTCCTCGAACCCTGCCGTGTGCAGGCTGAGCGCGGTGGCGAGACCGCCGATGCCGCCGCCCGCGATGGTGATCCGCACAGTGCCCTCCCGAGGGCCCTCGGAGTGATTGTTACGGCCGTAACAATCTCCTACGGAGTGGCCATGCGCAAGACTTCTGCCGTGGAACGCCCCGATCTCAAGTACGCCGCCTACGCCCGCGAGCGACTGGCAGCCATGCCGCCGCCCGCCGATCCGGAGGCCTTCTCCCTCGCCTACCACCTGCTGCACCTGTCCTACCTGGTGGTCGCGGACCTGGAGAGCCAGGTACACCGCCCGCGCGGCTGGACCCTCCCCGGCTTCCGGCTGATGTTCAAGCTCTGGCTGCTGGGACCCACCCAGCCGGCCCGGCTCGCGGAGATCTCGGCCATGTCCCGCGCCGCCGTCACCAACGCCGTCAACACCCTCGAACGCGACGGCCTGGTCGAACGGCGCCCGGTCCCCGACGACCGCCGCGCCGTCGAGGCCGCGCTCACCCCCAAGGGGGAGCAGGCGGTCCGGGAGGCCTTCGCCGACCAGACCCGCCGCGAGCAGCAGTGGTTCACCGCCCTCAGCCCGGACGAGCGGTCCGTCCTCACCGACCTGTTGGTCCGCGTGCTGGCCAACAGGCCCCAGGACACGGAGACCTGAGCCGCGGGCCCGGTCGCCGCCTGCCGTCCGAGACGGCAGGCCAGACGTCAGGGAACGACGTGGTGCCGACCCCCGGTGCGCGGGATGGTCGAGGGGTAACAGGTGCCTCGCGCGACGTCACCGCCGCGCGGAGAACAGGGGAGCACACGCATGACGGAAGCCGCTCAGGCCGCCGACTCGCAGGTCCGGCAGCAGATGGTCGACAACTGCCTCTGGGGGGTGCAGAACCAGGCGCAGATCCACTACGCCGAGACCCGCCCGATGCCCATCAACATCCCGAAGGGCAGCCTGCCCATCACCACCGACTGCTCGGGGTTCGCCACGCTGATGGCGAAGTGGAGCGGGGCCGGGGACCCGAACGGGAGCGGGTTCAACGGCCAGGGTTACACCGGCACGATGCTTCAGCACTGCCAGCACATCAGCGCGGCGGAGACGCTGCCCGGCGACCTCGTGGTCTTCGGCGCCGACTCCGGCACGCACGTGGTCGTCCTGGTCGAGAGCGCGGCCGGCGGGCTGGGCGCCATGTGCGTCTCGCACGGCCAGGAGGCCGACCCGATCAAGGTCTCGCTGGAGGTGGAGTCGAAGTCCCACGCCGGCCAGCCGCTCACCTACCTGCGCCTGCCGGACGCCGGCGGCACGCCCACCCCGCCGCCGCCCAGCTCGAACGGCAACCCGTTCTGCCCGCTCGCCGTGGACGGCAGCTTCGGGCCGCAGAGCACCAAGGCGCTGCAGTGGGTGCTGGGAGTCGCTACCGACGGCGACTTCGGCCCGGCGAGCAAGCGGGCGCTGCAGGCCCACCTCCACGTCGCCGTCGACGGCGAGATCGGCCCGATCACCGTGCGGGCGCTGCAGGCGCACGTCGGCGCTGCCCAGGACGGGCAGTGGGGGCCGAACACCACCAAGGCGCTGCAGACGTCGCTCAACGCGGGCCGCTTCTGAGGCCAGGCCCGGACCGCAGCCGCGGTGCGACGCAGATGCGGCTGGTCACCGGCGGTGAGGAGGGAGACTTGACCGCCGGTCGGGCCGAGGGGTGGCCGAGGCTGTCGCCGGCGACAGCCTGGCCACCCCGCTCGCGTTCACCGCTCGGGCGGTGCGACTGCCGCTCGGACGCGGTCACGGGCGCGGGTGCTGTCACGGGCCCGGGCCCCCGCGGGAGCACCGGTACGGGCACGAGCAGAGGCACGCGCTTCGGCGCCACCGGCGCGGAGGCGCCCTCGTCGGCCGGACCTGGGACCTCACCGTGCAGACCGGCCTGCTCCGCGGCGTAGTCGCGGAGCAGGCCGTTGAGGAGCAGGCGGCCGTGTTCGTCCTGCTCCACCAGGTGCGCCTGCGACAGGCGCGCCACCGCCGCGTCGAGCGCATCGGGGGTGAGACCGGCCGAGGCCGTGGCGGCCTGCCGGTCGACGGCCGTTCCCGGAGCGGTCCCGAGCAGTCGGAACACCAGCGCGGCCGCCGGATCCAGCCGCCGGTAGGACCACGAGAAGACCGCCCGGACGTCGGCAGCCGGGTCCCCGGCGGTGAGCACGGTCAACCGGCGCCCGCGCGCCCGCAGTTCGTCCGCCGTGCAGGCCAGGGGCCGCGCCGGACGCGTCTGGACGACGGCCGCGACCACGCCCAACGCCAGAGGCAGCCGGGCGCACCGCTCGACCAGCTCGCCCACGGCCTCCGGCTCGGCGGCCGCCCGTTCACGGCCGATCCGGTCCGCCAGCAGGGTGCGCGCCTCGGCGAAGTCCAGCACGTCGAGGTCGATCGGCCGGGCGCCCTCGACGGCGAGCAGGCCGGCGAGCCGGTCCCGGCTCGTCACGACGACCAGGTTGTACGAACCCCCGGGAAGCAGCGGCCGGATCTGGTGCGCGTCCGACGCGTTGTCCAGGATGATCAGCATCCGTCGGTTCGCCAGCGCGCTGCGGTAGAGCGCCGCCCGAGCGGCGAGGTCCTGCGGCAGCCGGTCGGCCGGGATGCCGAGCGCGTTCAGCAGTCCGTCGATCGCCTCGCTCGCGGTCATCGGCGCGCGGTCGCGGCTGAAGCCGCGGAGGTCGACGTAGAGCTGACCGTCGGGAAACCGCTCGGCCACGCGGTGCGCCCAGTGCAGGACCAGCGCCGACTTTCCCACGCCGGGCATGCCGCTGATCACCCCGATGCCCGCCGTTCCCGGCGCACCCCCGGCGTCCGCGACATCCGCAGCAAGCCGGTGCAGCGCCGCGAGCTCGCGGGCGCGCCCGACGAATCCAGGGACGGCGGCCGCCAGTTGGCGTGGAACCACCCGGTCGCCGTCCCGGGGGACCGCCGCGCCGTGCGCACCCGTCAGCCCGTCACTCGCCGGTCGGCCCCGAGCCGCGTCGACCAGTTCCGCGCGCCGCAGCCCGTCCAGGCCCAAGCCGTCGGCGAGCAGGTAGGCCGTACGCGGATACGGCCGTCGACGGCCGTGCTCCAGATGGTTGATGCTGCGCACGCTCACCCCGGATACCTCGGCCAGCTGCTGCTGCGTCAGCCCGGCGGCCGCCCGTAAGCGCCAGAGCGCGTCACCGAACCCGTCCGGTCTTCCGGTCTCCGGACACACGTCTCCCCTTGTCGTCATACCGTCCTCCGCCCCCGTAGCAGCATGACTCGTCAGTAGTATCACTCCGGACGAGCCGCTTGGTGGAACGGCCTTCGTAAATGTTCTCTGGGAATCGTGTGCCGACGACGGCTCGGCGTCCGCCGACCGGGGCGGTGGGTCAGTCCCGCGTGGCGTGCGCGGCGACACCGCCGAGGACGGCCTCGATGCCGTTGCGCAGACTGGCCAGTCGGGCGTCGACGACGGCCTCCTCCTGCTCCGGGTGAGCCTCCACGAAGGCGTGGACGGGCGTGCGCAGGTTGCCCAGCCGCATGCCGTGGACGAGCACCGTCCCGGCGCCGTCGGGCCGGAGCTCGTAGTGCCAGTGCGCGAAGGCGTCACCTGGCGCGGTGGCGACGTCCGGCAGCACCGCCCAGGCGAAGCGGTGCAGCGGCGCGTACTCGGTGATCCGGCTGACGGTCTGCCAGCGGCGGCCGTCCGGGCGGGCGTTGTGGCCCGCGAAGTGGGCGCCGATCATCGGTCCGGTGGCCCCCTCCAGCCACTCGGTGCGCTGGAGCTCCGGGCTGAAACGGGGGGACGTGGAGATGTCCGACACCAGCTCCCACACACGCTCCGGCCTCGCCGGGATGTTCACCTCGACCGTCACGCCGGGTCCGTCGGAAAGTCGCACTGCCGCCTCACTCCCATGTCTCTGTCGTCACACATGTCCTGCCGCCGCTCCGGTCCCTGGCCAGAGCCGCGTCCTGCGTCCTGCGTTTCATGTCTCGCGGGCTCTCACCGGGCCGTCCGCTCCCCCGCCCGCACCACGACCGCCGACGCGATCACACCGCGGGCGACCCGCCATCTCCCGGTCACCTTCGGCAGCGGCCCGGGTTTCGCGACCACCGCGCGGAAGCCACCGGCGCTGCCGTCGGCGCCCACCGAGAAGCCCACCTCCGCCTCAAGGAAGTCGAGTTCGCTGCGCGCCAGTGGATACCAGGCCTTGAACACCGCCTCCTTGACGCTGAACAGCACCCGTTCCCAGCACACCTCGGGCCGGGCTCGGGCCAGTGCCGCCAGGTGCTCCTGTTCCCTGGGGCCGGCCACCATCTCCAACACCCCGTCCGCGAGCGGTGCGTGCGGCTCAGCGTCGATCCCGAGCCCCGCCACGCCGTCGTCGCGACGGGCGACGGCAGCCGCCCGGTAGCCGGCGCAGTGCGTCATCGAGCCCACCGCGCCCGGCGGCCAGCGCGGCTCTCCTCGTGGGCCGGGCAGCAGCGGCACCGGTCTCAACGCCAACGCCTGGAGCGCCTGTCGGGCGCAGACGCGCGCCCCGGCGAACTCGTGCCGACGCTTCTCGCCGGCTCGCTCGACCGCCTGCGCCTCGGCCGGGAACAGCCCCGCCCGCCAGTCGCCGTCGCGCGGCCCGAAGGACTCGGCGGCCGCGACATACGGCGGCAGCAGGGATGCCAGCAGCGGTTCCACGCCACGGAGTCCGGCCGTCCCGCTCTCGGTCGTCGGCTCGCCCTGGTCCGCCTGCCGACCGTCCGCCTCAGGCGGTCCAGTCGGTTCAGTCGATGCCGCGATGGATGTGCGGCTCATCTCCGTTCTCCTCCTCCCCGGCGAGCAGCGCCCTCGGGGCCGCTGCCGACTCGGTTCGGTCCGTACCGGTGACGTCCATGTCCGTCTCCCTTCCTTGGTGCGGTGTCGCCTCCTGGCGGATCAGGTCAGCGCCAGCTGACCGGGCTGCGGTAGCCGCTGAGCCGTTCGAGGCGCCGCCAGCGGGCGCGGGGATGTCGGTTGCCGTGGGCGAAGCGCGGCTCGGCAGTCGGCCGGGCGGCCGCGCGGGCCATCAACACGGCGGTCAGTGCGGCCAGTTCCTCGTCGGTCAGGCTGCCGCGTTCGATCCTGAGATCCATCAGCACTCCCTCGAAACGCTGGGTCGGTTCACCGGGTCGGCTC
>NZ_BBPP01000019.1:0-12354 GCF_000787835.1 Streptacidiphilus melanogenes
GCCCGGGTCGCCGTCGCCTCGCGGTCGGAGGCGCCGGTCCGCGGCAAGGCGCCCGCGCGGCCGCGTCCGCCCGCGCCGAGGAGGCCGGGGCCCGGCGGGACCGTGCTGCGGCTCGGGGAGCCGCGGAAGCGGCTGCGGGGGATGTGGGTGGCCCTCGCGGTGGTGTTCGCCCTGTTCGCCGGGCGGCTGGTGCAGCTGCAGTTCCTGGACTCCACCGCGCTCGCCGAGGAGGCCAGCGCCAACCGGTACGTGACGACGCCGCTCGCGGCGCAGCGCGGCACGATCACCGACGCCGACGGCGACGTCCTCGCGACCACCGTCACCGCGTACGACGTGACGGCCGACCCGACCATGCTCACGCCCCAGCAGCTCCACGTCACCGACGGTCCCGCACAGGCCGCCGCGCTGCTCGCGCCGATCCTGGGCCAGGACCCGAAGACGCTCCAGCAGGCGCTGACGGCGAAGAACCCGAAGACGGACATGTACCGTCTGATCGCCAAGCAGCAGACCCCGCAGACCTGGAACCAGATCAACACGCTCAGCAACCAGCTCGCGTTCAAGGCCGGTACGGGGCACTGCCTGGTCGAGAACACCCTGGCGCTGAAGGCCGGGGACGCCGGGCGGGTCGACGACGCCTGCGCCAACCCGCTGGCCGCGATCTTCCACGCCCGGCACGACAAGCGCGTCTACCCGGACGGCGGCCTCGCCGCCAACGTGCTGGGCTTCGTCAACGCCGACGGCATCGGCTCCGGCGGGCTGGAGCAGCAGTACGAGAAGCTGCTCAAGGGCGTGGACGGCAAGCAGGTGTACGCGCAGGCGAACGGCCGCGAGGTGCCCACCGCGGGTGGTCAGCACGAGACCGAGCCGGTGCCGGGTTCGAGCCTGCGGCTGACGCTCAACCGGGACATCCAGTGGGAGGCGCAGAAGGCGATCTCCGACCAGGTGTCCAAGAGCCAGGCGCTCGGCGGCTACGTCATCGTCCAGGACGTGACGGACGGCCGGATCCTGGCCATGGCGACCGCTCCCGGCTTCGACCCGAACGACCTCGCGCACGCGAACCCGGCCGCGATCGGCAACACCGCCCTGAGCGACGCGTACGAGCCGGGCTCGGTCAGCAAGCTGATGACGATGGCCGCGGTGCTCCAGCAGAACGTGGCGACCCCGGAGACGCACGTCACCGTGCCGGGGGCGCTGCCGCGCGCGGACCGGGTGTTCCACGACGACGTCGCCCACGGCACCGAGCAGCTGACGCTGAACGGCGTGCTGGCACAGTCGTCGAACATCGGCACGATCCTGGCGGCGGAGCATCTGGGCTCCACCCAGAGCCAGGCCGACCAGGTGCTCTACGACTACCTGACCAAGTTCGGCATCGGCCGGCCCTCCGGGCTGGACTTCCCCGGCGAGACGCAGGGGATCCTGCCTCCGCCGCAGCAGTGGAACGGATCGCAGCAGTACACCATCCCCTTCGGCCAGGGCCTGGCCGTCAACGCGCTGCAGACCACCTCCGTCTACTCGACGATCGCCAACGGCGGGGTGCGGGTGGCGCCGACGCTGGTGGAGGGGATCACCGGGCCGGACGGCCGGTACACACAGGCGCCCGCCCCGGCCACCACGCGGGTGGTGAGCACGGGCGTGGCCCAGCAGTTGGCCGAGATGCTGCAGTCGGTCGTCGGCAGCGAGCAGGGCACCGGCACCATGGCGCAGATCCCCGGCTACCTGGTGGCCGGCAAGACCGGCACCGCGAACAGGGCCACGGCGTCCGGCTACAGCGGCTACACGGCGTCCTTCATCGGTTTCGCGCCCGCGGACAAGCCGCGGCTCACCGTCTCCTGTGTGATCCAGAAGCCGGTGGGCGCACACTTCGGCGGCGAGCTGTGCGGGCCGGTCTTCAAACAGGTGATGGAGTTCGCACTGAAGACACTCGACGTCCCGCCCACCGGCGCGGCCCCGGCGAACCTGCCCGTCAACTGGTGACATGGGTCACGGCGGGGTGGCAGACGGCGGCAAAGGATGGCGATACCCTCACATGACCAGCACGGACGGCGGCATGCACATGGCAATCAACTCCCCACTTGGCTCCGAGAGCACCGGTACGGGTAACCTCACCGCCGTGCCCCATCGTGATCAGCCCTCGCTCCGCCCCCGGACCACCGACGGCCTCGCCCTCGCGCAGGTCGCCGAACAGCTCGGTCTGGGTGTGCCGGAGGGCGCCGCTGCGCAGGTGACGGGCATCACCCACGACTCCCGCGCCGTCCAGCCCGGGGACCTGTACGCCGCGCTGCCCGGCGCCAACGCCCACGGCGCGGACTTCGCCGCCCAGGCCGTCGCCAACGGCGCGGTGGCGCTGCTGACCGACGCCGAGGGCGCCGAGCGCGCCGCCGACGCCGGGGTCCCGCTGCTGGTCGTCGCCCAGCCGCGGGCCCGGGTCGGCGAGCTGGCCGCCGCGATCTACGGCCGCGCCGCCGAGCAGCTGCTCTCCATCGGCGTCACCGGTACGAGCGGCAAGACCACCACCGCCTACCTGATCGAGGGCGCGCTGCGTGGCGCCGGCCGCATCCCCGGCCTGCTCGGCACCGTCGAGATGCGCGTGGGCGAGACGCGGATCAAGAGCGAGCGGACCACGCCGGAGGCCACCGACCTGCACGCGGTCCTCGCGATGATGCGCGAGGCGGGCGCCGACTCGGTCGCCATGGAGGTCTCCAGCCACGCGCTGGTCTTCGGCCGGGTCGACGGCGTCGTCTACGACGTCGCGGTCTTCAACAACCTCACACCCGAGCACCTCGACTTCCACCCGGACATGGACGACTACTTCCGGGCCAAGGCGCAGCTGTTCACCCGCCGCCGGGCCCGCGTCGGCGTGGTCAACCTCGACGACCACTACGGCCGCCGCCTGGCCGCCGAGTCGGAGATCCCGGTCCTCACCTACTCCGCCTCGGGCGACCCGGCCGCCGACTGGCGCGCCGAGCAGGTGCACCTGGGCCACGCCGACTCGCACTTCCGTGTCGTCGGCCCGGACGGCCGGTCGGCCGACGCGTCCTCGCCGCTGCCCGGCCCGTTCAACGTGGCCAACGCGCTCGCCGCGATCGCCGCCGCCGTCACCGCCGGGCTGCCGCTGGACGCGGCCGTCGCCGGCGTCGCCGCGGTGCCGGGCGTGCCGGGCCGGATGGAGCAGGTCGACGCCGGACAGCCGTTCCTCGCCGTGGTCGACTACGCCCACAAGCCGGACGCGCTCGAGGGCGCGCTGCGCTCGCTGCGCGAGGTGACGAAGGGGCAGGTCCTGGTCGTCATCGGCTGCGGCGGCGACCGCGACCCCTTCAAGCGCGGCCCGATGGGCGCCATCGCCGCCCGCTACGCCGACACGGCCATCCTGACCAGCGACAACCCGCGCTCGGAGGACCCGCTGGCGATCCTCGCCGCGATGCTCGCCGGCGCCGTCGAGGTGCCGGAGAACGGGCGCGGCGAGGTGCTCGTCGAACCCGACCGCGCCCGTGCGATCGCCGCCGCCGTCGCCCGCGCCCACGCCGGGGACTCGGTCCTGGTCGCCGGAAAGGGCCACGAGGTTGGCCAGTACGCCAAGGGCGAGACCCGTCCGTTCGACGACCGCGTCGTGCTGCGCGACGCCATCGCTTCTCAGACAGCGCAGTCCAGTCTCATTGCCCAGTCCACCCCCATGGACGTCGAGGAGTAGAGCCAACGTGATCCCCCTGACCCTCGCGGAGGTGGCCGAGGCCACCGGAGGGACGCTCGTTGACGCACCGGACCCGCAGGCGCGGGTCACCGGCCCGGTGGTGCACGACTCGCGCCAGGTCACGCCCGGTGCGCTGTTCGTCGCCGTGGCGGGCGAGCGGGTCGACGGCCACGACTTCGCCGAGCGCGTGGTCACCGAGTCCGGCGCCGTCGCCGTGCTGGCGAGCCGTCCGGTCGGCGTCCCCGCCGTGGTCGTCGGCGACGTGTTGGAGGCCATGGCCAAGCTGGCCCACGCCGTCACCGCACGGCTGACCGACACCACCGTCGTCGCGCTGACCGGCTCGACCGGCAAGACCAGCACCAAGGACCTGATCGCGCAGGTGCTCGGCGACCAGGGCACGTGCGTCTTCACCGAGGGCTCGTTCAACAACGAGATCGGCTTCCCGCTGACCGCCCTGAAGGCGCGGCAGGACACCGAGTTCCTGGTGCTGGAGATGGGCGCGCGCGGCAAGGGCCACATCGCCGAGCTGTGCGCGATCACCCGCCCCAAGGTCGGCCTGGTCATCAACGTCGGCACCGCGCACCTCGGCGAGTTCGGCAGCCGCGAGGGCATCGCGCAGGCCAAGGGCGAGCTGGTGGAGGCCCTGCCCGAGGACGGCGTGGCCGTGCTGAACGGCGACGACCCGCTGGTACGCGGCATGGCCCCGCGCACGCGGGCGCGCGTCGTCTACTACGGCGAGGCCGAGGACGCCACGGTGCGCGCCGCCGATGTCCGATTCGACCAACTGCAGCGTGCCTCGTTCACCTTGAGCACACCCACCGGTTCCGCGCCGGTGGCCCTGAAGCTCTACGGTGAGCACCACGTGAGCAACGCCCTCGCCGCCGCCGCGGTCGCGACCGTGTGCGGGCTGGGCGTCGAGCGGATCGCCGCCGCACTGAGCGAGGCCGGCAGCCTGTCCAAGTGGCGGATGGAGCTGACGGAGCGTTCGGACGGCGTCACCGTGATCAATGACGCGTACAACGCCAACCCCGACTCGATGCGGGCCGCCCTGCGCGCGCTCGCAGCGATCGGCGGGAGGGGCCCGGAGGCCCGCCGCACCTGGGCGGTCCTCGGGGAGATGCGGGAACTCGGCGAGGAGTCCCTCGCCGAACACGATGCCGTGGGCCGGCTCGCGGTCCGGTTGAACATCGCGACCCTGGTCGCGGTGGGCGGCCGGGAAGCGGCCTGCATGGAGCTGGGCGCGAGAAACGAAGGTTCGTGGGGTGAGGAATCGGTGCTGGTGCCCGACGCGGATAGCGCGATCGAGCTGCTCCGGGAGCAGGTCCGGCCTGGGGACGTGGTCCTGGTGAAGGCGTCGCGCTCGGTGGGTCTGGAGAAGGTCGCCTCGGCCCTGCTCACGCAGGACCCGATGGCGGGCACCGTCGGGGAGGCTGGTCGTTGATGAAGGCGATCCTCTTCGCCTCGGCGTTCGGCCTGTTCTTCTCGCTGGTCGGCACCCCGGTCCTGATCCGGATCCTGGCCCGTCACGGCTACGGCCAGATGATCCGCGACGACGGCCCGCAGGCGCACCACAGCAAGCGCGGCACGCCCACCATGGGTGGTATCGCCTTCATCCTGGCGACGCTGGTCGGCTACGGGCTGACCCACCTGATCATGGGTACCAAGCCCACCATGTCCGGGCTGCTGGTGCTCTTCCTCTTCGCGGGGATGGGCCTGGTCGGCTTCCTGGACGACTACATCAAGATCGTCAAGCAGCGCTCGCTCGGCCTGCGGGCCAAGGCCAAGATGGCCGGGCAGCTGATCGTCGGCATCGTCTTCGCCGTCGGCGCGCTGCGCTTCCCGGACCCGGCCGGCACCACCCCGGCGTCCACCAAGCTCTCCTTCGTGACCGACTTCGGCTGGTCGCTCGGCCCGGTGCTCTTCGCCATCTGGGCGCTGTTCATGATCCTGGCCATGTCCAACGGCGTGAACCTGACCGACGGTCTGGACGGTCTGGCCACCGGCGCCTCGGTGATGGTCTTCGGCGCCTACGTCTTCATCGGCATCTGGGAGTACGGCCAGAACTGCGCCACCGCGGCCACCGCCGGTGCCCAGTGCTACCAGGTCCGCGACCCGCTCGACCTGGCCGTCGTCGCGGCCGCGCTGATGGGCGCCTGCTTCGGCTTCCTGTGGTGGAACACCTCGCCCGCCAAGATCTTCATGGGTGACACCGGGTCCCTCGCCCTCGGTGGTGCGCTCGCGGGTCTGGCGATCTGCTCGCACACCGAGATGCTGCTCGCCATCCTCGGCGGCCTGTTCGTGCTGATCACCCTGTCCGTGATCATCCAGGTCGGCTCGTTCCGGATGACCGGCAAACGCGTCTTCAAGATGGCACCACTCCAGCACCACTTCGAGTTGAAGGGCTGGTCGGAGGTGCTCATCGTGGTCCGATTCTGGATCATTCAGGGACTGTGCGTCGCCGTGGGCCTCGGTCTCTTCTACGCTGGCTGGGTCACGTCTTAACAGGTAGCGAAGTTCGATGAGCAGCGGTGAGGTCGCGGACGGTATGACGGCTATGAACTGGGAGAACCTGCACGTCACGGTGGCCGGGCTGGGCGTCTCCGGCGTCCCGGCGGCCAGGGTGCTGCACGGCCTCGGCGCGGTCGTCACCGTCGTCGACGGTGGCGACGGCCCACGTCAGCAGGCCCAGGCCGAGGAGCTGCGCGAGCTCGGCGTCACCGTCCGCCTCGGCGACGGCGACTCGCTGCCCGACGACACCGAGCTGATCGTCACCGCCCCGGGATGGCCTCCCTACGCGCCGCTGTTCCAGGCGGCGGAGAAGCTGGACATCCCGGTCTGGGGCGACGTCGAGCTCGCCTGGCGCCTGCGCCGCCCGCACCCGGAGACGGGCGAGCCGGCGCCGTGGCTCGCGATCACCGGCACCAACGGCAAGACCACCACGGTGCGCATGCTCGCCTCGATCCTGACGGCGGCCGGCAAGCGCACCGCCGCCGTCGGCAACGTCGGCGTCTCCGTCCTGGACGCCGTGCTGGCGGAGGAGCCGTACGACGTACTCGCGGTGGAGCTCTCCAGCTACCAGCTGCACTGGGCGCCGAGCGTGCACCCCTACTCGGCGGTCGTCCTCAACCTCGCGCCGGACCACCTGGACTGGCACGGCTCCATGGAGGCCTACGCCGCCGACAAGGGCCGGATCTACGAGGGCAACGTCGTCGCCTGCGTCTACAACGTCGCCGACCCGGCGACCGAGGAGCTGGTCCGCGAGGCCGAGGTCGAGGAGGGCTGCCGCGCCGTCGGCTTCACCCTCGGCCCGCCGGCCCTGTCCCAGCTCGGCGTCGTGGACGACCTGCTGGTCGACCGCGCCTTCATCACCGACCGCCGCCATGCGGCCGCCGAGCTGGCCTCCGTCGAGGACGTCCAGCCCAGCGCCCCGCACAACATCGCCGACGCCCTGGCCGCGGCGGCGCTGGCCCGCGCCTACGGCGTGGAGCCGCGCGCCGTCCGCGACGGGCTGCGGGCGTTCCGGCCGGACGCCCACCGCATCGCCTTCGTGGCGGAGGTGGACGGCGTCGCCTACGTCGACGACTCCAAGGCGACCAACCCGCACGCCGCGGCCGCCTCGCTGGCCGCCTACGAGTCGGTGGTCTGGATCGCCGGCGGCCTGGCCAAGGGCGCCGAGATGAGCGAGCTCGTGGCCGTGGCCGCCCCGCGTCTGCGCGCCGCCGTCCTGATGGGCGCGGACCGCGCGGTGATCAAGGCCGCTCTGGACGAGCACGCCCCGCACGTCCCGGTCTTCGAGCTCCCCGACGGCGTCGTGGGGGCCGCGGCGATGGAGTCCGTCGTCAACGCGGCGGCGGGCTTCGCCGAGTCGGGTGACACCGTGCTGCTCGCTCCCGCGTGTGCCTCCATGGACATGTTCACGAACTACGGCGAGCGCGGCGACGCCTTCGCCGCGGCGGTGCACGCGCTGTAGGCAGCGCCTCCACGACCGTCGGCGGGTGACCCGGTAGGGTCGTTCGCCGACAGTCGTCGTGCGGGGGAGAGGACCACCGAAGTGCCGGAGGCGAACGTCGCAACCTTCCGGTCGTACAGCCGGTTCAGCGGTGTGCGAAGCGCCTGGCGGCGCTTTCAGCGGGGCCTCGAGCGGCCGCTGACGCCGTATTACCTCATCCTCGGGTCCTCGGCGCTGATTCTCGTGCTGGGCCTGATGATGGTGTTCTCCGCCTCGCAGATCGAAGCGCGGCTGGACGGGCTGCCGTTCGACTACTTCTTCAAGAAGCAGCTCATCTCCATCGTCATAGGCGCAGGCCTGATGTACCTGGCCGTGCGGATGCCGGTGCGGGCCCACCGTGCGCTCGCGTACCCGCTGCTGCTCGGCGTCGTCGTGCTGCTGCTCGCCGTGATGGTGCCGGGCATCGGGGTCCAGGTGAACGGCAACCGGAACTGGATCCGGCTGGGCGGTTTCTTCCAGTTGCAGCCCTCCGAGTTCGCCAAGCTCGCGCTGGTCCTGTGGGCGGCGGACCTGCTCACCCGTAAACAGCAGATGAAAACTCTCGGCGAGTGGAAGCACCTGCTCATCCCGCTGGTCCCGGTGGGCTTCCTGCTGCTGGCGCTGGTTCTCGCCGGCGGTGACATGGGCACCGCGATGATCATCTGTGCGCTGCTCTTCGGCCTGCTGTGGATGGCGGGCGCGCCCACGCGTCTGTTCAGCGCCAGCGCCCTGCTCGCGCTGCTGGCCAGCGCGGTGCTCATCATCACCGTGCCGCACCGGCTTTCGCGCCTCGGCTGCATCGGGGCGACGCATGTCGGCTCGGACGGGTCCTGCTTCCAGGCGGTGCACGGGATCTGGGCACTGGCCTCAGGCGGCGTGTTCGGGACCGGGATCGGCGCGAGCGTGCAGAAATGGGGTCAGCTGCCGGAGCCGCACACCGACTTCATCTTCGCCGTGACCGGTGAAGAGCTGGGTCTGGCGGGGACGGTGTCGGTCCTCGTTCTCTTCGCGGCACTAGGGTATGCGGGTATCCGCGTGGCCGTTCGCACGAAGGAGCCGTTCATCAGGTACGCAGCGGGAGGCGCCACCACCTGGATCATGGCCCAGGCCATGATCAACATCGGTGCGGTGCTGGGACTTCTGCCCATCGCGGGCGTCCCGCTCCCGATGTTCTCCTATGGCGGGTCCGCGTTGCTGCCGACCATGTTCGCGGTCGGCCTGCTGCTCTGCTTCGCGCGCAGCGAGCCGAGAGCGTCGGCGGCCCTGGCCGCGCGGAACACGCGCAAGCGCAGGAGCAAGGGAAACAAGCAGGCCCGGCGCCGGTTCCTCCGGCGGCCCCACAAGGAGCGGTGAATTTCGGTGCATGTGGTCCTCGCCGGCGGTGGCACCGCCGGTCATATCGAGCCCGCACTCGCGTTGGCTGACGCGCTGCGGCGCAACGACCCCACGGTCGGCATCACCGCGCTCGGCACCGAGCAGGGGCTGGAGACGCGGCTGGTGCCCGAGCGCGGCTACGAGCTCGCGCTGATCCCCAAGGTCGCCCTGCCGCGCAAGCCCTCCGGCGACCTGATCACCCTGCCCGGACGCCTGCGCAACACCGTCAAGGCCGTCCAGGACATCCTGGAGCGCACCAAGGCGGACGCCGTGGTCGGCTTCGGCGGCTACGTCGCCATGTCGGCGTACTTCGCGGCCAAGCGCAGCGGCGTGCCGATCGTCATCCACGAGGCCAACGCCCGCCCCGGCGTCGCCAACAAGATCGGCTCCCGCTACACCGACTACGTGGCCGTGGCCACGCCGGACAGCAAGTTCCAAAAGGCCCGCTACATCGGCATCCCGCTCCGGCACACCATCGCCAACCTGGACCGCGGCGCGGCCCGCCCGCAGGCGCGGCAGTACTTCGGCCTGGAGCAGAACCTGCCCACGCTGCTGGTCTCCGGCGGCTCCCAGGGCGCGCGGCGCCTGAACGAGACGGTCCAGGCGGTCGCGCCGCGCCTGCAGCAGTACGGCGTGCAGATCCTGCACGCGGTCGGCCCGAAGAACGAGCTGCCGCCGGTCAACGACCTGCCGGGGATGCCGCCCTACCGCGCGCTGCCGTACCTGGACCGGATGGACCTCGCCTACGCCGCCGCGGACCTGATGCTCTGCCGGGCCGGGGCGATGACCGTCGCCGAGCTCGCGGCCGTCGGCCTGCCGGGCGTCTTCGTGCCGCTCCCGATCGGCAACGGCGAGCAGCGCCTGAACGCGCAGCCGGTCGTCCGCGCGGGCGGCGGCCTGCTGGTCGACGACGCGGAGCTGACCCCGGACTGGGTGCTGCAGAACGTCCTGCCGGTGCTGACCGACCCGCAGCGCCTTTGGCAGATGTCCCACGCCGCGGCCGAGTTCGGCCGCCGCGACGCGGACCAGCTGCTGGCGCAGATGGTCTACGAGGCGATCGACGCACACCGGAGCGGCCGCCGTCGTGGCTGAGACCGTCGGGGTCGAGGAGCGGCCGGGGGCGGGTCCCGAACGGGCGCGCCCGCCCCGGCCCAGGCTGAGGCTGTCCCGCCGGGGGATCGTCGTGCTGTGCGGCCTGGTCGCCGTGCTGCTCGGCACCGGTGTGTGGCTGGTCTGGTTCTCCTCGGTCTTCGACGTGCGCACGGTCACCGTGGTCGGGGTCAGGGCGCTGACCAGGGATCAGGTGCTGCAGGCCGCCCAGGTGCCGCTGGGCGGCCCGCTGGAGCAGCTGGACACCGGCGCGGTGGCGGCGCGGATCGAGAAGGCGCTGCCGCGCGTCGACCACGCCGAGGTGTCCACCTCCTGGCCGCACGCGGTCAGGATCACCGTCGCCGAGCGGGTGCCGGTCGCGGCGGTGCGCGGAGCCGACGGCCGCTACGCGCTCGAGGACACCACGGGTGACCGGTTCGCCACGCTGTCCGCGCCGCCGGTCGGCGTGCCGGTCGTGCAGCTCGCCCTCTCGGACGCGGGCAGGGGCGAGCTCGCCCAGTTCCCCGAGACGGTCCTGGTCGCGGGCGCGGTGGAAGTGGCCAAGGCCCTCCCGCCGGCCGTAGCGAAGCGCACCTCGCTCGTCGTCGTGCACTCGTACGACGACATCGAGCTGACGCTCACCGGCCCTTCGAGCACGGTCTATTGGGGCAGTCCCGAGCAGAGCGCGCGCAAGGCCGTGGTGCTGGGCGCACTGCTGAAGCAGGACGCACACGGATACGACGTGAGCGCACCAACGGATCCTGCGCTGCGGTCTTGACGGACCGTCTACTGTGCCCTGACGCTTGTTGACCCCGGTGTACGCGCGGAGACCTTAGATCACATAGGCTCACAAGAAAAAGCTGCTTGCTCGGCGTGTCCGTTGAACCGGCCTGCCCAGATGCCTACTGTCCTAGTGACAGTGGATAATGCAGCAGTGACATAGCATTAACTCTAAACCTCATGTTTAGGGTTCGGGTCGGGAGCGTCGAAAGCACCGCCCCTTCGGTATGAGTAGACAGATCCGAGGCGAGAGGCCTTCGACGTGGCAGCACCGCAGAACTACCTCGCAGTCATCAAGGTCGTCGGTATCGGCGGCGGCGGCGTCAACGCCATCAACCGGATGATCGAGGTCGGGCTCAAGGGCGTCGAGTTCATCGCGATCAACACCGATGCCCAGGCGCTGCTGATGAGCGACGCCGACGTGAAGCTCGACGTGGGCCGTGAGCTCACCCGCGGCCTTGGCGCCGGAGCCAACCCGGAGGTCGGCCGCAAGGCGGCCGAGGACCACCGCGAGGAGATCGAGGAGGTCCTCAAGGGGGCCGACATGGTCTTCGTGACCGCAGGTGAGGGCGGCGGCACGGGCACCGGCGGCGCCCCCGTGGTCGCCAACATCGCGCGCTCGCTCGGCGCGCTGACGATCGGCGTGGTCACCCGCCCGTTCACCTTCGAGGGCCGCCGCCGCGCCAACCAGGCGGAGGACGGCATCGCGCAGCTGCGCGAGGAGGTCGACACCCTCATCGTCATCCCGAACGACCGCCTGCTCTCCATCTCGGACCGCCAGGTCAGCGTCCTGGACGCGTTCCGCAGCGCCGACCAGGTGCTGCTCTCCGGTGTCCAGGGCATCACCGACCTGATCACCACCCCCGGCCTGATCAACCTCGACTTCGCGGACGTCAAGTCCGTGATGAGCGGCGCCGGTTCGGCGCTCATGGGCATCGGCTCGGCGCGCGGCGAGGACCGTGCGAAGGCGGCGGCGGTCATGGCGATCTCCTCGCCGCTGCTGGAGGCCTCCATCGACGGCGCCCGCGGGGTGCTGCTCTCTATCTCCGGCGGTTCGGACCTGGGCCTGTTCGAGATCAACGAGTCCGCGCAGCTGGTCAGCGAGGCCGCGCACCCCGAGGCGAACATCATCTTCGGCGCGGTCATCGACGACGCCCTCGGCGACGAGGTCCGCGTCACCGTCATCGCCGCAGGCTTCGACGGCGGTCAGCCGACCCCGATCGTGCGCGAGCCGATCGTCCGCTCCACGTCGAGCGACCGCCCCGCCGCGACGCCGGAGTTCCCGCGACCGGGCGCCGGGTCGTCGGCGGCAGGCTCCACGGCGACGGGCCGCAGCATCCACACCCTCGGCAGCGTCCCGCGTGCCGAGGACACCCCCCGCCCGACGCCGGCTCCGGAGCCCACCATCCCCCCGGTCCCGCAGCAGGCCCCGCCC
>NZ_BBPP01000019.1:12803-141261 GCF_000787835.1 Streptacidiphilus melanogenes
CCCGGGACCCACCTCCCCCCGGTCCCGCAGCAGGCCCCGCCCCGCCCGCCGTACGTCGACTCGGCGGCGGAGGAGCTGGACGTGCCGGACTTCCTGAAGTGATGTCGTTGCTGTAGTCGCACCTCCAGGGGCGCGAGCAACCACCCGCTGCGGATGGCCCTGCTCGTTCGGCGAATCGCCGCACACGGTGGCCTGTCGCGCAGTTCCTCGCGCCCCTGGGCTGTGCCATAGGCTGATCCCATGATCGGCCAGCGGATTGACCTGGGGCATGGAGTCCACGTCGCCTTCACCGACCGGTGGGGCGGGGTGAGTGCGGAGCCCTACGCCGAGTTGAATCTCGGGGGCGCGGTGGGCGACGACCCGCTCGCGGTCCGGGAGAACCGGAAGCTCGCAGCGAACGCGCTCGGGATCGACCCGGCGGACGTGGTCTGGATGAACCAGGTCCACGGCGCCGAAGGCTTCATCGCGGGTGGGCGCCAGGCGGACGGCGAGGCGCCGAGCGTCGACGCCGTGGCGACCCGGGTGCCCGGACTCGCTCTCGCGGTGCTCACCGCGGACTGCGCGCCGATCCTCCTCGCCGACCCCGAGGCCGGCGTCATCGGCGCCGCGCACGTCGGGCGGCCGGGGCTCGCCAAGGGGGTCGCCGACACCGTCGTCGCGCTGATGCGCGAACTCGGAGCCACCCGCATCGAGGCGACAATCGGGCCGAGCGTGTGCGGACGGTGCTACGAGGTGCCGGCGGCGCTCCGGGCCGAGGTGGCCGCCGGGACGCCGGAGGCGTACGCCGAGACCAGCCGGGGGACGCCGGCCCTCGACATCCCCGCCGGGGTCCGCGCCCAACTTGCCCTTCGCGGGGTGACCGTGCGCAGGGACCAGCACATCTGCACCCTCGAGTCCGAGGACCACTTCTCCTACCGGCGGGCGTCGCGGACCGGGCGCCTGGCGAGCTACGTCTGGCTGGATTCCAAGTGACAAATCTGACATCAGCGGAGCGTCTGGGCTTTTCGGATCGCCTGGCTGAACTCCGGACAAACCTCGCCGCAGTGGAGGCGCGCATCGGCGCGGCCTGCGCGGCCGCCGGGCGCCGGCGCGAGGAGGTCACCCTGGTGGTGGTCACGAAGACCTACCCGGCCTCCGACACCCGGCTGCTGGCCGAACTCGGGGTGACCGACGTCGCCGAGAACCGCGATCAGGATGCGGCGCCAAAAGCGGAGGAATGCCGGGATCTGCCACTTGCTTGGCATTTCGTCGGTCAATTGCAGACCAACAAAGTCCGTTCCGTTCTCCGGTACGCCGACCGTGTGCATTCCGTGGACCGGCCCAGGCTTGTCGACGCCCTCTCCGCGGAAGTGGTCAAATCCGGACGGGCCGACCTCGGCTGCCTGATCCAGGTCGGGCTGGAGTCGGAGACGCCGGAGGGCGCCCATCGGGGCGGGGTCGCGCCGAGTGAGGTCGAGGCGCTGGCGGAGGCCGTAGCGTCCGCTCCTGGCCTGCGACTTGACGGTCTGATGGCGGTGGCGCCGCTGGTGGGGCCGTTCGCAGGCGACGCACGCCGTGCCTTCGGCCGTCTCGCGGAAATCGCATCCCGCGTACGCGAGACCCATCCTGCTGCCACGATGGTCTCTGCCGGGATGTCAGGAGACCTGGAAGAAGCCATTGCTGCGGGTGCGACACACGTACGCATCGGTACGGCGGTACTGGGTGCGCGGCCGACGCTCCGGTAACGTCACCGGTTAGAAGATCAGACCGGAGAACAAATCCGGACATTCCAGAAACTCTCCGGGCGACCGGAGGGGAACCGTGGATCGTAGTACCTCCCGGACCGATCCACCACAGAGCGGAGGACAGGAGTATGGCCGGCGCAATGCGCAAGATGGCGGTCTACCTCGGTCTCGTGGAGGACGATGGCTACGACGCCCAGGGCTACGACCCGGACGACGACTACGACCACGAGCCCGAGCCGCTGAGGACCGGACAGACCGAGGAGGTCCGTCGTCCGGCCGCGCCCGTGGCCGCCCCGGTCGCCGCCGCTCCGGTGGCCGCCTCGGCGGTCGTCGCCCCGATGCGGGCGCCCGAACCGCGCATCGCGCCAGTGGCGTCCATCACACCCGAACGTCGTCTCGTCGAGAAGAGCGCCCCGGTGATCACGTCCAAGACCGCGTCGGAGCGGGAGCCGTACCGCATCACCACGCTGCATCCGCGAACCTACAACGAGGCCCGTACCATCGGGGAACACTTCCGCGAGAACACCCCTGTGATCATGAATCTCACGGAGATGGACGACACGGACGCCAAGCGCCTCGTAGACTTCGCGGCTGGACTCGTCTTCGGGCTTCACGGCAGCATCGAGCGCGTGACGCAGAAGGTGTTCCTGCTGTCTCCTGCTAACGTCGATGTAACGGCGGAGGACAAGGCACGGATCGCCGAAGGCGGGTTCTTCAACCAGAGCTGACAGGCATGAAGGGCGAGGGGAGACACGGTGAGCGTTGTATGGCAGGTGCTGTACATCGTGCTGATGTGTTTCTTCGTCCTGCTCCTGGCCCGCATGGTGATGGACTGGGTCCAGTTCTTCGCTCGCGACTGGCGGCCAGGGCGGGCCATGGTCGTCCTGCTCGAGAGCATCTACACCGTCACGGATCCGCCGCTCAAGTTGTTGCGGCGGTGGATCCCTCCGGTGCGGATCGGGGGAGCGGCCCTCGATCTTGCCTTCATGCTGCTGATCATCATTGTGTTGATCTTGATCCAGGTCGTGGGGGCGCTGTGACCGACGCAGACGCCCGGCTGTCCGACGATCACGTTGAGGTGAAGAAATGGCATTGACCCCCGAGGACGTTCGGAACAAGCAGTTCACGACCGTCCGCCTCCGCGAAGGCTATGACGAGGACGAGGTCGACGCCTTCCTCGACGAGGTGGAAGGCGAGCTGACCCGCCTCCTGCGCGAGAACGAGGACCTGCGCGCCAAGCTGGCCGCGGCGACCCGTGCCGCCGCCCAGGCGCAGAACCAGCAGAACATGCGCAAGGAGCTGCCCGGCCCGCAGGACGGTCCGCAGCAGCAGCGCCCCGGCGCGCCCGTGCCCGCTGCCATATCCGGCCCGCCGGTTCCGCAGCAGGGGATGCCCCAGCAGGGCATGCCGCCGCAGGGGATGCCGCAGCCCGGTATGCCGCAGGGCATGCAGCCCGGCATGCAGGGCATGCAGCCCGGTATGCCGCAGCAGGGCATGCCGCCGCACATGCAGCAGCAGATGGGCGGTCACCCCGGTCAGCCCGCGCTCCCCGGCCCCGGTGGCCCGGGCGGCCCGCAGCTGCAGCCGGCTCCGCAGATGGGCGGCCCCATGGGCGGCCACACCATGGGCGGCGGTCTCGCCCCCATGCAGCAGCCGCAGCCGATGATGCCGCAGCAGCAGAACAACGACTCCGCTGCGCGCGTCCTCGCCCTGGCCCAGCAGACCGCCGACCAGGCGATCGCCGAGGCCCGTTCCGAGGCCAACAAGATCGTCGGCGAGGCCCGCAGCCGCGCCGAGGGTCTGGAGCGCGACGCCCGCGCCAAGGCGGACGCGCTGGAGCGGGACGCCCAGGAGAAGCACCGCGTCGCGATGGGCTCCCTGGAGTCCGCGCGTGCCACGCTGGAGCGCAAGGTCGAGGACCTGCGGGCGTTCGAGCGTGAGTACCGCACGCGTCTGAAGTCCTACCTGGAGACGCAGCTGCGCCAGTTGGAGTCCCAGGCGGACGACAGCCTCGCGCCGCCGCGGACCCCGGCCACGGCCTCGCTCCCGCCGGCTGCTCCCCTGCCCCAGCCCGCGATGAGCCCGGTCGGCGCCTCCCCGATGAGTGCGGGTGGCCCCTCCTTCGGTGGCAACCAGACGTTCGGTGGCCAGCAGTCCTTCGGCGGCGGCCAGAACGGCCCGTCGTTCGGCGGCAACGCGTTCCAGCCGGCCGGCGGCCAGCCGACGCCTCCGGCGGCGATGACGCAGCCGATGGCCGCGGTCCGTCCGCAGCCCCCGCTGCAGCAGGCGCCCCAGCCGATGCGCGGGTTCCTGATCGACCAGGACGACGAGAACTAGAGTCTCGCCGACCAGCGGAAGGCCCCTGGACCGGGAAACCGGTGCAGGGGCCTTTGCCTTTCCGCTCCACCCTGTGCGGGCGGACGGTCCTGGTTCGGCGCTCTACCTCGTGCCTGGTCGGGCGCGCAGTTCCCCGCGCCCCTGGTGGAAAACCACCACGCCTGCCAAGCCGTCCACGTCAAGGACGGCCGAACCGTCGGTGACGAGTACCGCGTCGAGGGGGCCGAGGCGGGCGCCGTCCAGCGTGGCGCTGCCCTCGAAGACGATCGCGAGAGTGGTGCCGGTCAGCGGGGTCGGGTCCGTCACGAACGTGACGTCCGCGGAGACCAGGCCGCGGCGGGTCATCACGTTGAAGTCGACCAGCGGGCCGCCGAGGAGGCGGCACCCCGTCGTCGCGTCGCCGGAGAAGGCGAACGGCCGGAACCGCTCCGCGACGACGGTCAGGGCGCCGTCGACGGTGAGGGCCATGCCCTCGCCCTGGACGACGGAGATGACGCGGTCGATGCCCTCGAAGGTCGAGAACGGCCCGCCGGAGGCGACGTCGGCGAGGGAGACCCGCCAGTCGAAGTCCGCGGTGCCCGCCCCTGACGGCGACGACGCGACCTCGCGGGTCACGCCGCCGCCGTTCTTCCAGGGACTGGCCACACGGTCGGCCGCGCGCAGTACCTGAAGAGTCGTCATCCTCAGGCCTTGCGCAGCCAGAACGTGAGGCCGAGCGTCTCGTCCGCGAAGGGCGCGGCGTCGGCCCAGTCCGGCTCGCCGGAGGAGAAGTCCGTGGCGAGGACCTCGTCCGCGAGGAGCGCGCCGTGGGCTTCGAGCGCCTCGGCGGTCTCGTCGGTGGCGGCGACGTAGCGCAGGACGATGCGGTCGGAGACCTCGAGGCCGGAGTTCTTGCGGGCCTCCTGCACCTGGCGGATGGCGTCGCGGGCGACGCCCGCGAGGCGCAGCTCCGGGGTGATGTGCAGGTCCAGGGCGACGGTCGCGCCGGACTCGTTGGCGACGGCCCAACCCTCGCGCGGGGTCTCGGTGATGACGACCTCCTCCGGCGTGAGCTCCACCGTCTCGCCGTTCACCTCGACCGAGGCGGTGCCGGTCGCGCGCAGCGACGCGGACAGCGCGGCGGCGTCGGCGGCGGCGACCACCTTGGCGACGTCCTGGACGCCCTTGCCGAAGCGCTTGCCCAGGGCACGGAAGTTGGCCTTGGCCGTGGTGTCGACGAGCGAACCGCCGACCTCGGCCAGCGACTCGATCGCAGTGACGTTCAGCTCCTCCGCGATCTGCGCGAGCAGCTCCGCCGGGAGCTCCTCGTAGCCCTGCGCGGAGACCAGCGCGCGCGACAGCGGCTGGCGGGTCTTGACGCCGGAGTCGGCGCGGGTCGCGCGGCCGAGCTCGACCAGGCGGCGCACCAGCGCCATCTGCCGGGAGAGCGCCGGGTCGATCAGCGTCTCGTCCGCGACCGGCCAGGTGGCGAGGTGGACCGACTCGGGGGCGTCCGGGACGACCGGGACGACCAGGTCCTGCCAGACCCGCTCGGTGATGAACGGGGTCAGCGGGGCCATCAGCCGGGTGACCGTCTCCAGCGCCTCGTGCAGAGTGGCCAGCGCGGCGGGCTCGCCCTGCCAGAAGCGGCGGCGGCCACGGCGGACGTACCAGTTGCTGAGGTCGTCGACGAAGGAGGAGAGCAGCTTGCCCGCCCGCTGGGTGTCGTACGCCTCAAGCGCCGCGTCGACGTCCCGGACCAGGGCGCCCAGCTCGCTCAGCACCCACCGGTCCAGCATCGGACGGTCGGCCGGCGCGGGGTCGGAGGCGGACGGCGCCCAGCCGGCGGTGCGCGCGTACAGGGCCTGGAAGGCGACGGTGTTCCAGTAGGTCAGCAGCGTCTTGCGGACGACCTCCTGGATCGTGCCGTGCCCGACGCGCCGCGCCGACCACGGGGAGCCGCCGGCGGCCATGAACCAGCGCACCGCGTCCGCGCCGTTGGTGTCCATCAGCTCGATCGGCTCGAGGATGTTGCCGAGGTGCTTGGACATCTTGCGGCCGTCCTCGGCCAGGATGTGGCCGAGGCAGACGACGTTCTCGTAGGAGTTGCGGTCGAACACCAGCGTGCCGACGGCCATCAGGGTGTAGAACCAGCCGCGGGTCTGGTCGATGGCCTCGGAGATGAACTGCGCCGGGTAGCGCTTCTCGAACAGCTCCTTGTTCTTCAGCGGGTAGCCGTACTGCGCGAACGGCATCGAGCCCGAGTCGTACCAGGCGTCGATGACCTCGGGCACCCGCACGGCCGTCCCGCCGCAGCCGTCGGCCGGGCAGGCGAAGGTGACGTCGTCGATGAACGGGCGGTGCGGGTCGAGGCCGCTCTGGTCGGCGCCGGTGAGCTCGGAGAGCTCCGCCAGCGAGCCGACGCAGGTGAGGTGGTCGTCCTCGCAGCGCCAGATCGGGAGCGGGGTGCCCCAGTAGCGGTTGCGGCTGAGCGCCCAGTCGATGTTGTTGTTCAGCCAGTCGCCGAAGCGGCCGTACTTCACCGTCTCCGGGTGCCAGTTGGTGCGCTCGTTCTCGCGCAGCAGCGCGTCCTTGACCGCGGTGGTGCGCACGTACCAGGACGGCTGCGCGTAGTAGAGCAGCGCGGTGTGGCAGCGCCAGCAGTGCGGGTAGCTGTGCTCGTAGGCGACGTGCCGGAAGAGCAGGCCGCGGTCCTTGAGGTCGGTGGTCAGCGCCTCGTCGGCCTTCTTGAAGAAGACGCCGCCGACCAGCGGGACGCCCTCCTCGAAGGTGCCGTCGGAGCGGACCGGGTTGACCATCGGCAGGCCGTAGGTGCGGCAGGTGGCGAGGTCGTCGGCGCCGAACGCGGGGGCCTGGTGGACCAGACCCGTGCCGTCCTCGGTGGTCACGTACTCGGCGTTGACGACGTAGTGCGCCTCGCCGTCCACATCCACGAGCTCGAAGGGGCGCCGGTAGGTCCAGCGCTCCATCTCCTTGCCCGTGAAGCGCTCGCCGGTCGTGGTCCAGCCCTCGCCGAGCGCCTTCTCGACCAGCGGCTCGGCGACGACGACCTGCTCGGTGCCGTCGGTCGCGACGACGTAGGCCACCTCGGGGTGGGCGGCGACCGCGACGTTGGAGACCAGCGTCCACGGGGTCGTCGTCCACACCAGCAGCGAGGCCCGGCCGGCCAGCGGGCCACCGGTCAGCGGGAAGCGGACGTAGACGGAGGGGTCGACGACCGTCTCGTAGCCCTGGGCCAGCTCGTGGTCGGACAGGCCGGTGCCGCAGCGCGGGCACCAGGGGGCGACGCGGAAGTCCTGGACCAGCAGGCCCTTGTCGAAGATCTGCTTCAGCGACCACCACACGGACTGGATGTAGTCCGGGTCCATGGTGCGGTAGGCGTCGTCGAGGTCGACCCAGTAGCCCATGCGCTGGGTCAGGCGGGTGAACGCGTCGGTGTGCCGGGTGACGGACTCGCGGCACTTGGCGTTGAACTCGGCGATGCCGAAGGCCTCGATGTCCTGCTTGCCGGAGAAGCCGAGCTCCTTCTCGACGGCCAGCTCGACCGGCAGGCCGTGGCAGTCCCAGCCGGCCTTGCGGGCGACGTGGTAGCCCTTCATGGTCCGGTAGCGCGGGAAGACGTCCTTGAAGACGCGGGCCTCGATGTGGTGCGCGCCCGGCATGCCGTTGGCGGTCGGCGGGCCCTCGTAGAACACCCACTCGGGGCGGCCCTCGGACTGGTCGAGGCTCCGCTCGAAGATCTTGTGGTCCTGCCAGAAGGAGAGGATCTGGTGCTCGAGCGCGGGCAGGTCGACTTGGGCGGGTACGGCGCGGTACTGCGCGGTCATGATTCCTCCGGCGGAACTGCGAAACAGCTGTCTCCGACGGAGGGACGAGGCGACGTGCGCCCCGCGGTACCACCCTCCTTGGCCGCACGTACGGGCATGCGGCCCCCTCATTGGGGTCAGCGGCCGGTTCTACTCCACCTGGCCGACGGCCCGGTGTTTCCTCCGACGGCTCCGGGGTGATCTTCCCGCTGCGCACGCCCCCGGGCTTCCACCGTCCCCGGGTCTCTCCTGGCTGCGTTCGGCGGTACTCGTCCCCATCCACGCCTTGCTGCGGAAGAAGTCTATAGGGATCGCCGCCGTGATTGCGCGCCCCATACACGCGCGCCCCCGCGCGCCCCCTGTGAGGTGACGCGCCGGTAACGGACACACCGGGCGATTATCGCGTCACGTTCTGGGC
The DNA here is from genome assembly GCF_000787835.1 of Streptacidiphilus melanogenes. Taxonomy (GTDB): domain Bacteria; phylum Actinomycetota; class Actinomycetes; order Streptomycetales; family Streptomycetaceae; genus Streptacidiphilus; species Streptacidiphilus melanogenes. The sequence continues at coordinate 21,089 of NZ_BBPP01000019.1, forward strand.
ACAACTCCTTTCGTCCAGTCGTCCTACATGCTGCAGAACCACGCGGCCCGGGCAACCGCACTGGTGCAGCCAGGCGAGTGGAAAGGCGTACTCCGGTATGTCCCGTTGTGGTGGCATTCGCCACGGTTTATCGTTCCGGCACCGACAGAAGGCCGGTCAGTCATGCACGAAGGGGTCGAGGGAATGGCGGACAAGGCAAGCAGCCGAGCTGGCGGGACACGCCGCGCCGGAGTGTCCGTGGGCGACCCGGGGGAGAGCATCGTGACGCGCAACAAGACCACCGCCGCCACCCGGACGACGCACCAGGCCACGGGCGCGCGTCTGGACCCGGCCGCGCTCCCGGTCCGCCCCGGCGAGGACCCGTGGACGGCCGAGGAGGTGATGGAGCTCCAGTCCGAGCTCACCGCCGAGGCGGCCGAGCTGAGGGCCGAGATCCACACGGCCGAGGAGGCCGTCAGCGGCCTGATGCGGGACTCCGGCGACGGCGCGGGCGACGACCAGGTCGACGCCGGCACCAAGAACATCTCGCGCGAGCACGAGCTGTCGCTGGCCGCCAACGCCCGCGACATGCTCGCCCAGACCGAGCGCGCGCTGCTGCGCATGGCCGGACCGCAGTTCGGGCTCTGCGAGTCCTGCGGCAAGGCGATCGGCAAGGCGCGCGTGCAGGCCTTCCCGCGTGCCACTCTCTGCGTCGAGTGCAAGCAGAAGCAGGAACGCCGCTACTGAGCGGTAAGGCGCCGTCCCCGGGTGCGGCCCCACACCGCGCCCGGGGCGTCGCGTGCCGTACCCTCGACGGCGACAGCCCAACCGATACGGTCACGCGGAGCGCATCATCAGTACCCAGGGTCACCAGAACGCCGAGGCTGCCGCTCCCGCCTCGGGCGAGGACGAGACGGTCGAGACGGTGGAGCCGACGCCGGTCGTGAAGAAGCGCCGTATCGGCGTCCTGCTGAGCGTCGCGCTGCTCGCCTACCTGCTCGACCTCGGCAGCAAGCTGCTGGTCGTGTCCCAGCTGGAGCACAAGGACGCCATCCGGCTGATCGGCGACTGGGTCCAGCTCACCGTCATCCGCAACCCCGGCGCGGCCTTCGGCATGGGCGCGGCGCTGACCGTGGTGTTCACGCTCATCGCGACCACCGTCATCGTCGTGATCATCCGGCTGTCGCGACGCCTCTACAGCCTGCCCTGGGCGATCGCGCTCGGCCTGCTGCTCGGCGGCGCCTTCGGGAACCTGACCGACCGCATCGTCCGCTCGCCGGGCCTGTTCCGCGGCGCGGTCGTCGACTTCATCTCGGTCAAGCACTTCGCGGTCTTCAACCTGGCCGACTCGGCGATCGTCTGCGGCGGCATCCTGGTGGTGCTCCTCTCCTTCCTGGGCACCAACCCGGACGGCACGGTCCACCGCGACAAGTGAGCGGCCGCAGGCGACGCCCGCACCGACGGGCATGAGCAGGTAGGAAGGGGCGTCCGGCTCGGCCGGGCGCCCTTCGTCGATACGGCATACTCGTGACGGTGAGCACCGTTCCCCAGATCCGCGCCCTGCCCGTGCCCGACGGCCTCGAGGGCGAGCGTGTCGACGCCGCGATCGCCCGCATGTTCGGCTTCTCCCGCACGAAGGCTGCCGAGTTGGCCGCCGAGGGCAAGGTCACCGTGGACGGTGCCGAGGTCGGCAAGTCCGAGCGGGTCACCGCCGGGGCCTGGCTGGAGGTCGAGATCCCCGCCCCGCCGGCGCCGGTGCAGGTCGTCGCCGAGAAGATCGACGACATGAAGATCGTCTACGACGACGAGCACTTCGTCCTCGTCGACAAGCCGGTGGGCGTCGCCGCGCACCCGAGCCCGGGCTGGACCGGCCCCACCGTCATCGGCGGCCTCGCCGGGGCCGGCTACCGCATCTCCACCTCCGGCGCCGCCGAGCGCCAGGGCGTGGTGCACCGCCTGGACGTCGGCACCTCCGGCCTGATGGTCGTCGCCAAGTCCGAGCAGGCCTACACCTCGCTCAAGCAGCAGTTCCGCGACCGGGTCCCGGAGAAGCGCTACAACGCCCTGGTCCAGGGCCACCCGGATCCGCTGTCCGGCACCGTCGACGCCCCGATCGACCGTCACCCCAGCCACGACTGGAAGTGGGCCGTGGTCGCGGGCGGCAAGCCGTCCGTCACCCACTACGACCTGATCGAGGCCTACCGCGCGGCCTCGCTGCTGGACATCAAGCTGGAGACGGGCCGTACCCACCAGATCCGCGTCCACATGTCGGCGCTGCGCCACCCCTGCGTCGGCGACACCACCTACGGTGCCGACCCGACGCTGGCCAAGCGCCTCGGCCTGACCCGCCAGTGGCTGCACGCCGTCTCGCTCGGCTTCGAGCACCCGGCGACGGGGGAGTGGGTCGAGTTCCGCAGCGAGTACCCGGCCGACCTGGCCCGCGCTCTGGAGATCATCAGTGCCGAGAGCTGAGGCCCCCGGCGGCGTGACCATCGCCGTCGCCACCGAGGCGGACATGGCGGACGTCCGCGCCGTGCGGCACGAGGTCTTCGTCGTGGAGCAGCGGGTCCCCGTCGAGCTGGAGTACGACGAGCTGGACGCGACCAGCGTCCACGTGCTCGCCCGCGCCGAGGACGGGACGCCGCTCGGCACCGGCCGCCTCATCCACGGCCCGCAGGCGCTGGCCGCGACCGGCTGCGAGGGCCGTGTGCTGCTCGGTCGCCTGGCGGTCCGTCAGCCCGCGCGCGGCACCGGGCTGGGGGCCGCGCTGGTGCGCGAGATCGAGGCCGCGGGGCGCGAACACGGCGGGGTGGAACTGGAACTGCACGCCCAGGTGCAGGCGCTCGGCTTCTACGAACGGCTGGGTTATGTCGCTTTTGGAGAGGAATACCCTGACGCGGGTATTCCGCACCGGAGCATGGTGAAGCGTCTGGCATGATGCTTATGTGGCGCAGCTGACCCTTCTCTTCACGGTTTTCCTCTGCGCCATCATCACCACCCCGCTCGCCGAGCGGATCCGGGTCCCGCAGCCCGTGCTGATGACCGTGATCGGCATCGTGCTGGCGCTGCTGCCCTTCGTGCCGAACATCAGCATCGAGCCGGAACTGATCCTGCCGCTCGTGCTGCCGCCGCTCATCTACGCCTCCGCGCAGCGCTCCACGGCCCGCTACTACCGTCAGAACGCGCGCGTCATCCTGCTGCTGGCGGTGGCTCTGGTGCTGCTCACCACCGCAGCGGTCGCGGGCGCCATGCACTGGATCACCCCGGCCATGCCGTTGGCCGCCGCCGTCGCGCTCGGCGCGCTGATCTCCCCGCCCGACCCGATCGCTGCGGCCGCGGTCGCGCAGAGCGTCGGCCTGCCGCGGCGCCTGCTCGGCATCCTGGAGACCGAGGGGCTGTTCAACGACGTCACCGCGCTGGTCGTCTACGCGCTCGCCATCGACGCCGTGGTGACGGGTCACTTCTCCACCGCGCACGCGGCGCTGCGGCTGCTGCTGTCGGCGGTGCTGGCCCTCGTCTTCGGCATCGGCATCGGCTGGCTCAGCGGCAAGCTGATGGCGCTGCTCAGTGACGCCACCCTCCAGGTCGGCCTCAGCCTGCTGGTCCCGTTCGCGGCGTACGTGCTCGCCGACCAGCTGCACGGCTCCGGGGTGCTGGCGGTGCTGGTCTGCGCCCTGTGGATCAACGACCGGGCGGTCGGCGCGGACGACGTCGCCTTCCGGCTGGTCGGCTCCGCGTTCTGGGACGTGGTCGAGCTGCTCATCTCCGGCATGGCCTTCGGCCTGATCGGCCTGGAGTGGTCCACCGTGCTGCACGAGGCCGGCCGCACCTGGCCCTCGATGATCGGGGACGCGGCCCTGGTCATCGTCGTCGTGGTCGGGGTCCGCTTCCTGTGGCTGTTGCCCGGTTCGTGGTTCGCCGCCTGGCTGGACCGGCGCCTCGGCCGCCGCGAGGACGTGACGCCGCTCGGCTGGCGGGAGTCGGTGGTGCTGTGGTGGGCGGGGATGCGCGGCGTGGCGTCGGTGGCGCTGGCGCTGGCCATCCCCTTCACCGTGGACGGCGGCGGCGCCTTCCCGCTGCGGTACGAGGTCGTCTTCATCGCCTTCTCCGTCGTCATCTTCACGCTGGTGGTACAGGGCATGACGCTGCCGCTGGTGGTGCGCTGGGCGGGCCTGAGCCGGGACCAGAGCGCCGAGGACCACGAGGAACGCCGCCTGTGGTACCGGGCCTCCCGGGCCGGACTGATGCGGCTCAAGGAGATGGCCGCGAACGAGGAGCTGCCCGAGGAGCTGGTCGACCGGCTCAAGCAGCGTCAGGTCGACCGGCTGGCCCGCAGCCGCCCCGACCTCTACGACGAGCAGCAGCGCGAGGAGTGGAAGAAGCGGGTCAAGGTCGTCAAGACCCTGCGCCGGGTCGAGGGCGAGATGCTCGCGGCCTCCCGCGAGGAGATGCAGACCGCGCGGATCGAGCCGGGCGCCGATCCGGAGCTGGTCGACCGCGTGATCCGCACGCTGGACCTGCGCAGCGAACGTTGAATCCCTGTCACGAAAGGCACGTGTGAGCACCGACCCGCGGACGACGTCCGACATCGCAGCGCAGCAGTCCGACGTCGCACTCGACGACTCCGGGGACGCCGGCTATGCCAAGACCCTGGCGCCCCGTCATATCAGCATGATCGCCATCGGCGGGGCGATCGGCACCGGCCTCTTCCTGGGCGCCGGCGGCAACCTGGCCAAGGCCGGGCCGTCGCTGGCCATCTCCTACGCGGTCGCCGGCGTCTTCGCCTTCTTCGTGGTGCGGGCGCTGGGCGAGCTGGTGCTGCACCGTCCCTCGTCGGGCTCGTTCGTCTCCTACGCGCGCGAGTTCCTGGGGGAGAAGGGCGCGTACGTCGCGGGCTGGATGTACGTGCTGAACTGGTCGACCACCGGCATGGCCGACATCACCGCCGTCGCCCTCTACGTGCACTACTGGTCGGTCTTCTCGTCGGTCCCGCAGTGGGTGCTGGCGCTGGTCGCGCTGGCGGTGGTGCTGTCGATCAACCTGATCTCGGTGCGGCTCTTCGGGGAGATGGAGTTCTGGTTCGCGATCATCAAGGTCGCCGCGATCGTGCTGTTCCTCGTCGTCGGCATCGTGCTGCTGGGGACCCAGCACCAGATCGCCGGACAGACCCCCGGTCTGCACATGATCAGCGACAACGGCGGCTGGTTCCCGCGTGGTGTGCTGCAGATGATCGTCGTGCTGCAGAGTGTGGTCTTCGCCTATGCCGCGATCGAGATGGTCGGCGTCACCGCGGGTGAGACGGCGGACCCGGCCAAGATCGTCCCGAGGGCGATCAACTCGATCTCCTGGCGCATCCTGGTCTTCTACGTCGGCTCGATCATCATGCTGGTGCTGCTGCTGCCGTGGACCGCGTACTCGGCCGGCGAGAGCCCGTTCGTCACCGTCTTCTCCAAGCTGGGCGTCCCGGGCATCGGCGGCATCATGAACGCGGTCGTGCTGACCGCCGCCATGTCCAGCCTCAACTCCGGCCTCTACTCGACCGGCCGGATTCTGCGCTCGCTGGCCGCGGCCGGCTCGGCGCCCTCCTTCACCGGGCGCATGAGCCGCACCCAGGTCCCCTACGGCGGCATCCTGCTGACCGCGACGGCGGCGCTGATCGGCGTCGCGCTCAACGCCTGGCTTCCTGGCGAGGCCTTCGAGATCGTCGTCAACATCGCCTCGCTGGGCGTCATCTCGACCTGGATCATGATCATGGTCTGCCACGCCCTCTTCGTCCGCAGGGCGCGTGCAGGGCACGCCGAGCGCCCCAGCTACCGTCTGGGCTTCTCGCCGTGGATCGAGCTGCTGACGATCGCGTTCCTGCTCTTCGTCGTGGTCGAGATGGGCGTCTCCGGCGGCACGGTCGGCCGCTGGACGGTCCTGCTGATCGTCCCGATCGCCGCGGCCCTCACGACCGGCTGGTACGCGATCCGGCGCCGCGCCTGACGCCGACGCGACTGACGGGCCTGACGCGCCTGACGCGAGGTCACTCCACCGCAGCCGGTCGGGAGGGGGCCGGCTGCGGGAAGACCCGGGTGTGCTTGACACTGCCGAAGGCGAACTCGGACTCGATGGAGGCGATGCCTGGGATCGCGTGCAGGCGCGTGCGGACCAGGCGTTCGTAGGCCTGGAGGTCCTCCACCACGATGCGGAGCAGGTAGTCGGTGCTGCCCGCCATCAGGTAGCAGTCCTGGATGTGGTCGATCCGTTGGACGTGCTCCTCGAAGGCCTCCACGCTGGCCGCGTTGTGCCGCTCCAGCCCGACCCGCACGAAGGCGGTGACCGGCAGGCCGAAGACGGACTGGTCCACCAGGGCCGTGTAGCCCTCGATCACCCCCGCCTCCTCGAGCCGGCGCACCCGGCGCAGGCAGGGCGAGGGGGAGAGCCGGACGCGGTCGGCCAGCTCCTGGTTGGTCAGTCGGCCGTCCTGTTGCAGCTCGCGGATGATCGACCGGTCGACGGCGTCCATGGTTGTCCTGCCTCCTGTGTGGCTGATCGTGGCAGATTCTGCCTCTTGAGTGGTCTCTGGAGACATTTTTAGCAATCGCATGCCGCGCCTGTCGCCATAGCATTGCGGGCGTTCCCGCCGTTTCGGCAGCCAGTGGAGTCACGCCGCCATGCCCCCGATGCCCGCCACGCCCCTGACGACCGTGCCCGCCGTCGAGCAGGCGGCGACCGCCGAGTCCTCGGCCCGCCGCCCGGTCGGTCGGCGGCTGGCCGACCCCCTCGGTGTCGCCGCGCTGGTGGCGACGGTGTGCCTGTGGAGTGCGTTCGCGCTCAGCGACCGGGCGCTCGCCTCCTCCTCGCTGCGCCCGGCGGATGCGGCGCTGATCCGCTTCGGGCTCCCGGCGCTGGCGCTGGCCCCGGCGCTCTGGCGTCGGCGCGGGCAGTTCACCCGCGCGGCGGGCCTGCGCTGGGCGCCCGCACTGAAGATCGTCCTCGGGGGCGGCGTCCCCTTCTATCTGGCCGCGACCTACGGTGGCGCGCTCACCTCGGCGGCGTTCGTCGGCGCGCTGGTGCCGGGGATGGTCCCGCTCTTCGTCGCCGCCCTGGCGGTCCGCGCCGGCCGGGTGCCGCGCGGGCTGCAGGGCGCGGGCCTCGGCCTGATCGGTCTGGGCGCACTCGCCCTGGTCGGGCCCGATGTGGCGGGCGTCGGCGGGCACACCCTCGCCGGGGTCGGCCTGCTGCTGCTGGCCAGCGGGCTCTGGGCGGTCTACACCGTCGGCTTGCGCGAGATCTCGCTCGACCCCGTCGCGTCCATGGGGCTGCTCTGCGTCCCCACCTTCGCCGTCATCGCCCTGCTGGCCCTGTTCGGCGTGCTGCCCAGCACGCTGCTCACCCACGCCGCGCCGCGCGACGTGCTGGTCTTCCTCCTCGTCCAAGGCGTCGGCACCGGCATCTGCTCCGGCCTCTTCTACGCCACGGCCATCCGCCGCCTCGGCCCCGAACGCTGCACCACCGTCGGCAGCCTCAGCCCCGTCCTCACGGCCGCAGCCGCCGTGCCGCTGCTCGGGGAGCGGTTGACTCTCCCCGTCCTGGCCGGCACCGCGCTCGTCGCGGCGGGCGTGATGCTGGCCAATCGACGCGCCGTCAGGTGAAGAGCGTCGTGTCGAGCGTGAAGCCGAAGGGCGCGGGCAGGTCGAGCGGCTTCCCGAAGCTCGCGCGGGTGGCGGTCTGGTAGTCGCCCTTCTCCGGGTCGGCGAACAGGGTGACCTTGCCCTCGCTGCGGTCGACCAACAGGTAGCAGGGGATACCTGCCTTGGCGTAGCCGAGGCGTTTGGCCTCACGGTCCTTGTCGGGGCGCGACGACGTGACCTCCAGCACCAGCAGCACGCCCGCAGGCTCGGCCCAGGGCTCGGCCTCCATGAAGCCTCCGGCCGCGATCACCGTGGCATCCGGGATGAACCGGCCTCCAGGAACACGGAGGCCCTTGGTCTGAAGGACGTCGACGTCGAGACCAGCGTGTCGGTAAAGCTGCTTCGCCACCACGCTGATGAGAGTCTCGTGGGCGCCGTCCGGTGGTGGGGTCACGATGATCTCGCCCTCGATCAGCTGAGCCCGAAAGCCATCCGGGACGGACAGGTCCAGAAACGCCTCAAGCAGGCCGTCGCTGTCCGAGGTGACAGCAGGTCGTTCCGCGGCGGTCATCAGCGCCATGCCTTCCCCCCGATCGGTCGGTCCGTTGCGCTGCTTCGTACAGCAAGGAAGCTAGCCCCCGGCACTGACAGGTCGAGGTGATCGGTGGAGGTCTCACCCGAAAGTGTGCCCCGGTCTTGCGGGCCTGTCCCCTTACCCCGCCGTCCGGACGCGCGGGAGGGCCTCGGGGTGGTGATCGCGGAGCCAGGCCAGGAGGTGTTCGCGGGTCGCGCACTTGAGGATGAAGGCGTCGTCGGGGTTACGCGTGGTCATGGTCGCGCGGATCACGATCGCGGACGGGGTGGTGTCGAAGACGACCAGGCCCCAGTCACGGCCGTCCCACTCCTTGCTGTCGAGCAGCAGTCGGTGGAACTGCTCGCGGAGCTCGGGGACCGGCGTGGTGTGGTCGAGGTGGAGCAGGATCCAGCCGGTGGTATGCGGGTCGGCGCGGGTCCAATTCTCGAAGGGCCGGCTGACGAAGTAGGAGACGGGGACGACGAGCCGGCGCTGGTCCCAGAGGCGCACGACGAGGTAGGAGAGGGTGATCTCCTCCACCGTGCCCTGCTGCTGCTCGACCACCACGATGTCGCCAATGCGGACCAGGTCGCCGAAGGCGATGACCAGGCCGGAGAAGAAGTTGCCCAGGGTGCTCTGTGCGGCGATGCCCGCGACGATGCCGATGAGCCCGGCCGAGGCCAGCAGCGAGGCGCCGACGGCGCGCATCTCCGAGAAGGTGAGCAGCATCGCGCCGACGGTGACCAGGATCACCAGGGCGCTGGCCGTCCGCCGCAGCAGGCTGATCTGGGTCCGGACCCGCTGGACCCGGGAGGGGTCGTCGGCGACCTCCTGGTAGCGGGAGAAGAAGGCCGTCAGCACGGCCGCGACGACCCGCTCGGCCAGCCAGCCGACGGAGGCGATCAGGGCCAGCAGCAGGCCGTGCCGGACGTCGCCCGCATGCCGGTCGAAGAGCTGCGCGAGCGGCGCGTTGGCCAGCAGCAGGGCGAGGCAGACCACGAACTGCAGGGGGATGCGACACCGCCGCAGCATCGGCCAGACGGTCGTCTCGGGGTGCCGCGCGGCGACGCGCTGCAGCGCCTTGTCGACCAGCCAGCCGATGAGCAGGGTCAGGCCGATGGTCAGCGCGAGGGCGATCAGCTGGCCGATCACGTTCCACGACATGCGGGGCTTCGGACCTGTCTCGATATGTCTGCTTAGCCGGAAATCCTCCCGGCATCATAGGGTCCCGCGTGCTGCTTTGCCTTCGGGCTCACGGGTCCCTAGGGTTGTTCTCTACCCCAGTCGCCGCCCTCGTGAGGAGTGCCGTCCGCCGTGGCCGACAGCTTCGTTCACCTGCACGTTCACACTGAGTTCTCGATGCTGGACGGGGCCGCGAAGAACGGCAAGATGTTCGCCGAGGTCGAGCGGCAGGGCATGCCCGCGATCGCGATGTCCGACCACGGCAACATGTTCGGCGCGTACGAGTTCTTCCAGATCGCCAAGAAGCACCCGGTCAAGCCGATCATCGGCATCGAGGCCTATGTCGCGCCCGGCAGCCGCACCCACAAGAAGCAGACCTTCTGGGGCCAGCAGGGTGGCCGGATGGCCGGCGGCGACGCCAGCGGCGAGGGCGGCAAGGACGTCTCGGGCGGTGGCCGCTACACCCACATGACGATGTGGGCGAAGAACGCGGGCGGCCTGCGGAACCTGTTCCGGCTGAGCTCCCTCGCCTCCATCGAGGGCTACTACATGAAGCCCCGGATGGACCGCGAGCTGATCTCGCAGCACTCCGAGGGCATCATCGCCACCACCGGCTGCCCCTCCGGCGAGGTGCAGACCAGGCTCCGCCTCGGCCAGTACGAGGAGGCCGTCAAGGCCGCCTCCGCGTACCAGGACATCTTCGGCAAGGAGAACTACTTCCTGGAGCTGATGGACCACGGGCTCGACATCGAGCGCGACGTCCGTCTCGACCTGCTGCGGCTGGCCAAGGAGCTGGACATCCCGCTGCTGGCCACCAACGACTCGCACTACGTCACCGCCGACCAGGCGGACGCGCACGACAACCTGCTCTGCATCGGCGTCGGCAAGAACAAGGACGACCCGAACCGCTTCAAGTTCAACGGTTCCGGCTACTACCTCAAGACCGCCGAGGAGATGCGCGCGCTCTTCGCCGAGCTGCCGGAGGCGTGCGACAACACGCTCCTCGTCGAGTCGATGATCGAGCCGTACGACGAGGTCTTCGACTTCGTCGACCGGATGCCCCAGTTCGACGTGCCCGAGGGTGAGACGCAGGTCAGCTACCTGCGGCAGAAGATCGGCGAGGGCCTCAAGAAGCGCTTCGGCGACAGTCCGGGCCAGGACGTGCTCGACCGGATCGAGCTGGAGATGTCCGTCATCGACCCGATGGGCTTCTCCTCCTACTTCCTCGTGGTCGCGGACATCTGCCAGTACGCCCGTGACAACGGCATCCCGGTCGGCCCGGGCCGTGGCTCCGCCGCAGGGTCGATGATCGCCTACCTCACCGGCATCACCCAGCTCGACCCGATCGAGCACGACCTGCTGTTCGAGCGGTTCCTCAACCCCGAGCGCATCAACCCCCCGGACGTCGACATCGACTTCGACGACCGCCAGCGCGACCAGATGGTGCGCTACGTCGGCGAGAAGTACGGCGCCGCGTACACCGCGCAGGTGAACACCTTCGGCACCATCAAGGCCAAGGCCGCCGTCAAGGACTCCTCGCGCATCCTGGGCTACCCCTTCGCCATGGGCGACAAGATCACCAAGGCGATGCCGCCGGACGTGATGGGCAAGGGCGTCCCGCTCAAGGACCTCTTCAACTCCGAGCACGCGCGTTACAACGAGGGCACCGAGATCCGTGCCCTCTACGAGAACGAGCCGGACGTCAAGAAGATCATCGACACCGGCATCGGCATCGAGGGCCTGATCCGCGGCACCGGCGTGCACGCGGCGGCGGTCATCCTCTCCTCGACCCCGCTGCTCGACCTGATCCCGCTGCACATGCGGGACAAGGACGGCACGATCATCACCGGCTTCGACTACCCGTCGTGCGAAGCCATGGGCCTGATCAAGATGGACTTCCTGGGTCTGCGGAACCTGGGCATCATCGATCACTGCATCAAGGTCATCAAGGCCAACCGGGGCATCGACGTCGACTGCGACGAGATCCCGCTGGACGACCCGGTCACCTTCCAGCTGCTCCAGCGCGGCGACACCTTGGGCGTGTTCCAGCTCGATGGCGGTCCCATGCGCGCGCTGCTGCGCCTGATGAAGCCCACCGAGTTCGCCGACATCTCCGCCGTCTCGGCGCTGTACCGGCCGGGCCCGATGGGCATGAACTCGCACACCAACTACGCCCTGCGCAAGAACGGCCAGCAGGAGATCACCCCGATCCACCCGGAGCTGGAGGAGCCGCTCAAGGACGTCCTCGGCCCCACCTACGGTCTGATCGTCTATCAGGAGCAGGTGCAGCGAGCCGCGCAGGTGCTGGCCGGCTACAGCCTGGGACAGGCCGACCTGCTCCGCCGCGCCATGGGCAAGAAGAAGAAGGAGGTCCTGGAGAAGGAGTTCGTCCCCTTCCACGCGGGCTGCAAGGAGCGCGGCTACTCGGACGAGGCGATCCAGGCGGTGTGGGACGTGCTGGTCCCGTTCGCCGGCTACGCCTTCAACAAGTCGCACTCCGCCGCGTACGGGCTGGTCTCCTACTGGACCGCCTACCTGAAGGCCAACTACCCGGCCGAGTACATGGCCGCGCTGCTCACGTCCGTCGGCGACGACAAGGACAAGATGGCCATCTACCTGGCCGACGCGCGTGCCCAGGGCATCAAGGTGCTCTCCCCGGACATCAACGAGTCCGTCACCGACTTCACCGCCGTCGGCGAGGACGTCCGCTTCGGCCTGAAGGCGATCCGCAACGTCGGTGAGAACGTCATCGACTCGCTGGTGGCGACGCGCAGGTCCAAGGGCAAGTACGCCACCTTCGCGGAGTTCCTGGACAAGGTCGAGCTGCCGGTGTGCAACAAGCGCGCGGTCGACTCGCTGATCAAGGCCGGCGCGTTCGACTCGCTCGGCCACACCCGGCGCGGGCTCGTCGCGGTGGCCGAGAACGCGATCGACGCCGTCATCGGCGTCAAGAAGCAGGCGGCGATCGGCCAGGACGACCTGTTCGGCGCGATCGACGACGGCGGCGACGGCCCGACGATCGGTCTGGACTTCCAGCTCGACGACAAGGAGTGGCCGCGCAAGCACCTGCTCTCCACCGAGCGGGAGATGCTGGGCCTGTACGTCTCCAGCCACCCGCTGGACGGCGCGGAGCACATCCTCGCGCGCAACCGCGACACCTCGATCGCCGAGCTGCTGGGGTCGGGCCGGACGGAGGGCGAGGTCAAGCTCTCCGGCCTGATCACGTCGGTGGACCGCCGCATCAACAAGGCGGGCAACGCCTGGGCGCTGATCACCCTCGCCGACCGTGACGGCTCGGTCGAGGTGCTGTTCTTCCCGAAGACGTACCTGCTGCTCAGCGAGATGCTGGTGGAGGACAACGTCGTGGCGGTCAAGGGCCGCCTGAACGAGCGCGACGGGGCCCTGAGCATCTTCGGCTCCGAGATGCAGATGCTCGACATCTCCGCCGCGGAGCACGGCGGCAAGCCGCCGATCCAGCTGAACATCAACGAGCGGAAGATCAACGCCCAGCTGGTCTCCGAGCTCAAGCGCGCGCTCCGGGCCCACCCGGGAGACGTTCCCGTCCGCCTGCTGATGGAGGGCCACTCGCGCAGCGTCCTCTTCGAGCTCGGCTTCCTGGTGGACCCGGACAACGGCTTCGCGAGCGACATCAAGGGCATGCTGGGCGCCGGCGCCTGGGCGACGCTGTAAGCGTCAGGCGGTGGTCCGGCGCACGAGGCTGAACCCTCCCTGGCCCGCGCGCCGGACCTCCGCTGTTCCCGTGCCGCCGAAGTGGGCCGGGATGACCAGTTCGTGCTGGTCCGCCGCGCGCTCCAGGATGCGGCGGCGGCTGGCCTGCGCCTTTGCCGGGTCGAGGCAGAAGCAGCTGTTGTGGGTGGGGTCGAGGATCTGGACCGGGCTGTGCAGGAGGTCGCCGACGAAGACCGCGCGGTCGTCGCCCGAGGCGAGCCGGAGCACGGAGGAGCCTGGGCTGTGGCCCGGGGCGGGCTCCAGGGTGAGGTGTTCGTCGATGCGGTGGGCGTCCTGCCACAGCGTCAGCAGTCCGGCCCGGTGGACCGGCGCGATGCTGTCCTCGTAGAGCAGCCGGTCGTCCTCCCGGCGCCCGCCGGCGTAGCCGCCCGCGGGGCCGAAGAAGGCGTCGTCCGCGGCGGGCAGCAGGTACTGCGCGTTGGGGAAGGTCGGCACCCACTCCCCGTCGACGTCATGGGTGTTCCAGCCGACGTGGTCGGCGTGGAGGTGGGTGTTCACCACGACGTCCACCTCCTCCGGCCGGACGTCCGCCTCGGCCAGCCGGGCGAGGAAGTCGCCCTCACGGCGGTGGAACAACGGGGAGCCGGGGCGTTCCCTGCCGTTGCCGACACCGGCGTCCACCAGGACCGTCCGTCCGGCGCTGCGCAGCACCCACGTCTGGAGGGTGCCGACGGCCTGGTCGGTGTCCGGCAGCCAGTGGTCGGGGGCCAGCCAGTCGGCGTTCTCGCGCCACTCCTCCTCCGTTGACTCCGGGACCAGTTGGCGGGCGGGAAGGAACGCGCCCTGCCACTCGACGACACGGAGGATCTCGACCTCGCCCAGCTTCGTGCCGGGTATGCGCTCACTGTTCATGCCCTTGACGCTAGGGCGCCCGGTTGAGCCTCTCAATGCGTGACTGGCTTAATCGGATACGCAGGACGCTCAAGGCTGAGCGCAGGCGCGTAGGCTGGGCGTATGGACGTGGTGAGCGACGCGATCTCCACCGTGCGCATCGGCCGGCCCTCCTCCAACCGGGTCCGGGTCGGCGGGAGTTGGTGCACGCGGCTGGCGCCCTACGACGGCGCGGGATTCCACGTGGTGCTGGAGGGCGGCTGTCGGCTGCTCACCGAAGACGGCCGGACGATCGTGCTGGGGGCCGGCGACGCGGTGCTGCTGCCCCACGGCGCGGGGCACGTGCTGGCGGACTCCGACGCGGACGCGGCCCGCGCCCAGCGGGCGGTGCCGTTCGAGGAGTGGGCCGAGCGGCGCGTTCCCCGGGTGCCGCGGCCCGGCCCCGGCGAGGTGGAGCTGCTGTGCGGCAAGTACCGGCTGGACCGCAGTCGCGTCCATCCGCTGCTGGCCGAGCTGCCGCAGGTGGTCCACCTGCCCCACCGGGTCGGCAGCCACCCCGAACTGCGCTCCGCGATCGACCTGCTGGGCCGCGAGCTGGACGAGCGCAGGCCGGGAGGGTGTGTCGCGCTGCCGAGCCTGCTGGACCTGCTGCTCGTCTACATGATCCGCGCGTGGCTCGAGGAGGGCACGGGCGGCGCCTGGCCTGCCGTGCTGGAGGACCCGGTGGTCTCGGCGGCCCTGCGGGCGCTGCACTCGGACCCGGCCGCGCCGTGGACCAACGAGCAACTCGCCGATGAGGCGGGCGTGTCACGCCCGACGCTGGCCCGCCGGTTCTCCGCGCTCGTCGGCCGGCCGCCGATGGCCTACCTCACCTGGTGGCGGCTCACCCTGGCCGCGGCGCTGCTGCGGGAGACCGCGGACCCCCTCGGCAGCGTCGCCCGTCAGGTCGGATACGGCACCCCGTACGCCCTCTCGCACGCGTTCCTGCGCGAGTTCGGTGTGACGCCCGGCCGCTACCGCGCACTCGGCGCGGCCGCCGCGGTGGGGGACGGCGGTGACGTCACTCGCGCTCTTCCTGCGGCTCCTTCGGCGTGAACAGGGCTGTGGCCGCCAGGAAGGTCAGCAGCGCCGCCATCGGCCAGGCGACGATGGCCGTCTTCGCGCCGAGGGCGAGGGGGCGGGAGAAGTCCTTGTTCGTCGGGACCGAGGCCGCCAGCTTGAGCAGGTCCTGCTGGCCCATGTTCACGGCCAGCTGCCAGGCGACCCACCCCGCCGCGAGACCGCCGAGGGTGAGACCGATCGGGACCGCGAGGCCCGCGCCGCGGCGGCGGGTGAGGACGTAGGCGAGGGCGGCCGCGAGGATGCCGAAGCAGCCGCCGATGAGGGCGAAATAGCCGTCCGCGGCGATCTGCTGCTCGCCCTCGGGGTCGCGCAGGTAGACCGCGGTGCCGTCGGAGTACAGCGGGACACGGGGCGCGACCGCGTGCCACAGCAGGCCGAAGAGGAGACCGGCGACCGCCGAACCGACCACCAGGGCGAGGCCGATGAGGATCTCGCGGCGGTGGTCGGGGCGCGGCCGCGCGGCGTCGGCCGCATCGTCCGGGGCCTCCCAGTGCGGGCCGTCCCCGGGCGGGGCCGGAGGTGCGGACGGCTGGCGGCTGGGGCCCTCGGGGGTGTTGGGTGCGGTCACCGGGACATGGTCGCACGTCCGTCCGGCGGCCGCGCGGACGGACCCGCACCCGGCGACGGTCAGGCGCGCGTCGCGGCCTTGCGGTAGGCCCAGGTGGACAGCGCGAGCGAGAGCACGCCCACCGCCGCGCAGACGGCGAGGTCCGCCACGACGACCGCCCAGTCGGGCCGGGCGGTGAAGGTGCGGGCGAAGGCCTCGACGCCGTAGGTCGACGGCAGCAGGTCGCGCAGCCAGCGGATCGCCGTCGGCATGTGGCTCGCCGGCAGGACGCCGAGCAGCAGCGCGGCCGACATGCCGAGCTGGCCCAGCAGCGTCGCGATCTCCTGTCTCGGCGCCAGCAGGCCGAGCGCCGCGCCGACCCCGGCCAGCGCCGCGCCCGCGAGCGGGATCACCGCCAGCACGATCCACACGTGCACCCACGGGAGTTGGAACATCGCGCAGCCAACGGCCGCCGTCACCAGCGTTCCCGGCACGGTGAACGACGCGTACGCCGCCGCCGTGCCCAGCACCACGGACGCGGCGGGGACGGGCAGCGTCGCGTAGTGGTCGAGTCCGCCGGTGGCCCGCAGCTTGCCGAAGTACTGGGCGAACAGGTTCAGCGCGACGAACGCGACGACCAGCACCGCGGACCCGGCGACCACGTCGCGTGCGGCCTCGGTGTCGTGGGCGCCGACCACGCCGCGCATCATGATCAGGATGCCGAGCGACTGGAACGTCGCCACGAACATCAGCGGGATCCGGGCCACCCTGGCCCGGGAGAGCTGGGCCCGGTAGACCGCGCCGAGGGAGGGCAGCAGCGCCGCGCGCGGCGCGGGCTCGAACGGCTCCAGCGCCTCGAAGGTCCGGACGGTCTCGAAGGGAACGCTCACTTCTCCAGTCCCTCGTGTCTGCCGCCGAGCAGCAGGTAGACGTCCTCCAGGCTGGGCGTGGAGAGCGAGAAGTCGTCCAGCGCCGCGAACGCGGGGCCGCCGGTCACCTGGGCGACCAGCTCGCGGGCCTCGTCCGGGTCGGCGCGCACGGTCCAGCGGCGGCCGTTGACGGCGGCGCGGTCGGCCAGCGCGGCGACCAGCGGCAGTCCCGTCGGGGCCTCCTCGCGCCAGACCAGGTCCAGCCGGACGGAGCCGTCGACCATCGCCTTGAGACCGCCGGGGGTGTCGCAGGCGATGATCCGGCCCTCGTCGACGACCGCGACCCGGTCCAGCACCGTCTCCGCCTCGATGACGTTGTGGGTGACCAGCAGCACCGTCGCGCCCTGCTCGCGGCGACGCCGGTCGACGGCGGACCAGACGGCGCGGCGCGCGACCGGGTCCATCCCCGTCGTGGGCTCGTCCAGCACCAGCAGCGGACGGGGGCCGGCCAGCGCCGCAGCGAAGCAGGCGAGGCGGCGCTGACCGCCGGAGAGCTTGGCCAGCGGACGGGCGGCGATCGGGCCGAGCGCCAGCTCGTCGATCACCTCGGCGGTGACGGCGCGGGCCGCGGCGGTCGGCAGACCGCGCAGGCGTGCGGTGGTCTCGACGGCGAGGCGGACCGTCAGCTCGTCCAGCGCCGTCGACTCCTGGCCGAGGTAGGCGAGCAGGCGGGCGGCCAGGTCCGGGCGGCGGACGATGTCGTGGCCGAGGATCTCGATGCTGCCGGAGTCCGGTCGAAGCAAGCCGGTCAGCTGGCGGACCAGGGTGGACTTGCCGGCGCCGTTCGGGCCGAGGAGGCCGAAGACCTCGCCGCGGGCGATCTCCAGTGAGATGCCGTCGTTGGCCCGCACCTGCGTGGCCTTGTCGCCCCGGCCGACGCGGTAGGTCTTCACCACGTCGCGCACGGCACAGCAGACGGCGGTCGCGGGCGTGGCCCTCGCCGCCTGCGGTTCTGCTGCCACCGTGTTCACGTGCTCCCTCACCGTCCGGGCGCGCTCGGGGAGACCCGGACCGCGTAGAGCCTACGCCGCCCGGGGGGCCCGGTGTCGCCGGGGGCCGGACGGCACGCCTCCGGCGTCGGGGACAATGGGTCCGGTCGACGCCTGATCGAGGATGAGGAAGATGCGCAGACGGTCCGTGCTCCTGCTGGTCTCCGTGGTCGCCGCGGTGGGCGGCATCGTGCTGCCCTCGATCGGGGAGCAGCAGTCCAGCGGTTCCACCCGGATCACCCACGTCGTGGTGAACGCCGGCAAGCCCGTGGTGCTCTGGAGCAAGGAGAGCGCGACGGTCAGCTTCGCGATCACCGCCGAGGACAAGTCGGGCATCAAGTCGGTCGACAAGATCGGCGTCTGGGGCAGCAACTACGGCGTGCTGCGCCCGAGCGCCGCGCCGTGCGTGGCGAAGACCAAGACCGTCTCGGTCTGCACCGGTTCCTTCACGGTGAGCCTGGCCAACCACGACGTCTACGACAACATGGCGGGCCGGTGGTACATCCAGGCCACCGCGACCGCCAACGACGGGGACCGCTTCGAGTCCGACACGGCCGGGAAGTTCTTCATCAAGAAGGCCGGCTACGCGACCCTGACCGGTACCCAGTCCACCGCCGCCCCCGGCACGCTGCTGGACATCGAGGGGCAGCTGATGCAGCCCAACTGGAAGTCCTGGCTGTGGGTGTGGGACCCGCACCAGCCCGTCCAGCTGCGGTTCAAGCCGGCGGGCAGCTCGGCCTGGCGGATAGTCGCGCGCACCACGACGGACTCGCGCGGTTTCATGCGCGCCGAGACCAAGGCCACCACGACGGGCACCTACGCCTGGTACTTCGCGGGCAAGGACTGGTCGGTGCCGGTGACCAGTGCGGCGGCGCAGGTCAGCGTCCAGTGATCGGCGCCGACCCGATCAGCGCCTGCTGATCGGCGCGACGACGGCCCCGGTCAGCGCCGCCAGGTCCTGCGGGGCCAGCTCGACCTCCAGGCCGCGGCGCCCGGCCGAGACGAAGACGGTCGGGTGCTCCAGGGCGGAGGCGTCCAGCACGGTCGGCAGCGCCTTGCGCTGGCCGAGCGGAGAGATGCCGCCGCGCACGTAGCCGCTGCTGCGTTCGGCCGCGGCCGGATCGGCCATCGCGGCGCGCTTGCCGCCGAGCGCCGCGGCCAGCGCCTTGAGGTCCAACTGGCCGGCGACGGGCACGACGCCGACCACGAGCGCCCCGTCCACCTCGGCCACCAGCGTCTTGAACACCCGCTCCGGCGCCACGCCCATCGCCTGCGCGGCCTCGCCCCCGTACGACTCGGCGGCGGGGTCGTGCGCGTAGTCGTGCACCCCGAAGGTGACCCCGGCCCGCTCCAGGACGACGGTCGCGGGCGTGCCCTGGCCGCCCTTGCTCTTCTTCGCCACGTGCACGCGCTCCTGGTTCGGCCGGTTCAGGCTGGTCGGGGCTGGTCGGGGCTGGTCGGGCTAGTTCGGGCTGAAAGCCTGGCGGGTCAGTTCCACGGCCGGGAGGGAGGGGAGCTTGGCCAGGACCGCGGCCTCGCGGCGCAGCAGGCGGAGCTCCGCGCGGAGCCGGTCGCTGGCGGAGCCGGCCGCGAGCAGCCGCTGCTTGTCGCCGGTGTCCAGCACGGACGCCGCCGCGACCAGGTAGGAGAGGATGTTCGGGTCGTCCGGCAGCTCCCGCTCGCCGGCGACGGTGGTCTCCTGCGCGCCGGCGAGACGCTTGCGGTAGGTGCGGAAGACCCGTTCCACCCCGGCGGCCAGGACCTTCGCCTCGGGCCCGGTCTCCTCGGGGACGTCCTCGACCTCGGCGGTCAGGTAGGGGCCCGTCGCGTCGATGGACAGGACCCGGAAACGCGTCGTGCCGGTGGCGATCAGCTCGTAGCGGCCGTCGCGGTGCGACTGCAGCTGGGCGATCTCCGCGACGCAGCCGATCTCGAACAGCGCCCGGTGCGGGTCCGGCCCGAGCCCGGCCAGCGCCGGGGAGGCGGCGTCGACTCCGGTCGGCGCGACCTCGCGGCCGTCGCGGATCGCGACGACACCGAAGCGGTGCGGCTCCGGCTGGGCGGTCAGGTCGGCCATCAGCCGGCGGTAGCGCTCCTCGAACACGTGGAGGGGGAGCACCAGCCCCGGGTAGAGCACCGAGCCCAGCGGGAAGAGGGGGAGCCGTTCCGTCACAGTGCGCAAGCGTAAGGGCTACCGGCGGGTCGCCGTGCCGCGGCTTCGGTGCCCGTACCGGGTCGCGCTCGGGGCAGCTCGCCGGTACGGGCGTCCGGGGGTCTCCGGTTCGGGGACCGGAGACCTCATCCACGCTGCCCCCGTCGCGGGGGCCCGGCGAGCCCGGCGCGGCCGAACGTGTCGTCGGTCACGATGCGGTGCGCTCCCGGGCCGTCACGGGCGGTCCCGGGATGATGATGTCACCGCGAGTCTCAGGACACGTATCAGAGAGTGATATGCATCGGCAGTCTTTTCCCACGCCTCACTAGACTTGACAGCGTGATTTCTCGAATCGACCTCCGCAGCTCCACCGAGGACCCGCGCGCCGTGCTGCCGCGCGCCGAGCTCGATGTCGAGGCCGCCCTGGAAAAGGTGCGGCCGATCTGCGAGGACGTCCACCATCGTGGCGTCGAGGCGCTGATCGAGATCACGGAGCGCTTCGACGGGGTTCGGCCGACCGACATCCGCGTGCCCAAGGCGACGATCACCGCCGCACTGGAGACGCTGGACCCCGCCGTCCGGGCCGCGCTGGAGGAGTCGATCCGCCGCGCCCGCCTGGTGCACCGCGAGCAGCGCCGTACCGACCACACCACCCAGGTGGTGCCCGGCGGCACCGTCACCGAGCGCTGGGTGCCGGTCGAGCGCGTCGGCCTCTACGTGCCGGGCGGCCTGGCCGTCTACCCGTCCTCGGTCGTCATGAACGTCGTCCCGGCCCAGGAGGCCGGGGTCGCTTCCCTCGCCGTGACCTCCCCGCCGCAGAAGGAGTTCGGCGGTCTGCCGCACCCGACGATCCTGGCGGCGTGCGCGCTGCTCGGCGTCGACGAGGTGTACGCCGTCGGCGGCGCCCAGGCGATCGCGATGTTCGCCTACGGCGCGGGCGAGTGCCGTCCGGTCAACCTGGTCACCGGCCCCGGCAACATCTGGGTCGCCGCGGCCAAGCGGCTGCTCAAGGGCCGGATCGGCATCGACGCCGAGGCCGGGCCGACGGAGATCGCGATCCTGGCGGACGCCACTGCGGACCCGCGTCACGTCGCCGCCGACATGATCAGCCAGGCCGAGCACGACCCGATGGCCGCCGCCGTGCTGGTCACCGACTCCGCTGCGCTGGCCGAGGCCGTCGAGGCCGAGCTGCCCGCGCAGGTCGAGGCGACCAAGCACAGCGAGCGGATCACCACCGCGCTGGCCGGTCCGCAGTCCGGGATCGTGCTGGTGCGCGACCTGGAGCAGGGGCTCGAGGTCGTCAACGCCTACGCGGCCGAGCACCTGGAGATCCAGACCGCCGACGCCGAGGCGGTCGCCGCGCGCGTGGTCAACGCGGGCGCGGTCTTCGTCGGCCCGTTCGCGCCCGTGTCGCTCGGCGACTACGCGGCCGGGTCCAACCACGTCCTGCCCACCGGCGGCTGCGCCTGCCACTCCTCGGGGCTCTCCGTCCAGTCCTTCCTGCGCGGCATCCATGTGGTCAGCTACGACCGCGACGCCCTGGCCGAGGTGGCCGGGCACGTGGTCACGCTCGCCAACGCGGAGGACCTGCCGGGCCATGGCGATGCCATTCGTGCCCGCTTCGACTGGACGGTGCCCAATCAGTGAGTGACGTCAAGAACATCGAGAACATCGACGACCTGCCCATCCGCGACGAGCTCAAGGGCAAGTCGCCCTACGGCGCGCCGCAGCTGCACGTGCCGGTCCTGCTCAACACCAACGAGAACCCGTACTCCCTGCCCGAGGACCTCGTCGCCCGTATCGCCGAGCGCGTCGCGGAGGCAGCCCGGGACCTCAACCGCTACCCCGACCGCGACGCGGTCGAGCTGCGCACGCAGCTGGCGGCGTACCTGTCCACCTCCACCGGGCAGGCGGTGACCAGGGAGCAGGTCTGGGCGGCCAACGGCTCCAACGAGATCATCCAGCAGCTGATGCAGACCTTCGGCGGCTCAGGGCGCACCGCGCTCGGCTTCTCGCCGACGTACCAGATGCACGATCTGATCTCGCGCGGCACCGGCACCCGCTGGATCGAGGGTCCCCGCCGCGCCGACTTCACCATCGACGTCGAGGCCGCCGAGGCCACGCTGCACACCGAGCGTCCGGACGTGCTCTTCGTCTGCTCGCCCAACAACCCGACCGGCACGGCCGTGGAGCGCGAGACGGTGGTCCGCCTCTACGACGCCGCGCAGGCGGTCAAGCCGACGCTGGTCATCGTCGACGAGGCCTACGTCGAGTTCTCGCACCGGCCCTCGCTGTTGGAACTGCTGGACGGCCGCCCGCTCATGGTCGTCACCCGGACCATGTCCAAGGCCTTCGGCGCGGCCGGTCTGCGGCTGGGCTATTTCGCCGCCACACCGGCCGTCGTCGACGCCGTGCAGCTGGTCCGGCTCCCGTACCACCTCTCCTCGGTGACGCAGGCGACGGCGCTGGCCGCGCTGGAGTTCACCGACGTCCTGCTCGGCTACGTGGACAAGCTCAAGGCCGAGCGCGACCGCATCGTCACCGAGCTGCGCGCGATGGGTCTGGAGGTCACCGACTCCGACGCCAACTTCGTGCAGTTCGGCCGCTTCGAGGACACCGACGCGATCTGGCAGGCGATCCTGGCCCAGGGCGTGCTGGTGCGCGACAACGGCGTGCCCGGACGGCTCCGGGTCACCGCGGGCACCCCCGCCGAGAACGACGCCTTCCTCGACGCCGTCCGTACAGTCCTCAAGGAGAACCGCTAACCATGTCCCGCAGCGACCAGCACCGTGTGGGCCGCGTCGAGCGCACCACCAAGGAGACCTCCGTCAAGGTCGAGATAGACCTGGACGGCACCGGAAAGACCGACATCGCAACCGGCGTCGGCTTCTACGACCACATGCTCGACCAGCTCGGCCGCCACGGCTTCTTCGACCTCACCGTGAAGACCGACGGCGACCTGCACATCGACACCCACCACACCATCGAGGACACCTCCCTCGCGCTGGGCGCCGCCTTCCGGCAGGCGCTGGGCGACAAGGTGGGCATCCGCCGCTTCGCCGACGCCTCGGTCCCGCTGGACGAGTCGCTCGCGCAGGTGACTGTGGACCTCTCCGGCCGCCCGTACCTGGTGCACACCGAGCCCGAGGGCATGGCGCCGATGATCGGCTCCTACGACACCACGATGACCCGGCACATCCTGGAGTCCTTCGTGGCCCAGGCGCAGATCGCCCTGCACGTCCACGTACCGTATGGGCGTAACGCCCACCACATCGTCGAGGCACAGTTCAAGGCGCTGGCGCGCGCTCTGCGCTACGCCTCCGAGCTGGATCCGCGCGCGGCGGGCATCATCCCGTCGACCAAGGGCGCACTGTGAGCGGCACCTCCTTCGTTCTGATCTTCCTCGGCCTGTTCCTCGCCGGCGGCGCGTACTCGTTCTGGAGGCAGAAGCTTCCGAAGGGCGTGATCGTGCTGCTCGCGATCTGCGGCGTGATGAGCCTCGCCGCGGGCCTGCTCCGCATCTGACCCGGAAGGGACGTACGACATGACCGCCAAGAGCGTGGTCGTCCTCGACTACGGCTCCGGCAACGTCCGCTCCGCGCAGCGTGCCCTCGAGCGCGTCGGCGCGGAGGCCGTCATCAGCTCCGACTTCACCGAGGCGCTGAACGCCGACGGGCTGCTCGTGCCCGGCGTGGGCGCGTTCGCCGCCTGCATGGAGGGCCTGAAGGCCGTCAAGGGCGACCGGCTGATCGGCCGCCGTCTGGCCGGCGGCCGTCCGGTGCTGGGGATCTGCGTCGGCATGCAGATCCTCTTCGCCCACGGTGTCGAGCACGGCGTCGAGACCGAGGGCTGCGACGAGTGGCCCGGCACGGTCGAGCCGCTGCGCGCGCCCGTCGTGCCGCACATGGGCTGGAACACCGTCGACCCGGCGGAGGGCTCCGTGCTCTTCGCCGACCTGCCGGCGGACGCCCGCTACTACTTCGTGCACTCCTACGGCGTCCGCCGCTGGGAGATGGACCCGATCGAGCAGCTGCGCCCGCCCAAGGTGACCTGGGCCGAGCACGGCGAGCCGTTCGTCGCCGCGGTGGAGAACGGCCCGCTCTCCGCCACGCAGTTCCACCCCGAGAAGTCCGGCGACGCCGGCGCCGCCCTCCTCAAGAACTGGATCGACACGCTGTGAGCACCTCCTCCACCGAGAAGCTGGTCCTCCTCCCCGCCGTCGACGTCCGCGACGGCCAGGCCGTGCGCCTGGTCAAGGGCGCCTCGGGCTCGGAGACCTCCTACGGCGAGCCGCTGGCGGCCGCGCTGGCGTGGCAGAACGCGGGCGCGGAGTGGATCCACCTGGTCGACCTCGACGCCGCGTTCGGCACCGGCGACAACCGCGAGCTGCTCGCGGAGGTCACCGGCCGACTGGACGTCAAGGTCGAGCTGTCCGGCGGCATCCGCGACGACGAATCGCTGCGCGCCGCGCTCGCCACCGGCTGCGCGCGCGTCAACCTCGGCACCGCGGCGCTGGAGTCCCCGGAGTGGGTCGCCAAGGTCATCGCCGAGTACGGCGACCGGATCGCGGTCGGCCTGGACGTCGTCGGCACCACGCTGCGCGGCCGCGGCTGGACCAGCGAGGGCGGCGACCTGTACGAGGCGCTGGCGCGTCTCGACGCCGAGGGCTGCACGCGCTACGTCGTCACCGACGTGGACAAGGACGGCACGCTCACCGGCCCCAACCTCCAGCTGCTGCGCAACGTCTGCGCCGCCACCGACCGGGCGGTCGTCGCCTCCGGCGGCGTGTCCTCGCTGCAGGACCTGCGTGACATCGCGACGCTGGTGCCCGAAGGTGTGGAGGGGGCCATCGTGGGCAAGGCCCTCTACGCGCAGGCGTTCACGCTCGAAGAGGCTCTCGCAGCAGTGTCCTGACACCGATGGAGGTCGCGGGATGACGCAGGATCGGCGGCACGTGGGCGGGTACTCCCCCTGGGAGGACCAGTACGGCTTCGCACGTGCCGTCGCCATAGGGGACTTCGTCTTCGTCTCCGGCTGCACCGCCTGGGACGACGGCTCGGTCCGGTTCGAGGGGTCCCCCTACGACCAGACCGTGGCCGCCCTGGGCGTCGCCCTCGACGCGCTTTCCCGCTTCGGCCTGGGCAAGGCGGACGTGGTCCGCACCCGGCTCTACGTCACCCACGCGCGCGACACCGACGAGGTCGGCCGGGCTCACCGGGACATCCTGGGCGAGGTCCGGCCGGCCTGCACGATGGTCGTCATCAACGCCCTCGTCGACTCGAGAATGAGCGTCGAGGTCGAGGTCGACGCGTACAAGAAGAATATGGAGCTTCCCTGATGACCCTCGCGGTCCGCGTGATCCCCTGCCTCGACGTCGACGCCGGGCGGGTGGTCAAGGGCGTCAACTTCCAGAACCTGCGCGACGCCGGCGACCCGGTCGAGCTGGCCAAGCTCTACGACGCCCAGGGCGCCGACGAACTGACCTTCCTGGACATCACCGCCTCCTCCGGCGACCGGGAGACGACCTACGACATCGTGCGCCGCACCGCCGAGCAGGTCTTCATCCCGCTGACCGTGGGCGGCGGCGTGCGCACCGTCGACGACGTCGACAAACTGCTGCGCGCGGGCGCGGACAAGGTCGGCGTCAACACCGCGGCGATCGCCCGCCCGGAGCTCATCCGCGAGATCGCGCGCCGCTTCGGCCGCCAGGTGCTGGTGCTGTCGGTGGACGCGCGGCGGGTGGGGGAGGGCACGGAGACGGCGTCCGGCTTCGAGGTGACCACGCACGGCGGGCGCACCGGCACCGGCATCGACGCGGTGGAGTGGGCCACCCGCGCCGCCGAGCTGGGCGCGGGCGAGATCCTGCTGAACTCCATGGACGCCGACGGCACCAAGGACGGCTACGACCTGGAGATGATCACCGCCGTGCGCAAGGCGGTCTCCGTCCCGGTCATCGCCAGCGGCGGCGCCGGCAAGGTCGCCGACTTCGCCCCGGCTGTCGGCGCGGGCGCGGACGCGGTGCTGGCCGCGAGCGTCTTCCACTTCGGCGATCTGACGATCGCTGAGGTGAAGCAGTCCCTGCACGAGGCCGGGCACCCGGTCCGGCTCTGAGGCGGCATCAGGAGCGACCACCGAACGGCCGTGTCCGAATTGCGGGACCCGATGGTAGCGCTCTGATACTGAACAGGTGCGAAAAGGAATCCTGCAGCGACTCGGCGAATGGTGCGCACGCCACGCGATCATCGTGATCGTGGTGTGGCTGGCGGTCCTGGGCGTGCTCCACGGACTGCAGAACAGTTTCGGCGGCACCTATTCGGACGACTTCAACCTCCCCGACGCCCAGTCGCAGAAGGGCGCCAACGTCCTCCAGGCGAACGCCCCGAGCATCGGCGGCACCAGCTCGACGGTGGTGATGCAGGACGCGAAGCCGCTGACGGACTTCACCACCCAGATGAACCAGGTGGTCGCCAACCTGCAGAAGCTCGACCACGTGCTGTCCGTGCAGAACCCGCTGCCGCAGCCGAACTCCTCGGGCGGGACGACCCAGACCGGCGCGCTGTCCAAGGACGGCACGATCGGGTACATCACCGTCCGCTTCGACGAGAACCCCACCGCGCTGGGCAGCGACTACCTCAACAGCGTCGACGCCGCGGTCCAGCCGCTGCGCTCGGCGGGCGTGGACGTCGAGTACGGCGGACCGCTCGGCGAGGCGGCCAGACCTCACGCCAAGGACCTGACCAGTGAGGCCATCGGCTTCGCGGTGGCGATCGTCGTCCTGGTCATCGGCTTCGGCAGCCTGATCGCGGCCGGCCTGCCCCTGGTGACGGCGCTGATCAGCGTGATCGTCGGCCTCAGCTGTCTCAGTCTGCTCGCGGCCGCCATCGACTTCGCCAGCGTCTCGCCGACCCTGGCGACCATGATCGGGCTCGGCGTGGGCATCGACTACGCGCTGTTCCTGATCACCCGCTACCGACAGTTGATCATGGACCGGGTGGAGCCCCACGTCGCGGCGGGCATCGCCGTCACCACCAGCGGACGCGCGGTCCTGGTCTCCGGCTGCACCGTCATCGTGGCCCTGGCGGGCCTCTACGTGTCGGGCCTCAGCTTCATCGGGCGCCTCGGCGTGGCGGCCGCGGTCACGGTGATCACCGCCGTGGCCGGCGCGCTCACCCTGGTCCCGGCTCTGGCCGGGCTGATCGGGCGTCAGATTGACCGGTTCTGCTTGAAGACGCCGGTGGCCGAGGGCGGCCCGGTGGCCGGCGACGACGCCGGGGCGAAGGCGGAGAAGGCCGAGGAGGAGCAGCACGGTTTCTGGCACCGCTACGCCAAGCGGGTCGAACGCCGCCCGTGGTGGTTCCTGGCCAGCGGCGTGGTGGTGCTCGGCATCCTGGCGATCCCGCTGTTCTCGATGCGGCTCGACCACATCGACGACGGCGCC
The DNA here is from genome assembly GCF_000787835.1 of Streptacidiphilus melanogenes. Lineage (GTDB taxonomy): Bacteria > Actinomycetota > Actinomycetes > Streptomycetales > Streptomycetaceae > Streptacidiphilus > Streptacidiphilus melanogenes. The sequence goes on from NZ_BBPP01000019.1 coordinate 48,198, forward strand.
GACCCGACCACCTTCACCGACCGCCGCGCCTTCGACCTGATCAGCCAGGGCTTCGGTCCCGGCGCCAACGGGCCGTTCACCCTCGTGATCGACCAGACCAACGTGCCGTCGAGCCAGCGCTCCACGTTGCTCGCCAACCTGCAGAAGTCACTCACGGGCGTCCCGAACGCGGCCAGCATCAGCCCGCTCCAGCCCACCAGCAACGGCAACGTGCTGACCGGAACAGCGCTGTCGACCCAGCGGCCGCAGGCCGCGGACACCACGCACCTGTTCAACCACCTCAAGGACGTCTCGCTGCCGCAGGGCGCCTCGGGGACGGCGGCCACGACCTACGTGACCGGGGTGACCGCGGCCCAGCAGGACTTCACCGAGATCATCAGCTCCCGGCTGGCGCTGATCATCGTGGTCGTGGTCTGTCTCGCCTTCCTGATCATCCTCGCGGTCTTCCGGGGCCTGCTGGTCGCGGTCAAGGCGGCTGTGCTGAACCTGTTCTCGATCGGCGCCTCCTACGGCGTCGTCGTCGCGGTCTTCCAGTGGGGGTGGGGCGGGACCGCCCTGGGCGTCTCCGGGAAGGTGCCGATCGAGAGCTACGTGCCGATGATGATGTTCGCGATCATCTTCGGGCTGAGCATGGACTACGAGATCTTCCTGCTGTCCCGGGTCCACGAGGCGTGGATCCGGACCAAGCGGGCCGAGGACAGCGTCGCCTACGGTCTGGAGATCACCGCCCGTGTGATCACCTGCGCGGCGCTGATCATGTTCAGCGTCTTCGCGGCCTTCATCCTGAGTGACAACATCGTGGTCAAGATGCTGGGGCTGGGCCTCGCCGTCAGCGTCCTGGTGGACGCCACCGTCGTCCGGCTGCTGCTGGTCCCGGCCGTGATGACGCTGCTCGGGCGGCACGCCTGGTGGGTGCCCCGGTGGCTGGACCGGATCCTGCCCCACCTCGACACCGAGGGCGAGGCGGCGCTCCACCAGGCGACGCAGCAGATGTCGCAGAAGTAGCCGCCGTCGCGGTCGCGGCGGCCGGACAGGGCCTAGCCGATCACGGGCCCGGTCACCGGCAGCACGATCTGGCACGGGATCGGCTGCGGGTGGGCCGGGTCCAGGGCGTTGAGCACGTCGGTCAGGGCGACCGGGTCGTAGGCGATCTCCAGGTGGTCGGACTGGTCGAGTGCGCACTGGTCCTGGACGGTGATGTCGGTGACGTTCGGGGCGGCCGGGAGGAAGGCGCTGGTGTAGGGCGTCACCACCTCGTCGTCCTTGGTCGTGATGACGGTGTACTGGATGCCCGGCACGGTCTCGCCGCCGGCGTTCAGCGCGGTGAGGAAGGACGAGCCGACCTCCTGCTCCACGCAGGCGTCGCAGGGACCCGACAGGAACGCGTTGCCCGGCTCCAACGCGCCGAGCCTGCTCGCCAGTTCGGTGATGCCGTCGAGCGTGGTGCCGTTGTTGCTCGGGGAGAGCGCGACGAGCTTGGCCACCTTGTCCGCGCCGCCCAGGTTCTTGATGTAGTAACGCGGCATCATGCCGCCCTGGGAGTGGCCGACCAGGTCGACCTTGGCGGCGCCGGTCGCGGCGCGCACCCGATCGACGAACGAGGCGAGCACGGCGGCGCCGCCCTCGACGGAGTTCAGGCCCTGGACGGGGGAGGAGGCGGACGGGCCGCCGTAGTCGAAGGTGTAGACGCAGTAGCCGTTGTCGGCGAGCAGGGGTGCGGCGCCGCCCCAGTTGTCGTTGCCGTTCTCCAGCGTGCCGTGCACCAGGACCACGGGCTCGGGGTGGGCGGCCGAGGGCCGGCAGCTCCAGTCGTCGGCTCCGGCCGGCGCACTGCCGGGGAAGAAGAAACCGGCGGTGAACCCGGTGTCGAAGTGGAAGTTCACGGGATACCAGGCGGCGGCAGCGGGCTGCGCCGCGAACGCGGCGATTCCGATGAGGGCTGCCGTCGTCATGCCCAGGGTGGTGTTTCTGGTTCTGCTGCGCATCGTTGACTCCGTCCCGGTCCGGTATTGCGTGGGGGATTTCGGCGGTGATGGTGGGGCGGATCCACGGGCCGGGTCAAGAAGAAAAACAGTGCGAAGGCGAATCGTGCACCCAGGTGTGCGCAACTCGTCGCGCGCGCGTCGGAAACACTCACGAAACCTAGCGAAACGCGCATGTCCACGGCTATTGACCAGCCGGTAACATCGCCGCATACTGACCAGTAACGTCGGCGGGGGGGCAACGAGGGAGCAGGCTTTTGAGCGGCCCGTGGAGCGCCCTGCCCAGAGGGCTCGCGGCAGAACTGCGCAGGGAGCAGCAGACGATCGCCGTGGAAATCATCGGGGAGATCAGGAAGCAGGTCCCGGAATTCTCCCGGCCGCTCGCCGGGCAATTCGGCGCGGGAATCCAGCACGGAGTCGAGACCGCGCTCGCGGAATTCACCGAACTGATCGAGGGTGCGCGGAGCGAGAATCCGGAACGCATGCGCGTGTACCGCGCGCTCGGCCGCGGCGAGCTCGCCGAGGGCCGCAGCCTCGACGCGCTGCAGGCCGCCTACCGGCTCGGCGCCCGCGTCGCCTGGCGCCGCTACGCGCGCGTGGCCCGACGGGTCGGGCTCGGCACCGAACAGCTGGTGGTGCTGGCGGAGGCGATCTTCGCCCATATCGACGAGCTGGCCGCCGCCTCCGTCCAGGGCTACGCCCGCGCCCAGGCCGACGAGGCCGGGGCGCTCGGACGTTCCCGCTCGCACCTGCTGACCCTGCTGGCCCGCGGCGGCGCCCGCGCCGAACTCGAGACCGCCGCCGACCTCGCCGACTGGCCGCTGCCCTGGGAGCTGTGCGCCGTCGCGCTCGCTCCGGAGGCCGCCTCGCGGCCGTCGGGCGGCCGAAGACCGGGCCTGCCCGATCTGGTGCTTGCCGAACTGCACGGCCCGGAGCCGTGGTTGGTGATACCCGAACCCGATCTCTACCTACGCGACGGCCAGGTCCGCGCCCTGCTGGAGGCGCGCGGCGCGGTCATCGGCCCGACCGTCCCGCCCGAGCAGGCCGGCGACTCGCTGCGCTGGGCCCGCACCCTGCGTGCCCGCCCGCCCCGCACGGCCGAGGGCCCGGTCGACGGCGAGACCCACCTCGCCGCACTGCTGCTGCTCGCCGACCCGGCCCTGGTCCGCCTGATCGCCGCACGAAGACTGCGCCCGCTGGACGAACTGACGCCCAAGCAGCGCCGCCGCCTCGGTGACACCCTGCTCGCCTGGCTGCAGTCCGACCGCGGCAGCGCGCCGGATGTGGCCGCGCGGCTCGGCATCCACCCGCAGACCGCGCGCCAGCGCCTCCACCAGGTGCAGCGCATCTTCGGCCCCGCGCTCGCCGACGCCGACGTCCGCTTCGAGCTCGAGATCGCGCTCCGCGCCCGCGACGGCGAGTGGGACGGCCCTGGGGAAAGCCGTGGGGAAGGCTGAAGACCTGCTTCAGATACCGAACTTCGCCTCGCGCACCTGCGCGACGGCGTCCTGCGGTCCGTCGTACTCGACGTGCGCCTCGGCCTGACGTCCCATCATGAACAGCAGCAGCTCGCCAGGTTCTCCGGTCACCGTGACGACCGGCGCGCCCTTGCGGGCCACCGCGGTCTGCCCGTCGGGTCGTCGCAGCACCAGGCCGACCGGCGACCGCCGGCCGTTCAGGCGGGCCGATGCCGCCAGCCGCTTCCACAGGTACTCGCTCAGCTCCTCGTCCAGCACCCGTGGCGACCAGCCCGGTTGGGCGCGCCGCACGTCCTCGCCGTGGACGAAGAACTCCACGGTGTTCCCCGCGTCCTCCGCGCCGGGCAGTCGGAACGGCGAATAGGCGGGCGGCCCCACCCGGATCGCCTCGACCAGCTCCGGGTAGGGCTTGGCCGCGTACTCCGCCTGCACCCGTTCCAGCCGCGCAGCCAGCGGCTTGATCAGGATGCCACCGGCGGCGTCCGGACGCCGTTCCCGGACGACCACGTGCGCGGCGAGGTCCGTGGTCCGCCAGCCCTCACAGAGCGTGGGCGCGTCCGGTCCGACGCCCTCCAGCAGATCAGCCAGCAACAGGCGCTCACGCCGCCCCAGATTCGACATGAACCAAGCCTAGAGCGATCCTCCGGCGATGGGGCGGTTCGGGCATCGGGCGGCTGTCGCGGATTCGATCGTCATTTTGTGTGACCTGTCGCCGCGGTGACGAGTCTCCGATGTGACAGGCCGAAACCGGACCGACGACGGAGGCACGCATGGACTGGCAGATGGACGAGCGGGGACCCGAGACGACCGAGTGGCGGGCGCCCGGGCCGCGCACCGGTCGCCGGGCGGAGCAGGGACGCGCGGCGCACGCCGGGAGCCGGCACCGCAAACGGTCGCGCTGGTCCTTCACCCCGCTGGTGATCGCCGCCGCCGTCGTCGGGTCGGGCGCGGTCGGGGCGGTCGCGCTGTACCCGGCGGCGTCCCACAGCCCGGTCGACAACCCGCAGGCCGCCCCCGCGGTGAGCGCGGCCGCGGTCGACTCGGCCGTCGGCACGTCCCCGGCGGCGCCGGGCGCCGGGGCGGCGTCGCCGTCCGCGTCGCCGACGCCGTCGGTCCGGCCGACCCCGAAGCACAGCCCCAAGCCGAGCCCGAAGGCGAGCTCCGGGTCGAGCCGGTCCACGGGGGCGCCGAACCCGGGTCCGTCCAGTCCGCAGACGCCCGCCGGGGGTGGCGGCTCCGGCCCGGTCGCCTCGGGCCCCGGCTCCTCCTACGCCGTCCAGCAGGTGCTCGCGGTGATCAACGAGGCCCGTGCCCAGGCCGGTCTGCCCGCCTACACCCTCACCAGCGGCCTCACCTCCAGCGCCGGAGCGCACAACGCGGTGATGATGGGCGGCTGCGGCCTCTCCCACCAGTGCCCCGGCGAGGCCGACCTCGGCACGCGGATCACGAACGCCGGCGTGCACTGGGGCGCGTGCGGCGAGAACATCGGCGAGGGCGGCCCCATGGCGGACACCGACGCGGCGATAGCCCAGATGGCCGTCGGCCTCACCCGGAGCATGCTGGCGGAGCAGCCGCCGAACGACGGCCACCGCCGCAACATCCTGAGCAGCTCGTTCCGCCACATCGGCATCGTGGTGCAGCGGACCGCCTCGGGCACGGTCTACATGACGCAGGACTTCTCGGACTGAACGCGATGCGCCGGTGCCCGGCCGCCGAAGCGGCCGGGCACCGGCGTGACCCTGCAGCCCGCTAGCCGACCGAGAAGTCGTCCGCGTACACGTTGCCCTGGCCGTACCAGCCGTGGACGTAGACGGTGACCGCGCCGCTGGAGCCGGTGGTGAAGGAGACCGTCAGCTGGTTCCAACTACTCCTGTTGGACCAGGTACTGGCGCTCGCGCCACCGCTGACGCCGACGTAGGCGTACGGGCCCTGGACCCAACCGGTCAGCGTGTAGCTGTGGTTGGGCTGGAGGGTGACGCTCTGGTCGCACTCGCCGGTGGTGCTGGACGAGGGGGTGACCTGGAGCGCGTGGCTGCCCGAGTGGACGGGGGAGGAGACCACGGCGCTGCCGGACTGGCAGGTCCACGGGCTGAGGCTGCCACTCTCGAAGCCGGTGTTGGTCAGCGAGCCGCCGCCACCACCGCCGCCACCACCGCCGGAGGAGGTGACGGTGAGCGAGTAGGTCGCGGTGTGGCTGCCCGAGGCGGCCGTGCCGGTCACGGTGATCGGGTAGGTGCCCGCGGCCACCGAGGAGCCGACGGTGGCCGTCAAGGTGGAGCTGCCGCCGGAGGTGACGGAGCTCGGGCTGAACGAGACGCTGACGCCGGACGGCGCGCCGGAGGCGGCGAGGGCCACGCTCTCGGCGCTGCCCGCGGTCACGGCCGTGGCGACGGACGCGCTCGCGCTGCCACCCTGGGCGACGGACGCGGAGCCGGGCGAGAGGGACAGCGAGAAGTCACTGCTGCTGCCGCCACCGCCGCCGCCCGAGCTGCCCTCGTACGGCACGAAGGCGTCGGTGAAGGCGAGGCTGCTCTGGCTGATCTCGCTGCAGGTGGACAGCGAGTTGGCACTGCCGCTGCACGCCTGGTCGCGGTCGACGGACCAGAAGGCCAGCCGGCCCACACCGTGCTGCGCGGCGAAGTTCTCCACCGTCTGCGCGTCGGCGAGGGTGAAGGTCGAGCCGTCGTCGTTCTTGCCGATCATCGGCGTGATGCCGAGGTTGGCGTAGGTGTAGCTCGGGTCCACGGACTGCATCTGCGCGAGCGTGGCCTGCGCGGCGGAGACCGCACCCTGGCCCATCTCGGTGCTGCTGCCCGCGTAGTAGTCCATGGTCATGATGTTGACCACGTCGATCTTGATCCCGGCGTTCTTCGCCGCCTTGAGGATGTTGACGCCGTCGCCGGTCAGGCCGCTCGCCAGCACCGGCAGCGTCATGGAGAACTGAAGGCCCGGGTTGGACGCCTTGAGGTCCTTCATGGCCTGCATCTGGCGGGCCGCAGAGGCGGTGTCGGCGACGGCCGCGCCCTCGACGTCGAAGTCGAGCTGGTTGACGCCGTAGTCGTTGATGATGGCCTGGTAGCCGGCGTCGATGCTGCTCTGGGTGGTGCAGGTCCAGGCGAGCGGTTCGCCGCTGGCGCCGCCGGAGGAGATGATCACCGAGGCGCCCTCGGACTTCGCCTTGGCGATCTCCGGGTCGGTGTAGGAGTCGGCGCCGATGGGCAGGGTGTCGCCCCAGATCTGGTTGCAGCCCTCGCCGAGCACGAAGGCGGCGGTGTAGGCCTTGAGGTGGTGACCGGTGACCGCCGTGTCGAGCATGCCCTCCTGGCCGTTCGACATGTCGACGTACGGTGCCACGGAGTAGACGCTCGTCGCGGCGGAGCTGCTGGTGGGGGCCAGCACGCCGACCGCTCCGGCGGTGGCGAGCGCGAGCGCGCACGCTGAGCCGGTGAGTCTCGCCAAGCGCATGACAGTGATCCCTTCGGGGATGCCCCAAGGGTGCGGGGGTGTGGGGGAGTCCGTGCGTCCAGGCCTGGCGGGTCTACGAAACAGCGTTCATGAGTCCGCGTCAATAGGACTAGACCAACTCTCCCTCGCTCAGTGCCGGAGCGGCGCTGTCAGCTTCCGTGAACCTTGGTAACTTCCGCCGGAAAGCGCGCAGGTGACGGTGTGTCGCCCACCCTTGTACTCGGCCAGGCTCGGATAGAGCTGGTAGTACTGGAGCTCCGTCACGCTCTGCTTCTTGAAGGCGGCGGCGTTCAGCGGCTCGCACAGCTCCAGCGACTTCTGCAGGATCGCCGGGTAGTCGGCCAGACCGTCCGGCAGCGTGGTGAGTTGGGTGACCTCCGCGTCGTGCGGGTCGGTGCAGGAGCGCTTGGCCAGCAGCTTGAGCTGCTTGGAGAACGCCGGCGAGTCGAAGCAGTCGCCCGGCTGCAGCGAGATGTAGGCGAAGGTGTTCGGCAGCGTCGGCGAGGGCGACGGCGAGGGGGCGGCCTTCGACGGGGACGGCGACGACTTCGCCTGCGGCGTCGGGGCCGGTTTCGAGCGCAGCGCGAAGACCAGGACCAGCGCCATCGCCGCGAGCACCGCCACCAGCGTCGCGGCCAGGCCGAAACGAGACCCGCGCAGCCTGCCCAACCCCCCAGAGAGCCCCATGAGGCCAGCATGCCGTCTGCAGACGTGTCCGCGACAGAGTGCGTCACTGTGGTTGCATTGGTCGTATGTCCGCCACACCCGCCGCGCCGAACACCACCGAGCTCGACCCGGCGATCGCCGCCCGCCTCAAGCGCGACGCCCACGGGCTGGTCCCCGCCGTCGCCCAGCAGTACGACACGGGCGAGGTGCTGATGATGGGCTGGATGGACGACGAGGCGCTGCATCGCACCCTCACCACCGGACGCTGCACCTACTGGAGCCGCAGCCGCTCCGAGTACTGGGTCAAGGGCGACACCTCCGGCCACGTCCAGCTGGTCAAGTCCGTGGCCCTGGACTGCGACGGGGACACGGTCCTGGTCAAGGTCGACCAGCTCGGCGCGGCCTGCCACACCGGCGACCGCACCTGCTTCGACGCCGGCACGCTCCCGGTCACCGGCGGCTGAGGCGTTCCGCCCGGGCCGATGCCCAGCCGCTAGGCTTCCTGGGCATGACCAGCGGCAGCGTCACCCCCGACCTCGACACCTTCCGCAAGCTCGCCGTGGACCGCCGGGTGATCCCGGTGACCCGGCGGCTGCTGGCCGACGGGGACACGCCCGTCGGCGTCTACCGCAAGCTCGCGGGGGAGCGGCCGAACACCTTCCTGCTGGAGAGCGCCGAGCAGGGCCGCCACTGGTCGCGCTACTCCTTCGTCGGTGTCCGCAGCAGCGCCCAGCTCACCGTCGACGCCGAGGGCGACGCCCGCTGGCTCGGCACCCCGCCCGTCGGCGTGCCCACCACGGGCGACCCGCTCCAGGTGCTGCGTGCCACCATCGAGGCCCTGCGCGGCCCGCGCGACCTGCACGCGGGCGGCGAGCTGCCGCCGTTCACCGGCGGCCTGGTCGGCTACCTCGGCTACGACATCGTCCGGCGCCTGGAGCGGCTGCCCGAGATCGCCCCGGATGACCTGAGGCTGCCCGAGCTCACCATGCTCTTCGCCGACGACGTCGCCGTCCTCGACCACACCGACGGAACGGTGCTGCTGATCGCCAACGCGGTCAACCGCGACGACCAGCCCACCGGCGTCGACGCCGCCTGGGCCGACGCCGTGGCCCGGCTCGACCGGATGACCGACGACCTGGCCCGGCCGACCGAGGCCGGAGCCGCCGTGCTCACCCCCGTCGCCGCCGTGGACGCGGTCTCTCCGTTCGGCGGCGCGCCCTACCGGGCCGCCGTCGAGGCGGTGAAGGAGAAGATCCGGGCCGGCGAGGCCTTCCAGGTGGTCCCCTCGCAACGCTTCGAGGTCGACTGCCCGGCGAGCGCGCTGGACGTCTACCGGGTGCTGCGCACCACCAACCCCAGCCCCTACATGTACCTGTTCCGCTTCGGCGCCCCCGGCCCGGACGCGGAGCCGTTCGACGTCGTCGGCTCCAGCCCCGAGGCGCTGGTCAAGGTCGAGGACGGCGAGGCGATGGTGCACCCCATCGCCGGCACCCGCCCGCGCGGCGCCACGCCCGAGCGCGACGCGGAGCTCGCCGCCGAGCTGCTCGCGGACCCGAAGGAGCGCGCCGAGCACCTGATGCTGGTCGACCTGGGCCGCAACGACCTCGGCCGGGTCTGCGCGCCGGGCAGCGTCGAGGTGGTCGACTTCATGACCGTCGAGCGCTACAGCCACGTCATGCACATCGTCTCCACCGTCACCGGCCGGGTCGCCCAGGGCCGCACCGCCTTCGACGTGCTGACCGCCTGCTTCCCCGCCGGAACGCTGTCCGGGGCGCCCAAGCCGCGTGCGATGCAGATCATCGAGGAGCTGGAGCCCACCCGCCGCGGCCTGTACGGCGGCTGCGTCGGCTACTTCGACTTCGCCGGCGACTCCGACACGGCCATCGCCATCCGCACCGCGCTGATCCGCGAAGGAAGGGCCTACGTCCAGGCGGGCGCGGGCGTCGTCGCCGACTCCGACCCCGAGAGCGAGGACACGGAGTGCCGCAACAAGGCAGCCGCCGTGCTCCGCGCCGTCGCCGCCGCGGCGACCCTGCGTCCGGCGGCGACCCTGCGTCCGGGCGACGCGGCGGCGCAGGGCACACTGGAGCGGTGAGCCCCGAGCAGACCGCAGCAGCGCAGACCGCAGCAGAGCAGACCGCCGACGAGCCCGCCGCCGACGGGCAGATCGCGGAGCAGCCGCCCGCGGCCGCCGCCGCGGGCACGTCGTGGCGTCGCACGCTCGCGGTGACGCTGCTGCTCTCGGTGGTGGGGGCGACGCTGCTGCTGGTCGCGGCCGGTCAGACCTGGGTCTCCGGCACCGTCCAGGCCCAGGGCGCGACCAGGGCCGTCACCGCCCACGGCAGCGAGGTCAGCGGCGTCCCGAGCGCGATGGCGCTGGTCGCCCTCGCCTCGGTGGTCGCCGTGTTCGCGGTGCGCGGCAAGGCGCGCCGGGTGCTGGGCGGCCTGGTGGCGCTGGCCGGCGCGGGCGCGGTCTTCGCCGCGACGTCCGCGCTCGGCTCGGAGACCGGTGCCCTGGACGACAAGGCGGCCCGCTCGGTCGGCCTCACCGAGGTCGCGGTCGGCTCCGTGACGCACTCGGCCTGGCCGTGGTTCGCCGCGCTCGGCGGCGTGCTCGTCGTGGCGGCGGGGGCGCTCACCGTGCTGTGCGGCGGCGCCTGGCCGGGCATGTCGGCCCGCTACGACGCCCCGGCCGGCAAGCGGTCCGCCGCCGGGCCGCGCCGTGGTGCGCCGACGTCGGCGCCCGCCTCGCAGGCGACCCCGGCCGACCTGTGGAAGGCCCTGGACCGGGGCGAGGACCCCACTGCGAGCTGAGCTCGCCGATACGGGACAATGGAGTGGAAGAACTCTCCCCGGGCGGGAGAGTCCCAGATCTAGGAGCAGTTAATGTCGGCAAACGCCCACGGACACACCGTCGCCGCCTGGACCGGTGTCACCGTCTCCTTCGTCGGTTTCATGCTGGCCGCCGTGGCGATGGTCTACTCGGTTCCGGTCCTCGTCATCATCGGCCTGGTCGTGGCCGCCGCCGGCGCCGTCGTCGGCAAGCTGATGTCGGCCGCCGGCTTCGGCAAGAAGCCGTCCGACCACGCGCTGCCGACCGCCAAGGACACGGTCTCCACCAGCGTCTCGGCCTGATCCCGGCGCTCCTTCTCGCGGCTGCTCGCGGCTCTGCGGCCATGCGCTCGCGGAGAGTTCTTCCGACACGGCGGCGCGCCCTTCCGGGACGCCGCCTGTTCGGTACCAGAATCGGGTCGTGACAGCCGCCCCAGGCTCCCGCGACGCCGTCAGCGCCCCCGGTGCCACGGCGTCGGCCCGCGTCCCGCTCGGACTGCTCGGCCTCGGCGCGGCGGCGACGGCCTATGTCGGCGCCGTGGACCCGAACCGGCCAGGCCACTACCTCACCTGCCCGTTCCTGGCGCTGACCGGCTGGTGGTGCCCCGGCTGCGGGGGACTGCGGGCCGTCCACGCCCTGACCCGCGGGGACCTCGGCGCCGCCCTGCACGACAACGTGCTCGTGGTCGCCCTGTGCGGTTTCACCGCCGGTTTCTGGGGCCTGTGGGCGCTCCGCGCCCTGCGCGGACGCCCGCGTCCGGCCCTGCGCCTGGGCCGTCCGTGGCTGCTGGCGGCGGCCGTCCTCGTCCTCGCGTTCACTCTTGTGCGCAACCTTCCCACCGGGGCTTTTCTGGCTCCGTAAGGCCCCTCGGGCTGTCCGGGGAGCGAGACCGGCGGCCTCTCGATTCAGGTTCCACGCGGCCGGACGGATACCATCGATCCAGGTCATCGACAGACAGGCTTCCGAGAGACGCCGGATTGTGCGAGACCACCAACCGACCCGACGAATGGGGGCCCCGAGTGACCGTGCTCGACGAGATCATCGCCGGAGTCCGTGAGGACCTCGCCGAGCGTCAGGCCCGGGTCTCGCTCGACGAGCTCAAAGAGCTCGCGGCCAAGGCCCCCGAGGCCAAGGACGGCGTGGCCGCGCTCGGCGGCGAGGGCGTCTCGGTCATCTGCGAGGTCAAGCGCTCCAGCCCGTCCAAGGGCGCGCTGGCGGCGATCGCCGACCCCGCTGCCCTGGCCCGCGACTACGCTGCCGGAGGCGCCGCCGCGATCTCCGTCCTGACCGAGCAGCGCCGTTTCGGCGGCTCGCTGGCCGACCTCAAGGCGGTCCGTGCGGCGGTCGACACCCCGCTGCTGCGCAAGGACTTCATCGTCACCTCGTACCAGCTCTGGGAGGCCCGCGCCTACGGCGCCGACCTGGCCCTGCTGATCGTCGCGGCGCTGGACCAGGAGGCCCTGGTCTCCCTGATCGAGCGGGCTGAGTCCATCGGCCTCACCCCGCTGGTCGAGGTCCACGACGAGGAGGAGATCGCCCGCGCGGTCGACGCCGGCGCGCGGATCATCGGCGTGAACGCCCGCAACCTGAAGACCCTCGAGGTCGACCGCAACACCTTCGCCAACGTGGCCCACGCGATCCCGTCGCACATCGTGAAGGTCGCCGAGTCGGGCGTGCGCGGCCCCCACGACCTGATCGCCTACGCCAACGACGGCGCGAACGCGGTCCTGGTCGGTGAGTCCCTGGTCACGGGCAAGGACCCGAAGGCCGCCGTCGCCGACCTCGTCGCCGCGGGCGCCCACCCGGCCCTGCGGCACGGCCGGTAGTCACACATCACGCCCCACGCGCCACGCTAGGATCGGACACGTGACCTTCGACGCCCTCCACCAGCCCGGCTACGCCGGTCTGCAGCGCGGCTGCAAGCCGCGCGGGTGTCGCGCGCCCGCTCGACGGGTCCTCGGACGCCGCGTGCGGTACGTGATCGGCTCCGAGCCGGGCCAGGTTCCCGGGCGGCGATGGCAGCGCACGCGCAGCGCCGCGCACCGCTGAGACGATGGTCTGACCGGACGATCGCCTCGGTACGGGTGCGCCGCTTCGCGTACGCCTGCCCACGTCCGTTCACATCCCTGAGGGAACACCCATGTCCGACGTGACATCCGTCCCCGACGCGCGCGGCTACTTCGGCGCGTTCGGTGGTCGCTTCATCCCGGAGGCGCTCGTCGCCGCCGTCGAGCAGGTCGCCGACGAGTACGAGAAGGCCAAGGCCGACCCGGCGTTCGCGGCCGAGCTGAACACCCTGCTCAAGGACTACACGGGCCGCCCGAGCCCGCTCAGCGACGTCCGCCGCTTCTCCGCGGAGGCCGGCGGCGCCCGGATCCTGCTCAAGCGCGAGGACCTCAACCACACCGGCTCGCACAAGATCAACAACGTGCTGGGCCAGGCGCTGCTCACCCGGCGCATGGGCAAGACCCGCCTGATCGCCGAGACCGGCGCGGGCCAGCACGGTGTCGCGACCGCGACCGCCGCCGCGCTCTTCGGCATGGACTGCACCATCTACATGGGCGAGGTCGACACCCAGCGCCAGGCGCTGAACGTCGCCCGGATGCGCATGCTCGGCGCCGAGGTCGTGCCGGTGAAGTCCGGCAGCCGCACCCTGAAGGACGCCATCAACGAGGCGTTCCGCGACTGGGTGGCCAACGTCGACTCCACCCACTACCTCTTCGGCACCGTAGCCGGGCCGCACCCGTTCCCGATGATGGTCCGCGACTTCCACCGCGTCATCGGCCAGGAGGCCCGCGCGCAGGTGCTGGAGCGCACCGGCAAGCTGCCGGACGCCGTCGTCGCGTGCGTCGGCGGCGGGTCCAACGCGATGGGCGTGTTCTACGACTTCATCCCGGACGCCGACGTGCGCCTGGTCGGCATCGAGGCGGCCGGCGAGGGCGTGGAGACGCCGAGGCACGCGGCCACGCTCACCAAGGGCGACCCGGGCGTGCTGCACGGCTCGCGCACCTACGTGCTGCAGGACGAGGACGGGCAGACGATCGAGTCGCACTCGATCTCCGCCGGTCTGGACTATCCGGGCGTCGGCCCCGAGCACGCGTACCTGAAGGACTCCGGCCGCGCCGAGTACCGGCCGTGCACGGACGCGGACGCGATGAACGCGCTGCGGCTGCTCTCCCGCACGGAGGGCATCATCCCGGCCATCGAGTCCTCGCACGCGCTGGCCGGCGCCCTGGAGCTGGGCCGTGAGCTCGGCCCGGACGCCGTCATCCTGGTGAACCTCTCCGGTCGCGGGGACAAGGACATGCACACCGCCGCCCAGTACTTCGGGCTGCTGGACGACGACGCGACCTCCGACGACCAGACCGACGCTGCTGGTGGTGCCAAGTGACGAACGCCCTGCTGGACCAGACGCTCGCCGCCGCGAAGGCTGAGAACCGCGCGGCCCTGATCGGCTACCTGCCGGCCGGCTTCCCGACCATCGCGGGCGCCGCACAGGCGGTGCAGGCGCTGATCGACGGTGGCGCGGACGTCGTCGAGATCGGCCTGCCGCACAGCGACCCGGTGCTGGACGGGGCGACCATCCAGACCGCCGACGACATCGCGCTGCGGGGCGGCGTGCGGACCAAGGACGTGCTGGAGACCATCCGCACCGTCACCGCCGCCAACCCGACCGTCCCGGTGCTCTGCATGACGTACTGGAACCCGGTCGACCGGTACGGGCAGGCGCGCTTCGCCGCCGACCTGGCGGCGGCCGGCGGCGCGGGCTGCATTCTGCCGGACCTGCCCGTCGAGGAGGCCGACGAGTGGCTCGCCGCGGCCGCCGAGCAGGGCCTGGCGACGGTCTTCGTCGTGGCGCCGTCCAGCCGTGACGAGCGGCTGGCGGTCATCACCGCCAAGGGCACCGGCTTCGTCTACGCGGCGGCCGTCATGGGCGTGACCGGCACCCGCACCCAGGTCGGCGAGCTGGCCGAGGACCTGGTCGCACGCACCCGGGCCACCACCGAGCTGCCCGTCTGCGTGGGCCTCGGCGTCTCCAACGCCGTGCAGGCGGCGGAGGTGGCCGCCTTCGCGGACGGCGTGATCGTCGGCTCGGCCTTCGTCCAGCGGATCCTCGACGCGGCCTCGCCGGAGGCGGGCTACGCGGCGGTCCGCGAGCTCACCGCAGAGCTCGCGCAGGGCGTGCGCAAGCGCTGAGGCGCACTCGGAAAGGCTTCTTGCGAGGGGGCGTGGACTTCGGTCCGCGCCCCCTTCGTGCTGCCGGGTGTGCACGCGCGGCTGGGGTCGGTGCAGCGCGAACTGATCGCCCGTCAGTAGCCGCGTGTCCACCACGCGCTCGCGTCCTCACCCGGCGAACGCGTGCCCGACTCCGGTGCCGTGGCCGCGGTCGCCACAGGGCGCGCATCGCTCCCCCACGAGGGCGTTCACCCGGCGCACGAGGGCGTTCACCCGACGATCGCCCGTCGGCCCGGGCTGCGCGCGTACCCGGACCGGAGCCGACGGCGTTCGGCTGCGGGGTGCGCGCGCTCTACTGGAAGCCGTGGGTCGGCAACCGGCAAGGTCGGCCTGTCGGCGCATCCGAAGCTGCTTGACGACCCGTCCGCGCTCCGGCGCCAGGTCCGGCGCCATGTGGAGAATGCTGCGAATCGCGGAGAATGACGCATGCCCGTTAAGGAACATAAGGCAGGATTGCTCCCAAATGACCGGTCCGGGCGAGGAGCGCCCGGAGCAGGGAGGGGGACCGCCGTGGCGGCCTGGATCGGCACGGCCGTGCGCATCGGCCTGGCGATCGTGTGGGCCTGGGCGGGGCTGGCGAAGATCTCCGATCCGCAGGCGGCGGCGCAGGCCGTGCGGGTCTACCGGATCCTGCCTGAGACGCTGGTCAAGCCGTTCGGCTATGGCCTGCCGTTCCTCGAGCTCGCGGTTGCGCTGCTGCTCCTGGTCGGCCTCGGGACGCGGATCGCCGCGATCGTCTCGGGGCTGCTGCTGCTCGTCTACATCGCCTCGATCGCCTCGGTCTGGGCCCGCGGGATCTCCATCGACTGCGGCTGCTTCGGCGGCGGCGGCGCGGTGGCCGCCTCGCAGACCCAGTACTGGCAGGAGATCCTCCGCGACTGCGGCTTCCTGCTGCTGTCGGGCTGGCTGATCCTGCGCCCGAAGACGCGGCTGTCGCTCGACGGCTGGCTGGCCGCA
Source organism: Streptacidiphilus melanogenes (assembly GCF_000787835.1). Lineage (GTDB taxonomy): Bacteria > Actinomycetota > Actinomycetes > Streptomycetales > Streptomycetaceae > Streptacidiphilus > Streptacidiphilus melanogenes. The sequence goes on from NZ_BBPP01000019.1 coordinate 63,815, forward strand.
TGACCCGACGGCCGGGGCGGATCCCGGCCGATGTCAACAGTCCGACAGAACAGAAGATCTGATGAGCACTAAGAACGAGGTCGGCAAGCGCAGCGCGCGCGAGCGCATGCAGGAGGAGCGCGCCAGGGAAGAGGCCGCGGCCCGCAAGAAGCGCCAACTCGCTGTCATTGTCACCACCCTGGTCGTCATCGCGGCGGCGGTCGTGATCGGCATCGTGGTGCAGAACGGCCGCTCCAGCAGCTACAGCGCCGCCACCGACGCGCCCGGCGGGACCGTCGGCAACACCAGGCTGCTGATCCCCGTGGGCGGGACCGCCGCGCCGAGCACGGTCACCATCTACGAGGACCCGCGCTGCCCGGCCTGCGAGCAGTTCGAGACCGCCATGAAGACCACCATCAACCAGCTGCTGGCTCAGGGCAAGATCCAGATCCAGTACCACATCGCCTCGTTCATCGACCGCCACGACAGCGGCAAGGGGTCGAAGAACGCCGCGAACGCGCTGGCCTGTGCCCAGAACGTCGGCCGCTTCCACGACTACCACGACGTCCTCTACGCCAACCAGCCGCAGGAGACGGACGACGCCTGGGCGGACAGGTCCATCCTGATCAGCCTGGCCAAGCAGGTGCCAGGCCTCGATTCGCCGAGCTTCGAAGCCTGCGTCAACAACAACACCTACGGCAGCTGGGTGACGGCGGTCCAGTCGGACTTCGACAAGTCGGGCTACAACTCGACACCGACGGTGCTGCTCAACGGCACCCCGGCGTACCCGACCTACAACAGCAAGGACATCTCGCCGGCCAACTTCACCACGTGGGTGGACAACGCCAACAAGGGCAAGCCGCTCGCGACGATGCCCTCCGCCAGTGCCGAGGCGCTGGCCTCGCCCACGGCCCACAACAACCCGCCCGCGTCCGGGGCTGCGAGCGCCGGGCACTCCTGACCCGAGACCCGAGGCGCTCCCTGCGGGGCTGATCCGGCCGCCCGGCCGTCTACCGGGCCCGGATCAGCCCCGTCTGCATGGCCGCGGCGATCGCCGAGGTGCGGCTGTCGACACCCAACTTGTCGTAGATGTGCACGAGATGGGTCTTCACCGTGGCCTCGCTGATGAAGAGCCGCTTGGAGATCTGCCGGTTGGGCAGGCCCTCGGCGAGCAGCTCCAGGATCTCCAGCTCACGCGGCGACAGCACCGGCCGCCCGGGGCGGGAGCGGCCCAGCAGCCGGGCCGCGACGGGTGGCGCCAGCACCGTGTCGCCCTTGGCCGCAGCGCGGATCGCCGAGGCCAGCTCCTCCGGCGGGGCGTCCTTGAGCAGGTAGCCCGTCGCACCGGCCTCGACGGCGGAGAGGATGTCCGCGTCCGTGTTGTAGGTGGTGAGGATCAGCACCGCCGGGGCGTCGGGCAGCGCGGTGATCCGCCGGGTGGCCTCCACGCCGTGCATGCCGGAACCCATCTGCAGGTCCATCAGCACCACGTCGGGGCGGGGACGGCCCTCGGCCGCGAGGTGCTCCAGCAGGCGCAGCGCCTCGGCGCCGTCGGCGGCCTCACCGACCGGCTCCAGCTCGGGCAGTTCCTCCAGTAGGGCCCGCAGGCCGCGCCGGACGACTGGGTGGTCGTCGACCAGGACGACGGTGATCACGAGGCGCGCTCCACCGGGTGGGGCCGGACGGGCGTGGGCGGCCCGGCGGGCCCGGCGGGCGTGGGAGCCGCCGCGGTCGGGGCCTGGACGGGGTCCTGGACCGGGGCTCGGACCGGGGCTTGGACGGGGGCGCTGTCGACGGCGGAAGCGGGGACCGACGGGCCGTGCAGCGGAATGGCGGCGGCGACGGCCGTGCCCTCGCCCGGAGCGGACTCGATCGTCAACGTGCCGCCGAGCTCGGCGATCCGCTCTCGCATGCCGTGCAGGCCGAAGCGCGGCCCGCCCGACGCACCCGCCGTACCCGCCGCAGCCTCGGGCGCGTCGGGAGCGAAGCCGACGCCGTCGTCGAAGACGTCGAGGGTCACCTGGTCGTCGAGGTAGGCGAGGGTGACCGCGGCCCGCTCGGCGCGGGCGTGGCGCTGCACGTTCGCCAGCGCCTCCTGGGTGAGCCGCAGCAGGGCCACCTCCGTCTCGACCGGCAGCGGGTAGGGCTCTCCATCGACCTGGAAGGCGACCCGGGGGACGGGGCCGCAGCCGGCGGTGACCCGGCGCAGCGCCTCCGGCAGCGTGGCGTCCTGGAGCGACGGCGGGGTCAGTGCGGCCACGAAGCGGCGTGCCTCGGTCAGGTTCTCCCCGGCGGTGGCGCCGATCTCGCGCACCCGCTCGGCCGCCGAGTCCGCCCCCGCGGGCAGCGCCGACTCCGCCGAGCGGGCCAGCAGCACGATGGAGGACAGCCCCTGGGCGAGCGTGTCGTGGATCTCCCGGGCCAGCCGGGCGCGCTCCGCCAGGCGGCCGGCCTCGCGCTGCGACTCGGCCAGCTCGTCCCGGGTGCGGACCAGGTCGTCGATCAGGGCCTGACGACGGCGGCTCTCCCGGTACAGGCCCGCGTAGCCGTAGGCGGTGAGCACCGCGACCGCGGCGCCCGCGCACGGCCCTATCACCTTGGCCGCTGTCAGCCCGCCGGAGGTGGTGGCCTGGGCCGCGATGACCACGCCGGTCAGCAGCGCGACCGAGGGCAGCGACCAGCGCGGCGGCAGCAGGTGCAGGTAGAGGAAGTAGAGCGGGAAGGCCACGTATCCGGCGCCGGGGGACTCCGCAGCCAGGGCCACCCACAGGACGGTGACGGCCGCCAGCCAGAGCACGGCGTCCCGCCGGGTGGACTCCGGCCGGGCGAAGAACCCGCCGAAGGCGTAGGTGGCGCCGAGCGCCGCGCCCAGCACCCAGGACGTGACGCCGCCGCCGACGCAGCCGATGACCAGCAGCACGTAGAACATGGCATGCAGGGCGACCCGCATCACCCGGAGGGCGGGCATCCGCGCCGGGTCGTGCTGTGTGGGGAGAGTGCTGGTCACGGCATCGACCCTACGTCCCGGTACAGACGTCCGGAGCCGCCCGGCCATCAACCTTTCGGTTGATTCGGAACCCATCCTCTCCCTGATGGAACACTTCCTTTCGCGGACGAGTGTGGAGGACGACAGATGGTCCGTCCCCGTTTCCGAGGAGTCTCCCCGTGTTCGTCGCCCTGCGTGACATCCGCTTCGCCAAGGGGCGCTTCGCCCTGATGGGTGCGGTCGTCACGCTCATCACCACGCTGGTGGTCTTCCTGTACGGCCTCACCGGCGGCCTCGCCTCGGCCGCCTCGTCCTCGATCGCGCAGCTGCCGGCGAAGGACGTCGTCTTCGGCGCTCCGCAGGGCGCCGCTCCCGAGGTGTCGTTCAGCAACAGCGGGGTCAGCCCCCAGCAGGAGCAGGCCTTCGCCGACGCACCGGGCATCGGCAGGGTCGAGTCCTTCGGCGTGGCCATGTCCCGGCTCACCGGCGACAGCGGCGCCACCTCGGTCAGCGTGTTCGGAGCGCCGGCGGATCTGCTGCCGCCCGTCGTCTCGGGCGCGGCCCCGCAGGCCGGGCAGGTTGCGGTCGGTCAGAAGGTCGCGGATGACAGCAAGCTGCACGTCGGGGCCGAGGTGTCCGTGGGCGGCCGGACGCTGACCGTCTCGGCGATCACCGCGGACCGCTCCTACGCCCACGCGCCCAGCGTCTGGACCACCTCCGCCACCTGGGCCGAGGTCACCGGCGCCAGGCAGCCCAACGCCCTTGCGGTCGACCCGGGTTCCGCCGACCTTGCCGCGCTCGACAAGGCGCAGAACACCGAGACGGTCTCCCGCGACGCGGCCCTCGCCGGGATCGACGGGTACGCGGCCGAGCAGGGCAGCCTGCAGATGATCCAGGGCTTTCTCTTCGCCGTCAGCGCGCTCGTCGTCGGGGCCTTCTTCACGGTGTGGACGGTGCAGCGCAAGGCCGACATCGCAGTGCTGAAGGCCGTCGGCGCGTCCAGCGGCTACCTGATCCGCGACGCTCTGGCCCAGGCCGTGGCCATGTTGGCGGCCGGAGCCTTGACCGGGGCCCTGATCGGCTTCGCGGGCGGCGCGGTGCTCGGCGGCAGCGGCATGCCGTTCACCCTCGGCGCGGCGACGGTGGCCGTCCCGGTCGTCGTCATGGTCCTGCTGGGCCTCGCCGGCGCGGCCCTCGCCGTCCGTCGCATCACCTCCGTCGACCCGCTGACCGCGCTGGGAGCCAACCGATGAGCCTGCTCCTCTCCGAAGTCGTCCTCACCTACCCCGACGGAGACCGTCGCCTGACCGCGCTGGACGGAGTCTCCCTGGAGGTCGCTCCCGGCGAGTTCACCGCCGTCGTCGGCCCTTCCGGTTCCGGGAAGTCCAGCCTGCTCGCCGTGGCGGCCACGCTGCTGACGCCCGATTCGGGCCGGGTCCTGATCGGCGGCCAGGACGCCGCCGCGCTGAACGACAAGCAACGGACGGCGCTGCGGCGGGACCGCATCGGGATCGTTTTCCAGCAGTCCAACCTGCTGGCCTCGCTCACGGCGGTGGAGCAGCTCCAGGCCGTCGCGCACCTGCGCGGTGAGAAGCCGCGCGCGGTGGCCTCGCGGGCCGAGAGCCTGCTCGCCTCGGTCGGCCTCACCGACGGCAAGCAGCACCGCCGTCCGCACCAGCTCTCCGGCGGCGAGCGCCAGCGCGTCAACATCGCCCGGGCGTTGTTCGCGGAGCCGTCGGTCCTGCTGGTGGACGAGCCCACCTCCGCCCTCGACCACGAGCGCGGCGAGCAGATCGTCGGCCTGCTGGCGCGGATCACCCGCGAGCACGGCACGGCGACGGTGATGGTCACCCACGACAAGGCGCAGCTCACGGCGGCGGACCGGGTGTTGGAGATGGTCGACGGGCGGCTGGCGGAGGCGGTCGCCGCGTAGTGCCGTCTTAGGCAAGGAATGCCTAACTTCGCAGGTCAGCGCCCTGGTAAGGCAGTCCTGCCTTGCTGGAAACGAAACCGCGGAAGCGTTAACTTCCTCGGCGTGACCACGATGACGATGAGCGCCCAGGACATAGCCGAGACCGCCGAGGCCTACAAGCACGACCACCGTGACGTGAACGGCGGTTGGCTCCGCCCGGCGGTCTTCGGCGCGATGGACGGCCTGGTGTCCAACTTCGCGCTCATGTCCGGTGTCGTCGGCGGCAGCGCGAACCACAGCGTGATCGTGCTGACGGGCCTCGCCGGGCTTGCGGCGGGCGCGTTCTCCATGGCCGCGGGGGAGTACACCTCGGTCGCCTCGCAGGGCGAGATGGTCCAGGCGGAGCTGGCGCTGGAGCGGCGTGAGCTCGAGCGCAACCCGCAAGAGGAGCTGGCCGAGCTGGCGCAGCTGTACGTCGAGCGCGGAGTCGAGCCGAAGCTGGCCTTCGAGGTGGCCCAGCAGCTCAGCGCGGACCCGGAGCGAGCGCTCGAGGTGCACGCCCGCGAGGAGCTGGGCATCGATCCGGACGACCTGCCGTCGCCGCTGGTCGCCGCGGTCTCCTCGTTCACCGCCTTTGCGCTGGGCGCGCTGCTCCCGCTGCTGCCGTATCTCCTCGGCGCCACCTCGCTGCTGCCGGCGGTGGCCGTCGCGGCGGTGGGCCTGTTCGCGGCCGGCGCGGTGGTCAGCAAGGTGACGGCGCGCAGCTGGTGGTTCTCGGGCCTGCGCCAGCTGGTGCTGGGCGGGGCCGCGGCGGGAGTGACCTTCCTGCTCGGCCACCTGATCGGCGGACACATCGGCTGACCGCCGCCCTCGCCCTCCAGCCCTGTGGGTCACGTCTACCTCATGCGCCTGACCAGGCACGAGGTGGTGTTACTCACACAGTGCAATTGCATGAACCCCCTGTTTCGCGAGCGCGGCGATCGGGCAGACTTGCGAGGACGTCCTAAGACCCCGGACCCGGGGTCGAGGCGGACGTACTCCCACGGGATGTCCTTCACTACGGCCTCCACCCACGGCCGCACGCAGCTGGCTCGTCCACATGATGGACTGAAAAATCCACTGAGTGGAACTCGGGGCATCATGTAACCTGCACGACACGCAATCGCTAAGGGCCAGCGTCGTCCCGGATGCGCATGTGAATTGACCTCCATGCCGATCACGACGACGGGAGAGCCAATGCTGCCTGCGTCTGCGTACCCCGCCCCGCGGCCTTATGCCGCCCTGGCGGACGCACGCCCCGCCAAGCAGGGCCTGTACGACCCCAGCAACGAGCACGACGCCTGCGGCGTCGGCTTCGTCGCCTCGCTCAGCGGTGTCGCTGAGCACCGCATCATCGAGCAGGCGCTCACCGTTCTGCGCAACCTCGAGCACCGCGGAGCCACCGGCTCCGAACCGGACTCGGGTGACGGTGCCGGCATTCTGACTCAGATCCCGCACGCCTTCCTGGCGGCCAAGGCCGCCGAGGCCGGCTTCGAGCTGCCCGAGCAGGGCCGCTACGCCGTGGGCATCGCGTTCCTGCCGGACGACGACGCGGCCGACGCCGCCGCCGTCTCGTCCATCGAGACGATCGCCGCCGAGGAGGGCCTGAAGGTCCTCGGCTGGCGCGACGTCCCGGTCACGCCCGACCTGCTGGGCGCCACCGCGCGCTCGGTCATGCCGCGTTTCCGTCAGCTCTTCGTCACCGACGCCGAAGCGCACAAGACCGGCCTGGAGCTCGACCGGATCGCCTTCGTCGTGCGCAAGCGCGCCGAGCGGGAGAGCGGGATCTACTTCCCCTCGCTGTCCTCGCGCACGATCGTCTACAAGGGCATGCTCACCACCGGGCAGCTGGAGCCGTTCTTCCCGGACCTCTCGGACCGGTCCTTCGCCTCCGCGCTCTGCCTCGTGCACAGCCGCTTCAGCACCAACACCTTCCCGAGTTGGCCGCTGGCGCACCCGTACCGCTTCGTCGCCCACAACGGTGAGATCAACACCGTCAAGGGCAACCGCAACTGGATGACGGCCCGCGAGTCGCAGCTGGCGACCGACCTCATCCCGGGCGACCTCAACCGGATCTTCCCGATCTGCACCCCGGACCACTCCGACACCGCCTCCTTCGACGAGGTGCTGGAGCTGCTCCACCTCGGCGGCCGTTCGCTGCCGCACGCGGTGCTGATGATGATCCCGGAGGCGTGGGAGAACCACGCCACCATGGACCCGGCCCGCCGCGCCTTCTACCAGTTCCACTCGAACCTGATCGAGCCCTGGGACGGCCCGGCCTGCGTCACCTTCACCGACGGCACCAAGATCGGCGCCGTGCTCGACCGCAACGGGCTGCGCCCGGCCCGCTACTGGGTCACCGTCGACGGCCTCGTCGTGCTCGCCTCCGAGGTCGGCGTCCTCGACATCCCGCAGGACCAGGTCGCCCGCAAGGGCCGCCTGCAGCCGGGCCGGATGTTCCTGGTGGACACCGCCGAGGGCCGCATCGTCGACGACGAGGAGATCAAGTCCGCGCTGGCCGCCGAGAACCCCTACGCGGAATGGCTGCACGCCGGCTCGATCAAGCTGGACGCGCTGCCCGAGCGCGAGCACATCGCGCACACCCACGCGTCGGTGACGCGCCGCCAGCAGACCTTCGGCTACACCGAGGAGGAGCTGCGGGTCCTGCTCGCGCCGATGGCCAAGAGCGGCGCCGAGGCGCTCGGCTCGATGGGCACCGACTCGCCCATCGCCGCGCTGAGCTCCAAGCCCCGGCTGCTCTTCGACTACTTCACGCAGCTGTTCGCGCAGGTCACCAACCCGCCGCTGGACGCCATCCGCGAGGAGCTCGTCACCTCGCTCGGCTCCAACCTGGGCCCCGAGGGCAACCTGCTGCACGCCGAGGCCGCCTCCTGCCGTTCCGTCGTCGTGCCCTTCCCGGTCATCGACAACGACGAGCTGGCCAAGCTGATCCACATCAACGCGGACGGCGACCTGCCGGGCCTGAAGGCGGTCACGCTCTCCGGCCTGTACAAGGTCTCCGGCGGCGGCGCGGCCCTGGCCGCCCGCCTGACGGAGATAGCGGCCGAGGCCGACGCGGCGATCGCCGACGGCGCCCGCCTGGTCGTGCTCTCCGACCGCCACTCCGACGCCGAGCACGCGCCGATCCCCTCGCTGCTGCTCACCTCCGCGATCCACCACCACCTGATCCGCACCAAGCAGCGCACCCACGTCGGCCTGATCGTCGAGGCCGGAGACGTGCGCGAGGTGCACCACGTCGCGCTGCTGATCGGTTACGGCGCCGGCGCGGTCAACCCCTACCTGGCCATGGAGTCCGTCGAGGACCTGGTCGCGCAGGGCACCTTCATCACCGGCATCGAGCCGGAGAAGGCGATCCGCAACCTGATCAAGGCGCTGGGCAAGGGCGTGCTGAAGGTGATGTCCAAGATGGGCATCTCCACCGTCGCCTCCTACCGCGGCGCCCAGGTCTTCGAGGCCATCGGCCTCGGCCAGGAGCTGGTCGACGCCTACTTCGCCGGCACGACCACCAAGCTCGGCGGCATCACCCTGGAGGAGATCGCCAAGGAGACCGCCGCCCGCCACGCCCAGGCCTACCCGGCCTCCGGCATCTCCCCGGCGCACCGCCGCCTGGAGATCGGCGGCGAGTACCAGTGGCGCCGCGAGGGCGAGCCGCACCTGTTCGACCCGGACACCGTCTTCCGGCTCCAGCACGCGACCCGCACCAAGCGCTACGACATCTTCAAGCAGTACACCTCGCGCGTGAACGAGCAGTCGGAGCGTCTGATGACGCTGCGCGGCCTCTTCAAGTTCAAGCCGGGCGAGGACCGCGGGCCGATCCCGATCGAGGAGGTCGAGCCGGTCAGCGAGATCGTCAAGCGCTTCTCCACCGGCGCGATGTCCTACGGGTCCATCTCGCTGGAGGCGCACGAGACGCTCGCCGTCGCGATGAACCAGCTGGGCGGCAAGTCCAACACCGGTGAGGGCGGCGAGGACCCGGACCGCCTCTACGACCCGGCCCGCCGTTCCGCGATCAAGCAGGTCGCCTCCGGCCGCTTCGGCGTGACCTCCGAGTACCTGGTCAACGCGGACGACATCCAGATCAAGATGGCGCAGGGCGCCAAGCCCGGCGAGGGCGGCCAGCTGCCCGGCCACAAGGTCTACCCGTGGGTGGCCAAGACCCGGCACTCGACCCCGGGCGTCGGCCTGATCTCTCCGCCGCCGCACCACGACATCTACTCCATCGAGGACCTCGCCCAGCTCATCCACGACCTGAAGAACGCCAACCCGGTCGCCCGCATCCACGTGAAGCTGGTCTCCGAGGTCGGCGTCGGCACGGTCGCGGCGGGCGTCAGCAAGGCCCACGCGGACGTGGTGCTGGTCTCCGGCCACGACGGCGGAACCGGCGCGAGCCCGCTCACCTCCCTCAAGCACGCCGGTGGCCCCTGGGAGCTCGGCCTCGCCGAGACCCAGCAGACGCTGCTGCTCAACGGCCTGCGCGACCGCATCGTCGTGCAGACCGACGGCCAGCTGAAGACCGGCCGCGACGTGGTGATCGCCGCGCTGCTCGGCGCCGAGGAGTTCGGCTTCGCGACCGCCCCGCTGGTGGTCTCCGGCTGCATCATGATGCGCGTCTGCCACCTGGACACCTGCCCGGTCGGCGTCGCCACGCAGAACCCGGTGCTGCGCGAGCGCTTCTCCGGCAAGCCGGAGTTCGTGGTGAACTTCTTCGAGTTCATCGCCGAGGAGGTCCGCGAGATCCTCGCCGAGCTGGGCTTCCGCTCGATCGAGGAGGCCGTCGGCCACGCCGAGTTCATCGACGCGACCGACGCCGTCGACCACTGGAAGGCCAGCGGCCTGGACATCGCCCCGCTGCTGCACGTCCCCGACACGGGCTCCGCCCTGCACCAGACCACCCAGCAGGACCACGGTCTGGACAAGGCGCTCGACAACCAGCTCATCGAGCTGGCCGAGGACGCCCTGGAGCGCGGCAACGCCGTCAAGATCGCGCTGCCGGTCCGCAACGTCAACCGCACCGTCGGCACCATGCTCGGCTACGAGGTGACCAGGCGTTACCGCGGCGAGGGCCTGCCGGAGGGCACCGTCGACGTCACCCTGACTGGCTCGGCCGGTCAGTCGCTGGGCGCCTTCGTGCCGCGCGGCATCACCATCCGCCTCGAGGGCGACGCCAACGACTACGTCGGCAAGGGCCTCTCCGGCGGTGTCGTGATCGTCCGCCCGTCCCGCGACGCCTCCGCCATCGGCGCCGACGCGCAGAGCCACGTGATCGCCGGCAACACCGTCGGCTACGGCGCCACCGCGGGCCGGATCCACCTGCGCGGCAAGGCCGGTGAGCGCTTCGCCGTCCGCAACTCCGGCGCCACCCTGGTCGTCGAGGGGGTGGGCGACCACGGCATGGAGTACATGACAGGCGGCCGCGTCGTCATCCTCGGCGAGACGGGCCGCAACCTCGCGGCCGGCATGTCCGGCGGCATCAGCTACGTCCTCGACCTGCGTCCCGCCAACGTCAACGGCGGCATGGTCGGCATCGAGGCGCCCGACGCGGGCGACCGCGAATGGCTGCGCGAGACCGTCCAGCAGCACTACGAGGAGACCGGCTCCACGGTCGCGGCCGAGCTGCTCGCGGACTGGGGGAGCGGCGTCTCCCGCTTCTCCAAGATCATGCCCACCGACTACAAGGCTGTGCTCGCCGCCAAGGACGCCGCCGAGCGAGACGGGCTCTCCGAGTCCGACACCACCCGGAAGATGATGGAGGCGGCTAATGGCTGACCCGAAGGGCTTCCTCACCACGCCCAAGCAGCTCGCCGAGCGCCGTCCGGTCGCCGACCGCGTCCGCGACTGGAACGAGGTCTACGTCGAGCGGTCGCTGCTGCCCATCATCAGCAAGCAGGCCGGCCGCTGCATGGACTGCGGCATCCCGTTCTGCCACAACGGCTGCCCGCTCGGGAACCTCATCCCCGAGTGGAACGACCTGGCCTGGCGCGACGACTGGAAGGGCGCCAGCGAGCGCCTGCACGCGACCAACAACTTCCCGGAGTTCACCGGTCGCCTCTGCCCGGCCCCGTGCGAGTCGGCGTGCGTCCTCGGCATCAACCAGGACCCGGTGACCATCAAGAACGTCGAGGTCACCATCATCGACAAGGCCTGGGACAACGGCGGCGTCACGCCGCAGGCCCCGGACCGCCTCTCGGGCAAGACCGTCGCGGTCATCGGCTCCGGCCCCTCGGGCCTGGCCGCCGCCCAGCAGCTGACCCGCGCCGGGCACACCGTGGTGGTGTACGAGCGCGCCGACCGCGTCGGCGGCCTGCTGCGCTACGGCATCCCCGAGTTCAAGATGGAGAAGCGCCACGTCAACCGCCGCGTCGAGCAGATGCGCGCGGAGGGCACCCGGTTCCGCACCGGCGTCGAGGTGGGCGTCGACATCACCGGCCGTCAGCTGCGCGAGCGCTTCGACGCGGTGGTCATCGCCGCCGGCGCGACCACGGCCCGCGACCTGAACGTGCCGGGCCGCGAGCTGCACGGCATCCACCAGGCCATGGAGTACCTGCCGCTGGCCAACAAGGTGCAGGAGGGCGACTACGTCGACTCGCCGATCAGCGCCGCGGGCAAGCACGTCGTGGTCATCGGCGGCGGCGACACCGGCGCCGACTGCGTCGGCACCGCGCACCGTCAGGGCGCGGCGTCCGTGACCCAGCTGGAGATCATGCCGCGTCCGGGCGACGACCGTCCGACCGGCCAGCCCTGGCCGACCATGCCGATGGTCTTCAAGGTCACCTCGGCCCACGAGGAGGGCGGTGAGCGGATCTACTCCGTCAACACCACCCACTTCAGCGGGTCCGCCCCCGAAGAGGGACAGGCAGTGGGCAACGTCCAGCAGCTCCACCTGGTTGAGGTAGTGTTCACCGAGGGCCGCTTCGAGCCGGTCCCCGGCACCGAGCGGGCCATTCCGGCCCAGCTGGTCACCCTGGCCATGGGCTTCACGGGCACCGACGTGAAGAACGGCCTGGTCGAGCAGCTCGGTGTGGACCTTGACGCGCGAGGCAACGTCGCCCGCGACAGTCGATTCGCCACCAACGTCGATGGCGTCTACGTGGCCGGTGACGCCGGCCGCGGCCAGTCGCTGATCGTCTGGGCCATCGCCGAAGGCCGCTCCGCGGCCAAGGCGGTCGACTCCTACCTCTCGGGCCGCGCCTCCACGCTGCCCTCCCCGATCCGCCCGACGGACCGCCCGCTGACGGTCTGACGAGCAAGTACGTCCGCGTGGCCTGCAACGGCGCCGGATCGCACGCGGCGAACCAAGAAAGCGGCACCCGCCCCCTGTCCCCGACCAAGTTCGGGGGGCTGGTGCCGTTGTTCGTCTCCGGCGGGGCCTACCCCATGGCCGCCTCCGGCTGCCCGTTCGCGACATCGAGCACCGTGCGGCCGTCCAGGACGTCGCCGAGGTGCACCTGGAGCCGGACCAGGCGCTCGTCGGCTGCGCAGACGGTGCCCGGCGACGTTGGTGCGGGCTTGTCGGTCGCGCCGACCACCACGACGTCCTTGGTCTCGTAGACCAGGCCGGTCGGCGGCAGCTTGCCGCAGCCGGTGGCCGCGCCGAGGGTGAGGGTGCGGCCGTCGGCGGAGACCGAGATCAAGGAGGCGCCCTGGTAGCCGGGCAGCGTCGGGGGCGGCGTGGGCTCCTGGCCGGGGGCCGAACCCAGGGACGCCTCGGGCCTGACCGCCGCGAACACGAACTCGCCCTGGTAGCCCTTGATCTGGAAGGCCCAGGCGGGCACGGTCGCCTCGCCCTGGCTGGTCCGCACGCGCTCGGTGGTGGCGCGGATGCCCGTGACCGTGAGCCAGGCCGGACAGCTCGCGGTCGGGCAGTGCCCGAGGCTCTCGGTGTGCAGCGCCTTGTCGGCGCCGAGAGCCGGCAGGGTGCGGGTGGTGCCGTGGTCGAAGCGCACGGTCTGCGTGGCCGGTCCGTACGGCAGGGGGACGGTCACATGGAACTGTCCGGCCTCGTAGGCGGCCTTGTCCGCCCCCGAGTGGAAGACACCCGCAGGCTCGTGCGTGGTGTCCTGGAGCGGCACGTAGCCGGACTCCCACGCCTGCTGCAGGGGCGAACCGAGCCAGCGGGACGCCAGCTCGCTCGCGCGCGTCTGGAAGCCCGGCCCCGACGGGCTCGGTGACGCCTGGACGGACACGCCCGGAGGACTCGCGCTCGCGCAACCGGTGAGGGCAGCGGTGAGCAGGGCACCGGCGAGCGCCAGGACAGGAACGGCAAGAGCACGAACAGGTCGCATACCCCTGCGACGCACGTCCCCGCTGACCGGTTCCAGGGAACGCGAGGAGGGCCGGACCCGCGACGCGGATCCGGCCCTTGGTGCACTCGGGCAGCGTTGGACGGGGGCCTTGTTACACGGTGGCCTTGCGGCGCGCCCGGCGGGAGACCGTCCAGCCGGTCCCGAGGGCGGCGATGGCGGCCGCGCCCAGGCTGATGGAGAGCATCGTCGAGCCGTTGTCGGACGTGGCCGAGGCCGCGGCCGGGGAGGCCTGGATGGCCTCGGGGGTGTCGCTGTTGTCGTGGTGCTTGATCCGCGTCACCGAGGCGACCGAGCCGTTGGTGTTGAGCAGCACTCGGACGTTGTTCGGGCAGGAGAAGTCGAAGTCCGAGTTCAGGCTGCCGGCGGTGGCGTCGAAGGAGCCGTCGCCGATGCGGCCCAGCTTCCAGTTGTCCTCGATGAAGCGGGTGATCGAGGCCTGCTGGGTGAAGGTGTGCGAGATGTTGTTGGTTCGCGCGTAGGGCGAGATCACCAGCAGCGGCTGACGCGGGCCGACGCCGCAGCGGTCGGCGTAGCCCTTCTTGGCGGCCGGGCCGGCCTGGCAGGCCGGGGAGTCGGTGGTGACGGTGCCGGAGACCGTGGAGTCCGTCGAGCCGTTGGTCGGCGCGTGGTAGACGTGGTCGTACCAGCCGTCGGAGTCGTCGTAGGCGACGACGACCGCGGTGGAGGACCACTCCGGGGAGGACTCCAGCGCGTTGATCTCCTTGACCAGGAAGTTCTGCTCGTCGATCGGGTCGGAGTAGGCCGCGTGGCCGTCCTGGTACTCGCCCGCCTTGAGGAAGCTGACGGCCGGGAGGTTGCCCTTGGCCAGCGCCGAGTCGAAGTCGGTCAGGTCGTACTCGTGGTTGGCCTGACCGGCGTTGCCGATCTCCGCCTCGCTCGCCGGCGGCAGGTGGTGCGGGTTGGAGGTCGACTTGTAGTACTCGAACGGGTTGTGGTGCGCGCTGTAGTCCGCGACCGAGGCGCCGCCGATGTTGGTGTGCGAGGCGCCGCAGACCGCGTAGCCGCTGGTGCCGTTGTACGCCGTGGTCGGGCGGAAGCCGCCCTGGAACCAGCCCCAGGTGACGTGCTTGGTGTTGAGCAGGTCACCGACGTTGGTGCCCTGCATCTCGGCCAGCGCGTTGTTGGAGGCGTGGTTGTTGTTGGCGCAGTCGTCGTAGGCCGGGTCCGGGTCGGCGGTGACGGTGCCGACGCCCTGGGCGTTGGGCGAGTGCACCGTGTAGGAGTCCGGCGTGGTGGTCTGCGTCGGGTTGGTGGTGCTGCCGTTGCCGGTGACCGAGATGACGCCGTGGGTCTGGCCGGAGACCAGGCCGAGCGCGCCGACGGTGGACGGGCCGTAGACGTCCGAGAAGGAGTTGTCGCTCAGCGTGTAGTGCTGGGCGTAGTTCCACAGACCGGTGACGGTGTTGCCGTCGTAGTAGTCCATGGCCAGGCCGGGCGCGCCGTACAGGCCGCCGGAGCAGGTGTCCTTGGAGGTGTTCTGGACGAACTTGTCCATCTTGCCGCCGTCCGCGGCGTACTGCTCCGGCGTGTAGTTGTGGTTCTGGTCGCAGGTCAGGGCCTGCTGGCCGGAGAGGCGCTGCGGCGCGTAGAGGTTCGGGTTGCTGGTCAGCAGACCCGAGTTGACCAGGTTGTTCACCTTCTTCGGCGTGTTCTTGGCCGCGGTGAACGGGGTGCCGTCGGTGTTGGTGGCCTTCGGGTAGGTGCCGAAGTAGTGGTCGAAGGAGACGTTCTCCTGGAAGATCACCACGAGGTGCTTGATCGGCGTGGTGGTGTGCACCTTGCCGTGGCCGTGGCTGCCGTGGTCCGCAGAGGCCGCCCAGGCCGGCGCGGTGCCCGCGGCGACCGTCAGTGCTGCCGCGCCTGCGAGCGCCGCGAAGCGCCGTCCCCGGCGCACGCCCTTCGCTCTATCCGTGTTGCCGCTCATGCCGCATCCCCTCCGGTAACTGCACGTTCCTCAAGCTGAACGCTCATCAACTGTGCGTCCGCATCCTTCGCGTGACGGCCGACGCGCTGGGACCGCTCAGGTGACGTGTCCGTAAACGCCACACGAAGCCTGGTCTCTGCGCGCGTAGATCACCCGAGCAGGCCCCGAGCATAACGGTCGTTCGCATCCCGAACACCCGGCAGGACGAAGAAGTACCCGCCGCCGAACGGTCGGATGTAGTCGACGAGGGGTTCTCCGGCCAGACGCTTCTGCACCGTGACGAACTGACGCTCCAGATCCTGCTGGAAGGCGCAGAAGACCAGACCCATGTCGAGGTTGCCGTCGGCGTCGGTGCCGCGGTCGTAGTTGAACCCGCGGCGCAGCAGCCGCTGCTCGGCGGTCTGCGCGGTGCGCGGGTTGGCGAGCCGCATGTGCGAGTCCATCGGGATGACGTCGCCGGTCGGGTCGGCGCCGAAGTCGGGCGTGTCCGTCTCGGTCTGACCGTCCAGCGGGGCGCCGGAGTCCTTGCGGCGCCCGAACATCCGCTCCTGCTCGGTGATGCCGACGCGGTCCCAGAACTCCACCAGCATCCGGATGAGCCGGACGGCG
The DNA here is from genome assembly GCF_000787835.1 of Streptacidiphilus melanogenes. Classification (GTDB taxonomy): domain Bacteria; phylum Actinomycetota; class Actinomycetes; order Streptomycetales; family Streptomycetaceae; genus Streptacidiphilus; species Streptacidiphilus melanogenes. The sequence goes on from NZ_BBPP01000019.1 coordinate 79,609, forward strand.
AGGTAGGAGCCGTCCGTGGCCCAGGCCGGCTCGCCCTGTCCCGCGTCGACCCACAGCAGCTGGTCCATCAGGCGGGTGTCCGTCGTGTCGGGGTTGGCGGTGCCGTCGCGGAAGCCCATCAGGTTGCGCGGCGTGCCGACCGGACGCGGCGGCGAGGCGAAGCCGTCGATGCGCCACCGCACCTGCATCGCGCCCCGGGTGTGCCGGGCGATGTCACGCAGGGCGTTGGCGATCACGTCGGTGTCGTCGGCCTCCAGCTGGAGCAGCAGGTCGCCGTGGCAGACCGACGGGTCGAGGTCGTCGTCGGGGAAGGCCGGCATGGTGCCGAGCCTGACGGGCCTCTGCGCGGCGAGGCCGAAGCGCTCGTCGAAGAGGGAGGCGCCGACCGCCACGAGAGCGGTCAGCAGGCCGCCGGGCGGCACCGGGCCGAGCACGCCGGAGTCGGCGGGCGGCGCACTGATCCCGAGCGGCTCGGGCACGCCCCCCGCGGTGAGCGTCCGCACCCGGTCGGTCAGCGCGCCGAAGAGGTCCGCGAGCCCGGCGCGGTCGCCGGCGGTCACGTCGAAGGAGACGAACGCCGCGACCCTGCGCTTCGGGGTGAGCACGCCGGCCTGGTGCGCGCCGTGGAAACCGCGCGGAGCCGCCGGCGACGGCGTGCTCGCCCGCGCCGCCGACGCCCCCGTCAACGCCGCCGCGGCACCGGTGGCCAGAGCGCCCGCCAGCACGGACCGCCGTGCCACGTTCTTCCCGACTGCGTCCCGCGCCACTACTGCGTCCTCCGTACTTCCAGCACCGACGCCACCGGTGCGAGCTGCTCGACCAGGTCGCCGAAGACGGCGTTCAGCTTCTCGCGCTGCGGCTGCGTCAGACTGCCCAGCGGGGTGTTCCCGGCCGCGGTCAGCTGGGCGCGGGCCGCCGCCATCGCCGCGTCGATCCGCGGCATCGGGACGCGCGAGATCAGCAGCGGACGCAGCAGGGTCAGCACCTCCGTGGTGCCGTCCAGGTTGGCGCCGACGGTGGCCAGGTTGGAGTCGCTGCCGTAGTCGGTGCGCCCGCTGAGCTCGAACTCGATGGCGTTCTCGACGATCTCGTGCGCGCGCACGCCCAGCACGGCCGGGTCCAGCTGGACCTTCGGCCAGGCAGCCTCCAGCCCCCGCACGTCGGAGAGGAGCTTGGCGGCGACCGGTTCCAGGCCGGTGGTCGAGCCCTGGTGCCACAGCCCGTACTCGACGCCGTGGAAGCCGGTGTCGTGGCTGCGCGGACCGTTGATCTCGTCGTCGACGTCGCCGAAGGCCCCGTACGCGGCGCCGAGGCGCTCGTAGGCGAGGTGCGCGGTGAGCCAGCGCTGCTTGGCCCCGGCGAGGTCGCCGGAGGCGACGGCGCTGTGCAGCGCGTCCACGTCGGTCACCAGACCGGGCAGTTGCCCCGCGACCCAGTGCTGGTAGGCGAGCGCGGCCGGGATCAGGTCCTGCTGGGTGACCGGCACGACGGCCGGGGTGCCCTGACCCGCGCCGGTGCCGGCGCCGGTGACCTTGACGGTGGGGCCGGTCGCGGCGTCGACGTCCTGCTGCAGACAGCGGAAGGCGTAGGAGCCGGCCGCCAGGCGGACCAGCAGCGGCCGGGAGCGGTTCGGTGCCAGCCCCTCGACCTCGCCGACCACCGCGCCCGAAGCGGGCTCGACGAGCTGCACGTCGGCGGGCGCGATCCCGGAGTTGGAAATGTCGAAGACCTGGAGCCCGGTTGTCGTGTGCCCGCTGCTCCAGCCCGCGCCGCAGCCGCCGGGGGAGACCTGGACCAAGGTGTGCGGCAGTCCGGAGTAGCCGTCCGCCTGCTGCCCGGACGTGCCCCCCGCGCTCGGCGCGGCCCCCGCGCCCCCCGAAAGCTGCCAGACAGCCGCGCCGGTCAGCGCCACAGCCGCGGCGGCAGCCAGTGCCGTCGTTCGTCGTACCCGTTCCACTCGCGGAAGCCTAGGCAGCGGCGACGGGCGTTCGACAGGGGGAGGGGTGTACGTCAAGGAAGTGTTCCCCCGCGGTTCATCCGCGCGTTCGGCGCGTGTACGTTTCGGAATCTTCAACGCTCCGTCGGACAAAAGACATCTGACGGACCGCCAGCGCCACGAAGCTACCAGAGGGTAGGAACTAGGCTCGTTTTATGCGCCGAGCAAAAATCGTCTGTACGCTAGGCCCCGCCTCCGACAGCTTCGAGCAGATCAAAGCGCTCGTGGAAGCCGGTATGGACGTGGCCCGCTTCAACCTCAGCCACGGCAGCTACGCCGAGCACGAGGACCGTTACCGCCGAGTCCGCAAGGCCGCGGACGAGACCGGCCGCAGCGTCGGCATCCTGGTCGACCTGCAGGGCCCCAAGATCCGCCTGGACACCTTCGCCGAGGGGCCCGTGCTCCTGGAGCGCGGGGACTCCTTCACCATCACCACCGCCGACGTCGAGGGCGACCGAAACCGCTGCGGCACCACCTACAAGGGCCTGTGCCACGACGTCACCCCCGGTGAGCGCATCCTCGTCGACGACGGCCGGGTGACGCTCGAAGTCACTGCCGTCGAGGGGCAGGACGTGCACTGCGCCGTCGTCGAGGGCGGCATGGTCTCCGACCACAAGGGCCTCAACCTCCCGGGTGTGGCCGTCTCCGTTCCCGCGCTGAGCGACAAGGACGTCGCCGACCTGCGCTGGGGCCTTCGCATCGGCGCCGACCTGGTCGCCCTCTCCTTCGTCCGCAGCGCGGACGACATCAAGGACGTCCACCGCATCATGAGCGAGGAGGGGCGCTTCGTCCCGGTCATCGCCAAGGTGGAGAAGCCCCAGGCGGTCGAGAAGCTCGAGGAGATCGTCGACGCCTTCGACGCCGTCATGGTTGCCCGCGGGGACCTGGGCGTCGAGATGCCGCTGGAGCAGGTGCCGCTGGTCCAGAAGCGCGCCATCAAGCTCTGCCGCCGCAACGCCAAACCGGTCATCGTGGCCACGCAGATGCTGGACTCGATGATCAACGCCTCGCGGCCGACCCGCGCCGAGGCGTCCGACGTCGCCAACGCCGTCCTCGACGGCGCGGACGCGGTGATGCTCTCCGGCGAGACCAGCGTCGGCAAGTTCCCGGTGGAGACGGTCAGGACCATGTCCCGCATCGTCTGCGCCGCCGAGGAGGACATCCTCGCGGCCGGGCTGCCGCCGCTGAGCGCCACCAGCAAGCCGCGCACCCAGGGCGGCGCGGTCGCCCGCGCGGCCGCGGAGATCGGCGACTTCCTGCACGCCAAGTACCTGGTCGCGTTCACCCAGTCCGGCGACACCGCGCGGCGGCTGTCCCGCTATCGCTCGCCGATCCCGGTTCTGGCCTTCACCTACGAACCGGCCGTGCGCAGCCAGTTGGCGCTGACCTGGGGTGTGGAGACCTTCCTCGGCCCGTTCGTCGGCACCACGGACGAGATGATCGACCAGGTGGACGCGGCGCTGCTGGCCATCGGCCGGTGCGATGTGGGCGACATCGTCGTGATCACCGCCGGCTCCCCTCCGGGGCTGGCCGGGTCCACCAACCTGGTCCGGGTCCACCACGTCGGCCAGGACGACCTGCCGCTGCCGACCCGGCCGTAACGCACGCACAAGAAGAGCCCGGCCGGAGCGACGTTGCTCCGACCGGGCTCGGTCATGTCATCCGAGGGAGGTCAGTGCCCACCCTCGTCCACGACCTCGACGTCCTCGATGTTGCGCTCGATCTCGGCGGCCTTGAGCGAGGTTGCGATCGCCCAGTAGTACACGCCCAGGGCGAAGACGGCGACGATGGCGATGTCCACCCACAGCGGGATGTTGCCGGTGCCGCCGAACTGGCCCTGCCAGGAGACGAGGCCGATGCCGACCAGGTAGACCGGCAGCCACTGCGCCGACTTCCAGTCCATCTTCGGCGCGTAGGGCTTGCCGGTGGCGGAGGCGTACGCGGCGTAGGAGCCCATCAGCACGTAGCCGAGCAGGATCGCGAGGCCGAGGCGCCACAGGGTGCTCCAGCCGGACCAGTAGATGATCAGGGTCGCGATGACGAACGACAGCGGCGAGATGACCTGGCCGAACGGCAGGCGGTAGGGACGCTCACGCGCCGGCAGCTGCTTGCGCAGCGCGCCGTAGGCGAGGGGAGCGCCCGCGTACATCAGCACCGAGGCGGAGGTGATGAAGGAGACCAGCGCCTGCCAGCTCGGGAAGGGCAGGAAGCAGATGACGCCGACCACGAAGGAGATGATCAGGCCGAACCACGGGACACCCTGGCGCTCGGTCTTCTCGAACAGCTTCGGCGCGTAGCCGTTGCGGCTCAGACCGAAGGAGATGCGGGAGGTCGAGGTGGTGTAGATCAGGCCGGTACCGGCCGGGGAGACCACCGCGTCCAGGTAGAGGAACCAGGCCAGCCAGCCGAGGCCGACCAGCGAGGCCAGACCCGCCCACGGGCCGGAGATGCCCTGGTAGGCCAGGCTCGCCCAGCCCTTGGCGAAGGAGGCGCCGGGGAGCGCGCCGATGTAGGCGACCTGCAGCAGGACGTAGATCGCGGCGCCGATGGCGACCGAGCCGAGGACGGCGCGGGGGATGTCCTTCTTCGGGTTCTTGCTCTCACCGGCGAGCTGGATCGCCTGCTCGAAGCCGAGCAGGGCGAAGATGATGCCGGAGGTGCTGATCGCGGCCAGGATGCCCTTGCCACCGAACGGCATGAAGCCGTGCGAGGTGAAGTTGCTGCCGTGGAAGTGCGTCAGCGCCACCACGAAGATCGTCACCAGCGGGATGAAGATCTTCCACCAGGTCGCCGCGCTGTTGGTGTGCGCCAGTACCTTGACGCCCAGGAAGTTCACGGCCACGAAGACGGCCATGAGGATCACCGCGACGACGAAGCCCGAGGTCGTCAGCGTTCCGTCGGCGTTCTGGAACCCGGTGGCCCAGGACCAGTGACCGGCGTAGCCGATCATCGCCTCGACCTCGATCGGCGCCACGGTGGCGGCCTGCAGCCAGGAGAACCAACCGAACGACATGCCGGCGAGGCCGCCGAAGGTGTAGTGCGGGTAGCGCGCGGTACCGCCGGCGACCGGGAACATGCCACCGAGCTCGGCGTGCACCAGGGCGAGCAGCACGATGGCGACCGCGCCGATCAGCCAGGAGATCACAGCGGCCGGACCGGCCATCATGACGGCGTTCTTCGCGCCGTAGAGCCATCCGGATCCGATGATCGAACCGACGGATGCCCACATCAGACCGATCAGGCCGATCTCGCGGCGCAGGGTCCTGCCCTTGGCGGGGGATGAGGGCAGTTGGGTACTGGTGCTCATGCAAGCCTCTCGGAGGGTGGGGAGCAGTTGCTTGAGAGTTGCCCAACCGTAAGGGCGACATTTATCCCATGCATAGACGCCGTTACTGAATAGATGCCTTCGGATGCTGTGTATTCGCAGCTCAGAGAATGCTCAAGTCGCTGAGGAAGATTTGAGCCTGGCTCGTAACGGCGCAGAATATTCAGTGATCTACGCGGGTTGCCCTAAGAATCTGATGGATACGGGGCCCACGCCTTGAGATTCGTTGGAGGCCGCCTGGGAGGCCGCTGGATCTATGCAGAGTTGGGCGCCTGAGGACGTAAGGGGCGGGCTGGCACTGCGTCCCTTGCGCCGTGTCACGCCGAGCCGACCGCTCCCGTCCACATCGTGAGACGGCATGAAAAAGGCCCGCCGAAGCGGGCCCTCGTGGGGTGCCGGGTGCGGGATTCGAACCCGCAAGCCTTTCGGCAGATGTGTTTGAGACATCCGTGTATGCCGTTCCACCAACCCGGCCGGTCGTGTGCATGAGCACCATACCGTGTGCGCCCACTGCGATGCAGCTAGGTAGGCTTGCGCCGTACGCCCCGGAGCTACGAGGAGCATCGTGACCGCCGCCGACGCGCAGGACCCGCACGTCCCGCCGACGACCACCCGTGTCGTCATCGCCGAGGACGAGGCACTGATCCGCCTCGACCTCAAGGAGATGCTTGAGGAGGAGGGCTACACCGTGGTCGGCGAGGCCGGCGACGGTGAGACGGCCGTCCGGCTCGCCGAGGAGCTGAAGCCCGACCTGGTGATCCTGGACGTGAAGATGCCCGTCCTGGACGGCCTCTCGGCCGCCGAGCAGATCCACCAGGCCCACATCGCGCCGACGCTGATGCTGACCGCCTTCTCCCAGCGCGAGCTGGTGGAGCGGGCCCGCGACGCCGGGGCGATGGCCTATATCGTCAAGCCGTTCAACAAGGGCGACCTGGTCCCCGCCATCGAGATGGCCGTCTCCCGCTACAGCGAGATGCGCGCGCTGGAGCTGGAGGTCGAGGACCTCAACCTGCGTCTGGAGACCCGCAAGCTGGTCGACCGGGCCAAGAGCGTGCTGCAGACCAAGTTCGGGCTGACCGAGCCGGCCGCGTTCCGCTGGATCCAGAAGACCTCGATGGACCGGCGGATGACCATGAAGGCCGTCGCCGAGGCCGTCATCGAGGAAGGCGCCGCGCAGGACGCCAAGAAGTAGGGGACAGAAGAAGACAAAAAGAAGAGGGGTGCGAGGCCGACGGCCTCGCACCCCTCTTCCGTGTCTCAGTCCTCGCCGAGGTACGCCTTGCGGACGGACTCGTCGTGCAGCAGGTCCGCGCCGGTACCGGACAGCGAGATCCGCCCGACCTCCATCACGTGCCCCTGGTCCGCCAGCGACAGTGCGGCCTGGGCGTTCTGCTCGACCAGCAGGATGGTCATGCCCTGCGCGCGCAGCTCGGTGATGGTCGACATGATCTTCTGCATCATGATCGGGGACAGGCCCATGCTGGGCTCGTCCAGCATCAGCAGCTTCGGCTGCGACATCAGCGCGCGGCCCATCGCGAGCATCTGCTGCTCACCGCCGGACAGCGTGCCCGCGGCCTGCTTGCGGCGCTCGCCGAGGATCGGGAAGAGCTCGTACGCCCGCTCGACGTCGGCCTGGATGCCCGGGGTGTCCCGGCGCAGGAACGCGCCGAGCAGCAGGTTCTCCTCGATGGTCATCCGCGCGAAGATGCGGCGGCCCTCGGGGGAGTGGGCCAGGCCCATCTTGACGATCTCGTGGGCGGGCTTGCCGTCGATCCGCTCGCCCTTGAAGAGGATGGTGCCCGCCGTGGGCTGGTGCAGCCCGGATATGGTCCGCAGCGTGGTGGTCTTGCCGGCGCCGTTGGTGCCGATGAGCGTGACCACCTGTCCTTCCTCGATGCTGAAGGAGATCCCCTTGACGGCCTCGATCTTGCCGTAGGCGACGCGGAGGTCCTGGACCTCGAGAAGCGCGGTCACTGGTTCTCCTCCGGGGTGGTGCTGTCGGCGTTGCCCTCGTAGGGCGTGCCGAGGTAGGCGGCGACGACGCGCTCGTCGCCCTGGACGGTCGCGGCGTCGCCCTCCACGAGCTTCTGGCCCTGGACCAGGACGGCCACGCGGTCGCACAGGTTGAAGATGAAGCGCATGTCGTGCTCGATGACCAGGACGGCGATGCCGCGGTCGCGGACGGCGAAGACCAGTTCCTCGGTGGCCCGGGTCTCCTGCGGGTTCATCCCGGCCGTGGGCTCGTCGAGCAGCAGCAGGCCGGGCTCGCTGGCGAGGGCGCGGGCGACCTCCAGCTTGCGCTGCTCGCCGTAGGGGAGGTTGCGGGCCAGGGTGCCCGCCTTGTTCGCGAGGCCGACGAAGTCGAGGTACTCCATCGCCTTGGCCCTGGAGTCGGCTTCTTCGCGACGGTAGCCGGGGCCGCGCAGGATGGCCGAGATGAGGCCTTCCTTGGTGCGGGTGTGCCGGCCGACGAGGACGTTCTCCAGCACCGTCATGTTGTGGAAGAGACGGATGTTCTGGAAGGTGCGGGCCATCCCCGCCTGCGTCACCTTGTGCGGCTTGGGCGGGAGCGTCGCTCCCTTGTACGTGACGGTCCCCTCGGTGGGGACGTAGAGGCCGGTGAGGCAGTTGAAGAAGGTGGTCTTGCCGGCTCCGTTGGGGCCGATGAGCCCGATGATCTCGCCGGTGTTGACGGTCAGTGAGACGTCGTTGACGGCGGTGAGGCCGCCGAAGCGCATGACGACGTTGCTCGCCTGGAGCAGCGGGGTGCCCGGAGCGGGTGCGTTGTCGACGGTGGCGGTGGTGGTGTCGGTCATCGCGTTCACGCCTCTGCGGTGCGGAGTTCGGGGGTGGGCCCTTCCTGGCCGTCCTCGGTCTGGGATTCGTGGAACTCCAGCTGGCGGCGGCGGTTGGGGATGATGCCCTCGGGACGGAAACGCATGAAGAGGATCAGGGTGATGCCGAAGAGCAGCAGCTGGTAGTCGTGCAGGAACGAGAGCTTGGCCTGCAGCAGGAAGAACAGCGAGGCGCCGACCAACGGCCCGGAGACCGTGCCCATGCCGCCGATGACGACCGCGGCCAGCAGGAAGGCCGAGTTCGGCGGGGTGGGCCCGGCGAACTGGAAGGTGTCCGGCACGATGCTGTAGTTGACGTGGACGAAGACGGTGCCGGCCAGGCCGGCCAGGGTGGCGCCGAGGGCGAAGGCCAGCAGCTTGAAGCGGAAGCCGTTGATGCCCATCGCGGTGGCCGCGGTCTCGTCCTCGCGGATGGCGACCCAGGCGCGTCCGATCCGGGAGTTGGCGGAGCGGGCGAACACCAGCACGATGATCGCGGTGAAGATCAGCATCAGCTCGAAGTAGTTGGCGAAGCGGCCGATGTCGAACGGTCCGAAGCTGTGGGCCGAGCCGAAGTCGAACCCGAAGATGTTCAGGTCGGGGACGTTGCTGATGCCGATGGCGCCGTTGGTGACGTTCGGACCGGAGGTCCCGTCGAGGTTCTGCACGACGATGCGGAAGATCTCACCGAAGCCGAGGGTCACGATGGCCAGGTAGTCGCCGCGCACCCGCAGGGTCGGCGCGCCGAGCAGGACGCCGAAGATCCCGGAGACGACGGCGCCGAGCAGCGCGGCGGCCCAGAACGGGAACTGGACGTTGAACGCGGTGCCGGCGGCGCCGGAGACCAGGGCCGCGGTGTACGCGCCGACGCCGAGGAAGGCGACGTAGCCGAGGTCCAGCAGGCCGGCGAGGCCGACGACGATGTTCAGGCCGAGGGCGGTGGCCGCGAAGATCAGGATGCTGACGCCGAGGTTGGCGTTGGCCTCCGCGTTGGAGCTCGTCTGGGTGAACGGGAAGAGCCCCGCCGCGACGAAGGCGCCGACGGTGGCGAGGACGCGGTGACGCTGCATGATCTCGCCGAGCCGGGCGAAGTCGCCGGACCGGTTCAGGGCCCAGGCGGCGAAGCCGGCGAGGATCAGGAACCCGGCGAACAGCTCGGCGTAGGAGGTGTCGACGCCGTAGGCGAAGACGCCGAGGGCCGCGGCCAGGGTCAGCAGGACGATGCCCACCTCGAAGGCGGGGGCCAGCCGCTTGGCAGGAGCCAGCTCGGGGCGCTTGCCCGGGTAGAGCAGCGCACCGAGGCGGTGGCCCTGCGGGTGCTGCCCGTCGCGGGGCAGTCCGAGCGCGCCGACGACGGCGAGCAGCGAGGCGATGCCGGCGACCCAGCCGCCGGTGGTGAGGTTGGCCAGGCCGCCGAGCTCGACGCTGATGGCGATCAGGGTGAACCAGGTGCTGGCGGCCGCGCCGACGGCGAGGATCACCGTGGTCCCCTCGGCGCCGCCGGGGGCGAGGCCGCGCAGCCCCGGGGTGCCGTAGCCCACGAGGAGGTAGACCAGGGTGAGCAGCCCGCCGGTGAACGTGATCCACTGCAGTCCGCCGGGGTAACCGCTGAGGGTCAGGTCCCCGGGGAACTGCGAGCTGTAGGTCCAGGACAGGAAGGCGGAGGCGGCGGTGAGCACGGCGCCCGCCGCGGTGACCGCGCGAGCCGCGGCGGTCGGGAGCGGTATGGCCGGCTTGGGCGCGGCGGCCGCTTCGGGTCGGATCTGGAGGGTGTCGGTCATGGTGGTTACGCCCTGTCCGCGACGCGCTCGCCGAGCAGGCCCTGCGGCCTGACCATGAGCACCAGGATGAGGATGACGAAGGCCCAGACGCTGGACCAGGACTGGCTGCTGAACTGGCTCATGCCGGGGATGTCGGCGATGTAGATCGCGGTGAGGTTCTGGACCAGGCCGAGGACCAGACCGCCGAGCATGGCGCCGTAGATGTTGCCGATGCCGCCGAGCACGGCCGCGGTGAAGGCGTAGAGGCCGGTGAGGAAGCCCATGTCGAACTTGATCTCGCCGTAGCGAAGACCCCAGGCCACGCCGGCGATCCCGGCGAAGCCGGCGCCGAGCGCGAAGGCGATGACGATGACCCGGTCGGTGTTGATGCCCATGAGCTTGGCGGTGTCCGGGTCCTGCGCGGTGGCCTGCATGGCCCGGCCGGTGCGCGTGGTGCGCACGAAGTAGGCGAGGAACAGGGTGGAGAGCACGGCGGCGACCACCACGAAGATGTCCGCCGACTGGATCAGCACGCCGCCGACGTGGAACGGGCCGCCCGGCAGGCTGGGGAAGACGCGGGGCGACTTGGCGCTGGGGTAGAAGCCCCAGACGAGCTGCTGCAGGGTGATCGACACACCGATCGCGGTGATCAGCGGTGCGAGGCGTGGCGCGTTACGCAGCGGCCGGTAGGCGAGCCGTTCGGTGAGCACGGCGATCACCGTCGAGGTGACGATGGCCCCGAGCAGCATCAGGGGGATGGCGATCCACATCGAGGTCCCGGATCCGAGTCCGAGGTAGACCGACAGGGCGCCGAAGGCACCGGTCATGAAGATCTCGCCGTGGGCGAAGTTGATGAGCTGGACGATGCCGTAGACGATCGTGTAGCCGACGGCGATCAGTCCGTAGGTCGCGCCCAGAAGCAGGCCGTTGACCAGGTTTTGCGGCAGTTCGTGCACCGCGGTCCTCCGTGTTCGAGCCGGTGTCGGACCCTGTCCGCGGACCGGACGTGGAACCGCGCGGGGGCAAGGTGTGGTGCCCCCGCGCGGTTGGTGTCTCAGAAGGTGCCTCGGCGGATGCGCGCCGGTGCAGGCGGCGTCAGCCGGAGAAGGTGCCGGTCTTGATGGTGGTCCAGACGCCGTTCTTGACGCCGTAGACGGTCAGCTGCTTGTTGGTGGCGTCGCCGTACTGGTCGAAGGAGACCGTGCCGGTCACACCGGAGAAGTTGACGTTGCTCATCGCCTTCTCCACCGCCTGGCGCGGGTTGCTGGGCAGCTTGCCGTTGTTGGCGCTGACGACGGCCTTGACCGCCTCGATGATCGCCCAGGCGCTGTCGTAGGAGTAGCCGCCGTAGGCGCCGTAGGCCTGGGAGTAGCCGCCGGCCTTGTAGTTGGTCACGAAGGTCTGGGCGGAGGGCAGGGACTCCACCGGCGCGCCCACGGAGGTGGCGAAGTCGCCGTTGGCGGCGGTGCCGGCCAGCTTGATGTAGGTCGGGTCGTAGTTGCCGTCGCCGCCGATCACCGGGATGTTGGCGCCGCCCGCCTTGAGCTGCTTGGTCAGCGGGGCCGCGTCCGGGTACTCGCCGCCGAAGTAGACGAAGTCGGCACCGGAGGACTTGATCGCGTTGACCGTGGAGGAGAAGTCGCTCGCGCCGCTGGTGACGTGGTCCTGGCCGGCCACCGTGCCGCCGAGCTTGGTGAACTCGTCCTTGAAGGTGCCGACCAGGCCGACGCCGTAGGCGTCCTTGTTGTCGACCAGGAAGACCTTCTTCTTGCCCAGGGTGCTGAAGGCGAACTGCGCGGCGAAGGGGCCCTGGATCGCGTCCGTGGTGGCGGTGCGGAAGTAGGACGCGAAGGGACGGGCCTTGGTGCCGGTCTGCCAGTTCGGGCCCTGGGTCAGCGCCGGGTTGGTGTTGGCCGGGGAGACCTCGACCAGGTTGGCGTTGTTGAAGGTCTTCTGCATGGTCAGCGCGACGCCGGAGTTCAGCGGGCCGACGACGCCGATGACGGAGCTGTCGCCGACGAGCTGGGTGGCGTTCAGGCTGCCCTGCTGCGGCGCGGCCTTGTCGTCCAGGGCCTCGATCTTGAAGGTGACCCCGGGGACCTCGTTGTTCTTGTTCGCGGTCTTGATGGCGAGGTCGACGGAGTTCTGGATTCCGATGCCGAGGGCCGAGAGCGAACCGGTGAGCGGCGCGTCGACGCCGATGGTGACGGTGGTGGAGCCGGAGCTGGAGCCGCCACTGCCGCTGTTCGACGCACGGGAGCCACAGGCGGTGAGGGTGAGCGTGCCGGTGGCCGCGATGGCGGTCAGCACAAGCAGGGAACGGTTTCGCACGGAGATTCCTTCCTCTGGCATGAGGGGGTCGATCCGCGCGCAGGCCCCGACCTGTCTACCCATGGCGCGGTGACTGGCCGTGACTTTAGGCCTCCATTGCGCTCGCCTGGGAGCTATTGGATGGCTATGTGATGGAGCTGTTATCAGCTGAGGAAGATTTGAGACTTCACCCTCGATGGCAGGCGGCGGTCATCGCACGGTGCAGGTCCAAGGTGTATCTGTCACCGAGTATTTCGCTTTCCTGCCCGATTGCGCGGATGTTACGGAACGTAACGTCGACGAAGGGTAGTTCGTCCGCCATCGGGATCCGGGAGCAGTCCGTCGCGGTGGCGATGAGCTGGATGCGCACTGTTTGTCCGGGTTGCACGGCGAGCGGCAGGCGGGGTGCGGTACGCAGTGTCAAGCCCCGGTAGGCGACCGTGACTTGAACAACCGTCAGGGCGGCCGCGTCCTGGTTGCGCACGGAGACGAGGAAGACGGCGGTGCGGCCCGCCGGATCGTCGGCGGACATCCCGGCAAATCCGACGTAGCTGACGGCGGCGTGTTCGGCGGGCCATGCCGTCGGTGCGGGAGGCGGAGGTTGATGGCGTGTCAATTCCGCTGTCAGCAAGCCCAGCAGGAGAAGCGCGGCGGGGCCGAGCGTCAGCGTCAGCCTGCGCCGCGCGCTCTGCCGACGCCACCAGTTGCTGAACCTGCGCTCCGCGCCGCGGGATTCGAGGATCTCGACCGGCTCGGGACCGGACCCCGCCATGCGCGCTTGCTGCCCGCGGCGCGGGGGAGCCAAACACGGTGAGGGAGCACGCGAAGGGGGAGCCGCACCTTTCGCGGTGCGGCTCCCCCTTGCGCTGTGTGGCTGCGCTGTGTGGCGCCTACAGGTCACGCAGCATGCAGGTGAGCCGGCAGCTGGTGATGCGGCGGCCCTGGTCGTCGGTGATGGCGATCTCGTACGTCGCCGCCGTGCGGCCGCGGAAGACGGCCGTGGCCACACCCGTCACCAGGCCGGAGGTCGCGCTGCGGTGGTGCGTGGCGTTGAGGTCGACGCCGACCGCGTAGCGGCCGGGACCCGCGTGCAGCATCGAGCCGATGGAGCCGAGCGTCTCCGCGAGCGCCGCGGACGCGCCGCCGTGGAGCAGACCGTAGGGCTGCTGGTTGCCGTCGACGGGCATGGTGCCGACCACGCGCTCCGGGGAGGCCTCCACGATCCGGATGCCGAGCTTCTCGCCGAGGTGGCCACCGGAGAAGGTCTCGGGCGTCACCCCCAGCTTCGCGAAGTGGTCCAGCACGTCCTGCGGGACGTTCAGCTGGATGCCGCGCTCCTCGTTGCCGGGCTGCTCGGTGCTGGACTGGTCGGCCATGTTGCTCCTGACGCCGTTGTCGTTCGGGATCACCGTGGTGCGAGATCCGTGCGATCGTACGACGCCGAAGGGTCCGGGGCCGATGTGACCCAGGTCGCTCCGCGGGCGCTCACCCGGCGGGCCGCGACTCTGCAGAGAAGTGTCGGTGCCGGGTCATAGGATTCCAGCGGTAACGAAACGGACAGTCGGCGGCAGCCGGCAGAGCGGCGGTGGCGAGGCATGGCAGGCAGCAAGGGGACGACCAGCGGGGCCAAGGGGCGCCTGCTGCTCATGGACGGCCACTCCATGGCCTACCGCGCCTTCTACGCCCTCCCCGAGGAGAACTTCAGCACGGTCACGGGGCAGCCGACCAACGCGGTCTACGGCTTCACCTCGATGCTGGCCAACATCCTGCGCGACGAGCAGCCGACGCACTTCGCCGTGGCGTTCGACGTCTCGCGCAAGACCTTCCGGGCGGGCATCTACCCGGAGTACAAGGCCACCCGCTCCGCCTCGCCCGAGGGCTTCCGCGGCCAGGTCGAGCTGGTCTCCGAGCTGCTGGACGCCCTGCGCGTGCCGCACCTGCGCTCGCCCGAGTACGAGGCCGACGACATCATCGCCACCCTGGCCACCGCCGCCGCGGCCGAGGGCTACGAGGTGCTGATCCTCACCGGCGACCGGGACGCGCTCCAGTTGGTCACCGAGCACGTCACGGTGCTCTACCCGACCAAGGGCGTCTCCGAGTTCACCCGGTACACCCCCGACAAGGTGTTCGAGAAGTACGGCGTCACCCCCGCCCAGTACCCGGACCTCGCCGCGCTGCGCGGAGACCCGTCGGACAACCTCCCGGGCATCCCGGGCGTCGGCGAGAAGACCGCCGCCAAGTGGATCAACCAGTACGGCAGCTTCGCCGAGCTGGTCGCCCACGCCGAGGAGGTCAAGGGCAAGATCGGTGAGAAGCTCCGTGCCGGTCTGGAGGACGTCAAGCTCAACCGCGAGCTCACCGAGCTGATCCGCACCGTCGAGCTGCCGCTCGGCCTCGACGACCTGGCCCGGCAGGCCTACGACGTCCCGGCCACCACGCTGCTGCTGGACACGCTGGAGTTCCGCAACCAGCAGCTGCGCGACCGCCTCTTCGCCGTCGACCCGGGCTCGGGCTCGGGCGACGCCGAGGGCGGGGTCGACATGCACGCCGGGCCCGGCGTCGACATCCACGGCGTGGTGCTGACCGAGCCCGGCGCGCTCGCCGCGTGGCTCGCCGAGCACGCCGCCGAGGCCCGGGTCGGCCTCGCCGCCGACTACCGGTGGGCGCTCGGGGAGGGCCACGTCAAGGCTGTAGCCCTGGCCGTCGAGACCGGGCCCGCGGCCTGGTTCGACCCGACCGCCCTGGCCGAGGCGGACGAGCGGGCCTTTGCGGCCTGGCTCGCCGACGCGTCCCGGCCCAAGGCGCTGCACATCGCCAAGCAGGTCCAGCGGGCCTTCGCCGAGCACGGCTGGGAGATCGCCGGCGTCGAGGCCGACAGCGCCCTCGCCGCCTATCTGGAGAAGCCGGGCCGCCGTACCTTCGGCCTCGACGTGCTCGCTGAGGAGTACCTGGGCCGCACCCTCGGCTCCGCCGAGGCCGCCGACTCCGGCCAGCTCGCCTTCGGTGACGAGGCCTCCGAGGACGACGCGGCCGCGGCCGCCGCCGAGCTGCTCATGGTCGAGGCCCGCACCGTCCTGGACCTGGCCGTGGCGCTGGAGGAGCGCCTCGGCAAGGACAGCGCGCTCGCCCTCATGCGCGAGCTGGAGCTGCCCATCGCCGAGCTGCTGGCCCGGATGGAGCGCACCGGCATCGCCGCCGACCGCGAGTGGCTGACCCAGCTGGAGATCCAGTTCGGCGCGGCCGTCCAGCAGGCGGTCAAGGAGGCTCACCACGCGGTCGGCCACGAGTTCAACCTCGGCTCGCCCAAGCAGCTCCAGGAGATCCTCTTCAACGAGCTGGGCCTGCCGAAGACCAAGAAGATCAAGACGGGCTACACGACGGACGCCGACGCGCTCACCTGGCTGGCCGGCCAGACCGAGCACGAGCTGCCCGTCCTGCTGCTGCGCCACCGCGACCAGACCCGGCTGCGCAGCACGGTCGAGGGTCTGATCAAGACCATCGCGGCCGACGGCCGGATCCACACCACCTTCAACCAGATGGTCGCCGCGACCGGCCGCCTCTCCTCCACGGACCCGAACCTGCAGAACATCCCGGTCCGCACCGAGGAGGGCCGGATGATCCGCCGCGCCTTCGTGGTCGGCGAGGGCTACGAGACGCTGCTGACGGCCGACTACAGCCAGATCGAGCTGCGCGTCATGGCTCACCTGTCCGAGGACGCGGGCCTGATCGCGGCCTTCACCTCCGGCGAGGACCTGCACACCACGGTCGGCTCCTACGTCTTCGACGTCACGCCGGACGCGGTCGACGCGGAGATGCGCCGCAAGGTCAAGGCGATGTCCTACGGTCTGGCCTACGGTCTCTCCGCCTTCGGCCTCTCCCAGCAGCTCGGCATCGAGACGGCCGAAGCCCGCCGTCTGATGGACACCTACTTCGAGCGCTTCGGCGGCGTGCGCGACTACCTCCAGCGCGTCGTGGAGGAGGCCCGGGGCACCGGTTACACCGAGACCCTGCTCGGGCGCCGCCGCTACCTGCCCGATCTCACCAGCGACAACCGCCAGCGCCGTGAGATGGCGGAGCGGATGGCGCTCAACGCGCCGATCCAGGGCTCGGCGGCGGACATCGTCAAGATCGCCATGCTCAAGGTCGACGCGGCCCTGCGCGAGGCGCAGCTCGGCTCGCGCATGCTGCTCCAGGTCCACGACGAGATCGTGCTGGAGATCGCCCCGGGCGAGCGCGCCGCGGTCGAGGAGCTGGTCCGCCGCGAGATGGCCGGCGCCTACCCGCTGCGCGCCCCGCTCGACGTCTCCGTCGGCGCGGGCCGCAACTGGGAGGACGCCGGCCACTAGTCGGCTGCTACGCGGCCGGCCCACCGGACGCCTCCGTGCTCATCCGGTGGGCCGGCCACACCGGCAGTGCGGACGGCACGATGAGTGCGGAGGCGACCACGTCCACCAGCGGCCCGCCTCTCCCCCTGTCCCTCCAAGGGGACGGTGGCCAGGGCCCGTTCGGCCCGCTCGGCGCGCTCCGCCCTGGCGACCCGCTTCACCCTCAGGCCGTACTCGATGTTCTGACGTACCGACAGATGTGAGAACAGGGCGTAGTTCTGGAAGGCCGTGTTGACGTCACGGTCGAGGGGCGGCCGCCGGGTCACGGCCCGTCCGCCGAGCGGCACCTGGCGGGCGCAGAAGGGTAGAACCTGTTCTCATTTATGGCGGGCGACGCTACGGTGCGCTTCTGCCCGGCATCGAGCGGAAGGGGCGGGGACGTGCGTGCGCTGATCGCAGCGGCCGTGGGAGCCGCGGTGGCGGTGGTGGTGGCCCTGGTCGCCGTGCCGCTCGCCGACCAGAACGGGCCGACGACGGCCAAGCCGCTGCTCACCAGCGCTCCGGCGCATCCGTAGGGAGGGGCGCGGATGCGGCAGCGGCTCGCTCTCGTCCTGGTGGCCCTCGCGGCCTTCCTCGCGGTGCTCGGCGTCATGCTGCGCGTGTGGGTCTACCCCAACGTCGTCGCCGTGCCCGACAACCAGTACCAGGCCGTCGTGCTGGAGGCGAAGGACGCCACGCTCATCGACTACAGCTCGATGACCGCGGTTCCGCACCAGCACGTCACCATCGTGGAGACCCTCAAGGGAGACGCCGCCGCGGCCCAGGCCGAGAAGAAGCGCACCGGACGGGACGTCGTCGTGTGGGACGCGCTCTCCTACATCCTCGGCAACGACGGCAAGCGGCTCTCCGCCATCCCGGAGATCTACCCCTTCGACGCGCACACCCAGGACCCGGTGCACTGCTGCGGGGAGAACGTCGACGGCCAGACGGTCAGCCGGGTCGGCATCGAGTACAAGTTTCCCTTCGACACCCAGCCGCACGACTACCAGTACTTCGACCCGCAGACCCGTACCGCGGCGCCGATTCACTACAAGGGGACCACCACGCTCGACGGGCTGATCGTCTACTACTTCGAGCAGACGATCCCGTGGACCCAGGTGCCGTTCCCCAAGGCCATGCCGGCGGGCGTCGCGATCACGCCCGACCAGATCGACAAGCTCGGCTACCAGCGCTGGTACACCACCGTCCGCAAGTTCTGGGTCGACCCCGTCACCGGCGCGCCGATCAACGGCGAGGAGGTGCACGACGAGCAGTTGCGGATGCCGCCGAGCTCCGGCATGGCGCCGGTGACGATCTTCTCGGGCGACGTGAAGATCCGCCCCGACTACCAGGCCGCGACCGTCGCCCTGGTGAAGAAGGAGCGCGCGCTGCTGCTGATGCTGCGCGACTACCTCCCGCTCGGGCTACCGCTGTCCGGCCTGGTGGCACTCGCGCTGGCCTTCGTGGTCGAGGGCCGGGCGCGGCGCCGGACCGCCGGGGGGACACCCTACGGCGGAGCGGCGCCGGGCTCAGTCCCGGACGCAGACGAAGACGGCGGTGCCGGGGATGTGGCGTCCGCGCAGGGGGCTCCAGCCGCCCCACTCTGAGGTGAGCTCCTCGGGCCACTCCGGCTCGACCAGGTCCACCAGGCGGAAGCCGGCCAGCGCCAGCTCGCGCACCCGGTCGCCGAGGGTCCGGTGGTGCTCCACGTAGACGGCGGCGCCGGTCTCGTCCTGTTCGACGTAGGGCGTGCGGTCGAAGTAGGACGCCGTGGCCGTCAGGCCCTCCACACCCGGCTCGTCCGGGAACGCCCAGCGGATCGGGTGGGTGACCGAGAAGACCCAGCGTGAGCCCGGCCGCAGCACCCGGTGCACCTCGCGCAGCAGCCGCGTCGTGTCCGCGACGAAGGGCACCGCCCCGTAGGCGGAGCAGGCCAGGTCGAAGCTCTCGTCGGCGAAGGGCAGCACGGTGGCGTCCGCCTGGACCAGCGGCAGCGGCGGGCGGGCCGCCTGCTCGTCGATACGGCGGGCGTGCTGGAGCTGCCGGTAGGACAGGTCCAGCGCCACCGGGAGGGCGCCCTGGTCGGCGAGCCAGCGCGAGCACTGCGCCGCGCCCGCCCCGATCTCCAGCACGCGCGCGCCGCGCAGCGCGGCGTGGTCGCCGAGCAGGCCGGCGTCGGCCTCGTCCAAGCCCTCCGGGCACCAGACGAACCGGGCGTCGCCGAGGAACGCGCCGTGTTCCAGCTGGTACTCGTCGGCGTTCCGGTCCCACCAGCCGCGGTTGGCGCGGCTGCTCTCGGCTGCGCCGGCCTCGCGGCGCACGGCCTCGGCGTCGTCGTCGACACCGGGCTCGATCTTTTCGGGGGGCGTGTCATTGATCATGTCGCCGATAGCGTAGCCTTGGCGCCGTAGCAAGCGAGGTCACCTCGGGGTCTTGCGGAAAGTCCCGTTCGGACGATAGACATCCATCCGTCCGGGCCCATTCCGCAGTGCGGCTTCCGCATTGACCGTGCATGGCTGTCCCCGTATGCTACAAGTTGCGCTGCGGGCCTGCGCGCCTCGGACGGAGCAGGTCGCGCTCGCATCTGTTGAAGACTCCACGTTTTCTTTGTCTGCTTGCTTGTCTTCTGTGCGGCATCCGGCTGGTGGGCGTGGCGTCCTTGGTGGAGCGATCACGGGTCCCCGGCGTGGTAGTACCTACGACTTCATGTCCGTACCGGAGCCCCTTTCCTAATGACGAGCAGCACCGAGGCCCCCACCACTCCCCAGGTTGCGGTCAACGACATCGGCGACGCCGAGGCCTTCCTCGCCGCGATCGACGAGACCATCAAGTACTTCAACGATGGTGACATCGTCGAAGGCACCATCGTGAAGGTTGACCGTGACGAGGTGCTCCTCGACATCGGTTACAAGACCGAGGGCGTCATCCCGTCCCGCGAGCTGTCGATCAAGCACGATGTCGACCCGCACGAGGTCGTCGCCGTGGGCGACAGCATCGAGGCCCTGGTCCTCCAGAAGGAGGACAAGGAGGGTCGCCTGATCCTGTCCAAGAAGCGCGCCCAGTACGAGCGCGCCTGGGGCACGATCGAGAAGATCAAGGACGAGGACGGCATCGTCACCGGTACCGTCATCGAGGTCGTCAAGGGTGGTCTCATCCTCGACATCGGCCTCCGTGGCTTCCTCCCGGCCTCCCTGGTCGAGATGCGCCGCGTCCGCGACCTCCAGCCGTACGTCGGCAAGGAGCTCGAGGCGAAGATCATCGAGCTGGACAAGAACCGCAACAACGTGGTCCTGTCCCGCCGTGCCTGGCTGGAGCAGACCCAGAGCGAGGTCCGTCAGACCTTCCTCACCACCCTGCAGAAGGGCCAGGTGCGCTCCGGCGTCGTCTCCTCGATCGTCAACTTCGGTGCCTTCGTGGACCTGGGTGGCGTCGACGGCCTGGTGCACGTCTCCGAGCTGTCCTGGAAGCACATCGACCACCCGTCCGAGGTTGTCGAGGTCGGCCAGGAGGTCACCGTCGAGGTTCTCGACGTGGACATGGACCGCGAGCGCGTCTCCCTGTCGCTGAAGGCGACCCAGGAGGACCCGTGGCAGCAGTTCGCCCGGACGCACCAGATCGGTCAGGTCGTCCCGGGTAAGGTCACCAAGCTGGTTCCGTTCGGTGCGTTCGTCCGCGTGGACGAGGGCATCGAGGGTCTGGTCCACATCTCCGAGCTGGCCGAGCGCCACGTCGAGATCCCGGAGCAGGTCGTCCAGGTCGGCGACGAGATCTTCGTCAAGGTCATCGACATCGACCTCGAGCGTCGTCGCATCAGCCTCTCGCTGAAGCAGGCCAACGAGTCCTTCGGTGCCGACCCGATGGCGGTCGAGTTCGACCCGACCCTCTACGGCATGGCCGCGTCCTACGACGACCAGGGCAACTACATCTACCCGGAGGGCTTCGACCCCGAGGCGAACGACTGGCTGCCCGGCTACGAGAAGCAGCGTGAGGAGTGGGAGCGCCAGTACGCCGAGGCGCAGGCCCGCTTCGAGCAGCACCAGGCCCAGGTCGTCAAGAGCCGCGAGGCCGACGCCGAGGCCGCTGCCGCGGGCGAGGGTGCCGCTGCCGAGACCGGCGGTGCCGTCTCCGGTGGCTCGTACTCCTCCAGCAGCGAGGAGACCTCGGGCGCCCTGGCGACCGACGAGGCCCTGGCCGCGCTCCGCGAGAAGCTGGCGGGTGGCCAGAGCTGAGGCTCTGCCCCACGCGCTAGTCGCTAGCGTCTGACGAACCCCCACCTGGGCAACCGGGTGGGGGTTCGTTCGTTTCTGTCGTTTGGTGTGCGTTCAACCGGGCTCCGTTGACTGCAGGCTTATGCGCCGTTGACGACTATGGTGCAGCCCATATCGGTAGCCTCTACCGATCATGGGACAACTCGGTCACCTTTGACTGAGTTGCCCTGAACGGAAGCAGGCCGTCCACATGCACCAGACCTCCTCGAAGCTCCGCGGTCCCTTCGCGGCGCTCGGCCGGTTCAGCTTCCGCCACCGTCGCTGGGTGGCGCTTGCCTGGGCTGTGCTCATCGCGATCGGTCTGGTCTTCGGCACCAAGGTCTTCAGCGCGGCGGCCCCCTCCGCCAAGGCCGCCGGCTCCGAGTCCGCAACCGGCTCGACCCTCCTGTCCCAGTACGGCACCAGCGGCGACGCGCTCCAGGCGCTCGTCAGCGGTAAGTCCCCGGACGACGCGGGCGTGAAGGCGGCCGTCGCCTCTGCGGAGCAGGACCTGCGCGTCATGCCGGGCGTCGCCTCCGTCACCGACGTCCGCGCCCAGAACGGCTCCTCGCAGATCCTGAGCGTCCAGCTGAGCGACGCCAAGGCGGCCGACCAGGCGGAGGCACGCCTCACCCGGATCGGCGCCGACAGCGGCACGGACGTCAAGCTCGGCGGCAACCAGGTCCTCGCGCAGCAGGTGCAGCAGCAGACCAAGTCCGACACCGAGACCGGTGAGATCGTCGCCCTGCCGATCACCCTGGCCGTGATGGTGCTGATCTTCGGCGGCTTCGTCGCCGCCGGGCTCCCGCTGATCGGCGCGATCGGCTCGGTCGCGGGCGCGCTGCTGGCACTGCTGGGCTTCACCCAGATCATGCCGATCGACACCAGCGTCCTGCCGATCACCACCGTGCTCGGCCTCGGCCTCTCCATCGACTACGCCCTGCTCGTCGTCAACCGCTTCCGGGAGGAGCGGAGCAAGGGCGCGACCATCGAACAGGCCGTGGAGCGCACCAGCGCCACGGCCGGCCGGACCATCGCGTTCTCCGCGCTGACCGTCGCCGTCGCCCTCTCCGGACTCTTCGTGCTCACCAGCCCGATCTTCCACGCCGTCGCCGCCGCGGGTGTCAGCGTCGTCGTCATCACCGTGCTGTCCGGGCTGACGCTCGTCCCGGCGCTGCTCGGCTTCGCCGGGAAGAAGATCAAGCCGCCGAAGCAGGGCGTCCGGGACAAGGGCCGCTTCGCCTGGGTGGTGCGCAAGGTCCGCCGCCGCGCGCTGCCGGTGGCGCTGGCCACCGTCGCCCTGCTCATCGCCGCGGCCGCGCCGTTCTTCGGCGCCCACGCGCAGAGCCTGGGCACCCAGACCCTGCCCACCAGCTTCAGCGCGCGGACCGTCGCCGACGCCGTCGCCGCCGACTACCCGACGCTGAAGGACCCCGACGTCACCGTCCTGGTCAAGAGCGACGCGGCCACGGCCGACGGCTACGCCAGGCACGTCGCCACCCTGCCGGACGTGAAGTCCGCGGCCGTGACCGAGGCCGGCGGCAGTGGCTCGTCCGCCTGGGCCGCAGTCGGCGTCCACGTCGACGGCAGCGCCCAGGGTGCGACCGCCCAGCACGTGGTGGGCGAGCTCCGCGCCGACCGCGAGGGGCTGACCACCTGGGTCACCGGCGACGCCGCGAGCGTCGTCGACTTCCACCACGAGATCAGCTCGCGCGGACCCTGGGCGCTCGGACTGATCGTCGCCGCGACGTTCGTGCTGCTGTTCCTGATGACCGGCTCCGTGGTCGTGCCGATCAAGGCGCTGGTGATGAACCTGCTCTCGCTGGGCGCGGCGCTCGGCATGATGACCCTGGTCTTCCAGGGCGGCTGGTTCAGCGGCCTGCTCGGCTTCACGCCCACGGGCGGGCTCGAGGCGTGGATCCCGGTCCTGGTCTTCGTCTTCTCCTTCGGCCTGTCGATGGACTACGAGGTCTTCCTGCTCTCACGGATCAAGGAACTCCACGACGAGGGCTACTCCTGTGCGCGCTCGGTCGAGCTGGGCGTGCAGCGCAGCGGCCGGATCATCACCTCGGCAGCCGCGCTGATGGTGATCGTCTTCCTGGGCTTCTCGACCGGGCGGATGCTGGACATCAAGGAGATCGGCCTGGCGCTGGCCGTCGCCGTCCTGGTGGACGCGACGCTGGTGCGGATGCTGCTGGTCCCGGCGACCATGTCGATGTTCGGCCGACTGAACTGGTGGGCCCCGCCGCTCCTCCGCCGCCTGCACGCCCGCTTCGGCTTCAAGGAGCACGCGGTCCTGCCTCCGCTGCCGGTGGTGACGGCCCTGCCGGTCCAGCGTGTGGAGGAGGCCGAGCCGCAGCCGCAGGCCCAGCTTCAGCCCCAGGCGCAGCCGCAGCTCATGAAGGCGAGCTAGCCGCACGGGCCCGACCGCGCACTGCTAGGTTGCTGCCCATGGTGAAGGTCGGACTGACGGGCGGCATCGGCGCGGGCAAGAGCGCGGTGTCCGCGCTGCTCGCGGAGCTGGGCGCGGTGATCGTGGACGCGGATCTGATCGCGCGCGAGGTCGTCGCGCCCGGGACCGAGGGCCTCGCCGCCGTCGTCGCCGAGTTCGGCGACGACGTGCTGGCGGCGGACGGCTCCCTCGACCGGCCGAAGCTGGGAGCGGTCGTCTTCGCCGATCCGGCGAGGCTCGCCGCGCTCAACGCGATCGTGCACCCGCTGGTCGGGCGCCGGTCCGCCGAGCTGGAGGCCGCCGCGGGGCCCGACGCCGTCGTCGTCCACGACGTGCCGCTGCTCGCCGAGAACGGCCTTGCGCCGCTCTACGACGTGGTCGTCGTCGTGGACGCCGCTGACGAGACGCGGGTGCGGCGGCTGGTCGAGCTGCGCGGCATGGCCGAGGCGGACGCCCGCGCGCGGATGGCCGCGCAGGCCACCCGCGAGGCGCGGCTCGCCGTCGCGGATCTGGTGATCGACAACGACGGGCCGCTGGAGCGGCTCGCGCCGCAGGTCCGCGAGGTGTGGGAGAAGCTGACCGGCTACCGGCCCGAGACGGCGTCCTAGGCGGAGCCCGCGTCCTCGGCAGAGCCCTGCGCGTCGGGCGGGGGCCCTGGCTCAGGCAGAACCCTGGCTCTGGGCGGAGGTTGAGACCCCCGCGCCCCTGAGCTCGCCCGGGGACTGGGCGCGGAGCACGGTCACCGCGGGCGGGAACTGCGCGAGCACCGTCCCGCCGGACAGCGGCAGTTCGTGCCGCGCCCCGGTTCCGGTGGAGAGGTCGACGCCGACGACCAGCTCGCCGCGACGCAGCACGAGCCAGCGCTCCGTCTCGCTGTAGTGGACCTCGGCGGGCCCGTGGGCGAGCGGGCGCAGCCGGATCAGGCGGCGGTACCAGTCGAGCAGCGCGGCGTGGCCGCCGCCGGCCTGCTCGGGCTGGGACCAGTCGAGCCGGGAGCCGGTGAAGGTCGAGTCCGCCTGCGGGTCGGGGACCTCCTCCGGCTTCCAGCCGTGCTCGGCGAACTCGCGACGGCGGCCCTCACGGACGGCCCTCGCCAGCGCCGGGTCCTGGTGGTCGGTGAAGTACATCCAGGGCGTCGTCGCCCCCCACTCCTCGCCCATGAACAGCATCGGCGTGAACGGGGACAGCAGCACCAGCGCCGCACCCGCCGCCAGGCGTTCGAGCGTCAGCGAGGAGGCGAGGCGGTCGCCGCGGGCGCGGTTGCCGATCTGGTCGTGGGTCTGGGCGTAGCCGAACAGCCGGTGTGCGGGGATGCGCGCCGGGTCGAGGCGTCGGCCGTGGGTCCGGCCGCGGAAGCTGGACCAGGTGCCGTCGTGGAAGTAACCGTGGGAGAGGGTCTTGGCCACGGCCTGGAGCGGGCGTTCGGCGAAGTCGGCGTAGTAGCCCTGGTCCTCGCCGGTCAGCGCCGCGTGCAGGGCGTGGTGGAAGTCGTCGCTCCACTGCGCGGAGAGCCCGATGCCCCCGGCCTCGCGGGCGGTGATCAGCCGCGGGTCGTTGAGGTCCGACTCGCCCACGAGGAAGAGCGGCCGCCCGGTGCGCTCGGCCAGCTCGTCGACGGCGGCGGCCAGCTCCTCCAGGAAGGTCAGCGCCCGGTCGTCGACGAGCGCGTGCACAGCGTCCAGCCGCAGTCCGTCGATCCGGTAGTCGCGCAGCCAGGCCAGGGCGCTGCCGACGAAGTAGCCGCGGACCTCGTCGGAGCCGGGCGCGTCCAGGTTCACCGCCGAGCCCCAGGGGGTCTGGTGACGGTCGGTGAAGTAGGGCCCGTAGGCGGGCAGGTGGTTGCCGGAGGGCCCGAGGTGGTTGTGCACCACGTCGAGGATCACGCCGAGGCCGTGCGCGTGGGCGGCGTCGACCAGGCGCTTGAGTGCCTCGGGTCCGCCGTAGGGCTCGTGGACGGCCCACGGCGCCACCCCGTCGTAGCCCCAGCCATGGCGGCCGGGGAAGGGGCAGACCGGCATCAGCTCGATATGGGTCACGCCGAGGTCGGCCAGGTACGGGAGACGGTCGACGACGCCGTCGAAGGTGCCCTCGGGGGTGAACGTGCCGACATGCAGCTCGTAGACGACGGCCCCGGCCAGGCCCCGGCCCGGCCAGGCCGGGGTGGTCCAGCGGAAGGCCGCGTGGTCGACCAGCTGTGACAGTCCGTCCGGTCCGTCGGGCTGGCGTGCCGAGCGCGGGTCGGGGTGGGTCGGGCCGTTGTCGAGGCGGAATCCGTAACGGCTCGCGGCCGGATCGGCCGCCACGCCCGCCGTCCACCAGCCCGGCCGGGCGGGGTCCGGCCGCATGGCGTGCACGGTCCCGTCGACCTCCACCTCCACGCGCGCGTGGTCGGGCGCCCAGACGGCGAACCGGTGCGGACGGCGCGCACGGGGCGGTGCGGACGGCGCTGACTGCGCGGACGGTGCGGACGGCACGGGGGGCGCGGGCGGCACGGGTGTCGGCATACCCGCCTTCCTACCCGGCCCGGAGGTCGCCGTCACAGCCGGGAGAGCAGCGCGACGGGCAGCCGGTCGAGCAGTTCGGCCAGCGGCACGGCGCCGGTGAGGCCCTGGCGGCCGGTCAGGGCCTCGGTCCAGACACCCTCCGGGAGGGTGAGCGTCGCGTCGCGCCAGCCGCCCGCGCGGGCGAGGACGTACGGCAGACGGGTGACGACGGTCAGCAGCGACTCGTCGCGCAGGAAGGCGAGGGCGTGGGGGGAGGGTGTCGCCCAGGCGGAGTAACCGGCCTTCGGATCCAGGCCGGCGCGCAGGCGCAGGGCCGCTCGGGTGAGTGCCGCCTTCTCGGCGGCGAGGCTGCCGGCCGGTGCCTCCGGGGGCGGGAAGGTGACGATGCCGCGGTTGTCCGGGTCGACGAGTGTGTACAGCGGGAACTCGCTGCCCTGGTAGAGGTCCGGTGCTCCCGGCATGGTCAGGTGGAGCAGCGCCGCACTGAGCGTGTTGACGCGGGCGTGGGGGGCGAGGCGGGCCGCGAAGGCGCTGATGCGGGCGGCCAGGGCCGGTTCCGCGGGGAGGGAGAGTGCGAGCGCGCGGACCGCGTCCTCGTAGTCCGGGTCGGGATCGGTCCAGCTGGTGCGGAGCTTCGCCTCACGGACGGACTTGAGGGCGACGGCGCCCAGCCGCTCGCCGTCGATCGGCCAGGCCGCGAGCGCGGTCTGGCAGACCAGGTCCTCGGCGTCCCGGTCCTGCGGCAGGCCGCCGCCGGGAGCGAGCGCGGACCAGGCCGCGCGTTCGCCCGACCACTCCTCGGGCAGCTCGGCCAGGACCGCGAGGCGGGCGCGGGCGTCCGCGCTGCGCTTGGTGTCGTGCGTGGAGAGCGCCGTCATCGTGGCGGGCCAGTCGCGGGCGATGCGGGCGCAGTAGCTGTGGAACTCCTCGGGGCTGACGCCCGGGTGGGCCGGGTCGCCGCCCACCTCGTTGAGCGAGAGCAGCGGGTGGTGCCGGTAGAAGGCGGTGTCCTCGACGCCTTTCGCGGCCACGGCAGCGGCCGTCTGGGCGAAGCGGGCGCGCAGCGACGTGGGGGAGCCGGGGCCCAGCAGCAGCTGCTTGACCAGCGCGGCCGTCGCCGCGAAGGGCGCGGGCACGAGGGCCTCGTCCGGCTCGGCGCGCAGGGCGGCCACGTCGGCGTCCGGGAGCGGTTCGCCCGGCACGGGGTACGGGCGGTAGCGGGGGAAGGCCGCCAGCAGGCCGGCCACGGCCGCGCGGACCGCCCACGCCGGATGGTCGCTGCGCGCGGGATCGCCGGCGCAGGCGGCCTCGACCTCCCGCACCAGCCGGGCGACCTCGGTGTCGAGCTCGCCCTCGGGGCGTGTCAGCTCGGTGCGCCCGCGCAACGCGGCCGCCGTGGCCTGCGCCGCCGGCGGGCGCAGCGCACGGACCACGCCCGCGCCGTCGGTCAGCACGCCGTCGATCTGCCGCAGTGCGTCGTACCCCGTCGTGCCGGCGCAGGGCCAGTCGGCGGGCAGGGTCTCCGGGCCCGTGAGGATCTTCTCCACGACCACGTGGGCGCCGCCGGTGGCCTCGCGCAGCCGCCGCAGGTACCCGCGCGGGTCGGCGAGGCCGTCCGGGTGGTCCACCCGGAAGCCGTCCAGCACGCCGTCGGCGTGCAGACGCAGCAGCAGCGCGTGCGTGGCGTCGAAGACCTCGGGCAGCTCCACGCGGACGGCTATCAGGTCGTTGACGGTGAAGAACCGCCGGTAGTTGAGCTCGGTGTCCGCGAGCCGCCACCAGGCCGGTCGGTACCACTGCCTGCGCAGCAGCTCCGGCAGCGGCAGCGACTCCGTGCCCGGCCGCAGCGGGAAGACGTGCGGGCCGTACCGCAGCACCCGTTCCTCCCCGTCCGGACCCTCGTTCGAGGCCAGGCTGAAGCCGCCGTCGGCGAGGACGGCGCCGAGCCGGTCGCCGAGGACGGGCAGCAGAACCCGTCCCCCCTGCGCGGTCCAGTCGATGTCGAACCAGGCCGCAGACGGCGAGGCCGGGCCCTCGCGCAGCGCCTGCCACAGGGCCCGGTTCAGGTGCAACGGGGTGGGGGCGGCCATGTGGTTGGGCACGATGTCCGCGATCAGGCCCAGCCCGTGGGCCCGGGCGCGCTCGGCGAGGGCCCGCAGGCCGGTCTCGCCACCCAGCTCGGCGCTGATTCGGCCGTGGTCCACCACGTCGTAGCCGTGCCGCGAGCCCGGCACGGCCTGCAGCACGGGCGAGAGGTGCAGATGCGACACGCCCAGACCGGCGAGGTACGGGACGGCGTCGGCGGCCTGCGCGAATCCGAAGCCGGGCTGGAGCTGCAGCCGGTAACTGGCCGTGGGGGCCCGTCGCTCTGCATTCGTCATACGTACACGCCTACCCCACCCCGCCGGAGCGCACGACCCGGGCCGGACAATCGGCCGAACCCGCGCCGCTTGTGTGCCGGGCTCGGACAGTGGGCACGGACACGGCCCGGACGGTGCAGATCGGACGGTGCAGCTCAGACGGAGGGGCGCTGCAGCACCATCATCGAGCGGTCCACCAGGCGCAGCTTCTCCCCGGCCCGCACCTTGGCGCCTGTGCCGGGCGAGATCGTCCACGGCAGCGAGGTGTCCACGATCACCTGCCACTCCTGGCCGTGGTTGACCGGGACGGCGAACTCCAGCGGCTGGGCGTCCGCATTGAACAGCAGCAGGAAGGAGTCGTCCGTGATCCGGCCGCCACGCCGGTCCGGCTCGGAGATGGCGTTGCCGTTGAGGAAGACGGTGAGCGACTTGGCGAAGGACGCGCGCCAGTCCCGCGCCGTCATCTCCTGCCCCTCGTTGGTGAACCAGGCGATGTCGGTGAGCTCGTCGTGCGTGCCGAAGACCGGGCGGCCGTGGAAGAAGCGGCGGCGGCGGAAGACCGGGTGGTCACGGCGCAGCCACACCATGTGCCGGGTGAACTCCAGCAGTTGGCCGGCCGGGCTCTCCTCGTCCAGCAGCGGCCAGCGTACCCAGGAGATCTCGTTGTCCTGGCAGTAGGCGTTGTTGTTGCCGCCCTGGCTGCGGCCGAACTCGTCGCCGTGCAGCAGCATCGGCACGCCCTGGCTCAGCAGCAGCGTGGCGATGAAGTTGCGCTGCTGGCGGGCGCGGAGGCCGAGCACGGTCGGGTCGTCCGTGTCGCCCTCGACGCCGCAGTTCCAGGAGCGGTTGAACGACTCGCCGTCCCGGTTCTCCTCGCCGTTGGCCGCGTTGTGCTTCTGGTTGTAGGAGACCAGATCCCGCAGCGTGAAGCCGTCGTGGCAGGTGACGAAGTTGATGCTGGCGATGGGGCGGCGGCCGTCGTCCTGGTAGAGGTCGGAGGAGCCCGTCAGCCGCGAGCCGAACTCGGCCAGCGTGGCATTCTCGCCGCGCCACAGATCCCGCACGGTGTCGCGGTAGCGGCCGTTCCACTCCGTCCACAGCGGAGGGAAGTTGCCCACCTGGTAGCCGCCCTCGCCCAGATCCCACGGCTCGGCGATGAGCTTGGCCTGGGAGACCACAGGATCCTGCTGGACCAGGTCGAAGAAGGAGGAGAGCCGGTCCACCTCGTGGAACTGGCGGGCCAGCGTGGCCGCCAGGTCGAAGCGGAAGCCGTCGACGTGCATCTCGGTGACCCAGTAGCGCAGCGAATCCATGATCAGCTGCAGCACGTGCGGGCTGCGCATCAGCAGGCTGTTGCCCGTGCCGGTGGTGTCCTCGTAGTACCGGCGGTCGTCGGCCAGCCGATAGTACGACGGGTTGTCCAGGCCGCGGAAGGCGAGCGTGGGCCCCAGGTGGTTGCCCTCGGCGGTGTGGTTGTAGACGACGTCGAGGATGACCTCGATGCCGGCCGCGTGCAGCGCCTTGACCATCGACTTGAACTCCTGGACCTGCTGGCCGCGGTCCCCGAGCGAGGAGTACGCGCCGTGCGGGGCGAAGAAGCCGATGGTGTTGTAGCCCCAGTAGTTGGACAGGCCCAGGTCGGTGAGCCGGTGGTCGTCGACGAACTGGTGCACCGGCATCAGTTCCAGGGCGGTGACGCCGAGTTTGACCAGGTGCTCGATGACGGCCGGGTGCGCGATCCCGGCGTAGGTGCCGCGGATGTCCTCCGGGATGCCCGGGTGGAGTTCGGTGAGGCCGCGCACATGCGCCTCGTAGATGACCGTGCGGTGGTAGTCGGTGCGCGGCGGGCGGTCGTTGCCCCAGTCGAAGTACGGGTTCACCACGACCGAGGCCATCGTGTGCGGGGCGGAGTCGAGGTCGTTGCGGCGCTCCGGCGCGCCGAAGTGGTAGCCGTAGACGGACTCGTCCCAGTCGACCCGACCGCTCATCGCCTTCGCGTACGGGTCGAGCAGCAGCTTGGCGCTGTTGCAGCGCAGGCCCCGGCTCGGGTCGTAGGGTCCGTGCACACGGAAGCCGTAGCGCTGCCCCGGCTGGACGCCGGGGAGGTAGGCGTGGCGGACGAAGGCGTCCGTCTCGCGCAGCTCGATCGAGGTCTCCGAGCCGTCCTCGGCCAGCAGGCACAGCTCGATCCGCTCCGCCGTCTCGGAGAAGACGGCGAAGTTCGTCCCGGCGCCGTCGTAGGTGGCGCCGAGGGGGTACGGCTGGCCCGGCCAGACTTGCATGGTCCTCAACCAATCCTGCTCGGTGGTGGTGCTGGGTCGAACGCGCGGTGGGCCCTCAAGGGGTCATGCCCGGACCGACGGTTCGTCATGTCCGAGTGCATCGTGACCTAGCACACCGGTTCCCATGAAAGACTTGCCGGTTCTTCGCCCGAACGAGTGTCTGTTCGTTACCTGTACCGGGGGACGCGACCGTCGCCCGCGCTCGAACTGCTGCGCTGGATTCGGAATTGGCAGTAGTCTTGATCGTCCGGGAGGTCCCGGACGGCCCGCATCGGGCCGCTCGGCGCGGTAGCGTGTGGGCGCGGCCGTCGGGTGGCCGAGCGGGGCGTTGCGGGATAGGGACGGTGAACTGAAGGAATGGTGGTCCCCGACGGGGGTGCCCCGGGGAGCGCGGCGCGGGGCGACGCCCCCACCGTGGTGGTCCGCACCGGCTCCGGCCGGACCGTTCCTACGCAGTCAGGTCCGCTGGAACCCTCGCTCGCCTGGCCCGCCGCCGCCTGGGAGGAGGCCCGGCTGCGCGTCGGCCGCGCGGGCCGCGCCTACGTCTGGCTCAACCTGGTCGAGCAGCGCCTGCGTTCCGTCGTCGCCGAGGTGCTGCGCCCCGTCTACGAGCCCGCCCACGGCGACGACTGGGTCATCGCCGCCGCCGGCCCCGCCGGCGAGGAGTGGGTGCAGCGCGCCGGGGCCGTGCGCGAGGTCAGCCGCCGCAAGGGCTACCTGCTCGACCCGGACGACGACGCCCTCGTGGTCTTCCTGACGCTGCCGCAGCTGCGCGAGCTGATGGTCCAGCACTGGCCGTGCTTCGAGCCGTTCCTGGGCGACCGGCGCGAGATAGAACTGGCGCTGGACGAGCTGGAGGTCGCCCGGCACGTCGTCTCGCGCAACCGCACGCTCACCGAGAACGTCCTGGCCCAGGCCGAACGCGCTTCCGCGCGGCTGCTGCTCCTGCTCGACGGCGCCGGCCGCGAGGCCGCCCTGGCGGTCGGCCAGCACGCGCTGCGCGCGCCCGTCGACGCCGTCGAGGAACTGATCGGCGACCGCTACGCCGACGTCATCGGCGTCCACCCGGACCGGGTCAGGCTCCAGCGCTCCCTGCCCGTCGAGGACCTGCTCGCCGGGGCGCGGCGGCTGGACGCCGTCGGCATCGGTCTCAACCTGCTCTGCCAGAACTTCACCGGCCGCCGCCTGGTCCAGCTGGCCGACTCGGGTTGCCGCGTCCGGCTGCTCTTCCTCAACCCCGCGAGCAGCGCCCTGCGCCGAAGAGAACGTGAACTCGGCCTCGGGCGAGGCGAGCTGGGCAAGCAGGTGGAGACGAACATCATGCACGTCCGCCGGGTCCGCTCCCGGCTGCGCGACGGCGGCGCCTTCGAGATCCGGGTCTACGACGAGCTGCCGCGCGTCTCGGCCTACCTGGTCGACGGCGACGGCCCGGACGGTCTTGCGGTGGTCCAGCCCTACCTGCGCCGCTCGCGCGGCATGGAGTCGCCGGTCATGGTCCTGCGCGGCGGCTCCGCCGCGCCGCTCTCCCCCGGCCGGGCGCCGGAGCCCGGCCTCTTCCAGGTCTACCAGGAGGAGTTCGAGGGCGTCTGGGGCGACTCCCGCCCGGTCTCCTGAGCGCGGCCGCAGCGGCCCTGACCGGGAACCTGCCCGTCGGCCTGTCAGTGCCGCACGGGATGATGGTGGCCGACGGGACGAGAGGACGCGCTAGATGAGCTGGTTGCACGACATGCTGGTCGGTTTCGACTTGGAGACCACCGGTACCGAGCCGGGCGAGTCACGCATCGTCACGGCCGCGCTGGTGGAGGTCAAGGAGGGCGAGCCGGTCCGCCGCCGGGAGTGGCTGGCCGATCCCGGTGTGGCCATCCCGGCGGAGGCGACGGCCGTGCACGGCATCACCACGCGGCAGGCGGTCGCCGAGGGCCGCCCGGCCCAGGACGTGGTCGCGGAGGTGGCGGCCGCGCTCGTCGCCTACTGGCGGATCGGTATACCCGTGGTGGTCTACAACGCCCCCTTCGACCTGAGCCTGCTCGCCGCGGAGCTGCGGCGGCACGATCTGCCGTCACTGGAGCGGCAGTTGGGCGGCGCGGCGGTCGGCCCGGTGGTGGACCCGCTGGTGGTCGACCGGGCGGTGGACAAGTACCGCAAGGGCTCCCGCTCGCTGGAGAACGCGAGCGCGCTGTACGGCGTGCGCCTCAAGGACGCCCACGAGGCGGGCGCGGACGCGCTGGCCGCGGTCCGGGTCGCGCTGGCCCTGGGGGAGAAGTACCCGGCGCAGGTCGGCGAGCTCGCTCCGCAGGAGCTGCACGAACGTCAGACCGCGTGGCACGCGGAATGGGCGGCAGGCCTCCAGGCGTGGCTGCGCAGGGGCAAGGACCCGGAGGCGGTCGTGGACGGGTCCTGGCCCCTGCGGTAGCGGCCGAGGACGCCGCGGAGGTCCTGGCAGGGCCGGCGAGGTGATCGCATCACCGCGTGCGGATCCCGATGACGAGGGCGGGAACGGGGCTCCGCGCCCGGCGGCGCCCGGCGGCCGGGCCGACGCGGGGCGACCGGCGTCCAACGGTGCCCCGCACCGACCTGGGCGCACCCGGCCGCAGTTGCGACTACGGGCAGGTGACGACCTGTCCGGCCCAGGAGAGGCCGCCGCCGAAGGCGAAGAGGAGGACCGGCGAGCCCGAGGGGAGTTCGCCGGACTCGACGAGCTTGGAGAGCGCCAGCGGCACGGACGCCGCCGAGGTGTTGCCGGAGTCGACGACGTCGCGGGCGATGACGACGTCGTCGCGCAGGCCGAGCTGCCGCGTGAGGGACTCGATGATGCGCAGGTTCGCCTGGTGGGTGACCACGCCGCCGAGGTCCGCCGGGGTGAGGCCGGCGCGTGCGCAGGCCTCGCGGGCGATCCTGGGGAGCTCGCTGGTGGCCCAGCGGAACACCGACTGGCCCTCCTGGGCGAAGCGCGGCTGCCATGCGCCCATCAGGCGCACCGCGTCGGCGCGCGTCGGGTCGGAGCCCCAGACCACCGGGCCGATGCCGCCCGCGTCCTTCGGGTCGTCCGTCGCGCTGAGCACGGCCACGCCCGCGCCGTCGCCCAGCAGGATGCAGGTGCTGCGGTCGGTCCACTCCACCACGTCCGACATCTTCTCCGCGCCGATCACCAGCGCGTGCTTCGCCGCTCCGGCGCGGAGGGTGTGGTCCGCGGTGGCGAGCGCGGTGCAGAAGCCCGCGCAGCCGTTGTTGAGGTCGAAGCACACGGCCGAGGGGATGCCGAGCCGGGCGGCGACCTGAGCCGCCGTCGACGGGCAGCGGTCCCGGTTGCTGCAGGTGGCGACGGTGATCAGGCCGATGTCGGAGGGCTCGAGGCCGGAGGCCGCCAGCGCCTTGGCCGCCGCCTCGGCGGCCATGTCGGCGACCGTCTCCTCCTCTGCGGCGATGCGCCGCGTCACGATCCCCGTCCGCTGCCGGATCCACGCGTCGTTCGTGTCGACGAGCTCCTCGAGGTCGAGGTTGGTCAGGACGCGGGAGGGCTGGTAGTGGCCGAGCGCGGTGATGCGGGAACCAGACACAGGTCTTCTCTCCAGGGCTCAAGCGGGGCTGAAGCAGGACGCGAGCAAGAACGCGACGCCCGACTGTCGTGAATATAGCAACCGATCGTTCGGAAGCTAAAGGGTGGTCGGGTGGGTAGCATGTGCACCCATGAGCCCCAGGAAGTCCGTTGCCGAGACCCGCCTCACCCGGCGGCGCATCGTGGACCGCGGCTTGGAGATCGCCTCCATGGAGGGGCTGGAGGGCCTGACCATCGGCCGTCTTGCCGCCGACCTCGGGATGAGCAAGGCGGGAGTGATCGGCCACTTCGGCACCAAGGAGACGCTCCAGCTGGCTGTGGTGGACGAGGCGGCGGACGTGTTCACCCGCGAGGTGCCGGAGCGCGTGCACGACGTTCCCGCCGGGCTGGCGCGGCTGCGGGCGATGTGCGAGGCATGGGTCGCCTATCTGGAACGGCACGTGCTGCCGGGTGGCTGCTTCTTCACCGCGGCGGCCACGGAGTTCGACGACCGCGGCGGGCCGGTCCGTGATGCCATCGCCGGGATGAGCGCCGTCTGGCAGCGGGACCTGCGGATCCAGGCGCGGCTGGCCGTCCACGGCGGGGAGCTGCCCGCCGACACCGATGTGGGGCAGCTCGTCTACGACCTCGTCGGGGTCATGCTCGCGCTGAACCACTTCCTCCAGCTCCAGGGAGATCCCGCCGCGCCGCAGCGAGCCCGCCGGTCGCTGCGCCGGCTGCTGGGCGAGTAGCGCTGAAGTCCGGGTCGAGCGGACCCGGAGGCGGACACCAGGGTCGATCTCCACCCTGAGCAGGAGACGGATCCACCCGGGGGACGAGGACGTCCGCCCCCGGGGGCAGGGAAGATGATCCAGGCAGACCTGGGTTGGAACTGACTTGCCGGTCGGCAAGTAGGTTTCTTAGGATGCTCGAACTACGAACTTTCCTGCCGTCCGAGTCGTCGGGTGGCCAGATCGCCCTGCCCTCGACCTCACCCGGGGTGGCGGTGATCCATGCCGTGGAGGGGCAATCGACATGTTTCACCGGATTGGGCGGGTTGTCGTCCGACACCCTGTCTGGACGATCGTGGCCTGGGTGGTCGCCGCGGTCGCCATCGTGCTGACGGCGCCGTCGCTGCCGTCGAGCAGTGACCAGAGCTCCTTCCTGCCGAAGAGCTATGAGTCCATCCAGGCCGCGGACGTGCAGGCGAAGGCCTTCCCGAGCGCCTTCACCCCGGCCGCGATCGTGCTGCTCCAGCGCACGGACGGCGCGGCCATGGGCAAGGCGGACTACGCCGAGGCCGCCCAGCTCGCGCAGGCGATCGAGGGCAAGCACATCGACCAGGTCCAGAAGGTCGTGCCGGGCATGCCGTCCAAGGACGGCAAGTACGACATGGTCCTCATCCAGATGGACAGCAAGACCACCGGTCAGCCGGCCCAGAGCGACGCCGTGCAGAAGCTGCGTGACGACATGCCCGCCCTGGTCAAGGGGACCGGCCTGGACGCCAAGGTCGGTGGCCAGGCGGCGAGCGCGCTCGACCAGCAGAAGGCCTCCGAGAAGGGCATGGGGCTCACCGGCCTCGGCACGGTCCTGGTCATCGTCATCTCGATGGCGCTGATCTTCCGTTCCTTCATCCTCACGCTGCTGCCGATCGTCACGCTGTTCGCGCTGGTCGACACGACCGCCAACGGCCTCATCGCGGACGCCACCAAGATCTTCGGACTCCAGTCCAACAGCTCGGTGTCGTCGATCCTGCTGGTCGTGCTTCTGGGCGTGGGAACGGACTACTTCCTGTTCCTGATGTTCCGTTACCGCGAGCGGCTGCGCCTCGGTGACGAGCCCAAGGAAGCGATGATCAACGCGGTGGACCGGGTCGGCGAGGCGATCGCCTCCGCCGCCGGGACCGTCATCATCGCCTTCCTCGCCCTGCTGCTCTCCAGCGTCGGCTTCCTCAAGCAGATGGGTCCCGCGCTGGCGATCGCCGTCGCCGTGACGCTGCTGGCCGGCCTGACCCTCTTCCCGGCCATCTGCTCGCTGATCCCGCCGCGTGCCCTGTTCTGGGCGTCGAAGTCGTGGAAGGTGGAGCCCACGGGTTCCCGCTTCGCCTCGCTCGGCCGGATGGTGGGCCGCCGTCCCGCGGTCATCGCCGCGGTCTCCGGCGTGCTCATGGTTGCGCTGAGCCTCGGGGCCACCGGCTTCAAGGCGACCTTCGACCTTTCCGCGGGATCGGTCCCGGCCACGGCCGAATCCACCATCGTCCAGAACGAGATGACGGCCGCCTACTCGGCGGGCGCCGCCGAGCCGACGACGGTCCTGCTGGTCAGCACCGACGGCAAGCCGCTCGACCAGGCTCAGCTGCCGGCCTTCGGTCAGAAGCTCGCCACGACCGACGGCGTCGCCGTGGTGGCGCCGCCCAAGCTCAGCGCCGACGGCACGACGGCCGACTACAACCTGGAGCTGAAGTACGGCGCGAGCTCCGACGCCGCCCTCGCCGCCATCAACGGTGTGCGGGACACCGCGCATGCGGCGGCTCCGGCCGACACCAAGGCCCTCGTGGGCGGCCTCACCGCGGTCTACAAGGACTTCAACGCGGCGATCAACCACGACTACGGGACGGTGTTCCCGGTCGCGGCGATCCTCATCATGATCATCCTGGGTCTGCTGCTGCGCAGCGTGGTCGCCCCCTGGTACCTGATGGCGTCCGTGGCCCTGGGCTTCGGCGCGACCCTCGGCTCGACCGTGCTGATCTTCCAGAACCTCAAGGGCGACGCCGGGCTGATGTTCATGCTGCCCGTCATCATGTACCTCTTCGTCGTGGCGATCGGCACGGACTACAACATCCTGATGATCGCCCGTCTTCGGGAGGAGGCTCAGGAAGGTCGAGAGCCGCGTGAGGCCGCGTCGATGGCGGTTCGTCACGCCGGTCCGACGGTGGCCGCAGCCGGGTTCATCCTTGCCGCGACCTTCGCGATGCTGGCGCTCGGCGGGGGTTCCTTCCTCGTCCCGATGAGCTTCGCGCTGAGCTTCGGCATCTTCCTCGCCGCCTTCGTGATGGCGATGTTCTTCACCCCCGCGCTCACCGCGCTCATCGGCCACGCCGCCTGGTGGCCCGGTCACGCGGACCGCCGCCGGGCGGAGAGCAGCCGCGTGGTCGCCTCCTCGGCGGGCACCCGCTCCCAGGACGACGAGCTGGATCCCAGCCGCCGCTAGGCAGCTGAGTCCGCGTCGGAATCTCCGGCACCCGCGAGGGCCGCAGCCGTTTCGGCTGCGGCCCTCGCGCTGCTCTCCGGCCTTCCGGTCCGGGC
Organism: Streptacidiphilus melanogenes; assembly: GCF_000787835.1. Taxonomy (GTDB): domain Bacteria; phylum Actinomycetota; class Actinomycetes; order Streptomycetales; family Streptomycetaceae; genus Streptacidiphilus; species Streptacidiphilus melanogenes. Next base: position 116,883 of record NZ_BBPP01000019.1, read on the forward strand.
GGGTGTTAACCTCACGCGCATGCCGGAACTGCTCTTGCCTACGGCCCGCCTGCACGCCTCCTGGCTCGCCGCCCGTGCGGAGTGGCCGGCCGGCGCGCACCAGGACGGCACCGGACTGCGGCTGGCCGCTGATCTGGATCTGGACACCCCCGAGGACTTCGCCGCCTGGGTCGAGCTGCTGCTGGTCCAGTCCGACCGGACACTGCCCTTGCCCGAGGGGGCGGTGCACGCCACGCACTGGTGGATCGTCGAGGACGACGAGTACCTCGGTGCGATCGACCTGCGGCACTACGTCAACCAGTTCCTGTACGACAGGGGCGGCCACATCGGGTACAGCGTCCGGCCCTCCGCTCGTGGGCGGGGCGTCGCCACCTGGGCGCTCGGCGCGGTCCTGCCACGCGCCCAGGAGCTGAGCCTGCGGCGGGTACTGCTCACCTGCGACGAGGGGAACGTCGCGTCGGCGCGCACGATCGAGGCGCACGACGGGGTGCTGGAGGATGTGCGCCCGATCTCCCCACGGGTGAAGAAGCGACGGTACTGGATCGCCCTCTGAGTCACCCTGCGCCGACGCTCAGTGCGTCCCCGTGTCGTGCCCCGTGCCGATGCGGGGGCCCGGAGCTTGTCAGGGTTGGCCACCTGGTGGATCGCGGTGATCCGGCACCACTGTGACGTTGGATATGACGCGCGCCGCACGGACGTTGGGCCCGGCTACGCGCTGGCGGCGAACTCCGCGGGCCGCGTTGTCAGTGCCTCCGCGTAGCGTTGCACCAGCAACTCGGCGAGGTCGGGGGACGCGCCGATGGGCGCGGCGACGGCGGCGATGTCCGCCGTCGCCGCCTGGGCCGCGATGCGGTCCGGGAGCAGGCCGGGGGCCAGGAGGTAGGGGGCGACGGCGAGTCGGCGCAGGCCCTGCGCACGCAGGAGCTGTGCGGCCTCGGCCACCGACGGGGGCGCTGCGGAGGCGTGGGCCACGGCCACGCCTCCCCAGCCCGCCGCGCGCTGCCACGCAGCGGCGGTCGCCCGGGTCGCCGCGTTCGCGGCCGGATCGGAGGAGCCGGCGGAGGCGAGGATGACGCCGGTGTCGGCGGCGGGGCGTACGCCCACCTCGGCCAGGCGGTGCTCCAGCGCGCGCCACAGCAGCGGCGAGGGGCCGAGCACGTCGGCCAGGTGGACGGTCAGCCGCGGCAGTCGCCCCGCGGCCTCCCGCAGCACGCCGGGGATGTCGGTCTTCGCGTGGTAGGCGCGCGCCAGCAGCATCGGCACGGCCACGACGGGCCCGTCCCCCTCCTCGGCCAACTGCTCCAGCGTGCGCGGGATCCGCGGGGCGCAGTGGTCGAGGTAGCCGACGCGCACGTCCAGGCCGGGGCGCAGGGCGCGGGCCCGGAGGACGAGCGCGTCCATCGTCGCGGCGTGCCGCGGATCGCGGCTGCCGTGGGCGAGGAGGAGCAGACGGGCGTCCATCAGGTCACCGCCGTGCCGTCAGCAGGCCGCGGGAGCGCAGCACGCGTCGCTCGATCGGGTTGAAGATGAGCAGTTCGATCCCGATGCCGACGAGCAGGATCAGAATGATGGTGGCGAGAACGCCGGGCATGTCGAGATTCTCGCGGGAGAACTCCAACTGCGCGCCCAGGCCGAGGCCCAGCGCGGGGGAGCTGGCGATGAGCTCGGCGGCCATCAGGGAGCGCCAGGAGAACGCCCAGCCCTGCTTGAGCCCGGCGACGTAGCCGGGGAGGGCGGCGGGCAGCAGGACGTGCCGCACGCCGCGCAGCCCGGTGGCGCCCAGGGTGCGGCCGGCACGCAGGTAGATCGGCTGCACCTGGTCGACGCCGGCGACGAGGCCGTTGGCGATCGAGGGGACGGCGCCGAGCAGCACGACGGCGTAGATGGTGGCGTTGGACAGGCCGAACCAGATGACGGCCGCCGGCACCCAGGCCACCGAGGGGATGGACTGGAGCCCGGAGAGGATCGGGCCGATCGCCGCACGGACGGGCTTGACCCGGGCGACCAGCAGGCCGATCGGGGTGCCGATGAGGACGGAGATCAGGAAACCCAGCACACCCCGGGACAGGGAGGTCCAGATGACCGAGAGGATGGTCCCCTGCAGCCACTGGTCGTGCAGGCTGTTCCACACGTCCAACGGGCTGGGCAGCAGGTCCGGGCGCTTGAGGTGCGCGGAGTACGCGAGCTGCCAGACCACCAGCACCAGGGCGATGGCGATCAGGGGCGGCAGCACCTTGCCGGTGAACACCCGCACCAGCGGGGTCCGTTCGACGGTCTGCGTCTCCAGCGCGTCCAGTCCGGCGCTGATGTCGGAGACGTCCGAGGAGGAGTCGGCCGTGGTCTCCGCGGGCTCGAGTGCGGTGCTGGTCAGCTCAGTGCTGGACATGGCGGCGGATCTCCCCTCGGAGCTTGTCGGTGATCTCCACCGCGAGGTCGGCGACGCCGGCCGACTCGATGCGGCGCGGCTGCGGCAGGTCGATGGCCCACTCCTGGGCGATGCGCCCGGGGCGGGAGGAGAGCAGCACCACGCGCTGGGCCAGTCGCACGGCCTCGCGCACGTTGTGGGTGACGAACAGGACGGAGAGCTCCGTCTCGTTCCAGATCTGGATGAGCTCCTCGTGCAGGACGTCCCGGGTGATCGCGTCCAGCGCGGCGAAGGGCTCGTCCATCAGCAGCACCTTGGCGTCCTGGGCCAGGGCGCGGGCCATCGCGACGCGCTGGCGCATGCCGCCGGACAGCTCGTGGACGCGCTTGCCGTGGGCGCCGCCGAGCCGCACCAGCTCCAGCAGGCGCTGGGCCTCGGCGCGGCGCTCGCCGCGCGGGACGCCGCGCAGGCGCAGGGCCAGCTCGATGTTCTGGCCCGCGGTCAGCCACGGAAAGAGCGCGTGCTCCTGGAACATCAGCGCGGCGCGGCCGCCGGGCACCTCGATCGACCCCGAGGTCGGCTGGTCGAGCCCCGCCACGAGGTTGAGCAGGGTGGACTTGCCGCAGCCGGAGGCGCCCAGGAGGCAGACGAACTCGCCGGGGGCGACGTTCAGGCTGATGTCGTCCAGGACGACATGGGCCGCGGAGCTGCGGCCGAAGGACTTGGTGACGTGGTCGAGCCGGACGGCGGTGTCGACCACGGGGGTGGCCTCGGTCAGCAGGGCGGTCATGCGGTCACCTCCTGGTACTGGCTGCGGTCGGGGGGAGTCTGTGGTGGAGCGGTCTGTGGTGGAGCGGTCTGTGCTTGGGCGGTCTGTGCTTTGGGTCTGTGGCCGAGGGCCGCTCCGCGCCGCCTTGACTGGGCATCGACGCGGAGCGGAGCGGCTCCCGGAGTCTGTCGGGCCGGAGTTCCGGCTACTGCGCGCCGAGTCCGGCGGCGGAGACGGCGGGCTTGCCCTCCGCGGTGAGGACCTGGTTGAGCAGGGTCAGGTCGTAGATCCCGGAGAGGTTCGGCTGCTTGATGAAGCCGGCCGTGACGGCGTGCTGGGCCTCGGCCTGGAGGGAGGAGGCCAGCGGGTCGTTGGTGACGGACAGCTCGCTCCAGGCGGCGTTGAGCACGCTGTCGCCGAGTGCCTTGCCGGTCAGGACCTTGAGGGCGGCGTTGGCGTCCTGCTTGGCCTGGGCCGGGTTCGCGGCGATCCAGGCGTTGGTGTCCACCGAGGCCTTGAGCACGGCCTTGACCACGTCCGGGTGGGCCCCCAGGAAGCTCTGCGAGACGATGACGTTGGTGGAGACGAACTGGGCGTTCGGCCACAGCGTCTTCTCGTCGACCAGGACCTTGGCACCCTCGGCGACCAGCTTGGAGGCGGTGGGCTCGGGGACCCAGGCGCCGTCGAGCTGACCGGAGGCGTAGGCGGCCGGGGTGAGCGAGTTGTCGGTGCGGATCACCGAGACGTCGCCCGCGCCGGTCTTCGGGTCCTCCTTGTAGCCCTTGCCCGCAAGGAAGTTGAGCAACGCCACGTCCTGGGTGTTGCCGGCCTGCGGGGTGGCGATCTTCTTGCCCTTGAGGTCGGCCACAGTCTTGATCTTCGCGGGGTTGACGACCAGCTCGGCGCCGCCCGAGGTGGCACCCGAGATGATCTTCAGGGCGCTGCCCTGCGACTTCACATAGCCGTTGATCGCGGGGGAGGGGCCGATCCAGGCGATGTCGATCGCGCCGGAGTTGAGCGCCTCGATCTCGCTGGGGCCGGCGTTGAAGATCTGCGTGGCGATCTTCGTGCCGCCCAGCGCCTTGGCGAACTGCCCGTCCTGGATGCCGATCAGCGGCGTCGCGTGCGTCAGGTTGGCGAAGTAGCCGATGTGCACGGTGCTCGCGGAGAGCGCCGCGCCGGAGGCGGCCGAGGCGGAGCTGCTGGAGTTGTCAGAGGAGGTGGAGGCGGCCTGCGAGCCGTAGCCGCAGGCGCTGAGCAGCCCGGCGGCGGTCACAGCGGCGACGCCGGCCAGCGCGGCACGTCTGATCCGGGTGGTGCGGGACGAGCGGGTGCGGTGCGACATGGGAGAGGTTCCTCACGGTGACGAGTGGCAAGTCCTCGGTCGGGACAGGCCAGGACAGGACGAGGCGGTGCGGCTGCGTGCCGACGCGTGGGCGTGAGCCCGCGCGTCAGCGGCACATCGGTCGACAGGCGCCGATGGCGCCGCGGCCGGCCCCCAGCGCGCCGCTGCCGACGCGCCCGCCTTCCTTCGCAAAGAGCGAGAAGACCTCGCCACTCATCGTGTGATTGCCCTTCATGAGACCGGTGGCTCAGAACGCCTCGCCCGCCATGCCGGCGGTGAGGGTGGTGCCGTCGGCCTGGTCGATCAGCAGGAACGAGCCGGTTCGGCGGTTGCTGCGGTAGTCGTCCAGGGCCAGGGGCTCGGCGGTGCGCAGCACCACGCGGCCCAGGTCGTTGACGTTCAGGCTCCCGGGGCGCTCGACCTGTTCCAAGGTGTCGACCGAGATCGCGTAAGGGATGTCCTTGACGATCGCGCGCACGGTCCGGGTGGTGTGCTTGAGCAGCACCTTGTCGCCGACACGCAGGGGGCGCTCGGCCAGGTGCGCCACGGTGGCGACCACGTCCTGGGTCGGCTCGGGCGCGGGCCCGGCCGCGATCAGGTCGCCGCGGGAGATGTCGATGTCCTCGGCCAGACGAACCGTCACCGACTGCGGCGCCCAGGCGATGTCGCGCTCCTCGCCCAGCACGTCGATCCCGGCGACGGTGGTGGTGATGCCGGCGGGCAGCACCGTCACCTGGTCGCCGGTGCGCAGCACGCCGGAGGCGAGCTGGCCGGCGTAGCCGCGGTAGTCGGGGTGCTCGGCGGACTGCGGCCGGATCACGTACTGGACGGGGAACCGGGCCGGCTCCTCGCTCGGGTCGGAGCCGACGGGGACGGTCTCCAGGTGCTCCAGCAGCGTCGGGCCGCCGTACCAGTCCATGTTGGCGGACGGTTCGACCACGTTGTCCCCGGCCAGCGCGCTGATCGGGATCGCGGTGACGTCCCTGACGCCCAGCGACGCGGCGTACGCGCCGAACTCCTCGGCGATGGCCGCGAAGACCGGCTCGGCGTAGTCGACCAGGTCCATCTTGTTGACCGCCAGCACCACGTGCGGGACGCGCAGCAGTGCGGCGACGGCCGCGTGGCGGCGGGTCTGCTCGACGACGCCGTTGCGGGCGTCGACCAGCACCACCGCGAGCTCGGCGGTGGACGCGCCGGTCACCATGTTGCGGGTGTACTGCACGTGCCCGGGGGTGTCGGCCAGGATGAACCGGCGCCGCGGCGTGGCGAAGTAGCGATAGGCGACGTCGATGGTGATGCCCTGCTCGCGCTCGGCCCGCAGGCCGTCGGTGAGCAGCGCCAGGTCCGGGGCCTCCTGGCCGCGCTTGCGCGACGCGTGCTCGACGGCCTCCAGTTGGTCGGCGAGCACCGACTTGGAGTCGTGCAGCAGGCGGCCGACCAGGGTGGACTTGCCGTCGTCGACGGAACCGGCGGTGGCGAAGCGCAGCAGCGAGGTCGCGGCCAGCTCCGAGGCGGTGAGGGAGTCGGCCTGGGTGGTGCTGGTCATCAGAAGTACCCCTCGCGCTTGCGGTCTTCCATGGCGGCCTCGGACATCTTGTCGTCCGCTCGGGTCGCGCCACGCTCGGTCAGGCGGCTCGCGGCGATCTCGGCGATCACGGCGTCGATGGTGTCGGCGTCGGAGTCGACGGCGCCGGTGCAGGACATGTCGCCGACGGTGCGGTAGCGCACCAGGCGCCGCTCCGGCGTCTCGCCCTCCTTGGGGCCGCCCCACTCGCCGGCCGTCAGCCACATGCCGTTGCGCTGGAACACGTCGCGCTCGTGGGCGTAGTAGATCTCCGGGAGCTCGATCTTCTCCCGCTCGATGTACTGCCACACGTCCAGCTCGGTCCAGTTGGACAGCGGGAAGACGCGCACGTGCTCGCCCGGGGCGTGGCGGCCGTTGTAGAGCGACCACAGCTCGGGGCGCTGGCGGCGCGGGTCCCAGGCGCCGAACTCGTCGCGCAGCGAGAAGACGCGCTCCTTGGCGCGGGCCTTCTCCTCGTCGCGGCGGCCGCCGCCGAAGACGGCGTCGAAGCGGTTCGACTCGATCGCGTCCAGCAGCGGCACCGTCTGCAGCGGGTTGCGGGTGCCGTCGGGGCGCTCGCGCAGTCGGCCCGAGTCGATGAACTCCTGGACTGAGGCGACGTGCAGGCGCAGACCGTGCTCGGTCACCGTGCGGTCCCGGTAGGCGAGCACCTCGGGGAAGTTGTGCCCGGTGTCCACGTGCAGCAACGCGAACGGCACCGACGCCGGCGCGAACGCCTTGAGCGCGAGGTGCAGCATGACGATCGAGTCCTTGCCACCGGAGAAGAGGATCACCGGGTTCTCGAACTCGCCCGCCACCTCGCGGAAGATGTGGACGGCCTCGGCCTCCAGCGCGTCCAGGTGCGAGAGCGCGTAGGGGTTGTCCTGCGCGGCGGCGGTGGGCAGGGAGATTGCGGTGGTCACGCCAGTCCCCTCTCGGTCAGCAGAGCGTGCAGGGCGGCGGCGGACTCGGCCACCGTCTGGGTGTGCGCCTCGATGCGCAGGTCGGGGGAGGCCGGGGCCTCGTAGGGGTCGTCCACGCCGGTCAGGCCGGAGATCTCACCGGCCGCCTGCTTCGCGTACAGGCCCTTGACGTCGCGCACCGAGCAGACCTCGACCGGCGTCGCGACGTGCACCTCGAGGTAGTTGGTGTGCTTCGCGGCGTGCCGGGCGGCGACCGCGGCGCGCGAGTTCGCGTAGGGCGCGATCACGGGGGCGAGCACCTTGACGCCGTTGGAGGCCAGCAGCTCGGCGACGAAGCCGATGCGCTGGATGTTGGTGTCGCGGTCCTCGCGGGTGAATCCGAGGCCGCGCGAGAGGAACTCGCGGATCTCGTCCCCGTCGAGGATCTCCACCCGGTGGCCCTCGGCGCGCAGGCGCTCGGCGAGGGCGGTGGCGATCGTCGTCTTCCCGGCGCTGGGCAGGCCGGTCAGCCACACGGTGGCGCCGCAGGCCTGCACGGCGGCCGCCGCTTCGGCCGCCGGTGCGTCAGCTGTGGTGGTCATGAAGGTCTGCTCCAGACAGGGGATCCGTGGGAGAACAGGAGTAGGGGCGGACGGGGTGTCAGAGGTGGATGCCGCACTCGGTCTTGCCGGCGCCGGCCCAGCGGCCGGAGCGGGCGTCCTCGCCCTCCAGCACCCGGCGGGTGCAGGACTCCGGCGAGCAGCCGATCGACGCGTAGCCGTCGAAGAGCAGCGGGTTGAGCAGGATGCCGTTGGCCGCGACGTAGGCGTCCACGTCCTCCTGGGTCCAGCGGGCGATCGGGGCGATCTTCACCTTCTGCCGCTTCGGGTCGTACGCCACGACCGGGGTGTTCGCCCGGGTGGGGGACTCGTCGCGGCGCAGGCCCGTCGCCCACGCGTCGTAGCCGGCCAGTCCGCGGTTGAGCGGCTCGACCTTGCGCAGCTTGCAGCAGAGGTCCGGGTCGCGGTCGTGGAGCCGCGGACCGTACTCGGCGTCCTGCTCGGCCACGGACTGGCGCGGCGTCAGCGTGATGACGTTGACCGGCATTGTCGCCGCCACCGCGTCACGGGTGCCGATGGTCTCCACGAAGTGGTAGCCGGTGTCCAGGAAGATCACGTCGATGCCGGGGAGCGCGGTCGAGGCCAGGTGCGCCACGACGGCGTCCTCCATCGAGGAGGTCACCGCGAGCCGCCGGCCGAACGTTTCGGCGGCCCAACGCATGATCTCCTGCGCGGAGGCCTCCTCCAGCTCCCGCGCGGCGTCGGCGGCCAGGGCCTCCAACTGCGCGGGGGTGTACGCGGACTCAGTCTCGGTCGTCATCTGCGTCTCCCCCGGTCGTGGACGAGGCCGACAGCAGCCCCAGGAACTTCAGCGTGAACGCGCGTCGGCAGGACGCGCACTCCCAGGCTCCGTGCCCGCCGGTCTCGCTCGGGCGCAGGTCCTCGTCCCCGCAGTAGGGGCAGTAGAAGGGCGCGGCACGCTCGCTCATGACAGCTGCTCCTCACTGGCCCGGGTGGTCCACTGCGCGAAGCGCTCGCCGTCCTGGCGGTCCGCCAGGTAGCGGCGCAGCACGCGCTCGACGTAGTCGGGCAGGCCGTCCTTGGTCACCTTCAGGCCGCGGACCTTGCGGCCGAACCCGGCCTCCAGGCCCAGTGCGCCGCCGAGGTGGACCTGGAAACCCTCGACCTGCTCGCCGTTCTCGTCCGTGACGAGCTGGCCCTTGAGGCCGATGTCGGCGACCTGGATGCGGGCGCAGGCGTTCGGGCAGCCGTTGATGTTGATCGTCAGCGGCTCGTCGAACTCCGGCAGGCGCGCCTCCAGTTCGTCGATGAGCGTCTTACCGCGCTCCTTGGTCTCGACGATGGCGAGCTTGCAGAACTCGATGCCGGTGCAGGCCATCGTGCCGCGGCGGAAGGGGGAGGGCGTGACCTGGAGGTCCAGCGCCTCAAGCCCGGCGACGAGCGAGGCGACCTGCTCCTCGGCCACGTCCAGCACGATCATCTTCTGCTCGGCGGTCGTGCGCAGGCGGTCCGAACCGTGCTGGGCGGCCAGGTCGGCGACCTTGGTGAGCAGCGAGCCGTCGACGCGGCCGACGCGCGGGGCGAAGCCGACGTAGTAGTTGCCGTCCTGCTGCCGGTGGACGCCGACGTGGTCGCGCCAGCGCTCGACGGGCTCGGCCGGGGCCGGGCCGTCGACGAGCTTGCGGTGCAGGTACTCGTCCTCCAGCACCTGGCGGAACTTGGCCGGGCCCCAGTCGGCCATCAGGAACTTGAGGCGGGCGCGGTTGCGCAGACGGCGGTAGCCGTAGTCGCGGAAGATCGAGATGACGCCGACGAAGACGTCGGCGACCTCGTCCAGCGGCACCCAGGCGCCGAGACGCTCGCCGAGGCGCGGATTGGTGGAGAGGCCGCCGCCGACCCACAGGTCGAAGCCGGGACCGTGCTCGGGGTGCTCGACGCCGACGAAGGCCACGTCGTTGATCTCGTGGACCACGTCCAGCAGCGGGGAGCCGGAGATCGCGGACTTGAACTTCCTCGGCAGGTTGGAGAAGTCCTTGTTGCCGATGACGCGGCGGTGGATCTCCTCCAACGCCGGGGTGCCGTCGATGATCTCGTCCGCAGCGATTCCGGCGACCGGCGAGCCGAGGATGACACGCGGGCAGTCACCGCACGCCTCGGTGGTCGACAACCCGACGGCCTCCAGCTTCTGCCAGACGGCCGGCATGTCCTCGATCCGGATCCAGTGGAACTGGATGTTCTGCCGGTCGGTGAGGTCCGCGGTGCCGCGGGCGTAGGTCTGCGAGACCTCGCCGATGGTCCGCAGTTGGGCGACGGTCAGCCGGCCGCCGTCGACGCGGACGCGCAGCATGAAGTACTCGTCGTCGAGCTCGTGCGGCTCGAGGATGGCGGTCTTGCCGCCGTCGATTCCCTGACGGCGCTGGGTGTACAGCCCCCACCAGCGCATACGCCCGCGCAGGTCGTTCGGGTCGATGCCGGCGAAGCCGGTGTGGGCGTAGATCGTCTCGATCCGTGTCCGAACGTTGAGACCGTCGTCGTCCTTCTTGAACTGCTCGTTGCCGTTCAGCGGCGTGAAGTGACCGGCAGCCCACTGGCCCTCGCCACGGTGGCGGGTCACCTTGCGCTTCGGTGAGGAGGAGGCGGGGGTGGCGGCCATGAGGTGCGTCCTTCGGCAGTTGGTTCGGGGCCTGAGCGTGGTTCTCCCCGACCGGCGCTACGACGCTGACCTGCACGTGGGTGCGTGCGGCGCGATGGCGACCCGGCCTGGGCGACGCGATCCGCGCGGCGGTGCGCGGGCGTCGGGCTTGCTGTCGGTGGGGCGGCAGGGGTATCAGGTCACCGGACAGATGGCGCTGGACATGCGGCCGAGGTCGACGTGAAGTCGACCGACCAGGGCAGTTCCGGCACCAGACATGGCAGAAGACTCGCACGCCGAACTTTTCGCAGTCCAGCACCTTCCATTATCTGGACAAAACTGTCCCGAGTGCTGGGATTTCCCGGTCGTCACAGCCCGGGGGCTTCGCCCGAAAGCCCGGATCGGCCCTCTTGTTCCGATCTGCAAGACGAGGGCGTCCATTATTCGGAAGATCACTCGCCTGCCCCAGTGACCCGACCGGCGCGGCCGCAGCCGCAGCACGGCGGGCGAGTCCACTGTGGGCCGATAGGTTTGCACCGTGCAACCCGCAGGCGACCTCTCACCCACACCCCGGCACCGCGCCCATGGCGGTCGGCGCGCGAACCGCCGCCGGGCCGGAACCCACTACCGGGACGTCGCCTGGAAGCTGATCAAGGACACGACCAACACCTGCATCGAGTACCGCGTCACCGGACTCGCCGCCGAGGTCGCCTTCTTCACGCTCATGTCCGTCCCGCCGCTGCTGCTCTCCGTCGCGGGCACGCTCGGCTACCTCAGCCACGGGGTGATCGCCAAGCTGGAAGCGGACATCCTGCGCGCGGCCAGCACCTTCCTCACGCCCGCCTCGGTGCACCAGACCGTTCAGCCGCTGTTGAACAGCGTCTTCAGCAGCGGCCGCCCCGACCTGATCTCGCTCGGCTTCCTGCTCGCCCTGTGGTCCGGTTCGCGAGCGCTCTACGTCTTCGTCGACACCGTCACCATCATGTACGGGCTCGAGGACCAGCGCGGCATCGTCCACACCCGGCTGCTCTCGCTCGGCCTCTACATCGTCGCCCTCATCGCGGGCACCGTCATCGGACCGCTGGTGATCGCCGGGCCGGACCAGATCGTGCACTGGTTCCCTGCCACCGCCGACGTCGTGCACATCCTCTACTGGCCCGGCGCGATCCTGCTCTCGGTGCTCTTCATGACCACGCTCTACCACGTGGCCGTGCCCGTGCGGACCGCGTGGAAGGAGGACCTGCCCGGCGCCATAGTGGCCCTGCTCGTCTTCTTCGTCTGCAGCATCTTCCTGCGGCTGTACCTCGTGCACTCGGTCGAGGGCCCCACCGTCTACAGCTCGCTGGCCGCGCCGGTGGCCGTGCTGCTGTGGATCGGCGTCATCGCCCTCGCCGTCCTGATCGGCGCGGCCATGAACGCCGCGATCGACCGGATGTGGCCGACCCGCGAGACCGCACAGGCCCGCGCCGAGAACGAGAAGGCCCGCGAGGAGGAGGCGATGGAGGTCATAAGGCGTGCCGAGGCGCGGCGCTCCGCCAACCGCAACCGCGCCGCGAACCCCCCGCCGTCCGAAGCGGCGGGCGAGTCCGAGGCACCGGCCGAGTACCCGGAGCGCTGGGCGGACTTCCTCCCGCACAAGGACGTGCGGGGCCGCATCCAGTCCAAGGGCATCCGCCGCCGGCGTTACCCGCCGCCGTTCGACTCCGAGAAGCGCGGCGACGAGTAACGGGCTGCGCGCCGTCCCGTGGAAATCCCGTGGCGCGCCTCGAACCGTCGGCGGTAGCGTCGGCGCAGCCGTGAGGGCACCAGAGGCCCAAGGACCCAAGACCCGGAGGAGGTGAGGAAGCGATGAACACCGCTCTGTTCCCGCAGCAGTCGATCACTCTTTCCTCCCTTCGAAGGGCCTTCCTTGTCTTCCTCGTCTGCTTCCGACCCACTTCCGCCTGACCTCGCCCGCTACGGCTGGGACGAGGGCTGGCAGACCGCCTTCGCGCCGTTCGCGGCGCAGGGCCTGATCCCCGGGCGGGTCGCCCGGGTCGACCGCGGCCTGTGCGACGTGGTCACCCCCCTCGGCACGATCCGGGCCGACACCGCGCTGGTCACCCCGCACGACCCGGTGCGCATCGTCTGCACCGGCGACTGGGCGGCCGTCGCCCAGGGCGCGGCCGAGATCGGCCACCAGGTCCGGTCGCTGCTGCCGCGTCGCACCGCCGTGATCCGCTCCGGCGCCTCCCGGCGCTCGGAGGGGCAGGTGCTGGCCGCCAACGTCGACACCGTCGTCATCGCCGTCTCCCTCGCGGTCGAGCCGGACCTCGGCCGGGTCGAGCGCTTCCTCGCCCTCGCCTGGGAGAGCGGGGCGGCGCCGCTGCTCGTCCTCACCAAGGCCGACCTCGCCACCGATGCCGAACTCATCCGCGAGGACATGGAACGGATCGCCCCCCGCGTCCCGGTCCACGTCGTCAGCGCGGCCGAGGGCGAAGGCCTGGACGGACTCCGCGCCGCCATCGGCGCGGGCACGGTGCTGGTCGGCCAGTCCGGCGTCGGCAAGTCGACCCTGGCCAACGCGCTCGTCGGTGTGGACGCGATGGACGTCCGCGCGATCGGCCTCGACGGCAAGGGCCGGCACACCACGACCACCCGCGAGCTGCTGCCGCTGCCCGGCGGCCGTGGCGTCCTGATCGACACCCCGGGCCTGCGCGGCGTCGGCGTGATCGACGCCGCGGTCGGGCTGCACCAGGTCTTCGCGGACATCGAGGAGTTGGCGGCGCGCTGTCGCTTCGCCGACTGCCGGCACGACGGCGAGCCCGACTGCGCGGTTCAGCAGGCCTTGGACGACGGCGAGTTGTCCTATCGGCGGCTGGAGAGCCACCGCAAGCTCCAGCGCGAGAACCGTCGCATGGCCGCGCGGACCGACGCCCGCGTGCGCGCCGAGATGCGCCGCGTCTGGAAGGAGCGCGGCCGCCTCGCCCGCGCCAAGGGCAACCATCGCGAGTGATCCGAACCGATACGACAGACCGTGGCCGCCCGACCGGGCGGCCACGGCCGTTTCTGCCCGCCGGAGCGCTCAGCAGGCGCAGGAGATGCCCGAGCCCGGCGCCGTCAGGTCGTCGATCGGACGCCGCTCCTCGCCGTGCGCGGACTCGAAGGCGAAGCCCTCGCGCACCCAGTACTCGAACCCGCCGATCATCTCCTTGACCGCGTAGCCGAGGCGGGCGAAGGCGAGGGCGGCGCGGGTCGCGCCGTTGCAGCCGGGGCCCCAGCAGTAGGTGACGACCGTCGCGGAACGGTCCACGAGGGACGGGGCCAGCTCGGCGATGCGGGCGGTCGGAATGTGGAGTGCACCCGGGATGTGGCCCTGCGCCCAGGCGGCGTCGCTGCGCGAGTCGACCACGACGACGCCCTCGACGCCCGCGGCGAGGTCGGCGTGCACGTCGGAGACGTCGGCCTCGAAGGCGAGCCGAGCGGCATAGTGGGCGGCGGCGACGGCCGGGTCGGCGGCGGGCACCCGGAGCACGGTGCCCGTGGCGGTGGGGGTGGCTTCGGCGGCGCTGGTGCTGGTCGTCGTCATGGCTCGTCCTCGTCTGCGTTTTCGTATGGGCTCTCGTACGTCGGTCGTTCGCGGCCGGTCCCCCCCGGCGACGAGCTCATTCTCACGAACGGTCGGGCACCGCCACGAGTGGCGTGAACGCCGTACAGCGTGAAGATCCCGCCAGTCGGACCGCCGTCACTGCCATGTCCGATTCCCGCCAGTGCACGGCCCGCCGATGCCGCAGACTGGAGGGCGTGAGGATGCACGAAGACGCCTGCTACCGGGCGGTGAGCAGCAAGGACGCCCGTCTCGACGGCGTGTTCTACACGGCCGTGCGGACCACCGGCATCTACTGCCGACCCAGCTGCCCCGCCAGAACCCCCAACCGAGAGAACGTCGATTTCTACCCGACCGCCGCAGCCGCCCAGGCTGCCGGCTTCCGGGCCTGCCGACGGTGTCGGCCCGACGCCGCACCGGGCTCGCCGGAGTGGAACCTCCGCGCCGACCTCGTCGGGCGTGCGATGCGCCTGATCGCCGACGGTGTGGTCGACCGCGAGGGCGTGGCCGGGCTCGCCGCACGGCTCGGCTACAGCGAACGCCACCTGACGCGCGAGCTCCACGCCGAACTCGGCGCAGGCCCGCTTGCGCTGGCCCGCACCCAGCGCGCGCAGACCGCGCGCCTGCTGCTGCAGACCACCGACCTCGGCGCGACCGAGGTCGCGTTCGCGGCCGGCTTCTCCAGCGTGCGGCAGTTCAACGACACGATCCGTGAGGTGTACGCGATGACGCCGACCGAGCTGCGCGCCCAGCGGGGCCGCCGCAGCGTCGTGCAGGGCGTCATACCGCTGCGGCTGGCACACCGTCAGCCGTTCGACGCCGCCGCCGTCTTCGACTTCCTGGGGCTGCGTGCGGTGCCGGGCGTCGAGGAGATGGTGCCGCGCGACGGCGGAGGCGCCCGCACCTACCGGCGCACGCTCGCCCTGCCCGGCGGCCCCGGCGTTGCCGAGGTCGACGAGCCGTCCAAGCCGCAGGGCTGGCTGGACGCGCGGGTGCGGCTCGGCAACGTCCGCGACCTGACGGCGGCCGTGCAGCGGCTGCGCGCGCTGTTCGACCTCGACGCCGACCCCGACGCCGTCGCCGAGGTGCTCGGCGCGGACCCGTACCTCGGCGCGCTCGTCGCCAAGCGTCCCGGGCTCCGCTCGCCCGGCCACGTCGACGCCCACGAGCTGGCCGTACGTGCGGTGCTCGGTCAGCAGGTCACCGTCGCGGCGGCGCGCACGCTCGCGGGACGCCTGGCCGCGCGCTACGGCGCGCCGCTGCCCGAGCCGAGCGGCGGTCTGACCCACCTCTTCCCCTCGGCGGCGAGCCTCGCCGAGGCCGACCCCGCCGACCTGGCCATGCCGGCCGCCCGCCAACGCGCCGTCCGCGGCCTCTGCGCGGCCTTGGCCGACGGCACCGTCCGACTGGATCCGGGCGTCGACCGCGACGAGGCGGGCGCGGCGCTGCTTGCCCTGCCCGGGATCGGCCCGTGGACCGTCAGCTACGTCCGGATGCGCGCTCTGGCCGATCCGGATGCCTACCTGCCCACCGACATCGGCGTCCGCCACGGCCTGCGGGCGGCGGGCGCGCCGGTGGGTCCGGCTGCCGAGCCGGACAGCGACGCGTGGCGGCCGTGGCGCTCGTACGCCGTGCACCACCTCTGGGTCGCCGCGTCCGAGGCCGCCGCCTCGGCGCGCTCCCACAAGGCCTATGCGAAAGAGAGCAAGTGATGACCCGTTACACGACGATGGACTCCCCGCTGGGCCGACTGCAACTGACGTCGGACGAGCAGGGACGGCTCACCTCCGTCTACGCGCCCGTGCAGAAGGGCCGCACGGTCGAGCCGGACCCGTCCTGGATTCGAGACCCGGACCTCCTCGCTGGCGCGGTCGCCCAGCTCGACGAGTACTTCGCAGGCGCGCGCAAGGAGTTCGACCTCGCGCTCGCGCCGGCCGGCAGCGAGTTCCGCCACCGGGTCTGGCGCGCACTCGACGACGTCCCCTACGGCGCCACCGTCACCTACAAGGAGTTGACACAGGCGGCGGGCCTGCCGCCCACGTCCGTCCGGGCGGTTGCCGGAGCGGTGGGCGCCAACCCGCTGCTGATCCTCCGCCCCTGCCACCGCGTGGTCGGCAGCGACGGCTCCCTGACGGGCTTCGCGGCAGGCCTGGAGGCCAAGCAGACGCTGCTCGGCCTCGAGGGCCGCTGACGCTCCCCGCCGCCAGGGCAGCGCCCGCCGGTCTTTTCCCTGCCGTGACGTCTGGCACACGCACTGCCCAGCCTTCGCCGGGAGGTGCCCCACGACGCCGCGGCCGACCGAGCAGAGGCTCGCGGGCGCGGCACTGGTCGCGGCACCGGGCGCCGGGCAGGGCCTGGGCCCTGTCCGGGTCTAGTGCGCCGGGGCGCTGTCCTCGCCCAGGGCCGCTGCCAGATTCTCCAGCCCCGTCAGGGCGTTGAGCACCGCGGCGCTGTCCTCCGGCGCCAGCGCCGCCAACGCGGTGGCGAGGCGGCGCTCGTGGGCCCGCTGCCAGTCGCCCAGTTGGCGGTGGCCCGCGTCGGTGAGCCCGATGCGGGCCGTCCTGCGGTCGCCGGGGTCGTTCTGGCGGTCGACGAAGCCCGACTCGAGCAGACGGCCCACCAGGCCGCTGACGGTGTTGGGCGCGAGGCGCTGGTGCGCGGCGAGCTCGCCCACGCGCAGCGGGCCCGCCGCGGCGAGGGTCTGCAGGAGCTCGACCTGCGCCATCGGCAGGGCCTCCCACGGGTAGTCCGTGCGAATGCTGCTGCGCAGCGCGCGGCGCAGGCGGGTCACCGCATCGGTGAGGCGCTGGACCTGGGCCGTCTCCACGGGCTGCCCGTTCGACGGGGACCCCTGGGCGGCATGATCGACAGGTTCTGGCATGGGCGAAGCCTAACGGGCGACCCAACCCCGCTCGTACGCGTGCCAGCCCAACTGCAGGCGCGTGCTGACGCCGGTCAGCGTCATCAGGCGCTGGACGCGCCGTTGGACGGTGCGCAGTCCCAGGTCGAGCTGCTTGGCGACGCTCGCGTCGGTGAGGCCGGTGAGCAGCAACGAGACGATCTGGAGATCGACGGGGTCCGGCTGGTCCGCGTCCACCTCCACGCCGCCGGCCGTCTCCGCGCTGAACCGCACCGGGGACGCCGTCTGCCAGCACTGCTCGAACAGCCCGATCAGCGCTTCCAGCAGGCCCGGTGCCCGCACCAGCAGGGCGGAGGGCTCGCCCGGCGTGCCGAGGGCGAGCAGCGGGAGCATCGCGAGTCTGTGGTCCGAGATCACCAGCTTGGTCGGCACCCGCTCGGCCACACGGACCTGCTGGCCGCGTCCCAGGGCCAGGGTGAGCGCGTCCATCATCGACGCGTCGGCGAGACGGTCGCGCGCGAGCACCGTCCGGTGCACGACGCCGCGGGCGACGACGATGTCCTCGGCGCCGTTCTCCTCCGGTCCCACCGCGACCGGTGCGTCGGTGACCAGCGCCAGCAGCTCGCTCTCGGTGCCGAGCTGGATCTGCTCGAACCGGTGCCGCAGCGCGGAGACCCCGGATACCACCTCGACCAGGTCGGCCGCGCCCGAGGCGGCCGCGCCGGTGCGGCGGTACTCGTCCGCCAGCAGCTCGACGACGCGCTCGGCCTCGTGCAGTTCGTGTCGCCGCTGCGACAGCGCGGGGGCCAGCGCGACCCCCGGGGGCGCCGCCACGTAGTGGTCGGGCAGCGAGGCGGACGCGGCGGCGAGCCCGGCCGCCTCCAACTGCGTCAGGGCCTGCTGGACCGGGTAGGGGTGGAGCGCGAGTCGCTCACCGAGAGCCTCGGGCGTCGCGGCGCCGGCGGACAGCAGCGCGCGGTAGACCGACTCGGCCCGTTCGTCGAGGCCGACGAATTCCAGCACCCTGCGTTCCACCTCCTCCGCGCTCCTGCACGCCCTGTCGCGCGACGCGCGTGTCTGCAGCGATCATCATGCCTCGACCTGCCGGTCGGCCGGTAGCCGGAGAGCGGAACGCCGTTCGACCATTGTCCGGAATCCGTCGTTCGCTTGCTCCGGACAGGTTCTGATTCGCCGGTTCCTGGCTTGGCGGAGCCGTCGCGCGTGGAGAATGGCGTCGATCCCGGAGCCGGACGGAGGCGTCAGCACCATGAGCGACCCACGTGACCACGGCGTGCCGAGGCCCACGGCCCAGGCGGAGGACGCCTGGTGGGACGCCGTGTACGACCCGGCGGACCGGGAGGCGACGCACCGCCCCAGCACGGGCACGGTCGACGACTGGTTCGCCTCCGCCCTCGGCGCGATCGGCGCGGACGAGGCGACAGAAGCCGTCACCCCGCAGCCGCGCACACCGGTGGACGACGAGGATCTGCCACCGACCCCGGACACCCCGCGCGTCCCGGACACCCCGCGCGTCCCGGACGCGCCGAAGGTCCCGGACACCCCTGAGGTTCCGGGTATCCCGCCGATGCCCGAGGTTCCACCCGTTCCGGTGGTTCCGCCGCCGCCCCCGCTCCCGGACCCGCGCGTGATCGCGCCGCGCTCGGAGCCGCAGCCCGTGCGGGCGTCGGAACCCGACCTGGACCTGGATCCGGAGTGGGACCGGGGCCGGGAGGTGCTGGACCCGTCGGTAGGCGCGCAGGCCGAGGCGGTGCCGCCCGCCGCCGACCCTCGCCCGGATCTGCGTGCGGATCCGCGCGTTCCGACGCCGCCCGCGCAGGAGCCCGCTTCCGAGCCCGCTTCCGAGGCGCCCCCGGAGGCCGGGCCGTCGGCCGCCGGCGGCCGTCGGGTGGGACCGCCGCCGCACGTGCCTACCCCGACGCTGCCCGACGGGGCCGCGCTGCGCTGGGGTCGAAGTCGGCCGGCGGCGGGGTCGCCGCTGCCGGAGCCTGACGCGCTGCCGGAAGCCGACCCGGACGATCTCGGCAGCCTCGTGTCCGACACGGTGCTGGAGCTGGCGCGGCACGGGAGCATGACGCTGCGGGCCGCGAGCGCCCGGGGCGAGGAGGCGCGGGCGCTGGGAGCGCCGCGCGCGGACCGGATGATCGTCGTGAGGTTCGGCGACGGCGCCGACGGACTGCTGGTGACGGCCGTTGGCGCGGGCCCCGGAGCGGAGGAGGCGGTCCGACTGCTGGTCGCGTCCGTGGGCCGCAGCCGGACGGGACTGCTGGCGGACCTGCGGCAGGGCGCGCAGGAGCAGCTCCGCTTCGGGTTGCAGCGGCTCACCGCGCGCGCTGCGCGCGGGCTCGGTCCGGACGGTGCGATCCACGCGGTGCTGGCGCCGCTCGACCCGACCAACCGTCTTCGGGCGGGCTTCGGCACGGGTCCCGGCGCGCTGCTCCTGCTTGGCGACGACGCCTGGTACGACGCCTACGCCGGGCGCCGCCTCGCCGCAGAGCCCGACGGCGAGGACGCGGCAGCGCAGCAGCCGGGACGCTTCCGGTTCCGCGCGGTCGTGCCCGAGCCCGGCGATGTGCTGCTGCTGTGCACGGAGGGACTGGCGACACCGCTGCGCGCCGAGCCCGGGATCGCCGCGCTGCTGGCGGAGCACTGGTCGCATCCCCACCCGCCCACGGGCGTGGACTTCCTGCGGCAGATCCAGGCGCGGGCGTCCGGCCACTCGGGGGACCGGACGGCCGCGGCCATCTGGGAGGACTGAGGCGCGCCGGTCAGTCGTCGTGCGGCTCGGGCTTCGGTTGCTCGGCGAACCCGCCGAGCTCACCGGCGTCGCCGGCAGCCGGCATGGTGATCTCGGACGTGGCGGTCTCAGGCGTCGTGGTCTCGGGGTCCTGCGGGGTGGCGGCGACCGCCGTGAGCAGGACGGTGGGCCGGTCCTTCGACACCTGGCGCGGCAGGACGGCGGTGGGCACGTCGCCCGGCAGGGCATCGGTCGGCGCGGCATCGGTCGGGACAGCGTCGGTCGGCGTGGCGTCCGTCGGAACGGCGTCCTCGGGCGCGGCCTCGGCGACGGGCAGCGGCTCGGTGGCGGGTGCGACAACCGGCGGGGTGACGGGCGGGGCGAGAGGCTCGGCAGGGGGCTGGGCCGCCGGTGCGGCCGTCGGCTCGGCCAGGGTCGGCGGAAGGGCGTCCTGCCGCGGGGGAGCGGCCTGCTGCGGCACGCTCGGCGTGTACCCGGACTGCGGGGCGGCCTGCGGGTGCGACGGCGCGTAGGGGGTGCCCATGGCGGGGCCGTACGGCCCGGCCTGGCCCGGGAGCGGCGCGGCGACGCCGAACGGCGCGGCGGGCGCGGGCTCGGCGTAGGCCGCGTACGGGGCGTTGGCGATGACGGGAGACGCGTAGGGGTGGCCGACGCCGGGGCCCTGGAGGATGCGGATCTGCTGCATCTGCGTCAGCTTGCGGATCATCACGATGCCCAGGACCGCCGAGGCCACGCGGCACAGGTCGGCGACGCCGCTCATGCTGTACGAGCCCACCAGGTCCCCCCAGGAGACCAGGTCGCCGCGGGTCGTGTTGACCGGCGTCGCCAGCAGCAGCTGGCCGACGCAGAAGCTGAGCCACCACCAGGTCACCAGGTACGTGCGCGGAGTGCGCAGGACCGGCTGCGACTGGAGGGGGATCGACGCGCGCCACACGCCGCCCGCGACGATGCGGGGGAGAACGAACCAGCCGAGCGGGATGAACCAGCCGCCGATCGCCCAGCCGGGGCTGAGCGCCTGGCGGCCGGGGGCGAGGATCGCGGCCAGGTTCGCGGACTTGTAGAACCAGACGATGAAGACGATGCCGGTCGCGAGCCCCAGCAGCAGGCTGAAGAAGACGAGGATTCCCGCGACGCCGCCGGCTGCGGTGACGGCGTCCGTGTCCACGTTCGCGGGCCCGGCGTCGTATGCGGCCTTGGCGACCGTGAACGCCCAGATGTTCAGGCCGAAGGAGATCAGGGCCGCCAGGCCGGCGACGGCGATGAGGATCTGCGCGGCGAGACCGACGCCGGCCGGTGCGGTCGGCGAGATGAGCGTCGGCCGCGGGTAGTACGCGGCGTAGGGCTGGACCGGCGGAGCCGCCGAGAAGCCGCAGTGGGGGCAGCGGCCGTACGCGTCGAGCGCGGCGGCCGAACAGGACGGGCAGAGCACGGGAGATCCCCTTGGCTGGTTCCGCGCTCCTCGCCGCGCGGCTGGCGGCCGATGGTATGCGATGCGGCGAACCCTCGTCCATGCGTTCTGCCACAGGCTTCGTGCACGGACGGTGCAGCTCAGGGCATCCCGGGGCAACAGGGCGGCCGCCGGGTGCGATCGGCCCGGACAGTCGCTGCCGCGGCGCGGTTCAGCGGGCGAGGAGGGCCTCGCGGAGGTAGTCCTCGACGTGCCCGAGCGCGGCCTCCGGGCTGGCCCCGGGCAGGCCGACCACGATCGGCGTGCCGAAGCCGTCCAGGAGTGCGCCGAGGCGCACCGCGAAGCGCGGGGGATCGACCTCGCGGAACTCTCCCGCGCGGACGCCCTCGTGCAGCAGGGCGACGAGGTCCTCGCGCCACACCGCCTCGATCTCGACCTGCCCCGCCCGGATCTCCGCGCTGGCCTGCGAGCGCCCCCACACCTCCACCCAGAGGGTCCAGCGGGGATCGCCGGGCCCGGTGGGCAGGTACAGCGCGGTGAAGGCGCGCAGCCGCTCGGTGGCCGGGGCGTCGTCGGCGAGCAGCTCGCGGCGACGTTCGCCGAGCTGGGACTCGCTCCAGCGCAGGGTCTCCAGCAGCAGCTGGTCCTTGCTGCCGAAGTAGTACAGCAGGTGGCCGCCGCTCATCCCGAGCTCCTTGCCCAGGGCGGCCATCGTCACCCCGGCCAGGCCCTGCCGGGCGATGGCGGCCATGGCCGTGGCGAAGACCTCCTCGCGTGGCCTGGCCGGCCGACGCGCGGACGCTCGGACCACTCCCGCTCAGCCCCTCTCGGTTCCTGTTGCCGTTCCGGCGGCACAGCCTCGCATGCTTCGTAGGCTTCGAATGCTGTTCAAACCGCCGGGGACCAGTAAAGCACCAGGAGCGGGCCCAGGCCGGTCAGGCGACCTGCCGTCCGGTCACGTAGCCGAGCAGCGGCACGGTGGGGGTGACCCGGACGACGTCGACGGAGCCGTCCGTCGGCAGCGTCAGGACGATCTTGCCGCCCGCGAGCGTCACCGGGTACCGGGTCGCCGCCGACCACCCCTTGGCGGTCCGCATGGAGACCGCGACCGTCCCGTCCGCGCCCTGGGCGGCCAGGCAGAGCCAGAGCGGGCCGTTGCGGGCGGCTCCGCCCGGCGCGGTCAGGGTGCCCGCGGGCTCCACGGGGATGTCGGCATCGGTGTTCGGCGCGAGCGGCGGCAGGTAGGCGAGCACTTCTTCCTCCAGAAAGCTGGGCGCGGGCGCGGGAGTGGGCTGCGGCGGCGGGACCGGCCGCGGGTACTGGCCGAAGTCGGCGGCCTCGGCGGTGTCGTAGTCGGCGCCGCCGCTGAGGGTGGTGCCGCCGGGCTGGCGGATGGTCGCGAAGGAGGCCCAGACACCGCCGGACCAGGCGACCGTCTGCCACAGGTAGCGCAGCCCGGCCGCGTGGGCGCCCTGGATCACGCGCAGCCCGCCGTAGACGCCCGTCCGGGCACTGCCCAGGACCGACTGCACGCCCTGGAAGTAGGCCTCCACGGAGGCCCAGTCGGTGTCGGTGTCGACGGCGAAGTGGACCACCGTCGTGTCCGGAAGCCCCACGCCGGCGCGCTGCGACCATGCCGCGTCGGCGTCGGCGACCCCGGCGCTGTGCCCTTGGAGTGCGCGGCCTGCCGTGCTCTCCCAGACGGTCACGATGCCGAGCCCGGCCGCGTGGTAGTCGTTCACCTCGGTGGAAGTCAGGTTCTTGGTCGGATCGTTGGAGAAGTACCGGGCCACCCAGGTCGCACCGGTGGCCTTGATCTCGGCGATCGAGGGCCGGTCCCAGGCGATGTCGATTCCGGTAGCGCTCATACGAGTTCCCTCCAGCGCCACAGCGAGCGATCGTGCTGTTCAAGCGTATCGGTTGACCGGTACGCGGCGGGACGATTTGTCGCCAATGCCCCTCAGCTGGACCGGGACTGACCAGTTGTCATCCGATACCGTGGCAGGAGCGAAACAGATCGGACCACCGGGGGGATCCACCATGCGTTCCAGCACCATCGCCCTCACGGTGGCGGCCACGGCCGCCACCGTTCTCGGCCTCTCCGCCTGCTCCTCCAGCGGCGGCTCAGCCTCCTCGGGCAGCACCGCGTCCTGCGAGACCGCGCTCGTTGCCCAGCTGAAGGTCTCCGGCAGCTCCGTCTCCGACGCCACCCCGTCCGTCACCAGGCCGTCGGCGTGCAACGGGATCGACGCCGTCACCTACGCCAAGCTCGTGACCGAGGCGGTGCAGTCCGTCCTCAAGAGCGGCCTGCCCACCGGACTTCCCACCGCACTCCCCTCGGGCTTCCCGACCGGCCTCCCCACCGACCTCCCGACCGACCTCCCCACGGACCTCCCGAGCGACCTGCCCACGGACCTGCCCAGCGGCCTGCCGAGCTGAGAACGGCCCCTCCTGCGGGGGCGTGCGACCGGGCCCGGTCCCCGCGATCCTCGCGCGGCGGCCGGGCCCGGTCGGGGGTGTCGGTCGTGACCGTCAGGGGCGGGGCTGCTGCTGGGTGATGCAGTGGATGCCGCCGCCGTTGGCGAAGATCTCGCGGGCGTCGACGAGTTCGACCTTGCGGTCGGGGAAGATGCGGGCGAAGACCTCTGCGGCGGCCTGGTCGCGGGCGTCGTCGAAGGCGCAGAGGACGACGGCGCCGTTGCAGAGGTAGTGGTTGATGTAGGAGTAGTCGACCGGCTCGCCGTCCTCCTCGAAGAGGACGGTGGGGGCCTGGAGTTCGATGACCTCCAGGGCGCGGCCCCTGGCGTCCGTGGACGCGCGCAGCAGGGCGGCGATCTCCTTGGTGACCTCGTGGTCGGGGTGCTTGGGGTCCGGCTGGCTGTGGACCACGACGGTGCCGGGGCGCAGGAACGCGGCGACGATGTCGATGTGGCCGCGGGTGCCGAAGCGCTGGTAGTCGCGGGTCAGGCCGCGCGGGACCCAGATCGCCTTGGTGGTGCCGAGGAACGCGTGGATCTCGGCCTCGACCTCCTCACGGGTCCACTCGCTGTTGCGGCCCTCGCCGAGCTGCACGGTGTCGGTCAGCAGGACGGTGCCCTCGCCGTCGACGTGGATGCCGCCGCCCTCGTTGATCAGGCGCGAGGCGAAGCGCTGGACGCCCGTCAGTTCGACGACGTGCTCGGCGATGTGCTGGTCGTTCTCCCAGCTGGCCCACTCCTGAGCGCCCCAGCCGTTGAAGATCCAGTCGGCCGCGGCGAGGCCGCCCTTGCCGTCGGTGAGGAAGGTGGGGCCGATGTCGCGCATCCAGGCGTCGTCCAGCGGGCGCTCGACGATCTCGACCTCGGGGGAGAGGTAGCCGCGCGCGGCCTCCGCCTCGCCGGTGTTGACGACGAGGGTGACCGGCTCGTAGCGCACGATCGTGTTGGCCACGTTCGCCCAGGCCTGGCGGGCCAGGTGGAGCTCGTCGCCCGCGAAGGTCTCGTTCGAGGTCGGGAAGGCCATCCAGGTGCGGTCGTGCGGAGCCCACTCGGCGGGCATGGACCAGCCGAGGGACGCGGGCGTGGGGGTCTCGGTCATGAAGATGGTGCTCCT
>NZ_BBPP01000018.1:0-33993 GCF_000787835.1 Streptacidiphilus melanogenes
TGACTCAGTGAACTGGCCACCACGTCGTCCTACGGCGCGGCCGGTTACTCGCACGATAAGGGTACTCAGTGCCATCTGCCAAGGCACTGAGTGCCATGGCCTACATCACTGCGGCGTCGAGCAGCGGGCCGAGCTCCGCCGAGACCGTGGTCAGGGCGTGGGTGTCGCGCTCCGCGCGGGCGATGAGCAGCGCGCCTTCCAGGGTGCTGACCATGAGCGTCGCGAGCGAGGCGCCGCGCGCCTGTGGGACGCCGAGCTCGGTCAGGGCCGCGGCGAGGGGCCGGCGCCAGCAGTCGAAGGCCTGGGCGGCCGCGGTGCGCGCGGAGTCCGTGGTGTCGGCGCAGTCGACGGTCACGGCCGCGACCGGGCAGCCGAACGCGAAGTCGGTCGCCAGGCACTCCTCGGTCCACTGGGAGATCAGCGCGGCGAAGAGCCGACTCGGGCGCCGGTCGTCGGCCGGCAGCGCGGCGAGGTTGCGGGTGACGCGCCGCGCCGCGTAGTTGCCGGCCCAGGTGACGGCCTCGCCGACCAGCTGCTCCTTGCCGCCGGGGAAGTAGTGCTGCAGCGACCCGCGCGGGGCGTCGGCATGCGCGGCGACGTCGCGCATGCCGGTGGCGCCCACGCCGTCGCGCCGGATCAGCTGCGCGGCGCTGAACACCATGCGCTCGCGCGGCGAGTACACGCGCGTCCCGTGCTCGGTCATGGCTCCAGCCTATAGACGGGCGGGCGCGCGGCGGGATCGGCGAAGGGGCCGTCCGGGATCGCGTAGATCCCGGTGAGTCCGTCACGGTCGACGGTTCTGCGGACGAGGGTGAGGCCGCGGGTGAGGGCGGTCAGCAGGCGGCCGCGACCGTGCTCTACCTCGGCGACGATCCGGGTCACCCCGCGGCACGCGGCGCGTTCGATCAGGGCGGCGGTCAGGGCCCGGCCGAGGCCCCGGCGCTGCCAGGCGTCGACGACCAGCAGGCCCAGCTCGGCGGTGCCCCCGTCGGTCGGGCCGTACGGGAGGGCGAGACTGCCGAGCGCGACCAGCTCCCTGCTCGCCCCGGCGCGCACGGCCAGGGCGTCGTGGCGCTCGGGCGGTCCGGCGAGCAGCTCGTCCAGGTGGCGGGCGGGGAAGGCGGGCAGTGGGGCCCGGAACCGGTGCCGGACGGAGGCGACCGAGCAGGCGGCGAAGAGGCGGTGCACGTCGGCACGGTCCTCGGGGCGGATCGGGGTGATGCGCCAGGGGAGGAGGCCGACCTGGGGTTCCATGACGGCTGTCATAGGTCCATTAT
Organism: Streptacidiphilus melanogenes; assembly: GCF_000787835.1. Lineage (GTDB taxonomy): Bacteria > Actinomycetota > Actinomycetes > Streptomycetales > Streptomycetaceae > Streptacidiphilus > Streptacidiphilus melanogenes. The sequence continues at coordinate 1,278 of NZ_BBPP01000018.1, forward strand.
TATGACGGTGGTCATAGAGGTGCAAGGGTCGGGAGACGGCCCGCGAACGCACGGAAGGGCAGGGTGCGGCGATGTCGGATCCGGTGGGATTTCTCGGGCTGGGGGTCATGGGCGGGCCGATGGCCCTCAACCTCGCGCGTGCGGGCACGCAGCTGGTCGTCTGGAACCGCACCCCCGCCCGGACCGAGCCGCTGCGCGCGGCGGGCGCGCGCGTCGCCGCCGAGCCGGCGGAGGTGTTCCGCGACGCGCGGACCGTGCTGCTGATGCCGTACGACGCGGACGTCGCCGACGCGATACTGGCACGCGGGACGGCGGAGTTCGCCCAGCGCGTCGCCGGGCGCACGATCGTGCACATGGGAACCGCCGAGCCACGGTGGTCACGGGTCCTGGAGGCGGAGATCCGCGCGGCCGGCGGCCGCTACGTCGAGGCGCCCGTCTCCGGCTCCCGGGTCCCGGCCGAGCAGGGGCAGCTGGTCGCGATGCTCGCCGGGGAGCCGGACGCGGTGGCGCAGGTGCGGCCGTTGCTCGCGCCGCTGTGCCGAGAAGCGTTCGCGTGCGGGCCGGTGCCGGGCGCGCTGCTGATGAAGCTCGCGGTCAACGTCTTCCTCATCACCACGGTCACCGGCCTCGCCGAGTCGTTCCACTTCGCCGCGCGACACGGCCTCGACCCCGCGCTGCTGCGCGACATCCTGGACGCCGGCCCGATGGCGAGCGCGGTCTCCCGCCTCAAGGCGGCGAAACTGACGGACGGTGACTTCTCGGTCCAGGCGGGCATCCTGGACGTGCTCAAGAACAACCGCCTGATCGTCGAGGCGGCGCGGGCGGCGGGCATCGCCTCGCCGCTGCTGGACGTCTGCCACGCGCTGTACGCGGAGACGGCGGAACTGGGCCACGGCGCGCAGGACATGGTGGCCGTCCTGCGCGCCGTCGAGGCCCGGAGCGACGCCGGCTGAGCCGGAGTCGGTCGGGTCAGCCGGTCTGCGCGGCGATCCGGTCGCGCAGACCGGCGAGAATCTTCGCCGCCTGCGCCAGCCCCGCCTGCTCGCAGCGGGTGACGCCCGCGCCCAGGCGCTGCAGCGCGGCGTCGCGGCGCTCCAGCGGACCGGCCTCGACGATGGCCGCCAGCCGCAGCGACTCCGCGCGCGGTTCCTCGGCCTCGCGGCCGACCGCCGTGTAGACCGCGATCGACTGCTCGAACGCAGCCAGCGCCTCCTCCGGCCGTCGTGCCTCAGCGAGGGCGCGGCCCCGCTCGTAGTGCGCGGCCCCGGTGACGAACCAGCTCGTCACGCCGTGTCCTGCGGCGACCGCGTCCGCGCCGACGCGCTCGGAGTCCGCGATCCGGGCGAGTGCCTCGTCCAGCGCGTCCGGGCCGCCCGCCTCCATGAGCTGCCGGGCGAAGTCGCGCAGCGTCGCCGCCATCTGGTCGGCGCGCGGCGCGACCGTGTGGGAGGCGAGCGCCCGTTCCAGCGCCGCGCGGGCGGCGTCGAGACGACCCGCCTCCGCCAGCGCGCCGGTCGCCTCGCAGGCGGCCATGGTGTGGACGTCCTGGTCCTCCCAGCCCGAGACGGCGTCCGCGAGCCGGAGGAACTCTTCGGCGGCGTCGCGGTGCTCGCCCAGCGCGCCGAGACCGCGTGCGAGGTCCAGCCGCAGCTGGGCGTGGAGCCTCTCCCAGCCCTCGGCGTCGTCCGGCGTCGTGGCCTCCGCGTCCGCCAGCGCGGACTCCAGCACGGCCACCGCGTCGGCGGTGCGGCCGCTGCGGCGCAGCAGGTTGGCCAGGTTCAGCCGCGCGGGCACGGCGTTCTCGGTGTCGCCGGCGCGGTCGAAACGGGCGGCGGCCTCGGTCACCGCGCGGACCGCGCCGTTGGTGTCGCCGACCATCGCGCAGGCCTGGCCCAGCATCATGTGGGCCGGTCCGTACGGGAACGACGCGTCCGGCCAGCGGGCGGACTCGCCCAGCGCGCGGTGGAACACCTCGACCGCCTCCTGCGGCCGCTGCTGCTGCATCCGGATCTGCCCCAGCAACACCAGCGCACGCGGCGCGCGCCACGGCTGCTCCACCTCCTCCAGCAGCCGCAGCGCCTCCGCCAACGCCTGCTCGGCCTCGTCGAGCCGCCCCATCCGCGCGGCGATGTCCGCCCGGTACTGCAGCGCGAGCGAGACCCGGTGCCCCATCCCGAACCCGGCGGCCGCCTGCTGGAACGCGCCGTTCTCCGCCTCGAAGAGGGCGAGAGCCTGCTCGACGCTCTGCGCGCCAGCGGCCACGGTCTCGGCGGCGGGACCGCACACGGCCCCCTCGGCGGCGGACGGAGCCGTGACGGCCGGCTCGCCCGGGGCCTCACGGCCCGAGCTCTCATGGCCCGGGGCCTCAGCGACGGCCTCTGCGCCCGGGGCGGGAGCGTCCGAAGCAGCACGGTCCGAAGCGGCATGGTCCGGGGCGGGCGCCCCGGCTGCGGCTCCTGCGGCTGCCTTGGCATCCGTGGCCTGCGTGGGCTCCGCCAGCTGTGCGGCAGCGTCGGCTGTGGCCTCCGCCCGCTCGTCTGCGGCCTGGAGGGCGCGGTAGAGGGCGTGGTGGGCCGCGTAGGTGCGGCTCTGGAGGACGGTGAGGAGGCTGTCCGGGTCGGTGGCGGGGTTCGTTGCGCGCAGGGCGGCTGCTGCGTCCCGGAGTCGGTCCAGGGACGCCCAGTCCGTGCGGCCGCCGTCGGGTTCCGCGTCGACGACCGCCAGGCGGGCCTGCGCGGCGATGCGGCGGTCCTCGCGGGCCGCTTCGGTGAAGTGCGCGACGGCGCGCTCCATCTCGGTGCGGGCGGCGGCGCGGTCGCGGCGTTCCATCGCCTCGGCGGCGCGCTGCTGCGCGACCTCCGCGCGGAGCAGCGCGAGCGGGCCGATCCCGGCGTCATCGGGGAGGACGAACTCCTCGGCGTCGATCCGCTCGGCCACGCGCAGCCAGAACGCGTCCGCGTCGGGGTGGCCCGCGCGGTACAACTCGCGTGCCCTGCTCACCAGTTCGGCGAAGTCCTGCGGTGTCTCGGCCGCCACCGGCGCGGGACGGACGGGTGTCGCGGCGGGGGTGTGCGCCCCGGGGAGGCCCGGCGCGCGGACGCCGAGCGCCAACGGCTCGGCCAGCAGCGGCTGCTGGCCGACGCGGGCGCGGATGCGCGTGCCGACGCCGTCGGTGCCGTTGCGCGCGTCGAAGCGGCCGGCCAGCTCCTCGTTCAGCGCGCGGACGTGCGCGAGCAGCGAGGCGACCGTCCAGTTCTCGCCAGGCGGGCCGCTGACAGGCAGCTCGCCATGGCCGTCCGCGTCCAGGCGGGTGAGCAGCAACTGCACGCCGGAACGGAAGTTGAGCAGGCCCAGCGGATTGCCCTCGGTGGCCCACAGGTCGCGGTTCTCGGCCAGGATCTCCAGGCCGCGCGCCTCGTTGCGGGTCAGCGCGCAGAACTCCACGTGCAGGCCGATCTCGGTGGTCTGGCTGGTCTTGCCGCGCGAGAAGCGGTAGCCGACCAGGTGGCTGGAGCGCGCTTCGTCGAGGCGGCCCGCGCGGACGAACGGCAGCAGCGCGTGGGCGTGGCTGGACCACGGCTCCTCGCTGCAGGTGCTCTCGCCCTCCAGGACGGGCTTCCAGATCTCCAGCGCCCGCGCGTCCTCGCCGCGGTGGGCGTGGAAGTCGGCGCGGCTGCGCAGCTCGCAGGCGACGCAGTCGCTGTAGCGGGTGCGCGGCCGGGCGGTCCACAGCTCGAAGGCGTCCTCGACGCCCGCGTCGTCCGGGCCGCCCAGATGCCAGGCCAGGTAGAAGCGCTGCGCGTAGTACGGCTGGAGGCCCAGCTCCGCCTTCACGTAGCGGGACTTCATCTCCTCGTCCCAGCGGCGCACCGACTCGAGCGGCACCTCGGGCAGCCCGCGAAGCGCCGAGGCGACCCACTTGAACCGCCAGAACAGCTGGGTGCGGGCCCACTCGTTGAACGCCTCGGGCTTGGTGTCCCACAGCTTCAGCACCTTGGCGAAGACCACCGGCGACTTCCGCTGCTCGGCGTCGTAGGTGTACGCCTCCTGGAGGTCCATCAGGGCGACGACGAGCAGCTCCGGGTCGTCCAGCCGCCCGCTCTCGTGCAGCTGCTCGGCCGCCTCCGCCAACTCCTCGGCGGTGACGGTGCGCTGCTTGCCGTAGGGGCGCTCGTCGTTGGCGCGCAGCGCCTGGGCCAGAGCCTCGGGGGTGTCCACGCTCACGCCTCGTTCTCCGTCCCGGAACCGTTCTGTGCCTCGTGTCCCCGCTGCGGGTGTCCCTGCTGTTCGTGTCCGAGCATGGCGTGGTCGAGCAGGCTGATGAAGGACCGGTTGAGCAGCGCGCTCTCGCTGGCCCGCAGGGGGCGGCGGGTCAGCAGCACCGCCTGCCCGTACAGGGCCTCCACGGCCGTCACCGCGAGCTCCCGGTGGGTGATCGTGGCGGCGCGGCGGACCAGCGGGTTGAGGTGGTTGAGCACCAGCTGGGCGCGCGGCGTCTCGGCGCGCAGCGAGCCGAGGATGTCCGCCCACAGGCCGTCCGCCTCCTGGGCCAGCTGCGCGCGCGAACGCTCGTGGCGCGCCTCGCGGTTGTCCAGCAGCAGGGCGGGGGCGTTGGTCGGGTGGAAGCTGCGCAGCGCCACGTCGCAGTCGAAGCGCCCGACGACCTCGCGGGCGATCGCCAGGAACGCGGACGCGGCCAGCTCGGCGGCCGGGTCGACGGAGTCGAGGTGCGCGGTGACCGTGCCGGGGTCCAGGTCGGCGACGGAGCTGCCAGGCCGGATCTCCGGGAGGCGGTGCACCAGGTCGCGGTCGTAGGTGTAGCCGCCGTTGATCACGCCCAGCCCGGCGGCGCCGGCGACGGGCGCGACCTGCCGGAACTCCTCGACGGTGCGGGTCACCAGGATGACCGGGTGGGTGCGGGCGAACTCGTCGAGCGTGACGTTGCCGTCCGTGGTCTCGAACGGGAGCCACGGCAGCAGCATCTTCAGCAGCTCGTCGTCGTACCGGGCCAGCGACTTGACCGCCAGGTGGTGCACGCCGATGAACCGGTGCAGCAGCGCCGGGTCGGTCGCGGACAGCCCCGTCAGCCACTCGCGGATCCGCGCGCCGAGGGCGTCGCGGACGGCGGCGAGCGTCTCGTCCGCGTAGAGGCCCTCGCGCGAGGCGGTCGGGCGCAGCGCGTCGGTGTCGACGACGCAACGGACGAAGAAAGCCCATTCGGGCAGGAGTTCGTCCGCCTGGTCGGAGAGCAGCATGCCCTTCAGATGCACCCGGTGCCCGGCCCGGCGCGACGGCGGGGCGGCGTCCGGCAGCACGTAGGCGACGCCGCGCAGGCCGACGACCGGCAGCTCCAGCTCGATGGTGTCGAGCGGGGCGAAGTCGAAGGTGCTGCGGCAGAACTCCGTGTACGCCTCGCGGCGCGCCAGCGGGGAGGCGTGCTGCGCCGCCCACGGCGGGGTCTCGTTGACCCGCAGCGCGCCGCCGTGCGCGTCCTGCACGGTGACGTCGTAGCGCAGCAGGCTGCCGAAGTCCCGGGCGAGCCGGACCACCTGGTCGTGCCGGGTCCACTCGCGCGCGTCGGCGCGCGGGGCGAGGGTGACCGTCGTGCCCGGCTCCGGCTTGGCGCCGGAGGGCAGGGTGCGGATGGTGTAGCGGCCGTCGGAGTGGCCGCGCCACTCGATGACGGGTGCGTCCTTCGTCCTTGCCGAGCGGGTCACGACGGTGATCTCGTCCGCGACCACGAAGCAGGCCAGCAGGCCGATGCCGAACTGCCCGATGAAGTCGCCGCGGGCGGTCGCCAGGCCCGCGCCGTCGATCCCGCCGTCGGCGCCGCGCTTGGAGCTGCGCCCGATCGTCGCGAGGAAGGTGTGCACGTCCTCCTCGGTCAGGCCGACGCCGGTATCGGTGACGGTGAGCGTCTCGGCGGCGCGCACGGTGATGGCGGCCGGGGCGTCCGGGTCGAGCAGGCGGCGCGCGGAGATCGCGTCGACGGCGTTCTGCAGCAGCTCGCGCAGGTAGACGCGAGGGCTGGAGTAGAGGTGATGGGAGAGCAGGTCCACCAGGCCGCGCAGGTCGACCTGGAAGGTGTGCGCGGCGGCGTCCGGGGCGGTGTCGCCGCCGTTGCCTGAGCGGTCGTTGCTGGAGCGTTCGAAGAGAGGCACCGTGACGGGTTCTTTCGTGGTCGCGAAGGCGTGGGGTTCGAGGGGCCGCGGCTCAGGCCGCGCAGCGGGCGCGGTGGGTGCGGAAGGACAGGGCGGGATCGCCGCCGAGGTAGGCCCAGGGTGTCTGGGTGACCGTGCCGTCCAGCGCCTCGAAGAGCGGGCGGGCGAGGTGCCGCTGACCGGAGAGCGAGAACGCCATCGCGAAGGTGTTGTGTACGCCCTTCCAGGTGCGCTCGGCCCGGTACTCGGGGTGGAACACGGACCGCTGGGCGGCCTCCTGGAGCTCGGCCATCACGTTCGGCCCGCTCATGTAGGCGCGCCCCTGCGTGCCGCCGCCCAGGTCCAGCCAGCGCTCCAGGTGCGCCCGCGCCACGAGCTCGCCCAGCGGGCTGCCGGGCGCGGCCGCGAGCATCGACTCCCGGGCGAAGGCGTGCATCTCGGCGTGCGAGCCGCCCCATTTCTCGCAGACCTGCTGCAACCGCTGCCGGTGCGAGGCCGGATGCTCCGGGGCGCGGCGCAGCGCCGCCTCGAAGCGGTAACGCGCGACGTCCTTGTCCAGCGAGGCGCCACGCGCGCTCATCTGCAGGAAGTACCAGGGTGCGAGCCACGTCGGCTCACGCTCGGCGACCTCCAGCAGTTGCTCCTCCGCGACGGAGAGCCGCTCGAGGAACACGTCCCACTGGTCCCGCGTCACGTTCCGCGCGCGGGCGCCCGTGCGGGCCTCCCACGCCCACATGACCTGCCGCGCGCCGGACAGCAGCAGCGGCAGCGGGTCGCCCGCGTCGGCGGCGATCGCCTGCGGCACCCACTCCTCGACCCCGCCGACCTCCGCCGCAGCGGTGAGCAGCGTCGTCTGCTCCACCTGGTCCGCGGCGCCGCGCAGGCTCTGCCGCAGCGCGGGCCAGTCCCGCGCGCCCGCCTGCGCGATCACGCTGCGCAGCAGCGGATCTCCGAACGCGGGATCCAGCGCGGGCGTGGTCTCCAGCCCTCTCCCCGCAACCCGCGCACCCCCGGCGGCATCCTTGCGCCACCGCCCGAACAACCCCATCGTGCCTGGTCCCCCTCACTCGACCGCTTTCGCGGGAGTTCCTATCATGAGGCTCCGACACGTCCGCGGCCGACCCGTTTTCCGGGCCCGGGAGGGGGACGCCCGGGTTCAGACCAGGTGGTACAGGACCACGGCAGCGGCCGCGGTGATGGCTGCTCCGCCCAGGATGCCCATCGCCGCGCAGACCGGCAGTGAGTGCTTCTCCCTCGCCGCCTGCGAGATCGTCAACGCGACAGCCCACGGCACGCCGAGCATCGCCGCGAAGAGGAGTGCTCCGGTGGCCTTGGTCGGCAGGGCGAGGTCGAGCGTCGGTTGCAGCATCCGTCCAGAGTGCCCGAACGGCGGTGGACTCCGCAGCGGAACGCCGCGAGGGGCCCCGCGGCCAAGTGCCGTGGAGCCCCTCGCAGGTGACGCTGTGTCAGCCCAGCTGGGCCAGGGCCTCGTTGAGGGTCTTGGACGGGCGCATCACGGCGGCCGCCTTCGCCGGGTCGGGCTGGTAGTAGCCGCCGATCTCGACGGGGGAGCCCTGGACGGCGTTGAGCTCGGAGACGATGGTGGCCTCCTGCTCGGTGAGGGTCTTCGCCAGCGGGGCGAAGGCCTCGGCGAGGGCCGCGTCGTCCGTCTGCTTGGCCAGCTCCTGGGCCCAGTACATGGCCAGGTAGAAGTGGCTGCCGCGGTTGTCGATACCGCCGAGGCGGCGCGTCGGGGACTTGTCCTCGTTGAGGAAGGTGCCGGTGGCGCGGTCCAGGGTGTCGGCCAGGACCTTGGCGCGGGCGTTGCCCGTCGCGTCGGCCAGGTGCTCGAAGGAGGCGGCCAGGGCGAAGAACTCGCCGAGGCTGTCCCAGCGCAGGTAGTTCTCCTTGAGCAGCTGCTGGACGTGCTTCGGGGCGGAGCCGCCCGCGCCCGTCTCGAAGAGGCCGCCGCCGGCGATCAGCGGGACGATCGAGAGCATCTTGGCGCTGGTGCCCAGCTCCAGGATCGGGAACAGGTCGGTCAGGTAGTCACGCAGCACGTTGCCGGTGACGGAGATGGTGTCCTCGCCGCGGCGGATGCGCTCCAGGGAGAAGGCCGTGGCCTCGACCGGGGACATGATCTCGATCTGCAGGCCCTCCGTGTCGTGCTCCGGGAGGTACTGCTTGACCTTGGCGATCAGGTTGGCGTCGTGGGCGCGGGTCTCGTCCAGCCAGAAGACGGCCGGGGAGCCGGTGGCGCGGGCGCGGGAGACGGCCAGCTTGACCCAGTCGCGGATCGGCAGGTCCTTGGTCTGGCAGGCGCGGAAGATGTCGCCGGCGGCGACGTTCTGCTCGAGGACCGTGTTGCCCTCGGTGTCGACGAGACGGACCAGGCCGTCGGCCGCGATCTCGAAGGTCTTGTCGTGGGAGCCGTACTCCTCGGCGGCCTGGGCCATCAGACCCACGTTCGGGACCGAGCCCATGGTGGCCGGGTCGAACGCGCCGTTCGCGCGGCAGTCGTCGATGACGACCTGGTAGACGCCCGCGTAGCTGCTGTCCGGCAGGACGGCCAGGGTGTCGGCCTCCTTGCCGTCCGGGCCCCACATGTGGCCGGAGGTGCGGATCATGGCCGGCATCGAGGCGTCGACGATGACGTCGGACGGAACGTGCAGGTTGGTGATGCCGCGGTCGGAGTCGACCATGGCCAGGGCCGGACCCTCGGCGATCTCGGCGTCGAAGGAGGCCTTGATCGCGTCGCCCTCGGGCAGCGCGGAAAGGCCCGCCAGGATGGAGCCGAGGCCGTTGTTCGGGTTCAGCCCGGCGGCGGCCAGGGTGGCGCCGTACTGGGCGAAGGTCTTCGGGAAGAAGGCGCGCACGACGTGGCCGAAGATGATCGGGTCGGAGACCTTCATCATGGTGGCCTTCAGGTGCACCGAGAAGAGCACGCCCTCGGCCTTGGCACGCGCGACCTGCGCGGCCAGGAACTCGCGCAGCGCGCCGACGCGCATCACCGAGGCGTCGACGACCTCGCCGGCCAGGACCTTGACGGCCGGGCGCAGCACGGTGACGGTGCCGTCGTTGGCGACCAGCTCGATGCGGAGGGTGTCGTCCTGGGCGACGACGGCGGACTTCTCGCTGTGGCGGAAGTCGTTGACGCCCATGGTGGCGACGTTGGTCTTGGACTCGGCCGTCCACGCGCCCATGCGGTGCGGGTGGGTCTTGGCGTAGTTCTTGACCGAGAGCGGGGCGCGGCGGTCGGAGTTGCCCTCACGCAGGACCGGGTTCACCGCGGAACCCTTGATCTTGTCGTAGCGGGCCTTGACGTCCTGTTCCTCGTCCGTCTTCGGCTCGTCCGGGTAGTCCGGCAGCGCGTAGCCCTGCGCCTGCAGCTCGGCGATGGCCGCCTTGAGCTGCGGGATCGAGGCGGAGACGTTCGGCAGCTTGATGATGTTGGCGGCCGGCGTCTTGGCCAGCTCACCCAGCTCGGTGAGCGCGTCCGGGATCCGCTGGGCCTCGGTGAGACGCTCCGGGAAGACGGCGATGATGCGCCCGGCGAGGGAGATGTCGCGGGTCTCCACGGTGACGCCGGCCGTGGAGGCGTACGCCTGGATCACCGGCAGCAGCGAATAGGTCGCCAGGGCCGGGGCCTCATCGGTGTGCGTGTAGATGATGGTCGAGTCAGTCACCGGGTACTCCCGCTTTCGCGTCTACCTTCACGTGTGGAACGTCTCGATATCAAGATACATGCTTCGGGAGTCGATCTCTCGGGCCGAGGGTCACGGCTTCCTCGGAGGAAGCCGCAGGACGGCGGTGCCCCGCTCCAGGTCGACGCCGGTGTGCGGCGGGGCGCCGGAGGCGTGGTCGTCGTCGCGCAGCGTGAGTTGCTCCTGCCGGTGCTCCAGCTGCACGCGCTTGTTGCCGCTGAAGAACGCCTGGAGCTCCTCCGCCGCGGCGATGCCGAAGCCGCCGCCACCCAGGCCGCCTCCGGGCCTGCGCGCGTCCCTGGCGGCGAAGCGCCGGGCGAGCCGGCGCGGGTGGCCGTAGCGGACGACGACGTGGCGCACCGCGGCGACGAACAGCGGCACGGTCACCAGCGCGGACGTGATCAGCAGGCCGAGACCCATCAGAGCATCACCATGCCGGAGGAACGTGCTCTGCCGCGGCCGCGTTCCTGGCGAGGGGAGCCAGCACCCGGTGAACGCAGGGGAGTTGGTGGCCGCGGCGCGTCGCGGCAGGTGACCGGGTGGTGCTGGCGCGGCGCGGCGGCGGGCCGTCATGCTGGGGACATGCCGATCACCGTGGAACTGGCCGAGAAGCTGCTCGCCGAGAACTTCGCCCCCTGGGTGCTCGATCTCGGGCTGACCGTGGAGGAGGCGGGCGAGTCCCATGCGGTGCTGCGCCTGCCCTGGTCCGACCGGTTGGCCCGCGAGGGCGGCGCGCTCTCGGGCCAGGCGCTCATGGCCGCCGCCGACACGGCCACCGTCGTCGCCGTCGCCTCGGCGCGCGGCGGCTTCGTGCCGATGACCACGGTCCAGCTCTCCACGTCCTTCCAGAGGCCGGTGCTCGGCACGGACGTGCTGGTGGCCGCCCACCTGACCAAGCTCGGCCGCAGCCTCGCCTTCGCAGACATCGCCATGACGACCGCGGGCGGCGCGCTCGCCGCGAACGCCACCGCGGTGTACGCACTGCTGGGCTAACGGCCGGGCCCTGCGGGCGGAGGGGACGACCACGCATCCGGGGGCGAGAGTCGCTGCCGCCGATGGGTTGCCCGCTCCCGGCCGGCTGCTGGGCTAACGGCCGGGCCCTGCGGGCGGAGGGGACGGCCCGCGCCCCGGGGCGAGGAGCCGTCGGCCGCCCCCGCCCGGGGCCGCCCCGGCCCCCGCCGCCCCCGGCTGTCCTCGGTGCGCGGCCTTTGGTTCCCCAACCCCGGTCGGGGGTCGCTCTTGGGCGCGGCCGACTCCGGGCTTGCGTGCGAGCCGCGGTCCCAGTCCTCTCGGCTCCTGGCCCCCGGCCTTGCGGCCTGCCGTCCTCGGTGCGCGGCCTTTGGTTCCCCAACCCCGGGCCGGGGGTCGCTCTTGGGCGCGGCCGACTCCGGGCTTGCGTGCGAGCCGCGGTCCCAGTCCTCTCGGCTCCTGGCCCCCGGCCTTGCGGCCTGCCGTCCTGGCTCGCGGCCTTTGAATCCCCGGCTCCCGGCCGGGGGTCGCTCCTGGGCGCGGCCGACTCCGGGCTTGCGTGCGAGCCGCGGTCCCGGCCCCCTGGGCTCCTGATCCCCGGCCTTGCGGCCTGCCGCCCCGGCTTGCGGCCTGTGGAACCCCGGCTCCCGGCCGGGAGGTGCTCCTCGGCAAGGCCGACCCCGGCCTTGTGACCCGAGCAGGAAGCCCGCGGCCTGGCGACCCCGCCTCACGGCCGAAGGCCGGGGTGACCCGGCCTGCCCGCACCGGCCCTTGTTGGGAAGGTCGTTCGCCCTTCGGGCGGTGAAGGCGCCCCGCGCCCTAGGCGGTGCCGCCGCCGGGGCCCTGGCGGCGGACTTCCTGGACGTGGCGGAGGGCGTCGCGCAGGTCGCCGAGCCAGGTTTCGGCGTTGTCGCCGACCTGGCGGACGCACCACGCGAGGGCGTCGCTGCGGCTGCGGGCGACGCCGGCCGCGACCAGCGTGTCCAGCACCTGGCGTTCCGGCTGGCGCAGCCGCGTCATCGCCGGGACGGCGAGGTGGGTGAACATCAGGCGGCGGCCCTCGTGGCGGACGCCCCAGGACACCTTCTTGCCGAAGCGCTCCTCCGCCGCGCCGGCGACCCGCATGCGCTGGGCGCGGGTGCTCTCCCGGTACTCCGCGACGGCCTCGTCGACGGACCCGGCCTCGCCGGACGCCGCCTCGGCCGGAAGGGGGCCGACGACCGTGATCTCCTCACGGTCGACCACCACCTCCGGTGTCTCCCCGAACAATCCCTCGGGTAGGTGCGCCGCGAACCACTCCGCGACGGACTCCCCGGACGCGCTCTTCTTGCTCATGTATCGATGATTACACCATTACAAGAAATCGCAAGACCCCGCGCGCTGCGTCAGAAGAAGCCGCAACGGGTCCGCAGCCGACATGCCGGGCACACGGCCGCCACCTACCCTGGCCCTATGGGTGCCATGGGAACCGTGGCCGCCGGATACACGGTCGAGTTGGAGCCGGAGGTCCGAGCCTGGCTGGAGCTTCTGCCGGGTCGGCTGTTCCGGCGTGTCGAGACCTACGCCGAGCTCCTCGCCGAGCTCGGACCCGACACGCCCTCGCCGTTCGCGCGGACGCTGCGCGACGGCGTCGCCGAGCTGCGGCCGACGCTCGACGGGGTGGCGACCAGGGTCACCTACTGGATCAACGGGGACGAGCGCCGGATCGTGCTGCTCACCGTCTTCCGCAAGACGCGCACGCACGAGCAGGCTCAGATCGAGCGCGCGGTGCGCGCCAAGCTGGAGTGCGAGGCCGCGCACGGCGCCGCGCACGGGATCTTCGTCCGTGAGGGGGTCGGGGGCACGTGATGGGCGGGACGAAGCAGAAGGTGACCCCGGAGCACACCCGCTGGAAGCTGCCGGCGGAGTGGCGCCGGGTGGACGGGCACCGTGAGTCGCTGGAGTTGGAGCAGGAACGCCAGGAGCACCGGCTGACCATGGCCCTGGGGAAGGTGGTGCACGACCGTCGCGTCGCCCTCGGCCTGTCGATGGCCGAACTCGCCTCGCGGATCGGCCTGTCGCGCGCGATGGTCGAACGCATCGAGGGCGCCGACGTGATCGTGACGCTCGCCCTGCTGACCCGGCTCGCCTCGGGCCTCGACGCCTCGCTGCGCTTCGCCGTCGACGCGCACGGTGCGACCGTCTCGCTGGTGGAGCAGGAGCCGACACGCGTCTGACGTCCGGTCAGGTGCCCGTGCGCAGCACCCGCAGCGTGAAGCCCCGGCCTGCCGGGTCGATTCGGCGTGAGGCCTGCTTGAAGAGGAACTCCGCGCGCTCGTAGGAGAGTCGGCGTCGGCCGGTCTCGGGACACAGGTCCGCCGCGTCGGCAGGGGTGCGGGCCGGAGCCGGTCGGCGGGCGCTGAGGAAGAGCGGTCCGCGCGCCCGTCGCTCGGTCAACTCGGAGACGAGAAGCGTGGTTTCGGGTCGCCAGCAGACGAACGCACGTCCCGAGCGGGCGCGGTCGCGGGGGAGGTCCAGGTCCTCGACGTCCAGGGCCAGCACGGCGGTCACCGTGGCCCCGGATTCGAGCAGCACCCGCCACAGCGCGCGGTCGCGCGCGGGGATGGCAAGGTCGCGCAGCAGGGCGCGCAGCTCGGGCCCGGTGGGTGCGCTCCGGTGTGCGGTGGCCGGTGCGGTACGACGGGGGACCGCGTCCGCCAGTGCCGCATGCCCGGCCCAGGCGCAGAAGGAGCGCAGGGCGGCCCGGTGCCGGTTCCAGGTCGCCGGCGCGGCCTCGCCCCACGCCGTGTGGAACACACGAGCGATCTGATCGGCGGTCACCTGCGCCAGCGCAGCGGTGTCGCCGAGACCGGTGCGCAGGCGGCGCAGCGTCTGCGCGTACGAGCGCCGACTGGAGGCGTCCAACCCGGCCTGGGCGAGGAAGGCGTCCGCCGCCGCGCCCAGCTCCGGGCCCGAGGTCGCGATGCCCAGCACGTCCGCGCGGCGCAGCAGGAAGGTGCGTTCGGCGTCGTTGCGGGTGAGCCCGGCCGCGCGGCGGAACTCCGTCTGCGCCTCCGCGGTGCGGCCGAGGCGTAGCAGCAGGTCGGCGCGGACGCTCGGCAGCAGGTGGTAGTCCTGGAGCGTCGGCTCCAGGTGCAGCGCGTCGACCAGGTCGAGCCCGGCCTGCGGTCCGTGCGCCCGGCCCACCGCGACGGCCCGGTTGAGCTGGACCACGGGCGTCGGCAGCAGATGCGCCAACGCCTGGTAGAGCGCCGCGATCTGCAGCCAGTCGGTCTCCTCGGCCGTCGGCGCCTGCGCGTGACAGACGGCGATCGCCGCCTGCAGCAGGTACGGGCCGGGCTGTCCGGCGCGCTCGCCGGTCGACCGACGGGCGGCGAGCAGGTCGCGGGCGCGGAGCATCGCCTCGAAGCCGCGGCGGATCAGCAGTGGGTCCCAGCGTCCCCGGTTCTGTTCGTGCAGTTGGACCGGCTCGCCGTCCGGGCCGGTCCGCGCCGCCTGCCGGGAGGCCTGCAGCTCCATCAGGGCGACCAGCGCCTGCGCCTCCGGCTCGCGCGGAGCGAGCCGGGCGAGCAGTCGGCCGAGCCGCAGCGCGGTCAGGCACAGGTCCGGCCGGATCAGGTCCTCCCCGGACGTGGCCGCGTAGCCCTCGTTGAAGACCAGGTAGACGACCTCGAGGGCGGCCCCGATCCGCTCGCCCAGCTCCTCAGGCGCGGGCGCGGCGGTGAAGTCGACGCGCTGGAGCGCCAGGAGGCGTTTGCCCTCGGCGATCCGCCGGGTCACCGTCGTCGTGTCCAGCAGCAGGTCCCGCGCGATCTCCTCGGGCGTGAGGCCGCCCAGCAGACGCAGGGTCAGGGCGATGCGCGCCTGGGTCGGCAGCGACGGATGGCAGGTGAGCAGCAACAGCCGCAGGATGTCGGCCGGTTCGTCGCCGTCGCCCTCATCGGTCCCGCCGCGCCGCCCGTCCCCGGGCTCGGTGGTCTCCAACTCCCGTGCGAGAACCGCTTGTCGGCGTTCCTCGCGCTCCGCACGGCGGATCCGGTCCACGGCACGGCGTCTGGCGACGGTGGTCAGCCAGGCGGCCGGGTTGTCCGGGATGCCGGCGGCCGGCCATTGCTCCAGCGCGGCTACCATCGCGTCCTGCGCGAGCTCCTCGGCCGCGCCCACGTCGCGTACCAGCCGGACCAGTGCGGCGGTGATCCGCGCGGACTCGAGCTTCCAGACCGCCGAGACCACCGCATGGACATCCGCCGGTCGCGCCGCTGCCGGTGGCGGCCCTGCCGTGCGCGCGCCGGGCGCCGGGACGGCCGGGTGGCCGTCCCGCGGGCCCGGTGCGGCGGTCACGGCCCGAAGACCTGCTGGACGATGCTCTCGCCGTCGCCCACGATCCGGCGGAAGCGCCTGGCCAGCTCGACGGCCTCCTCCTTGGAGCCGACCTCGACCAGCGCGAAGCCGGCCACGGCCTCCTTGGCCTCCGCGAACGGCCCGTCGGTCACGGTCAGCTCGTCGCCGCGGGAGACCAGCCGCACGCCCTCCGGCGCGAGGCCGCCGGTCGCCAGCAGGATCCCGGCGGCGGTCATCTCCTCGACGAACGCGGCCATCTCGGTGAAGAGCTTCTCGTCCGGCGCGGGGGTGGTCTCGGTGCTGCGGGCGGTCATCAGGTAACGCATGGTTCCTGCTCCTTCGTCTCCCGGCCGCCGCCCTCCGCGGCGCCCTTCTGCCCCTGCGTCGATCCCGGCCATGTGACAGGGAATGCCCCGCTGACCTGAGCATATCCGTTTTGCTCAGCTTTCTGACGTGTTGGGGTAGCCGGATCCGTGAGGGGCAACGTAGCCTGGCCCTACCGGAGAGCCCCAGGGGAGCGCGGAATGGCACTACTGAAACTGGCAGCGGTCCTCCTGGTCGGCGGCGCGACTCTCATCCCGGCCGCGACCGCGACCACATCCACGACCTCCGCCGAGCACGCGCCCGCGACGTCGGCCCCGGCCGCCGCCCCCGCGCCCGCGCCCGCCCCGGTCGTGCTGGACTGCACGGGCAAGCCGCAGACCCGGCCGGCGACGTACGTGCTGGCGTGCGGGGACGGCAACAACTACCTCACCGGCGCGAAGTGGTCGACGTGGGCGGCAGGGTCCGCGACGGGGACGGCGACCGACCAGGCGAACGACTGCGTCCCGTACTGCGCGGCCGGCCACTTCCACGGCTTCCCGGTCGACGTCCGCCTCGACCAGCCCGTCCCCTGGACGGGGCACCCGGGGCAGGTCCGGTACACGCGCCTCACCCTGGACTACCCCGGCGCCCGCCCGACCGGGATGCCCGCCCACTTCGTGTGGCCGCTGCCGCGTCCGGTGAACGCCGTCGCGGGGACGTGACGTCGGGTTGACCTCGCGTTGACGTCGGACTCCGGGCGCGAGCCCTACCGGCCGCGGTGCGCGCGGATGATCTCCGCGTAGCGCTCGCCGCTGGTCTTCATCGTGCGCCGCTGCGTCGCGTAGTCGACGTGCACGAGACCGAACCGCTTCGCGTAGCCGTACGCCCACTCGAAGTTGTCCAGCAACGACCAGTAGTAGAACGCCGACACCGGCGCTCCGGCCGCAGCCGCGCGGGCGCACGCGGCGACGTGCTGCGTGAGGTACGCGGCGCGCTCGGCGTCGTCGACGCGGCCGTCGGGGCCGACCACGTCCTCGTAGGCCGCGCCGCTCTCGGTCACCATGATGTCCTGGGCGCCGTACTCGTGGGTGACCCGCAGCAGCAACTGCTCCAGGCCCGGGGCGTGGACCTCCCAGGGCATCGCGGTCTGCGGGCCCGGGCCGGTGAGTTGGCGGAAGCCGGGCACCGGGCCCGACGGGTCGTCGGCGACGATCTGACGGAAGTAGTAGTTGACGCCCAGCCAGTCCAGCGGCTGCGCGATGGTCTTCAGGTCCTCGCCCTGCACCGGGAGGTCGACGCCGTAGAGGGCCAGCATGTCCTCGGGGTAGCCCAGCCCGAAGACCGGGTCCAGCCACCAGCGGTTGATGTGCCCGTCGGCGCGGCGGGCCGCGGCGAGGTCCGCCTCGTTGTCCGAGGCGGGCTCGATGGGGCTGAGGTTGTTGGTGATGCCGACGCGGATCTCGCCGGGCGCCGCCGCGCGCAGCGCCTGCGCGGCGAGGCCGTGGCCGAGGTGGAGGTGGAACGAGGCGCGCACGGCGGCGGTCAGGTCTGTCAGACCCGGCGCCATCTTGCCTTCCAGGTGCCCGATCCACGCGCTGCACAGCGGCTCGTTGAGGGTGGCCCAGTCGGTGATCCGGTCGCCCAGGCGGGCACCGACCAGCGCGGCGTACTCGGCGAAGGCCTCGGCCGTCTCCCGCGCGGGCCAGCCGCCGCGGTCCTGGAGGGCCTGCGGCAGGTCCCAGTGGTAGAGGGTGGCGTTGGGGCGGATGCCCGCCTCCAGCAGCGCGTCGGTGAACCGGTCGTAGTGGTCCAGTCCGGCCCGGTTCACCGCGCCGGTGCCGTCGGGCAGGATGCGCGGCCAGGCGATCGAGAATCGGTAGCCGCCCAGGCCCAGGTCGCGCATCAGCGCGATGTCCTCGGGCCAGCGGTGGTAGCTGTCGGTCGCCACGTCGCCCGTGTCGCCGGACGCGATCGCGCCGGGCACCCGGCAGAAGGTGTCCCAGATGGACGGGGACCGGCCGTCCTCGGCCACGGCTCCCTCGATCTGGTAGGCGGAGGTGGCCGCCCCCCAGAGGAACGCGGGGCCGAAGGCGGAGGTGTCGGGCGCAGGCATGGTTCTCCTCAGCACACGGTGCGGGTGAAGAAAAAGGCAGGTGGAAGGGGGTGTCGGGCGGCGGTCTACTTGACCGACCCGGCGGTCAGCCCGGCGACGAGGTAGCGCTGCAGCAGCAGGAAGGCCACGACCACGGGAATGCTGACGACGAGCGACGCCGCCATGATCTGGTTCCAGTACACGTCGTTCTGCGAGGCGTAGTTGCGCAGGCCCACGGCCAGGGTGCGGGTCGAGTCGTCGGTCATCACGGAGGCGAAGAGGACCTCGCCCCACGCGGTCATGAACGAGTAGACCGCGACGGTGACGATGCCCGGCAGCGCGGCCGGCACGATGACCCGCACCAGCGCGCCGATCGGCCCGTTGCCGTCGACCTTGGCGGCCTCGTCCAACTCCCTCGGAATCGAGTCGAAGTAGCCGACCAGCATCCAGATCGAGAAGGGCAGCGTGAAGGTCAGGTAGGTGACGATCAGCCCCAGCCAGGAACCGTTGAGCTGCACGCCCGTCGTCGTGCCGATGTTCACGTAGATGAGGAACAGCGGCAGCAGGAACAGGATGCCGGGGAACATCTGGGTGGACAGCACCGTCACGCTGAACAACTGCCGCCCGGGGAAGCGGTGCCGACTCACGGCGTACGCGGCGAGGATCGCGATGACCACGGAGATCGCGGTCGAGCAGGACGAGACGACGAGGCTGTTGACGAAGTAGTGCCCGAGCGGCACCGTGCTCCAGATGTCCACGTAGGGGCGGAGCGTGAGATTCGCCGGTATCCAGCTCCAGGCCGCCTGCACGTCCTTGAGCGGCTTCAGCGAGCCGCTGACCATGACCCACAGCGGCAGGAAGGTGAAGACCCCCAGCAGGGCGAGCACGATCCGCCGCGTCCACACGAACGAGGCGGGCGGGGCCAACGGACTGCGCGGCGGCTTGGGCCCGCGCGGCGGCCTAGGCATCGGTCTTCCTCCTCCGGTTGGTGAGCAGCAGGTACACCGCGGTGACCACGAGCAGGAAGAGCAGCAGCAGCACGGACATCGCCGAACCGGAGCCGAAGTTCCAGTTCTGGAAGGAGGTGTCGTAGATCTGCACCGAGATCAGGTTCGCCTGCGGCGGCGGCACGTTGCCGAAGAGCGTGTAGGGGGTGTTGAAGTCGTTGAAGTTCCACAGGAACAGCACCAGGACCAACACCTGGTTGACCGACCGCAGCTGCGGCAGCGTGATGGAGCGGATGCGCTGCCAGGTGCCCGCGCCGTCGAGCGCCGCCGCCTCGTACAGGTCACCGGGGATGTTCTGCAGGCCCGCCGTGACGACCAGGAACGCGAACGGCCAGGTCCGCCAGACGGCGGTGATCAGCAGCGCCCAGAAGGAGTTGCCGCCGATCAGCCAGAACGGCGCGGTCTTGAACAGGTGCAGGTCGTGCACCAGCAGCGTGTTCACCAGACCGGTGTCCCGCTGGAACATGAACTCCCAGGTGATCGCGGCGGTGTAGGCAGGCAGCGCGTACGGCACCAGGAAGTAGGTGCGCAGCAGCCCGCGCCCGCGGAACGGGTCCTGCATCAGCACCGCCGCGCCGGTGCCGAGCAGCCAGGACAGGCAGACCGTCAGCACCGTGAACGCGCAGGTGGTCCAGAAGGACTGGAGCAGTTGTCTGCCGATCGCACCGTTGAAGTCCAGGGCGAAGCGGTAGTTGTCCAGGCCCGCGGCCGGGGCCGCGCTCCAGTTGCGGATGAAGAACTCGGTCAGGTGCTTGAAGCTCATGTAGATGCCGGTAAGCATCGGCACGACGTGCACCAGCAGTTCGAAGAGCACCGCCGGCAGGAGGAGCAGATAGGGAAGTCCGGCGCGGCGCACCCGAGCCCAGGAGCGGCTCGGGCGCGCGGAAGCCGGTGTGCGCGCCTCAGCCACCGGCTTGGAGCTTCTGCTGCGCCTGGTCGAGCTGGGCGGCGACGCTCTGGTCGGTGACGGGCTTGCCCGCCGCGGCGTCGGCGAAGAGGTTCTGCACCGCCGCGCCGATCACCGTCTCGAACTGGCTCTCCGTGGCCACGGCCGGCATCGGCGCCGCGGAGTTGGCGAGCACGCTCTGCAGCGTCTTGACGGTGGTGGTCTGGAACGCCGGGTCGCCGTAGGCGTCGCTGACCGAGGGCAGCGAGCTGTACTCCTTGTTGAGATCGGTCTGCGCCTGCTGGCTGGTCATGAACTTCATGAACTGGATCGCCGCGTCCTTGTGCTTGGTGTTCGCGAAGATCGAGAGGTTGATGCCGGCCACGATGGAGTCGACGTGGTTCGCGCCGGAGGGCGCGGCGGCGTTGAACGGCACGGGCGCGACGCCGTACTGGCTCGGCTGCATGCCGTACTGGGCGAGCGTGGCGTCCGCCGACTGCCACAGCAGCATCGCGGCCTTGCCGGTCGCGAAGTCCTTGACCGCCTCGGTGCCGTTGGAGTACTCGGCGTCGCTCGGGTTGGCGATCTTGTCCGCGGCCATGAAGTCCACGTACTGCTTGATGCCGGCCACGTTCTGCGGGGTGTCGAACGTCGGCTTGCCGGAGGAGTCGTAGAAGCTGCCGCCCTGCTGCTTGGCGAAGGTGAACGCGTGGTGGGCGTTCTCCGGGGTCTGCGCGGCCTCGACCGAGACGCCCCACTGGCCGCCCTTGGTCAGCTTCTTGCCGTCCGCGACGAACTCGTCCCAGGTGGTGGGCGGTTGGGTGATCCCGGCGGCCTGGAACATCGCCTTGTTGTAGTACAGGCCGTAGGCCATCGAGTAAATCGGCACGCCGACGGGCGGTTGTCCGGGCGCACCGGTGGCGGCCAGGGCACCG
Organism: Streptacidiphilus melanogenes; assembly: GCF_000787835.1. GTDB lineage: Bacteria > Actinomycetota > Actinomycetes > Streptomycetales > Streptomycetaceae > Streptacidiphilus > Streptacidiphilus melanogenes. Next base: position 21,676 of record NZ_BBPP01000018.1, read on the forward strand.
GGCAGGAAGCGTCCCGTGCCGTTGATCTGCTTCATCACGTCGTCGTTGATCGGCAGGAAGGCGCCTGTGGCCTGGAGCGACGCCGACCAGGTGTTGCCGATGTTGACCAGGTCCGGCCCCTGGCCCGAACTGGCCGCCGCGAGAATCCGGTTGAGCAGGTCGTTCCAGCCGATGACCTCCAGCTTGACCTTGATGCCGGTCTGCTTGGTGAACGCGTTGAGCTCGGGCGTGAGCACCTTGACGTCCTGGGCGATCGAGCCGCCCTGGTCGCTGGCCCAGTAGGTGAGCGTGGTCCCCGCGACGGAGCCGCCGCCCGAACCGGAGCCGCCGGAGGAGGAGCAGGCGGAGGCGAGCAGCGCGGTGGCGACGGCGAGGGTCAGCAGTGCCGGTCTGGAGGAGCGCATGGAGGGAGCCTTTCGGGTGGGGGCGGATCAGCGCGGCCCTTGAGGGGGTGCCCGGAACGGACGAAGGCTTTGCTCATGACTTAGTTCGAGACGTGATTTAACCTGTGAGATAATCAACCGTCAACAGATTCGGCGGTCCTGGGGCGCATGCGCCCCAGTAGGGTGCCGTCCGGGGCAGAGCTTGGAGGATGGGCCGGGATGACCGACGAGGGCCGCAGAAACGTCCGTGACCTGCGGCGCGCCAACCGCGCCCGGCTGCTGCGGCAGCTGTACTTCCATGGTCCGCTCAGTCGGCAGGACCTGATCCAGGCGACCGGCCTCAGCTCCGCCTCCGTCAGCAACGTCGTGGCGGACCTGCTCGACGCCGGGCTCGTGGTGGAGGCCGGCGCCGTCGAGTCCGAGGGCGGGCGCCCGCGCATCCTGCTGCGCGTCGACACCTCCTGCTTCGAGGTCATCGGCATCGACGTCGGCGAGACGCGGATCCGGCTGGAGCGCTTCGACCTCGGCCTCGGGGAACTCGCCGCCCTGGACCTCCCCGTGGTCGGCGGCTCGCTCGACCAGGAGGCCGTCGTCACCGCGATCGCCGCCGGGCTGGCCGAGTTGAGCGCGGATGCGGCGGCGCCGCTGCTCGGCGTCGGCATCGGCGTCCCCGGCATCGTGCAGCACCAGCCCTACGCCGTCGTGCACGGCCAGACCGTCGGCTGGGACGCGTTCCCGCTGGAGGAGCGGCTGCGCGAGCACACCGCGCTGCCGCTCTTCATCGACAACGGCGCGACCACCATGGCCCAGGCCGAGATGTGGTTCGGCGCGGGCCGCGACGCGGACAGCGCGGTCTTCCTGCTGCTCGGCTCGGGCGCGGGCGCGTCCGTCATCGCCGACGGCGCGCCCTTCCGCGGCTCGACCACCAGCGCGGGGGAGTGGGGCCACCTCAACGTCCAGTACCAGGGCCGCCTCTGCCGCTGCGGCGCGCGCGGCTGCCTGGAGGCGTACGTCGGCGCGGAGGCGGTCATCGCCCGCCATGCGGAGGCGGCGCAGACCGCAGGCGCGGCGGGCATCGACGCGGCCGACGAGGAGGAGGCACTGCGCCTCATCCTCGCCACGGCCGAGCAGTCGGGGCCCGCCGGGGATGCGGCGCGTTCGGTTCTCGACGAGACCGCCGTCCGGATCGGCGTCGGGATCGCCAATGTCGTCAACTTCCTGAACCCGCAGCGCGTCATCATCGGCGGCTGGGCCGGGCTCGCGCTCGCGCCTGTCCTGCTGCCGCAGATCCGCGAGGTCGTGCGCGAGCACGCGCTGCGCCTGCCGTACTCCCTCACCTCGATCGACCTCGGCGCCCTCGGCGCGGACGCGGTGGCCCGCGGCGCAGCCACCCTGCCGGTCGCCCGCCTCCTGGAGGCGGGCGCGTAGGGCTGTCCGGCGCAGCAGTGGTGACGCGGGCCATGCTGCGCAGCTTCGACTTCTGTATTGACACCGGCTCGACAGGCCTCCACGATGCACCGCAGAGAGCGCTCTCTCGGCTCAGTACCAAGCTCCCTGCACCACTCCCACCCACCGTGTCAGGAGTGCCATGAGATCTGTCGCCATCGACCCCGCCGGCTCCGGCCGGCGTTCACCCAGACGCCCGCTGTCCGCGCTGCTCGCCGTGGTCGCCCTGCTGCTGGCCGCGCTGGCTGCGCAGGCCGGAGTCGCCCCCCGTGCCGGCGCAGCGACCTGCGGCAGCACCGACCTCGCGCTGAACCGGCCCGCCACCGCGTCCTCGCTGGAGAACGGCAGCTTCCCCGCGTCCAACGCCGTCGACGGCAACACCGGGACCCGCTGGTCCTCGGGCTTCTCCGACCCGCAGTGGCTCCAGGTCGACCTCGGCTCGACCCAGACCATCTGCCAGGTCGTGCTGAACTGGGAAACCGCCTCCGGCAAGGCCTACCAGATCCAGACCTCGAACGACGCGACCAACTGGACCACCGTCTACTCGACGTCGTCCGGCCCCGGCGGGACCGAGACGCTGAACGTGTCCGGCTCAGGCCGCTACGTCCGGATGTACGGGACCCAGCGCAACACCCAGTGGGGCTACAGCCTCTGGGAGTTCTCCGTCTACGGCTCCGGCGGCGGGACGCCGCCCCCGCCCACAGGCGGTCCTCTCGGCTCCAACGTCATCGTCTTCGACCCGACCATGTCGCAGACGACCATCCAGAACCAGCTGAACTCCATCGCGAACGCCCAGGGCGGCAACGAGTTCGGCACCGCGCGCTACGCGATCCTGTTCAAGCCCGGCACCTACGGCTCCGCCGCCAACCCGCTGATCTTCTCCGTCGGGTTCTACGAGAGCGTCGCGGGCCTGGGCCAGAACCCCGGGGACACGGTCATCAACGGCACCGTCGACGTGTACAACCAGTGCAACGGCGGCGTGCAGACCCAGTGCTACGCCACCACCAACTTCTGGCGTTCGCTCACCAACCTGACGGTCAACGTCACCGGCATGACGGGCTGCTACGCGGGCGACGACTTCTGGGCCGTGTCCCAGGCCGCGCCGCTGCGCCGGGTGCACATCAACGGCAACCTGAGCCTGATGGACTACTGCACCGGCTCGCCGGACTGGGCCAGCGGCGGCTTCATCGCCGACTCGCAGTTCACCGGCGGCACCGTCACCAACGGCTCGCAGCAGCAGTTCTTCACCCGCAACTCCAGTCTGGACGGCTGGAGCAACGCCGTGTGGAACCAGGTCTTCTGTGGCGACCCGGGCGCGCCCGCGCAGTCCTTCGCCTCCAACTCCGGTGACAGCGGCGGCCCCAACTCCTACACCACGCTCGCCAACTGCCCCGAGACGCGGGAGGCGCCGTACCTGTACCTGGACTCCGGCGGGAACTACCAGGTCTTCGTGCCCTCGCTGCAGACCAACTCCTCCGGGCCCACCTGGCTGAACGGCTCCACGCCCGGCGTCTCGCTGCCGCTGTCCACGTTCTTCGTCGTCCAGCCCAGCGCCACCACCGACCAGATCAACGCGGCGCTGGCGGCCGGTGACAACCTGCTCTTCACGCCCGGCGTCTACCAGGTGCCGAGCACGATCAGCGTGACCCACCCCGACACGAAGATCGTCGGCCTCGGCTTCCCGACGCTGGTGCCCAGCAACGGCAACACCACGCTCAACATCGCCGACGTGGACGGCGTGAACGTCACCGGCGTCATCTTCGACGCGGGCCCGGTCACCTCCCCGACGCTGCTCACCGTCGGCACGGCGGGCTCCGGTGTCAGCCACGTGGCGGACCCGGTCACCCTGGACGACGTCTTCTTCCGCATCGGCGGCGCCACGGCCGGTTCGGCGACGACGGCGCTGGTCGACAACAGCAACAACTCGATCATCGACGACGCCTGGATCTGGCGTGCCGACCACGGCGCGGGCGCGGGCGGCTGGACCGGCGACCAGAGCGACACTGGCCTCGTCGTGAACGGCAACAACGTGCTGGCCACCGGTCTGGCCGTCGAGCACTTCCAGAAGAACGAGACGGTCTGGAACGGCCAGGGCGGCGAGGTCGTCTTCTTCCAGAACGAGAATCCGTACGAGGTCCCCAACCAGGCCTCCTGGATGTCGAGTTCGTCGCAGAAGGGCTACCCCGCCTTCTACGTCGCGCCCGGCGTCACCAGCTTCCAGGGCTACGGCATGGGCAGCTACTCGTACTTCGACCAGGGCCAGGACATCCACAACGCGATGGCCTTCCAGGCGCCGAACACCCCGGGCGTCCAGTTCCACGACCTGCTGACCGTGTTCCTCAACGGCAGCGGCGGAATCGACTCCGTGGTCAACGGGACCGGACAGCCCGTCAGCTCCACCTTCGGCGGGCCCAGCGACGTCGTCAGCTACCCGTGACGACGACGCCGCCCCGATCGGTGTGACGCCGGTGTGACCCGTCCCGCGCGCGGCTGCTCCTCCCCGCCGTCAGCCGCGCGCGGGACGCCACATGGTGGTGACGACGTGACCGTCGGGCATCGTCAGTTCGCCGGTGGGCACGAAGCCGACGGCGGCGTAGCGCTTGTCGTTGGCGGCCGGGTTGCTCGACTCCAGGTACGCGGGCATGCGCAGCTCGTCGATCCGGGCGAGGCTCTCGCGCAGCAGCGCCATGCCGAGGCCCTTGCCCCGGTGGTCGTCGTGCGTGCCGAGCAGGCTCAGGTAGAAGTGCGGCTCCTGCGGCCGCGCGGCCTCCATCGGCTCCAGGATCGCGAGGATCCCCTCGGCGGTCCGCGCGTCGGTGGTGGCGCGGAGGAAGTCCGCGAAGCCGTGCTCCTCCTCGTCCGTGAGCTCCGTACCGCCCGGCGGGATCCACACCGCGGCGGCCTCGACCCGCTCGGTCACCAGCAGCCACGGATACCGCATCGCGGAGGTGACGAACAGCCGCCACAGCGCGCCGGCCTGCGCGGCCCGCCGCCCGGGGTCAGGGAAGGCCGGTCCCCACACCGGGTCGTCGAAGAACGCGGTGGTGAGGGCGGCGACGACGGCGTCGACATCGTCGGCGCGGGCGGTGCGGACGCTCGCTGGCTGGTCCTTGCTGCTCATCCGGCCACGATAATCGCGCCCCGGCGGGCGAGCGAGCCCATAGCGTCTCCGGCCGTGACCTTGTTCGTGCCCCTCACCTCATCGGCGGACACCCCCAGCCGGAACTGCTCCCGGCCGACCTGTGAAGCCCGCGCGCCCGACCGTGCCTCCCACGCCCACGCGGTGTGCCGCGCTCCGGAGACGGTCAGCGCCGGCGGATCCTCCGCACGAAGGCGGCCGATGTCGAGCAGGAAGTTGCCGCCGAGATCCTCGATGCAGGTGATCAGCCAGCTCAGCCGGTTGTGGTCGCCCCGGTCCCGGCGCGGCTGCGGGACCGCGGCCGCGGCATCGCGGTCTCCCTGCCGGACCGCCGCCCGCAGCGCGCCGAGCCCTGGATCCCCGAAGTCGTGCGGGATTCCTTCCCCCTGGCCGACGCGGCGGTGAATCACGCAGTCGGGACACCGCAGGGTGGCCGACGGGGCCGACAGCGTGACACGGCGTTTCGGCGGCGTCCGGCCGGGATCGTCCGGGGGACGGGGACGGGGACGGAAAGCAGGCCGTGCGGGCGTGGCCCGCCGGTACCGTGGCTCCGTGGCCGACATGACGGGCAGCCCGCCGGCGCAGCCGCCGACTCCGGAGCGGATCGCAGTGCGGATGTCCGAGGGCAGGCGCCTCCTTCGTGAGCACTGCGGCATGACGCCCACCGACGCCGAGCTCGACGCAGGCCCCACTCTCCTGCGGCGGGTCCAGGACACGGCAGGAGCTTCGCCACCGGACTCGGCGGAGTGACGACGGAATCGCGGGCAGGGGGACCAATGGATCCGTACGGGTGTCGGACGCGGCCGAGAGCGGGAGCGGGCGGAGCCGTGGTGGTGCTGGGGGTGCTGCTCGGGTTGGTTGCCGCCGCCGTGAACGCGCTGTTCTCGTTCGGGATGCTGTTCGCGACCGACAGCTGCGGCACGGGCGCGTCCGGTGGGGACGCGCGGGTGTGCGACGGCGGCGTCTGGGCGGTGGTGGTCGCGCTGCCGTGGGTCGGCCTGTTCGGCGGAGTGACGGCCGCTGTGGTCGTGGGTGTGACGCTGGTGCGGCAGGGGCGGTCGCCGTGGCCCGGTCTGCTGGTGGGGCTCGGGCTCTATGTCGTGCTGCTGGTGACGTCGTTGGTGACCGTCTTCGGCTGAGTGCGCGTCAGTCCGCGACCAGCTCCACCCTGATCGAGTCCCCGTCGCGCACGGTCGCGAGGGCCTTGGGGTCGCCGTCGAGGATGCCGAGGAGGTTGCACGGGCTGGCGAGGCGGCACTCGTCGGCACGGGAGATCGGGGTGGGACCGAACGGGAGGGCAAGGCTGTCGCCGTCGGTCCAGAAGGCCACTGTGCCCGGCTCGACGACCTGTCGGGCGTCCGACTCCACCGGGCGGCTGATCGGGGTGCGGAAGTAGACCTCCTTGCCCCAGGTGTTCGCCGTCGACCGGATCGGCAGGGCGGCGCGCAGGGCCTCGCTGGTGGGGGTGGAGCGCAGGGTGGCCGTTGCGGCGCCGGCCGGCCAGATGATGCGAATCTGCATGGCAGCAGGGAAGCGTGTGCTTCAACATTTTGTCAATGCTGTCTCGCGATACCGTCGCCGCATGGCTGAGACCCGGTTGACCACGTCCTCCTTCCTCGTGCTGGGCATCATCGACCAGCTCGGCGAGGCGAGCCCGTACGACGTGAAGATCGAGGCCGCCCGGACGGTCGCTCCGTTCTGGGCGGTGCCGCACGCGCAGGTGTACGCGCAGTGTGACCGCCTCCTGGCGGCCGGGTTGCTCTCCGAGGTGCGGCAGGAGGGCGGGCGCAACCGCCGGGTGATGCGGCTGACCGAGTCGGGCGCGCGGGCCCTGGCCGGATGGCTCGCCGACGCGGCGTTCGTGCCGGTCGAGGCGCGTGAACGCGGCATCCTCAAGCTCTGGTTCGGGGCCCGGCCGGAGGTGCACGCGCCCACGCAGATCGACGAGCACGAGCGCGCGCTCGCCGAGTACGAGGGCCTGGCCGAGTCCGTCGGCACTCTGATCACGCGGGGACAGCGCGAGGCGCTGGAGTTCGGCATCCGCTACGAGCGGATGATGGTCGACTTCTGGCAGTGGGTGGCGGGCCGGGCCTCCGAGTGAGGCGTCCCAGGCAGTCCTGACCGACCGGTAAGAACCTCTTGACCCCTCCCTGGTTCCGCCCTACCTTCTCGATAGTCCAGGAAGGACTATCGACGAGCGAGGGGGTCGCCGTGGACCGGCTCAGGGGCAGCACAGGGACCAACTGGGGCCGGGTGGCGGCGATCGTGGTCCTGGCCCTCGGCGTGGGCTACGCGCCGATCGCCATGACCGAACTCTGGCCCTACGCCCACCCGGGCGCGCCCGCGATCGGCGAGTCGCTCCTCGCCCGTCTCACCAGCCCTCGCTACGTCGCCGACGCGTTCGCCACCCGGATCAAGCCCTACGACCACAGCCTCGCGGCGATGATCGTCCACTCGGTCCTCGGCGGCCTGCTGATGTTGCTCGGCCCACTCCAACTCCTCACCGCAGTAAGGCGCAGGGCGCGCCTGCACCGCGCGCTCGGGGTCGTCTACGCAGTCGCCGTCTACGTGTCGATGGCGGGCGCCGCCCTCTACCTGCTCCGCACCGTGCCGCGCGACGCGTTCAGCGGCCCCGCCTTCTGGATCGTGCTCGCGACCATCCTGGTCGGCACGGTGTTCAGCGTGACGTTCGGGATCGTCGCGGCCGTGCGGCGGATGCCGGACATCCACCAGCGCTGGATGCTGCTCTGCTACGGCTTCCTGATGACCGCGCCGCTGCTGCGCCTAGAGTGGGGCGCGCTGCCGGTCCTCTTTCCCGGGCTGTCGATGGCGGAGATCAACCAGATCGCCGTGATGCACCTCGGGTCCGTCGTCGCCTTCGGCGCTCTGGTCGCCTCCCGCGGGCTGGACCGCAGGGCGAAGGTGTCGGGGATGGGCGGGAGTTGGGTCCCGTGGTGGGTCCTGGCCGGTGCGGGGCTCGCGGGAACGGCGGCCCTCGGGTGGATCGCCGACTCGTTCCTGACGGCGGGCGACGCGCAGAGCCACCGCTTGCTGCTCGGCTATCTCGTTCCGTTCGCCGCCACGGCTGCCGTCATGGTGTGGCGGATGCGGCGGGCCGGGACGGAGGGGCGCCTGTGGGCGCGTGAGGAGTGGCGGATCCATCTCGTCGCGCTGAGCCTTGCTCCGGTGTTCTCCGCCGTGTGCGTGCTGCCCTTCGAGCGCGCCTTCGGCCTGGACCGCGTGACCGCGCTGAGCGCGGCCGTGGCGATCGGCTGCGGCGTGCTCGCGTTCTGGGCCACGACGGTCACCGCCCTGCGGGCACTGGTGGCCAGGGAGACGGCCAGCCGATCGACGACGGTCGCCGTCGCGCCAGGGCAGGCGGCTCAGGCCCGCTGAATGCGGGAGCCGGCGCCCGACACGAGGACCGCAGCCGGGCGCGTGGGGCTCGGTGGGCGCGGGGCTCGGTGGGGCGCGGGAGAACCGCGCCCCAGATCCGGACCCGGCCTCAGATCCGCTCCAACTCCAGCCCGAACGGCAGCGGTTCGGTGTGCAGCACGCCGAGCCGCTGCGTGGCACGGGTCAGCGCGACGTACAGCTCGTTGGCCGCGAACCCGGTCGGCTCGACCACCAGCACCGTGTCGAACTCCAGCCCCTTGGCCTGCGCGGGCGCGAGCAGGACGACGGGGCAGGTGAGGTCCGGCGCGGAGCCGCTCGCCGCCTCGGGCAACGCCGCGACGAGGGCGTCGAGTTCGGCCTCCGGTGCGATGACGGCCAGCCGGCGCTCGGGGGAGGCGTGCTCAGCCACCGTCTTCGCGACCGCGCCCGGCAGTTCGTCCGACGTCGCAACGGCCCGCGCCCACGGCAAGACGCCCGTGCTGCGCACGGACCGCGGCGGGGTGAACGACGGGTCCGTGGCGCGGTGCACCGCCGCGGCCGCGTCCATGATCTCGGCGGGTGTGCGGTAGTTGACGTCCAGGACGACACGCGACCAGCGGTCCTGGACGTGGGGACGCAGGGCGGCGTCCCAACTGCCGCAGCCGCCGGGCTCGCTGGTCTGGGCGGGGTCGCCGACCAGGGTCATCGAGCGGGTCGGGCAACGGCGCATCAGCAGCCGCCACGCCATCGGGGAGAGCTCCTGCGCCTCGTCGACGATGACGTGGCCGAAGGCCCAGGTGCGGTCGGCCGCGGCGCGCTCCGCGGCGCTGCGGTGGTCGGCCTCCTCCTGACGGTCCGCCAGGCGCTCGGCGTCGATGAGGTCGTGAGCGGCGAGGGTCTCGGAATCCTCGTCGTCGCGGTCCTCGAACTCCTGCGTGCGCGAGCCGTAGGAGAGGTCGAGCACGCCCTGCGCGTAGGCGATCTGCTCCTGGCGCAGCGCCTCCTCCGCCGCGCGCCGCGCCGAGTCGTCCTCGCCCAGCAGCTCCGCCGCCTCGTCCAGCAACGGGACGTCCGCCGGGGTCCACTCCCAGCGTGCCGGGCGCTCGGGGCGGGACGCGTGGACGCGCCGGATGGTCTCGGCGTCGGCCTCCGGCAGGTGGGTCGGGTCCTCCAGGTAGTCGGCGAGGAACCGCTCGGGGGTGAGCTGCGGCCACAGCTCGTCGATCGCGGCGTGGACGGCGGGGCTGACCGCGACGGCCTTGCCGATCAGCGCCTGGTCGTCCGGGCCGAGCAGGTTCGGGCCGCCGTAGGGGTCGTGGCCGAGCCGTTCGACGAGCTGCTCGGTGAGCGCGTCGATGACGGCGAAGGCGAAGTGCGGACGGGCCAGGTTGTGCGGCAGCTGCGTCGAGCGGGCGCGTTCCCGAGCCGCGGCGGCGATCTCGCGGTCCAGGATCAGCACGCCGTCGTCGTGCTCGATGACCAGCGCCGGTTCGGGCAGCGCCTGTCGGTCGCGCAGGTGGGCGGCGAGCGCGTCGGCCATCGCCGCGCCGCCCTTGACCGCGGCGGCGGCCGAGGTGTCGGCGCCGGTGGCGCGCACGCCGGGGAACAGCTCCGCCGGGGTGGCCAGCAGGACGCCGGTCTCGCCGAGGGAGGGCAGCACCTGGCCGATGTAGGCGAGGAAAGCCGGGTTCGGGCCGACGATCAGTACGGCGCGGCGGGCCAGCAGCTCGCGCTGGGCGTACAGGAGGTAGGCGGCGCGGTGCAGGGCGACGGCGGTCTTGCCGGTGCCGGGCCCGCCCTCGACGACGAGCACGCCCTGGTGCGGGGCGCGGATGATCCGGTCCTGCTCGGCCTGGATGGTCTGCACGATGTCGTGCATGCGCCCGGTGCGCGCGGCGTCGAGCGCGGCGAGCAGCACGTCGTCGGCGTCGGAGCCCTCGTAGCCGGAGCGTTCGGCGTCGGAGAGGTCGAGGATCTCGTCGTGCAGCGCGGTGACCCGGTTGCGCTCGGTGGTGATGTGACGTCGTCGGCGCAGGCCCATCGGCTCGTAGCCGGTGGCGAGATAGAAGGGCCGGGCGAGCTCGGCGCGCCAGTCGACGACGAGCGGGGTGCGTTCCGCGTCGTCGGCGCGGATTCCGAGCCGGCCGATGTGGTGGTCCGCGCCGTCGCGGAAGGCCAGCCGGCCGAAGCAGAGACCGTGCTCGCCGGAGGAGTAGGCGGCGAGCAGACCGGAGTTCTCGGCGACCAGCACGTCGCGTTCGAGGCGCGTCTGAGCATTGGTCACCTCCTGTCCCAGCGCGGCCTGGACGGCGGCCTCGGCCTGGGTCTCCAGCACGGCGAGGCGTGCACGGAGCAGGTCGATGAATTCCTGTTCCTGGCGAATTCCGTCGTTTGACAAAGCCGCTCCCGCTCGGATATAGTGAAGCCGTAAAGATTCCTCGCTCGTTGGTATGCAATCGCGCCGCAGAGCAGAGGAATCTCTCAATATACGAGCGAATTTGCCGGGATGCAATCCCGGCTTTTTGTTTGCCTCTTTTCAGGTCGTCAGCAGCACGCCCGCGTAGGAGACGGCCGCGATCAGCGCCCAGGAGGCGAGCCCGACCAGCAGTGCCCTGCGGCCGGTGCGCAGCAGGTTCCGCACGTCGACGGTGCTGCCCAGGGCGAAGAGCGCGGCGGCCGTCAGCAGCTCGTCGACGGTGCTCGCTGTGCTGGCGAAGCCGGTGGACAGCATGCCGGTGCTGCGCAGCGCGACGCAGGCGAGGAAGCCGACAAGGAAGAGCGGCAGCGGCGCCGGACGCTTCTGCCCGGCCGCGCGCCCGCCCGCCCGGCGCGAGCGGAGCAGCGCGACTCCGGTGACCAGCGGCGCGAGCAGTGCCACCCGCATCAGTTTGACCACGACCGCCTGCCCGAGCGCGGCCGCGCCGGCCGTCTGCCCGATCGCGACGACCTGACCCACGTCGTGGACGCTGGCTCCCGTCCAGCGGCCGAACTGCAGGTTGCTCAGCCCGAGCGGGTGGTGCAGCAACGGCAGCACGCCGATGGCGAGCGTGCCGCACAGCGTCACCAGGGCGACTGCGGTGACGGTGTCCTCGTCCTCGCTCTCCGTCACGCCGTTCATCGCGGCCACGGCGGAGGCGCCGCAGATGGAGAAGCCGGTCGCGATCAGCAGCGGCTGGTCGCCGGGCAGTCCGGCTTTGCGGCCGAGCCACTGGGTGCCGAAGAACGTCCCCGCGACGACGAGGCAGACCAGGACGAGGCTCGGCCAGCCGAGCGCGAGGATGTCGTGCAGGGCGAGCTTGAGTCCCAGCAGCACCACGGCCAGCCGCATCACCCGCTTCGCGGCGACCCCCAGACCCGGTCGCGTGGCGACGGGCAGCAGGCGGACGCCGCCCCTGCGCAGGTTCCCTGCGAGCACGCCGAGGGCGACGGCGGCGGTCATCGGCGACACGGACGGCGCGAGGTGGTTCACCAAGGCGGCGACGGCGGTGGCCGCTCCGGCGGCCGCCAGCCCCGGCGCGTTCCGGCGCATCGGCCCGCGCAGGCGGGCGAGCGGATGGGCGAGACGTGCGCGGGGAGAGGGTTGCACCTGCACGCTGTCGCGCCGGTCCGGGCGCACGGGGGTGATCGTCACCCGACCACTCTTGGGCGCGCGGCGAAGGGGCGGTAGCCGGAAAGCCGCGCCCACGTCATAGGGTTTCCCTATGACAGAAGCGACGCAGGCGGACAGGCGCGGCGACGGCCCAGCCCCGCGCGCGGGGGCCCGGCGCACCGGGGAGGTCGCGGCGAAGAACCCCGAGCCGGGTGGGGCCGATGGGCGCGGTGCCCGGGGGAGTGGCGGGTCGGGTGCCGGGGGCGGTGGCCGGGCGGAGGCCGTGCAGGGGGCGGAGGCGGGGCCGGGTGGCGAGGCGGCTGTCGGTGGTGGGGCCGATGGGCGGGCCGCGGCCGCGCCCGGGCGGTTGCCGGCGTCGCGGCGGG
>NZ_BBPP01000018.1:34194-143083 GCF_000787835.1 Streptacidiphilus melanogenes
GGTTGCCGGATCTGGAGACGTTGGAACTGCTCGTCGCGGTCGCCGACACCGGGAGCATCGGGCGGGCGGCCGCGCAGCAGCAGATCACGCAGCCGGCGGCCAGCGCCCGTCTGCGCACACTGGAGCGCAAGCTCGCGTTGCAGCTGCTCGACCGGTCCCGGCGGGGGTCACGGCTCACCGCCGCCGGGCTGGTCGTCACCGACTGGGCGCGCGGGGTGCTGGACCAGGCGCACGTGCTGGCCGAGGCGCTCGCCGCGCTCCAGGCTCAGCAGCGCGGCGAGCTGCGTCTCGCCGCCAGCCTGACCCTTGCCGAACAGCTGCTGCCGGGCTGGCTGGTGAGCTTGCGTCAGGTGAGCCCCGCGACGCACGTCGGCCTGCGGGTCACCAACAGTCACCAGGTGATCGAGGCGTTGCGCCACGGCGAGGCCGATCTCGGCTTCATCGAGGGCCCGTTCGTCCCGCGCGACCTGCGCTCGCTCGCGGTCGGTCGCGACCGGCTGGCTGTCGTGACCGCGCCGGACCACCCGTGGGCGCGGCGCGGCACGCCCGTCTCCGGCGCGGAACTCGCCGAGACGCCGCTGCTGCTGCGCGAGCCGGGTTCCGGCACCCGCGAGACGCTGGAGCGTGCGCTGCGCCCCTGGGTCGGGCCCTCGGTGCCCGCGCTGGAGCTCGGCGCGACCGGCCCCCTGCGCAGCGCGGCCGCGCAGGGCGCCGCCCCGGCCGTGCTCTCGCTGCTCGCGGTCGCGGACGACCTGGCGGCGGGGCGCCTGGTCGAGGTGCCGGTCGCCCAGGAGGTCGCGCTCACCCGCGTCCTGCGGGCCGTGTGGCGTGCCGACACCGAACTGCCGACCACCGCCCGCCTCCTCCTCGACGTCGCCCGCCGTGGGAGCCGTGGGAGGTAGGCCGGGCCCGCGGTCGTGCGGCTCCGATCGTCCTGCTTGCTCCGATCGCCGGAGGATCAGATCGACGCGGGGTACTGGTCGTGGCGGGCCCACAGTTCGAGCCACTCCTCGTCCGAGAGCTGCCGACCCGACGCGGCGATCTCGGCCAGCGACTCGAAGTACGCCTCACGCGGGGCCCCGGGGGCGAAGAGGATGAGCATCGACGCCGGGGCGCCGGAGTTGTTGCTGAAGGCGTGGACGCCGCCCGGCGGGACGTGGAGGAAGTCGCCGGTGGTGGCGTCGACCCACCTGTCGCCGTTGTAGAGGGAGACGGTGCCGTCCAGCACGAAGAACGACTCGGACATGGTCCGGTGGAAGTGTCCGCTCGGCCCGCCCTTCGGCAGCGCCGCCATGTCCCAGCGGTAGAGCCCGAACTGACCGTCCGTCGAGGCGCCGGTGGCGAGGTGGTGGACCCGCGTCCGCTCGCCGATCAGCAGGTCAGGCCCCGCGTCGGCGGTGCGCAGCGTGGCGCTGACCTGGCCGGACTCGTCGAGGTAGCGCGCGGGAGGGTAGGACATCTCAGGCTCCTTCGGCGTGACGATCGGTCGTTCGCCGACAGTCTGTCCTCCGCCGGTCCGGGCGGGAAGATCCAATGCGGGCCGGGCCGTCCGGTCCAATCTCCGGCTGTGTCCCGCCCGGCCCGGCCTCAGGCCAGCCCGGCGTGGCGGCGGGCGACCTCGGCCAGGACGGCCCAGTCGCGGTCGCCGTCGCCGTGGGCGACCGCGTCGAGGAGCGCGTCGCGCAGCACGCCGCCGAGGGGGAGCGGGACGTTGACCCCGGCCCCGGCCGCCAGCGCGAGGTCGACGTCCTTGAGGCCGAGCACGGCGCGGAAGCCGGCGGGCTCGTAGCGACGTTCGGCGATCATCGCGCCGTAGCCCGAGTGGACCGGCCCCGGCAGGATGCTGTCGGTGATCACGCCGATCAGGTCGTCCGGTCGGCCGCCGACGGCGTCGACGAGGGCGGACGCCTCCGCCATGGCCCCGATCGCGCAGGCGATGAGGTAGTTGGCGGCGAGCTTGTGCGCGTTGGCCACATAAGGTTCGTCGCCCAGCCGCCAGGTTCGGCGGCCCAGGACCGCGAGCAGCGGGTCGACCCGGTCCAGCACGTCGGGCTGCCCCGCCGCGAGGATCGTCAGCAGGCCGGACTCGGCGACCGGTGGCCGTCCCAGCACCGGCGCGGCGACGTAGCCCAGGCCGTGGTCGGCGTGGGCCGCGGCCGCGCGCTTGGCGAGGTCGACGGAGACGGTGGCCATGTTGACGTGGACCAGGCCCGCTCTGGCCCCGGCCAGCAGCGCCGGGTCGAGCAGCGGCTCGACCGCGCGGTCGTCCGCGAGCATCGACACCACCACGTCCGCGTCGAAGGCTCCGGGCAGGTCGGGTGCGGCGTCGGCGCCCTGCCCGACGAGCTCGGCCACGGGATCGGGCGAACGGTTCCAGACACGGACGCGATGCCCCGCCCGCACCAGGTTTCCCGCCATGGCGCGGCCCATCGCACCCAGCCCGACGAAACCGACCGTGAGCTCCTGCGTCATCCCGTCCGCTCCCCTCGCCGTGCCGCGTCCGTCCGGGCGCGGACCCTCGCCACGCTAGCGGACCCGCGCCGCGCGAGCGCCGCGGCACGACCCGCGCGCCGGGGCTCTGCGAGGCGGCGCGAGTCGCGGCTCCGGGCCTCGGATCGGTCCTGGAGCGTGCGCCACCGCCCCGTGGGCGTCACGTCGTTCGGCTCCGGCCCGGGCCCTGCCGTGCTGTTCGGGCCTGCGACTTCCGTCGGTCCGGGGTGGGCGACGCCGCGGGCACGGCGTGGTCACTCGGCGGGAGAGAGCCCTTCGGCGTGCGGTGCCCTCGGAGCTCTCCGGTCGGCCGCAGGAGGCCTCCGGGGAGCATTGTCAGCCGCGGCGGCCCGGCTTGCCGCGGCGGGAGGCAGGCTTGCCGCCGCGGGCGGCGGGCTTCTGGTGGCGTGGCTGCTTCTGCGGCTGCTGCTGTCCCTGCTTGCGCGCCGCGGGCTGCTGCCTCTTCGGCGCCTGGTTGGCGGCGGCCGTCGCCGTGCTGCCGCGCGAGCTGTTGACCGTGCGGCCGCGCACGATGCCGATCATCTCCTCGACCAGCTCGGAGTCGCGATCGCGCAGCCAGGCGAGGGCCACCTGTGACTGCGGCGCCTCGGCCTCGGGGACCGGCCGGTAGGTCAGGTCGCGCCGATGGTGCAGCCGGGCGAGCGACTGCGGCATCAGCACCACGCCGACACCGGCCGCGACCAGCTCGACGGCGTCCTTCGTCGTCAGCGGCCGCTCCTTCGCGGCCTGGCCGGGCGGCTGCTCCGGCCAGCCGAGGACGTCGTCCTGCGGGTGCAGCACGAGCTCGTCGGCCAGCTCGGCGACGGGCACCTCAGCCGACTCGGCCAGCCGGTGGTCCTTGGGCATCACCACGACCGTGGTCTCGGTGTAGAGCGGGATCGCGTGCAGGTGGTCCTTGTCGACCGGGAGCCGGACCAGGCCCGCGTCCGCGTCACCCGCGCGCAGCGCCGGCTCGCCCGCGCCGGCCTGGACCAGGACGAGCTCCAGCCGCGTGTCCGGGAGCCGCTCACCCCAGACCCGGGCCCACTTGGACGGCGTCACGCCGGGCACGTAGGCGAGGCGGAAGGAGGAGGGAGCGGGCGTCTCGGTCACCCGGCCACAGTACCGGTGTGCGCACGACCGGTGCGCGGCACCGGCGCCCGCAGCACCGACGGTGACCAGGCAGGTCGCGCGCTCGCTACCCTTGAGCCATGACTTCGAGCAAGCCCAGGACGACCCAGACCATGAAGCCCGCCACGGCGGCGAAGAAGCTCGGCGTGTACCTCGGGGCCACCCCGGCCGAGTTCCAGGAGGGCGTCGTCTCCCGGGACGAGCTCAACGCCATGCAGGCGAACCCGCCGCAGTGGCTCGCGGACCTGCGCCGCAACGGCCCGCACCCGCGCCCGGTGGTCGCCGACAAGCTGGGCGTCTCCGTCTCCGGCCTGGTGCGCAACGGCCTGACCGAGCCGCTGACCACCGACGAGATCGAGGCCATCAAGGCCGAGAACCCGCGCTGGCTGCAGGTGGAGCGCGACACCCAGGCAGCGGTCCGCAAGGAGAATGTGCGGATCAAGGAGAAGCACGTCGCCGACGCCGCGCGTCGCGCCGCCAAGGAGGCGTGACCCGGGGATGACCCAGCCCGCCGTTGCCGCACTGATCGTTCCGCCGCTCTTCAACGGCCCGCCCGGTTCGGCCAACGGCGGGTACTTCTCGGGCGCGCTCGCCGCGCTGCTGCCCGGGGCCCCGGCCTCCGCCGTGGTGACGCTGCGCAAGCCGCCGCCGCTCGGCATCCCGCTGCACGCGACCGTCACGGACGCGGGCGGCGTGACGCTCCACCACGGGGACGTCCTCGTCGGCGAGGCCGCGCCCGCCGCCCTGGCGGGCTTCGGTACACCGGAACCCGTCCCCTTCGAGACGGCCAAGGCCGCCGAGCAGTCGTACCGGGGCCTGGCCCGGCATCCGTTTCCCGGTTGCTTCGTCTGCGGCACGCAGCGCGGCGGAGCAGCGGGCCTGCACCTGTTCGCGGGAGAGGCGTCCGGCCACGACGGCCTGCACGCCTGCACCTGGACCCCCGACGCCGCGCTCGCCGACGTCGCGGACGCGGACCTCGCGGACGGGGACCTCCGGCGCCCGGACCGCCCGGAGGCCGACGGCGCGTCCGTCCGGCCGGAGTTCGTCTGGGCGGCCCTGGACTGCCCCGGCGCCTGGACGATCGACCTGGAGACCCGCGACGTCGTCCTCGGCCGCATCACCGCGCGCGTGCTCGGGGTGCCGTCCGTGGGGGAGCCGTGCGTCGTCACGGCCCGGCTGATCGCCCAGGACGGCCGCAAGCACACCACCTGCACCGCTCTGTACGGCCGTGACGGCCGACTGCTGGGCGAGGCCGAGGCCCTCTGGATCGAGCTGCCTCCCCGCACCTGACGTTCCTTCCCCCACGGCGAGCCGGTGGGCCCGACCCCTGTACGGGCCCACCGCCGGACTCCGATCCTTCGATAGCGGAGCGGGTTGGTCCAGTCTTTCCGGCCGACTGGCGGTTCTCTGGGACGCAATCGCTCTGACCAGCGGGGACGTCGTCCGGCGCTGACAGTCGTCCGGCACTCTGAATCAGCGTGTACAGTTCATTTCGGCGGCTGGGGGAGCCGTCTTCGGTGCATTTGTCGGGCGCGAGGCGCCTGTTCGACCAGGGGGTGGTTGTGGCTCGGTGGAAGGCCCTGCCGGAGGGGCTCGATCCCGCAGTCGTCCGTTTCGTCGCGGAGCTGCGGCGGTTGAAGGACGAGACCGGTCTGAGCGTGGTTCAGGTCGCCGAGCGCACCGGATACAGCGAGGCGTCCTGGCAGCGCTACTTCGGGGGCCGGATGCTGGCGCCGCGTGAGGCCGTCGACAAACTGGTGGAGTTGGCCGGGGCCGAAGCCGCGACCGTCTCCGCCCTCCAGGATGCCGCCCAGGAGGCCTGGAGGGCGACCGGCTCCGCCGTCGGGTCGGACGAGGCGTCGGACGAGGCGTCGGACGAGGCGTCGGACGAGGCGTCGGACGAGGCCGAACTCGACGCGCAGGCCGGGGAACCCGAGACGCCCGCCCTGCCCACGTCGTCGCCGGAGTTCGCGTCGGAGCCGTCCGGGGCACCGGTGCCGGGGCCGGTGTCGTCGGGCCCGCAGCCGGTGCGCCGCCTGGTTCCTGACGCGCGGACGGTTCTGACGTCCCTGCTCTCCGCCCTGGTCGGAGCCGTCGTCACGCTGGCGGTCACCCAGCCGTGGAGCGCCACCACGGCCTCGGCCGCCCCCGCGGCGGCCACCGTCAAGCCTCCGGCGAAGTCCCCTGTGGCCTACCACTGCACGTACCAGCAGTCCGGTGGGAAGTGGTACGCGGGCGCCAGCACGACCAGCACCGACCTGGTGATGGACGGCGACGCGGGTCCCGAGGTCGCCGAGGTCCAGTGCCTGCTGCAGCGCGCGGGCATCTCTCCGGGGGGCATCGACGGCGCGTTCGGGCCGATGACCCTGCACGCCGTCATCCAGGAGCAGTTGGCCCATCACATCGACGTCGACGGCCAGGTTGGTCCGCAGACCTGGGCGGCCCTGCGCGGATGAGCGGCACGCCGGCCGCGTGCACCGTCCTGGCCGCGGAGCTCCAGCGCCTCCGGGCTCGTCACGACCTGAGCCTGGCGGCGCTGGCCGAGCGCACCCCGTTCAGCAAGTCGTCCTGGGGCCGCTACCTGGGCGGCAAGGCACTGCCGCCGTGGCAGGCCGTCCAGCACCTGTGCGCGCTGGTGGACGAACCCGAAGAGCGCTTCCGGGCGTTGTGGAACGTTGCGGAGGCCGCCTGGAACCGGCGCGACGTCGTCTCCGTCCCCGCGTCGGAGCGGCCGTCGCAGCGGCCTTCGGAGCCTCGGCAGTCCGCGGATTTCGAGCCGTCGGCCGCTGAGTCACCGTCTGCTCCGGCCCCGTCGGCCGCAGCGACCGGCGTGTCGGAAGTGAGCCCGCAGCGGCGGATCCCACCCCGCTCCTTGTCGGCCCTGCTGGGCGTGGTCGTGCTGCTCGTCGGCCTCGGCGGCCTCGTCTGGAACGGCGTCGCCGCGCACCGTGCGCCCGCCGCGGCGGCCGCCACGGGCGGCACGGGGGCCTCCGCGCATCCGATCGGCTGCGTCGGCAAGGCGTGCGACGGCGGCGATCCGACGGCCATGAACTGCGGGATCTACCCGCTGAGCCTGGGAATCTCCGAACTGCGGAACGGGGCGGAGCTCGAGATCCGCTGGAACTCCCAGTGCAAGGCCGCCTGGGCCCGGGTCTGGTCGAGCCAGGTCGGCGACCGGCTGTCGATCGCCGTCGGCTCCGACACCCGGTCCTCCGTCGTGCCCGACCCCTACACCGCGCAGACGTTCTTCTACACGCCCATGGTCCCGGTCGTCAGCGGCGGGCCGCCGCTGCGGGCCTGTCTGACGACGACCGACAAGCAGTCCCAGTGCGTCTCCGTCCGTGAGCCCTGACATGCCGACCGACCCCGACACCACTCTGCGCCCCGCGCTCCGACGCGGGGCGGTCCACCGCGCGGCCGTCGGTATCGGCCTCTGGCCCGTCGTGCTGACGGGCCCGTTCGCGCGGTGCCTGGCCGGCGACTCCTGGAGCTCGGCGGTGGACGCACTCGCGTTCGTGGCCCTGGCCGGCGTCGCCTACTTCGGCCTCGGCGTGCCCGTTCCCGCCACGGTCCCGCGCTGGGAGCGCTGGATCGCCGCGGTGGCCGCGACCGCGGTCGTCGCCGATGTCGTCGTGCGCGCGCCCGGCCTGCGCGACGACCTGTCACCGACCGACGCCGTCGCACCGCTGCTGGCCCTGGTGCTCGCGGTGGTGGCCGTCGCCGACCGGCACGACCGTCCGGCCGCCCGCAGCAGCCCCCTCAGCTGGCCGCTGGGAGAAGGGGACTGGCAGGTCGTCGAGGGCGACGGCCGTCTGCTCAACCACCACTGGAGCGTCCCCGCGCAGCGCGGCGCACTCGACATCGTCGGCCGCGCCAGGGGCGGACGTTCCAGCCGCCCGGTGTTCCCCGGTCGTCTCAGCGACTACCCGATCTACCGCGTCCCCGTGCTGGCCCCCGCCGCGGGCAGGGTGGTCGTCGCCCGCGACGGCGCGCCCGACCATCCCACCGCCGGGACCCATCCGGCGGGCAACCACGTCGTCATCGACACCGGCCGGGAACGCATCCTCCTCGCCCACCTGACGCCGGGCTCGATCGAGGCGGCGCCGGGCGACCACGTCCGCGCGGGACAACGGCTCGGCCTCGTCGGCTCCTCGGGCAACTCCACCGAACCGCACCTCCACATCCACGCCGTCCGCGACGGCGTACCCCTCACCCTCGTCTTCAACGACACCCCGGGCGCCCACCGCCGCGGCGCCCGCGTCCGCCGGCCCTAGGGCCTCTCTTATGGATCATGTCGGGCGCGCGCCGCCGGAGCACGCACCTCGCTGCGTTGTCGTCGGTTGCCTATGCTCCGCATGGACTCCCTCCTCCGCCTTGCGATGCACGCACTCCAACGCCGCGCGCTGATCCGACCTGATCCATAAGAGAGGCCCTAGTCCGCCAGGGCGGACTCCGCGGCGTGGAGGGCGGCGTCGCGGGTGGTGGGGGCGAGGCCGATGCGGGTACGGCGGTCGAGGAGGTCGGAGGTGTCGAGCGCGCCCTCGTGGCGGACGGCGTAGCGGAGTTCGGCCGCGGTGGTCTGCGTGCCGGGGGCGATCGGGCGGAGCAGCTCCGGGTCGCCGCCCGCCTCGGCGAGGACGTCGACGGCCTCGGTGCCGTAGCGCTGGACGAGCCGCAGCGGCGCCTTGACGTGGGCGAGCGTGGCGCGGTCGGCGGCGCCGACGAGGGGGAGGGAGCGGGTGCGGCAGGGGCCCGCGCTGCGGCCGTTGGCGGTGAGGACCGCGTCGAGGGCGTCCTCGGCCATGCGGCGGTAGGTGGTGAGCTTGCCGCCGACGACGGTGACCAGGCCGTCGGGCGCGGTCAGCACCGCGTGCTTGCGGGAGACGTCGGCGGTGCGGCCGGAACCGGTGTCCAGCAGCGGGCGCAGGCCCGCGAACGAGCCGATCATGTCCTCGCGCGAAAGCGGCGCGCGCAGCGCGGTGTTGAGGGTGCGCAGCAGGAAGTCGACCTCGGCGTCGGTCGGCTGGGGCTCGTCCGGGATCGCGCCGGGGGCGTCCTCGTCCGTAAGGCCGACGTAGACGCGGTCGTCGGGGGCGGGGAGGGCGAGCACGAAGCGGTTGGTCTCGCCGGGGATGGGGATGGTCAGCCCGGCCGTCAGTCCGCTGAAGGACTCCTGACGGAACACCAGGTGCGTGCCACGGCTGGGGCGCAGCGTGATGCCGTCGGCGACCTCGCCGGCCCAGACGCCGGCCGCGTTGACGACCATGGAGGCGCGCAGCAGGAAGCTCTCGCCCGTCAGCTCGTCGGTGAGCGTCGCGCTGCTGCCGGTGGCGTCGCTGACGGAGCACCGGGTGAGCACCTTCGCCCCGTGTGCGGCGGCGGTGCGCGCGATGGCCGCCACCAGGCGGGCGTCGTCGGTGAGTTGGCCGTCCCAGAAGACCAGGCCGCCGCGCAGCCCGGCCGCGTCGACGGTCGGCGCGTAGCGCAGCACCTCGGCTCGGGAGAGACGGCGGGAGCGCGGCAGGGTCGCGGAGGGGGTGCGCGCGGCGAGCCGCAGCGCGTCGCCGGCGAGGAAGCCGACGCGGACCAGGGACGCGCCGGAGGCGCCCGTGCCGGGCAGCAGCGGGACGATCTGCGGCAGGGCGCGGACCAGGTGGGGGGCGGTCCGCTCCATCAGCACGCCGCGCTCGACGGCGCTCTCGTGCGCGATGCCCACCGAGCCGGAGGCGAGGTAGCGCAGGCCGCCGTGGACCAGCTTGGAGCTCCAGCGGCTGGTGCCGAAGCCGAGGTCGTGCTTCTCGGCGAGCACCACGGACAGTCCGCGCGAGGCCGCGTCCAGGGCGACGCCCGCGCCGGTGACGCCGCCGCCGACGACCAGCAGGTCGACGGTGGGTTCCGGTCGGCCCACGGCCTCGCGGAGCGCGGCGAGCTCGCGCGCCCGGCGGGCGGCGGTCAGGGAGGCGGAGTGGCTGTACTGCACGTTCACGCGAGGATCCTGTCTGCCGGGCCGGGAGGGGGAGGAGGCCGCTGGGTGAGGGTCAGGGGGCGAGGTAGCGGTCGAGCATGCGCGTCAGCTCCGCGTCGAGCCGGTCCATCTCCGGTCCGGTGCCGTCGGCGGAGCCGGTCAGGACGGGGCCGGTGAGAGTGAAGGACCAGGTGGTGAGCAGCACCGAGCGGGCCAGCAGCGCCGGGTCCTCCTGGCGCACCGAGCCGTCGTCGATGCCCGCGGCGAGCGCCAGCTCCAGCAGCGCCAGCTGGTGGTCGGTGTTGGTGCCGCGGCGCTTGAGCAGGTAGGGCGTGAGGAACTCGGGGTCGGTCGCGATGATCGTGCGCAGCAGCTCGTGCGTGCGGATGCCGCGTGCGAGCGTCACCACGCCCTCGACGATGCGGGCGCGGGTGACCTCGGTGCGCGCGCCGTGGGGGAAGGCCCCCTCGGCGAGCTCGGTCCAGGCGCGGATGGTGAGCGTGGCCAGCACCTCGCGTACCGAGCCCCAGCGCCGGTAGAGGGTGGCGCGCGACACGCCCGCCTGGCGGGCCAGGTCGGCCATGGTCATCCGCTGCGGGCCGATGGTGAGCAGCAGGCGGTACGCCGCGTCGAGGATCTGCTCCTCGGGAATGGCGTTCGCGGCCTTCAGCTCGCCCGTGCTGTTGATTCGCTGCGACATCACATGTAGAAGTGTATCAGCGAGCCCTGTGCGCGCATCCGACCAGTTCCGACCCAGCCGAGGACAGCTCCATGACCGCGTCCGAGAACGACCTGCCCGTCGTGGCGTTCCACCCCTTCCGCTGGGGCGACCCCGCGCACGCGACGCACCTGCCCACCGCCGCGAAGGAGACGCTCGCCGCGTTCGGCGTCAAGCAGCCCGCCCCCGCCCTGGAGCCGGGCGCGGTGACGCTCCCGGACGTCGCCCTCGACGCGGCGACGCTGGCCGAGTTCGCCGCGGTCGTCGGCGAGGAGCACGTCAGCTCGGCGCACGAGGCCCGGCTCGCGCACACCCGCGGCTGGTCCACCCCGGACCTGCTGAAGCTCCGCTCGGGCGACGCCTCCGACGCGCCCGACGCGGTCCTGTACCCGGCCTCGCACGACGAGGTGGTGACGTTGCTTCAGCTGTGCGGCCGCCTCGGCGTGGCCGTCGTGCCGTACTCCGGCGGCACCTCCGTCGTCGGTGGTCTGGCCCCCGCCCGCGAGGGCTTCGCGGGCGTCGTCGCGCTCGACCTGAAGCGCTTGGACGCGGTCGTGTCGGTCGACGCGGTCTCCCGCACGGCCACGCTCCAGGCGGGCATGCGCGGACCGGCCGTCGAGGCCGCGCTCGGCGCCGAGGGCTTCACGCTCGGCCACTTCCCGCAGTCCTACGAGGGCGCGAGCATCGGCGGCTACGCGGCCGCCCGCTCCGCCGGGCAGTCCTCGGCCGGGTACGGGCGCTTCGACGAGATGGTCGTCGGCCTCACCCTGGCCACCCCGCGCGGCACCGTCGTCCTCGGCACCGCGCCCAAGTCGGCCGCCGGGCCGGACCTGCGGCAGCTGGTCCTCGGCTCCGAGGGAACCCTCGGCGTGATCACCTCGGTGACGGTCCGGGTCCGGCCCAGGCCCGAGGTCCGGATCTTCGAGTCCTGGCGCTTCCCCGACTTCGAGACCGGCGCCGCCGCGCTGCGCCGCCTGGTCCAGGACGGCCCGGAGCCGACCGTGCTGCGGCTGTCCGACGAGGCCGAGACCGGCATCAACCTCGCCGACCCGTCCGCCATGTTCGGCGGCGGCCCCGGCGGCTGCCTCGCCGTCACCGGCTACGAGGGCAGCGCCGCCGACGTCGAGGCGCGTCGCGCCGACGCCACCGCCGTGCTGCGGGAGGCGGGCGGCGAGCTGCTCGGCCCCGAGGGCGGCGAGGCCTGGCGCCAGGGCCGCTACCGCGCCCCCTACCTGCGCGACCCGCTGCTCGACGAGGGCGTGCTGATCGAGACGCTGGAGACGGTCACCTTCTGGTCGAACCTGCACGCGCTGCGCGCCGCCGTCACCACGGCCCTCACCGACGCGCTCACCGCGCAGGGCACCCCGCCGCTGGTCCTGTGCCACATCTCGCACCTGTACGAGACCGGCGCCTCGCTCTACTTCACCGTGGCCTGCGCGCAGACCGACGACCCGGTCGCCCAGTGGCACCTCGCCAAGTCGGCCGCCAACGCGGCGATCCGCGCGAGCGGCGCGGCGATCAGCCACCACCACGGCGTCGGCACCGACCACGCGGCGACCTACGCCGACGAGATCGGGCCGCTGGCCGTCGACGCGCTGCGCGCCGTCAAGCGCGCGCTGGACCCGGCCGGGGTGCTCAACCCCGGCGTGCTCATCGAGAACCTCCCGCTGCGTGCCGACGCGGCGGTGACCGAGTGACGGCCGCCAGGTCCTTCACCGCCGTCGTCAACCCCATCTCCGGCGGCGGGCACGGCTTCGAGGAGTGGCAGCCGGTCAGCGACCTGCTGCGCACCGCCGGGGCCACGGTCCTCACGGTCCCGACGCAGAGCCGGGAGCACGCGATCGCCGTGGCCGGGCAGGCCGCCGAACGCGGCGACGTCGTGGTGGCGGTCGGCGGCGACGGCATGGTGCGCGACGTCGCCGACGGCGTGGTGCGCGCCGACGGGACCATGGGCATGGTCCCGGCCGGCCGCGGCAACGACCTCGCCCGGCGGCTCGGCCTGCCGGGCGATCCGGTGGGCCTGGCCCACCTGCTGCTGGAGGGGAAGCCGCGCGCGCTCGACGTCCTGGACGTCAACGGCGTCATCGCGCCCGGCAACGTCTACATCGGCATCGACTCGCTGGCCACGCAGATCATCAACGCCAACCGGCGGCTGCCCGCCCTGCTGGTCTACCGGCTCGCGCCGGTCCGGGCGATCCTGCGCTGGCGTCCGGCGGCCTACACGCTCGACCTGGACGGCGAGCGCCGCGAGGTCCGCGCGCACACCGTCGTCGTCGCCAACTCCGGCGCGTACGGGCACGGTCTGCGGATCGTCCCGCCGGCGGAGCTCGACGACGGCAGGCTGGACGTGATGGTGGTGGGTGACGGGCCGCGCCGTCAGGTGGTGAGCTTCATGGGCCAGGCCAAGAAGGGCACGCACGTCGACCGCCCCGAGGTCACCCTGCTCACCGGCACCGCGATCACCGTCGACGCGGACCGGCCGGTGCCGGTCTGCGCGGACGGCGACGAGGTCACCACCCTCCCGGCCCGGATCAGGCTGCTGCCGGGAGCGCTCAAGCTGCTGGCGTGATCGTCCCGATCACGTGAACAGCCCTCCGTCCTGGGAGGAACCACCATGGACGGAGGGCTGGTCGCCTTTGCGACGCCGGGCCGAGATCCCGGCCCGGTCGGCTGAACCGGCTTGGGATCAGTAGCCGTTGGTGCCGTAGGCGATGTTCTCGAAGGCGCCGTAGGTGGCGTTCGCGTAGCGGACCGCGGCGACGATGTTGTCGACCGGGTTCCAGATGTCGGTGTGGCCCGGCAGTGCGTAGGTGTCGAAGGTCGGCACGATGGTCTGCATCAGGCCCTCGGACGGGGTGCCCGCGAGGGCGTTGGAGTCCCAGTTGTTCACGGCGAGCGGGTTGCCGGAGGACTCGGTCATGGCGCGGGCCTCGATGGCGGCGGCCGGCGGGACGTGGTCGCCGTGGGCGGCCAGGATCGACTGGGCCTGCGCGACCCAGCCGCTCAGGTCGTTGCCGTACGTGGGGGTCGCGGCGTTCGCGGTGGCGACGGAGCCGAGGACGGCCCCACCGGCGATGGCGCCGGCGACGGCGAGACGGGTGGCCAGACGAGCCTTGCGGTTCATGTCACTCCAGGGACAGGGAACGGCAGCCACGGCGTGGGAGGCCGTGTTCTCGTGCCGTTCGATCGAGGCGCAGACAGGCGTGACCGTGCGTGCGGCTGCACAACCGCGAGGAGCGCGATCGGTCTGCGTGGCGGTGTCTTCCCGCCGTCGGGGCGTCCGGCCCCGGTCCGCGGCCGGGAGGCTGCGGGCGTCGTCCCTGGCGAGTGGTTCGCCGTGGTTCGACCTCAAACACGGAAACACGGCGCGGAACGGACGGGCAAGGAAATCGGACCCGAAAGTGGCCGAGAGCACAGTTTGAGGAACAAAACGGACTAAAGGTGCAGGTCAGGCGTGACCTGCGGCACAGGGCGCGCCGTCCGGCCAGGGACGGCGCGCCCCTTCCGGGCGGCTCAGGCGCTGGTCAGCACCACGAGCTGCCGGGTTGCGCGGGTCATCGCCACGTAGCGGTCCACCGCCCCCTCGACGCCCTCGCCGAACGCGTCCGGGTCGACGAGCACGACCAGGTCGAACTCCAGCCCCTTCGACAGTTCCGGGGTGAGCGACCGCACCCGGTCGGTCTCGCGGAACCCCGGATCGCCGATGACGCAGGCGACGCCCTCGCCGTGCGCCGCGAGCCACGCGTCGAGGATCGTGTCCCGCTCGGTGGCGGACCCGTGCACCACCGGGAGGCCACTGCTGCGGATCGAGACGGGCACGTTCGCGTCCGGCAGCGCCGCCCGGACCACCGGCTCCGCCTCGGCCATGACCTCCTCCGGAGTACGGTAGTTGACGCTCAGTGAGGCGATCTCGATCCGGTCCAGACCGATCCGCTCGAGCCGCTCCCGCCACGACTCGGTGAACCCGTGACGGGCCTGCGCGCGGTCGCCGACGACGGTGAGGCTGCGGGACGGGCAGCGCTGCAGCAGCATCTGCCACTCGGCGTCCGTCAGCTCCTGGGCCTCGTCGACGACGATGTGCGCGAACGGGCCCTCCAGCCGGTCCGGGCCGGCGGTCGGCAGGGCGTTCCCGTCGATCAGACTGTCCTGGAGGTCGCGGCCGTGCAGCATGGTCACCGCGCCCTCGCCGTCGTCGGCGGCGAGCACGTCCTTGATGACGTCGGACATCCGCGCGCGCTCGGCGCCGACGGCCGCGTCGTGACGGCGCTTGCGCCGCTCCGCCTCCGGGTCGCCGAGCCGTCGCCGGGCCGCGTCCAGCAACGGCAGGTCGGACACCGTCCAGGCCTGGGCGTCCTCGCGCTGGAGCAGCCGGACCTCGTCGCGGCCGAGCCAGGACGCGCAGTGTCGCAGATAGGCGGGCACCGTCCACAGGTCGCCGACCAGGTCGGTCGGCTCCAGCAGCGGCCAGGCGCGGTGGAGGGCGGTGACCAGCTCCTCGTCCAGCTGCAGCGAGCGGCGGAACATCTCGGGGGTGATCCCGCCGTCCTCGTCCAGGCCGAGCCGGTCCATCAGGATCGCGACCAGCTCCTCCCAGATCTGCTCGCGCGCCTCGTTGTGGGGCGTGCCGGGGCTCGGCGCGGCGAAGGCGTCGGCCCAGTCGTCGGCGGTCAGCCGGACGTCGGCCCAGTCGGTGGAGACGGTCATGCCCTTGGTCGGCGGCTCCTCGTAGATGCCGACGGCCCTGTCGACCGCCTGCACCATGCCGACGGAGGACTTGAGACGGGCCACCTCGGGGTCGGCCTCGGGCCGGGCGGCGGCGCCCTCGGCGACGAGGTCGCGCACGGTGCAGGTCTGCACGCCCTCCTCGCCCAGGCTGGGGAGCACGTCGGAGACGTAGTTCAGGTAGGGCTGGTGCGGACCGACGAACAGCACGCCGCCGCGACGGTGGCCGAGGCGCGGGTCGGAGTAGAGGAGGTAGGCGGAGCGGTGCAGGGCGACGACGGTCTTGCCGGTGCCCGGCCCGCCGTCGACGACGAGCGCGCCGCGGGAGCCCGCCCGGATGATCGCGTCCTGGTCGGCCTGGATGGTCGCGAGCACGTCGCGCATCTTCGGCGAGCGGTTGCCGCCCAGGCTGGCGATGAAGGCGGACTGGTCGTCGAGTGCGGCGCGTCCCTCCAGGCCCTCGGCGGTGAACACCTCGTCCCAGTAGTCGGTGATCCGGCCCCGGGCCCAGCGGTAGCGGCGGCGGCTGGTCAGCCCCATCGGGTTGGCGTGGGTCGCGGCGAAGAACGGCTCGGCGGCCGGGGAGCGCCAGTCGAGCAGCAGGCGGCGGCCGCCCGCGTCGGTGAGTCCGAGCCGCCCGATGTAGACGGGCTCGCCGTCCTCGGCGCTGACGACGTGTCCGAGGCAGAGGTCCAGGCCGAAGCGGCGCAGCGCGCGCAGGCGGCCGGTCAGCCGGTGGACCTCCGCGTCCCGGTCCATGGCCGCCCGGCCGGCGCCGCCGGGTGCCTTCAGCGCGGCGTCGAGACGGTCGGACACATCGGCAGTCGCCAGTTCGAGACTCTCCGCGATCGCGGTGAAGTGCTTTTCGTCGGCGCCGATCAGCGCCGGGTCGGCCTTGGGGGAGAGGCGGTCGGAGAGGGCGAAAGCGCTGGTGCTGAGGGGTTCCATGTCTCCCGTTTCGGCAGGTTTTCTGGCCTGGGCCGTCGATTGTGCGGCACCACCAGGGCCTTGCCGCAAGGCCCCCCATGCGCTATAGGTTGTAAGTGGCGGGGAGTGGGCGTCGACCTACTCCTCTTTTTTCATGCCTCCATCCGCCCCACCCGCTGGAGCAGTTGCTCGCGGGTGATCGGGGCGTGGGTCGTCGACGGCACGGTACAGGCGTGCGCCCCTGCGACGGCACCGTGGTGCGCGGCGCGCAGGGCCGGCTCGCCGGACAGCCACGCGTACAGGAACCCCGCGGCGAAGGCGTCGCCCGCGCCGTTGGAGTCGACGACCGGGGCGGGCGGGGCGACCGCCTCGACGTGGTGGAGGGAGCCGTCCGCCAACAGGTGGGCGCCGTCCGCGCCGGCGGTCGCGACGACGACGGACGCACGGCCCCGCTCCGCGATGCGGCGCAGCACGGCCTCCGGGTCCGGCAGCCGGGCCGAGGAGAGGAACACGACATCGCTCGTGTAGGCGAAGGGCTCGTGGTACGGGTTGACCCCGTCCCAGTCGTGGAGGTCGGTCGAGAGCGTGACCCCGCACTCCCGCAGCAGGGGCAGGGCGAACGCGCACGGATGGGTGAGGGAGACGTGTGCGTGACGGCTCGCGGTGGCGAGTTCGCGGACGACGGGCTCCGGCAGACGGTCCTCCGGCGCGGAGCGGGTGTCGTCGTACAGCGAGAGGCGGCGCCCCAGCGGGTCGACGAGGTTCACCGCCCGTTTGGTGCCCGCGGGTTGGGGGATCGCGGTGAGCGGCACCCCGAAGTCCGCGTGCAGGGCTCGGACCAGGGCGCCCTCGGGGTCGTCCCCCAGCAGGTCGAGGTGGTGCACGCGTAGTCCCAGGGCATGTAGCCCGAGGGCGAGGAAGTCGCCGGTCTGTCCGGCCCTGGTCCGTATGCCGGGGCGGATCATGTAGCTGTCGGCGAGCGGCAGGGGGAGCTCGGGGACGTGGACGACGGTGTCCACCCCGGCCCCGCCCAGCACCAGCACGTCGGTCTCGGGGCTCATCGCACCCTCCTCAACTGCGGTTTCGCGCCCGCGCGGCGCGAGTGAGGGAGAGTCAAACAGTCGCAGAAGCAGCCTGCAAGAAGATTCTCGATCTTGCGCAAGGCGTGTGAGCCCCCTCGTCCCGGAAGGGTCTCGCCCTGCAACCCCGTAGTACCAGGGAGCTACGCCGCAGGTGCGTCCCCGGGCGGGACGCCGACCACGGGCCCCGATTCCTAGCTTCGGTACCGAGACACACACCGACCCGGTATCGAGAAGGAGTTGGGTCATGGCATCCCGCCCGAACGTGGTGCGGCGGCTCCGTCGAGGGCTGCTCGCGGCCGCCGTCGCCGCCTGCGTCGCCGTGCCGCTGGCCGGCGCGGCCCGGCCGACGGCCGTGCCGGCCCCCGCGCCCGCCGCGCTGGGGCCGCTCACGGCAGGTGGCGGCCAAGCCGAGCTGACGCAGCGTTACACCGCCAACCGCGCCGACATCCTGGCCGCCCAGCGACTGGCCACCCGGTACGGAGACCCGCAGCGCGCCACCGAACTGGCCGAACTCGCTCGAACCGACCGGCAGTTCCTCTCGTTCGACGGACGCGACGGCGGCCGCACCGTCGAGGTCTTCGGGGACCTCGCCACCGCCCGCACCGTCGCCGTCTACGTCCCCGGCTCGGACACCAACCTCGGCACCTACGACCGCTTCGCCACCGGCGCGCAGGCGCTGGAGCAGCAGCTCGGCGGTGACGCGGCGCACGCGGCCGTGGTCGCCTGGCTCGGCTACGCCACGCCGGACACCGTCAGCCCCGTCGTCTTGACCGACGGCCGCGCCGACCGGGCGGCACCGCAACTGCAGGACTTCGTCCGGCGGTTGGCGGCCTTCGTGCCCGAGGCGCGGACCTCGGTCATCTGCCACTCCTACGGCTCCACCGTCTGCGCCCGCGCGGCGGCCGGCCTCGACGTCGCCGACATCGTCCTGTACGGCAGCCCTGGCGTGGGCAGCGACCTCCCGAACGTCTCCGGCCTGCACACCAAGGCCACCGTCTGGGCCGGACGCGCGAGCGGCGACTGGATCGCGGGCGTCCCGCACGTCCGCGTCCCGATCCTGTTCACCACGCTCGGCCTCGGCACCGACCCGGTCACGCCGGGCTTCGGCGCCCACCTCTTCGCCGCCGGCACCGGCGGCCACAGCGACTACCTGAAGCCCGGCTCGGTGCCGCTGCGCAGCATCGCCGCGATCGTCTCCGGCGCCGCGGACCGCGCGCCCTCGATCTGACACGCCGCTTCCAAGGAGAATCCCGTGCGTTCCACCACCCCCCTGCGCCGCCTCACGGCGCGCATCGACGCCGCGACACCACCGGAGCGCGACCGCGCCGTCGACGCCCTGCGCGCCTTCGCCATCCTCGGCGTGGTGCTCGGCCACTGGCTCGTCACCGCCATCGTCGTCGACAGTGGCAGCATCCACGTCGTCAGCCCGCTCCAGCACATGCCGGCGTTCACGCCGGTCTCCTGGGTCTTCCAGACCCTCGCCGTCTTCTTCCTCGTCGGCGGCCAGGTGGCCACCAAGAGCTACGCCTCCGCCAAGACCAACGGCACGAGCTACCCCGCGTGGCTGCGGGCCCGCCTGACGCGCCTGTTCCGGCCCGTCCTCGCGGTGCTCGCGGTGTGGACGGTCACCGCGTCCACGCTGCTGCTCGCCGGGGTCGACTTCGGGACGGTCGAGGCGCTGGTCAAGCTGGTCCTCTCACCGATGTGGTTCCTGCTGGTCTTCGCCGCGCTGACGGCCGCGACCCCGCTGGTCTCCCGGCTGCACCCGCTGTGGCCGCTGGCCGTCGTCCTGCACGTCGACCTGGTCCGCTTCGCCTTCGGCGGACCCTCCTGGCTGGGCTGGCTCAACCTGCCCGCGGGCTGGCTCGTCCCCTACTGCCTCGGCGCGATGTGGGCCCGCGAGGGCCTGCGCGGCAGGATGACCGGCTGGGTCCTGCTGGTCGGCGGCGTCGCCGCGACCGTCCTACTGGTCACCCAGGCCGGGTACCCCGCCTCCATGGTCGGCGTCCCCGGCGGCAGGATCTCCAACCTCAACCCGCCGACGCTCGCCGCGGTCACCTTCGGCCTCGCCCAGTGCGGCCTCGCACTTCTCCTGCTGGGCCCGCTGCGCCGGGTTCTCGCCCGGCCGGCGGCGTGGGCGGCGGTGGCGCTGGTCAACCTCTCCGCGATGACGATCTTCCTCTGGCACCAGACCTCGATGATCGCGGTCACCGCGCTGGGCCTGCTGGCCGGCCACCCGCTCCTGGGCCTCCACACCACGCCGGACACCGCGTCCTGGATGCTCGCCCGCCTCGCCTGGCTCCCGGTCTTCGCCACCGCGCTCACCTTCTGCTGGCTGGCTTTCCGCCACCACGAACAGGGTCGCCGCCGCTCCCACGGCCCCACGATCCGCGTCGCGGGCTCCCCGGGCGCGGAACGCCTCCAGCCGGTGCGGTAGTTGCACTCCCTCGGGGCGCGGGGCTCTGCCGATCTGCGGCTCCGCCGCACGGGCGCGGCAATCCCCCAGACTTCGGCCGGGAGGTACCCCATCTGACGAGCGGATGGTCCTCACCGCGCAGGGCCGCCCGCACACGGTGGTTGCTCGCGCAGTTCCCCGCGCCCCCAACACATAAGGTGGTCCCGATGAGCGACGACGGGGGTCCGAGCATGATGCGTCCAGGCGCAGCCCTGCGCGCTGCCGCGCGCAGTGTGCGGGAGGACCTGGTCGGCGGGGCCTTGCGTGAGCAGGCGCGGGCGAAGAGGGTGTCGCGGTGGCTGCTCGTGCCGCTGACGGTCGTGGCGGTCGGGTTGTTCTTCCTCAACGTCAACCAGTACGCCTTCTCCTACAGCCTCGGGGTGCCCCTCGGGATCGCCTTCGCGGGCACGCAGTCGACCGCACTGGTCGGCGTGCTGTGGCGGCCCCTGCGGGCCTGGTGGGCGTCGGTGCTGGCGATGCTGCTGGGGGCGTGGACCGCCACCGCCCTCAACCCGGGGCACGGGATCGTGTTCCCGTTCACCGACCC
Organism: Streptacidiphilus melanogenes; assembly: GCF_000787835.1. Lineage (GTDB taxonomy): Bacteria > Actinomycetota > Actinomycetes > Streptomycetales > Streptomycetaceae > Streptacidiphilus > Streptacidiphilus melanogenes. Next base: position 54,232 of record NZ_BBPP01000018.1, read on the forward strand.
GTCGCGGTTCGTGCAGGCGGGGTGGACGCCGGCGACGATCTCGATGCACGCGGCCGTGCTGTTCCTGCTGGCGTTGCAGGTGCGGGCCAGGGTCGCGATCGAGGCGTTCGGGCTGAGCGTCTTCGCGGGGTTCCTCGCGACGCTGTACAAGCCGCAGGGGCAGGCGTCCGCGATCGGTTTCGCGGTGATCCTGTTCGCCACCGTCACCCTGCTCGGCGTCTCGGTTCGGGCCGGGCGCGAGGCGCGGTCGAAGCTGGTCGAGCAGGAGGAGCTGACGGCGGAGGAGCGGGCCCGTCGCACCCTGCTGGAGGAGCGCAACCGGATCGCCAGGGAGCTGCACGACGTGGTCGCGCACCACATGTCGGTGATCTCCATCCAGGCGCAGGTCGCGCCGCACCTCGTGGAGAACCCGCCGGAGGAGCTGGTCGAGAACCTCGCCGGGATCCGCGCCAATGCGGTCGAGGCGCTCACCGAGCTGCGCCGCGTGCTGGGCGTGCTGCGCTCGGAGGAGCCCGCCGCGGACGGGACCTCGGACGCGCCGCAGCCGACGCTGGACCGCCTGGGCGAGCTGCTGGAGAACGTGCGGGCCGCAGGCCTGGCGGTGGAGCTGGTCGCGGCGGGGGAGCGGCGGCCGCTGCCGCCGGGCGTGGAGCTCTCCGGCTACCGGATCGTCCAGGAGGCGCTGAGCAACGCCATGCGGCACGCGCCCGGCGCGGCCGTGCACGTGCAGCTGGACTACCGGCCCGCCGGGCTCGGCGTCCGCGTCACCAACTCCGCGCCCGGGCGCCCGCCCGCGCCCTCGCCCGGCGCCGGGCACGGGCTGCTCGGCATGCGGGAGCGCACCACGATGCTCGGCGGCGAACTGGCCACCGGCCCGACCCCGGACGGCGGCTTCGAGGTGCTCGCCGTCCTGCCCACCGACGTGCCCGCCGTGGAGGACCGCGCATGACCATCAAGGTGATGATCGCCGACGACCAGATGATGGTCCGTCAGGGCTTCACGGTGCTGCTCAACCTGGAGCCGGACATCGAGGTCGTCGGCCAGGCGGTCGACGGGCTCGACGCGTTGGAGAAGGTCGCCGAACTGGGGCCGGACGTGGTGCTGATGGACGTCCGGATGCCGCGCCTGGGCGGCATCGAGGCGACCCGCCGCATCACCGGCCCGACGGACAGCGCCGTCAAGGTGCTGGTGCTGACAACCTTCGACCTGGACGAGTACGTCTACGAGGCGCTGCGCGCGGGCGCCAGCGGCTTCCTGCTCAAGGACGCCTCGGCGGCCGAGCTCGCGCAGGCGGTCCGGGTGGTGGCGGCGGGCGAGGCGCTGCTCGCGCCGACGGTGACCAAGCGGCTGATCGCCGAGTTCACCCGCCTTCCGGGCGCGGCGCGTATGCCGCTGAAGGACCGGGTGGGGGACCTGACGGAGCGGGAGACGGAGGTCCTCTCGCTGATCGCGCACGGCCTGTCCAACGCGGAGATCGCCGCCAAGCTCGTCGTCGCGGAGCAGACGGTGAAGACCCACGTCAGCCGCATCCTGGTCAAGCTGGGCCTGCGCGACCGCACCCAGGCTGCCGTCTTCGCCTACGAGACGGGCCTGGTGCGGCCGGCCGGCTACTGATCCGCCTCCTGGGCCGAGTGGTTCAGGCTCGCTTCAACGTGCCTGGTCCTGCCGTCAGTTCGATCCGCAGGCCGTCGACCTCGACCTGGACCGAGGTGGCGTGCAGGCCCAACGGGTAGGCGTGCCCCGCTCCCTGGTCCATGCCCTTGGTCAGGGCCGCGAGGCGTTCGGGCGCCAGGGCCTGGCCGAGGACCTGAGCCGAGACCGCCGTCACCACGACCTGCCCGTCCGTCACGGTCGGGCGGAGCGTCAGCTGGGCGGCGCCGCCGAATCCCAGAGCGACCGTGACCGTTCCGGCCTGCGGGTCGGCGGTGGCGCCGTCGACCGTGACCGACGGCGCGGCGGCCTGCACGGCGTCCGCGACGGCCCCGAGCGGGACGGTCACCTCGGCCGTCGCCCCGTCGACGGTCGTCGCCCGGCCGCCGAACCGGACGTCGTCCAGGCGGATCCGGACGTCCACCGGGCCGAGGCGTCCCAACGTCGCGTCGTCGCTGGACAGGTCGAGCCGCGGGATCTGCTGCCGGGCCAGGTCCCACAGGGCCGAGCCCTCGGCGCTGACCGTCAGGTCGGCGCCCAGACCGGGGGCGGCCGCGGCGATCCGGTCCCGGATCAGGCGGTCCGCCGCCCACTCGCCCGTTCCGGCGGTGGTGAGCGCGGTCACGGCGAGGACGGCCACGACGGCGGTGACCCTTCGGCGGCGGCGCAGGACACGGGAGGGCCGGAGCATCACTGACCGTCCCCCTCCGGGTCGAGGTGCGGCAGCAGCCGGTCGAGCCAGCCGGGCAGCCACCAGTTGGCGCGCCCGAACAGGTACATCGTCGCCGGGACGAGCACCAGCCGGACCACGGTGGCGTCGATGACCACGCTGACGCCGAGACCCAGGGCCAGCATCTTGACCACGACGTTGACCGAGAGCAGGAAGGCGAGGAAAACACTGGTCATGATGAGCGCCGCGCAGGTGATCACGCGCGCCGTCGCGGCCAGGCCGGTGGCGACGGCCCGGCGGTTGTCGGCGTGCAGCAGCCAGGTCTCGCGGATCCGCGAGAGGAGGAAGACCTCGTAGTCCATGGAGAGCCCGAAGACGATGGCGAACATCATCATCGGCACGTAGGACTCGACCGGGACCTTCTCCGTCACCCCGAACAGCGAACCGCCCCAACCCCACTGGAACACCGCGACCACCACGCCCCAGGCTGCGCCGATGGAGAGCAGGTTCAGCAGCGCCGCCTTGACGGCGACGAGCAGGCTGCGGAAGACGCAGAGCAGCAGCAGGAACGCCGCCGCGACGACCACGCCGACGATCAGCGGCAGCTTGGCGACCAGTTGGTCGGTGAAGGTGAGCCCGGACGCCGTCACGCCGGTCACGTAGCCGGTCGCGCCGCTGCCGTCCAACGCGTGCGGGAGGGCGGTGTTCTGGATTGTGTGGAACAGGTCGGTGGTGGCGCGGTCCTGAGGGCCGGTCGTCGGAGTGACGGTGCTGATCAGCAGGACGTGGTCGCTGCTCGCCACCGCAGGCGTCACCGAGGCGACGCCGGGCACGGCGGCCAGGTCGGCGTGGAGCGTCGTGGCGAGCTGCTGCCGCGCGGTCCCGTCGGCGACCTGGTCGCCGTCGAGCTGCACCACGACGGTCAGCGGGCCGTTGGCCCCGACGCCGAAGCCCTGCGCGATCAGGTCGTAGGCGCGCCGGTCGGTCCGCGAGGTGGGCTGTGCGCCCGCGTCGACATGGCCGAGGTGCATCGAGGCGACGGGTGCGGCGAGCACGGCGAGCAGCGCCACGCCGCCGGCCAGGAACAGCGACGGCCGCCGCCCCACCCGGGCGGCCCACCGGTGCCAGACGTCGCCGTCACCGGTGGGCTCGGCGACGGGCTCGCGGACGTGGAGCTTGTCGATCCGGCGGCCGAGCAGGCCCAGCAGCGCCGGCGTGAAGGTCAGCGACGCGCCGGCGGCGACGACCACGGTGATCCCGGCGGCGGCGCCGAGCGCGCCGATGAAGCCGATCCCGGACGCGTACAGGCCGCCCAGCGCCATCGCCACCGTCGCGGCCGCGACGAGCACCGCGCGGCCGCTGGTGGCGACGGTCCGCCCCGCCGCCTCGGACGGGTCGAGGTCGTCCTCGGCGCGCAGCAGCGCACGGAACCGGGTGGTCAGGAAGAGCGCGTAGTCGACGCCGACGCCGAGCCCCATCATCGCGGCGAGCGTCGGGGCCGCCTGGGCGAAGCTCGTGTGCGCGGCGATCAGGCCGAGCCCGCTCAGGCCGACGCCAAGACCGAGGACCGCGGTGAGCAGCGGCAGTCCGGTCGCGGCGACGCTGCCGAAGCCGATCAGCAGTACCAGCAGCGCCACGCCGATGCCTATCGCCTCCGAGACGGCGTCGGCCGACTTGGGCTCGGCCAGCTGTCCGAGCGGATCGCCGTACTCGACGGTGACGCCGTCGGCGCGCAGCGGCCGCACCGCCGCGTCGACCCCGTTCAGGTAGGAGCGGTCGAAGCCGGCCGGGTTGCCGGAGAAGCGCACCGTGACGGTGGCGATCGCGCCGTCGTGGGCGACGCCGCCGGGGCTGCTCAGCGGGTCGGTGACCGAGAGCACCTTCGGCAGGTGGCGCAGCTCGCCGACGGCGGTCTCGATCGCGGCCTGGTGGCTCGCCAGCATGCCGTGCCCGGCGTCGAGCACCAGGGGTGCGGAGACGCCGGAGGAGGTGTCGTCGCCGTGGGCCTTGAGCAGGTCGGTGCCGGTCTGCGCGGCCGTGCCGGGCAGCGAGAAGCTGTCCGCGTAGGTGCCGCCCCAGCGGTGGTTCGCGAGGCCGAGTCCGACCAGGAGGACCAGCCACGCGGCGATGACGCGCCAGGCGTGGCGGGCGCACCAGCGCCCGGTCCGGTGCAGCAGTCCGGGCTCAGCGCCCGCTTCGGTGATCATGGGCCCCACTGTGGCGTGGCGCGGTGAGCGCTGTGTTGGCGGAATGTTCGGGGAGTGTACGGGCGGGTGCGCGGACCGGGCGTGGTCGGGTCGCCCGGTTAGCATCGGGCCTGTCCGCGATCCCGAGAGGCCCCTGCGCATGAACCTCCCGCCCCCTGCTTCCGGCCCTGACGGCGCCTCCGGCGCTGCGCCGTCCGACGGCGCCCGGTCCAACGGCCTGGTGCTGGTCGTGGAGGACGAGAAGCACATCGCCGACATCCAGCGGCTCTACCTCGCGCGCGAGGGCTTCGGCGTGCACGTCGAGGCGGACGGCGCGGCCGGGCTGGCCGCCGCGCGCCGGATGCATCCGGTCGCCATCGTGCTCGACATCGGCCTCCCCGGCGTGGACGGCATCACCTTCTGCCGCACGCTGCGCGACGCCGGCGACTGGACGCCGATCCTGCTGGTCACCGCCCGCGGCGAGGAGGCCGACCGGATCCTCGGCCTCGAACTCGGCGCCGACGACTACCTGGTCAAGCCCTTCTCCCCGCGCGAGCTGGTCGCCCGGGTCAAGACCGTGCTCCGGCGCGGGCCGGGCCGCGGCGTCGAGACGGTGGTCCGTCTCGGGCGGCTCAGCCTCGACCTCGCGGCGCACCGCGCGCACCGCGACGACGAGCCGGTGGAGCTGACGGCCACGGAGTTCGGCCTGCTGGCCCACCTGGTCCGGCACCCCGGCCGGGTCTTCACCCGCGACCAGCTGCTGGCCCAGGTCTGGGGCTACCCCGGCTACCGGGACACCCGCATGGTCGACGTCTTCGTCTCCCAGCTGCGCGCCAAGCTCGGCGACGCCAGCCCGCTGCGAACCGTGCGCGGCGTGGGCTACAGCGCCGCCGACCCCGGCACGGGAGGCGCGAACGGCGCTAACGCCTCGACGGGCTCCGGCCGGTGAGCGCGGTGCGCGCGCCCGGCGCCCGCCGGACGCTGGCGGGCAACCTCGTGCTGCTCACCACGGTCGTCGCGGCCGTGGCGGCGCTGCTGACCGGGCTCGTCGCCTGGCAGTCCGCCGCGCACGCCGCCGAGCAGCGCGAACGGGACACGCTGACCCGGCAGGCCACGCTGCTGAGCCGGTTGCCCGTGATCTCCCCGGTGGTCTTCACCGGCGCCGAGCGGCTGGCGGGGCCGAACGGCGAGCAGCTCGCCGTCGTCACGCCGGGCGGCGGCGTCACGGGCGGCGCGGCGCCGGCCGTCGACCTCGCCTCCAAATCGGCGCTGCTGGCCGGGCGGACCGTCTCGACCCGCGGCATCCTGGCCGGCCAGGACGTGCTGCTGGTGGGCGACCCGACCGCCCGCGGCGGCGCGGTGGTGCTGACCGAGCCGTACGCGACCGTCGACCGGGAGGCCGGTCAGGTCCGCCGGGACATCCTGCTGCCGCTGCTGGTCGGCCTGTTGGGCGCGGCGCTCGCGGGCGGACTGCTGGCCCGGCGGATCGCCCGGCCGCTCACCGCGTCGGCGGCGGTCGCCCACCGCCTGGCCGAGGGCGAGCGCGGCCTCGTCGCACCCCTGACCGGACCGCGCGAGGCGGCGGAGATCGGCCGCGCCCTCACCGGCCTCGACCAGGCCCTGGCCCGCAGTGAGAACCGCCAGCGGGAGTTCCTCCTCTCCGTCTCCCACGAGCTGCGCACACCGCTGACCGCGGTTCAGGGTTACGCCGAGGCGCTGGCCGACGGCCTGATCGAACCCGAGCAGGTGCCGGACGTCGGCCGGACCCTCGCCGAGGAGACCAGCCGTCTGGACCGGTTCCTCGCCGACCTGCTCGACCTGGCGCGCCTGGAGGCGGACGACTTCCGCCTCGAACTCGCCGAGACCGAGCTCGGCGCGCTGCTCGCCGAGGCGGCGGCGTTCTGGTCCGGTCCGTGCGAACGCCAGGGCGTGGACCTGCGGTTGGAACAGCCGGACGCTCCGCTGGTGGTGCTGACGGACCCGTTCCGGGTCCGTCAGCTCCTCGACGGCCTGGTCCAGAACGCCCTGCGGGTCACCCCCGCCGGCGCGCCCATGGTGCTGGCGGCCCGCGCCGGGGACGGCGGCGCGGTGCAGATCGAGGTCCGCGACGGCGGCCCGGGGCTCAGCGAGGACGACGTCGCCGTCGCCTTCGACCCGGGCGCCCTGCGCGACCGCTACCGCACCACCCGCCCGGTCGGCACCGGCCTCGGCCTCGCCATCGCCCACCGCCTCACCACCCGTCTCGCCGGCACGATCACCGCAACCGGCCACGGCCCGGAATCCGGAGCGTGCTTCACCGTGACACTGCGTCGGTAGGCCGGGCCCGAAGGGGCCGTCGCAGCGCCGGGGCGCTGGGCTCTGCCGATGTGCGGCTCCGCCGCGGGGCGCGAGCAACCACCGACGTGGGGACACCCACGGCCGAAGGCCGTGCGAGGCCGACCGTGCGCTTGCCGAGCTCTACCCGCGTGGGGTGGGGGTATCTCCGGGCCCAGGCTGGATTGGGGTACCTCCCGGCCGTAGGCGGCTGGGCGGGGAAACCTCCCGGCCGTAGGTGGCTGGGGTGGGGGTACCTCCGGGCCCAGGCTGGGTTGGGGATACCTCCCGGCCGAAGCGGGGGTACCCACGCCGGAGGCGGGGGGATGGTCGCGCCCGCGCGGAGCGGCTACTCGCCGCGGACGAGGCCGAAGCGGCCGTCGAAGCGGCGGTAGAGGAGGCGGCCGCGGCCGGAGTCCGGGTCGGCGTAGAACAGCGCGGAGAGCTCGGACTGCTCGCAGCGCTCGACCGCCTCGTGGTCCGTCAGGCGCGGCGCGGGGCGGGGGCAGAGGGTCAGCAGGGACGGGTTGTAGCGCGGAGCGCTCTCCGGCGCGGTGGAGGCGAGGCGGTAGCCGGTGGGGCCCGCGCGGTAGACGACGGAGTCCTGCTCGGTGGACGGGTCGGTGAACAGGTGGGCCTGGTAGTCCATCGCGTCCAGCGTCCGGACCGCGACCTCGGGGGCGCACCATACGAGCAGCGGCTCCTTGATGCGGGCGATGGCCGGCATCATCGCGCGGCCCGCGCGCTCCGCCCAGCCCGCGGCGGCCGGTCGGGGGTCCTCCCTGGTCGCGGCCGGGAGCTCCTCGGGGGCGTCGGCGCGCTCGGTCCACGGGCGGGGGCGCCATTCGAGGGAGACCTCGGCGATCCGCTGCCGCAGGCCCTCGACCAGGCGGTCGCCGGCCAGGCGGGCGTCCGCGGCCAGGCGCTGAACGCGCACGCGGCGTCCGTCGACCTCCGCGTCCACCTGACACAGCGTCTGTTCCGTCTCCTCGTCGTGGGTGCGGCTCAGCCGCACCCGCAGCGCCTCGACCAGCGAGTCCGTCCCGCTGACCAGATCGCCGACCCGCCGCCTCACCTCGTGGGCGAGATCCAGCGCCACCCCGTCGGCACGCATCAAGATCGCGTCGTTCACGAGCCCAAGCCCTCCGCAGTTCGCCTCTCCAGCCACCGGGGACCGTCCCCGTGCAGCCGATATTCCACATCCGTCAGGAAGAGTGTCCAGTGCCGAAAGGTACGAATCGACGCCGGGGTGCCCACTGGCGAGAGTGTTGCGCAGTTCTGATCAATTGCGGAATCAGCGTGCAGAAGTGCGCACAGATGTCTATCCATTCGCGCAGTCCTTCCCTAGCATCTGAGCCGACGTCGCACCCCTGCGAGTGCGCCTCCCCTCATGCGCGCCCCCACGCGCGTGACGCGGCGTCATCCACTTCTCCCGAAGGGACAACCGTGCCCCGCTCCGGAACGAAGACCATGCGCGGCCTCGTCGCCACGCTGGCCGCCGTCGGCGCCGCGTTAACGCTGAGTCTGGCCGCAGCCCCGCAGGCGACCGCCTCGCCGACCGCGACCTCCGGCACCCCGCTCGCGCCGACACCGCCCATGGGCTGGAACGACTGGGCCCACTTCCAGTGCGGCTACACCGAGTCGACGATCCTGGCCAACGCCCGCGCGCTGGTTTCCACCGGGCTCGCCGCCAAGGGCTACGACACCGTCACCACCGACGACTGCTGGATGCAGGCCGGCCGCGACGCAGGCGGAAACCTGCAGGCCGACCCGAGCCGCTTCCCCGACGGCATGGCCTACGTCGGACAGCAGCTGCACGCCCTGGGCCTCAAGTTCGGCATCTACGAGGACGCCGGCACGTCCACCTGCGGTGGTTACGCAGGAAGTTGGGGCCACTGGCAGCAGGACGCGAACCTCTTCGCCTCCTGGGGAGTGGACTACCTCAAGCTCGACGGCTGCAACGTGCCCTCCGTGGCCGGGCAGAGCTCCGAGCAGGCCTACCAGAGCGCCTACCAGCAGATGAGCCAGGCGCTGAAGGCGACCGGGCGTCCGATCGTCTTCTCCGAGTCGGCCCCCGCCTACTTCCAGGGCACCACCGACTGGAACACCGTGCTGGGCTGGGTCGGCCAGTACGGCCAACTCTGGCGCGAGGGCTACGACATCGCGACGTACGACGCGAGCAAGCCGAACACCAGCCGGTGGAGCAGTGTGCTGGGCAACTACGGCTACAACAATCCGATCCACCGCTACGAGAGTCCCGGCAACTGGAACGACCCGGACTTCGTCATCGCCGGCGACGGGGGCATGACCGCCGCCGAGTCGCGCAGCCAGCTCTCGCTCTGGGCGGAGATGGGTGCGCCGATGATCCTCAGCGACGACGTGACGCAGCTCAGCGCGGCCTCCGTCGCCGACCTCGGCAACAGCGGCGTCATCGCCGTCGACCAGGACTCCCTCGGCCACCCCGGCTACGTCGTCTCCCAGAACGGGACGCTCGACGTGCTGACCCGCCCGCTGGCGAACGGCGACCGCGCCGTCGCGATCCTCAACCGCTCCGCCGCAACGGTCACCGCGAACACCACCACCGCGGCGGCCGGGTTCACCGGGGGCAGTGGCTGCACGTTCGCGGTCAAGGACCTGTGGTCCGGCACGACCTCGACCACGAGCGGCGCGATCAGCGCCTCCGTGCCGGCGCACGGGACCGCGATGCTGCGGATCACCCCGGGCGCGGGCTGCGGCGGGACCGTCCAGAGCGGCCAGGTGACCGGCATCGCCGGCCAGTGCCTGGACGACTCCGGTTCCGGCACCGCCGACGGGAACCCGGTCATCGTCTACGGCTGCACCGGCAACCCCAACCAGCAGTGGACGCTCCCCGGGGACGGCACCGTGCGCACCCTGGGCAAGTGCCTGGACGTGCCGGGAGCGGCGACCACCGCCGGAACCTACGTCGACCTGCGCGGCTGCAACGGCTCCGCGGGGCAGCAGTGGAGCTACGACCAGGCGGGCAACCTGGTGAACCCGAACTCCGGCGACTGCCTGGACGTCTACGGGGGCGGCTCCGCCAACGGCACCAGGCTCGACGTCTGGCCCTGCGGGCAGAACCAGTTCAACCAGACCTGGTCGCTGCCGCAGTAGCCCGCGCGTCGGTCCGGCCGACCTCCGGTGGTGCCGCCCGTTGCACAGTCCTGAGCACTCTCCATATAAAGGACACAACTTCGAGCGCTGCACCACCGGGGGAGGAACGGCCGTGACACGAACCGCAGCGGCGGCGGACGGGGTCGTCCTGGCTCTCGACGCCGGCGGCAGCCGGATCAGGGGCGCCGTGCTCGCGCCCGACGCCACCGTGCTGCACCGCGCGAGCGCGGAGACGGGTGTCGAGCGCGGCCCCGACGCCGTGGTGGAGACTCTGCTCGACCTCGCCGGGGAGCTGGCTGCCGAGCACCGTCCGGTCGCGGCGGGCATCGCCGTGCCCGGCATCATCGACCAGGCGGCCGGGATCTGCACCTTCGCGGCCAACCTCGGCTGGCGCGACGTGCCGATCAGGCAGTGGGCGGCCGAGGAGCTCGGCATCCCCGTCGTACTGGGCCACGACGTGCGGGCGGCCGCCCTGGCCGAGGCGCGGCTCGGCGCGGGGCGCGGCTGCCGGTCCTTCCTGTTCGTGCAGATGGGGGCCGGCGTCGCGGCGGCGCTGGTGCTGGACGGGCGCATCCTGGTCGGCGGTCACGGGTCGGCCGGGGAGATCGGCCACCTGACCGTCCGCCCGCGCGGACGGCTCTGCGCCTGCGGCAAGCGCGGCTGCCTGGAAACGGTGGCCTCCGACGCGGCGCTGGCCGGCGCGTACAGCAGGGCGACCGGCGAGCAGGTCGGCGCGGAGGAGCTGTGGCGCCGCGCCCAGGCCGGCGACGACGTCGCCGAGTGGCTGTGGGACCGCACGGTGCCCGCCCTGGCCGACGGGCTGGCCGCGGCGGTCGCGCTGTTCGACCCGCGCCGCATCGTGGTGGGCGGCGGTCCGGCACAGGTCGGACGCTCCTGCTTCGACCCGCTCCGCACGGCGCTGGAGAAGCGCCTCGCCTTCCAGACCACGCCGGAGATCCTCCCTGCGGGGCTGGGCCGCGACGCGGGCTGTGTCGGCGCGGGCCTGCTGGCGTTGGAGCAGCGCCCCGTGCGTGCGCGCGTCGGCGCCCCACCGCGCCCGCACGCCCGCCTCGCCACCCGCCGCTGACGCCCTCCGGGCGGGCCGCGGTCTTGACGCGGGGCTGATTAGTTCGGATCCTAGCGGAACTATTTCTCTCGCTCCTCTCCCACCCCCGTGGAAGGACCCCGATGAGCAGTTCCCTCCGACCGCGCCTGGTGGCCGCGACCGCGTTCGCGGTCGTCGCCGCAGGGCTGCCGCTGTTCCCCGCCGCGGCCGCGCATGCGGCGTCCGGCGGCACGATCACCGTCGGCGGCCAGTGCCTGGACGACGTGAACGCCGCCACCGCCGACGGCAGTCCGATCCAGCTCGCCGCCTGCGACGGAACCCCCGCGCAGAGCTTCGCCTGGAACGCCGACGGCACCGTCGGCGTCCTCGGCACGTGCCTCGCCGTCGCGGGCGGTTCCGAGGCCGACGGCGCGGCCCTGCAGCTGGCCGCCTGCTCCGGCGCCGCGCCGGAAGAGCACTTCGCGTTCCAGCCGGACGCCACCGTGCTCAGCGCCGCGTCAGGCAAGTGCCTCCAGGTGCAGGGGAGTTCGGCGGCTCCCGGCGCAGCCGTCGGGCTGGAGCCGTGCAACCCCTCGCAGGCCCTGCAGGACTTCACCGCCGCGACCGCGCCCGCGTCCGGCTACACCCTCTCCGCCGGTACGTCCGTCTCCGGCGGGAACGGGGACGACACCCCCGCGTTCCCGTATCTGGACAAGAACGGGCAGTTCTACTACCAGTCCGCGCACTCGCTCTACGGCGCGACCGACAGCCGGTCCTGGGACTTCTACACCGGTAAGGACTTCGACACCGCGTCGACGGCGTCGATCAGCAAGTCCGGTACCAACAAGGACACCACCGCGTTCTGCGACAACAGCCCGACCGGCGTGAACGCCACCGACGCGCCCTCCGGTTCCGGATACGCCCAGCGCAACTACTGCGACCTGGTGGGCGTCTGGGTCGACCCGGACACCGGCACCTGGTACGGGCTGGTGCACAACGAGTTCACCCCGCAGCCCTTCGGCGACGGGCTGCACTACGACGCGATCGACTACGCCTCCTCGACCGACCGGGGCGCCACCTGGACCATCCAGGGCCACGCCGTCACCTCGCCGTACTCCACCAAGCGCGGGGACACCGCGGCGTTCCCCAACTCCACGTACTACTACGGCGACGGCGACCCGCGGCTGTTCGTCGACCAGCGCTCGGGCTACTTCTACGTCTTCTACATGTCCCGCCTGGTCGACAAGACCGGCGGCTGGGGCGGCTTCCAGGAGCACGTGGCCCGCGCGCCCATCTCGAAGAAGATGAGCTCCAGTTCGTGGAGCAAGTGGTACGACGGTTCGTGGTCGCAACCCGGTGTCGGAGGCGCGGAGAGCGACGTCATCCCCTCCGACGGCGTCGGCTCCGGCTGGATCCCGTCCGCGCGGGGCTACTCGCCCAGCACGGCCGGCAGCGTCGCCAGCCAGATCGCGGCCGGGACCACACCCGTCACCTCGCAGCTGTCGGTGCTGAACATCGCCTGGGACGCCTACCTCGGCAAGTACATCGGCACCCCCGAGAACGAGGCCGGCAGCGACCAGCCGCAGCACTTCTACGTGACCGACGACCTGGCCACCGAGAAGTGGACCGACATCGGCTCCGCGGGTCCCGCCCAGAGCTCCTGGTACCGCTGGTTCCTGGATCCGGCCAACCTGACCTCCGGCGCGATCGTCGGCCGCAGCTTCCGCTCGTACTGCGAGTACTCCTGCACCCCGGACGACTCCGAGTACACCCAGTTCACCGTCGCTCCGACGTCCCTTGCCGGGCTGCCGTCCTCACCGGTCGGCGCAGGCGGCTCGTACCGGGTCGGCGCGGGCGACGGCCGGTACCTGACGCAGAGCGGCAACAGCCTCACCACGACCACCGCCCCGTCGGGCTCCTCCGCGCAGTGGACGTTCACGCCCACCGGTGACGGCTTCTTCACCGTCGCCAACGCCTCCAGCGGCCAACTGCTCGGCGTGGACCCGACGAAGAACGCGGGCCGCGCCTGGGACACGGCCGCGAAGCTCGGCAGGCCGGGAGCCGAGGGACCGACGGTCGGTCAGCAGTGGTCGATCCAGACGGTGATGCAGTCCCCGGCCACGAGCGGGGCCTCGACGCCCACCGGCGGCTACCGACTGGTCAACCGCTACAGCGGCCTCGCCCTCAGCCTGACCGGCGGCAGCGCCGCCGTGGCGACGGCCCCGCAGCGCGGCTGGAACAACAGCGGGACGGCCGGGGACACCCGTCCCGTCTCCGCGCAGACGCTCACCTTCACCGCGGCGGCCGCCGGGCGGCAGGACACCGGCTCCGCCCTGCGGTGGCGGACGGCCGGCTGAGGCCGACCGCGCACGCGCAGCGGCGCCGCCGGACGGAGCGTCCCGGCGGCGCCGCTGCGCGCAGCTCGTGCCGCGTTGGGCACGCCGCCCCCCAGGGGCGGCGTGTATAACTCATGCATGCCGAAGAAGCCCGCCACGGACGTGGTCACACTCGTCGACGTCGCGAAGGTCGCCGGTGTGTCGCGCGCGACGGTCTCGCGGGTGGTCAACGGCAACGCCTCCGTCGCGCCGGCGCTGCGCACGGCGGTCGAGAAGGCCGTCGCCGCGACCGGCTACACCCCCAACCTCGCAGCCCGCTCCCTGGTGACCCGCACCACCGGGTCCATCGCGCTCGCCGTCTCCGACATGAGCGCCGGACAGATCTTCGCGGACCCCTTCTTCGGGCGGGTGGTCAGCGGCGTCACCCAGGCGGTCCGGCCGCGCGGCGTGCAGCTGGTGCTGGCGATCGTCGACGACGAACCCTCCCGGCGGCAGCTGATCAACTTCCTGCGGCAGGGCCACGTCGACGGCGTCGTGCTCGTCTCCACCCACACCGACGACCCGCTCCCGGCGGCGCTGGCCGACGCCAAGGTCCCGGCGGTCCTGTTCGCCCGGCCCAGCGAGCCGCTGCCGATCAGCTTCGTGGAGCTCGACCAGCGCGCCGGCGTCTTCCTGGCCGTCGACCACCTCGTCGGGCTCGGGCGCCGCCGGATCGCGACGGCGTCCGGCCCGCTGGACACCCCGGCCGGCCGGGAGCGCCTCGACGCGTTCCGCGAGCGCCTCGCCCACCACGGCCTCACCGAGGAGGGCTGCGTCGAGGGCGACTTCACCCAGGCGGGCGGCGCGACCGCGATGCGCGAACTGCTGGCCTGCGCGCCCGACGCGGACGCGGTCTTCGTCGCCTCCGACCTGATGGCGCTCGGCGCGGTCGCGGTGCTGCACCGCGCGGGGATCGCGATCCCCGAACGGATGGCGCTCGTCGGCTTCGACGACAGCAGCGCGGCCGTCAACTGCGACCCGCCGCTGACGACCGTCCGGCAGCCGGTCGAGTCGATGGCGGCGCAGATGGCGGAGCTGCTGCTGGAGCAGATCGCCGCGCCGGAGCGGACCCTGCAGTCCCGGGTCTTCCAGCCGACCCTCGTCCGGCGCGAGAGCGCCTGACCAGAGCCGGCCGGACCGGGCCGTTGAGGCCCTCAAGCCGGACGGATCAACGTCCCGAGGTGGCGGGGGAAGAACCGGACCGCGCTGTCGGCCTCGCTCGCCCGACCGTGACCGACGGAGGGACCACCCACACGGAAACCGCGTTCACGGGTCCCGCCTCCACGGTCGCTGTCACGATCAAGAGGAAGCCGGCAGGCGAAGCGCCGCCCCCGCCAAGGGATTTCTCCGACTCGGCAGGGACGGCTCCGACTCCGCTAGTCCATCGCGTCGGCCGTGATCGCCGAGCCGAGCGTCAGGCCGCCCGACAGCGGCAGGTTGCGTGACGAGTCACCGACGAGGATCTGGTAGTTCCCCGCCCCGGCGACCCAGTGCCCGCTCCCGGTGTCCCACGAGGCCAGATCGTGGGCCGTCACCGTGAACGTGACCGTGCCGGACGCGCCGGGGTTCAGCGTGATCCGCGAGAACCCCTTGAGCTGGTGCGGCGGTTCACCGGCCGGGGCCGGATCGCCGACGTACAGCTGCGCCACCTCCGTCCCGGCCCTGCTCCCGGTGTTCGTGACCGTGGCCGTCACCGTCGCCTGGCCGTTGGTCACCGCCCCCACCTGCAGGTTGCTGAACGCGAAGCTGGTGTACGACAGGCCGAAGCCGAACGGGAACAGCGGCGTCACGTTGTTCGCGTCGTACCACCGGTACCCGATGTCGAGCCCCTCGGAGTACTGCACCGTGCCGTTGACGCCCGGCCACTGCGCGGCCGTGTTCGCCGGCACCTGCGACAGCGAGGTCGGGAAGGTGATCGGCAGGTGCCCCGAGGGGTTCACGTCGCCGAAGAGCAGCGCCGCGATGGCCTGGCCGAACTCCTGGCCCTGGTAGAAGCCCTCGAAGACCCCCGCGACCTGGTTCAGCCACGGCATCAGGATCGCCGAGTTGTCGTTGAGCACGACGATCGTGTTCGGGTTGGCCGCGGCGACCGCGGAGATCAGCGCGTCCTGGTTGTTCGGCAGGTTGAGCGAGGTGTTGTCGGACTCCTCGTGTCCGTAGTTGTCCGCCGCGAAGACGATCGCCACGTTCGAGGACTGCGCGAGCGCGACCGCGGAGGCCTGGTTCGAGCCGTCGTCGTAGCCAACCTTGATGTTCGTCCCGGCGGTGCGCTGCTGGATGCTGTACAGCGGGTCGTAGGTGCCGGTGCTGGTGGCGCTGCCGCTGCCGGCGCCGCCGGTGATCGCCCCCGAGCTCGCGTCGGTGCCGATGACCGCGATGGACTCGCTGCCGCCGGGGTTGAGCGGCAGGACGCCGTTGTTCTTCAGCAGCACCGTCCCTTCCTCGTCCCCGCGCAGCGCCACCGCGCGGTGGGCGGGCGTGGCGACGATCGCGGTGGTCGAGCCGCTCGGCGCCTTGTCGAACATGCCGAAGCGGAACATCTGGGTCAGCACCCGGGACACCATCGAGTCGAAGGTGGCCTGGGTGACCTGGCCCGCCGCGACGGCCTGCTCCAGCGACGAGGCGAAGAAGCCGCCGAAGGGCATCTCGACGGTCTCGCCGGCGTTGGCCGACGGCACGGTGGAGTGGATGCCGCCCCAGTCCGAGGTGATGAAACCCTGGAAGCCCGCCTGCTGGTACATCGGGACGTTCTCGACGGCCGGGTTCTGGCAGGAGTAGTTGCCGTTCACCATGCTGTACCCGCACATGAGCGCCGCCGCGCCGCCCTTCTCGATGGCGGTCTGGAAGCCCGGCAGGTAGATCTCCTGGAGCGTGCGCTGGTCGATGATCTCGTTGCCGGGCGCGGACGGCTGCTCGATGTTGTACGCGGCCGCGTGCTTGACCTCGGCCATCACGTCCTGGCTCTGCATGCCCTGGACGTCGGCGCTCACGATCTCGCCGGTGAGGTACGGGTCCTCGCCGAAGGTCTCGTACGCGCGGCCCCAGCGCGGGTCCCGCACCATGTTGATCGTCGGCCCGAGGGAGACGTTCACACCCTTGCCCGCGAACTCCTGGCCGGCCGCCACGCCGAAGCTGTGCTCGTAGTCGGTGTCGAAGGTGGCCGCGGACACCTCACCGTCGGGGAACTGGGTGACCCCGCCGAGGCCGTCGCCCACGCCGCTGGGCCCGTCCTCGAGGTTGACGCTCGGGATGCACAGCGAGGGCTGGGCGGCGATCTGCCCGATGTAGACGTTCGAGCCGTCGCCGTAGAGCATCGCGTCCTTCTGGTCCTGCGTCATCGCGCCCATGAGCTGGGCGACGCGGGTCGGGACGGCGACGTTCGGTTCGTTGATCCACGGGCAGGTGCCCGGTGCCGGCTGCGGCGGGGGTGGCGGGATGGTGACGGTCTGGTTCCCGACCGTGTAGACGGAGAACTCCCAGAGCGAGTCGCCGTAGCCCGTGCCGCGTGCCGTCCCGTACATGCGGACGTAGCGGCCGGTGCCGGTGACGTTCAGGGTCTGGGTGCCGCCGGTGCCGGTGGTGGTGGAGTAGATGCTGGTCCAGTTGGTGTTGTCGGTCGAGGTCTGGAGCTGGAACCCCGAGGCGTAGGCGTTCTCCCACTGGAGCACCACCTGGCAGATCGGCAGACTCCCGCCGAGGTCGACCTCGATCCACTGCGGGTCCGAGGACGCGCTCGACCAGCGGGTCAGGGTGCTGCCGTCGGTGGCGTAGAAGGGGTCGTACGCCGGATTGCCGTCCTGGATCGAGGAGGCGGTGGCGGGGTGCCCCAGGGCGGCGTTGGTGGTTCCGCAGTTGCCCGCGCCGCCACCCGAGTTGCCGCTCCCGCCGGTGAAGGCCTGCATCTCCCACAGGGAGTAGCCGTAACCGGTGGCACGGGCGGTGCCGTACATGCGGAGGTAGCGGCCGGTGCCGGTGACGTTCAGGGTCTGGGTGCCGCCGGTGCCGGTGGTGGTGGAGTAGATGCTGGTCCAGTTGGTGTTGTCGGTCGAGGTCTGGATCTGGAAGGCGCTCGCGTAGGCGGTCTCCCAGTTCAGCACGACCTGGCAGATCGTCAGGGTCGTGCCCAGATCGACCTCCAGCCACTGCGGGTCGCTGAACGCGCTCGACCAGCGGGTCCCGGCGTCGCCGTCGACGGCAGCCGAGGCCGGGGTGCCGGCGTTCTCGGTGGACGAGGCGGTGGCGGGCTGGTCCAGAGCGGCGTTCTGGGTCCCGCAGGAAGAACCGCCGCCCGTGCCCGACGTGCCGTACACCTGGAACTCCCAGAGGGAGTAGCCGTACTGGGTGGTGCGTGCGGTGCCGTACATGCGCACGTAGCGACCGGTGCCGGTGACGTTCAGCGTCTCGGTGCCGCCGGTGCCGGTGGTGGTGGAGTAGATGGACGTCCAGTTCGACCCGTCGTCCGAGACCTGGATCTGGTAGGCCTTGGCCGACGCCGTCTCCCACTGGAGCACGACCTGGCTGATGGTGGAGCTGGCGCCGAGGTCCACCTGGAGCCACTGCGGGTCGCTCCAGGCGCTTTCCCAGCGCGTGCCGGTGTTGCCGTCCACCGCGTTGGCGGCGGCGTTGCCGGCGTTGACCGACGAGGCGGTGGCGGTCCTGCCCTGCGACAGCAGCGCCCCGGCCGCGTGCGCGGCCGGCGCTGCGGCGGTGAACAGGGCGGTGAGCAGGGCCAGGACGGTGAGGGTCGCCGTCCACATCGATCTGACGGCGCCTTTGGTGACCGGGGTGAACCCCGGGGAGCGTGCGTTCATGGCATTCCTCGCTCTGTCGGGGTGCTCAGTAGCCGACGGCCACTTCGAGCCACTGCGGGTTCGCGTGCGAGATGTACGAGGACTGCCCCGCGTAGTCGTCGTACGGGAAGCCGTAGGCCAGCCCGTTGATCGCGTGGTCGTGCCAGAACTTGGCGTAGTAGTTGGCCGGAGCCCCCTGGTAGTACTGGCTCGGGTCGGACCACTGGGCCTGCGGCAGCGTCGCCACATGGCGGTTGAGCGCCGCGCACTCGGCGGCGTTGCTCGCCAGCGTTCCGGCGCAGCCGAAGATGTTCGAGGTGGTCTCGTTGACGCCGACCGAATTGGCGTACGCGGTGAAGTAGTTCGCGTTCACGCCGCCCGTCTGGAAACTCGGGTCGCTGCCGGGCGCGATGATCCGGTAGGGCGCCTGCGTCTGCGCCAGCACCTTGAACTCCTGCGGCACGGCGCTCTGGAAGTCCGAGAACACCTGGGTGCGGCTCTCGTCGAAGACCTGCTGCGTGTCGCCGACCTGGACGTCGTAGCCGTCGGAGGCGTGCAGCCGCATCGCGATCGGCAGGCCCCAGGCGTCGACCCGGGTGGTGTTGCCGTTGAACACCCCGGCGCCGACGGTGAACTCGATGAAGTCGAAGTACTTGCTGTTCGGCGAGCCGAGGTAGAAGTACATCCGGCCCGAGGAGTTGGCGGGCATGTCGAGGTACGGCTGCTCGGCGACGGAGTGCGTCTGCCCGTCGAAGCTCCAGTACACCTGGCTGTCCGGGTAGGCGCCGTCGGTGCGGTTCAGCACCTTGACCATCAGCACGTTCTGCGCGGGCGGGATCGTGCTGGTGTCGCCCCAGAACGGATCGCCCGTCCCGCCACCGGAGCCGCTGGAGCCGGTGGTGAAGACCTGGAACTCCCACAGGGAGTAGCCGTACTGGGTGGTGCGGGCGGTGCCGTACACGCGGACGTAGCGGCCGGTGCCGTTCACGCTCAGGCTCTCGGTGCCGCCCGCGCCGGTGGTGGTGGAGTAGATCGTGGTCCAGTTCGTCGCGTCGTCGGAGACCTGGACCTGGTACGCCTTTCCGGCGGCGGTCTCCCACTGGAGCACCACCTGGCACACGGTCTGGCTGGTGCCGAGGTCGACCTGGAGCCACTGCGGATCGCTGAACTGGCTGGACCAGCGGGTGCCTGCGTTGCCGTCGACGGCCGCCGAGGCAGGCGTCCCGGCGTTCTCGGTGGACGAGGCGGTGGCGGGCCGGTTCAGCGCCGCGTTCGTGGTGCCGCAGCCGCCGGTGGCGGACGGTGCGCCGTAGACCTGGAACTCCCACAGGGAGTAGCCGTACTGGGTGGCCCGGGCGGTGCCGTACATCCGGACGTAGCGGCCGGTGCCGGTGACGTTCAGGGTCTGCGTGCCGCCGGTGCCGGTGGTGGTGGAGTAGACCGTGGTCCAGTTCGCGGCGTCGTCGGACACCTGGATCTGGAAGGCGGTCGCGTAGGCGGTCTCCCACTGGAGGACGACCTGGCTGATGCTCGCGCTCGCGCCGAGGTCGACCTGGAGCCACTGGGGGTCGCTGAACTGGCTGGACCAGCGGGTGCCGGCGTTGCCGTCGAAGGCCGCCGTGGCCGGTGTCCCGGCGTTCTCGGTGGACGAGGCGGTGGCGGCCTTGCCCTGCGAGAGCAGCGTCGCCGCGGCGTGGGCGGGCGGCGCCTGGCTGAGTGCCAGCAACAGGCCGGCGAGCAGGGCGGAGACGGCGAGAAGCGCGCGAAGCGCTCTCCCGCGGGCGAGGGTTGGCGAAGACGATCCGGACATGCGGCGGCTCCTCAGGCGCGCGTGCGGGGTGGGTGGAACGCGCAGCGAGAGTGAGGGGGGCGTCTGAGAGAGCGCTCTCTCGCACGAGCAGTGTGAGGAGCCGCGCAGTCCATGTCAAGGCCCGAGAGCGTTCTCTCGACCCGTGTGCGGCACGCGAGTTGTCGGTGCGTCAGCCGCGCGCGGTCGAGGGAACGTACGCCCCGCGTCGGCTCAGCCGAGTGGCCGCAGCACCAGGGTGACGAACCCCCAGGTGTCGCGGTAGACGGTGAGCCATTCGTCGCGGTGGACGGCCGACACCTCCAGCGCCCGGGCGCGGTCCGGGTCGTCCGGGTGGTCCAACGCCCAGGCGGCCAGGGAGCCGGTCCAGGCCCACTCGTAGGCGTCGAGTTCGTGGCGCGTGCTGAGGTGGGCGTGGACGGGGACCAGGCCGGCGGCGGTGACCTGCCGCATGACCGTCTTGAGGTCGCCGGAGTCGCCGAGCATCTCCTTGGCCTCCGCGGTGGGCTCTCGCTCGAAGTAGCCGTCGCCGACGAGGAGGCGGCCGCCGGGGGTGAGGTGGCGCGCCGTGGCGGCGAGTGTGCCGGGGAGGCCGTCGAAGGCGTGGGCCGTACCGACGCACAGGACCAGGTCGAAGCCGTCCGGGTCGGTGAAGTCGTTGGCGTCCTGCTCGTGCAGGGTGAGCCGGTCGGCGACGCCGAGCTTCCCGGCCCGCTCGCGGGCCTCGGCGAGGGCGGCCGCCGAGAGGTCCACCCCGACGGCGCGCAGCCGCGGGAAGCGGGCCAGCGCGCGCAGCAGCCACTCGCCGCTGCCGCAGCCGAGGTCGAGGACGCGGGCGTCCTCGCGGGGGACGGCGCGGTCCAGCAGCGCGGAGACGGACTCGTCCGTCAGCGGCGCCGCGATCGGATGGTCGGTGTGGGCGATGAGGGAGAGCAGTTCTCGTTTCACCGGCGGAGGGTGACACGGGCCCGCGGCCCGCGTCACGTCGATTTCCCTCGCCTCGAACGGATTTCGAGACACCGTCCGGGGTTCAGTAGTGGGCGGTGATCTCCCGAGCCGGGCCGTCCACGGTGAGCAGACCGCCGTAGGGGAGCACCAGCTGCGGGTCGGTGTGCCCGAAGTCGACGTCGAGGACGGCCATCGTGTCGGGGGCGTACTCCGCGAGCGCGCGCAGCACCGCCTCGCGCTGCTCCCTGCGGTAGGCCGCGCGCTGCCCGGCGTCGAGCCGCCGGTCGAAGTTCCACGCCTTCGCCCGGCCCATCAGCAGCGCGGGGAAGCGGCGCAGCAGCCCGCGCTCGCCCATGCTGCGCAGGACCCGGTAGACCTCGGCGGCGGCCGGCATCTCCTCGGAGGTCTCCAGCAGCAGTACACAGCCCTCGTAGGCGTCCGGCGGCAGGATCTCGCGGTCCGCCATCAGCAGCCAGGAGAGGATCTCCAGGTTGCCGCCCCAGGTCCGGCCCTGGACGCGCCGGTCGGCGCGGTGCCAGAGCCACGGTCCGGCCGGCTCGCTCGAAGCCTCCCGCTCGAAGGTGCCGGGGTCGGCCCAGTCCCCGAGGACGGTGTCGACCCGCTCGGGCGGGGTCAGCACGCGCGGGCCGGGCTCGAAGAGCGCGGCCCGCAGCGTGTCGGCGGTCTGCGGGTGCATCGCGGACGGGCGGCCCAACTGCGTCATCACCGAACCGCCGTGGTAGCCGGGCACGCCGAGGTTCCACAGCAGCGCGAGCAGGTTGGTGTTGTCGCTGTAGCCGAAGAACGGCTTGGGGTTCGCGCGCAGCAACTCCTTGTCGAGGTGCGGCAGCACCCGGATCTGGTCGTCCCCGCCGATGCTGGCGAAGACCGCCTTGATCCGCGGGTCCGCGAAGGCGGCGTGCAGGTCCGCGGCCCGCTCCTGCGGCGTCGCGCCCATCCTCCGCGTCGCCTCGTACTCGACCGGCGCCAGCCCGAAGTCCTCCGCCAGCCTCCGCAGACCCAGCTCGTACGGCGCGGGGAAGAGCCCGGGCAGTCCGGCAGAGGGCGAGACGACGGCGACGGCGTCGCCGGGCGAGAGCTTGGGCAGCGGAGACAGGACGGTACGCATGCGGTGGATGCTACGAGGACCGCCCCCGGACCGTCCGTCTGTTTTCCGGCCCGGCACGATGCGGCTTCACCGTCGCCGGGCCGCCACGACCGCGTCGTGCACGGTGATCTCCTTGCCGTCCGGGTCCACCGCCTGCCGGGCGCGGGTCTCGGCGCGGATCTCCCAGCGGGCCGGGTCCAGGTCGGCCGCCACCTGCTCCGGGGTGTACATCATGTCGAGGTAGACCCCCGGGCCGCCGCCGTCGCGCTTGTCCTTGGGGTGGTGACCGACGATCAGCAGGGTGCCGCCGGGAGCCACGGCGTCTGCGAGCGCGGCGAAGACGGCGCGACGCGGCCCGGTCGGCAGGTGCATGAACTGCGCCGTGACCAGCTCGTACCCGCCGTTCGCCGGCGGGGCGTCGCGCAGGTCGGCGTGGGACCAGGTGATGCGGTCCGCGATCTGCCCGCCTGCCGCCCGCGCGTGCTCGGCGGCCCGGGCGAGGGCGACCGTGGAGATGTCCGTGCCCGTGACCTGCCAGCCGCGTGCAGCGAGCCAGATCGCGTCCGCGCCCTCGCCGCTGCCGACGTCGAGCGCGCGGCCCGGTGCCAGGGAAGCCGCCTCGGCGACGAGTTGCGGGTTGGGGTTGCCGCTCCACAGGGTGGGGCGGGAGCGGTAGCGGTCCTCCCAGGCGTCCTGCTCGAAGTGGGTGCGCTGCAGCTCCCGGTAGGCCTCGACCGCGTCACGGGTGTCCGCCGCGACCAGGTCCGCGTTGATCATTGCACCGGCCCGCAGTCCCGCCGCCGCGGAGACGACGACCTGGGCGCTGACGTCGGCGACGTTGCCTGCCACCCAGACGCCCGGCACCTCGGTGGCGCCGGTCGGGTCGGCCGGGACCCGGCTTCCGACGACCTCGCCGCCGAACTCGACCGGGACCGGCCGCAGGTCGAGGGAGTCCAACAGCCCTGCCCGTGCCGTCATGCGCGTCGCCACGACGAGCGCGTCGAGCGGGACGAACTCGCCTGAGGCCAGCCGGACTCCGGTCAGGTGATCCGCGTCCGCCTCGACCGACGCGACGGGGCCGTCCGTGACGTGGATGCCGCGCGCGGCGAGCCGCTCGGCCTGCACCGCGTCAGGGACCTCGACGCCGTGCCGCAGCACGATCACGTGGTCGCTCCACTGCCGCCACAGCTCCGCGTGGTGCCAGGCGACCGGGCCGGTCGCGAGGACGCCGACGCGTCGGCCGCGGACCTCCCAGCCGTGGCAGTAGGGGCAGTGCAGCACGTCCTTGCCGAAGCGTTCGGCCAGTCCCGGCACCTCGGGCAGCTCGTCGACCAGGCCCGTCGTCACCAGCAGGCGCCGCGTCCGCAGCTCGCGCGCGCCGCCGTCCGCCGTCTCGACGACGACGACGAACCCCTCGCCGTCCTTCGCCGCGGAGGTGACCGTGCCGACGGCGAACTCACCTCCGTAGCCCGCCAGTTCGGCGCGGGCCGTGGCCAGCAGCTCGCCGGGCGGCGTGCCCTCGCGGCCCAGGTAGCCGTGGACGTGCCCGGCGGGCGCGTTGCGCGGCCGCCGGGCGTCGACCACCAGCACCGAGCGGCGCGCCCGCGCGAGTGTCACCGCCCCGCTCAGTCCGGCCGCGCCGCCGCCCACCACGACCACGTCGTACGCCTCGTTCACCGGGATCTCCTCTCGCCCCTGCGGTTGTGGCGTCCACCGTGCGCCGGGCCGTGCCGATCGGCAAAGTAAACTTGCCGATATGGCAAACGACGACGCCGAGGTGCTGGCCCTGGTCGGCCCGCGGCTGCGGGAGCTGCGCCGCAAGCGCGGCACGACGCTCGCGCGGCTCGCGGACGCCACCGGCATCTCCGTCAGCACGTTGTCCCGGCTGGAGTCCGGCGAGCGCAAGCCGACGCTGGAGCTGCTGCTGCCGCTGGCCCGGGCGCACCAGGTGCCGCTGGACGAGCTCGTGGGTGCGCCCGAGGTCGGCGACCCGCGTGTGCGGCTGAAGCCGGTGCAGCGGCACGGCGCGACGATCATGGCGTTGACGCACAACCCGGGCGGCGTCCAGGCCTTCAAGATGATCGTCCCGCCCGAGCGCTGCGAGCCCGACCTGCGCACCCACGAGGGCTACGAGTGGCTCTACGTCCTCGCGGGCGAACTGCGGCTGGTCCTGGCCGACCACGACCTGGTGATGAAGGCGGGCGAGGCCGCGGAGTTCGACACCCGCCTCCCGCACTGGTTCGGCAGCACGGGCGTCGCGCCCGTCGAGGTGCTCAGCCTCTTCGGCCCCCAGGGCGAACGCATCCACGTCCGCGCGCAGCCCCGCAAGTCGGCGGAGTAACCGGACCGGCGGCCGCGCCCTCCGATCGCGGCGCTCGCCTGGCGGCACCACGCTGCGGACTCCACGCCTGAGGCCCGGCCCGCGGCGCGGAGCGGCGGAAGTCCGGCCCCCAGGCTCGGCTCCTCGCGCTGCTCCCGATCGGCGGCGGTTCGGTCTGGTGGACGCCACCTGGTTGATGCCACGCGGTGGGGGCGAGGCGGAGGGCCGAAGCCCGGCCCAGGCCCGGCTCCTCGCGCCGCCCCGACTGCGGCGGTTCGGGCCGTAGCGCGTGGGACCGGCGCCACCTGGTGGTGGCGCCCGGCAGGGTCGACAGGCGGGGGCGGAGGGGCGGAGTCCCGGCCCCGATGTGCCTGCCTCTTCGCTCCGCTCCTGCTCCCGTCAGGACACGATGTCCTTCGCCCGGAGGTGGCGGAACGCCAGCGCGCCGAAGACCAGGGCCAGCGAGAGCGCGATCGAGACGCCCTCGATCATGCCGGTCCAGTCCGGGTTCGGCTGGAGGACGTCGACCCAGGCGTACATGCCGTGCGTGGGCAGGAAGCTGCGCAGGGAGCCGAGCGCGGTGATGTTGTCCAGGATCCCGGACAGGATGGCCAGGCCCACCGCGCCGCCGACGGCGCCCAGCGGGGCGTCCGTCAGCGTCGACATCCACAGCGCGAAGCCGGCGATGGAGAGCTCGCAGACGAACAGGTAGACGGCGACCAGGGCCAGCCGCCCCGTCGCCGTGCCCGCCGGCAACGAGCCGGCCAGGCTCAGGTGCAGGTCGCCCCAGCCGTACGCGGCCGTGCCGACGCCGAGCGCGACCAGCGGCAGCACCAGCACCGCGACGGCGCTGAAGCCCAGGGCCACCGCGAGCTTGGCGAGCAGCAGCCGCGCCCGCGGCACGGGGGCGGCCAGCAGGTAGCGCAGCGAGGACCAGCTCGCCTCGGAGGCGATCGTGTCGCCGAAGAACAGCGCCACCGGCACGCTCAGCAGGAAGCCGCTGGCCATGAAGAGCACCGCGAAGGCGAAGTTGACGCCCGAGGAGGTGGCCGCCTGGATCAGCGAGGGGCTGCCGTCCCGGCCGGAGGGCGTGCCGCCGACGGCGAGCGCGGCCCAGACGATCACCGGCAGTGCGACCATCACGCCGAACACGATCGAGGTGCGGCGGCGCGACAGCTGGCGGCGCGCCTCGACGCGCAGCGGCAGCGTGCGCGAGGGCCGGTAGCCCGCGGCGGCGCCGGACGAGCCGGAAGCGGCCCGCGCGTCGGCCTCGGCGTGAACGGTCCCGGTGTCGGTCTCGGTGCTCATGCGCGCTCTCCGGTGAGGGTCAGGAAGGCGTCCTCGAGCCGGCGGTGCGGGCCGACCCGCTCCACCGGCACATCGAGGCGCAGCAGTTCGGCGAGGAGCTCGGGGACGGCGAGGCCGTCCAGGCGGACCAGCAGGCCCGGCTCGTCGGTCGCGGCGGTGACGGAGGCGACGCCGTCGAGCGACGTCAGCTTGGCGATCACACCGTCCCGCGCCCCGGCGCTCATCTCGCCCGTGCCGACCAGCAGTTCGTCGTCGTTCCCGGTGATCTCGGCGACCGGGCCGGCCGCGAGCAGCCGGCCCTGGGTCATCACGACCAGGTGGGTGCAGGTCTGCTCGACCTCGGAGAGCAGGTGGCTGGAGACGATCACCGTGCGGCCGCCGGACGCGTAGCGGGTGATCACCGCGCGCATCTCGCGGATCTGCTGCGGGTCCAGACCGTTGGTCGGCTCGTCCAGGATCAGCAGGTCCGGCAGGCCGAGCATGGCCTGGGCGATGGCCAGGCGCTGCCGCATGCCCTGCGAGTACGTCCGCACCGGGCGTTCCAGCGCCTCGCCGAGGTCGGCGATCTCCAGCGCCCGCGCGACGTGCGCGTCCTCGGCGGGGCGGCCGGTGGCCTGCCAGTACAGGTCCAGGTTGGCCCGGCCGCTCAGGTGCGGCAGGAAGCCCGCGCCCTCGACGAACGCGCCCACCCGTGACAGCACCGGCGCGCCCGCCGCGACCGACTGCCCGAAGAGGTGGACACTGCCCGCGTCCGGGCGGATCAGGCCCATCAGCATCCGCATCGTCGTGGTCTTGCCCGCGCCGTTCGGGCCGAGCAGACCCAGCACCTGGCCGCGTTCGACCCGGAACGACAGGTCCTTGACGGCGTAGCGGTCGGCCGAGCCGTGGTAGCGCTTGGACAGCCCGGCCACGACCAGCGGCGACGCCGCGAGCTCCGGGTCCGTGGCCTGCCCGGCCCGGCGGCGACGGCGCGCGCCCACGCCCGTCAGCACCAGCGCGGCCGCGACCGCGGCCGCGCTGAGCGGCAGCAGCCACACCCAGGCGGGCAGCGGCGTCCGGTCGTTGCGCAGCGCGGTGTCCATGGGCAGCGTGAGCGGGTCGGCGGCGGGCAGCGAGACCTGGTACGTCGCCGGCGCGGCGGGCGAGGAGTAGCCGAGGTCGGTCGAGGCCAGGACGAGACGCAGCCGGTGACCGGCGGCGAAGTCGTGGTCCACGGCCGGGAGCTGCACGTCCACCGTGCCGGAGGAGGTGACCCGCAGCGGGGTGACCAGCTGGTGCGGCAGCACGCTGCTGCCGTCCGGCGAGACGTCGTAGAGCTTGGCGAAGAGGACCGCCGGGGCGGTGCCGCCGGTGTCGACGGTGACCTTGACGCTGGGCGCGCCGGTCAGCTGCAACGCGCTGTCCAGCGGCGCGGACTCGAACGCGGCGTACTGGCCCGGCAGGTCCGAGCTGATCGGCAGACTCCCCCCGACCAGCCCGCTGAGCTGCGACAGCGCGCCCCCGAGCCCGGGCACGGACGAGACGGCCGGCGGCATCCCGCCCGCCGGGTTGGCGACCGCCTGCGGACGCCCGTCAAGGATCACGCTGCGGCGTGAGGTGCCCGCCAGGGTCGGGTAGCTGTTCGCGCTCGCCCCGAACTGGACCACCTGCCCGGCCGAGACCGAGACGCCGCCGGTCCGGGTGACCCGGAACGCGGGGCCGGTGTCCACCGCCTTGTCGTGCTTCAGGTAGCGGTCGAACCAGGCCAGCGTGCGCGCCTGGGTCCGGGCGCTCTCCTGGTCGCCGCCGTCGTGACCACCGGAGAACCAGTCCACGGCGACGGGCGCGCCGTTCGCGGCGATGGCCCGCGCCATCGCGTCGCCCTGGCTGAGCGGGAAGAGCGAGTCGTTCTGACCCTGCGTGATCAGCGTGGGCACCCGGATGCTGCCGGCGACGGAGTCGGGGCTGGACTGCTTCAGCAGCGCCAGCCCGGCGGGATCGGCCGTCCCGGACAGCGCGGCGCGCTGGTAGAACTGGCACAGCTGCGCGGTGAACCGGCAGTCGCTGCCGCCGCCGCTGGTGAAGAAGACGCCGGACCAGAGCTTCTTGAAGACGCCGTTCGGGAAGAGCGCCTGCCCGAGGTCCCACCAGGTGATCTGCGGCGCGATGGCGTCGACCCGCTTGTCGTGACCGGCGGTCAGCAACGCGATCGCCCCGCCGTATGAGCCGCCCGCGATCCCCACGCGCGGGTCGTCGGGTCCGTCCTGCAGCACGTCCGGGCGGTGCCCGAGCCAGTCGACCAGCCGCTGCACGTCCGCGACCTCGCGGTCGGGCGCGTCCAGGCCGATGGCCCCGGTCGACTTCCCGAAGCCGCGGGCGGACCACGTCATCACCCGGTAGCCGTGCTGCGCGAGGTACCGCGCCTCCCCGGCCATGTCGTCCTTGCTGCCACCGAACCCGTGGGCGAGCAGCACCGCGGGCCGCGGGGTGGCGTCGCCGGTGGTGAAGTACGCGGTGTCGATCCGTACGGTGCTGCCGCTCCCGGGCGTCTCGGGCATCGAGAACACCCGGTCCTGCTCCCGGACGGCAGGCGCGCCGCCGTCACCGGCGGCGACGGCCGTCCCGCCGCCCACGACGATCAGCGCGGCCACGACCGCGGCGGCCCACCGCCGCGGCATGGGGGCTCTCAGCGGCACGAGCAGGTCCCTTCGGCTCCGAGGCGGGCACGGACCGCACCGCCGCCAGGCATCGTAGGCACAACGATCACCCACCCGAGGACGTGCCCCTCCGTGCGGGGAGCTCAGTCCTGCTCGTCCAGCTCCGCGAGGAGGTCGAGGGCGATCGCCCAGGTCCGCTCCGCGGCGTCCGCGTCGTAGTCCGGGAGATCGGGGTCGGTGTAGAGGTGGCCCGCGCCGCGGTAGCGGTGGATCTCGGTGTCCGCGCCCGCGCGGGTCATCAGCAGGTACCAGGCGTTCAGCCAGTCCTCCGTCTCGTAGACGTCGGGCTCGGCGACGTGGAGCTGCACCGGGATCGAGGTGGCCGCGTCCTCCGGGATGTCGGAGGTGCCGTGGAGGAGCAGCAGGCCCCGGGCGCGCTCGTCGGCGAGGGCGAGGTTCTGGGCGATCGCCCCGCCGAGCGAGAAGCCGGCGTAGACCAGGCCCGGACCGTCCGAGGCCAGCAGCGGGGCGACCGCCGTGACCGCGCGGCGCAGCAGTTCGTCGCGGGTGATCTCGTCCGCGTAGGCCAGGCCCGACTCGACGTCGTCGAAGGTCCGGCCGTCGAAGAGGTCCGGGGTGTGCACGACGTGTCCGGCGGCGCTCAGCCGTTCAGCCGCGGCGTGGACGGCCGGGCGCAGGCCGTAGGTGGAGTGGAAGAGGACGATCTGGGCCACGGACGGCTTCCTTCGCAGGCTGGACGGGTGCCTGTCCATCATCGCCGATGCCGTCCCGCGCCCTGTGCCACCCGCGGCACGGATTGATCCGTCCGGTGGGTTCCACGCGTGGCGCCGCGCGTGCGACGCTCCTAGCTCCGCTCCGCCCCAGCGCTCCGCAGCGATCCAGCCCCACTGTGCACCGCCGACGACGAGGGGGGACCCGCATGGGCCCGTACCTGCCCGACGCCGTACGCCAACACGCCGCCCGACGCCCCGGCGCGCCTGCCGTGACCGAGGACGAACGAACCGTCAGCTACCGCGAGTTGGACGCGCGCGCCAACCGCCTCGCGCAGGCGCTGCTCCGCGAGGGCGGCCTGCAGGCGGGTGCGCGTGTCGGCTGCCTGGCACGGCCCGGGGTGCTCACGGCCGAGCTCCTGCTCGCCTGCGCGAAGGCCGGCCTGGTGGCGGTGCCGCTCAACTGGCGGCTGGCGGAGCCCGAGTTGGCGGCGGTCGCGCGGGACGCCGAGTTCGCGGCCGTGCTCACGCAGGAGGAGTTCCTGCCCGGTGCACGGGCGATACGGGCCGTGCTGCCCAAGGCGCCCCTCGTCGTGGACGGCACGCCGGGCCCGGACGAACTCGACTACGAGACCCTGCTGGCCGCCGCGTCCGACACGGACCCGGGCGGTGGCGGCGACGGAGAGGGGGAGACCGTCTGCCTCCAGCTCTACACCTCCGGCACGACCGGGCAGCCCAAGGGCGTCCGGCTCACGCTCGGCAACCTCGACGCCGGTGACCACCTCGTGCGTGAACTGGGCTGGGACCAGCACTCGGTGAGCATGAACGCGATGCCGTTCTTCCATATCGCCGGGGCCGGATGGCTGGTCCAGGCCCTGGTCGCGGGCGCGCACACGGTCGCCGTGCCGGACCTGGTCCCGCAGCGCGTCGTCGAGCTGATCGAGCAGCGGCGAATCAGTCACACCTTCTTCGTCCCGGCCGTGTTGCACATGCTCACCTCGCTGCCGGACATCGCCGCGCGCGACTTCTCCGCGCTGCGCCTGATCGCCTACGGCGCCTCGCCGATCACGCCCGTGCTGCTGCGGCGCTCGATCCAGGTGTTCGGCTGCGGCTTCCTGCAGATCTACGGCCAGACGGAGACGGCAGGCAGCGCCACCCGGCTGCTGCCCGAGGACCACGACCCCGACGGCCCCAGGGCCCGTCTGCTGCGCTCGGCCGGGAACACCCGCCCCGACGTCGAGGTCCGCGTCGCCGACCCGGCGACCGGCGAGCCGCTGCCGACCGGCGCGGTGGGCGAGATCTGCACCCGCTCCCACTACGTCACCCCCGGCTACTGGCGCCGCCCGGAGGAGAACGCCCGTCTGTTCACCGAGGACGGCTGGCTCCGCACCGGCGACGCGGGCTACCTCGACGAGGAGGGCTATCTCTTCATCACCGACCGGATCAAGGACATGGTGATCACGGGCGGCGAGAACGTCTACCCGGTCGAGGTGGAGGCCGCCCTCGCCGAGCACCCGGCGGTCCTGGACGTGGCCGTGTTCGGCACGCCCGACGAGCGCTGGGGCGAGGCGGTCACCGCCGCGGTGGTGCTGCGTCCGGGCGCGGAGGCGGTGAGCCCGGCGGAGCTGATCGCCTTCGCCCGGGAGCGGATCGCCTCGTACAAGAAGCCGCGCATCGTGCTCTTCCTGGACGAGCTGCCGCGCAACCCGACCGGCAAGATCCTCAAGCGGGTGCTGCGCGAGCGCTTCGCCGGGGCGTGACGCACGGTGTGGGGTCGCCCGAAAGAATCAAGCACCATTGATTTTTTCTCGCGGCGGTGCCATCGTCGCTTCGACGCCGAAGGGAGGCGACGAGGTGGTGGACGCCGCCGTGCAGGTCCTCGCGGACCTGCACGCCGAATCGCAAGCGCTCGACGACCTGGTGGGCCGGGACGGGCTCGACTGGGCCGCCCCGACCCCCGCCGCCGGTTGGACGGTGGCGCACCAGATCGGCCATCTGGCCTGGACGGACGGAAAGGCGCTGGTCTCCGTCCGGGCGCCGCAGGAGTTCGGCGAGGAACTGCGGCACGCCCTCGCGGGCGGCGCGGACTACGTCGACGCCGCCGCGTGCGAGCAGGCCCGCAAGCCCGCCGCGCAGCTGCTGGCCGAGTGGCGTACGGGACGCGCGGCGCTCGCCGACGCCCTGGCGAAGGCCGAGCCGCGCGCCAAGTTCCCGTGGTACGGACCGCCGATGAGCGTCGCGTCGATGGCCACCGCCCGGCTGATGGAGACCTGGGCGCACGGGCTCGACGTCCGCGAAGCGTTCGGACTGGCCCCCGAGCCCAGCGAGCGGCTGCGCCACATCGCCCGGCTCGGGGTCCGCACCCGGGACTTCGCCTTCGGCGTGCACGGACTGACGCCGCCCGCCGCCGAGTTCCGCGTCGAGCTGCGCGGGCCCGCCGGCGAGCTCTGGGCCTTCGGCCCCGAGGATGCCGAGCAGCGGGTGAGCGGGGACGCCCTCGAGTTCTGCCTCGTCGTCACCCAGCGCCGCGACCGCGGCGACACCTCCCTGCTCGCCGTCGGCCCGGACGCCGACGCCTGGCTGCGCATCGCCCAGGCCTTCGCCGGACCTCCCGGCAGGGGGCGCGGGGACGACGCGACCACGACGCCCGGGAAGACGGCGTGAACGAGCCGCCCGAGCGCGCGCAACTGCGGGACACCGTCCGGCGCTTCGTGAAGTCGGAGGTGCTGCCCCGGCTCGACGGCTGGGAGCGGGCGGGTGAGCTTCCGCGCGAACTGCACCGCGCCGCGGCCGCGTTGGGTCTGCTCGGCGTCGCCCTGCCGGTCGCGGTCGGCGGCGGGGGAGGCGACCTGATGGACGCGCTCGCCGTCACCGAGGAGATCCTGCACGCGGGCGGCTCCGGCGGCCTGGTCGCCTCGCTGCTGACGGGCGGCATCGCCCTCCCGCATCTCGTCGCCGCGGGCGATCCGGGGCAGCTGGACCGCTTCGTGCGCCCCGTCGTCGCGGGCGAGTCGATCGGCGCGCTCGGCATCACCGAACCCGACGCGGGCTCGGACGTGGCCGCGATCCGCACCACCGCCCGCCGGGACGGCGACCACTACGTCGTCAACGGCGCCAAGACCTTCATCACCTCCGGCTGGCGCGCCGACTTCGTCACCACGGCCGTGCGCACCGGCGGCGCGGGGGCCCACGGCATCTCGCTGCTGGTCGTCGAACGCGGCACACCGGGCTTCACCGTCACCCGGCGGCTGGAGAAACTGGGCTGGCACTGCTCCGACACCGCCGAACTGTCGTTCACCGACGCGCGCGTACCGGCGGCGAACCTGGTCGGACCGGAGAACAGCGGATTCCTCCAGATCGCCACCCAGTTCGTCACCGAGCGGCTGGCGCTCGCCGCGCAGGCGCACGCGACCGCGCAGCGGGCGCTCGACCTGGCCGTCGACTGGGCGCGGCAGCGCCACACCTTCGGACGCCCGCTGATCTCGCGTCAGCTGGTCCAGCACACGCTGACGGAGATGGCCCGCCGGATCGACCTCGCCCGCGTCTACACCCATCACGTCGCCGCCCGGCACATCGCGGGCGAGGACGTCGTCACCGAGGCCTGCTTCGCCAAGAACACCGCGGTGGAGACCGCCGAGTGGGTCGTCCACGAGTCCCTGCAACTCCACGGCGGCATGGGCTACATGCGCGAGTCGGAGATCGAGCGGCACTACCGCGACGTGCGCATCCTGGCGATCGGTGGCGGCGCCGACGAGATCCTGACGGGGCTGGCCGCCCGTCGTCTCGGCTACAAAGCCTGAGACGGCGGCCCGGAGCATCGCCTAGCGTGTCCAGGAGATCGTCAAGGAAGCCTTGAGACTCCCGAGGAGGCGCCCGATGCTGCTGGCCACATCCAGGCTCACCCTGCGCCGGTTCCGCGAGGCGGACGCGCCCGAGCTCGCGGCCTACCGCTCCGATCCGGACGTCGCCCACTACCAGGGCTGGACCGCGCCGGTCACGGCCGAGGCCGCGCTGGCCTGGGTGCACGCCTTCGCCGCCGGCTCGCCGACGGAACCGGGCTGGTTCCAGTACGCGGTGGAACTGACGGCGGAGGGCCGCCTGATCGGGGACGTAGGCGTCCGCCTGCACGACAACCTCCGCCAGGCCGACATCGGCTACACCCTGGCCACGGCCTGGCAGGGCCACGGCTACGCCACGGAGGCGGTGCGCGCCGTCCTGGCCGACCTCTTCGAGACCCGCGGCCTCCACCGCGTCGCGGCGGAGTGCGACGCCCGCAACCTGCGTTCGGCCGCGCTCCTGGAACGTGTCGGCTTCACCCGCGAGGGCATGCGCCGCCAGGCCACCTGGATGAAGGGCGAGTGGACCGACGACCTGCTCTACGGCCTGCTGGCCGCCGACCGGCCGTAGGGCATGGCCCGGGGCGCGTGCGCGACCTGCGAAGAAGCGGCCCCGGACCGTTGCCCCGAGCTTCGGCATTCGTCTACGGTTGCCATGAGGTAGTGCGGATTCAGTTTCGCAGATGCCAGATCGGGACGAAAACGGTTGCCTGAGAGGCCTGGGCATGTCAGAAATCGCAGTCACGGACCGGACGCGCCATCGGCGCATGCGGGAGAACGGCAGCACCCGTAAGGAGGATCTGGACGCTGTGCTGGCGGCCGGCTTCGTCTGCCACCTGGGCGTGGTCGTCGACGGCGCCCCGATGGTCGTGCCCACCTGTTACGGCGCCACCGAGGACACGCTGTACTTCCACGGTTCCGTCGCCAGCCGCAGCCTGCGGCAGGACCCCGGCGCGGAGGTCTGCGTCACGGTCACCCACGTCGACGGTCTGAGCCTGGCCCGCTCGGTGTTCGAGCACGGGATCAACTACCGCTGCGTGATGATCTACGGCGCGCCGCGGCTGGTCGGGGACGACGAGAAGCTGGAGGGCCTGCGTGTGCTGACCGAGCAGTGCGCGCCCGGCCAGTGGGAGTACGCGCGGCAGCCGAACCGCAAGGAGCTGGCCGCCACCGCGCTGCTCGCGCTCGACCTCGCCGAGGCGTCCGTCAAGATCGCCGCAGGGCCGCCGGAGGACGGCGACAGCCCGGACGCCGAGCTGGGCCTGTGGGCGGGCAACGTGCCGGTCCGCCCGGTCTTCGGCGCCCCCGTTCCGGCCCCCGACCTGGCCGAGGGCATCGCCCTGCCCGCGCACATCGCGGCGCTGCAGACCCGCTGACGCCTCCGTCGCGTCAACATCGGACCCCCCGGCGTCAGGAACGCGTCAGGACCGGCTCTCGGCCTGTGAGCAGCGGGAACGACCGGATTAGCGTCGAAGGCGCACCGGTTCCGCGGCATCCGCCGCAGCGGACCGGTGGTTGACGACTGGTCACGCTCACGCGCGTCGGAAGGATGCCGCAGATGACTCGCCACCTGGACGGGGACGACCCGGAGCCCGCAGAGCGCGTTCCGGCCGGACTGTTGCTGGTCCCGGTCCGGTCGGGCCCCGCGGGGGAGGTGCTGCGCCTGTTCCGCACGCCGCTGGGCGCGCGCACGGCGGTCGGCTTCACCAGCAGGCGGCTGCTCGTCGGCGTGCTCGGTCCCGAGCAGGCCGCCGTGGAGCTCGCGGAGGCCGCGCTCCGTGCGATGGCCGACGCCCTCGGCGTCACCTCGCTCACCGTGGACCCGCAGCTGGCCGCCACTCCCGCAGCGGCGCTGCACGGCCCCGACAGCTGGCACCCGTGGCGGGCGCACGGCGCGCCGGCCGCCGGGCCCGTCGCGGCCGGTACGGGACGCTGAGGAGGAGAGCGCGATGACGACCACGCTGCTTCGCCCGCGTCTCCCCGAGGCGGGCGCGCCCTGGCTCCCGGTCTGGCCCGCTTCCACGCGGCCCGCTCCGGACGGCGGCCTGACCGTGGGCGGAGTCTCCCTCGCCGAGGCCGCCGAGCGTTTCGGCACCCCCGTCTACCTCGTCGACGAGGACGAGGTGCGAGCGCGCTGCCGGCTCTACCGGGAGGCCTTCCCGGAGGCGGAGATCCACTACGCCGCGAAGGCGTTCCTGTGCCGGGCCATGGCGCACTGGGTCGAGGAGGAGGGCCTGGGGCTCGACGTCTGCTCGCGCGGCGAACTGGAGCTCGCGGTCACCACCGGGTTCCCCGCCGAGCACATGGTGCTGCACGGCAACGCCAAGAGCCCGGACGAACTGGAGGCCGCGCTGCGGCTCGGCGTCGGGCGCATCGTGATCGACTCCACTACGGAGATCGCCCGGATCGCGGCGCTGGTGCCGCACGGGGCGCGGCAGCGGGTGCTGCTGCGGATCGCGCCCGGCATCGCCGCCGGCGCGCATCCGGCGGTGCGCACCGGCACCGCGGACCAGAAGTTCGGCCTCTCCAGCACCGACGGCACCGCGCAGCTGGCGATCGCCCGGGTGCTGGAGCAGCCCCGGCTGGAGCTGGCCGGTCTGCACTGCCACCTCGGCTCGCAGATCGACAGCGCCAAGCCGTACCTGCAGGCCGTGCGGCGCATGGTCGCGCTGATGCACGTGACCCGGCAGACCCACGGCGTGGTCCTGCCCGAGCTGGACCTCGGCGGCGGCCACGCCATCGCCTACCGGCCCGGCGAGGACGGCCTGGACGTGCGCGCGCTCGCCACCCGCGTCCGCGCCGAACTGCGGTCCGCCTGCGCGACGGTGGACCTGCCGGAGCCCAGGCTGCTGATCGAGCCCGGCCGGGCGATCGCGGGCCCGGCCGGGGTCGCGGTCTACCGGGTCCTGACGGTCAAGCACAGCGGCCGGCACACCTTCGTCGCCTTCGACGGCGGCATGAGCGACAATCCGCGCCCAGCCCTCTACGGCGTGCGCTACGCCCCGCGCCTGGTCGGTCGAGCCGCGAGCGCGGAGCTGCGCCCGGTCGACGTCGTCGGCCGCCACTGCGAGGCCGGGGACGTACTCGCCTCCGGTGTCGAACTCCCCGCCGACATCCGCCCCGGCGACCTGCTCGCCGTCCCGGCGTCGGGCGCGTACCACGTGTCGATGGCGTCGGGCTACAACCTCGTCGGCCGTCCGCCGGTGGTGGCCGTGACGGGCGGAACGGCGAGGCTGCTGGTCCGTCGTGAGTCGCTGGCGGACGTCCGGAGCCGCGACGTGGGGCTGTGAACGAACAGCGCCGTCACCTGAGATGGCATGGCGCGTACATCTTCCTAACGCGAGGGTAACTAACTTATCGTCAGCTGACGATCCCTCTGCCAGGAAGGCGTACCACCATGCGTCGACTCACTCCGTGGCTGAGAGCGGTGGCGGGCGCCGCCGCTCTCGTCACAGTGACCAGCCTCGCGCTGCCGGCCGCCGCCGCTCCGCCACGCGCCGCCGCGGCGGTACAGGACTACTGCGGTGGCCAGTGCAACGACATCCTGCCGCCGGGGGAGAACGGCAACGCCACCCTCGCCGACATCCTCGGAAACAAGGTCTTCGGCACCCGACCGGCTCACACCGCCGACCAACTCGGGCCGTACAGCTCGCTCGTGGACGGCTACACCGGGCTGACCGACTCCTCGCTCGCCGGCTACTTCGACAACTCCTCGTTCGGAGTCCCCGCCGGTCAAGTGGAGAGCAGCATCAGCCCGCGCAGCGACGTCACCATCGTGCGCGACAAGGCGACCGGTACCCCGCACATCACCGGGACGACCCGCTACGGCACCGAGTTCGGCGCCGGATACGCCGCCGCGCAGGACCGGCTCTGGGTGATGGACCTGTTCCGGCACGTCGGGCGCGGCGAGCTGAGCAGCTTCGCGGGCGGCGCCGCCGCCAACCGCCAGCTGGAGCAGAGCTTCTGGCAGGCCGCCCCCTACACCGAGGCGGAACTGCAGCAGCAGATCGACTCCGTGGCCAACGAGGGCCCGCGCGGGCAGCAGGCGCTCGCCGACGCCCAGGCGTACATCGACGGCATCAACGCCTACATCACCTCGGCGTACAACTCCCGTACGTTCCCCGGGGAGTACGACCTGACGGGGCAGATCAACGCGATCACCAACGCCGGCTCGATCCAGCCGTTCAAGCTGACCGACCTCGTCGCGCTGTCCTCCGTCATCGGCGCGCTGTTCGGCAGCGGCGGCGGCAACCAGGTGCAGTCGGCGCTCGTCAAGGAAGCCGCCGACGCCAAGTACGGGACCACGCTGGGCGACCAGGTGTGGAACTCGTTCCGCGAGAGCGAGGCCCAGAGCGCGGTGACCACCGTGCACGACGGCCAGAGCTTCTCCTACGGGCAGGACCCGGCCTCGCCGCAGGGCCTCGCCATGCCCGACCCGGGCTCGCTCACCCAGCAGCAGCTGATCTTCGACCCGACCGGCTCGGCGGCGTCCGCCACGACGGCCGCCGCCCGCACGGCGAAGACGGCGACCCGCACCACCGACGCGGCCGTGGCCAAGAAGGCCCCGGCCAAACTCCGGCCGCTGGTCGGCGTGTTCGACAAAGGCGTGCTGCCGGGCAACCTGCTGACCGCCAAGCACGGCATGTCCAACGCCCTGGTCGTCTCCGGCAAGTACACCGACGACGGCCACCCCGTCGCCGTCTTCGGCCCGCAGACCGGCTACTTCGCCCCGCAGCTGCTGATGCTGGAGGAGATCCAGGGGCCGGGCATCAGCGCGCGGGGCGCGGCCTTCGCGGGCCTGAGCTTCTACGTCGAGCTCGGTCGCGGCCCGGACTACTCCTGGAGCGCCACCAGCGCCGGCCAGGACATCGACGACGTCTACGCTGTCAAGCTGTGCAACACCGACGGCAGCACGGCGACCAAGGACTCCATGGCGTACCTGCTGGACGGCGTCTGCACGCCGATGACGGCGCTGGAGCGCGACGACTCCTGGAGCCCGACGACGGCCGACAGCACACCCGCCGGCTCCTACAAGCTGATCATGTACCGCACCGCGTACGGACTGGTGACCGCGCGGGCCACGGTCGGCGGCCTGCCCGTCGCCTACACCTCGCTGCGCTCGACGTACATGCACGAGGCCGACTCGATCATCGGCTTCCAGATGCTGAACGACCCGACCGCGGTGAACTCGCCGCAGACCTTCCAGCAGGCCGCGCAGCACATCGACCTGACCTTCAACTGGTTCTACGTCGACGACGCGCACACCGCGTACTACAACTCCGGCCGCAACCCGGTGCGCCCGGCCGACGTCGCGGCCGACCTGCCCGAGTGGGCCGACCCGGCGTACGCCTGGCAGAACTGGAACCCGACCACCTGGACCGCCGACTACACCCCGCCGGCCCAGCACCCGCAGGGCGTCGACCAGGACTACTACGTCTCCTGGAACAACAAGCAGGCCCCCGGCTTCGCCTCGGCCAACTTCGGCGACGGCCCCGTGCACCGCGCCAACATGCTCGACAGCCGGGTCAAGGCGCTGGTCACGGCTGCCGCCTCGACCGGGCCGAAGGTGACGCGGGCGACGCTGGTGCAGGCGATGGAGTCGGCCGGCCTCACCGACCTGCGCGGTGAGGACGTGCTGCCGCAGCTGCTCGCCGTGATCAACAGCTCCCCGGTGACCGACCCGACCCAGGCGGCCCTGGTCAAGCAGCTCCAGGGCTGGCTCTCCGACGGCACCCAGCGCAGGGAGACCTCGGCCGGCAGCCACACCTACGCCGACGCGTCCGCGATCCAGACCTTCGACGCCTGGTGGCCGCTGCTCGTCCAGGGCGAGTTCCAGCCCGGCATGGGTTCGGACCTTTTCAACGCGATGGTCGGCGCGCTGCAGATCAACGAGTCCCCCTCCGGCGGCCAGACCGGTCCGAGCACCGGCCCGGTCGACGCGAACGAGTCCATCCCGCACAAGGGGTCCTCGTTCCAGTTCGGCTGGTGGTCCTACGTGAACCTGGACCTGCGGGCGGTGCTCGGCCAGCACCCGACCGACGCCCTGGCCCAGTCCTACTGCGGCGGCGGCAGCCTCTCCGCCTGCCGGCAGATCCTGCTCACCACCCTCCAGCAGGCCGCGGCGGAGACCGCCGCCCAGGTCTACCCGGCCGACGACACCTGCTCGGCGGGCGACCAGTGGTGCGCGGACTCCATCGTCCAGCGCGCACTGGGCGGGATCACCGACCCCAACAGCAACTGGCAGAACCGACCCACCTACCAGCAGGTCGTTCAGTACGTGTCGCACCGCTGAGTCAGTTGCACCCCCCCAGGGGCGCGAGGAACTGCGCGGGCAACCACGGTGTGCGGATGGCCCTGCTCGTTCGGGGACACACCACCGTGGGTGGCTTGTCGCGCAGTTCCTCGCGCCCCTTGCCGCTGCAGCACTGCGGCATAGCTCACGTCGGGCCGAGGGGCTGAGCTGTGCGGGCGGAAGATAGCATGAGGGGCGTCGCCCGGCTCGAATACCGCGAAAGATGAATTTGTGACTGTCAACGACGACGTGTTCACGGACTGGATGAACCGCGAGGAGATCGCGGAGTCGATGATTCCGATCATCGGCCGACTGCACCGGGAGAAGGACGTCAACGTCCTGCTGCACAGCCGCTCCCTGGTGAACAAGTCGGTGGTCAGCATCCTCAAGACCCACCGCTTCGCGCGCCAGATCGCCGGCGAGGAGCTCTCGGTCACCGAGACGATGCCCTTCCTCCAGGCGCTCACCACGCTCGACCTCGGCCCGTCCCAGATCGACCTCGGCATCCTGGCTGAGCAGTACAAGGCCGACGACCGCGGCCTCACGGTCGAGGCGTTCACCGCCGAGGCCGTCGAGGGTGCCACCGGCGCCAACAAGCTGGAGCGTCGCGAGGCCCGCGACGTCGTGCTGTACGGCTTCGGCCGCATCGGCCGCCTGCTGGCCCGTCTCCTGGTGGAGAAGGCCGGCTCCGGCAACGGTCTGCGCCTGCGGGCGATCGTGGTCCGCAAGGGTGCGGCCGACGACCTCGTCAAGCGCGCCTCCCTGCTGCGTCGCGACTCGATCCACGGCCAGTTCAACGGCTCGATCACGGTCGACGAGGCGAACAGCACCATCATCGCCAACGGCAACGAGATCAAGGTCATCTACTCGGACGACCCGGCCTCGGTCGACTACACGCAGTACGGCATCAACGACGCCATCCTGATCGACAACACCGGTCGCTGGCGTGACCGCGAGGGCCTGTCGAAGCACCTGCAGCCGGGCATCGCCAAGGTCGTGCTGACCGCGCCGGGCAAGGGCGACGTCCCGAACATCGTCCACGGCGTCAACCACGACACCATCAAGCCGGACGAGCAGATCATCTCCTGCGCCTCCTGCACCACGAACGCGATCGTCCCGCCGCTGAAGGCGATGGAGGACAAGTTCGGCGTGCTCCGCGGCCACGTGGAGACCGTCCACTCGTTCACCAACGACCAGAACCTGCTGGACAACTTCCACAAGGCCGAGCGTCGCGGTCGTTCCGCCCCGCTCAACATGGTGATCACCGAGACCGGCGCCGCCTCCGCCGTGGCGAAGGCCCTGCCGGACCTCAAGGCGAAGATCACCGGCAGCTCGATCCGCGTCCCCGTGCCGGACGTCTCGATCGCCATCCTCAACCTGCAGCTGGCCCAGGAGACCACCCGCGAGGAGGTCCTGGACTACCTGCGCGAGGTGTCGCTGACGTCGCCGCTGCGCCGCCAGATCGACTTCACGACGGCGCCCGACGCGGTCTCCATGGACTTCGTCGGCTCCCGCCACGCGTCGATCGTCGACGCCGGCGCCACCAAGGTCGAGGGCGACAACGCCATCCTCTACCTGTGGTACGACAACGAGTTCGGCTACTCCTGCCAGGTCGTCCGGGTCGTCCAGACGATCTCCGGTGTCGAGTACCCGACCTTCCCGGCCCCCGCGGTCTGATCGTCGCAGCGAACCGGCCCCGCTCCCTCCCCGAGGGTGCGGGGCCGGTCCCGTCTCACGCGAGCTGCGGGCTCTCCTCGACGTCGTCCACGCCCTGCTCGTCCAGGCTGTGCTCGTCCAGGAAGCCCCCGGACTGGTGCTGCCACAGCTTGGCGTAGGCGCCCTCCGCCGCCAGCAGCTGCTGGTGGCTGCCCTGCTCCAGGATGCGGCCGCGGTCCAGGACGACCAGGCGGTCCATCCCGGCCACGGTGCTCAGGCGGTGCGCGACCACCAGGGCCGTGCGGCCCTCCATCAGGCGCCACAGCGCCTCCTGGACCAGCACCTCGCTCTCCGAGTCCAGCGCGCTGGTCGCCTCGTCGAGCAGCAGGATCGGCGCGTCGCGCAGGATCGCGCGGGCGAGCGCGACCCGCTGGCGCTGGCCGCCGGAGAGCTTGACGCCGCGCTCGCCCACCATGGTTTCGAAGCCGTCCGGCAGGCCGTCCGCGAACTCGGTGACGTGCGCGGCCTCGGCCGCGCGGCGGATCTCCGCGTCGGTGGCCCCGGGCCGGGCGAAGGCGATGTTGTCCCGCAGGGTGCGGTGGAACAT
Organism: Streptacidiphilus melanogenes; assembly: GCF_000787835.1. GTDB lineage: Bacteria > Actinomycetota > Actinomycetes > Streptomycetales > Streptomycetaceae > Streptacidiphilus > Streptacidiphilus melanogenes. Next base: position 95,642 of record NZ_BBPP01000018.1, read on the forward strand.
CGCCGGGTCCTGCGGCACGTAGGAGATCAGGCTGCGCAGGTCGGCCTGGCGCAGCCGGCTGATGTCCTGGCCGCCGACGAGGATCCGGCCGCCCTCGATGTCCGTCATCCGAAGCAGCAACCGGGTGAGCGTCGTCTTGCCGCCGCCCGACCGGCCGACCAGGCCGATCTTCTCGCCGCTGGCCACGCCCAGATCCAGGCCGTCGAAGAGCGGGGCGTCCGAGCCGCCGTGGGTGAAGACCACCCGGTCGAAGCGGACGCCCGCGTCGCGCGGACGCAGCGGCTCCGGCTCCGGCGCGTCGAGCACCGTCGGCGGGGACATCAGCAGCTCGGTGAACTGCGCGGCCTCCGTCATCGAGCTCTCCAGACGCCGGTAGATCTGGTTGAACTCGAACATGATCCGGGTGGCGTTGGAGTAGTAGGTGAAGGTGACCACGACCGCCTCCACCCCGTTGCCCTGCCCGGCCAGCAGCACCGCGAGCAGCAGGCCTGCCGCGTTGGTGACCACCGACATCGGCGCGACGAGGGTGTCGATGCGGAGGTTGCCGTAGTCCCAGGAGCGCACCGAGCGCCGCCTGGACTCCGCGACCCGGGAGCGGTGCTCGGCCGCCTCGCGGTCCTCGGCGGCGAAGGCGCGGACGGTGTCCATGTTCATCAGGCTGTCGGCAACGTGGCCGGACACCCTGGCGATCGCCGCCTCGCGCGCGTTCACCAGCTCCTGGCGACGCCGGATCAGCGGCGCCACGATCAGCGCCGTCACCGCGATCATGCTCACCAGCACCACGACCAGCCACGGCTGGTACGTCCACAGCACCACCGAGCCGAAGACCAGCGGCACCAGGCTGCCGACCACGTTGAAGGTGAGCGTGTCGACGAAGTCCTCGAAGCGGGAGGCGAAGCTCAGCACCCGTTTGGTCAGCGAGCCGGCGAAGTTGTCGTGGAAGAACGCCGCGTCCTTGGCGAACAGCTCGTCCATCCCGATGACGTAGAGCTGTTCGATGCCGAGGCCGTCCACCCGGTTGAGGCAGTGGATGCCGAGCCGCCAGAACGCCTCGGAGACCAGCAGCACTCCGGCGAAGCCGAGCACGTACGGCAGGAGCGCCGCGGTGTTCAGCCCCTTGCCGGGGTTGTCGGCGATCCGGGCGACGAGTTTGGCGACGATCAGCGGAGCGATGTAGGAGATCCCGATATTGCCCAGGGCGGGCGCGAGCATGGCGGGCAGTGTGATGCGTTTGAGCCGGATCATCTCCCGGCCGTAGTAACGAAGGGCGAGGAGGACCGCGCCGCGCTGCGGTCGTTCCTCGGATGTCTGGGGTGTGGGCATCCCATGTCCTCGAAGGGTGGTTTCGTCGGTACTGGGCGCGCACACGGCGAAGCCACGCTGCGTCGGGCCAGGGGATGGTGACGGAGCGTCCGTGCGCGTACGGAGGAGGGAGTCGGGTAGAGCAGTCTTCCGTGTGCCCGCCTACGGAGTCCACGCCTTTTTCCCCGGATGGGTGAGTTTGCGCCGTGATCAGCGCCTGGCTACCCACGCGAGCGCAGCTCGTCGAGCAGGCGTTCGGCGTCGCGATCCCGCCTCTCGTGCGGCTGCGTCCCGCCGGGGGTGACGGGGGGTCGGCGGCGTGCGCGGCGCGCGTTGCGCTCCAGGCCGAGGACGAGAAGGGCGATGACGAGCGCGAGAGTCAGAAGTCCCATGGCATGAATTCTTCGCTCGTCCAGATCCTGCCACCAGTGGCAGGGATGCCCCTGCCCATCGATATCCTGCCATGGGCGACGTACCATGGCCGCATGCTGCGCACCGTGGCCGTCGCCCTGATCGACGATTTCGCCCCCTTCGAGTTCGGCGTGCTGGCCGAGGTCTTCGGCATCGACCGCACCGAGGACGGGGTGCCGCCCTTCGACTTCCGGGTCTGCTCGCCCCGACCCGGCACCGCCGTCCGCACCACGGTCGGCACCGGCATGACCACCGAGTACGGCTTCGACGCGCTGCTCGAAGCGGACCTCGTCGGCGTCCCGGCCTACCAGATCCGGGGCGTCTACCCGGTCGAGCTGGTGGAGGCGCTGCGCGCCGCCCACGAGCGGGGCGCGCAGCTGCTGACCGTCTGCAGCGGCGCGTTCGCGCTCGGCGCGGCGGGCCTGCTGGACGGCCGCCCCTGCACCACGCACTGGCGTCACGCCGAGGAGTTCGCCGCCCGCTTTCCGCTGGCCCGCCTGGACCCGGACGTGCTCTACGTCGACGACGGCGACATCATCACCAGTGCCGGCACCGCGGCCGGCATCGACGCCGCGTTGCACCTGGTCCGCCGGGAGCTCGGCTCCGAGGCCGCCACCGCGATCGCCCGCCGCATGGTCGTGCCGCCCCAACGCGACGGCGGCCAGCGACAGTTCATCGTCCAGCCGGTGCCCGAGTTCTGCGCGGACAGCCTGGACCCGCTGCTCGCCTGGCTCTCCGAGCGGCTGGACCGCGAGCACAGCGTCGCCGACCTGGCCCGCCAGGCCCACATGTCCGAGCGCACCTTCGCCCGCCGCTTCGTCGCCGAGACCGGCACCACCCCGCACCGCTGGCTCTCCGCCCAGCGCATCCTGCACGCCCGTCGGTTGCTGGAGCAGACCCCGATGGGCATCGAGGAGATCGCCCGGGCCAGTGGCTTCGCCACCGCGGCGATGCTGCGCCACCACTTCCGCCGCGCGGTCGGCGTCGCCCCGGCCGACTACCGCAGGAGCTTCGCCCAGGCGCGGTGACCCGTCGTCACCGGAGGGCGGCCGATGTCCGGCCGCCGCCTGCTCCGCCTCTGCGACGGTGGACGGGCGCCGGCGTGGCGGCGCCGCGGTGACGGCGATGGCGGTCGGCAGCAGGCCCACACGGACCTCGAGGGCATCCGCGAAGCGACCCTTCTCCGGTGTGCGTCAGTCGTGGACGACGCCGTGCACGGCGGCCAGCAGAGCCGTGCGGTGTTCGCGCAGCCGGTCCGGTGAGAGGGGAGGAACCGCGCTCACCGCGCGCAGGGCGGGTGGGGCGGAGGGCCAACTGTCGGTCATCCGGAGGACGATGGCGAACAGGTCGAGCGCGGGGAGGTCCGCGCGGACGCGGCCCGCGCGCTGTGCGGCGTCGACGGCGTCGACGCGGGAGCGGAAGTTCGCGATCTCCGCGTCCGTGGCCTCGAGCTGCTCGACCGCGCGCCAGGCGGCGATCCGGCCGGCCTGCGGGTTGGCCAGCACGTAGTCGAAGCGCGCGGCGGCGAAGGCGACCAGGTCCCCGTCGTCCATCGGCGCGGCGCGGAACACCGCCTGCGCCTGGTCGGCCACGACCGCGTCGAACAGCGCCTGCTTGTCGCCGAAGTAGACGTACAGCAGGCGCTTGTTCGCACCCGCCCGCTCCGCGATCCGGTCGATGCGGGCGCCGGCGAAGCCGTGTTCGGCGAACTCCTCCGTGGCGGCGCGCAGCAGCAGCGCCTTCGTCGCCTCCGCGTCGCGCGGACGGGGGCTGCGCGACGGCGCGGGCGCGGCGGGCGGCGTGGGGGAGTCGGACATGGCCTGCACCCTACCCAAGGCGTTCGGGGCCCGGTGGCTCACCAGGACAGCGGGCCGTTGCTGTCGCGGAAGGTGCCGGTCGGCCCGTCCGGGCCGATCAGGGCCATCCGGACGATGATCTCCGCGCCTTCCTCGACGGTCTGGGTGCCGGTGTTGTGGTTGAGGTCGGTGCGCGTGTAGCCGGGCTCGACGGCGTTGATCCGGATGTCGGGGAAGGCCTTGGCGAACTGCACGGTGACCATGTTGACCGCCGCCTTGGAGGCCGGGTAGGCGACGCCGGGGTAGAAGGCGGTGGGGTGCGTCGGGTCCGCGAGCGCGGAGGTGCGCGACAGGCCGCTGCTGATGTTCACCATGACCGGCGCGGCCGAGCGCCGGAGCAGCGGCAGGAACGCGTGGGTGACCTGGACCAGGCCGAAGACGTTGGTCTCGAACAGCGCCCGCATCGACTCCGCGGTCACGTCCGCCGCGCCGACGATGCCGCCGTCGGGCAGGCGTCCCTCCACGCCGGCGTTGTTGACCAGTACATCGAGGCCGCCCGCGGCCTCGATCGTTTTGGCGGCAGCCGTCACGGACTGTGCGTCGGTGACGTCCAGTTGCACGAACCGGGCGCCGAGTTCCTCGGCCGCCCGTCGTCCGCGCTCGGCGTCGCGGGCGCCGACGTAGACGGTGTGGCCCTCGGCGAGGAGGCGGCGTGCCGTCTCCCGGCCCAGGCCCTTGTTGGCTCCGGTGATGAGGGTGGTCGTCATGGTTCTCACGTCCTGGGGTGCGCGCTTGTATCTAACTGGATAGTTACAACAGTACGCCGGACCGGGCACAAGTCAACAACTGGTTACTTGGCGAGACTCGCCTCGATGCGTTCCAGTACGACGCGCAGTGCGGCCACGTCGTCCTTGTCGGCGAACTGGTCGCCCAGGCGCAGCCGGACCAGGACCGAGCCGCTCGGCTCCAGCTGCACGAGCTCCGTCTCCTCGATGCCGTCCCCGCCCTGGGTGTGCACGGCCAGTGCCACGTCGCCGCGCGAGATCCCCTGTCGGCGCATCGCCGGCAGGTTCAGCACGCCGTCCTCGGCCAGCACCGTGGGGGAACCTTCCAGCAGCCGGGCGAACCACGGCCAGCGCGCGCCCTGTCGCACCAGCACCGCGTCCGTCAGCAGCAGCACCGCCGCGCCGAACAGGCCGCCGCTGACGGAGTTGTCGTTGCCGATGACGGCGTTCTGGACGACGTTGGACAGCAGCAGCATCACCACCAGGTCGAAGGTGTTGAGCTGCGCGAGCCCGCGCTTGCCGACGATGCGGAGCATGATCAGCAGGGCCAGGTAGACGATGATCGTGCGCGCGGCCTTCTCGCCGTAGGAGATGCCCGCGATGAACATGTCGTTCCACATCCCGGCCACTGTAGGGATCACACCACAGGGGTCGCACTAGGCCACGCCGCGCACCCGCCGGACCAGGACGCCGCCGAGGACGGTCACCACGGCGGTCGCGAGGTAGAGCCCGGTGTAGCCGCCGAGGTGGGCGATGACGGGCGCGGCGACGGCCGGGGCGAGGACCTGGGGGCCGGAGTTGGCGATGTTGATGACGCCCAGGTCCTTGGCGCGGTCGCGCGCCTCCGGGAGCACCTGGGTGACCAGGGCCTGGTCGACGGCGAGGTAGACGCCGTAGCCGGCGCCGAGGACGGCGGCGGCCGCGAGCGCGGCGGGCCAGGCGTGCAGCAGCGCCAGCAGCAGCGCGGCGGCGGCCATGATCAGTGAGCACAGCACGACGAAGCCCTTGCGCCGTCCGACCCGGTCGGACAGTGCGCCGACGGGGATCGCGGTGAGCGCGGCGAAGATCGTGTAGACCACGGTGAGGATCAGCACGCCGGTGCCCGGATCGCCGTAGTGGACGGCGTCGGAGAGGAAGTAGAAGAGGTAGAGCGTGCCGAGCGCATTGCCGAGGTTGATCAGGAACCGGGTGAGCCAGGCCCAGCCGAAGTCGGGGTGTTGCCGGGGGCTGACCCAGAACGAGCGGGCGAAGGCGCGCGCGTCGAAGGCGGGTCGCAGGGCGCGCGGCAGCGCGGGCTCGCTGCGGCGCAGCACGAACGGGAGCGCGAGCACGACGGTGACCACGGCCAGGGTGCCGTAGCCGGACCAGACGCCGGTGACCAGCAGGGTGGTGATCAGGGCGCCGAGGACCAGGCCGAAGGACTGCATGATGCCGGTCCAGCCGGAGACCTGGGCGCGCTGGGCGAGCGGCACCCGGTCGGCGATCGGGGTGGTGACCCCGGCCAGCATCGCGTTGAGCCCGGCCTGCCCCACGCACCAGCCGACGGCCACCCCTGCCACGGTGTGCTGGGCGGCGGTGAGTGCCAGTCCCGCCGCCCCTGCCAGCGCACCGCCGAGAATCCAGGGGCGGCGACGGCCGAAACGGCTCGTGGTCCGGTCCGACAGCGCACCCGCAAGCGGGTTGGCCAGCACGGCGACCAGCGCGCCGAGCCCGGTGACCAGCGACAGCGCGGCGCTCTTGTGGTGCGGGTCGATGTGCTCCAGTTGCACCGGCAGGAGAATCTGAATCGGTGTCATGAACGCCATGAACACGGCGAGCGTGGCCAGCGAGAGGTCCGCCGTCCAGCCGGACCGGACCGGCACGGTGGGTTCGGTGAGGACGGCTTCGCCGTCTCTGGCGTCCTCCTGGTCGTCCTGGACGGCCTGGCGCATGAAGGCTCCTTCGTACCTGGGGGCCTGGTGGTGCCTGGTGGGGGAGCGCCGAAGATCCGGCGACTACGACTGCCGCTTCGGGGACTTCTGGGAGGCGATCAGGGCGCGGTACCACTCGAAGCTCGCCCGCGGGGTGCGGGCCTGGGTGGCGAAGTCGACCTCGACCAGGCCGAAGCGCTGGTGGTAGCCCTCCGCCCATTCGAAGTTGTCGAGCAGCGACCAGGTGAAGTAGCCGCGCACGTCGACTCCTTGGGCCCGGGCTTCGGCCACCGCCCGGATGTGCCCGGCGAGGTAGTCGACGCGGGCCGCGTCGTCCAGGCCGGCCGGTTCGCTGCAGCCGTTCTCGGTGATCCAGATAGGCGGCAGCGCCTCCCCGTAGCGGGCCCTGAGGCCCAACAGCAGTTCGGTGAGCCCGTCCGGGACCACCGGCCAGTCGAAGGCGGTGCGCCGGTAGGCCTGTTGGGGCTCGACGAGGTCGAAGGGAAGACCCGAGGACGGATCCGCGGAGGTGGCGATCCAGGACGGGTTGTAGTAGTTGATCCCCAGCCCGTCGAGCGGGGCGGAGATCACCTTCAGGTCCTCGTCGCGCACGATCCCGCCCCAGCCGGGGTCGGTCAGGCCGTAGGCCGAGAGGTCCGGGTAACGGCCGGTCAGCAGCGGGTCGTTGAAGAGCCGGTTGTGCAGCGTGTCGTAGGCGTCGGCCGCCAGGCGGTCGGCCACGGAGTCGGCGTCGGACCGGAGCCGCACCGGCGAGCAGTTGTTGGCGATCAGCACCTCGGCGCCGGCTCCGGCGGCAGCCCGGATGGCGGCCACCGCGAGCCCATGGCCCAGCAGTTGGTGGTGCGCGACGGGCACCGCGTCCAGCAGCAGCGCACGGCCCGGGGCGTGCACGCCGTATCCGTAGCCGAAGGACATGTGCACGAACGGCTCGTTGAGCGTGATCCAGCGCCGGACCCGGTCGCCGAGCCGCTCGGCGACGACGGCCGCGTACTCGCCGAACCGGTACGCGGTGTCCCGGGCGAGCCAGCCGCCCTCGTCCTCCAGGGCCTGCGGCAGGTCCCAGTGGAACAGCGTCGGCGTCGGCTCGATCCCCGCGGCCAGCAGGGCGTCGACCAGCCGGTCGTAGAAGTCGAGGCCGCGCGGCTCGACGCGGCCCGAGCCGCTCGGCAGGATGCGCGGCCAGGAGATCGAGAAGCGGTAGGCGTCCAGCCCGAGCCGCCGCATCAGCGCGACGTCCTCGTCGAAGCGGTGGTAGTGGTCGCAGGCCACCGCGCCGGTGTGGCCGTCGCGGACCGCGCCGGGCCGCCGCACGAAGGTGTCCCAGACCGACGGGCCCTTGCCGTCCTCCTCCGCCGCGCCCTCGATCTGGTAGGCCGCGGTCGAGGCGCCCCAGACGAAGTCGGCGGGGAACCGGGAGAGGGGGAGCGGAGTGGTCGGATCGCTGGGCCGGGTCGTCATGCGCACCGCTTTCCTACTAACGTGAGACTAACTCATGTTTGTCGCGTAGTCTGGGCTCCTTCCGACCGTGTGTCAATGGTGCGGCTCAGTCCTGTTCGAGCGCCTCGCGGATCCGCGCCGCCGTCGCGGCCGCCTCCTCCGGGCTCGCGTACCGGGTGCGCGGCCAGAAGAACCCGCGCAGGCCGTCCTTCGGATTGCGCGGCACGACGTGGACGTGCAGATGCGGCACCGACTGGCTGACCCGGCTGTTGGTCGCCACGAAGCTTCCCTTGGCCGCCATGCCCCGCTCGACCGCCGCCGTCAGGCGCCGCACCCGCTCGAAGTACGGCCCCACCTCCTCCGGCCGCAGGTCGGTCAGGGTGGGGACGTGCCGGCGCGGGACCACCAGGACGTGGCCGGGGAAGAGCGGCCGGTGGTCGAGGAAGGCGACCGCCTCGTCGTCCGCGAAGACCGTGGGCACCTCGACCTCGCCGGCCGCCACCGCGCAGAACAAGCACTCCATCCGCCGATTCAAGGCCGCCGCGCTCCGGCCCCCAAGCAGGCGCGCGGCGAAGCCTCCTGTCGGGTGCGGCTACCGGGCAGTAGTCTCCCGGGCATGGCTGACGACGCGCTGACCGACTTCACCCGCGAGCAGTTCACCCACGAGGGCCGTTCGCATCCGGTGCTGCGCTCCGGCAACGGACCGGCGGTGATCGTCATGGCGGAGCTCCCGGGTATCACCCCGAAGGTCGCCGCGTTCGCGCGCCGGGTCCGCGACCTCGGCTGCACCGTCGTCCTGCCCGACCTGTTCGGCGTCGCCGGACGCGATCCCGCGCCGCAGGGCCGCGGCCGGGCGGGCGCCGCCGTGGCGGGCCTGCGCGTCTTCGCGCAGGTCTGCGTCAGCCGCGAGTTCACCGTGTTCGCGGCCGGCCGCACCTCACCCGTCGTCACCTGGCTGCGCGCGCTGGCGGTCCGCGAGCACGAGCGCTGCGGCGGCCCCGGCGTCGGCGCGGTCGGCATGTGCTTCACGGGCGGCTACGCGCTGGCCATGGCCACCGACGACCGCCTGCTCGCGCCGGTGCTGGCGCAGCCGTCGCTGCCGATCGCGGTCACCGCGCGGCACCGCCGCTCGATCGACATCTCGCCCGGCGACCTGCGCACCGTCCAGCAGCGTTGCGCGGACGGCGGCCTGACCGTCCTCGGCGTGCGCTTCCGCGGCGACCGCCTCTCCCCGCCCGAACGGTTCGCGCTGCTGCGCGAGAAGCTGGGCGAGGCGTTCGTCGGCGTCGAACTCGACGACTCCGCGGCCAACCCGGACGGCCTGATGCCACCGCACTCGGTGCTCACCGAGCACCTCGTCGACGAACCGGGCCAACCCACCCGCGACGCCCTGGACCAGGTCCTGGCCCACTTCCGCACCCGCCTCCTCGCCGGAGACGCCGTACGTTGAGCGTCTGTCCCGCGCCGGGCCCACCGTGACGGCGCGGGACCTGGCGCATGGTCAGCCGATGCGGCCGATCCAGTGGGTGAGCGCGTCAGCAGCTGGGCGCGGGACGCGCCCGTCGACCGGCCGATGTTCGAGCACCCGCCGCTGCTGCCCTTCTGGCTCGGCCATCTCACCGAACCCGGCCGGCTGCGGGACGCCCTCGAAACCCACCGGGCGGAGGCCGAACGGCTCCGCGCCCGCGCGGCGGCCGACCTCGCCCGTGCGGCCGACCAGCCCGACTGGGCCTACCCGCTGTTGGCGCTCACGTGGTCCGAGCGCTACGACGCGGCCCAGCGCGACCTCGTGGCCGGCCTGCGGGCGGATCTGGACGCGGTGACCGAGCACGACGAAGACCCGCTGCCCTGAGGCCTGAGCCGCTCCGTGTGCGGGGAACCCCGGGGAACCCCCTGTCAGGGGGAGGGACGCAGCCGGTCAGGGGGGGCAAAGGTCCGCCGCTGCGGGGGCGCGGGCGATCCGCGGAATTCGAGAGGGTGTTCCACTGACGCGCGGCTCAAGCGAACCGCTCGAAGTGAGAGGAACCTCTGCATGGCCTTCTCCCGTAGGAAGACCCTGATCGCCGGCTCCGCCGCCGCCGCGATAGCCGCGGCCACCGCGGTGGCCCTGCCTGCGCTCGCCTCGGCGTCGACGGCCTCCGCCCCGGTGGCCGGCTCCGCCGCCCACGCCTACCGCCACGGCGTCTACCCCCGGGCGGGCGCGCAGCCGCACCTCTCGGCGGGCGCCGTCGCGGGCGACCAGGACGGCGGGGGCGGGCTGAACGGCCAGACCGGGCAGGGCAAGCCGGCCAACGAGACCAAGCCGCTGACCTACCACGGCGGCACCGGCGGCGTCGGGGTGACCACCGGGGCGCCGAAGGTCTACGTCATCTACTGGGGCTCCCAGTGGGGCAGCGCCGCCAAGGACGCCCACGGCTACACCACCCTCTCCCACGACACCGCCGGCATGGCGCCGCGCCAGCAGGCCTTCTTCAAGGGTCTCGGGACCAAGGGCGAGACCTGGTCCGGCGTGATGACCCAGTACTGCCAGGGCGTCAGGAGCGGTGCCACCAGCTGCCCGGCCGGCAGCGCCCACATCGGTTACCCGACCGGCGGCGCGCTCGCGGGCGTCTGGTACGACGGCTCGACGGCGGCCCCCGCGTCGGCGAGCGGCAACCAGCTCGCGCAGGAGGCCGTCAAGGCCGCGCAGCACTTCGGCAACGGGACGGCCGCCGCCAACCGCAACGTCCAGTACGTCATCACCTCGCCGACCGGCACGACCCCGGACGGGTTCAACACGCCCGGCGGCGACTTCTGCGCCTGGCACGACTTCACCGGCGACCCTTCGCTCGACGGCGGCGGTGCGGTGACCTCTCCGGTCGGGCCGGTCGCGTTCACGAACATGCCCTACCTCCCCGACGCGGGCCGCAGTTGCGGCGCGGGCGCGGTCAACAGCGGTGCGGCGGGCGCGCTGGACGGCGTCACCATCGTCGGCAGCCACGAGTACGCCGAGACGGTCACCGACCAGTTCCCGTACTCCGCGAACCCCAGCTCCCCGGTGCTGACCAGCGGTGGCTGGATCACCGACAACGACAGCACGGGCGGTGAGGACGGCGACAAGTGCGCGTGGGTCCACAGCGGCCCCGGCGCGGGTTTCGACCTCAGCCTGGCGACGGGTTCCTTCCCGGTCCAGACGACCTGGTCCAACGACGCCAACCACGGCGCGGGCGGCTGCCAGGCGTCGCACCCGATCGTCAGGAACACCGCCCCGCACAAGGTGACGATCGGTCACATCGCGAACCAGGTCGGCGTGGTGGGGCGTAGCGTGCGCCTGGCGGTGTCGGCGCACGACAGCGCGTCGACCTCCCACCTGACCTACGGGGCGAGCGGCCTCCCGGCGGGCCTGCGGATCGACGCCCGTACGGGCACGATCACGGGCCGCCCCACCCACCTGGGCACCTACCGCGTCACCGTCCTCGCCAAGGACGAGACCGGCGCGAGCGCCCGCACCACCTTCACCTGGGTCGTCCGCGACCACTGACAGAGAATGCCGAAGGCCGGTTCCTGGTGGGGAACCGGCCTTCGGGTCTGGTAGCGGGGACAGGATTTGAACCTGCGACCTCTGGGTTATGAGCCCAGCGAGCTACCGAGCTGCTCCACCCCGCGTCGGTGAAACCAGGTTAACAGAGGGTGGCGCGATTTCCCCAATCGCTTTTCGCGAGGGGCCTCAGGCCGTCCACGGGCAGGGCGCCGCCGCCGTGGTCAGGGCGTGGGTGCGGTCGGCGAAGTCGCGGATGTGGACGACGCGGTCGTCCTGGAGGCGGAAGACGCGGTAGAGCACGGCGGGGGCGCCCGAGCTCGGCTGCGGGTGGGAGAGCCGGAGCCCGAGGACGACGCTGCCCGGGTAGGCGAACTGTTCCTCGACGAGAGTGCGGACGCCGCGGTCGCGGCGTTCGCGGTACCAGGCGAGGGCTTCGGCGGAGCCGTGCGCGGTGGGGGTCGCCGGGTCGAGGGGCTCGAAGCGCACGTCGGGGTGGAGGAGCGCCGCGAGCGCGGCCGTGTCGCCGTCGTGGAGGGCGGTGCGGAGCCGGGCGGCGATCGTGGCGGGGTAGGTCCTCACGGGAAGCTCCTCGGGCTGGGGGCGTGCGGGTGGCGTCCGGCGGCGGATTCGGGCCGCCGCCGGACGCCGGTCTCAGGCGGCCTCGGCCCCGGTGGGGGTCGCGGCCGGCGTGCGTTCGGCGTCTGCCTGGCGGGGGAGGACGCGTTCGCGGTGGTGTTCCTCGGTGAGGTCGTGCAGGCGGGCGTGGAGCAGGTGCCGCAGCGTGATGACGCCGATGGGCCGGTGCGTGGCCGGATCGATCACCGGCGCACTGGTGAGGCCCGTCTCCGCGAAGCCGTAGGCGACCTGACGCAGCGTCTGGTCCTGGTGCACGACCAGCTCGCACGGGACGGTGGCCTCCCGCACGGTGCTCGGCGCCGTGTGCGGGGAGACGACGCCGGTGAGGCGGCGCAGTGTGGTGACGCCGACGAGGGTGCCGTCGAGGGTGTCGACGACCGGCAGCAGTGCGTCGTCCGGGCCGGACAGGGCCCGCAGTCGCTCGGGTGTGACGTCGTCGTGCTCGGTCAGGGGTTCGTCCTGGGTGAGCGGCAGCATGACCTCGCGGGCGAAGAAGGTCTCCAGCGGGTCCGTGGAGTACTCGCGGGTCAGATGCAGGCCGCGCCGCGCGATCTTCTCGGTGAGCACGGACCGCTTGAGCACCAGCGCGGAGAGCGCGTAGGCCGCCGTGGCGGCGACCACCAGCGGGAGCAGCATGCCCCAGGCGTGGGTGAGTTCGAGGGTGAACACGACGCCGGTCAACGGCGAGCGCATCACGCCGCGGACGACGGCCGCGAGGCCGAGGATGCCCCAGAAGCCGGGAATCGCGTGCGGGAAGAGCATGCCCTCCCACGCGCCCAGGGCGCCGCCGATCATGAAGACGGGCGCGAGCACGCCGCCGGAGGTGCCGGAGCCGAGCGACAGCGACCAGATCAGCGTCTTGACGGTGAGGATGCCGACGATCAGGCCGAGCGTGGCGCGGCCGGTCAGCAGCTGGTCGATCACGTCGTAGCCGACGCCGAGTGCACGCGGCTCGATCAGGCCGCCCAGGCCGATGACCAGGCCGCCGATCGCGGGCCACCACATCCAGTGGAACGGCAGCCGCCCGAAGGCGTCCTCGGCGCGATAGACCAGCCAGGTCGCGGCCACCGCAAGCGCCCCGCCGGTCAGGCCGACGACGACGGCGAGCCCGTCGAGGGTCGGGGTCAGGTGCAGCCCGGTGGCGTCGACCGGGAAGACGGGCGCGGTGCCGAGCAGGTAGCCGCGGCAGACCGTGGCCACGGCCACCGCCGCGACGACGGGCACGAAGCTGCGCGGGCGCCACTCGAAGAGCAGCAGCTCGACCGCGAGCAGGACGGCGGCCAGCGGCGAGTTGAAGGTCGCCGCCATGCCGGCGGCGGCGCCGGAGACGAGCAGCGTCTTGCGCTCGTTCGCGGTCAGGTGCAGCAGTTGGGCGAGGATCGAGCCGATCGCGCCGCCCGTCATGATGATCGGGCCCTCGGCGCCGAACGGGCCGCCGGTGCCGATGCTGATCGCGGCGGAGACCGGCTTGAGCACCGCGACCTTGGGCTGGACCCGGCTGCCGCCGGTGAGTATCGCCTCGATGGCCTCCGGCATACCGTGGCCGCGTATCTTCTCGGAACCGTAGCGGGCCATCACGCCGATCACCAGGCCGCCGACGACGGGTGCGCCGAGCACCAGCCACCAGGGGTGGTGCACCGCGCCGGGCGCGATCAGCGAGGTGTCGACGCGTTGGTAGAAGACGAGGTTGGTGACCAGCCCGATCAGCCGCAGCAGCGCGAGCGCGGCGAGCGCGCCGGCGCCGCCGACGACCAGCGCGAGGCCGGTGATGGCCAGCATCCGGGGCCGGACGGTGAAGTCGCCGAGGTGGACGTGTCTGGAGGCGTGCGCGGTACGCATGTTGCTCCGGTTCTGTTCTGTTCGGTTCGGGAGGCGCGGTGTGGACCGGCGCGGGGCGTCGTCGGCCCGACGCGTCACAGCGGGACGGGGCCGTGCAGGTCGGCCGCGTAGTCCTCGCCGACCACCTGGTGGAAGGCGTCCAGGCCGTCGGCGGTGGTGGCGCGGAGCACGGGGTGGATCCGCGAGAGGATCCGCGCGAGTTCCTGCTCCCGCCACTGCAGCACCTGCTCGACCAGGGTCTGCCCGAGCGGCGCGAGCTCCAGCGTCACGACGCTGCGGTGGTGCGGGTCCGACCCGCGCAGCACGTGGCCCGAGGCGACCAGCCGGTCCGCCAGCCGGGTGACCGACGACGCGCCGAGTCCGAGAGTCCGGGCCACGCTGGAGGAGGGGCAGCGCCCGAGGTCGTCGAGCGCGAGCAGCATCCGCATCTGGGGCAGGGATATGCCTCCGCCCGCCGCCTCCAGGCTGTGGAGTGCGACGCCGATCAGGTCGCGGGTCGCGCGCTGGAAGGCCTGGATCTCGTCCGCGCTCGGGGTCGCCTGCGGAGTTCGACTCGCTGGAATCGCCATGGCAGAAGTATTGCATGCGTCAAGACTTGCTGCGAGGTAGTGTTGGTAACAGCAAGCCATGGAGTGAAAGGCGGCGATCATGCTCGGTCGTACATCCCGTGGTTCCTCGACCCGGCCCGCGCCGGAGGACCGGATCAGTCCGGCCCTGCGCCGCGCGCAGGAGATGCTGCTGGCCGCGGTGGCGGAGGGCGGCACGGCACGGCTCGCGCACATCTGTCTGGACGCCTGGGACGGCGGCGACGCCGTTGCGGCCGGGATGACCCTCGGCGCCCTCCTTCGGGCGCTGCCGGGGATGGGCCCGATCACCGCCCACGAGATCCTGGTCCACCTCCGGGCCGACGAGACCACCAGTGTCGGCCAGCTCGACCACGCCCAGCGCGCGGCTCTCCCGGCCGCCCTGGCCCGAGCCCGGCGACCACGCACCTCTCCCGCCGAGTGAGCTCTCCCCCGCGTGAGCTCTTTCGCCGACGACCTCCGGGCCCGGGCCTAGAAGCGCGACGGGAGGTCGTGGGGATCGGTGTCGGGGAGCCAGACGGTCGGGTCGCCGGGCTGGTAGACGTAGCGCGGCGCGCCGTCGCCCCCCACCGTGCGGAACGGGCTGCCGTGGTCGTCGACGAAGAGCGAGCCCTGGGCGCTCCCCACGCTCCACAGCAGCTCCAGGGTCCAGCTGACGTCGTGGTCCGTCGTGGACGCGTCGATGTCGAGGACCTGCGGCTGGGTGCGGGACACCTGGAGCGGGAAGACGGGCGCCGGGACCGTGGCATCGCCCTGGCTGCCCGGTATCGGCTTCACGGTCGGGGCCGCGGCGTCCAGGTCGAACGCGAAGGAACCGGGGGTGATCCCGCCGCCGCAGCCCGAGCCCAGGTTGAATGCGGACCCGTGCGGAGCGGCGCCTGCGTTGTGGGCGTGGACGTAGAGGGCGTGCAGCACGACCGGCTCGTCGCCGGTCGTCTGCAGGGTGAGCTCAAGACGCCGGTGCCCCGCAGGCACCGCGCCGAGGCGCGCCGCCCAGGCGGCCGTGCCGCCCTGATCCGGCGGCGCGGGCATCGAGCCGGGCTTCCGGTCGGACAGGTACCAGCGACCGCACGGGTCTTCCCAGTTGTCGTCCAGCACGCTGACCTGCAGCGGGCTCGCGGCGGGCGTGCCCGGGCGCGCGCCCTGGCCCTGCGGCGCGGCCGAGTGCCGTCCGGTGGCCGGGTCGGCGGCGGTGCGGGAGCCCGACAGGAGCGTGGGCACGGCGACGGCGGCGGTCGTGGTGACGACCGCGACCGCCGCGGCGATCACGAACCAGGGCCGGCGCCACCACGAGGTGCGCCCGCCCGCCGACCGGGCCGTACGCTCGGCGGCCGCGTCTTCTGCCGTTGCCTCCTCCGCCGTGTCGTCGGCGGTCGTGGCGATGTCGGGCACGGTCGGCCCGGAGGCGGCGGCCGGGACGAGAACGTCACGGGCGGTCAGGTCCGGCGCCGGTTCGGGCTGCGGACGCGCCGGTGCGGGGGACGGCACGCGCTGGTCCCGGGCGGCGTCGGCGATCAGCCAGCGACGGTGCAGGTCGACCAGCTCGGCCGGGGTCGCGCCGCAGAGCCGGGCGAGGCGCTCGGCGGGCGCGAAGGCGGGCGGCACGGTCGTGCCGTGGCAGTACCGGTGCAGCGTCGAGTTGCTGACCCGCAGCCGGGTTGCCAGCTGGCCGTAGCTCTTGCCCGAACGCTCCTTCAGCATGCGCAGCAGCGCCGCGAACTCCTCCACCTCACCCGTCATCAGGTGTCCCCCCGTTCCGCGAGCGCGTTCCACGGTGCCCGCGTCTCCCCAGGTGGGACGACCTGGAACGTTCCGCCGTTCCACCAAGCGTGGCAAACGCGGCTCCGGTGACGAAATCGGCGGCAAGGTGGTGCCACCGCAGCCCCGAGGCGACCGGGTCCGAGCCGACCGTGTTCGAGCCGACCGAGCCCGGGCCGCGGACACCGATCTTCTGCCCTTTCTGGAGAGCCACCCATGCACCTGTCCCGCCTGACCCGCCGGCCGCTTCGCGGCGTCGTCCGCGGCGCTGCCGCGACCGCCGCCCTCGTGGCGTCCCTCGGCGCCACGGTCGCCCTGGCCGCCCCGTCCGACGCCGCCGCCACCGCCGCCCGCACGGCCAAGCCCGCGGCCGCCGCGGCGATCACGAGCTGCACCGGCAGTGACGTGAAGGTCACCGCCAAGACCGAGCCGGGGCAGCGCCTGCTGCTGACGGCCACCAACGCCGGCAAGCGCAACTGCTTCGCCTACGGCTACCCGTACCTTCGCTTCGGCGACGCCCAGGCCGCGCCGGGCTACATCGCCGCCAGCGTCCCGCAGGCGGTGGTCACCCTCGCCCCGCACCAGTCGGCCTACGCGCTGGTCCACACCTCGAGCAGCGGAGCGCACCACAACCACGGCGTGCACACCCTGGAGGTGTTCTTCGCCAACGCCGCCGACCGCGGTTCGGTCGGCGCGGGCGCGCACGTGGCCCTGCCCAAGGCGGGCGTCCGGGTGGACGACTCCGTCCGCACGACCTACTGGCAGTCCACCGCACGCCTCGCGCTGCGCTGGTAGCACCCGCCGTCCGGCAACGCCCGTCGGGGCCGCGCGGCTCGGTGACGGCCGACGTGAAGAGGCCCCGCAGGTGCTCGGTTCCCGCGGAGGGGGCGCGTGCGGGGCCTTACCGTGTCCCAGGGCGTTGCCGATCACCTGGCACGGCGGGTCACAATGGCCGACATGCATCTCGTTCCCGCCGAGCGCGCCCACCGCAGGGTCATCGACGACCACACCGTCTGCGCCGCCATCGCGGGCATCGGCGACGCCGACCGCCTCGCCGAGTGGGCCGACCGCTTCGCGCTGCTCGGCGAGCCCCACCGGCTGTCCGTGCTGCTCGCAGTCCACCACGCCGGGCCGATCGCGGTCACCGACCTGGCCACCGCGACCGGGCTCGACGACACCACGGTCTCCCGGATTCTGCGCCTGCTGCGCGCGTCCCGCACGGTCGCCGCCGACAAGGACGGCCGGATCGTCCGCTACCGCCTCGCCGACGACCGCGTCGCGGCCCTGCTCGACCAGCTGGGCCGGCCCGCCGCGGCACACTGAGCGTCGCCGGGCCGCCCATCCGCCGGGCCGCCGCGCGGCCGACGGGTACGGTGGCGCCATGACCACGGCGCCGACGCGAGGACCAGGCCACCGCACCGTCGTCGACGACCAGGGCACCGCGCTGGTTCTCGGCGACGTCAACCGGGTGGTGTCCCTCGTGCCGTCGCTCACCGAGGCAATCGCGGTGACCGCGCCCGGCCTGCTGGTCGGGGCGACGGACTGGTGCACCCACCCTGCCGGGCTGGACGTGGTCCGGATCCGGGGGACCAAGAACCCCGACACGGCCCGGATCGCCGCGCTGCGGCCGGATCTGGTGGTCGCCAACGAGGAGGAGAACCGGGCCGTCGACCTGGACGCGCTGCGGCAGGCGGGCCTCGCCGTCTGGGTCACCGAGGTGCGGACCCTCGACCAGGCCTTCCGCTCCCTGGAGCGGCTGCTCACCGTCGCCTGCGCCCTGCACCGGCCGCCGTGGCTGGACCGGGCCCGGCAGGCGTGGGCCGCGGTGCCCGCCGTGGACGAGGCCGCGGACGAGCTCGGTGGGCGACGGCGGGCGGTCGTGCCGATCTGGCGGCGCCCCTGGATGGTCCTCGGCCGCGAGACCTTCGCCGGGGACCTGTTGCGCCGTCTCGGTGTGGACCAGCTCTACGCGGAGCACGCCGAGCGCTACCCGGCCGTGCCGCTGGACGAGTTGCGCGGCTGCGGCGCCGACCTCGTGGTGCTGCCGGACGAGCCCTACGCGTTCACCTCGGAGGACGGCCCGGAGGCCTTCCCCGGGATACCCGCAGCCTTGGTGAGTGGTCGTCACCTCACCTGGTACGGGCCGTCATTGGGTGAAGCCCCGGCGGTGCTGGCGGATCAACTGCGGGTCCCGCGCTAGGGATCTGCCGCTTCGAAGGCGAGCACGGCGTCCGCCGCCCGTTCAACACATCTTCACGAACCGCCCCCTGACATGTACTCGCGAGTCACTTACGGTGAGTGTGCTACGCGCGTTGCACACCCTTGTTCCGCTCCCGTGCCACACCCCCTCTCTGCATCAGGAGCCAGAATTGAGAGCCGTACGCCGTCGTGCCCTCCAGTCGTTCGCGGCCTGCGCCGCGGTCGCCACGGCAGCGATCCTGCCGGGCGCCGCGACCGCTCACGCCGCGAGTAACTACTCGCTGGTGGTACTGCCCGACCAGGGCGAGAGCGCGATCTACAACTTCGTCAACTCGGCCACGAAGTCGATCGACATCACGATCTACGAGCTGCGCGACACCACGCTCGAGAACGACCTGGTCGCCAAGGAGAAGGCCGGCGTCACCGTCCGGGTGATCCTCGACGGCAAGCAGACCTCGGTCAACAACGGCGCGTACACCACCCTCACGAGTGGTGGTGTCGGCGTGACCTGGTCCTCGACGGCGTTCGTCTACACGCACCAGAAGACGATCACCGTCGACGGGACCAAGTCCTACATCTCCACCGGCAACTTCGACACCACCTACTACTCGACCTCGCGCGACTACGGCGTCTTCGACAGCACCGCGTCGGACGTCGGCGCGATCGAGGCGGTCTTCAACGCCGACTACGCGAAGACCTCGATCACGCCGTCCGACGGCGCCGACCTCGTGTGGTCGCCCACCGACTCGCAGACCCAGATCCTCGGCCTGATCAACGGGGCCCAGCACAGCCTGGACGTCGAGGAGGAGGAGTTCGGCGACACCACGCTGGTCAACGCGATCGTCGCCGACGAGCAGCGTGGCGTGAAGGTGCGCGTCGTCGCCGAGAACGAGAGCAACAGCTACACCACCGAGCTGAACCAGATCACCGCGGCCGGCGGCCAGGTCACCACCTACACCAGCTCGACCGGCTACTACATCCACGCCAAGGCCATCATCGCCGACTACGGCACGTCCACCGCCAAGGCGTTCGCCGGCTCGGAGAACTTCTCCTCCAACTCGCTGAACAGCAACCGCGAGCTGGGCCTGATCGTCAGCGACTCCGGCGTGGTGAGCGGCCTTGAGCAGGCTTTCGACAGCGACATGGGCGGCTCGTCGTCCACCGGCAGTGTCACCGTGACCAGCCCGGGCAACCAGACGGGCACCGTCGGCACCGCTGCGAGCCTGCAGATCAGCGCGAGCGACACCGCGACCGGCACGCTGAGCTACTCGGCCACCGGCCTTCCGGCCGGCCTGTCGATCAACTCCTCGACCGGCCTGATCTCCGGCACGCCCACCGCGGCCGGGACCTCCAACGTGACCGTGACCGCCACCGACTCCACCGGCCCGACCGGTTCGGCGTCCTTCACCTGGACGGTCGGCGCAGGCAGCGGCGGCTGCACCTCGCAGCAGCTGCTCGGCAACCCCGGCTTCGAGACCGGTTCCGCCACGCCGTGGACCGCGAGCTCCGGCGTGATCAGCAACAGCTCCTCCGAGCCGGCGCACTCCGGCAGCTACGACGCCTGGCTCGACGGCTACGGCACCACGACCACCGACACCCTCGCCCAGTCGGTCTCCGTCCCGGCGGGCTGCGCGAACGCGAACTTCTCGTTCTGGCTGCACGTCGACACCGCGGAGACCAGCAAGACCACCGCCTACGACACGCTCAAGGTCCAGGTCCTGAACAGCTCCGGCACGGTCCTCGGCACGCTCGCGACCTACTCGAACCTCAACGCGGCGAGCGGCTACCAGCAGCACACCTTCAGCCTGGCGAGCTACATCGGCCAGACGGTCACGCTCAAGTTCACCGGCGCGGAGGACTCCGAGTACCAGACCTCCTTCGTGGTCGACGACACGGCGCTCAACGTCTCCTGAGCCCGCCTGACGAGCCGCTGAGCACCGCCCGCGGGAGAGCCCCGGCCGATCTTCCCGGCCGGGGCCCTTCCCTGCCCGCGGGAGGTGCGCCGGGGCGGAAACGGAGTTTCACTGGGGGTGAGCGGCTCAGCAGGCCCCAGGAGGTACCGATGACCAGCACAGCTGAGATCACCGTCGAGGTCGTCGAGCACGACCCGCACGACGGAGACGCGGTTCTCGCCGTCCTCGCGGAGGCGTTCCAGGCCACGGCCGAGATGTCCCCGACCCCGATGCCCATGACCACGACGCCGACGAGCCCGTCCATGAGCCCGTCGACCGGTTCGGGCACCATGTGCCGGGCCCGCTCCTTCCTGACCATGCCCGAGGCCGCCGCCGTGCTGCGCAGCGTGCCCGCGCACCTGAACCAGCCGGTCGACGTCGACATCCTCGGACCGGCGGACGCCGTGGAGCAGGCGCGGACGCTGTTGGCGGGCGTCTTCACCGTCGAGGATCTCGGCTGGGTGTCCGGGGAGCACGAGTTCGAGACCCGGCTGCGGCTGACCTGACCCGCTTCGCGCCACCTGCCGACTCGTTCTGACGATACGTCACCGAGGTGCGGCCGCCGGGGCCGTGCTGCCTGCGGATAGATTGCAGGCGACGGATCCTCGGACTACCTCGGGAGCGCGCGTGAGTGAAGTCGGCAGGGAGACCGGCCTGTCCAGGCAGCCGGTCACGATCTCCGACGAGCGGGTGGGCGTCAACGGCGCCATCGCGGCCGCGCTGACCCAGGGGGTGGGCTCGATGCCCGCCCTCTACCTCACGCTGATCTTCTGTTCCGGCTGGATGATCCTGGCGACCTGGGGGCCGCTGCACCGGGTGGACCCCTACCCGTTCGGCTTCCTGCTGTTCGTCAACAACGTCCTGCAGCTCGTGCTGTGCGCGGTGATCCTGGTCGGCCAGCGGGTGCTGGGCATGGCGGCCGACCGCCGTGCCGTGCAGACCTACGAGCACGCGGAGACGATCTTCGCGCAGGTCGCCGACCTGCAGGCCCATCTCGACCGGCACGACCGGGCGCTGGGCCGCGGCGCCAGCCTGCTGGAGTCGAGCCCGCACCCGTGGATCCGCCGGCACCGCGTGCAGCCCCCGCCGCAGGCGATCGACCAGGTCGTCGGCGTCAACGGGCGGATCGCGGCCTGGCTCACCCAGCGACTGGGCAGCATGGCGGCGTTCTACGTCGCCGCCGGCACCCAGGTGGTGTGGATCGGCCTGGCCGAGTTCGGCCTGCAGCACTTCGATCCCTACCCGTTCGCGTTCATGAGCTTCCTGTCCACCTTCGCCCAGCTGGTCTTCATGATCGTGATCATGGTCGGGCAGAAGGTGCTGAGCCTGGCTGGGGACCGGCGTTCGGAGCAGACGTTCCTCGACGCGGAGGCCATCCTGCACGAGTGCCGCCGCATGAAGGCGCGGCTGGTCGCTCAGGACCGCGTCATCGACAGCCTGTCCGACTACACCTCCGCCCAGGTCGCCGAGCACCTCGCGCAGGCGCTGCACCAGAGCCGGATGCAGGCGCGGGCCGACGCGACGCTGGAACTGGTGGTCCGGCCGTCGCTGCGCCCCTGGCACGAACTGCCGGAGGAGTCCCGGGAGGCCGGCCGCCGCCACGCGCGCAGGGTCGGCGAGAGCCTGGCCGCGATCGGCTGCCTGATGTTCCCCACCCCGGAAACGGCCGCACCCCAGGCGTTGGACGAGGGGAACGGCGCCGGGCTGCTCGCCTTCGAGGAGCACGAGGCGCAGGTGCTGGCCCGGCTGGAACACGAGCACCGGCTGCGCGAACAGCAGGACGCCCGGCAGCTCGACGGCCTCCCGTCGTGGGACCGACTCTCCGACCGCGCCAGGGAACAGGCCGTCGACGCCGTCCGCTACCTGCCGACGGTACTGGCCGACGTCGGCTTCCAGGTGCTGCGCACCGGCGTCGGGCCGGACGGGGCAGGGGAGTTGGACTTCCTCCCGGCGGACTGGGCGGCGCTGCAGCAGGCCTTGACGGCCTCCGGTGTGCTGACCGCCCTCGCGGAGGGCGACGTCGACGCGGACGAGATCGTCGCCATGGTCCAGCTGCTGCGGGAGGCGAGCGTCAGTCACCCTCAGCGCCTCATCCGCGAGTTGGCTGCCGCCTGCACCTTCGACACCGGTCTGCGGGCGGACACCCGGTACGCCGACTACGAGAAGCCCGCGCTGCACGCCATCCACACGGCGACGAGCATCGTCGCCCGCGTCGCCCCCGCCGAGCTGGCGGGCTTCCGCGCGTTCCTCGACGAGATCGCTGCGGTGGTCGCCGAGTCCAACAACGAGGGCGGGTTCTTCGGTCTCGGCGCGCGTCCGCGCACGCCGCGTGAGGCGGCCGCGATGGAGGCGGTGGCACGCGCGACCCGGCTGGACGGCTGACGCCGTACCCATCCCATCTCACATGGGAAGACGAGAGCGGGTTTCAGCTGGCAGATGCGGGCTGCTCCTGGCTGTTGCCCTGGCAGGTGCAAGGGCCTGGTGTCGGTGGGGGCCCGCCGGGGCAACGTTCGGTCGGCGGCCGGGGCGGCCGCCGACTGGAGGTGACCACCGTTGCACTCTTCGCTGCCCACCCAGGCGATCGTCCCCGGCCGGATCACGATGACCGGGGACCTGGGACGTCCGAGACAGCTGACCGCCGCCGATCTGCGTGTGTGGACCGAGCACACCACCAGCGCGGACTTCGCCTGTGCGACCAACGGCACACAGCGGCACACCTTCGCCGGCCCGCTGCTGTACGACGTCCTGCGCGACGCCGAGCCCCGCTTCGGGCCGACCGCGCGGAAGGAGCGGGCCCGCTTCCTCGTCTGCGTCCGCGGCGCGGACGGCCACCGCGCGCTGCTCTCCTGGGCCGAGATCGACCCCGAGTTCTCCGCGTTCCCGGTCCTGCTCGCGGTGACGGTGGACGGCGTGGCGATGGACCTGGACGGCCCCCAGCTGGTGGTCCCGCAGGACCACTGCGGCACGCGCTGCATCCAGCACGTCGTCTCCGTCCACGTGGACGGCGGCTACGCCGCCGCCCACTGACGGACCTGCTCCTGCTCAGCCCCGCGCGGCGGCGACGGCCACGCCGAGGGCCTCCTTGATCCTCGGCCCGAGCCGCGAGAACCCGAGCTCCTTCATCGCCGCCCGCAGCAGCTCGTCGTCGGTGCGGTCGACGCCGTCCCCGTCGATCCACCGCACGACAGCTTCCAGCTGCTCGGCGGAGTACGCCGTCACCGGCTTCCCGGGCGTGAAGTCCGGCTTCCCGACAACGACCCGAGGCACGGCCTCAGCGACAACCTCCGCCTGGTCCGCGACCTCGACCTCGACCTCGGCGATCGGCTCCGCGTCGGGCAGGGCGGTCGTGTCGGCTTCCGCGTCGGTGGCGGGCTGGGCGTCGACGAGAGCCTGCGGCTCCGTCTCGGCGATCGGCTCCGCCTGGGCGGTGGCCTCGACGTTGACCCCGCCCTCGGCGATCGGCTCGGCGTCGGGCTGGGCGGTCGTGTCGGCTTCCGCGTCGGCGTCGGGCCGGGCGTCGACGAGAGCCTGCGGCTCCGTCTCGGCCAGGGTGACCACCTCGACGCTGGGCGCCGGCTCCGCGTCTGCCTCGGCGCTCACGACGGCCTCGGCGATCGGCTCCGCCTGGGCGGTGGCCTCGACCTCGACGGTGGCGTCGGCGACCGGCTCGGCATCGGGCTGGGCGTCGATGAGAGCCTGCGGCTCCGTCTCCGTCGGCGTGACCACCTCGACGCTGGGCGCGGGCTCCGTGCCTGCCGGGGCGTCTGCGACGGCCTCGGCATCGGCGTCCGCGACGGGCTCAGCCTCGGACACCGGCTCGGTGTCGGCGATCAGCTCTGCCTCGACCTCCGCCTCCGGCTCCACGGCGGTGTCCGCGACGGGCTCGGTCTCGAGCTCCGGCTCGATGTCGGTGGCCGACTCGGTCTCAACCCCGGTGTCCACCACCGGCTCCGTGATGGCCTCGGCGTCCAGCTCGACCGCGTCGGCGTCCGCGTCCGCCGCGAGCTCCGGCTCGACGTCGACGGTCGGTTCCGCCTCGGCCTCTGCCGAGACCTCCGCGTCCTCCTCCGGGGTGGCCGCCGGGGGAGCCGCGAGGGCGGCTTCCGCGTCCGGGTCCAGGGCGGTGCGCTGGGCGATGATGGCGGCGGTGGCCGTCACATCGGCCTGCTGGTCCGTGAGTTGGGACAGGAGCTCGCCCAGGCCCTGGGCCGTCAGCGAGTCGTGGAGCTCGCGGAGGCGGGGGAGGCGGTAGAGGGTGCCCTCGTCGCTGGCGAGCTGGTCGAGCAGGGAGACCAGCTCGGCAAAGGGGAGATCCGCCAGGACGGTCTCGGACTCGGCGCGCACCAGCGCCGTGAGCTGGTCCAGGCCGGTGAGGGCTGCCTCCGCCGCGGGGCCCGCGGCGTCGAGGAAGGTGGCGTCGCCCGGGAGCGCGGGGTGGGCGTCGGTGCCGGTCAGGGCCGCCCACTCGGTGCGGGTCGCCGCGGTCTCCGCGAGCGCGTCGTGGAGCTCACCGCGGCGGGCGCCGCGCGCCGCGGTGAGGGAGCGGGCGCGACGGGCGAGGCGGGTGCGCTGCCACCAGGACTGGCTGACCCCGCGCTCCGCGCGCCACCCGGAGGTGGCCGTGGCGGCGAGCAGCGCGTCGAGCGTGTCGGCCTCGGCCGCGTACGCCTCGGGGCGCAGGACCTCCAGCGTGCTGCGGACCCGCAGCAGCAGGGCGACGGCGGTGGCCGTCTCGCGGACCGTGGTGGGCGTGGCGAGGTCGGGCAGCGTGGCGAGACGTTCCGCGGCCTGCTGGAGGTCGGGGACGTTGTGGCCGCGCAGCTCGGCGAGGACGGTGGACGCGGCACGCGCCTCGTCCAGACGGGATACGGAGGCGAAGGCGGCGTACCAGGGGTGGGTCTCGGCCCGGAGGGTGAACCCGCCGGCCTCCGCGTAGCGGTTCAGGTCTTCCCGGGCTTCGGGCGACAAGAGCGGTGACGGGAGGGTGCTGGTGCTGTGGACGGAAGCGAGGGTCATAAGCGGAGGTCCCTGGCTGAGTCGGTGACGTGGGCGGTGGGCACCCACGATAGGGGTAACGGCCTGCGGAGCGTCGGCCGCGTCCCCGCCGACACGAACGCGGCCCCTCGTGCGGCCCTCACGGGGGCCGTCGATCACCGTCCGCACGGGTCTGCTGACGCATCGTCGGCGATCGGCCGGCGGATCGGTCGCCCGGATCCGTCAACCGGGAGCGCGACCGGGCGAGGGGGCGGACGATGGAGGCATGACGCAGAGCAGCCTCTACGCCGCGCTCGGCGGACGGGCGGCGGTGCTCCGCCTCGCGGACGCGTGGCACCGGCGCTGCCTGGCCGACCCTGTGGCGAGTCACCCGTTCTCCCGCCCGATCCACCCCCGGCACGTCGAGCGGCTGGCGGCGTACTGGACCGAGGCGCTGGGCGGGCCGCGCGACTACAGCGAACGCATCGCGGACCACAGCCACGTGCAGCGTCTGCACGCGGGCTGCGGCGAGCACGAGGATCTCGACGGCCGGGCGCTCGCGTGCTTCACCGCTGCGCTCGACGACGCGGACCTGCCGGACGCCCCCGGGCTCCGGCAGGCCCTCACCGACTGGTTCGCGGAGATGATCGCGGTGATGGACGCCTATCCGCGGGCGGCGGAGGACGTTCCGCCGGGTCTGCCGCTGCCGGTTCACGCCCCGTGGCCGTCGTAGGGTCCGGCGTCCCCCGAATGGTGCTGCCCCGAATGGTGCTGGCCCGATCGGTGCTGGCCCGCGTGCAGCCCCGAGTGGTCCATGGCGTCGGGCGAGCCGCCCATCATGCCGAGCATCGCGCGGCCGCCGGTGCGCAGGAAGCGGATCACCAGGGCGGCGGCGACCAGCAGGAAGGCGATGTTGAGGTACGTGGTGTAGTTCCAGCTCACGCCGTCCGTCGGGATCTTCGCCTCGGCCTGGTCCGGGACCAGCCCCAGTCCGCCGAAGATGAGCTCCACGGTGTAGCCGGCGACCACCATGGCCGCGTAGAAGGTCGCCGCGAGGTACAGCGCCATCCGTCGGCCGTAGTACTTCCGGTAGATGTTGAGGATCGGCAGGATCAGCAGGTCGGCGAAGATGAAGGCGACCACGCCGCCGAAGCTGATGCCGCCCTTCCACAGCACGACCGCCAGTGGCACGTTGCCGATCGAGCAGACGAAGGACGCCAGCGCCACGACCGGGCCGACCAGCGGACCCCAGATCTTGGACAGCAGCGGGTGCCCGGCGAAGAAGAAGTGCTGCCAGAAGGAGTCGGGCACCCAGGCCGCGATGGCCCCGGCGATCAGCAGGCCCAGTACCAGGTCGCGCAGGATCGCCGCCCACTCCATCACGAAGACGTGGGAGACGGAGGTCACGCCGCGGGGCGAGCGGAGCCGCCTCCAGAAGGAGCCCTCGCCGCTCACGGACATGTCCATCGCCGCGTGACCCTCCATCGAGCCGGCGAGCCCGCGGTCGGCCTGCGCGCGGGCGTCGCGCAGCAGGCGGCTGCGCAGGGTGAGCCGGAAGAGCAGGGCCAGCACCACGATCATGACCGGCCCGCCGGTGAACTCGGCGAGGGTGAACTGCCAGCCCATCAGCAGCGCGAGGATCACCCCGAGTTCGATCACCAGGTTGGTCGAGGCGATCTCGAAGGCCATCGCCGCGGTGAAGTTCGCTCCTTTGCGGAAGAGCGAGCGGGCCAGCGCCACGGCCGCGTAGGAGCAGGAGGAGGACGCCATGCCCAGCAGCGAGGAGACGGCCAGCGTCCGCGGTCGGTCGTCGCCCATCAGCCGGGCCACCGTCTCCTTGTGCACCACGGCCTGGACGATCGCCGACAGCAGGAAGCCGAGGATCAGGGCCCAGGTGATCGCCCAGGTCATCGAGCCAGCGATGGACAGGGCGTGGAGCACGGCGTGAACGACCGACATGGTGTGATCATCTCCGCGGAACGGTGTGGGTGCGAGCCGACCACCGTTCTATACCCCTGGGGGGTATGTTTCAAGGATCCCAGGGTCGCGTGGACGCGAGAAGGCCGCCCCCGCACGAGGCGGGAGCGGCCTTGGTCCAGCGGCGCGGACAGGGATGAAAGCCGCCGCTGGGGTAGTGCTACGGGATCAGTAGCCCTGGGTGCCGTAGGCGATGTTCTCGAAGGCGCCGTAGGTGGCGTTCGCGTAGCGGACCGCGGCGACGATGTTGTCGACCGGGTTCCAGATGTCGGTGTGACCCGGCAGCGCGTACGCGTCGAACGTCGGCACGATGGTCTGCATCAGACCCTCGGACGGGGTGCCCGCGGCGGCGTTGGAGTCCCAGTTGTTGACGGCGAGGGGGTTGCCGGAGGACTCGGTCATGGCACGCGCCTGGATGGCGGCGGCCGGCGGGACGTGGTCCCCGTGGGCGGCCAGGATGGCCTGCGCCTCGGCGATCCAGCCGCTCAGGTTGTTCGCGTAGACCGGCTGCGCGGCCTTGGCGGCGGCAGCGGCGGCGGCGGCCTTGGCGGCGGCAGCGGCCTTCGCCTGCGCGGCGGCCTTCGCCTGGGCGGCAGCCTTGGCCTGGGCCTCCTGCTGGGCCTTCGCCTTCGCGGCGGCGGCGGCCTTGGCCTGCTGGTCGGCCTTCGCCTTGGCGGCGGCCTGGGCGGCAGCCTGAGCCTTGGCCTTGGCCTCGGCGTCCGCCTTGGCCTTCGCCGCGGCGGCGGCCTTGGCCGCGTCCGCGGACTGGCTGGCCAGCGGGGCGCGCTGCTCGGAGCGGTTCGCGCTGTCCGTGGTGGGACGCGCGGCGGCGACGGTGCTGGCCGCGGCGGCGGTGTGGGTGGAGCCGGAGTCGTTGCCCGTGAGGGCCACAGCGGTGCCGGTAGCGGCGCCGGTGACCAGCAGGGCGGCGCCGATGCCGGCGGTGACGCGCCGGTTCAGGCGGGTCGCGGCGAGACGCTTGTTGAGCTGCACGAGGTTCAGGCGGATGCGGGGTCGCATGTCACTCCAATGTCGTCGGAACTGCCCGAGGCCGAGGGCGCACGAATCCCCGGCGAGCGCCGAGAACGGCGTCGCTACGAGTGGGGTCCCGCACACGGCGACATCGGGCTTCGCCCGACCGAGCAGGGGAGCGGCTCGGCGTTTGACAGGTCGGCGCTCTGTGCACCGGTCGCCGCGCTCCCGGCAGGCTCTCTGACCGCCTGCCTCGTGAACACTCACACGGGCTTCACAAACGGAGCAAGGGTTACCGCTAGTAAGTGGGGCGCGCCACAACAGGCCCGTGACCTGCGTCTCAGCGTTACTGGTGGGGTTGTTGACCCCTCGGAAGGCCGGAGGCCGCCCCCGCCGAACGGCGGGGGCGGCCTCCTTGCCGGGTCTCCCGAAGGACCGGCCGTGCACTGACCATCGGAGGGGTCGGGATGTCCCGATCGGTGGGGCTTCACCACAGTTGTCCCGGCAGTCTCTGCTGCCTCACGAGTCACAACCGTTTCGGCAGCCCCTATGTCCTCAAAGGCCCCGTTCGTCCCCGCCGTCTCATCCGGCCGGGCCGTTGCCGAGGACGACCCGGGCCGACTGGGCCTGGCCCCCGGAGTCGGTCCAGCCGAGCGTGACGGTGTCGCCCGGGTGGTGCTGGCCCAGGAGCGCGGTCAAGGTGTTCGGGTCGGGGACCGAGGCGCCGTCGACCGAGGTGATCACGTCGCCCGCGAGCAGTCCCAGGCGGTCCGCGGGAGAGTTGGGCACGACCTGGACGACGGCGGCGCCGTTCGTCGACGAGTACTGGTTCGCGGTGCCGACCCCGACGCCCAGCCAGGCCGTTGCGCCGATGTGCACGGTCGAGGAGGCGTGGCCCGCGGCGATCGCCTCGGCGGTGCTCTCCGCCTGGGTGGCCGGTATGGCGAAGCCCTCGGTCGGGGCGCTCTGGAACTGGTAGCCGACCGAGGCGGCGGTGTCGATGCCGATCACCTGGCCCTGGGCGTTCACCAGTGGACCGCCGGAGTCCCCGGCCTCGATCTGCGCGTCGACCTGGATCAGGCCGCTGAGCTGTTCGGAGCTGCCGGAGCCCTCGTCCGTGGCGGTGATCCGCTGGTCGAGCGCGGTGACCGAACCGGCCGCCTGGCTGGGCTGCCCGCCGCGCCCGCCGGCGTTGCCGAGAGCGGTGACCGCGTCGCCGACGGAGACCTGGGTGCCGGAGGCCAGGCTGAGGGTCTGCAGGCCGGAGGCGCCGTGCAGCTGGACCAGTGCCAGGTCGTGACTGCGGTCGTAGCCGATCACGGACGCGCCGTAGCTGTGGCCGTTGCCGATGTCCACAGCGGTCAGCGAGGTGGCGCCGTTGATCACGTGGTTGTTGGTGAGGACCATGCCGTCCGAGGTCAGCACGATGCCGGTGCCCGCGGCCTCGGTGCCCTGCAGTCCCTGCTCGCTCACCAGGTCGACGCTGCCCGCCGCGACCTGCGCCAGCGTCCGGGTCGTCGTGCCCGAACCCGCCGCCCCCAGCGACCCCGACCCCGACGACGGGGACGTCGAGGGAACCGTCCACGGTGAGGACGACCGCGTGGGCGACGTCGCCGTCGAGGAAGCCCCGAGCGTGCATCCGGCGACGCCCAGGGACACGGCTATCCCGCAGGCCGCCATTCCTGCTGCGTTCCACCTCATGGCGCCACCTCCGTGCTCGGCGCGCCTCCATTGCCTGACAGATCCGTGCCCGGTGGGCGGGAACGTCACGCGTGGGAGGAGTCGATTTGAAGGCCTTTCTCATGAAGCGCCCGGTCTCATGAGAGCGCCTTGGCAGTCACCGGAACCACCGCGGTTACTGCATCCGGGCCCTATTGCATCTGTCGGCGGGCCAGCTGGTGGAAGGGGCCGGAGGTGTCGGCGAGGAGGGCTGCGGGCGGTCCCTGCTGGACGATGCGGCCGCCGGCCATGACCAGGACCCGGTCGGCGTCGAGCACGGTCGACAGCCGGTGGGCGATCACGACACGGGTGGCGTGCAGCCGCCGGGTGCTCTCGATCACGATCCGCTGGGTCTCGTTGTCCAGCGCGCTGGTGGCCTCGTCGAAGAGCAGGATGCGGGGGCGGCGGACCAGCGCCTGAGCGATCATCAGGCGCTGCCGCTGGCCGCCGGAGACGGTGCCGCCGCCGTCGGAGAGGACCGTGTGCAAGCCCATCGGCATGGCCTTGATGTCGTCGGCGAGACCGGCCATCGCCGCCGCCTCCCAGACCTCCTCCATGCTGTGCGGCTCGGTGCCGCGGATGCAGTCCAGGATCGAGCCGTTGAAGGGCTGGGCGTGCTGCAGCACCACACCGCACTGGCGGCGCACCGCCGCCTGGTCGAGCGAGGCGAGGTCCTGGCCGTCGAAGAGGACCGCGCCCGACCCAGGGCGATCGAAGCCGATCAGCAGCCGCAGCAGCGTCGACTTGCCGCTGCCGCTCGCCCCGACCACGGCGACGAACTCGCCGGGCTCGATCCGGAAGGACACGTCGTCAAGCACCAGCGGCCCGTTCTCGGTGTAGCGGAAGGACAGGTCGCGGGCCTCGATCCCGCCCGACAGCGGGCCCGGCACGGCGCTGCCGCCGCGCACCTCGGGCACCTCCTCCAGGACCGGCTTGATCTGTTCGAACAGCGGCAGCGCGGAGACCACCGACAGCAGCGAGCCGGTGAGCTGGGTGACCGCGGTCAGCACCATCGTCACCGAGGTGCTGAAGGTGAGGAAGCTGCTCGCCGAGATGCTGCCCCGGGCCGGGCCGGCCAGCAGCATGAACATCGTGAGCATGCAGACGGGCAGGTAGACGGCGTTGCAGACGGTGATCAGGTTCTTGATCCGGCCCACCCGCCGCTGCATCTCGCGGCTGCGGGCGAACTCGCCCGCCCACGCCGCGTAGGCGAAGTCCCCGGCGGCGGCGACGCGCAGCTTGGGCAGCCCGCGCAGGGTCTGGAAGGCCTGGTTGTTGAGCTTGTTGCTGAGCACGGTCAGCCGCCGCTGCCAGCGCACCTGCCACAGGCCGAGGGCCAGGAAGACCGCCGCGATCACGACCAGCATCCCGACGGCGGCCAGGGCGAGCGGGACGCTGTAGCAGAGCAGCAGCACGAGGTTGACCAGACCGACCGTGCCCGCCTGGACGACCACCGTGCTGACCCCGGACAGCAGGCGACGGATGGCGCTGATCCCCATCGCGGCCGAGGCCAGCTCGCCCGTCGAGCGTCCGGCGAAGAACCGGGTGGGCAGCCGCAGCAGCCGGTCCCAGATCGCCGGTTGCAGGGTGGCCTCGACGCGGCCCTCCAGGCGCAGGATGGAGAGGTTCTCCATCAGCATGAACGCGGCCGACACCACGGTGGTGGCGACGATCGCCAGCGAGGTCTGCACGATCAGGTCGGTCTCGGCGTTCGGCACGTAGTCGCCGAGCACCTGCCCCGTCGCGATCGGCACCAGGGTGCCGAGTACCACCGCGACCAGCCCGCTGACGACCAGCCGATGCAGGTCCGGGCGGGTGCCGCGGACGCTGAAGCGCAGCAACCGCCAGGCGGAGAGCGGCTTTTCGGGCAGCGGCCGGTAGCACAGCACGGCGTACGGCTCGAACTGGTCCGCGTTCTCCTCGCGGATCCGGGTGCGCCGCTCGCCCAGCGGGTCCACCGACTCGTATCCGCCGCGACGCCACAGCAGCGCGACGGGCGTGCCGGACGCCGACCGGAAGCCGAGCAGCGGCCCGGCGTCCTGGCGCCACCAGCGGCCCTGGAGCCGCACCTGCCGGGTGCGGAAGCGGGAGGCGACCGCGATCCGCTCGATCGGCGAGAGCCGGTCGGACGCGGTTCCGCCGCCTGTGGGCGTGGTGATCGTGATCCCGGCGGCCGCGCCCACGATCCGGCAGGCGGCGAGGGTCACGTCGTCGAGACCGGGGCCGCCGCCCGCGGCGGCCGGTGTCGAGCCGTCCCGGCCTGCGCGCTGGAGGGAGGTGAGCAGGGCCTGGTCGGCGCGGGCGCGCGCCGCGTCGCCGGCCTTCACCCCGGCTTCGGCCCGGTCCTCGAAGGCCCGTTCCAGCTGGTCGATCCACCGGTCCAGGGCGAACAGCAGACGGCTCTGCTGGTCCACCAGCTGCTGCCAGGCGGCCGGGTCGACGAAGAGGTCCCCGGCCGTCTCCTGACTGTAGACGCCGCCGTGCACCAGACTGCCCGGGTGCAGCGAGAGCCACTGCATGTCCTCGCCCAGGTCGTCCATCACCACGTCGGGACCGGCCGAGCCGCCGCCCGCGCGGGCCTCGAAGAACAGCCGCAGGCTGCGTCCGATGCCGCGGGCGAAGGCGTCCTCCAGCGGGGAGAGCATCCCCTGTGCGCCGTAGTGCGCCCAGTCCGGCGCGTACTGGGGCGCGAACATCAGCTCCCGCAGCTGGATCCGGCGCAGCACGCAGCCCGCCTGGGGTCGGCCGACCACGGTGTGACGCGGCCCGTCGACGGGTCCGGGCAGCAGCGCGCCCGCGCCGAGGCGGCCGAGGAAGTGCCAGCGGCCCTCGAACAGCGCGTCCACGGCGAACAGATCCATCGCTCCGGCGATGACCAGCCACACCACGTGCGGGCCCTCCAGCGGCAGCCTCCGCACGCCGGTGCAGTCGACGGGCGTGCCGAGGCCGCCGAGCGCGGCGAGCACCCCGTCGTCGCCGGGCCGCGGCCGTGCGGACTCCTGGACGTAGCCCTGCGGGTACGCCTGCGCTCCGTGCGCTTCCTGCGCGACGTGCGCGATCTGCCCGGTGGACCACCCGGCCTGGGGATCCTGCGGTTCCTGCGGAAACTGCGGGGATTCGCCGAACGACACGTCAGTGCTCCCTGACCAGCTGGGCGTAGGGCCCTGCGGCCGCCACCAGTTCCTCGTGACGCCCGCGCTCGACGACGACGCCGCGGTCCAGCACGATGATCTCGTCGCTGTCCCGCACCGTGCTGAGCCGGTGCGCGATCACCACGCAGGCGCAGCCGCGACGGCGCAGATTGTCCATGACGGTCTGTTCGGTCTCCGCGTCCAGGGCGCTGGTCACCTCGTCGAGGACCAGCACGCTGGGCTGGCGCACCAGGGCGCGGGCGATCTCCAGCCGCTGGCGCTGGCCGCCGGAGAAGTTGCGGCCGTCCTGCTCGACCCGGCTGTGGATGCCGCCGGGACGCCGGGAGACGGCGTCGAGGACCGCCGCGTCCCGCAGCGCGGCGGTGACGGCCTCGTCGGACAGGGAGGGGTCCCAGAGCGCCACGTTGTCGCGGACCGTGCCCTCGAAGAGGAAGACGTCCTGGTCGACGAAGGAGACCGAGGCGGCCAGGGAGCTGCGCGGGATGTCGGTGAGCCGCCGTCCGTCAATGGTGATCTCGCCCTCCCACGGCTGGTAGAGACCGGAGATCAGCCGGGACACCGTGGACTTGCCGCTGCCCGAGCCGCCCACCAGGGCGACCTGACGGCCGGGGCCGACGTCGAGGGTCAGGCCCTTCAGCAGCGGCTGGTCCAGCGCGCTGTAGCCGAAGGTGACGTCCTCCAGCCGCACATGGCCGCTGAGCCGGCGCGCGCCTGCGACCGAGCGCGAGCTCGTCAGCCGCGCGTCGGCGGGGAAGCTCTCGACGTCCTTGAGCCGGGCCATGTCGGCGGTGAAGTCCTGGACGCGTCCGGCGACCCCGTTGAGCCGGGTGACCGGGGCCGTGAAGCTGGCCACGAGCGCCTGGAAGGCGACCAGCAGGCCGATCGAGATCTGGCCCTCGACCGCCCGCAGCCCGCCGATCAGCAGGATCAGCGCGGCGTTGAGCGCGGAGAGGGTGGGCGCGACGATGCTCAGCGCGGCGCTCGGCACGCCGAGACGCTGCTCGCCGACGAGCGTGATCGCGTGCAGGCCGGCCCAGCGTCGGAAGTACCCGGTCTCGCCGCCGGTGGCCTTCATCGTCTCGATCAGCTGGAGCCCGCTGTAGGAGGTGTTCGTCAGCCGCGCGCCGTCGGCGCGCAGCTTCTGCACGCCGGTGCCGCGGATGCGGACCACCACCCGCAGCGCCACCACGTTGAGCAGCGCGATGCCGATGCCGAGCACGGTCAGCTGCGGGTCGTACGTCCACAGCAGTACGGCGTACAGGACGACCACGACGGCGTCCACGCCGACCGCGGAGAGGTCCCTGGCCAGCGTCTCGGCCACGGAGTCGTTGGACTGGAGGCGCTGGACGAGGTCCGCGGGGTTGCGCTGGGTGAAGAAGGCCACCGGCAGTCGGAGCAGGTGACGCAGGAAGCGGGCGCTGCTGAGCGTGGACGCGATCATCCGGCCGCGCAGCAGGTTGGCCTGTTGGACGGCGGTCAGCACGCCGGTCAGCACCACCAGCGTCGCCATGGCCGCGAACAGCACCGGCAGCAGCGCGGTCTGGCCGCCGATCAGGAAGGAGTCGATGTAGGTGCGGCTCAGCGCGGGCATCGCCACGCCGACGGCGACCAGCAGCAGGCTGGCCGCGAGGACGGCGGGCGTGGTGCCCTTGGTTCCGCGCAGCCGCGCGGGCAGGGCGCTCAGCACGCCCGGCCGCTTGCCGCCCGGCCGGAACTGCGGGCCCGGCTCGAAGGTCAACACCACACCGGTGAAGCTGGAGTCGAAGTCCTCCTCGTCGACGAACCGGCGGCCGCGCGCGGGGTCGTTGAGCTGCACGCCGCGCCTGCCCAGGCGTCGGCCGGCGCCCTCGTAGACGACGAAGTGGTTGAACTCCCAGAACAGGATGGCGGGCGTGCGCACCTCGGCGGCCAGGGCCGCGGGCTCCATCTGCATGCCCTTGGCCGTCAGGCCGTAACCGCGCGCGGCCTTCAGCACGTTGCTGGCGCGGGAGCCGTCCCGGGAGACGCCGCAGGCGATCCGCAGCTCCTCGAGCGGCACGTGCCGTCCGTAGTGCCCGAGCACCATCGAGAGCGCGGCGGCGCCGCACTCCACCGCCTCCATCTGCAGCACGGTGGGGGTGCGCACGGTCCTCTGCCGCTTGGCGGGGCCCGCCGCGGGGCGCGCTCGGCCCCGGCCCTTCGCCGCTCGGCGGTTCGTTGCCGGGCCGTTCGCGGTGGGGCGGCCCGCGGCACGCGGGTTCACCGCGCGGCGGTCCGCGGCACGCGGGTTGGGGGCGGCGGCGCGTCGTCCGCTCACGGCAGGATCCAATCGATCGGGTGCTGTCCGGCCAGGTGCACGGCGGCGCTGACCAGCTCGGTGGACTGAAGCTGGTACGGCGGGCCCTGGGTGGTGGACCAGGCGTAGCCGGACCTGCTGCTGCCGAACCGCTCCAACTGGACCACCACCGCCACCGGTTCGCCCTGCGCGGTGAACGCCTGCGCGAGCTGGGCGCTGCCGAGGAAGCCGGCGATCTGCTGCTGCGACTCGGGGCTGCGGCCGACCGACAGGACCCTCCCGCGCAGCAGCCCGTACTGCTGCACGGGCACCGACTGGACTGTCAGGTCCACGTCCGCGCCGACGGGGATCGACGCGGCGGTGGTCGCGGAGGCGTAGAGGACGGCGACGAGCGGCTCGTCGGGGCTGGTGACGCGTTCGACGGTGGCGAGCTCGGAGCCGGTCGCGACGACCGAGCCGAGCGGGGCGGCCAGCGCGGTGATCCGGCCCGCCGACACCGTTCTGACGGTCTGGACCTTCTGGCTCGTGCCCGTGCGGACGCCGAACAGGGGGACCCCGGCGGCGAGGGTGTCGCCCGCGTTGGCGTAGACCGCGACCACCTGGCCGGCCACGGGGCTCTGCAGGGTGTAGCTGCCCTCGGCGTGGAAGAGGATGCCGGGCGCGCTCACCTTCGTGGAGACCGTTCCGGTCACCGCCCAGACGGCGGCGGCCGCCACCACCACCGCCGTGACCAGGAGCACGAGACGGCCCTGCGGTCGGGCCAGCTGTGCCGGCACGTCGAGTTCGTCGGGCGTCTGCTGTTTGGCCAGCGCCTGCTGCCGGAACTGCACAGGGTGTTTCTTTCCTCGGACTGCTCAGTCTCTTGAATCCGCGGCGCCGAATTGCGCCGGAATGAAAAAGGGCGCGATACAGGCCCCGGAACGCGTAGTCCCAGGGCCTGATCCCGAACCGTTCAGCTCGGCGTGGATATCCAGAAATCAGATACCCGTGACCACGTTGGTCAGGTTGCTGACGGTGCCGGTCATGCCGGCCAGGCCGGTGACCTCGGAGACCAGGCCGCCGACCGGGAGGACGGAGCCGACGCCGTTCAGCGCGTCCGAGATGCCGGACACGTGAACGCCGAGGCCGCCGACACCGTGCACGCCGGCACCGGCGCTGAGGCCGAGGCCACCGGCCACGCCGTCCAGGTCGGTGTCGTCGATCTCACGGGTCTCGACCTGCGGCGTGAAGTCGCTGCGCATGAGTGTTTTTCCTCTCAATGCTCTGAGCATTTCCAGTAGCGGGAACGGGTATATGCCCGCCCCTTTCTTGGCATGATCCAACCAGCCAGCGCTCGTATATGTCCACTCGGGGTGGCCGGGTTTTATTGTGAACGTTCGAGTCGGTTCGTGGGCGGACCCGTTTGCGAATTCGGCGGAATGATGGGGCTGCCGTGAACGAATGCGAACAAGGTGGCGCTGTTGCGTTCGTTCTGTGATGTCCCGGAGGGCGCGGTGTGTCCGATAAGGGCACACGTGTACCCAACGCGAAGAAGATACGGACGAACTGAGGAGCCGTCCGGAGTCTGCCGGGGCCGGTGGCCCTCGTGAAGATTCCGCGAAGCAATCGGCGGGCCACCCGCCGGATCGGCCCAGCATGCCCGGGCCGCGGGCGTCCTCGGAACCGACGATCGGCGGAGATGCGGCCCTCCGGCCGGTGGTACCCGACCACCGACCGGCTTGGCGAGGATGGGGCCCGGAACGCCCGCCCGCGCCTCAGTGGGCGGGGGCCGCCCCGGCCGTCGTGCTCGGCCGGGGCTCAAAGCCTCCGCGTCAG
Organism: Streptacidiphilus melanogenes; assembly: GCF_000787835.1. GTDB lineage: Bacteria > Actinomycetota > Actinomycetes > Streptomycetales > Streptomycetaceae > Streptacidiphilus > Streptacidiphilus melanogenes. Next base: position 132,676 of record NZ_BBPP01000018.1, read on the forward strand.
AAGTCGCTGACCCGGCGGTGGCTGGTGAGGCCCCAGATGACGAAGACGTCGACCGCGATCATCACGATCGACCAGAACGGGTAGTACGGCAGCCACAGGAACTGGGCGATCAGGCTCAGCCCGGCGATGCCGATGCCCGCCCAGCGCGCCCAGGTCCGGTCCGCGAGCAGGCCGACGCCGGCGAGGATCGCCAGGATGCCGAGCACGATGTGAACCCAGCCCCAGCCGGTCAGGTTGAACTGGTACACGTAGTGCGGAGTGGCGACGTACACCTTGTCCTTGGAGACCGCGGAGGCGCCCTCCAGCACCCCCAGGACCCCGCCGACCAGCAGCAGCACCGCCGCGAACACGACGGCGCCGGCGGCCAGCCGGCCTTCGTGCGCGCCCTTTCCCTGGGTCGGAGTCGGTGTGGTCATCTGCCTGCCTCCTCGCAGCTCGCCCGAGGTCGTCTCGGGTCAGCCTCCGTGAGGGACCGGCGCGGAGCGACCGGACGGGGCCGTTCGGGGGAGCCGCCCGAAACGCGGTCGGGGCCCGGTGATCGGAGGATCACCGGGCCCCGACGGGGCTGCTCGGGTCAGCGGACTGCTCGGGTCAGGCGACGTGCCAGATCATGCCGGGGGTGGTCGCGACCGACGCGGCCAGCACGGCGAGGTCGGCCAGGCCCAGCGCGATGCCGAGGCCGGCGCGGACCGGCCGGCCGGTGCGGCGGACCAGCGCGATCGTGGCCAGCACGATCGCGCACGGGCCGAGCACCAGGTTGAAGACGAGCAGGCCGAGCAGGCCGAGGATGAACGACGCGACGGCCATCTGGTCGGCGTCGAAGGTGCGTTGACGTTGGGTGAGGGTGTCCACGGGTTGCTCCGGGTCGCTGGTCAGTGCTGCTTGCGGCGGGCGAGGCGCTCGCGGGCGCCGAAGGCGAGCAGCCAGGCGGCGATCGCGGCCGCTCCGGTCGCGAGCACGGACGTGTCGGTGTGGAAGGCCGCGCCCGGCAGCAGGCTGAGGGCGGCGAGGGCGAAAAGGAGACTCACGGCGAGGCTCTTCTCTGGTCTCTGGCGGAGTGTGCAGACGGCGTGAACTTTCAGCGAACACTTGTGATGACAACTGTTCGCTGACTTCGCCAGTCTACGCCGGGTGGCGAATTTCAGCAAACAGTTGTTTACTCAATGGCGTGAGTCACACGACAGGGGTCCGGCAGGCCCAGAAGCAGCAGTCGCGCCGCGCGTTGATGGACGCGGCCCTGCACCTGCTGGAGCACCAGAGCTTCTCCAGCCTCGGCATGCGCGAGGTCACCCGCGAGGCCGGGATGTCACCGGCGGGCTTCTACCGGCACTTCCGCGACCTCGCCGATCTCGGGGTCGCCCTCGTCGAGGAGGCGCTCGCCAGCCTGCACGAGATGGTCCGCGCCGCCTTCAAGGAGCAGGGCGAGCCGGAGGAGCTGATAGACCACGCGGTCAGGGTGATCGCCGATCACGTCCGCGAGCACCGTGCGCACGTCCGCTTCGTCGCGCGCGAGCGGTTCGGCGGAGTGGCCCCGGTCCGCGAGGCGATCGCGGCCGAGCTGGAGCGCTTCACCGAGGAGGTGGCGCAGGCGCTGGCCGCCCAGCCGGTCTCGGCCGGCTGGGGCGCGGCGGACGTCCGGATGGTCGCCGAACTGTACGTGGACCACATGGTGCTGACGGCGGCGGCCCTGCAGCAGGCCGACGCCGAGACGGAACGGCAGATCACCGCGACGGCCCGCCGCCAGCTGCGCCTGATCAGCGTCGGGCGGCGGCACTGGGTTTCGGGCTGAGCTGAGCGTCGGCCCGCTTTCAGCCGAGGTTGAGCTGCCAGGAGACGCCGAACCGGTCGTTCACCCAGCCGAACCGGGTGCTGAACCCGTAGGAGCCGAGCGGCATCAGCTCCTGCCCGCCCTCGGCAAGCTGTCCGAACAGCCGGTCGATCTCCTCCCCGCTGTCGCACCGGACGTACAGGGAGACCGAGGGCGTGAAGCCGAAGGCGTGCCGGGCCGGACTGTCGATGCACATGAACGACTGCCCGGCCAGGGAGAAGAGGGCATGCCGCACGGTCCCCTCCAGGCCGTCCTGGTCCGGGCCGTAGCGGTCCACGGACACCACCTCGCCGTCGTCGAACAGCGAGGTGTAGAAGCCCATCGCCTCCTCGGCGCGGCCCTCGAACATGAGGAACGTGGTGATCTTCTGCCGGGACGTCGCGATGGCCATCGGGATCCACCTCCGGAGCTGGTCGCGGTGCGGGAACGCTGACGCTGTCGGGTCTACACCAGCCGGGGGCGGTATTCCCGAACCGCCGCGCATCGAGCAGGATGATCGACACCGGACATGTCAGCACCTCGGGGGGACCACGCCCATGAGCAGCACACCGACGAACGCGGCGGCGACCACTGCGCGCCGCGTCGCCGACGACCACGTCGCCCGCGTCGCCGCCCTGGACCCCGGCGTGACCACCTGGTTGGGGCTGGACCCGACCGACGACCGGATGCCGGACCTCTCGCCGCAGGGATGCGACGCGCTCGCGGACCTGGCCCGTGACGCGCTGCGGCGACTGGACGCACTCCCCGGCGACGCGGCCGCGGACCCGGCCGAGCAGGTCTGCACCCGGCTGCTGCGCGAGCGGCTCACCTCCGAGCTGCAGGTGCACGACGCGGGCGAGCACTTCCGCGCGGTGCGCAACCTCCACGCCCCCGCGCACCAGCTGCGCGGCATCCTCACCCAGATGCCCACCGTCACCGAGGAGGACTGGATTCCCGTGCTCGGGCGGCTGCGCAAGCTCCCCGCCGCACTGGAGGGCCACCGGGCCACCCTGGTCGAAGGCGTCAAGCGCGGCCTGCTGGCCGCACCCCGGCAGGCCGAGGTGCTCGCCGCCCAGCTGACCGAGTGGACCGGCGAGGAGAGCGGCACCGCCGGCTGGTTCGCCGAGTTCGTCGAGCCCGCCCCTGCGCCGCTCCGCCCGGAGCTCGACGCCGCGGCCCGTGCCGCCACGGAGGCGGTCGCCGGGTTCCGGGACTGGCTGCGCACGGACTACGCGGCCGCCGCGCAGGGCACCCCGGACGCCGTGGGCCGGGAGCGCTACCTGGTGTGGGCCCGTCAGTTCACCGGTTCCGACATCGATCCGGCCGAGACCTACGCCTGGGGCTGGGAGGAGTTCCACCGCGTTTGGGCCGAGCTGCGCGCGGAGGCGGAGCGCGTGCTGCCCGGCGCGACGGTGCGGGAGGCGCGGGAGCACCTGAACCGGCACGGCCACATCGTGCAGGGGGCCGAAGCCATGCGGGCGTGGCTCCAGCAGATCATGGAGGACGCGATCGCGGCCCTCGACGGGACCCACTTCGACATCGCCGGACCGCTGCGCCGCGTGGAGACCCGGATCGCACCGGCCGGCAGCGCGGCCGCGCCCTACTACAGCGGCCCGAGCCTGGACTTCAGCCGCCCGGGCCGCACCTACCTGCCCTTGGCCAACGGCGACGCGCAGGAGCGGTTCCACACCTGGCGGCTGGTCAGCACCTGGTACCACGAGGGGGTCCCGGGCCATCACCTGCAGATCGCCTCCTGGGCGGCGGAGGCGGAGCGGCTCTCGCGCTACCAGGTCACGCTCGGCAAGATCAGCGCCAATGTCGAGGGCTGGGCCCTGTACGCGGAGCGCCTGATGGACGAGTTGGGCTTCCTCACCGACCCGGCGCGCCGACTCGGCTACCTGGGCAAGCAGATGATGCGCATCGTCCGGGTGATCGTCGACATCGGCATGCACCTGGAGCTGGCGATCCCGGCCCACTCCCCGTTCCGCCCTGGTGAGCGCTGGACCCCGGAGCTGGCCACGGACTTCATGGACGACTACGTCGGCATGCCGCCGGCGGCCCGGGACAGCGAGATCCTCCGCTACCTCGGCCGCCCCGGCCAGGCCATCGGCTACAAGCTCGGTGAACGCGCCTGGCTCGCCGGCCGCGAGGCGGCCCGCACCCGCCAGGGGAGCGCCTTCGACCTCAAGGCCTGGCACATGGCCGCCATCCGCCAGGGCTCCCTCGGTCTGGACGACCTGACGGACCAGCTCGCCGTGCTCTGACGCGGCCGAGCCGAGCCTGTCTCAGGCGGTCGGGGCCGGATGCGGGTCACGGAAGGTGAACGCATCCGGCCCCGAGCCGTGTTCGCGCAGCACGGCGATGCGTTCCATGGCCTCGGCGACGGTCGGCCGGTGGCCGGCCGGGACCCACCACATGGCCTGGTGCGCCTCGGTCATCCGGGTGAACCACTCGCGGCGCCGGCTGAGCACCCGCAGGTGGTCGCTGCGGTAGACGTAGTCGCGCAGCGCCTCGACCGACTCCCAGACCGAACAGTTGACCAGCAGCAGGTCGTCGGCGCCGTCCGGCCGCAGCGCGGTGGCGTCCGCGCCGTCGTCGTCGACCATGCGCCAGACGAAGCCCGGCGACTCCTCGGCGAGTTTGTTGATCGCGGGCAGTTCCGCCACGAAGCCCGCGAGCTCGGGTCCGTCGATCGGGCCGACGATGCGTCCGATGTTGACCTGCGCGAGATGAAAGCCAGTCATGGAGCAAGGATGACGGCACCCTTGCTCTATCGTCAATGAGATTTGTTTTTAGAAACTCGTCAGACCCTTCGAAGGGCGACGCAGCAGTGTCCTGGACCCGGTGACATCTCCGCCGACCACCGGTCCGCCGCCCCGTCCGGCCCGGCGACCAGCCCCTCGACCAGTGCCAGGTTCATCCCGCAGACCAGCGCCGGGAACTCCTCGGCGAGAGAGTGGAACGGACAGTTGCGCAGCCGCACCACGTCCTCGTCGCCCGCCTCCCGGAACGGCTCGTAGCCGTGCGCCCGGAGCGTCTCGACGGCGTCGCCCGTCGCCTGCTCCGCCCCGCGCTCGCGGGCGACCGCCTGCAGCTCGCGGTCCAGCCCGGCGCGCTCCACCGCCTCCGCCAGCAGGCGGCCGGCGGCGTCGTAGGCGCGAGGGGGCAGCGACAGTGTGTGCTCGCGCCCGGCCCGCCGGTACAGCTTGGCGGGACGCCCGGCGCCCGGGCCGGACCGGCCCGAGAGCCGCCGGAAGACCGTCTCCAGCAGCCCCGTCTCGACGAGCCGGTCCAGGTGGAAGGCGGCGAGCGAGCGCGAGATTCCGGCGGCCTCGGCCGCGGCGTCCCGCCCGACCGCGTCGGGCGCGGCCGCGACGAACCGGTAGAGCCTGCGCCGCACCGGATCGCCGAGGGCTCCCAGCGCGGCGAGCGCCGCGTCCTCGGCGTCCTCAGGGCGCTCGGGGTGCTCGGGCTCGTGCAGCGGGTCGGTCATCGGACGAGTCTACGGTCGGTGCGCGGTGACGACGAAGTAGTCCAGGACCCGCCCCTCGTAGGCCCGTCGGAAGTTGCGCGGCCAGGTGTCCGCCGCCCACCAGCGGCTGAGCCAGAGATCCCAGCCGGGCCAGACGTCCGCGCCGATCGACTCGACGCGCACGTCCGCGAGCCCGGCCGCGGTGAACGCGTCCGCGAGAGCGGCAACCGGCCGCGCGATGTCGAGACCGTCGGCGAAGGTGGGCAGCAGCGTCGCCAGCTCCTCGGGCCGGCCGGGCACGTCGTCCACGGTGAAGAAGCTGGTGACCGCCGCGCGGCCGTCGGGCCGCAGCACGCGCGCCGTCTCCGCCGCGAAGGCGGCGAGGTCGGGGAAGTGCTGGGCGGCCTCGACGCTCAGCACGGCGTCGAACTCGCCGTCCCCGAACGGCATCCGCTCTGCCGCGCCCTGGACGAACCGCAGCCGGCCGCGCTCCGCACGCAACAGCTCGGCGTGCGTCTCGCGCGCCCGCCGCAGCTGCTCCGGATGGATGTCCAGCCCCGTCACCGCCGTGGGTCCGTACTCCCGCAGCGTCACCGCGCACCCCATCCCGAGACCGCAGCCCACCTCCAGCACCACCGGCTCCTGCGGCAGCCCGGCGGAGTCCAGCACCCGCCGGTAGAGATCCTCCTGACTCCGCACCCGCTCCGCCTCACCGAGCGGGAGCCCGAGGTCGACCCCCCGCCAGTAGCCGAAGTTGATGAACCCTCCGGCGAACATCGGCTGCGCACTCAGATCCGTGGGCCCGTACACCTCCCGCACCGCGGCGCGCATCCCGGTCCCGTCCTGCCGAGTCTCCTCCGCCACCGTGCCGTACCTCCCGCGAGAGCCGTCTTCAGCGAGTCGTTCCTGACCATCCTGCCTTTCCCGCAGGGTGCGATGTCACTCGCCGGGAACCACGCCTTCGCGTGTCACGAGGCAGAAGGGGTGCCCGACCGGGTCGGCGTACACCCGATCGCCGATGGGCTGGAGTACGACGTAACGGCCGTGTCCTCCACTCGTGAGAGCGACAGCAGGCTCTCGTAGAAGCAGGCGAGCTCGGAGGGATCGGGGCAGTCGATGACGAGAGAGAACAGACGTCCGATCATGTGAGCACTATGGCGTAGGCATGGGGGTGGCGGGACGGTGTTCAGCCTGAGCCGGTGGCGACGACGGCGCAGACGAGGGCGCCGAGGAGGAGGAAGGCGAGGAGGAGGGCGGCCTGCCAGACGGAGTGGCCGAGGGGGCGGCGGAGCCGCATGCGGTGTTGGCGGCGGCGCCACTGGACGTAGCCGGTGACGGCGGTGGCCATGGCGAGGGTGATGAGGTAGGCGGAGAGGGCGAGCCGGAGCCGGAAGGGTGCGACGCCGCCCAGGGGGAGGATGGCCAGCGAGCCCGCGAGCAGGGCGAGCGAGGTGCGGGTCCAGGCCAGGAAGGTCCGCTCGTTGGCGAGGGTGGCGCGGTAGTCCGGCTCCTCGCCCTGCTCCCACCAGGGTCGCTCCGCATCCTTCGGATCCGGCGTAGCCATCTCGGTGCTCCCGCTGCTCGGTGCCGTGCCGCGCCCGTGGGATCCATCCCTATCACCCGGTGAGGGGAAATTCCTGTCGTACCTCTGGGCATTGCGTTTACCGCACGGTAACTTACTCGGGCGTCAGGTCCATGTGTGATCCGTTTCACGATCCCTGGGGGACTTATGCCCAGAAGAGCCGCCCGTCTCCTGGCCACCGCCGTCGTCGCGGCGACGACCGTCGCCGTCACCCCGGCCGTCGCCGCGCAGGCCGCCACCGCCGCACAGGCCGGAGCCGCGACAACGGCCGCGGCGAGCGACGCGTTCTACAGCTATGACGGCAGTCGGCCCCTCGACTCCTTCGCGCCCGGAGACGTGCTGAAGGAGCGGACGCTGCAGTACCACATCCTCGGCGTGCCGACGCCGGTGAAGGTGGTTCAGCTGCTCTACCGCACGGTCGACGCGCAGGGACGCGCCGTCGCCAACGTGACCTCGGTGGTGCGCAGCCTGAGCGGTGACGGCGCCAAGGCCGTGTCCTACCAGTCGTTCTACGATTCGCTGAACCCCGAGGACGGCCCCTCCCGCGCCATCGCGGGCGACCTCAGCCTGGGCGGCGTGATCCCGAACGCCGAGTCCATCCTGCTGGCGCCGCTGCTGGCGCAGGGCTACAACCTGGTCATCCCGGACACCGAGGGGCAGTCCGCCGACTTCGCGGCCGGTCCGGAGTACGGGGCCGCCACGCTGGACTCGATCCGGGCTGCCACCAGGGCCGCGGACACGGGGCTGGACGGCGACACCGCCTTCGGCCTGATCGGCTACTCCGGCGGCGCGATCGCCACGAACTGGGCGGCCGCCCTGGCCCCGGCGTACGCGCCGGAGGTGAACCGGAAGCTGGTCGGCTTCGCCGAGGGCGGCCTGCTGGTGGACCCCGCGCACAACCTCAAGTACGTGGACGGCTCGCTGGCCTGGTCCGGCGTCATCCCCATGGCGCTGATCGGCGTGGCCCGCTCCTACGGCCTGGACCTCACGCCGTACCTGAGCAGCTACGGCCTCAAGGTCTACAACGGCCTGCAGCAGGGCTCGATCGTGAACGCGATCGGCGAGTACCCCGGGCTGACCTGGAAGAAGATGGCGAAGCCGCAGTATGCGAACCCCGACTCGGTGCCGGCCTTCGTCAACGCGGTGAACAAGATCAACCTCGGCTCGGCCGCCACCCCGACCATCCCCGGCTACATCGGCCAGGGCGACGGAGGCGTCTTCGAGGGGACGTTCAGCAACGTCCCCGGCATCGGGACCGGCGACGGCGTGATGGTCGCCGGCGACGTGCGCGCGCTCGCGCGGCAGTACTGCGCCACCGGCGACAGCGCGATCGACTACCAGCAGTTCGACGTGCTCAGCCACATCGGCACGGCCGTGCCCTGGGCCGTGGCCGCCATCGGCTACCTGAACGACCGCTTCGCGGGTCACGCCGCCCCGTCCGACTGCGGCCGCATCGCCGCGGGCAACTCCCTCGCGCCGGAGGTGCCGACGTCGGGTTCGTGAACCGACGGGTATCCGAGCGGGCGCGGCTCAGTCGCGCCCGCTCACGCGTCGGCCCTGGCGTGAATGTGACTTGGCATGTTCCCGCCAGTACGGCCAACTTCCCCCACCGCCAGTGGTGGCACGAGCATGCGCCTGTCCCGCGTCGGCGGCAGGCCGACGTCCACCGGTACCGCTCTGCATGTCAGGAGAGACATGTCCGGACTGGCTCGAAAAGGACCCTTAGCCCTCGCCGGCACGCTGGTCGCCGCGATGGCGCTGGCCGCACCCGCGCTGGCCACACCCGCGTCTGCCCTCGCCCCGGCTGCGTCCCACGGCCACGGCACGACCCCGGCCACCGCCCCGGCTCTCACCCAGGTGAGCAGCGACCCGTACTCCGACTCTCAGGCTCAGCACGCCACCGAGGTCGAGCCGGACACGTTCAGCTTCGGCAGCACCATCGTCTCCGCCTTCCAGGTCGGCCGGGTCACCGGGGGCGGCGCGTCCAACGTCGGCTGGGCCACCTCGACCGACGGCGGCCAGACCTGGACGCACGGGTTCATGCCCGCCACCACGGCCAACACCGGCGGCCCGTACGGCCAGGTCAGCGACGCCTCGGTGGCCTACGACGCCAAGGACGGCGTCTGGATGGTCTCCTGGCTGGGCATCACCTCCGGGAACGACGTCGACGTGGAGCTGAGCCGCTCCACCGACGGCGGCCACACCTGGGGCAACCCTGTTGCGGTAGCCACTGGGGCTTCCTACGACAAGAACTGGACGGTCTGCGACGACCACGCGGCCAGCCCGTACTACGGCCACTGCTACACCGAGTACGACGACGCGGGCGCCGGCGACATCGAGCACATGCGCACCTCGACCGACGGCGGACAGACGTGGGGCTCCCAACTGGGTCCGTCCGACAGCCCGAGCGGCCTCGGAGGACAGCCGGTGGTGCAGCCGAACGGCACCGTCGTCGTGCCGTTCTCCTCGGCCAGCTCCAACGCCGAGCGCTCCTTCGTCTCCACCAACGGCGGCACCAGTTGGGGCTCCAGCGTGCAGATCGCCACCGTCTCCCACCACACGGTGGCCGGACTGGACGATGACGACGCCGCGACCGACATCACCAAGCAGGCGAGCCCGCGCGACACGCTGCGCGAGAGCCCGCTGCCGTCGGCCGAGATCGACGCGTCCGGCAAGGTCTACGCGGTCTGGTCCGACTGCCGCTTCCGCAGCGGCTGTCCGAGCAACGACATCATCATGTCGACGTCCACCAACGGCACTTCGTGGAGCACGCCGGTGCGGGTGCCGATCGACGCGGCCACCAGCACCGTGGACCACTTCACACCGGGCATCGGGGTGGACCCGAACAGCTCGGGCGCCACCGCGCGCATCGGGCTGACGTACTACTACTACCCGAACGCGAACTGCACGGACACCACCTGCCAGCTCGACGCGGGCTACGTCTCCTCCACCGACGGCGGCACCACCTGGACCCCGCAGGTCCAGCTGGCCGGTCCGATGACGCTGGCCTGGCTGCCCAACACCAGCCAGGGCCGCATGTTCGGCGACTACATCTCCACCTCCGTCCTCGCCGGAGGCAACGCCGTCACGGTCATCCCCGTGGCCCAGGCTCCCAGCGGGAGCACCTTCCACATGGCGATGTACGCCCCCACCGGCGGGCTTCCCGTCGGCACGTCCACGGGTGGCAACACCGTCACGGTCACCAACCCGGGAAACCAGAACGGCACCGTCGGCTTCGCGGCGTCGCTGCAGATCAGCGCAACGGACTCGGGCGGCGCGGCCCTGACCTACTCCGCCACGGGCCTTCCGGCGGGTCTGTCGGTCTCCTCGTCCGGTCTGATCTCCGGCACCCCGACCACGGCGGGGACCTCGAACGTGACCGTCACCGCCACGGACAGCACCGGAGCGTCGGGCTCGGCGTCGTTCACCTGGACGATCGGCCCCGGCGACACCGAGACCGTCACGGTCACCAACCCGGGCAACCAGACCACGACAGCCGGTACGACGGTCTCGCTGCAGGTCTCCGGTTCCGACTCGGTGGGCAAGT
>NZ_BBPP01000017.1:0-71158 GCF_000787835.1 Streptacidiphilus melanogenes
CCGTGCGCGGGCCGCTCTGCTGCTGCGCCATGGTTCACGTCCTCTCGGTGCTCTGATCGAGGCTCTGGATAGTTTCATTCACTATCGATAAATCTGAATGTAGCCGTTCATTCCCCGCTCCACCAGAGCCCGTCGTCAAGGAGTCCGCCGAGAAGCCCGACGGAAGGTCTTCTTTGTCCGCTTTGTTACTGTTCGGCACCTATGCTGTCACGGACGAGCCACGCGTCGAGAGGAGACCCACGTGGGCCCGGTCGAGTTCCTGGTCCTGGCCTTCCCCGGTGGGCGCGTCGGCGAAGCGGTTCTCGGCCCACTCGACCGGCTGCGGCAGGCAGGCGGGGTCCGGGTGCTCGACGCACGCGAGCTGCGCCGCGGCGCGGACGGGGTCGCCACCGCCGAACCGGGCAAAGGTGGCCTGATCACCGACGAGGACGTGGAGGCGGCGCGGGAACTGCTGCACGGGGACGAGTCGGCGCTGCTGCTGCTCGTCGAGCACGTCTGGGCGGCCGAGCTCACCGCGGCGTTCGAGGCGCGGCGCGGGCGGGTCGCGGCGTCGGTCCGCGTGGCTCGCGAGGAGGACTGACCGGCAGGTCGGTCAGGTGGCGCTCATCCGCCCGCGGCGGCCGCCAGCGCCTCCCAGGGCCAGCGGTCGCCGTCGCCCGCCTCGATGAGCGGGACCAGGCGGAAGGCCGCGTCGCTCAGGCCGCCGAAGGTGTGCCGGTTCGGGCCGGAGGGAGCGTGGCCCACGCCGTATCCGGCGAGGTTCCAGGTGTAGGTCGGCACGTGCCCCGGGATTCCCCGGAAGACATGACCGCCCGGGGACCAGTGCGCCTGTTCGTCGGTCACCACGACGACGCGGTCGTGCTCGTCGTAGTGCCCGCTCACCGCCGCGGCGGTGTTGGTGCCGCCGAGGCTGCGGAAGCGGTCGACCGTCCGCAGCAGCGAGTCGCCGGGGCGCACCTCGACGCGATGGCTGTCGGTGCCGAACTCCACCAGGTCGGCGTGCTCGGCCCGCAGGGCCAGCGCGGTGCCGAAGACGGCCGCGGAGTCGGCGCGGTTGAGCTGGGTGTGCGCACTCGGTCGGTCGAACATCGACCCGGACCGGTCCACCAGGACCAGCGTCCGGCCCGGGAGTTCGGGCACGTTGGCGAGGGAGTGGAGGAGCGCCGTCTCCAGCGCCGTCTCCCAGCGGGACGACGGGACGCTTCGGTGCGCGGCGAGGAACCGGAACGGGAACTGCCGGGACCGGGCGACCTCGGCCGGGTCCGCGATCCGACGTGCGACCTCCTCGGCGGCCTCCGCACCGATCCCGGCCTCGTCGAAGTTGCGCAGGTTGCGGACCAGCGCCATGGGCCCCATCGAGGGGATCACCGCCTCCCACACCGCCGCGTCCAACGGGCCCTTCAGCCAGCCGGCCAGGGCCTCCCAGGTCATCCCGGCCGCGGCCAACCGCTGCGCGCCGCCGGGCGCGGTGACCACTGCGTACCGCTCCTCGGCCGGGACGTCGAGGAGGGCGTGGTGGGCCACCAGGAGCGGCTCCGCCGCGGGCGGCAGGGCGTGCCGGGGGCGGTGCCGCCGGTCCAGCGCGTAGCGGAACAGCGCCCCCTGCCAGGACCGGTCCGGCGCGGGCGCGGGGTGAGTCAGCTCCAGCACGTCGCCGAACCGGAAACCGCGCGCCTGTGTGTCGTACTTGAGCAGGGCCCGGCCCGTGTAAAGGCGGCACACCGCGTCGGCGACCCCGCGCTTGAGGGGCTGCGGCAGCCGCCGTCCGTAGCGGGACGTCCAGTAGGCGAGCAACTCGCCTGGCTCGTCCGGGCGTTGCAGGACGGCCTCGACGGCTTCCCGGGACCAGCCGGCCCGGCCCGCGTCGGTCCGCGCCCGGACGAACTCGGCCGCGCCGACGAGCGAGGCGGTCCGCATCTGCGCCTCACCGCGCAGCCAGCGAAGCAGGCCGAGGGTCCAGGCGGGGTCGGTCACGGCGAGCTCGCGCACCAGCCGCAGGTAGCGGTCGTCGCGGGAGCCCGCGCCCTCGTAGAAGCTGTGCCGACCGACCATGTTCGCGGCCGCGAGCAGGAACAACTCCTGCTTGGGCTCACGGACGTAGCCGACGCCGCCCTGGTGGTTGGCCACACGGAGCCGGGTGCGGACGGGATCGCCGGGGCCGGGGACCGGCCAGGTTCCGTGGACGGAGAGGGGTGAGTCCGCCCCGCTGCGGGTCAGACCTGGTACTTCGGACTGGATCTCGGCTCGTGCTTCGGTCTTGGCGCGCTGGCGGTTGAACCGGCTCACGCAGAAGTCCCCCAGGACGGGTGGGTCGTGCGCTCGTGCGCAGAGGTGTGGAAGCGTCCTCCGAGATCAGAAAGGGGCGCCGGTGGTCGTCGTTGTCAGGAAGTAACCGGGGCCGCGCGCATCGGAAGACGCACGGCAGAAACTACCGACGCCCGCCGCCGCACGCATCCGATTTTCCGGCCGACTGCTCCTACCGCTTCCGGCACGCTCGCTCAGCCGTGCACCACGGCCTTCACCTTGCCCGCGGCGGGGCCGGTGGTGACGAACTCCCCCACCGCGGCGCGGCGGCCGAACAGGCGGCCGTCGTCGGTGCGGGCCCACAGCAGCTTCTCCTCGCGGTGCTCCCAGCGCGCGAGCAGCAGCACGGACAACTGCACGCCGAGGCCGTAGCCGAGCACGCCGAGCGCCGCGGCGGGCCCGGCGAGGACGCCCAGCGCGGCGGTCACGCCGATGCCGACGAGCAGCCACAGGGCGTGCCCGCGAGCGAGCCGCTGCCGGGTCTCCTGCGGCGGCTCCAGCGTCACCGCGAACGCGGCCTTCGTCGCCGCGGCCGCACGCGCGGCGAACCACCGTCGGCGCTGGAGCAGTCCGGCCGCCAGGCCGGCCACGAACAGCGCGGCGCCGACCGACATCCCCCGCCCGAGCCCGGTCAGACTCGGAATGAGCAGCCCGGCCAACGCACCGACCGCTCCGATCCACATCAGTGTCCGCGCCACGGTTCCCCGGACGACCACGACCCGGGCGCGCGCATAGGTTCCACGCAGCATGGCGGGACGATAACTCCGCCGCATGAGAATTGTCTTGGGGTGTGCAGGCGGGAAATCACCGTCGGACGCTCCCCGCGTCACCCCATGAACAGGCCCCGCGTCGTGGCCTGCTGCTCGAACTCCTCCAGGCGCAGCACCGAGCCGGGCAGCTCGTCGCACATGGCCTGGAGCAGCACGCGTCCCAGCATCATCGGCGCGCACGCCGTGTCGAAGACGAGGCTGGAACCGACCGCCGCCGGCAGCAGCAGGTCCGAGACCGACGCGACGGGTGCGAAGGCGCTGTCGGCGACGGTGACGACGGTGAGCCCGGCGGCCTTGGCCGTGTTGAGGGCGTCGAGGAGCTCGCGCGGGTAGCGCGGCAGGGCGAAGCAGATCAGCGCGGTCGCGCCGGCGATCCGGGCCTGTTCGATACGGTCGAGCAGCAGCGAGCCGCCCTCGTCGAGCAGCCGCACGTCGGGGTGGACCTTGGCGGCGAAGTAGGCGAAGCCGTTCGCCTGGGCCGAGGCGGCGCGCAGGCCGAGGACGATCAGCGGCTGCGACGCGGCCAGCACCCGGGCGGCCTGCAGCACGGGCTCGGGGTCGGCCAGCACCGCGGCGAGGTGCTGCAGGTTGGCGATCTCGCTCAGCACGGCCTGCTGCTGCTCGTTGCGGACGATCTCGCCCGCCGTCTCGCGCACCCCGCCGACGCGCGCACCGGGCTCGCTGCCGGGTTCGGCCAGGCCGAGCTCGCGCAGGCGGCGGCGGAGCGCCGGGTAGCCGTCGAAGCCGAGGGCCACGGCGAAGCGGGTGACCGAGGGCTGGCTGACGCCGGCCAGCTCGGCCACCTCGACGCTGGACAGGAAGGGGGCCTCGGCGGCGTTGCGCACCAGGCAGTGCGCGATGCGCCGCTGAGTCGGCGTCAGCCGGTACCCCTCGAACAGGCGGAGCAGCCTGCTGGAGGGCCCGCTGCCCTGCGGGGCCTCCACCGACTGGGGCGGTGTCACGCTCATGTGCGCCTCCAGCGGGCGTGCAGGCGATTCAGTAGGTGCCGACTCTGCATGACCGCATGCAGAGTCGGCAAGTCCCTTCTCACCTGCCGGTACGGATCCGGACACATGGTCCGGAACGGTTGTTCGCCTGTCGTTCAGACGGGCGAATCAGCCCGGCCGGGGTGCCGGTCAGGCCAGCGGACCGGTGACCGTCTCGACCGCGGAGACGAGGCCGCCGCCGCGGACGAAGCGGTACGCGGCTTCGAGGTCGGGGGCGAGGAAGCGGTCCGAGCCCGGACCGCCGACGCCGGCCTCGCGGGCCGCGGCGATGGCGGCGGCCGTCGCCGGGGCGAGCGGGCTGCTGCCCTCGCCGGTGTGGCTGTAGGTGCGGATCTCCAGCGCGCGGGCCGAGGCGACCAGCTCGACGGCGAGCACGCGGGCGAGGTTCTCCACGGCCTGACGCAGCTTGCGTGCGGCGGACCAGCCCATGGAGACGTGGTCCTCCTGCATGGCCGAGGAGGGAATGGAGTCGACCGAGGCCGGGACGGCCAGCCGCTTGTTCTCGCTGACCAGCGCGGCCTGGGTGTACTGGGCGATCATCAGGCCGGAGTCGACGCCCGGGTCGTCCGCCAGGAACGGCGGCAGGCCGTGCGAGCGGTTCTTGTCCAGCAGCCGGTCGGTGCGGCGCTCGGCGATCGAGCCGAGGTCCGCCGCGGCGACGGCGAGGAAGTCGAGCACGTAGGCGACGGGCGCGCCGTGGAAGTTGCCGTTGGACTCCACGCGGCCGTCGGGCAGCACCACCGGGTTGTCGACCGCGGCGGCGAGCTCGCGGTCGGCGACCAGCTGGGCGTGCGTGAGGGTGTCCCGCCCGGCGCCGGCGACCTGCGGCGCGCAGCGGATGGAGTAGGCGTCCTGGACGCGCGGCGCGTCGTCCTGGTGGTGGCCGGTGAGGCCGGAGCCCTCCAGCACCTTCAGCATGTTGGCGGCGGAGGCGGCCTGGCCGGGGTGCGGGCGGATCGCGTGCAGCTCGGGCAGCAGCACGCGCTCGGTGCCGAGCAGCGCCTCCAGGGACATGGCGGCGGTGATGTCGGCGACGGTGAACAGGCGGCCGAGGTCCGCGATCGCCATCACCAGCATGCCGAGCATGCCGTCGGTGCCGTTGATGAGGGCCAGGCCCTCCTTCTCGGCGAGCTCGATCGGCTCGATGCCGTGCTCGGCCAGCAGCTCGCCCGCGTCGCGGACGGCGCCGTCGGGGCCGTAGGCGAGGCCCTCGCCCATCAGCGTCAGCGCGCAGTGCGAGAGCGGCGCGAGGTCGCCGGAGCAGCCGAGCGAGCCGAACTCGTGCACGACCGGCGTGATGTCGGCGTTGAGGATGGCCGCCATCGTCTCGGCGACGACCGGGCGGACGCCGGTGCGGCCGGAGGCGAGGGTCTTCAGACGCAGCAGCATCAGCGCGCGGGTGACCTCGCGCTCGACCTGCGGGCCCATGCCGGCCGCGTGCGAGCGGACCAGCGAGCGCTGCAGCTGGGCGCGCAGCTCCGGGCTGATGTGACGGACGGCCAGGGCGCCGAAGCCGGTGGACACCCCGTAGACCGGGCGCGGCTCGGCGGCGAGCGCGTCGATCCGCGCGCGAGACGCGGCCATCTCGGCCAGCGCGTCCCCGGAGAGCTCCACCTTGGCGTTGCCGCGCGCGACCGCGATGACGTCGGCCGGGCCCACGTTGGCCTTGCCGATGACGACGTTGTGCATATCCATATACGAAATCACATCATGTGAATGGCACTATGACAACAGGAGTCGTCGCGTGCTTCGCGGGCCTCTCCGTCACCGCTGCTCAGGCGGTTCCTCCCGGCACGGTGTTGAGTACGGTGGTCGGGATACACGCCGGACGAGGACCGCGCGGACGCGCGCGAACGAAGGAGGCCGACCATGGGCCGGGTGACCGAACGCCGCCGGGTGACCCGTCTGCGCGACGGGCGCCGCGACGCGCGTCCCGACGCGCTGGCCGCGGAGGAGCCCCTGGAGATCCGCGTCGGCGGTCGCGCGCTCACCGTCACCATGCGCACCCCCGGCCACGACTTCGACCTCGTCGCCGGCTACCTCGTCGCCGAGGGCATAGCCGCGACCGCGGACGACGTCCCGGCCCTGCGCTACTGCGCGGGCACGAACGCCGAGGGGATCAACACCTACAACGTCGTCGACGCCCGCGTGGCCCGCCCCGGGACCGTCCCGGTCTCCGCCTACCGCAACCTGCTGACGAGCAGCGCGTGCGGCCTCTGCGGCGCGGAGACGGTCGACGCCGTCCGCAAGCGGCTCCCCGCGACCCTCGCGGACGATCCGCTGACCGTCGCCGACGAGGTCCTCTTCTCCCTGCCCGACACCCTCCGCGCCTCCCAGCGCGCCTTCGACGCCACCGGCGGCCTCCACGCGGCGGGCCTGTTCACCGCCGACGGCCGCCTGCTCTGCCTGCGCGAGGACGTCGGCCGCCACAACGCCGTGGACAAGGTCATCGGCTGGGCCCTGCGGGAGGACCTGCTCCCGCTCCGCGGCCACCTGCTGATGGTGAGCGGGCGCGCCTCCTTCGAACTCGTCCAGAAGGCCGCGATGGCGGGCATCCCGCTCCTCGCCGCGGTCTCCGCCCCGAGCGCCCTCGCGGTGGACCTGGCGGACGAGGCCGGCATGACCCTCGTCGGCTTTCTCCGCGGCCGCAGCGCGAACCTCTACACCGGCGGCGAGCGGATCCTCTCCTCGAGCGAGGAACTCTCCGCCCGCTAGCGCCGGGTTCGAGGGGGATCGGGTCACGGGGGGCTGGCCGGGCCCTGGAGGGCGATGGCGACGAGGGCGCGGAGCGTCGGGCCGACGGCGGCGAAGGAGAGGGTGGACTCGTCCGCGAAGAGTTCCATCAGCCAGCCGCCGGCGGCGTTCGCGCCGCCCGCGGCGACCATCGCGCGGTAACCGCCGACCACGAGGACCGCCTCCTCCGCCGGGTCGTTGCCGGGGACGCCCGTCCGCAGGCCGAAGCTCCCGCCGCGGATCGCGAGCGCGGTCAGCGGATAGGCCTTGAGGTCGAAGACCGCATCCGGCGCCTCGTTCATCGCCCGCTGGACCTGGGCCCGGACACTGCCGGGCCCGCGGGTCATCCGGCGGACGCCGTAACCCGCGGTGTGCATCGTCGTGGAGCCGGGCGGCAGGTAGGAGACCCACCAGGCGACGGCGTCCAGCAGCTGGGAGACCGTATCCGCGACGGTCTCGAGGCGGGAGAACGTTCCGGCGGGGCCGGGGCCGTCGTCGAGCGCGGCCGTCACAGCCGCGAGGAGCTGGCCCGGATCGGCGGTGTGACGGGCCCCGCGGAAGCGCCGACGCTCGGTGCGGCGGCCGCCGCCTGGACGGACGCCGGAGTCGGCGAGACTCACCGTCGGGTCGGGAAGGCTGCCTCGTCCGGCGACGACGGGCTGCGCCGCCGGACCGGACTTGGCCCGGTACTGCGCGGCGTCGGCCAGTCGGAACAGCCGGTCGGAGGTGGTGACGGGCCCGATCGGGTCGCCGGTGGAGGCCACCCCGCAGGCGACGCCCTCCCCCTGATCGATCGTGAGCGCCTGCGCGCACAGCTCCTCCGCGACGCGCACCACCTCGTCCGCGCTCGGCCCGCTGGCGACCAGGCAGAACTCGTCGCCGCCGAGCCGCCCGGCCAGCGCGCCCGGCAGCATCGCGCCGCACAGCGAGAGCTGGTTGGCGAACTGCTCCAGCAGCCGGTCGCCGAACTCGTGGCCCTTCTCGTCGTTGACCCGCTTCAGGCCGTTGATGTCGCAGACGACGAGGGAGACGACGGTGCCGTCCAGGCGGTGCCGCTCCAGCGCGGCGTCGAGCCGGGCGTCGACGGCGCGGCGATTGGCGAGGCCGGTCAGCGGGTCGGTGAAGGCCAGGCGGCTGACCTCCTCCAGCCGCTCGCTCTGCGCGAGCCCGGCGGAGAGCTGCGCGGCGAGCACCGTCGCGAACGCCGCCTCGGCGTCGTCGAAGACGGGGCGGCCCGCGACCCGGGCCAGATACAGCTCACCCCAGGCCCGGCCGCCGAGGAGGATCGGCGCGACCAGGCAGCAGGCGCGTCCGCGCCGCCGCAGCGACGCGGCCCGTGCGCGGCAGTCGGGGCCGTTGGCGGCGCCGCCGTCCGCGCTCTGCACCCAGGCCCGCGGCAGCCCGTCCGGGGCGAAGATCTCGCCGAGGCCGCGCTGGGCCAGGAACTGCCCGATCTCCGGGTACTCGGCCAGCGGATAGGACTCGTCCTGCGGCAACTCCTCCTCGCCGGGCGCGAGCAGACCGTCGTTGACCAGCACCCGCAGCCGCCCGCGCTCGCGCTCCCACATGGAGATCGCGGCGAACTCCGCCGCCATGATCTCCCGCGCGCGCCCGGCCGCCACCTGCGCAGCCGCCCGGCCGTCCGGCGCCGCGGCCATCGCCTGGGCCAGCCCGACCACCGCGCGCAGCCGCGCGTCGGACGCACCGGAGTCGGGCGGAACCGGCGCGTTCGGCGGGGCGTCCTCACTGGCACTGGCCTGCACGGTGCTCCTCGTTCCTGGGTCGCGGCTCTTGAGCATCGAGACTACGGACATACAGGGCAAATACTACGCAGGCGAGCGATCACGGCCCTCGGTGCTTCCTCTCCGCCGGACGAACCAGGAGATGCGCTCTCGCCGTCCGACGCCGCTGCTACGGTGACAGGAACGCGACGCGATCCACTGGATCCGACGGTCACGGGGGGAAAGCATGGCCATCGAACTTCCGGGCGAAGTCGCTCAGTTCCTGCAGTTCATCGGCATCAACTGGCCGCAGATCAACGAGGACAAGGTCCGCGAGTTCGCCTCCCACGTCCGGGAGTTCGCCACGAACATCCAGGACACGCACCAGCAGGCGACCGGCACCGTCAGCGACATGAGCCAGCACTACCAGGGCAATTCGTACGAGCTGCTGGTCTCCAAGTGGGCCCACCTCTCCCAGGGCCACATGCAGGACCTGCTCGACGCCTGCCAGGTGCTCGCCACCGCGCTGGACGCGGGCGCGGACTACATCGTCGCCATGAAGCTGGACTGCATCGCCGAACTCATCGCCCTCGCCGCCAGTTTCATCGCGGACCAGGCCGCGGCCGTGGCGACCCTCGGCCTCGCCGAGGCCGCCGAGGCGCTGATCGTGGAGGCGGCCGAGAAGGCCGTCGACTTCCTGGAGCAGCAGCTGGTCCAGTACATCATCGGCCAGGTCATCGAGGCGGCGCTGACGCCGTTGCTGGGCGTCGTCGAGAAGGCCGTCGCGGGCATGACCTACTCGGCACTGGAGGACATGCTCGGCGTCAGCGGCAGCGGCCCGGGCGACGGCTTCATGATCCACCCGGACAACCTCAAGGCCCACGCCCAGCTCTTCGCCGTCCACGCGGAGACGGTGCAGGGCCACGCACAGGTCCTGAGCGGCCGGCTCGCGGGGATGAGCTTCGAGTAGTCCGAACAACACGAGCCGAACCGACGAAGACGGGACCACGGGGGAATGAGCGAGATCGCGCAGGCGGTCGGAGACGCGGCGAAGAAGGCGGAGCAGGGCCTCGCCCAGGACTTCAGCAAGGCCTACCACTCCATCCTCAAGGACACCGAGGAGAAGACCACCCAGGTCGCCGAGCACGCCGCGGAGAACGAGGCGAAGACCGTCGACGACCTCGGCAAGTCGGCCGAGCACGCCGGCACCACCCCGCACGACCCGCACGCGCCCTCCGGCGGCGGCCCGTCCTCCAGCCCGGGCGAGGGCGGCGGCCCGGAGGGCGGCGCCGGCCGTGAGCAGGTCCAGGACCCGCACGACGCCGGCCGCACCGAGGACGCCGTCTGCGGCGGCGGTGAGCCGGTCGACATGGCGACGGGCCGGATGTACATCGACCAGGTCGACGCCTCCCTGCCGGGCTCGCTGCCGCTGCTGTTCACCCGCAACTTCGAGTCCGGCTACCGGGCCGGGCGCTGGATGGGCCGTCGCTGGGTCTGCACCTTCGACGAACGCCTGGAGATCGACGCCGAGGGCGTCGTCCACATCCGCGCCGACCGGGTCACCCAGGCGTACCCGCATCCCGAGCCCGGCGAGCCCGTCCAGGCCTCGGCGGGCGACCGACGCCTCCTGGGCGTCGACGCCCGCGGCCGCCTCTACACCGTGACCGAACCGGGCACCGGCCTGGTCCGCGAGTTCACCGTCCAGGCGGACGGGGCGACGGCCCTGCTCACCCGCGTCCGGGACCGCTCCGGCCGCCACTACGACCTGGAGTACGACGGCGCCGGTACCCCGCTGGCCATCCAGCACTCCGGCGGCTACCGGCTCCTGGTGACGACGGACCGCGACCGCATCACCGCCCTCCTCCTGGCGGGAGCCGCCCCGGACGGCGGCGACCAGGAACTGCTGCGCTACGCCTACGGCGAGGACGGCAACCTCACCGAGGTCTACAACTCCTCCAGCCTGCCGATGCGGTTCACCTACGACGCCTGGGACCGCGTCACCTCCTGGACGGACCGCAACAACAGCCGCTACTGGTACGTCTACGACAGCCGGGGCCGGGTCGTCGACGAGGGCGGCGAGGACGACTCGCTTCGCTTCACCTTCCACTACGGGGAGCCCGATCCGGCCACCGGCCTGCGCGTCCACACGGAGACCAACGCCCTCGGCTACGCGACGCGGTACCACATCAACGACCGCCACCAAGTCGTCGCGATCGTCGACCCGTTGGGCAACGCCACCCGCTACGAGCGAGACCGGTTCGACCGCCTCCTCAGCGAGACCGACCCCCTCGGGCGCACCACGCGCTACGAATACGACGGCGCCGGCGACCTCACCACCGTCATCCGCCCGGACGGCGAACGCACCACCGCCGAGTACGCGGGCGAGCTCAGCCTCCCCACCCGCATCGTCGAACCGGGCGGCGCGGTGCTGCTCCGGACGTACGACGAGGCGGGGCGCCGGACCTCGGCAACGGACCCGCTCGGGGCGGTGACCCGGTACACCTACGACGAGCGCGGCCATCTGTCCGGAATCGACCACCGGACGGGCGGATCCAGCCAGGTTCACTGTGACGCAGCCGGACTCCCCGTGCTGGTCTCGTCCCCCTCCGGAGAGACGACGCGATACCTGCGCGACGCGTTCGGCCGGGTTCGCCGGATCACGGACGGTCTCGGCCACGCCACATCCCTGGACTGGACGGTCGAGGGACATCTTGCCCGTCGAACAGCCCAGGACGGCTCCACGCAACTCTGGTCGTACGACCCTGAAGGCAACTGTCTGACTCACACGGACGAGACGGGCGCGACCACTCGGTCCGAGTACACGCACTTCGAAACCCTGTCCGCCCGGACCGAGCCTGACGGCACTCGCATGAGTCTCCGTCACGACGCGCACATGCAACTCGTCGCCGCCACCGACGCGCGCGGACGGACCTGGAGCTACACCTACGACGCTGCCGGTCGACTCGTCCAGGAGCAGGACTTCGAGGGCCGCGAGACGCGGTACGTCCGCGACGCCGCCGGCCAGATCGTCGGGCGGACCGATCCGCAGGGCCGGCGGACGGAGTTCTCCTACGACCTGCTCGGCCGCGTGATCGGGAAGGTCCATGGCGGCGACCGGCTCACCCGGTTCCGGTACGACCCACGCGGGCACCTCCTGCAGGCCACGAACTCCGATGCGGACATTCGACGGTCCGTGGACGCCCTTGGCAATCTTCTGAGCGAAACGGTCAACGGACGCGAACTGAGGCTCACGCGCGACGCCGTGGGGCGGCGGCTCTCACGCCGGACTCCGGGAGGCAACACCAGCACCTGGACGTACGACGCCACGGGACGCCCCGCCCATCTCGCAACCCCTGGCGGCCGGCTGGACTTCACCTTCGATGCGCGCGGGTACGAGGTCGTGCGCGAGATCGACCATCGGTTGCAACTGTCCAGTTCCTGGGACTCCTCGGGCCGGCTGGCAGAACAGAGCATGGCCGTCCGGCTCGACGAGGGCGGGCTCTCGACCCTCCAGGCGCGCGGGTACAGCTATCGCGCGGACGGGAGCCTCCAAGGTGTGGCGGACCAGCGCTCCGGCGAGCAGGCGTTCGAACTCGACGAGGTCGGCCGGGTCACGGCCGCACACTCCCAGCGGCGCACCGAGCGATGCGCCTACGACGCCAACGGCTCCCCTCTCTACCAGCATGTGACCTACCACCATGACGGCTGTGGTCGCGTGATCCGCCGCGAGGTGGCTGCCGCTGACGCCGGGCCCCCTACGGCCTGGGTCTACACCTGGGACGACGCCGACCGGCTGACGGATGTGGAGACTCCCGACGGGAGTCGCTGGCATTACCGCTACGACGCCTTCGGTCGACGGATCAGCAAGGAACGCGTCCTGCCCGGCGGCGCCACGGCCGAGACCACCGACTTCACCTGGGACTCGTCCACCCTCGTCGAACAGACCACCCAGGCCGACTACCTACCGGGGCCGCACACCCTCACCTGGGACCACCTCGGCCGTCATCCGCTCGCGCAGACCGAGCATCTCCTGGTCGGCGACCGCACGACCCGGCGGTTCTTCGCCGCGATGACCGACCTCGTGGGGACGCCGACCGAACTGTTCGACGTCGCCGGGGGAAAGCTCGCCTGGCGAGCCTCGTCGCGCATCTGGGGAGGAACCGCCTGGCCTGCCGGCGCCGACACGTACACGCCGCTCCGCTTTCCGGGCCAGTACTTCGACCCGGAATCCCGACTGCACTACAACTACCATCGCTACTACGACCCCGAGACCGCCCGCTACCTCTCTCCGGATCCGCTGGGCCTGGCGCCCGGCCCCGACCCGTATGCCTACGTGCGCAACCCGCACGTCTGGCTCGACCCGCTCGGCCTTTCTCCTCATCCCCCCGGGCCCGGCTTCATCGCCTCGGCGGATGGCGTCGCCGTCCCGAAGAGCGCCGCGGAGTTCGAGCAGGGGCTCCAGGCGGCGGTCGACGCCGGCGAGCCTGGATTCGGCACGTTCGCGACCAAGTCCGCAGGTACCGGTTTCGAACTCCCGGACGGCAGCCGCGTGCGGATCATGCAGCCTCAGGCGGGGGCCAACGGCGCCGGCCTCCGCGCGTCGTTCACCAACGGTTCGGACGCGCCGATCAGCCCGTTCACCGGGAAGCCCGTACAGCCCCCGAAGGGGGTCCAGGTCCCCCCGAACATGACCCCCAAGCAGTTCAACAAGGAATACGTACGATCCCGGACCCACGTAGAACTGGAACCGTAGTGGACCCCCTCCTCGCCGACGCCTCATCACATCTGCCGCTCACCGTCACCACGGTCACGCCGGACCCCGACGGGGTTCTGGTCGGTGGCGCCGAGTGGCACTATCGCATCAACACCGACTGGCGCCTGGAAGGTCCGGGTTCCGAGGGAGAGACGCTCGACTCGCTCATCGGGCACCGGGTCGCGGCCCTCTCCCTGGAAACCCACGGGGAGTACCGGGACCTGCTCCTCGTCTTCGACGACGGTCGCTCACTCACGGCTGTCAGCGACTTCCCGTACGGTGAGTGGATCTTCTCGATCACGGATCCTCAGGCAGAGCATGACCTGCCTGTCTTCGACCTCTCCGGTCCGTGCTGAAGGCCGCCGACTTCATCGCGGAGACCGTGGCCACGGGCCGGATCAACAGAGTCGGCAACGGGACCCCGCGCTCCGGACCCCGGAATCCGTTCGACGAAGCCACGGCGCGGCTGCTTCGCTTCTCGCCATGGAAATGGAAGCCCGGCCCCTGCGACAGATCCGAGCCGCCTATGACGACGATGCCCTGACCGTCTATCAGGCCTACTCCCCCGCCATCGCCGACCCCGCGCTCGAGGCCGGGACGTTCGTCGCGCCGTTCAGGCGGGAGCGGATGACGTGGATCAAGCCGTCGTTCCGCTGGATGATGTACCGCTCGGGGTGGGGCGAGAAGCCGGGGCAGGAGCGGGTGCTGGCCGTGCGGATCAGGCGGAGCGGGTTCGAGTGGGCGCTCGCGCATGCGTGTCTGAGCCACTACGACCGCAAGCGGCACGACTCCGCCGCCGAGTGGAAGCAACTGCTGCGCGAGAGCCCCGTGCGGATCCAGTGGGATCCCGAGCGCTCCACGAACCAGCAGGAGCTCCCCCACCGCGCGATCCAGATCGGCCTGACCGGCGAGGCCGTCCGCCGCTACGTGGACGAGTGGATCGTCGGCATCACGGACGTGACCGCGCTCGCACACGAGACCCACGCTCTCGTCCGCGCGGGCGAGGCAGGGAAGGCGGATGCTCTCCTCCCCGCCGAAATCCCCTACCCGCTCCCCGAGCCCCTCCGCGCCCGCATCGGCGCGAGCGAGCAGGCGTGAGAAGGACGACGGACTGAACGGCCCAGCGGCTCACGCGCCCGGGGTGCGGCGGGAGAGGAGCCAGGGTTCGACCAGGCCGAGGCCGCGGACCGGGCGGCGCCACATGGGTTGGAGGGAGAAGCGGTACTCCGCGTCCGGCAGGGGTGGTTGGACGTGCTGGCCCTCGCTGGAGGCGGGGGTGACGCCGACCGAGGAGATGGTCTGCAGGGCGTCCGTTCCGCCCTCCTCCGAAGGGGGGACCGCGCCCTCGCGTTCCAGCGCGCCGGCGAGTTCCTCGTCGCACAGCACCGCGTCCTTCGGGGCGATCGAGGTGAGGCGGGACGCCAGGTTCACCGTCGTGCCGAAGACGTCGCCCATGCGTGTGGTCACCGTGCCGAAGGCGATGCCGACCCGGAGGGCCGGCATCGAGTCGTCCTTGCCGAGCGTCTCCACCAGGGCGAGTCCGATGTCGCCCGCCGTCGCCGCCTCGTCCGCGACGAAGAGGATCTCGTCGCCGAGGGTCTTGACCAGGCGTCCGCCGCGACCGGCCACCAGATCCGCGCAGGTGGTCTCGAAGTTCTCGACCAGTTCGCCGAGTTCGTCGTCCTCCAGACGGCGGGACAGACGCGTGAAGCCGACCAGGTCGGCGAAGCCGACCGCAAGACGGCCGCTCTGCATCTCCTCGTCGTTCTCCGCCTGGACGACCCGGCCGGTGACGGCCGCCAGCTGACGGCGCCAGACGTAGATGAGGAACTGCTCCAGCTCCGGCAGCAGCAGCTCGACCAGCGGGTAGGCGACCTCGGCCCGGGTCAGGCCCGGCTCGGAGGCGGAGGTGAGGTGCTCAAGGAAGGTGTCGATCTGCCACTCCGCCAGCCGGGCGGTCGTCTGGCCGGTGGAGCGGGCGACCTGGATGGCCATCCGCTCGCTCAGCAGACCCGCCTCGACCATGCCCGCGAGTCGGCGCAGCGCGATGACGTCGGTCTCCGTCAGCGCGCGGGACTGGCCGATGTCGGCGAAGCCCATGGCGCGCCAGAAGCGGGAGGCGAGCTCCATGGAGACGCCGGCGGCGCGGGCCGCCTGGTAGGGGGTGTACTGGCGCTCCGAGTCCAGGATCAGCTGTTCCAGCTGCAGGGCCACGGAGTCGCGGTGGTGCTGCTCAGCACCGAGTCGATCCCGCTCCCGTTCCCGGTCGCCCACCTGTTCGCCGTCCCGTCCGTCCTTGTGACGCACCCGTGCCCCCGCGACGGGCGTGTCCTTGCTCACACCTCGCCCAGTGATACTCGCACGGAATGGGCCTGTCCGGAGCATCCGCCCCGGTGAGAACCCACGCGCTGGAAACTCACACGCCGGAATACACACGCCCCGGCTCACACGCCCCGGCTGGGGCTCCCCGGCTCACGCGCCCCGCACGTGGATCACGTCGCCCGCGGAGACGGCGTGCTCCGCGCCGCTCGGCTCGCGCAGCACCAGCCGGCCGAGGTCGTCGACGTCGACAGCCTCGCCGACCACCTGCGTGTCGCCGGGCAGCAGCACCCGCACGTGCTTGCCGATGGTCGCGCACTGGGAGAGGTACGCCTCGCGCAGCCGCGTCGCGGTCGGGTCGCCGCCGTCCGCGCACCACTCCTGGTACAGCTCGGAGAAGGTGCGCAGCAGCTCGCGCAGCAGGATCTCGCGGTCCGTCACGGCCGCCTGAGCCAGCGCCAGCGAACCCGCCGTCGGCACCGGCAGCTCGCTCTCACGCAGGGTGACGTTGACGCCCATGCCCGCGATCACCGCGCGCCCGTTGTCGGCCAGCTCGGTGAGGATGCCGCCGACCTTGCGTTCCTCCTTGCCCACGGTGACCAGCAGGTCGTTCGGCCACTTCAGTCGCACCTGGGTCTCCGCCGCGCGCGTGAGCGCGCTGGCCGCGGCGACGCCGACCAGCAGCGGCAGCCAGCTCCAGTTGTCCCGCGGCACGCCCGCGTCACTCGGACGGAGCAACGCGGACAGGAAGATCCCCGAGCGGGGCGGCGCGGACCAGCTGCGGTCGAGCCGGCCCTTGCCGTGGGTCTGGACCTCGGCGACCAGCACCGCGCCCTCCGGAGCGCCCTTGGCGGCGAGATTCGCCAGGTCGACGTTGGTCGAGCCGGTCTCGGTGACGACGTCGACACTGTTCCACAGCGCGCCGAGCCGCCCCGGGTCGCGGTTCAGCTGCGCGGCCCGCAGCGGCGGGCGGTCAAGGTCACTCCAGGGGGATTCGCTCACGACACCTAGCGTATGACCCCTGTCACTCGCCATATCCGAGGCAGGCCGTCGTGGCTAACCTACTGATCGGAAACCCACCCGTTGGTGCCGCGCGTATCCCCTTGCTGGAACGCCAGCGGTACTACCCCTCCTGACGGGAGCCGCCCACCCATGTCCTCCGCCGACCACGCCAACGCCGACGTGGACATCCACACCACCGCCGGCAAGATCGCCGACCTGCGCCGCCGCATCGACGAGGCGGTCCACTCGGGTTCGGCGCGAGCCGTGGAGAAGCAGCACGCCAAGGGCAAGATGACGGCCCGTGAGCGGGTGCGTCAGCTGCTGGACGAGGACTCCTTCGTCGAGTTCGACGAGTTCGCCCGGCACCGCTCCACCAACTTCGGCCAGGAGAAGAACCGCCCCTACGGCGACGGCGTGGTGACCGGTTACGGCACCGTCGACGGCCGTCAGGTCGCGGTCTTCGCCCAGGACTTCACCGTCTTCGGCGGGTCCCTCGGCGAGGTCTTCGGCGAGAAGATCGTCAAGGTGATGGACTTCGCCCTGAAGACCGGCTGCCCGATGATCGGCATCAACGACTCCGGCGGCGCCCGCATCCAGGAGGGCGTGGCCTCGCTCGGCCTCTACGGCGAGATCTTCCGCCGCAACGTGCTGGCCTCCGGCGTGATCCCGCAGATCTCGCTGATCATGGGCCCCTGCGCGGGCGGCGCGGTCTACTCTCCCGCGATCACGGACTTCATCGTGATGGCCGACCAGACCTCGCACATGTTCATCACCGGCCCGGACGTCATCAAGACGGTCACCGGCGAGGACGTCGGCATGGAGGAGCTGGGCGGCGCCCGGGCCCACAACTCCAAGTCGGGCGTGGCGCACCACATGGCCTCGGACGAGAAGGAGGCCATCGAGTACGTCAAGGCGCTCCTGTCCTACCTGCCGTCGAACAACCTGGAGGAGCCGCCTGCGTTCCCGGAGGAGGCGGACCTCGCCACCACCGCCGAGGACGAGGAGCTGGACGCGATCGTCCCGGACTCGGCCAACCAGCCGTACGACATGCACAAGGTCATCGAGCACGTGCTCGACGACGGCGAGTTCCTGGAGACGCAGTCCCTGTTCGCGCCGAACATCCTGACCGGCTTCGGTCGCGTCGAGGGTCACCCGGTCGGCGTCGTCGCCAACCAGCCGATGCAGTTCGCCGGCTGCCTGGACATCGACGCCTCCGAGAAGGCCTCCCGCTTCGTGCGGACCTGTGACGCGTTCAACATCCCGGTGCTGACCTTCGTCGACGTCCCCGGCTTCCTGCCCGGCACGGACCAGGAGTGGGACGGCATCATCCGCCGCGGCGCCAAGCTGATCTACGCCTACGCCGAGGCGACCGTCCCGCTGATCACGGTCATCACCCGCAAGGCCTTCGGCGGCGCGTACGACGTCATGGGCTCCAAGCACCTGGGCGCGGACCTCAACCTGGCCTGGCCGACGGCGCAGATCGCCGTCATGGGCGCGCAGGGCGCGGTGGGCATCCTGCACCGCAGCACCATCGCCGCGGCCGACGACCCGGAGACGAAGCGGGCCGAGCTGATGCAGGACTACGAGGACACCCTGCTCAACCCGTACATCGCGGCCGAGCGCGGCTACGTCGACGCGGTGGTCCTGCCCTCGGAGACCCGCCAGCACATCGTCAGGGGCCTGCGCGCGCTGCGCAACAAGCGCGAGACCCTGCCGCCGAAGAAGCACGGCAACATCCCGCTGTAACCGCCCGTCGTCGGCTTGTCGCAAGTCGGAAGAGAGGTACCGGCCTGATGGCCCCTATCCGCGTGCTGCACGGGCAGCCCAACCCCGAGGAGCTCGCCGCCGTCCTGGCGGTGGTCTCGGCCCGGGCGGCAGCCGGCGCCGCTGCCGCCCCGGAGCAGTCCCGCGCCGACGTCTGGCGCGACCGCGCGGCCCTGGTGCGGCGGATGCCCCACCCGGGCCCGAACGCCTGGCGCACCTCCGCCTGGGCCGGCCGCTGAGGTCCTGCCCGCACCGGCGCAGAACAGCCCCTGTGGTCCGTCCGCGGACGGACCACAGGGGCTGGTTCACGGCACCGGCGGGCAAGTTGAGTACGCGTACTCATGCACCGCCGCAGGCCCGCGGCGCACAGTTGACGCGTGCTCTGGTCAGATCCCACGGACGACACCCCGGCGGAAGCGGCCCGCATCCGCGGGCTGCTCCGGCGGGTCGGCATCCTCATCGCCCTGTGCATGTCCCTGGCGATGATCGTGGTCATGGTCTGAGAACCGCCTTCCGGCCGGACACGCGGAGCCCTCTACCCTGGTGGCATGACCAGCCCGAAGCGCACGCTCGTCCTCGCCTCCGCCTCCCCCGCGCGCCTCGGCCTGCTGCGGCAGGCCGGCCTGGACCCGAAGGTGATCGTCAGCGGCGTCGACGAGGACGCGCTTTCCGCGCCCACGCCGGCGGAGCTCGCGCTGGTCCTCGCCGAGGCGAAGGCGGCCGCTGTCGCCGCCGCGCTGGCCGACGGCGAGCTCGTCGTCGGCTGCGACTCCGTCCTGGAGCTGGACGGCAAGGCTCTGGGCAAGCCGTCCGACGCCACCGACGCCCGCGCCCGCTGGACGTCCATGCGCGGCCGCAGCGGCGTCCTTCAGACGGGCCACTGCGTCATCGACACCCGTACCGGCGCCCGCGCGTCGGCGACGGCCTCCACCACGGTCCACTTCGGCACCCCCGACGACGCGGAGATCGACGCCTACGTCGCCTCCGGCGAGCCGCTCCACGTCGCCGGTGCCTTCACCCTGGACGGCCGCAGCGCCCCGTTCGTCGACCGCATCGAGGGCGACCACGGCAACGTCATCGGCCTGTCACTTCCGTTGCTGCGCAGGCTCCTGGCCGAGGTCGACGTGAGGATCACCGACCTCTGGGCGTGAACCCGCCGGTAGGGCATGCTCTCTGTCGGAATCCCGGATTCGGTCCGGCGCGACTTCTGCTCGGGGGCAGGCCAGTGAACAGCGGCGACATATGGAACATCGTGCTCGGGGTGACCTCCAGCGCCGTCAGCGCAGCGCTCGCGTGGCTGCTGCAGGCGCTGTTGAGGCGTCGGCGACTGGACCGGAAGCGCGCGTTCTTCGGTCTGCGCAGCGGTGGCAACGCGCTGCTCGTCGTGCCGCGCAAGGCGGGCTCCGCGGACGGCGACCGCATCGTCGCGCAGAACGACGTCTACGGGCTGATGGAGCTCTCCGCCCTGGTGTACGAGTGCGGCGCCCAGTACACCGTGCTGCCCGCCAACCAGATCCGCCAAGGGATCGGTGACCGCGCCGAGTTCTGCATCGGCGGACCCGTCGCCAACGAGCGGACGGCCGCGCACCTGAAGCTGAAGTTCCCCGGCTTCTCCCACTTCGCGGAGTGGGAGGTCACCAAGACCAACGAGTTCGTCATCGGCGGCACCCACTACGCGCGCGAGGCGGGGGTGGCCGACTACGTGCTGCTCGCCCGGGTCGCGGTCGGCGCGCAGGGGCTGCCGACGTTCCTGATCTGCGGTCAGACCGCCGTGTCGAACCTCGCCGGAGTACGCCATCTTCGTCGCGCGTACCGTGAGTTGAGTCACAAGCACGGTGCGGTCGGCACCTTCGCACTGCTCTTCAAGGTGCTCCAGCCGGACAACTACGGATCCGACGTCGTCGAGTTCGTGGCGGATGTCACGAAGCCGGCGCAGCAGGCACCGGCGCCTGCTGCGGCGACGGTCGCGTCGGAGTGAAGAACATCAGGACAAGAAGCGTCAACGTGAGGGCGACGACCAGGAAGGTCCACACCCCCGAAAGGGCCAGCATCAACGCCGCCAGCACGCCGTGGAAGACCGCCGCGGCGATCAGCAGGAAACGGGTGGGCCGCCCGAACGGGCGGTCCTGAGCGCCCACCGCCACGCGGATCAGCACGCCCGCGACCAGCAGCAGGAAGACCGCCTGCAGGCCGAGGCCCACGTACGAGGCGTCGGCGATCGCCGTGTACGACACGCCCGCGAACTGCATGTGCTGCTTGTGCGCCACCGCGCCGAGCAACAGGGCCGCCAGCAGCGAGACGCCCGCCTCCAGCACCAGCAGGACCGTCGCCGATATCGCCGTCCATCTCCGCATGGGCGCACCTTACTGAGTAGTAGTCAACGGCGGAAGAGGTGTGCTCAACCCCGCCACAACCCGGACGGCGTACCGTGGAAAGCACTGCTCACCCTGCGTGTGGGCAAGGTCACCACCGGAACGGACTCGTGGGTACACCTCGCGATTCCCTAGACTCTCCGGGGTTCAAGAAGGGAGCCATTGTGCGCAAGGTGCTCATCGCCAACCGCGGAGAAATCGCTGTCCGCGTCGCCCGTGCCTGCCGCGATGCCGGGATCGCCAGCGTCGCCGTCTACGCCGAGCCTGACCGGGACGCGTTGCACGTCCGCGCTGCCGACGAGGCCTTCGCTCTCGGTGGCGACACGCCGGCAAGCAGCTATCTGGACATCGCGAAGGTACTGAAGGCCGCAGCCGACTCGGGCGCGGACGCCATCCACCCGGGCTACGGCTTTCTCTCCGAGAACGCCGACTTCGCCCAGGCCGTCCTGGACGCGGGTCTGATCTGGATCGGGCCGCCGCCGCAGGCCATCCGTGACCTCGGTGACAAGGTCACCGCCCGTCACGTCGCCCAGCGCGCCGGTGCGCCGCTGGTCGCCGGCACGCCGGACCCGGTCTCCGGCCCGGACGAGGTCGTCGCGTTCGCCCAGGAGCACGGCCTGCCGATCGCCATCAAGGCCGCCTTCGGCGGTGGCGGTCGCGGCCTGAAGGTCGCCCGCACGCTCGAGGAGATCCCCGAGCTGTACGAGTCCGCCGTCCGCGAGGCCGTCGCCGCCTTCGGCCGCGGCGAGTGCTTCGTCGAGCGCTACCTCGACAAGCCGCGCCACGTCGAGACCCAGTGCCTCGCCGACCAGCACGGCAACGTGGTCGTCGTCTCCACCCGTGACTGCTCGCTGCAGCGCCGCCACCAGAAGCTCGTCGAGGAGGCCCCCGCGCCGTTCCTCAGCGAGGCGCAGGTCGCGGAGCTGTACCGGGCCTCCAAGGCCATCCTGAAGGAGGCCGGCTACGTCGGCGCCGGAACCTGCGAGTTCCTCGTCGCCAACGACGGCACCATCTCCTTCCTCGAGGTCAACACCCGCCTCCAGGTCGAGCACCCGGTCTCCGAGGAGGTCACCGGCATCGACCTCGTGCGCGAGATGTTCCGCATCGCCGACGGCGAGCCGCTGGGCTACGACGACCCGGAGCTGCGCGGCCACTCCTTCGAGTTCCGCATCAACGGCGAGGACCCGGGCCGCGGCTTCCTGCCGGCCCCCGGGACGGTCACCCTGTTCGCCCCGCCGTCCGGCCCCGGCGTCCGCCTGGACTCCGGTGTCGAGTCCGGCAGCGTCATCGGCCCGGCCTGGGACTCCCTGCTGGCCAAGCTCGTCGTCACCGGCGCCACCCGCAAGCAGGCGCTGCAGCGCGCCGCCCGCGCGCTGGCCGAGTTCAACGTCGAGGGCATGGCCACCGCCATCCCGTTCCACCGCGCGGTGGTCGTCGACCCGGCGTTCGCACCCGAGCTCACCGGCAGCGACGCGCCGTTCACGGTCTTCACCCGCTGGATCGAGACCGAGTTCGACAACACCATCCCCCCGTTCGCCGGCGCCGGCGCCGGCGAGGAGGAGGGCGAGGGCGGCCGCGAGACCGTCGTCGTCGAGGTCGGCGGCAAGCGCATCGAGGTCTCCCTCCCGGCCGGTCTCGGCGTCGCCTCGGCGGCCCCGGCCAAGGCCGCGGCGGGCAAGGCCAAGCGCCGCGCCGTCTCCGGCAAGGGCGGCTCCGCCGTCTCCGGTGACACCCTCGCCTCGCCGATGCAGGGCACCATCGTCAAGGTCGCCGTCGAGGAGGGCCAGACCGTCGCCGAGGGCGACCTGGTCGTCGTCCTCGAGGCGATGAAGATGGAGCAGCCGCTCAACGCCCACAAGGCGGGCACCGTCGTCGGCATCACCGCCGAGGTCGGCGCCACGGTCACCTCCGGCGCGGTGATCTGCGAGATCAAGGACTGAGCTCGCTGATACCCCGGCGCCACGGCACCACGTCGACGCCCGTCCCGGCCCTGCGCAACGCGCTCGGCCGGGCGGGCGTCGACCCGTATCTGCTGGCGATCCTCTCGACCGTGGGCCTCGCTGCGCTGGTCCCGGCCCGGGGCGGCGCCGCGCACGCGGTGTCGGTCGCCACCGAGGTCGCGATCGGCCTGCTGTTCTTCCTGTACGGCGCGCGGCTCTCGCCGAGGGCCGCCCTGGACGGCGCTAAGCAGTGGCGCCTGCACCTGGCGATCATGCTTGCCACCTTCGCCCTCTTCCCGCTGCTCGGCGTCGCCGCGCAGGCGCTGACCGCGCCCGTGCTGGGCGCGTCGCTGGCGAAGGGCGTGCTCTTCCTGACGCTGCTGCCCTCCACGGTGCAGTCCTCGATCGCGTTCACCTCGATCGCGGGCGGCAACGTCGCCGCGGCAGTCTGCGCGGCCTCCTTCTCCAGCCTCATCGGCATCGTCCTGACACCACTGCTCACGGCATGGCTGATGGGCGGCAGCGCCCGCATCGACGCCGGCTCGGCGGTGGACCTGCTGCTGCAGCTGCTGCTGCCGTTCCTGGTGGGCCAGCTCTCGCGCCGCTGGATCGCCGGGTGGATATCCCGGCACAGGCCCGCGCTGACGCTGGTCGACCGGGGGTCGATCCTGCTGGTCGTCTACAGCGCGTTCTCCGAGGGCATGGTGGACGGCGTCTGGTCCTCGCTCTCCCTGGCGCGGTTGGCCCTGCTGCTGGGGGTGTGCCTGGCGCTGCTCCTCGCGGTTCTCGGCGTCACGACACTCGCGGGCAGGCGGTTGGGCTTCTCCCGCGAGGACCGGATCGTGCTGATCTTCTGCGGCAGCAAGAAGAGCCTGGCCAGTGGCCTGCCCATGGCCGCCGTGCTGTTCCCCGCCTCAGCGGTGAGCCTCACGGTGCTACCGCTCATGCTCTTCCATCAGATCCAGTTGATGGCCTGCACTGTCATCGCGCGTCGGATGCAGACTCAGGGGCGCGAGGCTCTGCTCCACAACGGCGTGCGCGACAAGCCACCCACGAGGTCGGTCCCCGAACGCGCAGGGCCATCCTCCCCCAGCCTTCGGCCGGGGGTACCCCCATCGGGTGATGTCTCGCGCACGCAGTCATCGGGCAGAGCCCCGCGCCCCTGAGGTCACCTCCTGCCGGAGGCCACCGGCACGGGGCCCCTGCGCTGCCCTGGGAACGTCGCCGGCCGGCGCGGGGCGTCCTGGGGGGATGACGCCGGGAAGCTGTTCGTCGGGGGTGTCAGCGGGGCCAGCTGGACCTGGACGCCGCAGTCCGCCAGGGCGTCCAGCTCGCGGGCCGCGGGCTCGACCAGCGTCGCCTGCTCGTCCGTGACGAGGTGGGTGATCGCCTCGCTCGCGACGGTCTGGAACATGGTGTCGTTGCCGAGCTTGCTGTGGTCCGCCAGGACCACGACCTCCGCCGCCGCGTTGACCAGCGCGCGGTCGACGGACGCGCTCAGCATGTTCGTCGTGGACAGGCCGCGCTCCGCACTCAGCCCGCTGCCGGAGATGAAGGCGCGGGTGACCCGCAGACCCTGCAGGGACTGCTCGGCGCCGCTGCCCACCAGGGCGTAGTTGGACCCGCGCAGCGTCCCCCCGGTCATCACCACCTCGACGCGGTTGGCGTGCGCCAGCGCCTGGGCGACCAGCAGGGAGTTGGTCACGACGGTGAGGCCCGGGACCCGGGCCAACCGACGCGCAAGCTCCTGCGTGGTGGTGCCGGCGCCGACGACGATGGCGTCACCCTCGGCGACCATGGTCGCGGCGAGGTCGGCGATGGCGCTCTTCTCGGCGGCGGCGAGGTGAGTCTTCTGGGGGTATCCGGGCTCTCGGGAGAATCCGCCGGGGAGCACCGCGCCCCCGTGCCGGCGGTCGAGCAAGCCCTCGGCCTCCAGGGCGCGTACGTCTCGGCGTACGGTCACCTCGGAGGTCTGGACGACGCGGGCGAGCTCCCGGAGCGAGACCGCTCCGTTTGCTCGCACCATTTCGAGGATCAACTGACGACGTTCTGCTGCGAACACGAAACAGACGGTAACGTGCACGACCGTTAGCTTTCAGGCGATTGCGCCTACTTGCCCAAAACGTCCGCAGCGGACCGGCGCACACCTCTACACTGTGCGCCGCACATCTGGCGCGGCGCGCTCCCCGAACGCGCCGTCAGCTCTCCTCTGCGCGCTTGCGCACGTGCAACTGACGGGCTGCCTCGGCGATCGAACCCGACACGGACGGGTAGACCGTGAAGGCGTTGGCGATCTGCTCGACCGTCAGGTTCAGGTCCACGGCCAGCGAGATCGGGTGGATCAGCTCGCTCGCCTTCGGGGCCACCACGACGCCGCCGACCACGATGCCGGTGCCGGGGCGGCAGTAGAGCTTCACGAAGCCGTCGCGGATGCCCTGCATCTTCGCGCGCGCGTTGCTGCGCAGCGGCAGCTTGACGCAGACGGCGTCCATCTTCCCGCACTCGACGTCCGCGGCGCTGTAGCCGACGGTGGCGATCTCGGGGTCGGTGAAGACGTTGGAGGAGACCGTCTTCAGGTTGAGCGGCGCCACCGCGTCGCCGAGCGCGTGGTACATCGCGATGCGGCCCTGCATGGCCGCGACGGAGGCCAGCGGCAGCACGCCGGTGACGTCGCCCGCGGCGTAGACGCCGGGCGCGGAGGTGCGGGAGACCCGGTCGACCTTGATGTGCCCGGAGTCGGAGGTCTTCACCCCGGCCGCCTCCAGGCCCAGGCCCTCGGAGTTGGGGATCGAGCCGACCGCCATCAAGCAGTGCGAGCCGGTGATGACCCGGCCGTCGGAGAGGGTGACCTCGACCTTGTCGCCGACCCGGCGCGCGGACTCGGCGCGGGAGCGGCCCATGACGTTCATGCCGCGGCGGCGGAAGACGTCCTCCAGGACGGTGGCGGCGTCCGGGTCCTCGCCGGGCAGCACGCGGTCGCGGCTGGAGACCAGGGTGACCTTGGAGCCGAGCGCCTGGTACGCGCCGGCGAACTCGGCGCCGGTGACGCCGGAGCCGACCACGATGAGCTCCTCGGGAAGCTCCTCCAGGTTGTAGACCTGGGTCCAGGTCAGGATCCGCTCGCCGTCGGGCTCGGCGTCCGGCAGTTCGCGCGGGTGGGTGCCGGTGGCCAGCAGCACGACGTCGGCGCGCAGCTCGTGGCTCTCCCCCTCGGCGGTGTCGACGATGACGGCCCGCGAGCCGTCGAGCGCCTGCCCGCCCTCCAGGCGGCCGGACCCGCGCACCACGGTGACTCCCGCGCGGGTGACGGACTGGGTGATGTCGTGCGACTGGGCGACCGCGAGCCGCTTCACGCGTCGGTTGACCTTGCCGAGGTCGACGCCGATGAAGCGTTCCTTCGCGGCGCTCTCGCCGTCCGCGACGACGATGCCGAGCTCCTCGTAGGAGCTGTCGAAGGTGGTCATCACCTCAGCCGTCGCGATCAGCGTCTTCGAGGGGACGCAGTCGGTGAGCACCGCGGCGCCGCCGAGGCCGTCGCGGTCGACGATGGTCACCTCCGCGCCGAGTTGCGAGGCGACCAGCGCCGCCTCGTAGCCACCAGGTCCGCCACCGATGATCACAATCCGAGTCACGTACCCCATTGTCCCGCACAACCGGACGCACCTTGCACCGGCCCGTACGCTAGGACCCATGACGCTCTACGCCGCGTATGCCAGCAACCTCGACGCGCGGCAGATGAGTCGCCGTGCCCCCCACTCGCCGCTGCGCGGCACGGGCTGGCTGGACGGCTGGCGGCTGACCTTCGGCGGTGAGCAGTTCGGCTGGGAGGGCTCGATCGCGACGATCGTCGAGGACGAGAAGGACCAGGTCTTCGTCGCCCTGTACGACATCGCCCCCATGGACGAGCAGGGGCTCGACCGCTGGGAGGGCGTGCCCCTCGGCTTCTACCGCAAGCTCCGCGTGCGCGTGCACACCCTCGACGGCGACGTCACCGCGTGGACCTACGTCCTCAACGACTACGAGGGCGGTCTGCCGTCCGCGCGCTACCTCGGCATCATCGCCGACGCGGCGGAGTCGGCGGGGGCCCCGCACGACTACGTCATGGAGCTGCGCAAGCGCCCCTGCTGAGCCCGCCGGGCGGCGACGCGGAGAACGGACGCAGGCCCCGTGGAGAGCCGCACACCGGCGGGTTTTCGTGTGTTCATCCGAAGACCGGCACGAGATCACCCTCAATGTCATCCATTTGTGCTCTACGCGCGTAGGAGTTTCTGGTTATCCTCGTTCTGTGAACGCTTTCCCCCAGCCGAACGCCGGCTCCACTCCCGCCAGCCCCTACGAGGCAGCCGCGGCCGCCGCCGCGCGCCTGCGCGAGCTCACGGAGGGCCACGCGCACGACGTCGCGCTCGTGATGGGCTCCGGCTGGGTCCCCGCCGCCGACGAACTGGGCAAGCCCGACTACGAGTTCGCCATCACCGAGCTTCCGGGCTTCCCGGCCCCCGCCGTCGCGGGCCACGCCGGCAAGATCCGGTCGATCAAGGTCGGCGACAAGCGCGCCCTGGTCTTCCTCGGCCGCACCCACTACTACGAGGGCCACGGCGTCGCCGCCGTCGCCCACGGTGTGCGCACCGCCGTCGCGGCCGGCTGCCGCACCGTCGTGCTGACCAACGGCTGCGGCGGCCTGCGCCAGGGCATGCAGCCCGGCCAGCCGGTCCTGATCAGCGACCACATCAACCTCACCGGCGCGTCCCCCATCGTCGGCGCCAACTTCGTGGACCTGACGGACCTGTACGCCTCGCGCCTGCGCACGCTGTGCCAGGAGGTCGACCCCTCCCTGGAGGAGGGCGTCTACGTCCAGTTCCCCGGCCCGCACTACGAGACCCCGGCCGAGATCGGCATGGTCCGCGCCATCGGCGGCGACCTGGTCGGCATGTCCACCACGCTGGAGGCCATCGCCGCCCGCGAGGCCGGCGCCGAGGTGCTCGGCCTGTCGCTGGTCACCAACCTGGCCGCCGGCATCACCGGCGAGCCGCTCAACCACGAAGAGGTCCTGGAGGCCGGCCGCGCCTCCGCCACCCGCATGGGCGCGCTGCTGGCCAAGGTCCTCGAACGGATCTGACCCTCCATTTTCTTCGATCCCCCGCATGGCATCCGACGGTTCGCACGCCGGATGCCATGCTTTTTGTACGGCTTTGCACGGCACTTGCAGCACTTGCACCGCGCCTGCGCGGCGACTTCCGAAGACGAGGACGTGACGCGATGACTGCCCACCACGACGGCGATCTGCTCTCCCGGGCGCGCATCTGGCTGGCCGAGGATCCGGATCCGGAGACCCGCAAGGAGCTCTCCACGCTCCTCGCCGCCGCCGAGGGGGACCCGAACGAGGGCAGCGAGAAGGCCTGGTCCGAGCTGGCCGAACGGTTCAGCGGCACCCTGCAGTTCGGCACCGCGGGGCTGCGCGGCGAGATGGGCGCCGGGCCGATGCGGATGAACCGCGCCGTGGTCATCCGCGCCGCGGCGGGCCTCGCCGCCTACCTCAAGCGCGGAGCGAGCGCCGGGCTCGTCGTCGTCGGCTACGACGCCCGCCACAACTCGGAGGCCTTCGCGCGTGACACCGCCGCGGTGATGGTCGCCCAGGGTCTCAAGGCCGCACTGCTCCACGGCCCGCTGCCCACGCCCGTGCTCGCCTTCGCCGTCCGCCACTTCGGCGCGGCCGCCGGCATCGCCGTGACGGCCAGCCACAACCCGCCGCGCGACAACGGCTACAAGGTCTACCTGGGCGGCGCGTTCGGCGGCTCGCAGATCGTCCCGCCGCACGACGCCGGGATCGCCGCCGAGATCGACGCCGTCGGCACGCTCGACGAGGTGCCGCTGGCCGTCGAGGGCTGGGAGGTCCTCTCCGAGGCGGACGTGCTGGAGCCCTATCTGGCCCGCGCCGCCGCCGTCGTGGACGAGCACGCGCCGCGTGACCTGTCCGTCGTCTACACCCCGATGCACGGCGTCGGCCGCGGCACCTTCCTGGCCGCGTTCGAGCACGCGGGCTTCCCCGCGCCGACCGTGGTCACCCTGCAGGGCGACCCCGACCCGGCGTTCCCGACCGTCTCCTTCCCGAACCCGGAGGAGCCCGGCGCGATGGACCTGGCCTTCGCGGCCGCCGCCGAGCACCAGCCGGACATCGTCATCGCCAACGACCCGGACGCCGACCGCCTCGCGGTCGCGATCCCCTCCGGCGACCCGGACCACGCCCTCGGCTGGCGCATGCTGCGCGGCGACGAGGTCGGCGCGCTGCTCGCCGCCCACCTGGTCGCGAAGGGCGCGAAGGGCACCTTCGCCACGACGATCGTCTCGTCCTCCCTGCTCGGCCGGATCGCCGAGTCGGCGGGCCTCGGCTACGCCGAGACGCTGACCGGCTTCAAGTGGCTGTCCCGGGTCGACGGCCTGCGCTACGGCTACGAGGAGGCGCTGGGCTACTGCGTCGACCCCGACGCCGTCCGCGACAAGGACGGCGTCAGCGCCGCCCTGCTGATGGCCGAGCTCGCCGCCACCCTGAAGGCCCAGGGCCGCACCCTGCAGGACCTGCTGGACGACCTGGCCGCCACCCACGGCCTGCACGCCACCGATCAGCTCTCGGTCCGCGTCGCCGACCTGCGCGTCATCGCCGACGCCATGGCCCGGCTCCGCGAGCAGCCGCCGACGCGGCTCGCGGGTCTCTCCGTCGACTCCGCGGAGGACCTGGAGGCGGGCTCCGAGAAGCTTCCGCCCACGGACGGCCTGCGCTACCACCTCTCCGGCCCCGGGGTCTCCTCGGCGCGCGTCGTGGTCCGCCCGTCCGGGACGGAGCCGAAGCTGAAGTGCTACCTGGAGGTCGTGGTGCCGGTCGGCGGGGTCGCCGAGCTGGGCGCCGCGCGGGAGCGTGCGGCGGCGCTGCTGGCGTCTCTCAAGACGGACCTGGCCGTGGCGGCGGGCATCTGATCTGACATGCTGTCGGCGTGTCGATATTCGGTGCCGAACGCCTGATCCTCATCCCCGGCGTGCGCAACCTGCGCGACGCCGGGGGTTTCCCCACGACGAGCGGCGCCCGCGTCGCCGAGGCGCTGCTGTACCGCGCCGGCTCCCTCCACGAGCTGACCGCGGAGGGCGCGGAGCGGCTGGCCGCGCTCGGCCTGCGCACGATCATCGACCTGCGGTCCGCGCCGGAACTCGAGGTCTGGCCGGACCACCCGCTGGACGGCGAGGTCCGCTTCCTGCACCTGCCGACGTTCCCGCCGCGGGAGCGCGAGACCGCGCACGACGCGCGGGACGTGCGGGACGCCGAGGCCGGCGAGGAGACGCTGGAGGACCTCTACGCCTTCATGTCGGCGACGGCGGGCCCCGCGATCGCCGCGTCCGTCAGCGCGCTGGCCGCGCCGGGCGCGCTGCCCGCGCTGATCCACTGCGCGGTCGGCAAGGACCGCACCGGCGTCACGGTGGCCACCCTCCTCTCCGCGCTCGGCGTCTCCGACGCCGACATCGTCGCGGACTACCACCTCTCCAACACCGGCCTCGGCCTGGACCGCGGTCCGGTCTACTACGTCGACGAACACGGCACGGAACGCCGCTCCCGCCCGGTCCACGAGGGCCTCATCACGGCCTTCCTCGCCTCCCTCCGCACCACCCACGGCGACGCGACCCGGTACCTGCTCGCCCACGGCGTCACCGAGCCCGAACTCGCCACCCTCCGAGCCGCCTTCCTCTGACAGGCAGCCACCGCTCCCGCAGCTGGTTGCCCTACGCCAGGGGCGCGGTGCTGTGCCGATCCGCGGCCCCGCCGCGCGGCGCGCCACTCCCCCAGCCTTCGGCCGGGAGGTGGCCCCCATCCCACGCACCTAGAGCCCCGAGCGCGCAGGGCCATCCGCACGCCCGTGGTCCTCGCGCGTCCCCGCGGCCCCTGGACGGTGCAAGTTCCCCGAGCGAAGGGTCAGCCGACGGCGAGGAGGATGATCAGGGCCAGCGCGCCGGCGACGATCGGGCCGATGATCCACCAGCTCCAGGCGACCTTGACCTCCGGCGCGCCCGCATCCTCCGGCAGGGCCTCGCGGTACGCGGCCACGCGTTCGTTCAGCTCGTCGACCGCCTTGTCCGCGTACGCCTCCGTCGGCTGCGAGGAGGAGCCCGCCGTCGGCGCGCCGAAGAGGCTGGGGCGCGGCTGCCGCGCCGTCGCGGAGCGC
Organism: Streptacidiphilus melanogenes; assembly: GCF_000787835.1. GTDB lineage: Bacteria > Actinomycetota > Actinomycetes > Streptomycetales > Streptomycetaceae > Streptacidiphilus > Streptacidiphilus melanogenes. Next base: position 30,890 of record NZ_BBPP01000017.1, read on the forward strand.
GGGGCGTTGGAGACGGTGCCGCGGTCCCCCGCGTCGATCATCGCGCGGCGGTTCGCGCGCTTCCGCTGGCGCAGCGAGACCGGCAGCGCCCAGATGACGAACTTGTGCCCGCCCGCCCGCAGCTCGACGGAGAGCGCCGCGGTGAGCGACTCCACCCCGTCCCACCGCGTCTCGACCGTACGGAAGGGGTTGCGCACCAGCAGCCGGTCGGCGCCCGCGCGGACCTGGGGCCAGAGGGTGAAGGCGACGATCAGCGGGGTGCCGAGGACGAGGACCGACGCCGCGAGGCCCGGCGCGGTGCCCGCGCCCCGCACCATCGCGTCGATGCAGAGCCAGAAGAGCAGGACCAGGAGCAGGACGCCACCGACGATGCCGCCCCCGCTCCGGTAGACCTTGTCCTGAAACGTGGGGGCCGTGTTCTCACGGGCCGGGGTGTCGCTCATGGTCATCGATTCTGCCCCAGTTCACCCCGTTCACCACGGGAGGGCGGGTCTCAGAATCGCATCGGCGGGGCAAAGTCACACGGACGCCCCCATGACGAAACGCTACGCGTGTAGATATGCTGGATTGGTGAGCATGTCCTCCTCCTCCACTGTCAGCGGGCACCTCGCCGCGAGCGGGCTCGCCGAGGTCGCCTCCTCCGAGGCGTCCCTGCGACGCTTCCTGCACGGGCTGCCCGGCATCGACGCCGTCGGCCTGCAGGCGCGCGCCGCAGGTCTCGGCACGCGGTCGATCAAGACCACCGCCAAGGCGTACGCCATCGATCTGGCCATCTCCATGATCGACCTCACCACGCTGGAGGGTGCGGACACCCCCGGCAAGGTGCGCTCGCTCTGCCAGAAGGCCAAGAACCCCGACCCCGGGAACCCGGACGTCCCGCACACCGCGGCCGTCTGCGTCTACCCGGACATGGTCCCCTTCGCCAAGGACGCCCTCGGCGGCGCGCCGATCAACGTCGCCGCCGTCGCCACCGCCTTCCCCTCCGGCCGGGCCGGGCTGCCGGTCAAGCTGGCCGACACCGCCGAGGCCGTCGCCGCCGGGGCCGACGAGGTCGACATGGTCATCGACCGGGGGGCCTTCCTCTCCGGCCGGTACCTGGAGATCTACGAGCTGATCGCCGAGATCAAGAAGGCCTGCGAGCGCCCGGACGGCACCGCCGCCCACCTCAAGGTGATCTTCGAAACCGGCGAGCTCGTCACCTACGACAACATCCGCCGCGCCTCCTGGCTGGCGATGCTGGCCGGGGCCGACTTCATCAAGACCTCCACCGGCAAGGTCACCGTCAACGCGACCCCCGCCAACACGCTGGTGCTCATGGAGGCCGTCCGCGACTTCCGCAGTGCCACCGGCATCCAGGTGGGAGTGAAGCCGGCCGGGGGTATCCGTACCACCAAGGACGCCATGAAGTACCTGGTCATGGTGAACGAGATCCTCGGTGACGACTGGCTCTCCCCGGACTGGTTCAGGTTCGGTGCCTCCAGCCTGCTCAACGACCTGCTGATGCAGCGGCAGAAGCTGGCCTCCGGCCGCTACTCCGGTCCCGACTACGTGACGGTGGACTGATCACCATGGCACTGTTCGATTACGCTCCCGCGCCCGAGTCGCGCGCCGCCGCGGGTGACATCGCCTCGACGTACGGGCACTTCATCGACGGCGAGTTCGTCGAGTCGACCGGCTCCGAGGCCCTGAAGACCGTCGACCCCTCCACCGAGGAGGTCCTCGCCGAGTTCGCCCAGGGCACCGAGGCCGACGTGGACCGCGCCGTCGCGGCCGCCCGCAAGGCGTTCACCTCCTGGTCCGCCCTGCCCGGCGCCGAGCGCGGCAAGTACCTGTTCCGCATCGCCCGGATCATCCAGGAGCGCTCGCGCGAGCTGGCCGTGCTGGAGTCGATCGACAACGGCAAGCCGATCAAGGAGACCCGCGACGTCGACCTGCCGCTGGTCGCCGCGCACTTCTTCTACTACGCCGGCTGGGCCGACAAGCTGGAGTTCGCCGGTTACGGGTCCAACCCGCGCCCGGTGGGCGTGGCCGCCCAGGTCATCCCGTGGAACTTCCCGCTGCTGATGCTGGCGTGGAAGATCGCCCCGGCGCTGGCCACCGGCAACACGGTCGTGCTCAAGCCGGCCGAGACCACCCCGCTCACCGCGCTGCGCTTCGCAGAGATCTGCCGTCAGGCCGGTCTGCCCAAGGGCGTCGTCAACATCATCACTGGCGACGGACGCACCGGCGCCGCGCTGACCGCGCACCCGGAGATCGACAAGGTCGCCTTCACCGGCTCGACCGAGGTCGGCCGCGCCATCGCCCGCACTCTGGCCGGGACGACCAAGCGCCTCTCGCTGGAGCTCGGCGGCAAGGCCGCGAACATCGTCTTCGACGACGCGCCGGTCGATCAGGCGGTCGAGGGCATCGTCGACGGCATCTTCTTCAACCAGGGCCACGTCTGCTGCGCGGGCTCGCGCCTGCTGGTCCAGGAGTCGGTCCACGACGACGTCATGGACGCCCTCAAGCGCCGGATGTCGACGCTGCGCGTCGGTGACCCGCTGGACAAGAACACCGACATCGGCGCGATCAACTCCGCCGCGCAGCTCGCGCGGATCCAGGAACTGACCGCCGCGGGCGAGGCCGAGGGCGCCGAGCGCTGGTCTCCCTCCTGCGAACTGCCGTCCGCCGGTTACTGGTTCGCGCCGACGGTGTTCAGCAACGTCTCGGCCACCCACCGGATCGCCCGCGAGGAGATCTTCGGCCCGGTCCTGTCGGTGCTGACCTTCCGCACGCCGGAGGAGGCCGTCGCCAAGGCCAACAACACCCCGTACGGCCTGTCGGCCGGCATCTGGACCGAGAAGGGCTCGCGCATCCTGTGGATGGCGAGCAAGCTCCGCGCCGGCGTGGTGTGGTCCAACACCTTCAACAAGTTCGACCCGACCTCGCCCTTCGGCGGCTACAAGGAGTCGGGCTACGGCCGCGAGGGCGGCCGCCACGGTCTGGAGGCCTACCTCGATGTCTGAGCCCACCACGGCACTCCGCCTTGACGTCTACAAGACCTACAAGCTCTTCGTCGGCGGCAAGTTCCCGCGCTCCGAGAGCGGACGGGTGTACGAGGTGACCGATCGCAAGACCGGCGAGTGGCTCGCCAACGCCCCGCAGGGCACCCGCAAGGACACCCGCGACGCGGTCTCCGCCGCGCGCAAGGCCTTCGGCGGCTGGTCGGGCGCGACCGCGTACAACCGCGGCCAGATCCTCTACCGCGCGGCCGAGATGCTCCAGGGCCGCCGCGACCAGTACGTCGCCGAGGTGGCGCTGTCCGAGGGTCTGACGGCCAAGAAGGCCGCACCGCTGGTCGACGCGGCCGTGGACCGCCTGGTCTGGTACGCGGGCTGGACGGACAAGGTCGCCCAGATCGCGGGCAACGCCAACCCGGTCGCCGGTCCGTACTTCAACCTGTCCACCCCGGAGCCGACGGGCGTCGTCGGCGTCGTCGCCCCGCAGGGCGGCACCGGCTTCTCGCTGCTGGGCCTGGTCTCGGTGCTGGCCCCCGTCATCGCGACGGGCAACACCGCGGTCGTCGCCCTGGCCCCGGGCGCCCCGCTCCCCGGCCTGTCGTTGGGCGAGGTGCTGGCCACCTCGGACCTGCCCGGCGGCGTGGTCAACCTGATCTCGGGCCGCACCGAAGACATCGCCCCGACCCTCGCCTCCCACGCCGACGTCAACGCGCTCGACCTGGCGGGTGTGGTGGCGGAGGAGGGCCCGGCCTCGGCCAGGGACCTGGAGGTCGCGGCGGCGGAGACGCTCAAGCGCGTCCTGCGCCCGGAGTCGGCGTCCCACGACTGGACGACCGCGCCCGGCACCGACCGGCTGCTGACCTTCCTGGAGACCAAGACGGTCTGGCACCCGATGGGGATGTGACGTTCCCCTCACCTACACGGGCACGTGCTCTCTCGCCGTGAGCACGTGCCCGTTCCTTTACTTCGGGATGTCACACTGGTGTCCCGTGAGTACTTCTCCCGTGAACCTCTCTCCGGCGCGCGTCATCCTCCTCTGCGGCCCCTCCGGTTCCGGCAAGTCCACCCTGGCCGAGCGGGCCGGGCTCCCGGTGCTCCAGCTCGACGACTTCTACAAGGACGGCGACGACCCGACCCTGCCCCGGCTCCAGGACGGCAGCGTCGACTGGGACGACCCGCGGTCCTGGCACTTCGACCAAGCGATGGCGGCGATCCGCTCGCTCTGTGACACGGGCACGGCCGACGTCCCGGTCTACTCCATCCCGGCCAACGGCGCCGTCGGCTCCCGCACCCAGACCGTCGACACCCAGGTCTTCATCGCCGAAGGGATCTTCGCAGCGGAGATCGTCCGCGCGTGTGAGGCCGAGGGCCTGCTCGCGGACGCGATCTGCCTGCGTAACCACGCCCTGACGACGGCCTACCGCCGCTTCCTGCGCGACGTCCGCGAGGCCCGCAAGTCCGTGCCGTACCTGCTGCGCCGCGGCTACCGCCTGATGCGCACGGAACGCGCGGTCGTCACCCGGCAGAAGGACCTCGGCGCGACGCCCTGCAACGGACGGGAAGCTTTCGCGCGGGTGGCGCGCCAGGGGCGCGAGGAACTGCGCGCCCAGCCCGCCGCCGCGTAGAGCACCGCACCGCTGGGACCACCCGCACGCCGGCGGTTTCTCGCCCGGCGCCCCTGATCGTGCAGAACAGAAGGCCTGGACCCCGGCGTCCCCCAACGCCGAAGCCCAGGCCTCGTGCTGCTGTGGGCTACCCCCGTGCCCACAGCCTCCCCCTCAAATGTGGTCTCTGTCGCCGTCAGGCGACGAGCTCGCCGAAGGCGTGCCCCAGGTCCCCGTCCTGCGCCGCCAGCGTCTCGTCCTCACGGAGCCGGCGCAGGGCGCGCCAGATGCCGCTCTTGACCGTGCCGACGCTGATCCCCAGCACGTCGGCGATCTCCGGGTCCGTCTTGCCCTCGTAGTACCGCAGCACCAGCATGGTGCGCTGGTTCTCCGGGAGCTTGGCCAGCGCCTGCCACAGCACCGTCCGCAGCTCCGTGCCGCCCATCGCGTCGGTGTCGCCCGCGGTCTCCGGCATCTCCTCGGTGGGGTACTCGTTGACCTTGCGCCGGCGCCACGCCGAGATGTGCAGGTTGGTCATGGTGCGGCGCATGTAGCCGCCGACCGCCGCCTTGTCGGAGATCCGGTCCCAGGCCCGGTAGGTGCTGAAGAGCGCGCTCTGCAGCAGGTCCTCGGCCGCGAAGCGGTCCCCGGTCAGGTGGTAGGCCGTGGCGTACAGCGACGCACGGCGCTCCTTCACGTAGGCGGTGAAGTCGTCGGCGTTGCCGGACTCCCGGGTGCCCGTGGAACCGTACGCCGCCTCGTGGCGTCCCACCGCGTGAAGGTGACGGACGGAGTACGTCTGGTGAGGCAGGGTCGCGGCGGCCTTGTCGGCGTGCGCCTCGAGGACTGCGTTCATCGGGTACTCCCTCGGATTCCGGTCGGTGCTGCTCGGTGCTGCGCCTTGGTGCTTGGCGCCGGGCTGCTGGTTCCGCCCGACAGAGAAAATCCTGCCCGGGGGTTTTCATCGCCCTGTCCGTCGACTGTCACAGGCGTGTCACAGAGGCTGTCGCGCCGTCCCCCGGTGCACGGGAGGGTCGATCCCACGCGGGCGGTACGCCACAATGAACCGCGTGTCTCACCTGTTGCTCATCGAGGACGACGACGCGATCCGTACCGGACTGGAGCTCGCGCTGACCCGCCAGGGTCACCGTGTCTCCGTGGCCGCCTCCGGCGAGGACGGCCTGAAGCTCTTCAAGGAGCAGCGCCCGGACCTGATCGTGCTGGACGTCATGCTGCCCGGCATCGACGGCTTCGAGGTCTGCCGGCGGATCCGCCGCACCGACCAGCTGCCGATCATCCTGCTGACGGCGCGCTCCGACGACATCGACGTGGTGGTCGGGCTGGAGTCCGGCGCGGACGACTACGTCGTGAAGCCGGTACAGCCGCGCGTGCTGGACGCGCGCATCCGCGCGGTGCTGCGGCGCGGCGAGCGGGAGAGCTCGGACTCGGCGGCCTTCGGCGACCTGGTGATCGACCGCAACGCGATGACCGTCACCAAGTCCGGCGCGGAGCTCCAGCTCACTCCGACCGAGCTGCGGCTGCTGCTGGAGCTGAGCCGTCGCCCCGGCCAGGCGCTGTCACGCCAGCAGCTGCTGCGGCTGGTCTGGGAGCACGACTACCTGGGCGACTCGCGGCTCGTGGACGCCTGCGTCCAGCGCCTGCGCGCCAAGGTCGAGGACGTGCCGTCCGCACCCACCCTGATCCGCACCGTGCGCGGCGTCGGCTACCGCCTGGACGCCCCGGCGTGACCAACCGCTCCACGACCACCGCTCCCAACGGCAACGGCCACGACTCGGGCGCCGGCCACGGCTCCGGGTCCGCCCACGGCTCCGGCGCCGAGCCGCCGCACGGGGCCGACCCGGGTCCGGCGCACCCGCGCGCCGGCTGGGTGGTCCGCCGGCTGCGGCTGACCTCGCTGCGGATAAGGATGATCGCCGTCTGCGCGGTGGTCGCGCTGGCGGCGGCGGTCTCCTCCTCCGGGATCGCGTACTGGCTCAACCGTGACGCGGTGCTCAAGCGCACCCAGGACACGGCCCTCGCGGACTTCCGCAACCAGCTCGACCGCACCGTCACCGCGCTGCCGCTGGAGCCGAGCTGCCAGGACCTGCAGGTGGCCGCGAACGTGGTGGCCACCACCGGGCTGCGCTACGACGTCGCCATGACCTCGCCGAGCTGCACGGTGGCCTCGCTGCGTTCCCACTACACGGCCGCCGACGTGCCCGACGCGCTGCGCCGGCAGGTCGAGCAGCCGTGCATGCACTGCACCACGTCGCCGGGCCAGTACCACCTGTTCTGGCAGCGAGTGAACCTGGACGGCGTGCCGTACCTCATCGGCGGCACCAAGGTGCTGCCGAGCGGGCCGACCGCCTACATGTTCAAGTCCCTGGACGACGAGCAGCGCGACCTGGACTCGCTTGCCTGGTCGCTGGGCATCGCGACGCTGCTGGCGCTGGTCGGGGCGGCGCTGCTGGCGCAGGCCGCGGCGGCGACGGTGCTGAAGCCGGTGGCCCGGCTCGCGGAGGCGGCGCGCCGGCTGGGCGAGGGCAACCTCGACACCCGCCTGGACGTCACCGGCCAGGACGAGCTGGCGGAGCTGTCGCGGACGTTCAACCACACGGCGGCCGCGCTGGAGGCGCAGGTCGACGAGCTGAGCGCGCGCGAACACGCCAGCCGCCGCTTCGTCGCCGACATGTCGCACGAGCTGCGCACGCCGCTGACGGCGATGACCGCCGTCACGGACATCCTCGAGGACGAGGCGGACATGCTCGATCCGATGATCGAGCCGGCCGTACGCCTGGTCGTCAGCGAGACCCGGCGGCTGACCGAGCTGGTGGAGAACCTCATGGAGGTGACCCGCTTCGACGCCGGCACCGCCAAGCTGGTCGTCGACGAGGTCGACATCGCCGACCTGATCACCTCGACCATCGACGCCCGTGCCTGGCTGGACGCCGTCGAGCTGGACGCGCCGCGCGGCCTGGTCGCCCGGCTGGACCCGCGCCGTATCGACGTGGTGCTGGCCAACCTGATCGGCAACGCGCTCAAGCACGGCGGCTCCCCGGTCCGCGTCCGCGCCCGCGAGGACTCCGACGCGCACGGCGACTGGCTGGTCGTCGAGGTCGCCGACGGCGGTCCCGGCATCCCCGAGGACGTCCTGCCGCACGTCTTCGACCGGTTCTTCAAGGCGGACGCCTCGCGCCGCCGCTCCGAGGGCAGCGGGCTCGGCCTGTCGATCGCGATGGAGAACGCCCGCATCCACGGCGGCACCATCACCGCGGCCAACGCCGCGGACGGCGTCGGGGCCGTCTTCACGCTCCGGCTGCCGAAGAACCCGCCGACGAAGGACGGCATCACGCAATGAGCACCACCCAGCGCACGGTTACAAGGTCAGCCCGGACCAGGGCGGTCACCAGCAGGTCCGCCGCCACCCGGGGCGTGACGACCAGGAGCGGCACCACCACGGCCGGCAGGACCACGAGCGGCACCACCGGGTCCGGCACGACCGCGGAAGTCGGGAACGGCCCCGCCGTGCGGCGAGGCCGCGCGGCCACGGCCGCACTGTCCGCGGCGGTGCTCGCCGCGATCGCGGCGGTCACGCTGAGCGGCTGCGGCATCCGCAGCACCGCGGTGCCGGTCGACGCCGGCATCCCCGCCTCCCGCACGGCGTGCCCGCCGACGCCGGGAGCGACCGGGGCCCCGTCCGCCGACAGCACCGGGCCCGCCGTGCTGACCACCGAGGCGCCGACCTACGTCCTGCCGGGCGGCCCGAGCGACCTGCCGTCGCAGCTGTCGTCGGAGACGCCGTGGGAGGCACTGACCTCCGCGCTTCCGGTCGGCCCCGGGGTGCTGTCGTCCGCGACGGGAAGCGCGGCCGGGACGTCGTCGGGGACGCGTCCGTCCGCCGCCTCCGGCTCGGGGCGAGCCACCGGGGACAGGTCCGCCTCGCCCCGTGCGGCGGCTCCGGCGTCGCCCGCCCGGAGCACCCCGAGCACGGCGTCCTCGTCCGGGTTCTCCCTGAACGACTGCCCCGGCGCCTCCACGACCGGCGCCCCCTGAGGCCGGGCCTTGAGCCGCGGGTGGGGGCGGGCGAGGGCTGCCGCAGGGGTGCGCGCGGGCGTGACGGCGCACACAAGGTTCCGCGCAACCGTGCGCCCCACCTCACGCGTCCCTGCTGGCGTGCAGCACGGAGAGAGCAGCGCTGATCCCCGTCCCTTCGCCGCCCGGTCAGGCGACGCGACGCGGCCCGACGTCCACACCGGCGCTCGGCGCCTCGGCCTGCTGCTGCTGACGGTCCATCTGGCGGTGCTGCTGTGGGCCACGTTGCGCAGCGGCCCCTCCCTCTGGCTCGCCGACAGCAACCTCACGCCCTTCGCGTCGGTCCGCGCCGAGCTGACCGGCGGCACCGTGCGGAACTATCTGGAGCTGCTGCGCAGCCTGCTCTCGCTCGCGCCGCTGGGTGTCCTGCTGCCGCTGGCGGGCGGCAGGCGCGACGCCCCGCTGCTGCTCTCGTTCGCCCGTACCCTGCTCGCGGGGGTCCTGGTCGCGACCGGCCTGGAGGTGCTGCAGACGACGCTGTCGCTGCGGCTGCTCAACGTCGACGACATCCTGCTGGCCTGCATCGGGATCGCACTGACCCACCTGGCGGTGGTTCCCCCGGCCCGTGCCTGGCTGCGCCACCGCGCTGCGGCGCGGGTCGCGCACGCCGAATCGGCACACGCCACGCCCCACGCCACGGCGAGCGCCCCTGAGGGCGACCCTGAGAGCGCCCCTGAGACGAGGACCTTCCGGGGCGCGAATCCCCCAAGGGTCCGAATCATCGGCGGGGCTGACGCCACCGCCCTTCCTGCGCGAGAGGCTTGAGACATCAAGCAGGCGGCCGGCCCCGGAGGACGGGGGCGGCCCGACCGACAGGAGTGATCCCATGTCCGCGACCGCCACTCTCGCCCGCCCCCGCAGCGGCCGCATGATCGGCGGTGTCTGCGCGGGAATCGCCCGGCGCTTCGGGCTGAGCCCGCTCACCGTCCGCGTGCTGTTCCTGCTCTCGTGCCTGCTGCCCGGGCCGCAGGTGCTCATATACCTGGCCCTGTGGCTGGTGCTCCCGGCCGAGTACTGATCCTTCGCGCCGGTGCTCCGCTCAGCTGATCGACGGCGGGTTGAGGGGCAGGTTCTGGTGCAGCGTGTCGAGCGTGTGCCCTGTGCCGCCCTGGAGCTGCCCCACCGCGGGCAGGCTGCCGAGGTTCCCCACGGCGGGCAGGCCGCCGTCACGCTGCTGCGGCACCACGGACTGAACGGCCCGCGTCGGGACCGGCAGCGAGGACGTCGCGTTCTGCACCATCGGTGCGGCGCCGTTGATGACGCCCTGGGTGGTCGAGGTCAGGTTGTGCAGGCCGCCGTTGGGGGCGGTCAGCGACGATGCCGTGCCGGTCAGCGGGCTGGTCTGGGGAAGCCCGCCGAGCGGGTCCGCCGCGGCAGGTCCGGCGACGGCGGCGACCGCCGCGACGCCGAGCACGGCCGTTCCGGCCGCCTGCAGGGTGACCTTCTTCATGAGCAGTCTCCTCGTGTCCTGCGAGCCCGGCGATCACCGCGCGTGCTCGACTGACGGCCCAACGTATCCACGCGGCCCCGGACGCCCCAAATCCCGGTCCACCGATCGGCGTACCGGGATTCAGGGTGTTGACGGGCGACGGCGACCCCACGGCTCAGGAGAAGAGCCACTCCGCCTTGAGCGCGGCGTAGCCGGGCTTGATCACGTCGTTGATCATCGCCAGCCGCTCGTCGAAGGGGATGAAGGTGCTCTTCATCGCGTTGACGGTGAACCACTGCAGGTCGTCCAGCGTGTAGCCGAAGGCGTCGACCAGGTGCTGGAACTCCTCGCTCATGCTGGTGCCGCTCATCAGCCGGTTGTCGGTGTTGACCGTGACCCGGAAGTGGAGCCGGCGCAGCAGGCCGATGGGGTGCTCCGCGTAGGAGTCGGCGGCTCCGGTCTGCAGGTTGGAGGTGGGGCACATCTCCAGCGGAATGCGCTTGTCGCGCACGTAGGCGGCGAGCCGGCCGAGCTCGACCTGCCCGTCGTCCTTGACGGTGATGTCGTCGATGATGCGCACGCCGTGCCCGAGGCGGTCGGCGCCGCAGCACTGGATCGCCTCCCAGATGGAGGGCAGCCCGAAGGCCTCGCCGGCGTGGATCGTGAAGTGGTTGTTCTCGCCCGCGAGGTACTCGAAGGCGTCCAGGTGACGGGTCGGCGGGTGGCCCGCCTCGGCGCCGGCGATGTCGAAGCCGACCACGCCGTGGTCGCGGTAGCGGTTGGCCAGCTCGGCGATCTCCCGGGAGCGGGCGGCGTGGCGCATCGCGGTCAGCAGCGTGCCGACCTTGATCCGGTCGCCGTTCTCCCGGGCGCGCAGCTCGCCGAGCCGGAAGCCCTCGTTGACGGCCTCGACGACCTCGTCGAGGGTCAGCCCGCGCTCGAGGTGCTGCTCGGGGGCGTAGCGGACCTCGGCGTAGACGACGCCGTCGCGGGCGAGGTCCTCGGCGCAGTCCGCGGCGACGCGGATCAGCGCCTCACGGGTCTGCATGACCGCGCAGGTGTGCGCGAAGGTCTCCAGGTACCGCTCCAGCGAGCCGGAGTCGGCGGCGTCGCGGAACCACTGGCCGAGCTTGGCCGGGTCCCGCTCGGGCAGGGCGTCGTATCCGACGGCGTCGGCCAGCTCAATGATCGTCTCGGGGCGCAGTCCACCGTCGAGATGATCGTGCAGGAGCACCTTCGGCGCGCGACGGATCTGCTCCGGGGTCGCGGCGGGGATCAGTGCGCTGACAGTTTGAGGGTTGTGGGTCACCATTGCCCGATCCTAGCTCCTACGCGCGTAGATGTACCACCTGCGCAACACGGGAAGTTGCACCGCCCGCCGGCGCGCGCCCCCGGGCGGTGCAACGCCCTGTGCACTAACTCCTCAGCTCGTAAACGATGTTGAACGGCGTCTCGGTCGCCCGGCGGAAGTGCGCGAAGCCCGCCTCCGCCGCGACCTCGCGGGTGCGCGCCTCGCCCGCCTGCGCGCCCATCGCCCGGCCCACCGGCTGCGCCTGCGAGGCCGGCACGCAGATCAGCGACGAGCCGCCGTAGAACGCCCGGCTCAGCGGGTTCATGTTGTCCGCCAGGTCGTCGGCGGCGTTGGGCTCGACCAGCATGACCACGCCGCCGTCCGTCAGGCGCGCCCGGCAGTGCGACAGTGCGCCGACCGGGTCGCCCATGTCGTGCAGGCAGTCGAAGAAGGCGATCAGGTCGTAGGGGCCGCCGCCGAAGTCGGCCGAGCCCGCGACCTCGAAGTCCACCCGCTTGCCCAGGTGGTCCGCCTTGGCCAGCCTCCGGGCCTCGTCGATCGAGGGCCCGTGGTAGTCGAAGCCGACGAAGTGCGACTTCGGGAAGGCCTTGGCCATCATCATCGTCGAGTAGCCGAGCCCGCAGCCGACGTCCGCGGCGGTGCCGCCGGTGCGCAGCCTGTCCACGACACCGTCGAGCGCCGGGAGCCACTGGTCCACGAGGAAGGCCGCGTAGCCGGTGCGGAAGAAGCGGCCGACGTTCGGGAACAGCTCCGCGTGGTGCTCCTCCCAGCCGACGCCGCCTCCCTTGACGAAGGCCTGCTCCAGCTTGTCCCGGGTCTCCATGGAGCCGGCCGCCGAGAAGAGCTGGAAACCGCTCGGCGCGTAGTAGGGGCTGTCCTGCTGGGTGAAGACGATGACCTGTTCGGGGCTCAACCGGAAGCGCCCGTCCGGGTCGAGGGTGATGTAGCCGCTCGCCGCCATGAGCGCGAGCCACTCGCGGACGTTGCGCTCCTGCGTGCCGGTCCGGGTCGCCAGGTCCGCGGAGGTGAGCGGCGCGCCGTCGGCCATGGCGGTGAAGAGGCCGAGCCGTTCGCCGATGACCATCATCGGCGCGACCGTCACCGCGCCCAGATCGGTGAGGACCTTGCCGAGCAGGGACTCCATCGCGTCCTCGTCGACGACCTCGTCCCGGGTGACGTCGAGGTTCACGAAGCGGGGCTCCCCGACGCAGGCCTCCCGCATCTCCTCGGCGATGTGCCGGGTCTCGGGGAGGTCGCTGTTGCGCATCGCCTCCTCGTAGGAGGGGAACTCGACGATCTGCATGAAGTGGGAGGGCTTCTCCCGGTCCTTGCCCATCATGGCGTGGTGCGCGGTCCGCTTGCCCTCGGTGATCCGCAACCACTCGTCCATCAACCGGTCGACACGGTCCTCATCGGTGGTTTCATATTCAATGACCTGCATGAACGTCATACCGACCAACCCCCTTTCAGAGGTACAGGAACAGCGTCCCGCTCGCCGGTAATGGTCACAAGCCAGACAATGCCGACTTTCCGCTGAATTCATCCGAATTCAGCTGTGCAGCGGCAGGCGGTCCTTCTCCGACAACACGTAGTCACGGAAGGCCACCGCGGGCGGCGGCAACGGGCGCACCGACGACCAGACCAGCGCCAGCTCGCGCCGCGCCGTGGGCGAGGTGATGGCCAGCTCCACCACGTCCCGACGTGGCACCGAGGCCGGCGGCAGTACGGCGACGCCCAGCCCCGCCGCGACGAGGCCACGCAGCGTCTCGGCCTCCTCGCCCTCGAAGGAGATCCGCGGCGTGAAGCCGGCCTGGGCGCAGAGCGCGTCCGTGATCCGGCGCAGCCCGTAGCCGGGCTCCAGGCCGACGAAGGGGTCCTCGGCCACCTCCTCCAGCCGCACCCGGCGACGCCCGGCGAGCCGGTGGTCCACCGAGACCACGAGCCGCAGCCGCTGCTCGCCCATCCGACGTGCGGTCAGATCCGGGGCATCGGGCCGCGGCGAGAGCAGGCACAGGTCGAGCTCGCCCTCGCGCAGCCGGGCCAGCATCTCGTCGGTGTAGCTCTGCACCAGCTGGAACCGTACCCGCGGCAGCTGGGCCCGGAAGCCGCGCAGCAGCATCGGCACCGCCTCCGTCCCCATGGTGTGCAGGAAGCCGAACGCCACCCGTCCACCCGTCGGGTCGGCCTCCGCCCGCGCCGCGTCCGCCCCGCGCTCGAGCTCGGCGAGTGCCCGCTCCGTCGACGCCAGGAAGATCCGCCCGGCCCGGGTCAGCCGGATCGTGCGGCCCTCTCGCGCGAGCAGCACCACACCCAGCTCCGCCTCCAGCCGGGCCACGGCCCGGCTCAGCGTCGGCTGCGGCATGCCGAGCTCCGCCGCGGCCCGGGTCACGTGCTCGCCGCGCGCGACCGCGGCGAACTGCGCGAGCAGCGGCGAGAGCCGCGACGCGGGTGACGTGGGCGACAGCTCCGCCTGCTCAGCGGGAAGGGGCACCGGCTCTGAGCTTGCTTCATACGTCACAGCATGAATCTTCGCCTATCCATGCATTGGACGCATCAATGGCGCGGTCCTAGCGTCTGAAGCATGCCAGCGGACCCCGCCACAGCCAGCCTCCCCGCTCCCGTCGCCGTCCTTCCCACCCCGACGTCCCGGCCGAACCCGACGTCCGCGCCGACCCCGACGTCCGACCCCCGGCACCTGCCCGGCTCCCCCGGGCTGCGCCGCACCCAACTCGCCCTCTTCGGCGCGGGCCTGGCGACGTTCCTGCTGCTCTACTCCACCCAGGCGCTGCTGCCGAACCTCTCCGCGAACCTGCACCTGACCCCCGGCCAGGCCAGCTGGACCGTCTCCGCCGCCTCCATCGGGCTGGCCGTCGCGGTGATCCCGATCAGCGCCCTGTCCGAGCGCTTCGGCCGCACCCGCATCATGTCGGTGGCGGTCTTCGCGGCCGTCGCCATCGCGCTGGTCCTGCCCTTCACCGGCGACCTCACCACCCTGATCGCCCTGCGCGGCCTCCAGGGCGTCGCATTGGCGGGCCTGCCTGCGACCGCGATGGCCTTCCTCGCCGAGGAGGTCCACCCCTCCGCGCTGCCGTCCGCGATGGGCCTCTATGTGGCGGGCAACAGCATCGGTGGCATGAGCGGCCGCCTCCTCTCCGGCGTCGTCGCCGGCGCGTACGGCTGGCGCGCGGGTCTGGCAGCCGTCGCAGTCGCGTCGCTGCTGTGCGCCGTCGCGTTCCGGGTGCTGATCCCCCGCGCCCGGTGCTTCCGCCCCGGCCCGGTCAACCCGCGCGCCCTCTGGCACACCGTCACCGGTCATCTCGCCAACCCGCTGCTGGCGCGGCTGTTCGCGCTGGGCCTGCTCTTCATGACGGTCTTCGGCGCGGTCTACACGGTCCTCGGCTACCGGCTGGTCGCCGCCCCGTTCGATCTGCCGCAGGCGCTCGCCTCGTCCATCTTCGTGGTCTACGTCGTCGGCACGGTCGCCTCGGCGGCGAGCGCCCGGATCGGCGCACGCCTGGGACGTCGCGGCGCGCTCTATGCGGCGATCACCACCACCGCCGCCGGCCTGGTGCTCACCCTGCCGGACTCGCTGCCGCTCACCCTGCTGGGCCTGGTCCTGATCACCGCGGGCTTCTTCACCGGCCACTGCGTCGCCTCCGCGTCGGTCGGCCGCACGGCGACCCACGGCCGCGCTCAGGCCTCGGCGCTCTACCTCGCCGCCTACTACGTCGGCAACAGCCTCGGCGGCGCGGTCGGCGCGAGCGCCTACCACGGCAATGGATGGGACGGCACGGTCGCGGTGGCCCTCACCGCGATGCTGCTGGCCACCGGTGTGACCGCATGGGGGACGGTCGCGGCCCGCCGGTCCCTGGCCGCCCGCGCCTGACGAAGTCCACGCCTCCTGAGGTCGGCGACCGGGGAAGGCCGCGCCTGAGGAAGGCCGCGAGTACTCCCCCGGGGTGAATCCGCGCCCAAAGACGTCGCCGGGCGGGTACCCCTCCGCTCATGCGACTGCGCCGGAAGCCCCGCGATCCAGCCGGCGCCGCCGGGAACCGCCCAACCGCCACCGTCCGTTCCCGGCGGCGCCGTGTCCTCTACGCGACACTCGGCAGCGCCGCCGCGACGGCCGTCGTCGCCGCCTTCTGCGTGAACGCGGCGCTCGACACGCCCGGCCCGGGCGGGGCGCAGACGAAGCTCGCCCGCTGGGGGCACTGCCACGGGCTGGGCTCCGTGGTGAGCCTGGTCGACAACGCGCACCAGGACTCCACCTCCGTCGACGTCTCCTGCAACGCGGCCGCGCTCGGCATCCGCCCGAACCCGCTCGGCCCCTCGGGGAAGCCGACGCCGACGCCGACCGTGCCGCCGATCCCGCTGCACGCGCCCGTCCAGCCTCTGGTCAGCCCGGCCCAGTCGGGCGAGGGCGTCTTCTCCGCGCTGGTCAAGGAGAAGGGCCAACCGGTGATCCAGAGCGCCCTGGTGCGGCCCGACGGCTACGACGTCGGCTTCCCCGCGGGCATCGTCTGGATGAAGCAGCACGCGCTCCGCTTCGACCTGCATCCGGGGGTGTCCGAGCCCGGCGGCAGCTGGCCCGTCCCGTCGACGATCGCCCCTGGTGAGCGCACCGACCTCGTCGCCGCCTACAACGGCGGTTTCAAGGTCTCCAACGGCGACTCGCACGGCGGCTTCTACCTCGACGGCCGCACCATCGGCTACCTGCGCGACGGCGCGGCCTCGGAGGTCTTCCACCGCGACGGCTCGTTGACCGTCGGCGTCTGGAACGAGGACGTGCGCATGGCCCCGGACGTCGTCGGCGTCCGCCAGTGCCTGGTGCCGCTGGTCCGCGACGGCCGGATCACCGGTGACGTCTACAACGGCGGCACCGGGACGTGGGGCTTCGACGACGGCGGGAACCCCGCCGTCGCCCGCTCCGGCGTCGGCGTCGACCGCAACGGCGACATCGTCTACGTCGGCGGCCGTCTGCTCACCGTCCAGTCCCTGGCCACCCTGCTGCAGCGCGCGGGCGCGGTGACGGCGATGATGCTGGACATCAACCTCAGCTGGCCGTCGTTCATCTCCTACGACGCGACGAAGAACCCCCATGACCCGGTCCCCCGCAACCTGGTCAACTTCGTCCGCGCCGCGACCCGCTACTACGACTACTCCAGCCGTGACTTCGTCGCCGTCTACGCCCGCCCGTGACGCCGGGCGTGGACATGGACGGCGACGGCGACGGCGACGGCCGGGCGACTACGCGACGCGGTCCAGGATCAGCGGGGTCGGCTTGAAGTCCGTGCCGTCGGCGGCGACGGTGATCGCGTCCGGGGCGGCCAGGGCCTCCAGGGCGTACTCGAAGCGCTCCGGGGTGTCCGTGTGGAGGGTCAGCAGCGGCTGGCCCGCGACGACGTGGGCGCCGGGCTTGCCGTGGATCTCGACGCCGGCCCCCGCCTGCACCGGGTCCTCCTTGCGCGCGCGGCCCGCGCCCAGGCGCCAGGCGGCGACGCCGACGGCGTAGGCGTCGAGACCGGTCAGCACGCCGCTCGCCGGAGCGGCGAAGACGTGCTGCTCACGGGCGACCGGCAGCGCGGCGTCCGGGTCGCCGCCCTGCGCCGCGATCATGCGGCGCCAGTGGTCCATCGCCGAGCCGTCGCGCAGCGCGGTCTCCGGGTCCCTGCCGCCGGTGACGCCCGCCGCGGCGAGCATCTCGCGCGCCAGCGCGATGGTCAGCTCGACGACGTCGGCAGGACCGCCGCCCGCCAGAACCTCGACGGACTCGCGGACCTCCAGCGCGTTGCCGGCCGTGAGGCCGAGCGGGGTGCTCATGTCCGTCAGCAGCGCGACGGTGTTCACGCCCGCGTTCTTGCCGAGCCCGACCATGGTCCGGGCCAGCTCCTGCGCGTCGGCGAGGTTCTTCATGAAGGCGCCGGAGCCGACCTTCACGTCCAGGACCAGCGCGCCGGTGCCCTCGGCGATCTTCTTCGACATGATCGAGGACGCGATCAGCGGGATCGCCTCGACGGTGCCGGTGACGTCGCGCAGCGCGTACAGCTTCTTGTCGGCGGGCGCGAGGCCGTCCCCGGCGGCGCAGATGACCGCGCCCGTGTCGCGGAGCACCTGCATCATCTCCTCGTTGGAGAGCAGCGCCCGCCAGCCGGGGATGGACTCCAGCTTGTCCAGCGTCCCGCCGGTGTGGCCCAGCCCGCGGCCGGAGAGCTGCGGCACGGCCGCGCCGCAGGCGGCGACCAGGGGCGCGAGCGGCAGCGTGATCTTGTCTCCGACACCGCCGGTGGAGTGCTTGTCGCTGGTGGGCAGCGGCAGCGAGGAGAAGTCCATCCGCACGCCGGACCGGATCATCGCGTCGGTCCAGCGGGAGATCTCCCGCAGGTTCATCCCGTTGAGCAGGATCGCCATGGCCAGCGCGGACATCTGCTCGTCGGCGACCTCGCCGCGGGTGTAGGCGTCGATCACCCAGTCGATCTGAGCATCGGTCAGCTCGGCGCGGTCGCGCTTCGCGCGGATGACGGAGATGGCGTCCACGTGCACTCCATGGTTGTGCGAAGGGGGAGACAGACAGAACTCTACGCGCGTAACAGCAGGATGCACTACAGGGGCGCAGGGAACTGCGCGAGCGACCACCCGGTGCGGGTGGCCCATGCTCGCTCTGCGACCCACCACCCAGGGTGGCTTGTCGCGCAGTTCCCCGCGCCCCTGGATGGTGCAACCAGACGCGGAGGCGTAGAGCTAAAGCCGTTCGGGTCCGAAGGCGTCCGGCAGGAGCTCGGAGAGGGGGCGGATGCCGGAGACGGACTCCACGATCAGCTCCGCTCCCCCGTGCTCCCACAGCAGCTGCCGACAGCGCCCGCAGGGCATCAGCGGCTCGCCGCTGCGATCGCAGCAGGTGAACGCCACCAGGCGGCCGCCGCCCGACGCGTGGAGTGCGGACACCAGGCCGCACTCCGCGCACAGGCCAAGCCCGTAGGACGCGTTCTCGACGTTGCAGCCGCTGACGATGCGGCCGTCGTCGACCAGCGCCGCCGCGCCGACCGGGAAGCCGGAGTACGGCGCGTACGCGCGCCCCATCGCCTCCCGGGCCGCGGAGCGCAGCGCGTCCCAATCGATGTCCACGGCCTCAGCCCTTGATGTACGGCTTGCCGGACGCGGCCGGCGGGCGGGTCAGGCCGCCCATCGCCGCAACCACGAAGATGGTCACCAGGTACGGGGCCATCGCCAGGTACGCGCCGGGGATCGGCGTGTTCAGGGACGACAACGCGACCTGGAGCTCGGTGGCGAAGCCGAAGAGCACCGCCGCGCCGAAGGCGCCGATCGGGGACCAGCGGCCGACGATCAGTGCCGCGAGGGCGATGTAACCCTTGCCGGAACTCATGTCCTTGCCGAAGGCGCTGGCCAGACCGAGGGTCAGCCAGACGCCGCCGAGGCCGGAGAGCAGACCCGCGGTGATGACGTTGCGGTAGCGCAGGCCGATGACCTTGATGCCGACCGTGTCGGCGGCCGTCGGGTGCTCGCCGACCGCGCGGGTGCGCAGACCCCAGCGGGTGCGGAAGAGCAGGAACCACATCACCGGCACCAGGACGTAGGCCAGGTAGAAGATGATGTTCTGGTTGAACAGCTCACCGATGATCGGGATCGACGACAGGCCCGGGATCTTGATCGCCGAGAAGCCCTTGGCCTGGTTGTAGGTGCCGCCGTTGGTCGACATGACCCGGTCGTAGAGGAAGCCGGTCACGCCGGAGGCGAGCAGGTTGAGCACGACGCCGAGGACGACCTGCTCGATCAGGTAGCGGTTGGCGAAGACGGCCAGCAGGGCGCACATCAGCGCGCCGCCGAGGCAGCCCGCGATCGCGCCGGCCCACAGCGAGCCGGTGCTGGACGCGGTGATCACCGCCGCGAACGCGCCGAAGAGGAACTGACCCTCGATCGCGATGTTGACGACACCGGAGCGCTCGCACATCAGGCCGCTCAGCGAGCCGAGGATGAGCGGCACCGCGCCCGCGGCCGTCAGAACGATGATCGACGGCACGTTCAGGCCGACGGACGAGCCCGCCGCCGCCCACACCAGGAACGAGATCACGAGGCTGGCGAAGTAGACCCCGTCCAGCCACAGCTGGATCTTCTTCGAGATCGGGGCGAAGGCCCGGACCAGGCCGCACAGGATCGCCAGCGAGGTCAGCGCGAGCGCGACCTCCTGGGCGGGCGCCGAGATGGGGCCGAGGCCACCGGTCTGGGTCGGGTCGTACTTGAGGCCGAACAGGGTGTGCGCACCGTTGCTGACGCGCGAGGTGAGGCCGAAGCCCCACAGGGCGAGGGCGCCCACGGCGGCCATGACGACGCCGCTGATCATCTTGGACCGGGTGTCCGCGGCCAGAGCGGCCACGTTCGTCGTGGGGACGTTCCCGGTTGCGGTGGATGCCGTGCTCATTCCTCGCCTCCGGCAACGTTGATGGTTTCGGTCGTGTGGAACGGGTCGACGGTCGGAGTGTCCTCGCCGCCGCCCTTGCCCGTGTCGATCTTGTGGGCCCGCAGGTGGAAGATCTCCTTCACCAGCTGCGGCGCGGCCACGAAGATGACGATCAGGGCCTGGATGACGGTGATGATCTCGATGGAGACCTGCGCCTGCGTCTGCATCAGCGCGCCACCCGCCTGGAGTGCGCCGAAGAGCAGCGCGGCCCCGACGACGCCCCACGGCTTGGTGCGGCCCAGCAGCGCGACGGTGATCGCGCTGAAGCCGAGACCGGCGTCGATGTTCGGGCTCAGCGAGTTGTTGTTCGGGTTGGCCAGACCGAGGGTCTGGGTCACGCCGATCAGACCCATCAGCGCGCCGGAGATCAGCATGGAGGCGATCTGCACCCGGCTGACGTTGATGCCGGCGGTCCGGGCGGCGCTCGGCCGCAGGCCCACCGCGCGCACCTCGAAGCCGAGCTTGCTGCGCTTGAAGAACCACGCCACCGCGAAGGTGGCGGCGATCGCGAAGAGCAGGCCGATGTCGGTGAAGAGCTGGTCGCCGAAGAGGTGCGGCAGCACCGCGGTGGAACTGGCCGGCTTGGAGATCGCCTGGCCGGCCGCGGCCGGGTTGTGGAACACCGAGGTGTTCAGCAGCCAGCCGCCCAGGAAGAGCAGGGCGACGTAGTTGAGCATGATCGTCACGATCACCTCGTGCGCGCCGCGCTTCGCCTTGAGCCAGCCGACGAGGCCGCCGTAGAGCATGCCGCCCACGATGCCGGCCAGCACGGCCACGATCATGTGCAACAGGCCGGGGAGCGCGGTCCAGGAGAAGCCGACGTACGACGCGAAGATCGCGCCGACGATCAGCTGGCCCTGGCCGCCGATGTTGAACATGCCGGCCCGGAAGGCCACCGAGATCGCCAGACCACCGAAGATCAGCGGGGTGGCGTACTCGAGCGTGTTCGAGATCGGGCCGAAGAACTGCTCCGGCGTGCCGGAGATCGTCGCCGGGTCGAAGATCGCGCCCTTGAACAGCGAGGAGTAGGCGCTGGAGATGTCGTTCCAGGCCGAGGAGAGGAAGTCGCCGGGCGAGGCGAAGAAGTAGCCCAGCTTGTTCATCGTGTCGGTGCTCGACAGGACGATCATGAGGGCGCCGACCACGAGCGCGAGCACGATGGCCAGGAAGGTGACCATCGCGCCGTTCTCGGCGGTGAAGACGTTGCGGATGATGACGCCCCAGTCGCGGGGCGGCCGGTCCGGCTGCGGCTTCGGGGCGGCGGTCGCCGACTTCGCGGCGTCGGCGGCCTCGTTGTTCTCAGGTTCGGGCGTGCTCACGAGTCCGCCTCCTCCGTCTTCGTGGTGGCGGCGTCGGCCGCTTCGGTCGTGCTCCCGGTGTCCTCGGCGCCGCCGTCGGCGACACCTGCGCCGCCGCCGGTGGGCGCGCTGTCGCCGTTGCCGGTGATGCCGGCCATCAGCAGGCCGATCTCGTCGCGGGAGGTGGTCGGCGGAACCGTGGCGACGATCTTGCCGCGGTACATCACGGCGACCTTGTCGGCCAGCGCCAGCACCTCGTCGAGCTCGGTGGAGACGACCACGACGGGCCGTCCCTGGTCGCGCTCGGCGACGATGCGCTTGTGGATGAACTCCATCGCGCCGACATCGACGCCGCGGGTCGGCTGCGAGGCGACCAGCAGGCGCAGCGGACGCGAGAGCTCACGGGCCACGACGACCTTCTGCGCGTTGCCGCCGGAGAGCTTGCCCGCCGGGTGCTGCGGGGCGGCCGGGCGGATGTCGAACTCCTTGACCCGCTCCTCGGCGTTCTTGGCGATCTCGTCCAGGTTGATCGACAGGCCGCGCCCGAAGGGGGGCTTCTTGTACAGGTCCAGCACCAGGTTCTCGGCCACGGTGAACTCGCCGACCACGCCGTCGTGCCCACGGTCCTCGGGGACGAAGCCGACGCCGGCGTCGAGCACCTGGCGCGGGGTGCGGCCGGTCAGCTGCTTGCCGTCCAGCGAGATCGTCCCGGTGGCGGCCGGCACCAGGCCGAGGATCGCCTCGGCCAGCTCGGACTGCCCGTTGCCCTGGACGCCGGCGATGCCGAGGATCTCGCCGTCGTGGACGGTGAAGGAGACGTCGTCGACGGCGGCCTGGCCGTTGGCGTCGAGCACGGTCAGGTTCTCGACCTGGAAGGAGGCCTTGCCGGGCTTGCTGGTCTCCTTGTCGACGACCAGCTGCACGGAGCGGCCGACCATCATCGAGGCCAGCTCCTGCTCGCTGGAGGTCGGGGAGGCCTCGCCGACGACCGCGCCACGCCGGATCACGGTGATCCGGTCGGCGATCGCCTTGACCTCCTTGAGCTTGTGGGTGATGAAGACGATCGACTTGCCGGCCTCGCGCAGCGAGTTCATGACGACGAAGAGGTCGTCGATCTCCTGCGGGGTCAGCACGGCCGTCGGCTCGTCCAGGATCAGCGTCTGGGCGTCGCGGACCAGGGCCTTGACGATCTCGACACGCTGCTGGACACCGACGGGCAGGTCCTCGACCGTGGCGTCCGGGTTGACGGGGAGGCCGTAGCGCTTGGACACCTCCTGCACGTCCTTGCGGGCGCGGCGGCGGTCCAGCAGGCCCAGCGGGCCGCGGCTCGCGCCGAGCTCGACCTCGTCGCCGAGGACCACGTTCTCGGTCACGGTGAAGACGGGGACCAGCATGAAGTGCTGGTGCACCATGCCGATGCCGTTGGCGATGGCGTCACGGGGGCCGTTGATCGTCTTGGGGGTGCCGTCGACGAGGATCTCGCCCTCGTCGGGCTGGTGAAGTCCGTACAGGACGTTCATCAGCGTGGACTTGCCGGCACCGTTCTCACCCAGCAGACAGTGGACCTCACCTGGTTCGACCGTCAGGTCGATGTGGTCGTTGGCGACCAGCGAACCGAATCGCTTGGTGATGCCGCGAAGTTCCAGACGCACTTGTGAACACACTCCTCACGCCGGGCATCAGAGTCGATCGGCGGAAGCTATCGAGGACTTGACTGGCCTGGCAGGCCCCGGAACGTGAACCCTGGGCCGACAGGCCGGTGGGCGGGCGCGCCGTGCGCGCCCGCCCGTGACCGTCCGGACTCAGCCGGCCTTCGGCTGGCTCTTGGACTTGATGACGATGGTGCCGTTGATGATGCCCTGCTTGACCGCGGCGAGCTGGGCGGTCAGCGAGGCGGGCACCTTGGAGGCGAACTCGTGGTAGGGCGCCAGGCCAGTGCCGTTGTTGGCCAGGGTGCCGACGAACGGGGTGGCGGAGAACTGCCCGTTGGCCGCCTCCTGCACCGAGGTGCTCACGGCGGTGGCGATGCCCTTGGTCACGGACGTCATGATGACGGAGGCGTACTGCGGGTTGGAGATGACGCCGTCGTCGTCGACCCAGATGGCGTTCATCTTGCCGCCGGAGGACTGGGCCTGGGACAGCGCGCCGATGCCGGTGCCGCCGGCGACCGGGAAGATGATGTCCGCGCCCTCGGACTGGAAGGTCGCGGCGATCTGCTTGCCGCCCGCCTGGTCGGTGAAGGACTGGGTCGGGTCGAAGGTGCCCTGCTGGGTGGTCTCGTTCCAGCCGAGGACCTGCACGTGGGTGCCGTGCTTCTGGTTGTAGTACTGCACACCCTCCCAGAAGCCGTCCATGTAGACGGTGACGGTCGGGTAGTTGGCGCCGCCGAAGGTGGCGACCTTGCCGGTCTTGCTCATGCCGGCCGCGAAGTAGCCGCCGAGGAAGGCGCCCTGCGCGGTGTTGAACTCCAGGCCCTTGATCTGCGACGGGGTCGAGGCGTTGTCGACGATCGCGTAGTTCTGGCCGGCGTTCTTCTTGGCCGAGGCGACGGTGGCGTCGTTCATGGCGAAACCGACCGTGACGATCAGCTTGCACTGGGCGGAGACGAAGCCGGCGATGTTGCTGGCGTAGTCGTTCTCCGTCGCCGAGGTGGCGTTCTGGACGGTGATGTTCGGGTTGGCCTTGTGGGCGTCCTGCATGCCGGCCCAGGACTCGGCGTTGAAGGAGTGGTCGTCCAGGCCGCCGGTGTCGGTGACCATGCAGGCCTTGAAGCTACCGGCGGCGTTCGCGGAGCTGGTGCTCGTGCCCGAGGTCGAAACGGGCTTCGATCCACAGGCCGTGGCGGTCAGTGCGACCAGTGTCGCGATCGCTGCCAGCTGAACGGGCTTGTTCATCAATTCCTCCAGATGGGAGCCGACATCGCAGAGCCCGGGGGCAGGGAGCGGCTTTGCTCAACCGATTGGATGCGAGGTTAACGCGCGTAGAACACTTTTGGATTACGGCTGCGGGGCCGTTATCAGATCGTCGCATTTCTACCATCGCCAGCGCACCGAAGGGGCCGGATAAACCGGACGATTCCACTCCGATTTCGCTCGCTCGGCGCACACCTGTCAACACCATGAGACACCAAACGACGCCGCCCTGGAGGGTCGGCGCCGTTTGTCCGCGTGTCGGCTGCGGAAAGCCCTCTCGGCGGGCCGCTCGGAGAGCCCGCGCGGCAGTCTGTTCGGTCAGCCGAGGGCCAGGGCGCTGAACAGCTCCACCCCGACGCCGATGGCCCGCTCGTCCGCGTCGAAGGTGCCCTGGTGCAGGTCGCGCACGCCCTGTTCGTCGGGCGACCGCACACCCAGGCGGGCCAGCGCGCCCGGAACCTCCTGGAGGTACCAGGAGAAGTCCTCACCCCCCAGGCTCTGCTCCGTCGACTCCACCGTCTCCGCGCCGAACCGTTCCGTCATCGCCCCCTCCAGCAGCGCGATCGACTCGGCCTCGTTGACCACCGGCGGCACCCCGCGGCGGTAGTCCAGCACCCACTTGGCCCGGTGCGTCTCCGCGATCTGCCCGACCAGCTCGTCGATCGCGCCCGGCGCCTCGCGCCAGCCGGCCGTCTCCAGGCAGCGGACCGTGCCCTCAAGCTCCGCGTGCTGCGGGATCGCGTTGGCGGCGGAGCCGGACTCGATCCGGCCCCAGACCAGGCTCACGCCCCAGCGCGGATCCATCCGGCGCTGGAGCGCCGCCGGCAGCTCGGTCGCGGTCTTGGCGACGGCCATCACCAGGTCCGTCGTCAGGTGCGGGCGGGCGGTGTGCCCGCCGGGGCCGTCCAGGTTGAGCTTGAGCAGGTCGCACGCGGAGGTGATCGCCCCGACCTTCAGCCCGATCTTCCCGACCTCGACCCGCGGGTCGCAGTGCACCGCGAAGATCCGCTCCAGGCCCGCCAGCACCCCCGCCTTGATCACGTCCAGCGCCCCGCCCGGCATCTGCTCCTCGGCGGGCTGGAACACCAGCCGCACCGGCCGCCGCAGCGTGCCCTGGCGGGCGGCCTCGGCGAGGACCAGGGCCGTGCCGAGGACGACGGTGGTGTGCACGTCGTGGCCGCAGGCGTGGCAGCAGCCCGGCACGGTCGAGCGGTAGGGCAGGTCGAGCGGCTTGGCGTCCTCGATCGGCAGCGCGTCGATGTCGGCGCGGAACCCCCACACGCCCCGCTCGGCGGAGAGCCCCGCCGGAACGATGTCGCACAACAGGCCCGTGCCCCCGGGCAGCACGCGCGGCGCGAGACCGGCCTGCTCGAGGCGGCCCTTGATGAGCGCGGTCGTGCGTACCTCCTGCCGACCCAGCTCGGGGTGCATGTGGAGGTCGCGCCGGAAGGCGATCAGCTCGGGCTGGAGGGCGTCGACGCGGGACCGCAGCTCATTCGACTGGTTCACCTCCACAAGGCTACGGCCCTGGGGCGGTTGGGGCAGGGGATCACCGAAATTCATACCGCCGGACGAGAAGTTTGTCGCCCGCTCGGCGCATGATCCGCCCCGAACGGGGTAGGGAACCTCTTTCATGCTGCCTCCCGCACTGCATCGTTGAAGAGATCAACGAGCGAGCGGATGAGACGTTGCCATCGTCTCAGCTGCCAGGGTCTCAGAAGCTGTCGACCGGGACGTAGGTACCCCACACCTCCCGCAGTGCGTCACAGGTCTCACCCACGGTGGCGCGGGCGGCCAGCGCCTCCTTCATCGGGTGGAGCACGTTCTCCCCCGACGTCTCCGCCGCGCGCCGCAGCGCCGACAGCGCGCGGTCGACCGCCGCGCCGTCCCGCTCGGAGCGGAGCTTCGCCAGCCGCTCGGCCTGCTGCCGCTCGATCGCCGGGTCGACGCGGAGCGGCTCGTACGGCTCCTCCTCATCCAACTGGAAGCGGTTGACGCCGACGACGGTGCGCTCGCCGGAGTCCGTCTGCAGCGCGACCCGGTACGCGCTGCGTTCGATCTCGGCCTTCTGGTAGCCGCGCTCGATGCCGGCGACCGCGCCGCCCATCTGCTCGACCTTGGCCATCAGCTCCAGGGCCGCCGCCTCGACCTCGTCGGTCAGCTGCTCGACCACGTAGGAGCCGGCGAACGGGTCCACCGTCGCGGTCACGTCCGTCTCGTACGCCAGCACCTGCTGCGTGCGCAGCGCCAGGCGTGCGGACTTCTCCGTCGGCAGCGCGATGGCCTCGTCGAAGCTGTTGGTGTGCAGCGACTGGGTGCCGCCCAGCACCGCCGCCAGCGCCTGGACGGAGACGCGGACCAGGTTGACCTCGGGCTGCTGCGCCGTCAGCTGGACGCCCGCCGTCTGGGTGTGGAAGCGCAGCATCATCGACTTCGGGTTCTCGGCCTTGAACTCCTGCTTCATGACCCGCGCCCAGATCCTGCGGGCGGCGCGGAACTTGGCCACCTCCTCCAGGATCGTGGTGCGCGAGACGAAGAAGAAGGAGAGGCGCGGCGCGAAGTCGTCCACGTCCATACCGGCCGCCAGCGCGGTGCGGACGTACTCGATGCCGTTGGCCAGCGTGAACGCGATCTCCTGCGCGGGCGTCGCCCCCGCCTCGGCCATGTGGTAGCCGGAGATGGAGATGGTGTTCCAGCGCGGGATCTCGGCCCTGCAGTACTTGAAGATGTCGGCGATCAGGCGCAGCGAGGGCTTGGGCGGGAAGATGTACGTGCCGCGGGCGATGTACTCCTTGAGCACGTCGTTCTGGACGGTGCCGGTCAGCCGGTCCGAGGCGACGCCCTGGGACTCGCCGACCAGCTGGTAGAGCAGGAGCAGCAGCGCGGCCGGGGCGTTGATGGTCATCGAGGTGGAGACCTCGCCCAGCGGGATCCCGCCGAACAGCACGCCCAGGTCCTCGACGGAGTCGACGGCGACGCCGACCTTGCCGACCTCGCCGTGGGCGATCGGCGCGTCCGAGTCGTAGCCCATCTGGGTGGGCAGGTCGAAGGCGACGGACAGGCCCGTGGTGCCGTTGGCGATCAGCTGCTGGTAGCGGGCGTTCGACTCGGCGGCGGTGCCGAAGCCGGCGTACTGCCGCATGGTCCACGGCTTGCCCGTGTACATCGTCGGGTAGACGCCGCGGGTGAACGGGTACCGCCCCGGTTCGCCGAGCTCGGTGGCGGGATCCCAGCCCTCCTGGGCGGCCGGCCCGTAGACGGGCTCGATGGGCAGTCCGGACTCGGTCAGGCGCGCCATGGGGGTCCTCTTCGACTCGCTACATTCTGGCTACGTACGGTAATGATGCGCGCGGGGGCGGAATAGTCGCATCCTCTGGAAGCTTGCTCAGATCGAGACAACGCCATTGGAGGAACGGGTCAGATGACAGTCCAGAAGGTCGCGGTCGTGACGGGCGCGAGCAGCGGCATCGGAGCGGCGACGGCACGGGGCCTCGCCGCAGCCGGATTCCGGGTCGCCCTGGTCGCGCGACGGGCGGAGCGCCTGGAGGCGCTGGCCAAGGAGATCGGCGACGCGGCGAGCGTCCACGCCGTGGACGTCACCGACCGCGCGGCGGTGGACGCCTTCGCGGCGACCCTCCCCCGGGTGGACGTCCTGGTCAACAACGCCGGCGGGGCGTACGGCGCGGAGTCCGTGGAGAGCGGCGACCCGACGGACTGGCTGCGGATGTACCAGGTCAACGTGCTGGGCGTGCTGCACGCGACCCAGGCGTTCCTCCCCGCGCTGCGCGCCTCCGGCGACGGCACCGTCCTCGTCCTCTCCTCGACCGCGGCGTTCGCGGCGTACGAGGGCGGCGGCGGCTACGTCGCGGCGAAGGCCGGGGCGCACGCGATCGCGGGCACGCTGCGGCTGGAGCTGGTCGGGGAGCCGATCCGGGTCATCGAGGTGGCGCCCGGCATGGTGAAGACGGACGAGTTCGCGCTCACCCGCTTCCGCGGCGACGCCGCGAAGGCCGAGTCCATCTACGCCGGCGTCCCGGACCCGCTGACCGCGGAGGACGTCGCGGACACCATCGTCTGGGCGGTGACGCGTCCCCCGCACGTCAACATCGACCTCCTCGTCGTCCGCCCCCGCGCCCAGGCCGCCCAGCACAAGGTGCACCGCCGCTAGCCCCCTGGGGGGGCACCTCCCGAGGTCGCACTCACCCAAGGGGCGCGCGGCTCTGCTGATGTGCGGCTCCGCCGCGTGGGCGCGACCGACGGCACACTTCGCTCCCGCCCGAGGTCGCACTCACCCAACGGGCGCGGGGCTCTGCGCGAGGAACCGCCGACATACGGATGGCCCTGCTTTGTTCGGGGCTCTACCTGTGCGGCTGGCCGGTCGCGCAGAGCGCCCCGCGCCCCTGGGTAGTGCAACGACCTGCGCCAGCCCAGCCACCCGCCCCTGACGGCTGCCGCCGTTCATCGGGCTGACGCTGTCTCATAATTCGGGCGTCGGGGGCTCGACTTAATACCCCGTACGAGTGAATCCTGGTGTCCTGCGCCGTTGTGGCACCGCTTCTGGCGTCTCCTGTAGTGCCGACGAAGTCGGTCGCACCCCTTAACCTCAAGGGCTCCAACCCGTTCGAGGAGGACCCGCTGGCCAGGTCGCAGATCCCGCAGCCGTCCGCACCGCAGTCTCCCGTTCCGGGGCTGTCCCGTCTCAACGACGCGGCGCCGGGTGCCGCCGAGGAGGCGTTGCTGGCCTGCTGCGGGAGCCGGCGCTGGGCGATAAGGATGACCGCCCACCGGCCCTACCCGGATGTGGACTCGCTGCTGGCCGCCGCGAGTGAGGCCTCCTACGACACCTCTCGGAGGCGCTCGCCGACGAGAGCTGCATGCCCCAACCCCTGCTGGGCATGCGCGCGCCGGGCAGCGCCGCCGCGCACACCGCGCTGCAGGCGGCGCACGCCGCCTACGAGGCGCGGTTCGGGCACGTGTTCGTGGTCAGCCTGGACGAGTGCCCACCGGAGGAGATGCTGGACACCGTGCTGGCCAGCATCCGCGCGCGGCTGGGCAGCGACCCGGACGAGGAGCGCAGCAACACCGCGGAACAGCTGCGCCGGATCACCCTCAGCAGGCTGACCCACCTGGTCTCGTCTCACGCCTCGGCGTCTTCGTGAGATCGCGAGGGTGAGATCGCCCACATCCGGAAGCGTCGCCTTTGACGCCGCGCCAGGGAACGCATGGGCGTTCCCTGGGAAAATCCGGGATCAAGGCCCCTTCTGACAGGTCACGAGCCGGTCACAAGCAGATCATCTGAGTGGATCTCGGCCCGCCGCAGGGGCCCCGACAGGCCCACGGGCCTCCGGCCTGGCTACGATGGCCGCGGCCGGTGGACCGTATCCGGCCGGGCCGACCGACACCGACGACGATGCCGCCGAGCTGATCGGGCGACCCCCGCCCCGCTCCCGGAGGGTTCTTCCGTGCCGGCTGGAACGCTGTACCGCGGCCGGGAAGGCATGTGGTCGTGGGTGGCTCATCGAGTCACCGGCGTCCTCATCTTCTTCTTCCTGTTCGCCCACGTCCTCGACACCGCACTGGTCCGCGTCTCGCCGCAGGCCTACAACAGCGTGATCGCGACGTACAAGACGCCGCTCGTCAACCTGATGGAGTACGGCCTGACGGCCGCCATCCTCTTCCACGCGCTGAACGGTCTTCGGGTCATCGCGGTGGACTTCTGGGCCAAGGGGCCGAAGTACCAGGCGCAGATGCTGTGGACCGTCGTGACCGTCTGGGTCCTGCTGATGGCGGGTGCGTTCTACCCCGTCCTGCAGGAGACCCTCCAGTGGCTGTTCAGTTGAGGGTGAGATAACAGATGGCTACCGACTCCATCGGCAACGTCGAGCTCACCGACTCGACTCCGACCGACGCGACGGCGTTCCTCATCGAGCCGCCGCGCAAGCGCACCAAGACCACCGCGGGCCGCCGCAGCCGGACCAACTTCGAGATGCTGGCGTGGCTGTTCATGCGCCTGTCCGGCATCGTGCTGGTCTTCCTGGTCCTCGGCCACCTCATCATCCAGCTGGTGCTGGACGGCGGCGTCTCGAAGATCTCCTTCGCGTTCGTCGCCGGGCGCTGGGCCTCGCCGTTCTGGCAGGTCTGGGACCTGCTGATGCTGTGGCTGGCGATGCTCCACGGCGCCAACGGCATGCGCACCGTGATCAACGACTACGCCGAGCGCCCGAACACCCGCTTCTGGCTGAAGGTCCTGCTGGTGGCCGCCACGGTCTTCACCGTGGCTCTGGGCACCCTGGTGATCTTCACCTTCGACCCGAACATCAGCTGACGCGGACGGACGACGAGGCAGCGAAGAGACCATGAAGATTCACCAGTACGACACCGTCATCGTCGGCGCCGGCGGCGCGGGCATGCGCGCCGCCGTCGAGGCCACGAAGCGCAGCCGCACCGCGGTCCTGACCAAGCTCTACCCGACCCGCTCCCACACCGGCGCGGCCCAGGGCGGCATGGCCGCCGCCCTCGCCAACGTCGAGGACGACAACTGGGAGTGGCACACCTTCGACACCGTCAAGGGCGGTGACTACCTGGTCGACCAGGACGCCGCCGAGATCCTGGCCAAGGAGGCGATCGACGCCGTCCTCGACCTGGAGAAGATGGGTCTGCCCTTCAACCGCACCCCCGAGGGCAAGATCGACCAGCGTCGCTTCGGCGGCCACACCCGCAACCACGGCGAGGCCGCGGTGCGCCGCTCCTGCTACGCCGCGGACCGCACCGGCCACATGATCCTCCAGACGCTGTACCAGAACTGCGTCAAGGAGGGCGTGGAGTTCTTCAACGAGTTCTACGTCCTGGATCTGCTGCTCACCGACGTCGACGGGGTCAAGAAGGTCGCCGGCGTCGTCTCGTACGAGCTGGCCACCGGCGAGGTGCACGTCTTCCAGGCGAAGTCGGTCATCTTCGCCTCGGGCGGCAACGGCAAGTTCTTCAAGGTGACCTCCAACGCGCACACCCTGACCGGTGACGGCCAGGCCGCCGCGTACCGTCGTGGCCTGCCGCTGGAGGACATGGAGTTCTTCCAGTTCCACCCGACGGGCATCTGGCGCATGGGCATCCTGCTCACCGAGGGCGCCCGCGGCGAGGGCGGCATCCTGCGCAACAAGGACGGCGAGCGCTTCATGGAGCGCTACGCGCCGGTCATGAAGGACCTCGCGTCCCGTGACGTCGTCTCCCGCGCCATCTACTCGGAGATCCGGGCCGGCCGTGGCTGCGGCCTCAACGGCGACCACGTCTACCTGGACCTGACGCACCTGCCGCCGGAGCAGCTGGACGCCAAGCTGCCGGACATCACCGAGTTCGCGCGCACCTACCTCGGCATCGAGCCCTACACGGACCCGATCCCGATCCAGCCCACCGCGCACTACGCCATGGGCGGCATCCCGACCAACAACGAGTCCGAGGTCCTGCTGGACAACGAGACCGTCGTCCCGGGTCTGTACGCCGCCGGCGAGGTCGCCTGCGTGTCGGTGCACGGCGCCAACCGTCTGGGCACCAACTCGCTGCTCGACATCAACGTCTTCGGCCGCCGCGCCGGCATCGCCGCCGCGAAGTACGCCGAGACCGCCGAGTTCGTCGAGCTGCCGGAGAACCCCGCTGCCAAGGTCGTCGAGATGCTGGAGACCATCCGCACCTCGAACGGCACCGAGCGGGTCGGCGAGATCCGCGAGGCCCTGCAGCAGTCCATGGACACCAACGTGTCCGTGTACCGCACCGAGGAGACCCTGAAGCAGGCGGTGGCCGACATCACCGAGCTGAAGGAGCGCTACAAGAACATCTCGGTGATGGACAAGGGCCAGCGCTACAACACCGACCTGCTGGAGGCCGTGGAGCTGGGCAACCTCCTCGACCTGGCCGAGGTCACCGCGGTGTCCGCGCTCGCCCGCAAGGAGTCGCGCGGCGGTCACTTCCGCGAGGACTACCCGAACCGCGACGACGTCAACTTCATGCGCCACACCATGGCGTACCGCGAGGTCGACGCGAACGGCGACACCACCGTGCGTCTGGACTACAAGCCGGTCGTGGTCACCCGCTACCAGCCGATGGAGCGTAAGTACTGATGAGCACCCCCACCATCGACGAAACCGCCGCCCCGCACTCGGCCGCGCTGGACGCCGCCGAGTCGGGCAAGGTCGAGCTGATCACCATCACGCTCCGGATCCGCCGGTTCAACCCGGAGGAGCACCCGGACGCGGTGTGGGTCGACTACCAGCTCACGGTGGACCCGAAGGAGCGCGTCCTGGACGCGATCAACCGGGTCAAGTGGGAGCAGGACGGCACGCTCACCTACCGTCGCTCCTGCGCCCACGGCGTCTGCGGCTCCGACGCGATGCGGATCAACGGCAAGAACCGTCTTGCCTGCAAGACCCTCATCAAGGACGTCAACCCCGAGAAGCCGATCACGATCGAGGCCATCAAGGGCATGACCGTCCTGAAGGACCTGGTCGTGGACATGGACCCGTTCTTCCAGGCGTACCGCGACGTGATGCCCTTCCTCATCACCAAGGGCAACGCGCCGACGCGTGAGCGGATCCAGTCGGAGGAGGACGTCCAGCGCTTCGAGGACACCACCAAGTGCATCCTCTGCGCCGCCTGCACCTCCTCCTGCCCGGTGTTCTGGAACGACGGCCAGTACTTCGGTCCGGCCGCGATCGTGAACGCCCACCGCTTCATCTTCGACTCCCGTGACGAGGGTGCGGAGCAGCGGCTGGAGATCCTCAACGACCGTGAGGGCGTGTGGCGCTGCCGCACCACCTTCAACTGCACCGACGCGTGCCCGCGTGGCATCGAGGTGACGAAGGCGATCCAGGAAGTGAAGCGCGCGCTGCTGACGCGTCGCTACTGAGCCTGGTCGCCTGCGCGACGACGGAAGGCCCGGCCCCCCTCTCGCGGGGGGCCGGGCCTTCCGTCGTGACGTGCGCCTTACTTGACGACCACGGAGCTGGTGCCGGAGACGGCAGCACCGGAGATGGTGTTGCCGCCGTAGACCAGACGCCAGCTGCCGGACGCGTCGTCACGGGCGGAGACGCTGACCGAGCCGTTGGTGGCGGTCTTCGCGGTGGCCTTGGTCACCCAGACGCCCTTGGCGTTGCGCTGCTGGAGCTGCACGAGCTGGCCGCCGTTGCCGGCCCACACCCGCTTGGTCCAGTCGGCCCGGTTCAGCTGGCCCTTGACGGTCAGCAGGGCGCCCTTGCGGACGGTGCCGGACACCGGCTTGGCGGACAGCACGTCGGCGCGCGTCCAGCTGTAGGTGGCGCCCTTCGCCGCGAAGGTGGTGCTGCCGTCCTTGGCGGTGACCAGGATGGCGACGCCGTAGGTCCCGGCTATCTCGTCGGGGAAGCGGTCGACCGCCACATTGATGACGTCGGACGCACCCACGGTCAGGGTGGTCGCCGTCCGCGCGAGCGTCGGCAGCGAGCTGCCGGGCTCCTTGGCCACGTCGGTCTGGGTCGGGACCGCCTTGGACGCGAGCGGGTACGGCAGGGCCTTGATGCTCTTGACGCCCTTGGCGTCCTTGGCGCTGATGATGACCGAGAAGGTCAGCTTGCCGGTCAGACCGATGTTCAGCGACGACACCGCGGCGTGGATGATCTGCGGCTTGACCGGCTGGGTCGCGGCGTACGCGGTGCCCGGCGCGGCGACGGCGGCCAGGGCGAGCGCGCCCACCAGGGCAGGCGCGGCGGTACGAAGGGGCATGATGCTCCAAGCGTGTGATCCACCGAAAGGGTGGACGGTTGGAGCCTTTATAGATCATGCTCCCGGCGCGGCCTCGGCCGGGTCGACGGCCTCACGGGCCAGGTCGGTGCCCTCGCGGGCGGGCTCGGCGGTCCTGCGGACGGAGCGCAGGCTGCGCACCCCGAGCGAGCCGACGACGAGACCGAGCAGCAGGGAGCTCAGCGCCAGCGCGGCGTGGATCCAGAAGTAGGCGGTCGGCCTGCCGTGGTCGCCGCCGGTGAAGGCGAGGCCCTCGTGGTCCGCCCACAGGTTCTTGAAGAAGGTCACCCAGATCCAGACCGACCACACGCCGAAGGCCGTCAGGAACCAGGAAGCACGTCGGCTGAGTCTCATGGTGTCAGTATGGTCGGCCGTCCGGCCGCATCCGGACGAGGGGTCCCGTGTGTTTTTCTGACCGGGTGCGAAAGGGATTGGGTACGGTCGTCGACGTGCAGCTACGTGATCGCGTCCGCAGTCGGACGGTTCGGACGGTACGGGGGACGGTCGCCACGGCGGCCGCCACAGGAGTGGTGCTGACGCTCACCGCGGCAGGCCACGCCCCGAGCCCGCGCGCCAGTGCCGTCAGACAGCCGCCCGCACAGATGTCCGCGGTCGGCGGCGACGCGCTCGGCCGCCCCGGCCCGCAGGCGGGCGCGGGCGCGCCCGCGCTCCCGCACGGCCTCTCCGCCCTGTCCTGGATCGTCGCGGACGACGACACCGGCGACGTCCTGGCCGCGCAGAACCCGCACTGGCCGCTGCCCCCGGCGAGCACGCTGAAGACGCTGTTCGCCGACACCGTGCTGCCGAAGCTCCCTGCGGACGAGACCCACAAGGTCGCCGAGTCCGACTTCGACGGCATGGGCGCGGGCAGCAGCGAGGTCGGCGTGGTCCCCGGTCAGACGTACGCCGTCGCCGACCTGTGGCTCGGCGTCTTCCTGCGCTCCGGCAACGACGCGGTCCACGTCCTCGCCGCGATGAACGGCGGCGTGGCCGCGACGGTCCAGCAGATGCAGGCGCGCGCGGAGACGTTGGGCGCGAAGGACACGCACGTGGTCAGCCCCGACGGCTACGACATGCCCGGCCAGGTGTCCTCGGCCTACGACCTGACGCTGTTCGCCCGCGACGGCCTGAAGAACCCCGCCTTCGCCAAGTACTGCGACACCGCCTTCGCGGAGTTCCCCGGCGGCCCGAACACGAAGGGCAAGCCCTTCCAGATCGCCAACACCAACCGCCTGCTGACCGGCCTGGACGGGGTCGGCGGCCACTATCCCGGACTGATCGGCGTCAAGAACGGCTACACCACCAACGCGGGAAACACCCTGGTCGAGGCGGCGCAGCGGAACGGGCACACGCTGCTGGTCACCGTGATGAACCCGCAGAACCACGAGTCGGACGAGGTCTACCGCGAGGCACGCGCGCTCCTCGACTGGGGCTTCGCCGCCGAGGGCCGCACCAAGCCCATCGGCACCCTCGACGCGACGAAGCCCGCCTCCTCCGACGCCGCGAGCGCCTCCCCGCACGCCGAGTCCGGCGGCACGGCCGCGGGCCCCTGGTCCGCGTCGGCGTCCTCGTCCGGCGGCATCTCGGGGACGACGTACACGGTGGGCGGCGTGGCAGCGGCCCTGCTGGCGGGCACGGGCGGTGTCCTGTTCCTCCGTCGGCGACGCCGCCGGAGGAACGTCTAAGGCCCGGTCCGGCGGGGAGGACACGTCTCACGGGGATGTCGTACCGCCCGGGGGCACGGGGCCTGCCGATCACGCGGCAGGCCCGGTGCCCCCGGGGGACAGCTCGGCCTCAGACGTCCTCGTCCGCCTTCGCGACGGCCTCCACCGCCCGCTGCCGTGCCCGCAGGCGCGCGGCCTCCGGGTCCGCGGTGGCGGTCCAGGCGACGCAGTACAGCAGCCAGCGGCACATGAAGTTGATCCACAGCAGCAGCGCGATCGGCGTGCCGAAGGCGCCGTAGACGCTCTTCGTCGCGACGCCCGCGATGTACGCCGCGAGGGCCTGCTTGAGGATCTCGAAGCCGATCGCGCCCAGCAGTGCGGCCTCGAGCACCACCCTGCGCGGTTGGCCGAAGATGCGGGGCAGCCCGACGAGCACGTACGAGAAGACCATGAGGTCCACCGCGACCGCGAGGACGAACGCGACGACGGCCAGCGCCACCCGGCCGCCGGTCGAGCCCTGGAGGCCGAGCCACCTGGCCGCCTGACCGGTCAGCGAGCCCGCGGCGGTGGACGCCGCGAGGGAGATCGCGCCGACCACGCCGAGCCCGATCAGCATGACGGTGTCCCAGAACTTGCGGACGATCACGTTGCCGGGCTCCAGCGGCAGGTACCAGGAGGTGCGGATGGAGACCCGTGTGGTGTCGACCCAGCCCAGGCCGGAGATCAGCAGGATCACGCCGCTGACCAGCCCCACCGTCGTGGCGTTCGCCGCCACCTCGTGGAGGTTCAACTGCTTCGACAGGCCCGGGATCTGTTCGGCGATCTTCTGCTGGAGCGTGTTGACCCTGCTGTCCGAGAGCACCGAGGCCGCCACTGCCAGCGCGACCGTCAGCAGCGGAAAGAGGGCGAGAAAGCCGAAGAAGGTGACCGAGCCGGCCATCCGGTTGGAGCCGACGTCGTCGAAGTGCTCGTAGACCCGGTAGGCCCGGGTGCGCGTCACCCGGGCCACGACCGGTCCGATCAGGGGCAGTCGGGTGAGCTGGTTCACGCCCCAGAACGTACCCCGGTCAGACGGGCAGCCTGCGGAAGACCGCGCGGGGAAGGTGCCGCAGGCCGGACATCACGAAGCGGAGCGCGCCCGGCACCCAGACGGTCTCGCTGCCGCGGCGGAGCCCGCCGACGACGGCCTCGGCGACGGCCTCGGCCGTGGTGGCGAGGGGCGCCTCGGGCAGGCCCTCCGTCATGCGGGTGCGGACGAAGCCGGGACGGACGACCATGACCCGCGCCCCGCTGCCGTGCAGCGAGTCGCCGAGGCCCTGGGCAAAGGCGTCGAGGCCCGCCTTGGTGGAGCCGTAGATGAAGTTGGAGCGGCGGGCCCTCTCGCCCGCGACCGAGGAGAGCACGACCAGGGCGCCGTGGCCCTGGCGGCGCAGCGCCTGCGCGCACAGCAGCCCGGAGGTGACCGCGCCCAGGTAGTTGACCTGGGCCACGGCCGCGGCCGCCAACGGCTCGCGCTCGTCACGTTCCTGGTCGCCGAGGACGCCGAAGGCGAGCAGGGCGACGTCGATGTCGCCCTCGGCGAAGATCTTGCCGAGGACCGTCTCGTGGGTGTCGACGGCGCGGGCGTCGAAGTCGTGGACGTGCACCTGGGCGCCGAGCGCGCGCAGCTCGGCGGCGGCGGCGTCCAGCGCGGGCGACGGCCGACCGGCGAGGTGGACCACCTCGACCCGGGAGCCGACCAGCCGTCGGGCCGTGGCCAGGCCGATCTCGGAGGAGCCGCCGAGGACCAGCAGGGACTGGGGGTCGCCCAGGGCGTTCATCATGGGGACAGCCTTTCGGGCTTCGGGCCCGTCACAGCGCGAGCCTGCGGGCCAGGTCGGAGGTGAAGACGCCGCGCGGGTCGATCCGCTCGCGCAGGGCGCGGAAGTCGGCGAGGCCCGGGTACATGGCGGCGAGGGTCTGCGGCCGCATCCGCGAGTCCTTGGCCAGGTAGACGCGGCCTCCGGCCGCCAGCACCTGCTCGTCCAGCCGGTCCAGCAGCGGACCGAGGCCGGGGACGGAGGCGGGCAGGTCGAGCGCCAGCGTCCAGCCGGGCATCGGGAAGGAGAGCCAGCCGGGGCCGCCCTCGCCGAAGCGCTTGAGCACGGCGAGGAAGGAGGGGCAGCCGTGCCGGCTGAGCTGCTCGACGATGGAGCGCAGCGCCGCCTCCCGCCCGTAGGGGACGACGAACTGGTACTGGAGGAAGCCGCCTGGCCCGTAGACGCGGTTCCACTCGGGCACACCGTCGAGCGGGTGGAAGAACGCGCCGATCCGCTGGAGTTGTCCGCGTCGGTCGCGCGGCGCCCTGCGGTACCAGAGCTCGTTGAAGGCCCCGACCGTGGCGGTGCGGAGCAGCCCGCCGGGAATGCCGCGCGGCGCGGGCGGAAGGCTGCGCGGGCGGAAGGCCAGCGGATCGAGGCGCTGACGTGGGGTCAGTGCGTCGAGCGTGGCGTGGTCGCCGCGGGTCAGCACCGCGCGGCCGGTGGCGGCGCCCCGGGCGACGAGGTCGATCCAGGCGACCGAGTACCGGTAGCGGTGGTCCGTGGCCTCCAGGCGCTGCATCAGGTCGTCCAGGTCGGCCGCGCGTTCGGTGTCCACCGACATCAGTGAGGTCGCCACGGGCAGCAGCCTGATGGTGGCGTCGAGGATCACACCGGTGAGGCCCATGCCGCCGGTGGTGGCGTCGAACAGCTCCTCGCCGGGGGCGACCTCGACCTCCTCACCGCCCGCCGTCAGCAGCCGCATCCGCGTGACATGCCGGCCGAAGCTGCCGCTGACGTGGTGGTTCTTGCCGTGGATGTCCGCGCCCACCGCCCCGCCGACGGTGACGTAGCGCGTGCCGGGGGTGACCGGGACGAACCAGCCGAAGGGCAGCAGCAGCCGCATCAGCCGGTCGAGGCTCACCCCGGCCTCGCAGGTGACCAGGCCCTGCTCCAGGTCGAGCGCGAGCACCCGCGCGAGCGCGGTCATGTCGAGGACGGTGCCGCCCGCGTTCTGGGCCGCGTCCCCGTAGCTGCGGCCCAGGCCGCGGGCCAGCGTGCCGCGCTCGCCCGCGGCGCGCACGGCGTCACGGGCTTCGGCCGCCGTGGTCGGCGCGCAGATCCGGGCTGTCGTCGGCGCGGTGCGCCCCCACCCCGTGAGTCGTCCTTCCATGTCGGCGACGCTAAGCCCGGACACCGACAGCGCGCAGGGGACTCGCGGCGAGGCCGGGGCGCCGCGCCGCGCGAGACGGGCGCCAACCGGCCCGGCGAGAAAGCGTCCTGGGCGAGGTCCCGGGCGCGGGAAGCGGTCGTGGGACGCACCCGAACGGGTGAGTGAACCCGGCGACGGCGAGTTGACGCACCGCGGACGCCCCGGCCGGCTCGACTCGCGGGCCCGCCGGGGCGGGCGCAGCATGAGGTTCCCGCCGTCGAACAGCGGCGCGCGGACTCCCCGCTGATGACCCGTGACATCCGGCCGAAATTCCAGGATAGTCCGACAATTATTTTTCCCGGCGAATTCGTGGCTATTTTGCAATTCGCGCCGGACCACCCCAGGATTGTTTTTCGAAATGAAAGTCCTCGCGCGCTCCGCCGCCCTTCTCGCCGGGTTCGCCGCAGCCCTGCTGGCCCTGCTCGGGGTCGGTGGCCTGTGGGTGCGACCCGCCGCCGACGACTGGTGCTACCAGACGAACATGCGCACCATGTCGGTCCGTCAGTTCGTTCACTTCCTCTACCAGGACAGCAACGGGCGGGCGGGCAACGCCGTGCTGCTCGCCTGGGTGCACGGGCTCGGTCCGCTGGGCCTGCAGATCTATCCGGTCGTCGTCATCGCCCTGCTGCTCGGGTCCCTGTGGCTGCTCGTCGCCCGGCTCACCCGTTTGGCCGGACGTCACGTCCCCGTCGCCGTGCAGCTGCTGACGGCCGCGACCGCGTCGCTGGCGTTCCTGCTGGTCTGCCCACAGCCCTACCAGACCACCTACTGGGCCTCGGGCGGCATCTCGCACACCGTCCCCGCGGTGCTGAGCACCGTGCTGGTCTCCGCCGTGCTCTGCCTGCCGGGCCGCAGCGGCCGGGCGGGCCTGGTCGGACGCTGGACGGCGGCACTCGCGCTGCTGCTCGGCTTCGCCTTCGTCGCGCTGGTCTCCGAGGCCATGGCGCTGGTCGTCGGCGTCCTCGCCGCCGTGCTGTGGCTGCGGGCGGGCGACGTCTGCGCCGACCGTCCGGCGCGTCGCGCGGCCCGGCTCGGCGCACTCGCCGCCATCGCCGGATCTGCGGGCGGCCTGCTGGTCGAGTACCTCTCCCCGGGCATGCACGCCCGCAGCGCCGGCCTCGGCGTCCCGCACGGCGCGGAGCTCCTGCACCGGCTCCGCGACGGCGCGGTCACCTGGGTCGGCGACCTGGCCACGACGTTCACCAGCTTCGACTACGCCGCCGTCGTCCTCGCCGGCGTGCTGCTCGGCCTGACCACCCGTCGCCTGAGCGCCGACGCGCTCGCCCGCACGGGGTCCCGGGCCGGCGCCGCCCTGGCCTGGCGCCGGTCACGCGCCACGGCGGACCCGGCGCGGCCGCCCGAGCCGGTGGACGCACGGGACACCGGGCTCTCGGCCGACCCCGCCCTGTCGTTCGGCGCCGCGGACCCGGCGGCCCTGGGCGCGGCACGAGCCGTCGCGGCGGGTGCCGACCGCGACGGGGCGCCTCGCC
>NZ_BBPP01000017.1:71178-110949 GCF_000787835.1 Streptacidiphilus melanogenes
GGGTTCGCCGACCGCGACGGCGCGCCTCGCCGACGAGGCGTCCCCGGCCTCCGGCCGCAGGGGACTCGACGCCGTGGACCCGGAGGCCGTGCCTCTCGGCGATCCGGGCCACGGGGGCGCGGAGTCGCCGACGTCGTCCCGTCACTCCGTGCGCCCGGATCAGGCGGGCACCGCATCCGCGGGTGCGGGCTCCGGCTCGGACGGGCCGGACCGGGCCGAGGGACAGGACGCCCGCGTCTCCGACGCGGCGCCCGGCCCGGCGCTGGCCGTCCGCTCGCCGCTGCGGGTGCTGCTGTGGGCGACGGCCGGGGTGCTGCTCGGCAGTCTGCTCGTCACCGAGCTGGTCCAGGCCGTCTTCGGATCCTGGATCTGGTACATGGTCCGCACCTGGAACGACTGGCGGCTGCCCTACACGCTGCTGCTCGCCGCCGTCGGTGTCGCCGCCGGGCGACTGCTCGCCTCCGCCCTCGCGCCCGCACCCGGCACCACGGTCACGCCCCGTCGGCGGCGCGCCGCACTGCTGCTCCCGGCGCTGCTCGGACTCGCCCTGCTGGGCCTCGCCCAGCCCGCGGTCGCCGTGGTCCACCAGACGCGGGTGCGCGCCCACCACTGGGACGCCCAGCAGGTCCAGCTCGAGGCGCAGCTGCGGGCCGGGGCCAGGAACCCGACGTACGTGCCCTCCTACATCGGCCATCTGCGCGACGCCTACACCCGCAGCGGCCGACCGGACTGGGTCGCCTCCTGCATCGACGACTACTACGGCACGCACATCCGCCTGCCGGCCCACAGCACCGACTGGGTCGTCCAGTCGCAGAACGCGCCGATCCCCTGACCCCGCCCCGCGCCCACCGCCCTGACCGTCCGCCACCCCGACCGCCACGACCCGCCTCACGACCCGTCCCCGATCCGAAAGGCCCGAGCGGATGCCCCCGCGTCTCTCCGTCGTCGTCCCGATCTACAACGTCGAGCGCTATCTCGACGAGTGCCTCGCCTCGCTGGCCGCCCAGACCATGGGCGACTTCGAGGTCGTCATGGTGGACGACGGCTCAACGGACGGCAGCGCCGCGATCGCGCACGAGTGGGAGCGGCGCGACCGGCGCTTCCGGTCGGTCCGCAAGGAGAACGGCGGTCTCGGCCCCGCCCGCAACACCGGCATCGAGGCGCTGACGCCCGGCACCGAGTTCCTGGCCTTCGTCGACAGCGACGACACGCTGCCGGAGACCGCCTACGAGCTGATGATCGGCACCCTGGACCAGACCGGCTCGGACTTCGTCGCGGGCAACGTCCGGCGCTTCCGCAGCGCCGGCTCGCGGCAGTCGCCGGTACACGCGCGGCCGTTCGCACGCACCCGCCTGAGCACGCACATCAGCGAGTTCCCGGCGCTGATCACCGACCGGACCGCGTGGAACAAGGTCTACCGGCGTTCCTTCTTCGACGCCCACGGCCTGCGCTACCCGGGCATCCTCTACGAGGACGCCCCGGTCAGCGTGCCGCTGCACTACCTGGCCGAGAAGGTCGACGTCCTCGGCGACCCGATCTACAACTGGCGCGAGCGTGAGAGCGGCCAGCGCTCCATCACCCAGAACCGCAGCGACCCGCGCGGCCTGAAGGACCGGGTGGCCTCGATGCGGCTGGTCCGGGCGTTCCTGACCGCGCAGACCGCACCGGAGTACCGCGACCACCTGCGCGCCTACGACCGGAACGCGCTGACGGAGGAGATCCCGCTCTTCTTCCGTGCGGCCCTCGACGGCGACTCGGCGCTGCACCAGGTCTTCGCCGAGCACGTGGGCGGGCTGCTGTCGGAGATCGGCCCCAAGGCGATCGACCGGTTGCCCGCCGACCACCGGCTGCGCTACCACCTGATCGCCCAGGGCCGGATCGACGACTTCCTGGCGGTGCTGCGCTGGCAGTGGGACCACAAGGGGGCCATCCCGGTCCGCGGTCAGCTGCGGCCGCGCGCCGACTACCCGGTGCTGGCCGACCGGCCGCCGGTGCCGGCGAGCGTGCTTCGGCTCGGCCCGGAGCTGGTGGTCCGCTCCCAGCTGCACGGCACCGACTGGGACAGCAAGGGTGTGCTGCGACTCACCGGCCACGCCTACCCGAACCACCTGGGCGCGCCGGCACGGCACACCGCACTGAAAATGCTGATGCTGCGTGAGACGCACAGCCGCCGCACCCTGGTGCTGCCCGCGAAGACGGTCCGCTCGCCGGAGGTGACGGCCGACCAGGGCCAGCTGCTGCGCGACTGCGACCTGGCGGGGTTCTCCGCCGGCGTCGACCCGCGGCGGTTGCGGCAGGACGGGCGCTGGGTGGAGGGCATCTGGCGGGTCACCGTCGCCATCCTCGGCACCGGCCGTCCGCGGCGCAGCCGGATCAAGACCGGCCACCGCGCCTCCGGTCAGAGCCCGCGCTCCAGCTGGGTCGCCGACGACGTCCGCGTCATCCCGGAGATCCGGGACCAGCACCTGTACCTGCGGGTCGAGCACGCGCACGCGCTGACCGGCGCGATCAGCGAGAGGAGCGGCAGGCTCGAGATCAGCGGCAGGATCCGCGCCGCCGTGGCGCACCGCGTGGAGGCGCTGCGCGTCCGTCACATGGAGGACGGCTCCACGGCGATCCTGGAGCTGCCGATCACCTTGGCGGGCGCGACGGCCGTTGCCCGGGCCGGGGCGGTCGCCTCGGACGCGGTCGGCTCCGAGGCGGACGCCTACCTCGCGGGACGCGAGGACGTGCTCCGGGCGCTGGGCGTGGAGGGGATGGGCAAGGTCGAGGCCGCCCGCGCCGGAGCGGCCGAGACCGCACGGGGCGCGC
The DNA here is from genome assembly GCF_000787835.1 of Streptacidiphilus melanogenes. Lineage (GTDB taxonomy): Bacteria > Actinomycetota > Actinomycetes > Streptomycetales > Streptomycetaceae > Streptacidiphilus > Streptacidiphilus melanogenes. The sequence goes on from NZ_BBPP01000017.1 coordinate 73,990, forward strand.
AGGACGTCCGGGCTCCGCAGGACGCCGGGGGCGCGCAGGACGGCGAAGGCGTGACCGGAGCCGACGTGACAACCGCGCCCTGGCCCGCCGAAGGTGTGAACCCGGTCAACACCCGGGCTGCGGGAAACGGCAGCGGCACCAAGACCGGTCCGGCCGGGGCCTTCACGCCGGACGCCGAAGGCTGGGTTCCGTTCACCGCCACCCTCGACCTCGGCGAGCTCAACGCCGCTCGCGAGCGGTACGAGCGGCTGCGGCCGCACGTCCCGGCCACGCACGGGCACCGCTGGGCGGTCGATCTGCGGATGGCGGCCGAGGACGAGGAGGACGGCGAGTCGCTGCGGCTCGTCCACGACGAGCGGACCCAGCCCGAGGCGCAGCAGCTCCCGTTGCCCGGTGGGCAGGAGCCGCCGCGTGTCGTCTGCGTCAAGCGCTCGCCTACCGGTTACCTGCAACTGGTGGACCAGCCCGTCCAGCCGCTGTTCGAGGAGGTCACCGCCGACCTCTCCCGTGAGTCCTTCCGGCTCACCGGCAGCTACCCGCTGCCGGGCCGCCACGCCCTGGAGCTGGTGCTGCGCCACCCGACGCAGGCGCGGCCCGAGGTCCACGCCTTCGAGGCGGTCGACGGACGGATCGACACGCTGCTGCCGGCCGTTCCCGTCTCCGGCTACGCCGGGGAGATCCCGCTGGCCTGGGGCGACTGGCAGATGACCGTCCGCTCTCCCGCGCCGCCGAACGCGCCGCAGGACGCGCCCAGGCCGGCCGAGTGCCAGGCCCGGCTCTCCCCCGCCGCGCACGCCGCGGTGCCCCTCGCCCTCCAGGCGCGCGGCAAGACCGTGCGCCTGACCCGGCAGGGCTACGACGGGATGCTGCTCAGCGTCTCTGCCGCGCTCGACCCGCAGGAGCGCGGCGACTACCACCGGCGTCGGCTGCTCACCGACACCCTCCCCGCCGCCCGGCGGCGTCCGCTGCTGCCGCAGGTGCTCTACGACGTCTTCGAGGGCCGCTCCTACTCCTGCTCCCCGCGCGCCGTGCACCAGGAGATGCTGCAGCGCGGCGACGTGAACGCGGCCCACGTGTGGGCGGTGCTCGACCACCGGATGCCGACCCCGCCCGGCGCCCGCACCGTGCTGATCGGCTCGGCCGCGTGGTACGAGGCGCTGGCCCGCAGCCGTTGGATCGTCGGCAACACCCACCTGCCGGCGGAGCTGGAGCGGCGCGAGGGCCAGGTGGTCGTGCAGACCTGGCACGGCACTCCGCTGAAGAAGATCGGCTTCGACTTCGAGAACGACTGGTTCACCGACACCGACTACCTGAGCCGGCTGGAGCACGAGGCGAAGCAGTGGCAGCTGCTGCTCTCCCCCAACCGGTTCAGCACCCCGATCCTCCGCAACGCCTTCCACTACGAGGGCGAGATCCTGGAGTCCGGCTACCCCCGCAACGACGTGCTGCTGGCCCCGGACCGGGAGCTCCGGGCGGACGCCGTGCGCCGCAGGCTCGGGCTGCCGCCGGGCAAGCGGGTGATCCTCTACGCCCCGACCTGGCGGGAACACCGGCTCCGGCTGAGCCACGGCGGCCACCACCTCGACCTGCACCTCGACCTGGACGCGATGCGCCGGGCGCTCGGCGAGGACCACGTGCTGCTGGTCCGCCCGCACGCCCACGTGGTCGACCAGGTCCCGGGCGCCGGCAACGGCTTCGTGTGGGACGTCGGCAGCTACCCGGACATCCAGGATCTCTACCTCGTCTCGGACGTCCTGGTCACCGACTACTCCTCGGCGATGTTCGACTTCGCGGTGACCGGACGCCCGATGCTCTTCTTCACCTACGACCTCGAGCTGTACCGGGACACGCTGCGCGGCTTCTACATCGACTTCGAGGCGACCGCTCCGGGACCGCTGCTGCCCACCTGCGACGACGTCATCGCCGCGCTGCGCGACCTGACCCCCGCCCTCGAGCCTTACCGCGCCGCGTACGAGGTGTTCCGCAAGACCTACTGCGACCTCGACGACGGCAAGGCCTCGCGCCGCGTCGTGGACCGGATGCTGGAGCTGGGCTGAGCCCCGGCGACGCCCGTTCCCGCACCCCGGCGGGACGCCGAACGCCTCGGCGTCCCGCCACCACGGCAGACCCCCGCGTCCGACCCATGAAGACCGTGTCCCCGGTCGGTGAAAACCCCATTCAAAGGTTCACGGACCTACAGACAGGCGCGGGTTCGAAGGCGTAGCCTCCGATCCCATGACCTGGCGCAAGACTGTGAACACCACATTGCGGCAGCTGACCGGCTACGAACTGCGCCGGATCCAGAGCCGCCCCGCCGCCGCGCTACCCACAGCGGTGCCGGCCCCCGCGGCCCCCGCGGTGCCGAAGCCGCTGAAGTTCCCGGCGGACTACGACGAGACCGCCAAGGAGATCATCACCGCGGTCAAGCCGTGGACGATGACCTCGCTCGAGCGTCTGAACGCGCTGATCCAGTCCGTGCGCTACGTGACCAGGCACGACCTGCCCGGCGACATCGTCGAGTGCGGCGTCTGGCGCGGCGGCTCGATGCAGGCGGTGGCCCGCACCCTGCTGTCGCTCGACGTGAAGGACCGCGAGCTCTACCTGTTCGACACCTTCGAGGGCATGAGCGAGCCCACCGACGAGGACAAGCGGGTCGACGGCAGGAGCGCCGCCGATCTGCTGGCCACCCAGGGCAAGGACCGCCCGATCTGGGCCCTGGCGACCCTCGACGACGTCCAGGACGGCTTCTCCCGGATCGACTACCCCTCCGAGCGGCTGCACTACGTCCAGGGCAAGGTCGAGGACACCATCCCGGACCAGGCGCCGGAGAAGATCGCGATCCTGCGGCTGGACACGGACTGGTACGCCTCGACCAAGCACGAGCTGGAGCACCTCTACGACCGCCTCGTCCCCGGCGGTGTGCTGCTGCTGGACGACTACGGCTACTGGCAGGGCTCCCGCCAGGCCGTGGACGAGTTCCTGGAGGAGACCGGCGCCCGGCTGCTGCTGACGCGCATGGACGAGGGCAGGATCGCGGTCAAGCCGTAGCCGCGGCCCGAGGCCCCTACCGTTCTTGCGTTTCTTACCGGGCGTTCCCAGCTGGTTCTTGAGGGTGTTCGGTCCGATGTCGCCGCCACGTTGACCGCCGTTTGCATGTATTAAGGTATGAGCCGCAAGGAATCTCATAATCGAACGTGTGTGCCGCGCGGTCATCGGGGATCGGCACCCTCACGAACAGGTCAAGATCAGCCCTTGAGTACGCCCGACGTCAGCGTCATCGTCATCGTCTACAACGACGCCGAGCGCCTTCCACGAGCAGTGCAGTCCGTACTCGACCAGACCCTCCACAGCGTGGAGGCCGTGATCGTGGACGACTGCAGCACGGACGGCAGCTTCGAGGTCGCGCAGCGGCTGGCCGCCCAGCACCCTGGCCGGGTGCGCGCCTTCCAGCTGCCCGAGAACTCCAAGGGGTGCGGCGAGCCGCGCAACCGCGGCATCGTGGAGGCCCTCGGCACCTACGTCATGTACCTGGACAGCGACGACGAGCTCGAGCTCAACGCCTGCCGGAACATGGTCGAGGCCGCCGAGGCCACCGGCGCGGAGCTGGTCTCCGGACTGAGCACGCAGATCTACATCGACACCCGCACCCAGCGCGAGCAGCCCTGGTACCGCTGGCTCTACCAGCGCCACCAGGTGCTGGAGAACGTCGCCGAGCTGCCCGACCTGTTCGTCTTCGACACCCTGTCGACGAACATGTGCTACCGCCGCGACTTCCTCCTCGACAGCAAGCTGACCTTCGTCAAGGGCCTGCTCTACGAGGACCTGCTCTACTCCGCGCAGGCCTACCTCGCCGCCGACCGCATCGCCCTGATCCCCAATCAGGTCTACAAGTGGTACATACGGCAGAACGTCGCCAAGTCCGAGAAGTCGATCACCAACCGGCGTGACGAGATCCGCAACTTCTCCGACCGGATCGAGATCCACCGCCGCATCGACGCGCTGCTGGCCGAGAAGGGCCAGACCAAGCTGCGGCGTCACAAGGACCTCAAGTTCCTCAAGCACGACGTCCCGCTCTACCTGCGCGAGTTCCCCCAGCACAGCGCCGAGTGGCAGCGGCAGTTCGCGGAGCTGACCCGCGACTACCTGGCCACGATCCCGCTCGACGTCTTCGACGAGTGCCAGCCGGTGCAGCGCGTCTGCGCCTACCTGCTGATCAAGGAGGACTGGGCGAATCTGCTCCCGGCCATCGACTGGCTGCGCAACCCGCGCAAGACCCCGATGCCCCTGGTCGAGCGGAACGGCCGGATCTACTTCTGCGCCGACCACCTGGACGACGAGACCGGGCGCCGCATGCTCGACGTCACCGATGTCGGGTTCCAGGCGCGCAACCTGAGCGAGTCCGTGCTGCGCTCGCAGCTCACCGGCTGGGAGCCGCTGGGCGCCGACGCCGTGAAGATCACCGGGCGGACCGTCAACCCGCTCGGCCTGGTCCAGGCCGAGGCGAAGCTCTCGGGGCGCATGGAGGTCAAGGCCCGCCGCAAGGGCCTGCAGACCTTCAGCTTCCCGATCACCTCCTTCACCCACCGGGGCGACCACGTCGAGTGGGAGTGCACGCTCGACATCTCCAAGACCCTGCGCCCGCTCGGCCTCGTCGACACCATCTGGGATGTGTGGCTCAACATGAGCGTGGACAAGCAGCGCACCCGGCAGCCGCTGTCGGTGGACCAGCTGGACCTGGACGGCGACTTCGCCGCCCGGCCCAGGCTGACCCGCCTGCTGGCCGACCGCCTCGAGCCGGAGGTCTCCAAGCCCGGCCACCTGGCGTTCCAGCTCAGCGCCGTCGGCACCGCCGCCCGCAAGGGCCGCGGTCTGCTGTTCGACCTGATGAGCAGCCCGGCCGGCGCGCCCCTCAAGCGCTCCGCCAAGCGCGTGCTGCAGGCCCGCCGCGACCTGAACGACCAGCCCAACAAGATTCGCTGGTACCACCGCGCCATGACGCGGATGCCGGTCAAGAAGGGCCTGGTCGTCTTCGAGAGCCACCTGGGCAAGCAGTACAGCGACAGCCCGCGCGCCATCTACGAGGAGATGCGCCGCCGGGGCCTGAAGTTCCACGCCGTCTGGTCCTACGAGGGCAAGAAGCCCGCGAAGGGATTCCCGGGGGCCGGCAAGGACGTCGAGCTGGTCGAGCGCTGGAGCTGGCCGTACCTGTACGCGCTCGCCCGCGCCGAGTACTGGATCGACAACCAGGGCTTCCCGCTGGCGCTGCGCAAGCGCCCGGAGACCACCTACGTCCAGACCTGGCACGGCTCCGCGCTCAAGCGCATGGGCTTCGACATGGCCGAGTACCGGATGCAGCCGCGCCACAAGCAGGACGAGTACCAGCGCGCGCTCGACCGCTTCGACCACTTCGTGGTCCGCACCGAGCACGACGTCGACACCCTCGTGCGCGCCTACCGGCTGCCCGAGTCCAAGGTGCTGCGCGTCGGCTACCCGCGCAACGACGCACTGGTGGCCACCCGCCGCGCGGAGCTGAGCAGCGGCAAGCGTGAACGCGGCCCGCTGGCCGCGGAGCTGGGCATCGACCCGGACCGCACCATCGTGCTCTACGCCCCGACCTTCCGGGAGAAGGCGCCCGAGCTGGTGCTCGACCCGGTCGCCTTCGCCGAGCGCTTCGGCGAGGACACCACTCTGCTGGTGCGCTCGCACTACATGCAGCGTCTCGCCGTGCCGCGCACCCTCAAGGGCAAGGTCGTCGACGTCACCGACTACCCCGACATCACCCCGCTGCTCGGCCTCGCCGACGCGCTGGTGACGGACTACTCCTCGGTGATGTTCGACTACGCGCTGCTGGACCGCCCGATGGTCTTCTACGCGTACGACTACGAGGAATACGCGGGTGCCGCCCGCGGCACCTACTTCGACCTGCGCGAGGCCGCGCCTGGCCCGTTCGTGGAGACCCAGGACCAGCTCTTCGACGCGATCGACGCCGTCCGCAAGGGCACGGACGAGTTCGCGGAGAAGCGCGGCGCCTTCGCCACCCGCTTCGGCGAGTACGACGAGGGCCGCGCGGCCGCACAGATCGTCGACAGGTTCTTCGGCCCGGCGGCCGGCACGCAAGCGAAGGGCGAGCAGGCATGAGCGCGGACGCCGCCGTGACCACCGGCCGTGACATCTTCATCATCTCCAACAGCGTCGACGAGCTCGGCGGTGTCACCACCTGGTCCCACCAGATGGCCCGGATGCTGACCGAGCGCGGGCACAACGTGCACGTCCTCGGCATCTGCGACACCGACACCCCCGCCGACCTCGGCCCGAACCTGCCGTACCCGACCACCACGCTGTACCCGGGCAAGGTGCCGTCGGCGTTCACGCCGCGCGGCGTCCGGCAGCGCCTCAAGGTCTCCGGCTACGCCCGCAACTCGCAGCGTGAGGCCGCGATCCGCGGCATGAAGGCCAAGCTCGACGCGCTGTTCGCGGCGGCCCGCCCGGGCGCGATGATCATCGTCACCCAGGTCTGGGCGATGGAGTTCGTCCGCCTCGCCGACCGCAAGGACATCCCGCTGATCGGGATGAGCCACGAGTCGTACGACTACTCCAAGGACTCCTCGCGCTTCGTCCGCGTGAAGAAGTACTACCCCGAGGCCGACCGTCTGCTCCTGCTCACGCAGGAGGACGCGGACCTGTGGATCCTGGAGAAGCTCAACAACGTCGGCTTCATGCCCAACCCCCTGCCGGTGTGGCCGGACGAGCCGTCCAAGCGGGAGACGAAGACCGTCGCCTGCATCGGCCGCCTCGACGACCAGAAGGGCATCGACATGCTCCTCGACGCCTGGGCGCTGGCCGCGCCCCAGGCGCCGGGCTGGACGCTGAAGCTCTACGGCAAGGGCGAGGACGAGGCCGAACTGCGCGCCCAGTGCACGCGGCTGGGCCTGGACGACTCCGTCGAGTGGATGGGCCAGACCTCCGACGTCCCCGGCGCGCTGCGCGACAGCTCCGTCTTCGTCCAGTCCTCCCGCGGCGAGGGCTTCCCGCTGGCGCTGCTGGAGGCGATGGCCTTCGCCGTCCCGTGTGCAGCCTTCGACTGCGCCCCCGGCGTCCGCGAGATCATCCGCGACGGCGAGGACGGACTCCTCGCCGCCCCGGGCAACACCGCCGAACTCGCCAAGCAGCTGGTCCGACTGACGTCGAGCCAGGAACTGCGCGACTGCATGGGCGAGGCGGCGCGGGTCAATGTGGCGCGCTACTCCAAGGAGACGATCCTGGAGAAGTGGGAAGAGCTCTTCGCCCTCCTCGAGCGCTAACCGTTTCAGGGGCACCGGGGCTCCGCCGCACATCGGCGGAGCCCCGACGTGACTGTGCCTCACGATCGCGTCATGACGAATCCGGCCGCCTTCCGGGATCAGACCAACTGCTCCAACGGCTACGACGAGTTGGCCATGGAGGTGGGGCGGAGGGATCGCGAGCCGGAGGAGCGGCATCCCGTGCCCTGCACCGGCAGGCCGCTGGGGTTGCGTCCTCAGGCCGTCGTGGGTGCCGGTGTGCGGTCGGCGAGGGGCAGGACGGGGAGGGGGGTCTGCTCGCCGAGGAAGACGGTGCGGACGACGCGCTCTGCGGCACGGCCGTCGTCGAACTCGCAGAAGCGTTCGCGGAACGCCTGCCGCAGGGACGTCGACTGCGGGTCCTGCCACGCGCCGCTGCGGAAGGCGTCCGCCAGCTCCGCCTCGGAGCGGGCCACCGCGCCCGGGGTCTCGCCGGGCTTGCCGGAGACCAGGTCCAGGTAGACGCCGCGCGTCTCCTTGTAGACGTCCCAGTCGTCGGCGAAGACGACGATCGGGCGGTCGAGGTTGGCGTAGTCGAACATCAGGGACGAGTAGTCCACGATCAGCGCGTCGGCAGCGAGCGCCAGCCGCTCGATCGACGGGTGACCGGAGACGTCGATGACGCGGGCGCCCGCCGGGCCCGCCGCGGACTCGTAGTAGTAGTGCGCCCGGTGCAGGACGACGAACTCCTCGCCGAGGCGCGCAGCCAGCTTCGCCACGTCCAACTGCGGCTCGTAGCCGACGCGGTAGTCCCGCATCGTGGGTGCGTACAGCAGCGCCTTCGCGCCCTCGGGGATGCCCAGCTCACGACGGGCCGCGCGGACCTCCTCGGCGCCGGCCGTCACGTAGACGTCGTTGCGCGGGTAGCCGAACTCCAGCGTGCGGTACTCCGACGGGTAGACCCGCTCCCAGATCAACGACGAGAAGCGGTTGGAGCTGAGGCTGTAGTCCCAGCGGTCGATCCGCTCCAGCAGCTTGTCGAAGTCCATCGTCAGGCCCGCCGCGGGGTAGTCGCGCAGGTCGAGGCCCATCTTCTTGACCGGCGTGCCGTGGTGCGTCTGCAGGTGCACCGAGCCGGGACGCTTCTTCGCGCTGTCGGGGAAGTTGACGTTGTTGACCAGGTAGCGGGCGCGTGACATCACCTCCCAGAAGCCGCGCGACCCGGGCGCGACTGTCGTGTACCCGGCCGGCACGTCCTTCTTCCGGCCGGCCTCGACGACCCACACCGTCCGCGTCTCGGGGCGCAGCTCGCGCAGCTTCGCCTCGATCGCGGCCGGGTTGCAGCCGGGGACGCGGTTCCAGTACGAGGCGAAGACCGCCAGGTTGTCGTCGATCGGCAGCTGCCGCTGCATCTGCGCGAAGCCGCCCACCAGCGGGCGCGCGATGGCGCGCTTCATCCCGGGCTGCGCCGCGACCGCGCGGTTCTTCGCCCGTCGCACCACGTCGCCGACGGGGCCCGCCTTGAACGGCATGGAGACCTCGACGGCCGCCGCGCCCTCGGGGCGGTGGCGCCGCTCGGCCTCCGCGGCCTTCGCGAAGAACTCGCGGCGGTCGCCCATCGGCACCCGGTCCGGGTGCGAGCCGATCGCGCGCAGGTGCTCGACCATGCGGCGGTGCAGGAACGGCCGCCAGGAGTGCAGTTCGGGGCGCGCGTCGACGAAGGCGAAGACCCGGTCGTACTGGTCGAAGATGTCGAAGTGCTTGCGCGAGGTGGTGGCCAGGATGTTGCCGCCCATCCGGCGCTGGCGGTAGTGGATCACGACCCGGTCCAGCAGCGCGACGGACTCCGCGGCCAGCGTGGTCGGGTAGGTCCACGGGGTGTCCTCGTAGTACCCGGGCGGGAAGGTGAAGCCGTTCCGCTGGACGAACTCCCGCTTGAAGGCCTTGTTCCAGACCACCATCAGCATCCGCAGCAGCTGCTCGCGCTCCGCGGTGCCGAACTCGTCCGGCTTGGCCTGGCACTCGCCCAGCATCGCCGCGTCCTGGTTGCGCACGACCCGGCCGTCCCAGAAGGTGCGGGCGTAGTCGAAGACCAGGATGTCGGGCTCGCCGCTCCCCTCGAGGCGGTCGGCGACGGCCCGCAGGGAGCCGGGGGTCAGCGTGTCGTCGCTGTCCAGGAAGATCAGGTAGTCGCCGGTGGCGACCTCCATGCCCGCGTTGCGGGCCCGGCCCAGCCCGACGTTCTCGGCCAGGTGCAGCACCCGCACCCGTGCGTCCCGCTCCGCGAACTCGTCGAAGATCCGCCCCGATCCGTCGGGTGAGGCGTCGTCCACGCCGATCAGCTCGAAGTCGCCGAAGGACTGGTCGAGCACGGACTCCAGGCACTCGCCGAGGAAGGCCTGGACGTTGAACGCGGGGACGATGACGCTGAACCTGGGCACGGTTCCCGACCCTACTACTCCCGGGGTCGGCCACCGCACGCTCATCGCCTGTTCAGCGCGCGGACGCCGACCCTGTCGCCGCACCCGCCGCCCCGGGGAAGCCGTAGCCGCGCAGCGGTCGCCACGCCTGGTCGTCCGTGCTGAAGCGGTACAGGCTGAACCCCTCCACGGGGAACCCCGCCTCGAAGCCGCGCAGCTCCGTGAACGCGCGGTCCAGCGCCTCGTCCGGCAGGTCGTGGGCGACCGTGACGTGCGGATGGTAGGGGAAGGCCAGCTCGCGCGCCAGCGGCCCGGAGCGGACCGATGCCTCCAGCGCCCGGCACTCCCGCACGCCCTGCTCCAGCTGCACGAAGACCACCTGCGAGACCGGCCGGAAGGTGCCGGTGCCGCGCAGCGTCACCTGGAACGGTCGGTGGTCAGCGGCGGCGCGGACGAGATGGCCGTCCACGTCGGGCAGCGCCGAGAGCGGGACCGCGGTGGGCGGCAGCAGCGTGACGTGCGTGGGGATGCCGTGCGCCTGCGTGTCGCCGTAGCCGGTGCGGGCGTCCTGGATCAGCGAACCGTACGGCTCGGGCACCGCGAGGGAGACCCCGATCAGGACGTTGCCGCCGCCTATGACCCCGTCGTTCCCCATGCTCAGAGCGCCGCCGGGGGCAGGAAGCCGATCCGGTCGTAGGCCGCGGCGAGCGTCGGGGCGGCGACGGCCCGCGCCTTCTCCGCACCGCGCGCCAGCACCTTGTCCAGCTCCGCCGGGTCGTCCAGGTAGGTGCGGGTGCGCTCCTGGATCGGGGCGACCCACTCGGTGTAGTAGTCGGCCAGCTCGGTCTTGAGCGCGCCGTACATCTTGCCCTCGAAGTGCTCCACCAGCTCCGGGATCGAGCGGCCGCTGATCGCCGAGTAGATGGACAGCAGGTTGGAGACGCCCGGCTTGGCCTTCTCGTCGAAGGCGATGACCGTGTCGGTGTCGGTGACGGCGCTCTTGAACTTCTTGGCGCTGGCCTTGATGTCGTCCAGCAGGCTGACCAGGCCCTTGGGCGAGGAGGCGGACTTGCTCATCTTCACCGCAGGGTCCTGCAGGTCGAAGATCTTGGCCGTCTCCTTGGGGATGTACGGCTTCGGGACGGTGAAGGTCTGCCCGAAACGGCCGTTGAAGCGCTCGGCCAGATCGCGGGTCAGCTCCACGTGCTGGCGCTGGTCCTCGCCGACCGGCACCTGGTCCGCCTGGTAGAGCAGGATGTCGGCGACCTGGAGGATCGGGTAGGTGAACAGGCCGACCGTGGTGGAGTCGGCGCCGTGCCGGGCGGACTTGTCCTTGAACTGCGTCATCCGCGAGGCCTCGCCGAAGCCGGTGAGGCAGTTCATCACCCAGGCGAGCTGCGCGTGCTCCGGCACGTGCGACTGGACGAAGAGCGTGCAGCGCTCGGGGTCGAGCCCCACGCCGAGCAGCTGCGCGACGGAGACGCGCGTGTTCTGCCGCAGCACGGCCGGGTCCTGCGCGACGGTGATCGCGTGCAGGTCCACGACCATGTAGAACGCGTCGTGCGTCTCCTGCAGGGACACCCACTGGCGTACGGCGCCGAGGTAGTTCCCCAGGTGGAAGGAGCCGGACGTGGGCTGGATGCCCGAGAGCACGCGGAGACGGTCGTTGGCCATGCGCACATTCTCGCAGGTGCGTAGGCGATCCTTCGCGCCGCTCCACGGGACGGACGCCCGCTGACCCTGTCGGACATCTGTCGGACACCTGTCCGTCCGCCACCTGCGCCGCGTCGCGCGCGTTGTTCACCGTGGTGGACCAGTGACGAAGCCGGAGGGATCCGCCGATGACGCCACCTTTGGTGACGGTGATCACACCTGTTCACGACACGCGGGAGTATCTCGGCCAGTGGTTCGCCTCGCTGCGGGCGCAGACCCTCGCCCCCGGCGAGCTGGAGGTCCTGGCCGTCGACGACGGCTCCACCGACGGCAGCGCCGAGGAGCTGCGCGCGCTCGCCGCGTCCTGGCCCGAGGTGGTGCGGGTGATCGGCCTGCCGACGCGCGGCGGCCCCGCCCGCGCCCGCAACACGGCGTTGGACGAGGCCCGCGGCCGCTACGTCTACTTCCTCGACTCCGACGACCGCCTGGGCGAGGACGCGCTGCGCCGCCTCACGGAGGCGGCCGAGCGGCTCGGCTCGGACGTGGTGGTCGGCCGCGTCGTGGGCGTGAACGGACGCTGGGTCTCCCCGGAGCTGTTCCGGGAGACCGTCGACGACGTGCGCTTCCCCGGCTGCGCCCTGGCATGGTCCCTCTCCCCCGCCAAGCTGTTCCGCCGCGAGCTGCTGGGGCGTCACGCCCTGCGCTTCCCGGAGGAGCTGCCGGTCTACAGCGACACGCCCTTCGTCCTGACGGCTTTCTTCCTGGCCCGCCGCATCTCCGTGCTGGCGGACTACGACTACTACTACCTGCTGGCCCGCGGCGACCGCAGCAACATCACCACCACCGCCCGCCTCGCCGACCGCCTGCGCGGCACCGCGGCGGGCGTGGCCGTGGTCCTCCGTTTCACGGACCCCGGGCCGGTGCGCGACGAGGTGAACGACCGCTACATCCGCAGCGACGTGGTCAACCTGTTCGGGCGCGACTTCCTGCAGTCAGCCCCGGAGGAGCGGAGCCGGCTGGTCGCCGCTGCCGGCGAACTCGTGCGCGCCCACCTGACCGACGCGATCCGGGCCCGGTGCACCGAGCCCCAGCGGCTCAGGCTGCACTGCCTGCAGCACGGGCTCACCGAGGAGTTGACGGAACTTGTGCGACACGAGTGCGAGCACGGCGAACTGCCGGAGCCGGTCACGGCGACGGTGTCCTGGGCTGCGGAAGGCCTGCGGGTTCAGACCTCCCGTCCGCTTCCCGGGCTCGTGCCCCCGCCGGTGACCTGGCTCTCCGACGCCGTCGGCCACGTCGCCTCCGACGACGAGACGGTCATCCCGCTGCGGGACCTGCTGCCGCGGCAACGCAGCACCCTGCGCCTGGAGGCGAGTTACGCGGGCCGCAGCTTCCGGGGCCGGATCACACCGGAGGCGGAACTGCCCCAGCGCAAGGTCTGGCGCGGCGGCCGCGTCTACCGGCTCACGCCGAAGCCGGGCCCCACCGGCGAGCTGGAGGTGTGGGCGGCACGGATCAGCCTGCGACGCGTCGTGGGACTGCGCCTCAAACGCCTCCTGAGGACCCGCTGAATCCCGCTGGGAAACGCACCGACGGGGCCCCGCGGCCGAACGACGGGGGCGTACCGGGGGCGGAACCTTGCAGGCTCGGTCCGACGGGCTCCGCCGACGTCCGGCCCTGCCGCCTCGGCCGGTTGCCGGACTACTCCGCGACCGCCTCCGGCGGGGTGGTGACGCGGACGCGGTCGACGCGGCGGCCGTCGAGGCGGGCGACCTCGAGGAGGTAGCCGTCGGGGGTGGTGATGCGGTCGCCCTCCAGCGGGAGGCGGCCGAGCTCCGCGACGACGTAGCCCGCCACGGTCTCGTACGGGCCCTCCGGGAGTTCGACGCCCGTCTCCTCCTCGAAGTCGGAGAGGTTGAGCAGGCCGTCGACCTCGATCGAACCGCCGGCGAGGCGTCGCGTCGTCGAGAGCTCCTGGGAGTCGTACTCGTCGCGGATCTCGCCGATGACCTCCTCGACGAGGTCCTCCAGGGTGACGATGCCGGCCGTGCCGCCGTACTCGTCGACCACGATCGCCAGGTGGTGACCCTCGTGCCGCATCTCCGACATGGACGGCAGGACCCGCTTCGTCGCGGGCAGCAGCTTCACGGGGCGGGCGATGTCGCGCACCGCGCCGACGGCGTCCGCCCGGTACAGGTCGCGGACGTGGACGAAGCCGACCACGAGGTCGTAGGAGCCGTCCACGACCGGGTAGCGCGAGTGGGGATACGCGCGCACCTCGTCGCGCACCTCGGCGACCGAGCGGGAGGCGTCGAGGAAGGTGACCTCCGTGCGCGGGACCATGACCTCGCGCAGCTGGCGCTCGCCCGCGGCGAAGACCTCGCCGATCAGCTGGCGTTCGTCCGAGCCCAGCTCGGTGCTGGCGGCCACCAGGCCGCGCAGCTCCTCGGAGCTCATCGCGTTGCGTCCGGCCTTCGGGTCTCCGCCGAGCAGGCGGACCATCAGGTTGGTCGAGACCGACAGCAGCCAGATGACCGGGCGCAGCACCCGTGAGATGACGTCCACCAGCGGCGCGGCCGTCAGCGCGATCGACTCCGCGCGCTGCAAACCGATCCGCTTCGGCGTGAGCTCGCCGAGAACCAGGGAGACGTACGAGATCAGGAGCGTCAGCAGGACCAGGGCGAGGGTGTCGGCGACCCCGCTGTCCATGCCCCAGCCGACGAAGACCGGCGAGAGCTTCTTGGCGAGGGTGTCCGCGCCGAACGCCGCCGACAGGAAACCCATGCAGGTGACGCCCACCTGCACCGAGGCCAGGAACCGGTTCGGGTCGGCGGCCAGGTGCGCGGCCCGCGTCGCACGCTTGGTGCCGCGCTCGGCGAGCGCGCGGATCTGGCCCTCGCGAAGGGAGATCAGCGAGATCTCCGCGATGTTGAAGATCCCGCCGATCACGATGAAGAGAAGGACCAGTCCGGCATCGCGCAACGTCTCGCTCACCGGGCCAGTGTAGGGACCCCCGAGCCGTGCTCCCGCCGCCCCGTCCGGCCGCCTACCGGACGGGCAGCCCCGGTGCCGGATAGACGTCCATCAGCGCCTTGACGTCGGCGCGGACCTTCTCGATCGTCGCCTCGTCGCCCGACTTCGCCGCGCCCACGACCAGGTCGATCCACTCCGCCACGCGCGCCATCTCGCTCGCCGGGATGCCGCGTGAGGTCAGCGCCGGTGTGCCGATGCGGATACCGGAGGGGTCGAACGGCTTGCGGGTGTCGTAGGGGACGGTGTTGTAGTTCACCACGATGCCCGCGCGGTCCAGCGCCTTCGCGGCGACCTTGCCGGGGACGTCCTTGCCGGTGAGGTCGATCAGCAGCAGGTGGTTGTCGGTGCCGCCGGAGACCAGGTCGAAGCCGCGGGCGGCCAGCTGCTCGCCGAGCGTCTGCGCGTTGGTGACGACCTGCCGGGCGTAGACGCGGAAGTCCTCGCCCGCCGCCTCCTTCAGCGCGACGGCGATCGCGGCTGTCGTGTGGTTGTGCGGGCCGCCCTGCAGACCGGGGAAGACCGCGCGGTCGATCGCCTTGGCGTGCTCGGCGGTGGAGAGCAGCATCGCGCCGCGCGGGCCGCGCAGCGTCTTGTGGGTGGTAGTGGAGACGACGTCGGCGTGCCCGGCCGGGGAGGGGTGCGCGCCGCCCGCGATCAGGCCGGCGATGTGGGCCACGTCCGCGACCAGCACCGCGCCCACCTCGCGGGCGATCTCGGCGAAGCCGGGGAAGTCGATGGCGCGCGGCACGGCCGTGCCGCCGCAGAAGATCAGCTTGGGCCGCTCGGCGAGCGCCAGGTCGCGCACCCTGTCGAGGTCGACCCGGCCGCTCTCCTTCTCGACGCCGTACTGCACGCCGCGGAACCAGGCGCCCGTCGCGGAGACGCCCCAGCCGTGGGTGAGGTGGCCGCCCATCGGCAGCGCCATGCCCATCACGGTGTCGCCGGGCTTGAGGAACGCCAGGTAGACGGCGAGGTTCGCGGGCGAGCCCGAGTACGGCTGCACGTTGGCGTGGTCCATCGCGAACAGCGTCCTGGCGCGCTCGATCGCCAGCGTCTCGACCTGGTCGATGTGTCGCTGGCCCTCGTAGTAGCGCTTGCCCGGGTAGCCCTCGGAGTACTTGTTCTGCAGGACGGTGCCGGTGGCCTCCAGCACGGCGTGCGAGACGTAGTTCTCACTGGGGATCAGGCGCAGCGTGTCGGCCTGGAGTTGCTCCTCGGCGACGACCAGCGCGGCGATCTCGGGATCGGTGACGGCGAGACGGGACATGGCAGCACTCTCCTCCGGGTCTCTCACTGGCTCTACGTCCGTCGTAGTCCAGTCCGACCCGGCTGCCCAGGCGTACGGCAGTCCGGCGGTGGTGCGCCTCGCCGCTTCCTCGGGGTTCCCTCCCCGTGCGCCAGTCGCGGCACGCACCACCCTACGGGACGCTAGCCTGCGCGCGTGGAGACGCTCACGGACCGAGACTTCTACCCCGAGTGGCACGACGCGCTGGTGCTGCTCAACCGCGACCTGGCCGCGACCGAGCCGGGGACGGAACCCTTCGCGCTGCTGCTGGACGAGTACGGGGTCTTCGTCGGCTTCCCGTCCTGGGGCGCGCAGGGCAACCCGCTGCGGGAGGAGGAGGCGGGGCTGCCGGAGGTCGCCGACGCGGCGCAGGAGTCCGCGATGGAGCACCTGTGGCGCACCTGGCCGGTCTGCCCCGAGCACGACCTCGGCCTGCACGTCCGGCTGCGCGAGGAGGACGGGGCGACGGTGTGGTGGTGCGCCGGGCGGGGCCCGGCCGGGCACGGCATCGTGGTGGGAACGCTGGAGGCCCGGCGGACCAAGGGCCGCCGGGCCTCGAAGAGCGGGAAGAACCGCCGGCTCGGACTCAGATGAGGCCGAGCTCCTTGACCGCGTCGCGCTCCTCGATGAGCTCCTTGACGGAGGCGTCGATGCGGGCGCGGGAGAAGTCGTTGATGTCCAGGCCCTGGACGATCTCGAACTTGCCGTTCTTCGCGGTGACCGGGAAGGAGGAGATGATGCCCTCCGGCACGCCGTAGGAGCCGTCGGAGACGACGCCGGCGGAGGTCCAGTCGCCCTCGGCGGTGCCGTTGGTCCACGTGAAGACGTGGTCGATGGCGGCGTTGGCGGCCGAGGCGGCGGAGGAGGCGCCACGGGCGTCGATGATGGCCGCGCCGCGCTTGGCGACGGTCGGGATGAAGTCCTCGGCCAGCCACTTCTCGTCGGCGACGGCCTCGGCGGCGTTCTTGCCGGCGACCTCGGCGTGGAAGATGTCCGGGTACTGGGTGGCGGAGTGGTTGCCCCAGATGGTCAGGCGCTTGACCTCGTCGACGCCCACACCGAGCTTCTTGGCCAGCTGGGCGATGGCGCGGTTGTGGTCCAGGCGGGTCATCGCGGTGAAGCGGTCGGCCGGGACGTCCGGGGCGTGGTTCTGGGCGATCAGCGCGTTGGTGTTGGCCGGGTTGCCGACGACCAGGACGCGGATGTCGTCCGCGGCGTTGTCGTTGATGGCCTTGCCCTGCGGACCGAAGATGCCGCCGTTGGCGGAGAGCAGGTCACCGCGCTCCATGCCGGCCGTGCGCGGGCGGGCGCCGACCAGCAGGCCGACGTTGGCGCCGGCGAACGCGGCGTTCGGGTCGTCGAAGATGTCGATGCCCTTGAGCAGCGGGAAGGCGCAGTCGTCGAGCTCCATGGCGGTGCCCTCGGCGGCCTTGACGCCCTGCGGGATCTCCAGCAGACGCAGCTTCACCGGCACGTCCGCGCCCAGCAGGTGGCCGGAGGCGATGCGGAACAGCAGCGCGTAGCCGATCTGGCCGGCCGCGCCGGTCACGGTGACATTGACGGGGGTGCGGGTCATTTCTACCTTCTCCAGCTGTCGCCGACGCGTCTCTCGACATCGAGAGAACCAGCGTCAGGCTATCGCAACAGGACCCGACCGAGGGCGTGGCCTCGCCACGCCCTCGGGAGTCCTTCGTCACGTTTCCGACACGGTTCTGCCGAACCGGTATCAGCCCAGCTCACAGCGGTATGACCAGGCCCGTCGGGCCGGGGGTGTGAACCCTCAGTCGCCGCCGCCGTCGCTGTGAACCATGCTGCCCAGGCGCCCCACGAACGGCAGGTGGATCACCGGATCGGGGAGCGACGCGAGCGCGAGTACGACGATGACCAGACCCAGCACGCCCATCACCACGATGTCCGTGAACCGGCTGCGCACCGCCAGCATCCCGACCTCGGGCAGGGCCGCCCGCAGCACCGCGCCGACCAGCAGGCCGACGCCGACCGTGACGATCCCGGCCCGCCACGCGCCCAGCGCGGTCACCAGCAGTCCGACGCCCACGACGGTCAGCACCACGACGATCGGCCACTGGCGCACCGGCACCGGCCGGTCCCGCCCGGCCGCGGCGGAGCCGCCCTCGGGACGGAACGTCCCGGTGGTCTTCACCGGCGGCCGCTGCTGCGCCTTGGGCTTGCGTGCCATCTCGTCGGCATCCTCAGTCGCGGGCTGCACTGGCCTGCCGCTCCGCCGCCTCGACGACGTTCGCGAGCAGCATGGCCCGGGTCATCGGACCGACACCGCCCGGGTTCGGGGAGATCCAGCCGGCCACCTCGGCGACCTTCGGGTCCACGTCACCGGTGTACACGCCGTCGACGCGGCTGACGCCGACGTCCAGCACGGTCGCGCCGGGGCGCACGTGCTCGGGCTTGATCAGGTGCGGCACGCCCGCGGCGGAGACGATGATGTCCGCGCTGAGCAGGTGCTCGTCCAGGTTGCGGGTGCCGGTGTGGCAGAGGGTGACCGTCGCGTTCTCGCTGCGGCGGGTGAGCAGCAGGCCGATCGAGCGGCCCACGGTGATGCCGCGGCCGACGACGGTGACGTTGGCGCCGTTCAGCTCGATCCCGTGGCGGCGCAGCAGCTCGACGATGCCGTAGGGGGTGCACGGCAGCGGCGCCTCGACCCCCAGCACCAGGCGGCCCAGGCTCATCGGGTGCAGGCCGTCGGCGTCCTTGTTCGGGTCGATCAGCTCGAGCACGCGCTTCTCGTCCAGGTGCTTCGGCAGCGGCAGCTGGACGATGTAGCCGGAGCAGGCCGGGTCGGCGTTGAGCTCGCGCACGACGTCCTCGACCTGCTCCTGGGTCGCGTCGGCGGGGAGTTCGCGCTGGATGGAGGCGATGCCGACCTGCGCGCAGTCGCGGTGCTTGCCGCGCACGTAGGCGTGGCTGCCGGGGTCGTCGCCGACCAGGACGGTGCCGAGGCCGGGGTTGATCCCCCGCGCCTTCAGCGCATCGATCCTGGTGACGAGCTCGGACTTGATCGCTGCGGCGGTGGCCTTGCCATCGAGAATCTGGGCGGTCATGACGCCATTCTCCCGGATCGTGGAAGCGCTTGTGTCAGGGGCCGGTCGCAGCCCGACCGTGCATGATCGCACATGGACTGTCGGGATCCGGTTGCAAATACGCCACAACCGTGTGGGGGACCTGCGAACGAGGTGGACACGGCGGCTGCCGCTCGCAACCATGGGTGTCGGTTAAGAGCAGTAAGAAAGCAGGAACGGGGGCACGGGGGGACGTGAGCGCAGACCAGGCTTTCGCCCTGGGCAGGCGCGCCGCTTTGGAGCGCCGTTGGGCCGAGATCGCGGCCGGTCGTTACGGGGGGCCTCTTCGGGTGCTGCTCCGTGGCGGCGGAGCGGCGGTCGTCGCCGTCGTGGCGGCGGAGGTGCACCGCACCCATGATCCGGGCGTGCTCTGCCCGTTGCGCCGGTTCACCGGCATCCCCTGTCCCGGCTGCGGCAGCACCACGGTCTTCATGGACCTGGGCGCCGGTCACGTCGGCGCGGCGATCGCCGCCAACCCGGTGACCGTCCTGGTCGGTCTCGGTCTGCTGTTCGCCCCGCTGGGCGGCGGCGCCTGGTGGTGGCGGCTGCCCGCCCGGAAGAAGAACATCGTCATCTTCTCTGCTGCGGCGGTCTCCTGGCTGTGGCAGTTGCACCGATACGGCTTTCTGCCCTCCTGAGCGTCACTGCACTCCGATAATCTCACCGCCTGTCAGCACACCCACTTCTCACCACGCATCCCTGCCCGGAGGCACGAACATGAGCTACCCGCCCGACCCGAACAACCCTTACGGCCAGCCGCAGCAGCCGCAGAACCCTTACGGTCAGCAGCCGCAGCAGCCGGGTTATGGCTACCCCCAGCAGCAGCCCCAGGACCAGGCGGCCTACGGCTACCCGCAGCAGCCTCCGGCGGACCCGTACGCGCAGCAGCAGGCCTACGGCTACCCGCAGCAGGGCCAGTACCCGGCCTACCCGGTCGGCCAGGACCCGTACGCGGGCTACGTGCAGAACTCCTACGCCAGCTGGGGCGCCCGCGTGGTGGCGCGCATCATCGACACGATCGTCGTCGGGCTGATCCCGTACATCATCCTGTTCGCCGTCGACGGCCCGTCCACCACGATCAACGCGGACGGCACCATCAGCAGCAACACCGGTGCCTACGAGGCCGGCAGCTTCTTCGTCAGCGTCCTGGTGCTGGTCGGCATCGGCGTGATGAAGGGCACCATGGGCCAGTCCCTGGGCCAGAAGGCCGTCAACATCCGCGGCGTGCGCGAGGCCGACGGCCAGCAGCTGCAGGTCGGTCCGGCGATCGTGCGCGAGGTCGCCCACGTCCTCGACAGCATCTGCTGCATCGGCTACCTGTGGCCGCTGTGGGACGCGAAGAAGCAGACCTTCGCCGACAAGATCATGAACACCGTGGTCGTCAAGTCGAGCTGACCGACGCGCTGCCGTAGCAGCGCGAAAGCGCGAAGGCCCGCCGCACCGAGGAGGAGCGGCGGGCCTTCGTCATGGCGTCAGGTCACTTCGCCTCAGTGGAAGAAGTGCCGTGTGCCGGTGAGGTACATGGTGACGCCGGCCGCCTTCGCGGCCTCCACCACCAGGTCGTCGCGGACCGAACCGCCAGGCTGCACCACGGCCTTGACGCCGGCCTCGGTCAGCACCTCCAGCCCGTCGGGGAACGGGAAGAACGCGTCCGAGGCGGCGAAGGAGCCCTGGGCCCGCTCGCCCGCCCGCTGGACCGCCAGACGCGCGGAGTCGACCCGGTTGACCTGGCCCATGCCGACGCCCACCGAGGCGCCGCCCTTGGCCAGCAGGATCGCGTTCGACTTGACGGCGCGGCATGCCCGCCAGGCGAAGGCCAGCTCGGCCAGCTCCGCCTCGGAGAGCGCCTCGCCACAGGCCAGCGTCCAGGTCGACGGATCGTCACCGGCGGCGTCGATCCGGTCGGCCTGCTGCAGCAGCATGCCGCCGGTCACCGCGCGGGTCTCCACCGCCGGCAGCGCCGGGGTGCCGCGCAGCACCCGGATGTTCTTCTTCTGCGCCAGCACCTCGACCGCGCCCGGCTCGTAGTCCGGGGCGAAGACGACCTCGGTGAAGATCGGCGCGATCTGCTCGGCCAGCGCCACCGTGACCGGACGGTTCACGGCGATGACGCCGCCGAACGCCGAGACCGGGTCGCACTCGTGCGCCTTGCGGTGCGCCTCGGCGACGTCCGCGCCGATCGCGATACCGCACGGGTTGGCGTGCTTGATGATCGCGACGCACGGCTCGGCCTGGTCGTACGCGGCACGGATCGCGGCGTCCGTGTCGGCGTAGTTGTTGTACGACATCTCCTTGCCGTGCAGCTGCTCGGCCGCGGCGATGCCCTTGCCGCTGCCGTCCACGTAGAGCGCGGCGGCCTGGTGCGGGTTCTCGCCGTAGCGCAGCACGTTCTCGCGCTGGAACGTGGAGCCGAGGAACTGCGGGAATCGCTCCTCGTCGGCGGGCGCGTAGCCGTCGGCGAACCAGGACGCCACGGCCACGTCGTAGGCGGCGGTGTGCGCGAACGCCTCACCGGCCAGACGCTTGCGGGCGGCCAGCTCGAAACCGCCGTCGGCGACGGCCTTCAGCACGTCCGCGTAGCGCGCGGGCGAGGTGACCACGGCCACCGAAGGGTGGTTCTTGGCGGCGGCGCGGACCATGGACGGGCCGCCGATGTCGATCTGCTCCACGCACTCGTCCGGGGTCGCGCCGGAGGCGACGGTCGCGGCGAACGGGTACAGGTTGACGACGACGAGGTCGAAGGGCGCGACGCCCAGCTCCTCGAGCTGCGCACGGTGAGACTCCAGGCGCAGGTCGGCCAGGATGCCGGCGTGCACGCGCGGGTGCAGGGTCTTCACGCGACCGTCGAGGCACTCGGGGAAGCCGGTCAGTTCCTCGACCGGAGTGACCGGCACGCCCGCGCCGGCGATCTTCGCCGCGGTCGAGCCGGTGGAGACCAGCTCGACTCCGGCCGCGTGCAGGCCCTGGGCCAGCTCTTCGAGGCCGGTCTTGTCGTAGACGCTGACGAGCGCCCGACGGATGGGACGAACGTTCTCGGAGGTGGGCTGCGGCTGGTTGCTGCCTGAGCTCATTACCGAATCCTTCTGCAATGCCCCGGCGAGATGACCACCCCGCCGGTGCGGTTGATGTGTTGTCCCGTGGGTCGTCTGGGAGTCCCCGGACTACTCGACGGGCGCCGGGATGAGCACCCGGCGTCCGTCGACCCGGTGGCCCTCGCGGGCCATCCGTCCCACGGCGTCGACGAGCAGTTTCCGCTCGACGTTCTTGATGCGCTCGTGGAGCGCCTCGCCCTCGTCCTGGTAGTCCGAGTCGGCGACCTCGATCACGCCCTGGGCGATGATCGGTCCGGTGTCCACGCCCTCGTCCACCAGGTGCACGGTGCAGCCGGTGACCTTGACCCCGTACGCCAGCGCGTCGCGCACGCCGTGCGCACCGGGGAAGGAGGGGAGGAGGGCGGGGTGGGTGTTGACGATGCGGCCCTCGAAGCGGCGCATGAACTCGCCGCCGAGGATCTTCATGAAACCGGCCGAGACCACCAGGTCCGGCTCGTGGAAAGCGGTGGCGGCGGTCAGTGCGGCGTCCCAGTCGGTGCGCTCGGGGTAGTCCTTCACCCGGTGCACGAAGGTGGGGATGCCCGCCTTCTCGGCCCGCTCGAGCCCCGCGATGCCGTCGCGGTCCGCCCCGACGGCGACGATCGTCGCGCCGTAGGCCGGGTCGTCGGCCGCGTCGATGAGCGCCTGGAGGTTGGTACCGGAGCCGGAGACCAGGACCACGAGTCGGGCCGGCGCCGCGGGGGCGGCGAAGTCCAGCGGTGCACTTCCGGGCGCAAGAGCCACTGCTCGGTCCTTCAGGTCGGGCTCTCCGCCGTCCGGTGCCGCGCTGCGTTGCGCTGCCGTCACGCGTCTTGCGCGCGTCGCGCCGCCGGGCCGTGCGTCGAGCTCATTCGGTGGCCGACGCGGGGTGTCATCCTGTGACCGGCATCCGCATCCGCCGAAGAGTGCCCGCAGCCGTCCTGCGGACCGGACGGGAACCTCGGGGGCGCGCCGTCCGTCAGCAACTTTACCGGCACGCTCGCACGACCCCGCACCCCAGACCCCGACCCGACCCCGGCCGGACCCCGCCACGGCCCCGCGCCGGGCCCCGTCACGACCGACGATCATCCTGGGGTCGCACGCCACAGGGCCCCGCCAAGTGAGAGGGTGTCCCTGCGGACCACCGCGGGCGGTCCGCAGACGAGAGGTACGCGCGCACGGTGCACACACGAGCGTGCACGATGCGTGTACGCGTACGGGCAGGCGATCAGGAGTTACGGCGAAGACCATGGGCCACAGCGGCGACACCACCAAGACCGGCGCCCCGGCGCGGGATGCCTTCGCCCCTCCGCCCGAGGGTGCGCCGGACCGCCCCTGGCAGCCACGCGGCCCGGTCACGCACGCCGCCGGCCCGCACGAGAGCAGCGGTTCCGGCAGGCCGGGCGGTTCCGGTACGTCGGGTGGCTCCGGTGGGACGGGCGGTGCCGGCGGCTCCGTCGGCTCGGGCTTCGGTCCTACGGGTTCGCCGGACGCGCGCCCCGGGTCCGGAGAGGGAATCGGCACGGGTGAGGGCACGCCGCCGCCCGCGCCCGAAGGCGACGCCCCCGGCGACGCCGATGCGCCCGGCGCGCCGCCGCGCGGCCGCGCCCAGGTTCCGCCGCCGCACCCGTGGAGCCCCGGCTACCAGGGTCAGCAGCCGCCCCTGCCGCGTTTCCCCTATCCGCCGCCCGGTCCGCGCTACGACCCCAACGACCCGGTGCTGCGCCGCTCCCGGCTGGCCCTGCTCAGCGGCATCTGGGGCTTCTTCTTCATGGTGCTCGGCGTCCCCTACCTCACCCTGCTGCTGGGCGCGCTCGCGCTCTACTGGGGTGTCAGCGCGCTGCGCGGCGAGGTGAAGCCGTCGTCCTCGGCGAAGACCGCCGCCCTGTCCGGGGCCGCGCCGATGCCGCAGAGCTCCCCGTACTACCCCGCGCCGTCCACCCGCCCGCAGGTCCCGGCCGCTCTCGGCGGCCTCGTCGCGGGCGCGGTCAGCCTGGCGCTCGTCGGCGCGGTCTTCGGCGTGCAGCTGTACTACAAGAGCTACTACGACTGCCAGGCGAACGCCCTGACCAAGACCTCCTACGACGCGTGTGCCACCTCCGTCTCGCCGCGCCCGCCGACGTGGCTCACCCAGTTCAACGGCAGCTGAGGCGTCACTGGGACGTCGGGGCAGTACGTCGCTGCCCCGACGTCGTGCCGGGGTCGGTGTGGGTGTCGATGCCCGTGCCGATGCCGGTGCCGGTGCCGATGCCGGTGCCGGATGCGGCATCGAGGCTGGGGCCCGGGCCCTCGGGCCTGCTGCCGGGACGACCGGGATCAAGGTCGAGCTCCTCCGCCGCCGGGAAACCCCAGTCGGCCCCGTCGATCAGGGCTGCGAGAGCCGCCGCCGCGGGCGTCGTACCGGCAGCACGTTCGGCCCCTGGCCGAACGTCGCCTGGATGAGCCCAGCCTGCACGAACGTCGGACGTGGGCGTGCCGGCCGCCGCAGACTTGTCGGCCCCGGACGTGTCGGCGGCAGCGGCCCCGGCCGCGGGGACGACGTCGGCCGCAGGCTTGGGCGGCGTCTTCGGAGTCGTCGCCCGCGTGCGCAACCAGCGCAGCAGCAACGCGGTCGGAAGCGCCACCGTGAAGGTCCAGCCGAAGGCCGCCAGCGCGGTCCAGCCGACCGGCGGGCCGACCTCGGCCAGCGCGCCGTCGCCCAGCGACCCGCCCGCCCACCGGGCCGCGGCGCCCGCCACCAGTCCCGTCCAGGCCGAGGCCCCGAGCACGACCAGCGCAAGGGCCGCCCAGCCGCGGGTCGGCCCGGCATCCCCGGGCTCCGAGTGCTCCTCGACGTACCCCTCGACGTCGCCGGCGTCGACGGCTCCCTTCGTCGGCTCCGGTCCCTCGGACTGCGTGGCCTTTGCGCCGTCGGGTGCCGTGGCGACGGCCCCGACGTGACGCGTGAGGGCCCAGCCGACCACACCGCCCGAGGCGAGCGGCACCACGAGTGCGGCGAACCCGAGAACGGACCGCCCAGGTGCCGGCCCGTCCGCGAGCAACGGCAGCGCCAGTGGCGCGAGGGGCTGCGAACCGAGTGCGGCGGCGTGCCCGCCCAGGGTGAACCCGGTACCGAGTGCGTAGGCCCCGGCCCAGAGCGCCGCGTTCGGGACGAGGACGACGCAGAGCAGCATCAGCGACGACCGCCCCGGCAGATCCGACGCGAGCAGCGCCGCAGACGTGCCCGCGGCGCCCAGATGCACGAAGATCGAGACCGTCAGGACCGCAGCCCCGCCACCCAGCAGGGCGAGCGCACCTGCGAGACCCGCCCGCAGCGCCTGGTCGCGCTGCGGCGCGAGGGTGCGCATCCACTCCAGACGCCGCGCCAATCCGCCGTCCGGCGCAGGGACGGGCCACACGCCCAGCCATTCGCCACGCGCCTGCACCGCGCGCCAGGCGGCCGCGAGACCCCACTCGCCCGTGCTCCGGTGCGCGCCCGCCATCGCGGCGAGCAGCGCGAGCAGCCCCGCCCAGAACAGGTCCGGCACCGGTTCCGTCCGGGGTTCGCTCCCCAGTCCCAGTAGTGCGGCAGGCACGGCGACCCCGAGGTAGCCGACCACCACGTCCCGCCGACGCCCGGTCCGAGCCGCGGCATGATGCACCAGCCCCGCGACGAGCGCCGTCACCAGCAACGGCGCGACACCGAGCGCAGCGTGCCCTGCCACTCCGTCCCAGCGCAGCGGTCCACCGTGCGCGAGCAGCCACAGCGCCGCCGCGAGCCGCGGAACGGCCGTCAGATCGCCGTCCGCGTACGGCGTCGCCACCCACAGCAGCAGCACCGGCACGGCCACGATGCCCCACCCCGCGAGAGCCGCACCGGCACCGGCGAGGAGAGCGGGTCGGTCGAAGAGTGCCATGGTCCAGGGTCGGCACGTGACACGCCCGATCTGTCGCAAAACATGCAGTTGTCACTCTTTGATCCAACAATTCATATATGCGACTGAGCCTCCAGATGGCCACGACGACCCCTGCGGGGCTCGCATGACGCCACCTCAGGACCCCCCGAACTCCTCGCGCTCCTCGCGCGCCCGCACGAAACGTCAGGCGCAGGCCACCCGCCGCGCGTCCTATCCCCAGGCGGACACCTCTTCGGCCTCGACGCCGTCGAAGGCTCCCGACGGCGCGTCAACGCCGCCCACAGGGGTCCCACCCGACGCCACGTCACCAGGCAGAAAGAACTCACAGGCAAAGGCGGACAAACGGCCCCACGCGCAGGAGCAGGCCGCGACGGCCACCCGGGCAGGCGGCGAAAGGCGGCCTTCTGCGGGCACCCGGGTCGGCAGCGCCAAGCGGACGAGCGGCGACAACCGGCCCAGCGGTGGGAAGCAGTCCCCCGGCGAGAACCGGCCCGGCGCCGAGAAGCAGCCAACCGGTGAGAGCCGGTCCAACGGTGACAAGCGGCCCGGCGGTGACAGGCGGCGGCCCCAGGGCACCCGTGCCGCCGCCGACAAGCCACGCAGGCCCCCAGCCGTGGGAGAGACCGCCACGCCCGCTCACCCGGCACAGGCCACGACTGCAGCGGCCCGCACCCGCTCGGCCGACCGGGACAAGGCTGCCCGGAGCACCGCCGGCGGGAACCCCGCCCAGCCCGACACCGCCCAGCCCGACCCCGCCCAGCCCGACGCCGCCCGACCGAGGTGCACTGAACCCGACGCCGCGTCGGCCGCCGGCATCGGTGACGCGCCGTCCCTGTCCTCGCTGGCACCGGCCCCCATCAGCCCGGGCCGGCACGGAGCCCTCGGGTCGGGGCATGCCGCGGTGGCCGGGACCCGGAGCGTCGAGGCGGAGGCCGTCGGGCACGCGGCCGGGCGGGAGCCGTCGAACAGCACGCCCGCCGCATCGGCGTCCGCCGGGGCCTTTCCGCACGTCGCGCCACCCGCTCCCGTCGCCTCCGCCGCGCTCCCTGCGACACGGGAGGCCTTCGACGCGCTGTACGCGTCGCTCGCACCGGAACTGACCTGGCAGACGTTCCTGCTCACCGTGAACCGCCACCGCGCGGCCCACTGCGTACGGCGGGCATTCCAGCTCGCCTGGACGAACTGGACGACGGTCAGCGCCGATCCCTCACCCGAGGGCTGGCTCCGTGCCGCCGCCTTCGATCTCGCGCTCTCCCCCTGGCACGGCGGGGGCCCCCGCATGCAGCACGCCTTCCGCCTCCCCCGTCTCCGGGCGCAGCGCACCGCCACGGTCGACGTCGACGACGCCGTCGGCCACACACCGGACGCGACGCCGGGCGCACAGGACCGCGCTCTGCTGCGGACGCTGATGCGACTGCCTCGTCCCCAGCGCCGGGCCCTGGTCCTGCACGACGTGATCGGCCTGGACTGGGCGCAGACCGCGGCCGAGGTCGAGGGCAGCACGCCCGTCACGTTCGGGCGCGTCGCCCGCGCCCGTCGCACGATGGCCGAGGCACTGCCGGAGATCGCCGGCCCGGATCCGGAGGCGGCGGGGTTCGGACGACGGCTCGGCGACCGGCTGCGGGCAGCCGCGGTCCGTGCCTTCGCGAGTACGCCCGAGCAGATCCCGGCCCACGTCACCCGCACCCGCGCGCGTCTGCACGACGGCGGGCTGACCCTGGCCGCAGGGGCCCTCGCTCTGGCAACGGCGGCCTTCCTCGGCGCGGGAGCGGTCTTGGGCACACCGATGCACCCGGCGGAGCGGCCCGTGGTCCCGCATCCCACTCGCGCCACCATCATGGGCACCGCGAATGACGCGCCGACCGCCGACTTCCAGCCGCCGAAGGTTCCGGCCCCGCCGATCACCGCCTTCACGACCGGCCCCGGCCTGGTCCAGCAGAGCCAGGACACCTCCGGCGACGCCAAGAAACGGTCCCACAAGGGCCGCAGGCACCCCGGCCGCCGGGGTGCCCCGGGCAAGCCCGCGGGCCAGGCCAAGCCCGGGGGCCCCGGGCACCCCGGCGCTGCGGGCGGGCACCCACAGGGCCACCCGCACCAGCCCCACCCACGAAACGTCACCGCCCTCGACTGACCGGACCCCGTGCAGGCAAAAGGGCCGCCCCCGCGAGCGAACGCGGGGACGGCCCTTCAGCCGGGCACTTCAGCACTTCAGCACTTCAGCGCCTCAGCGCCTGGGTGGCATGCTCAGCCGATCAGCTGACGCGCCAGGCGAGCGGTCTCGGACGGCGTCTTGCCGACCTTGACACCGGCGGCCTCGAGGGCCTCCTTCTTGGCCTGCGCGGTGCCGGAGGAGCCGGAGACGATGGCGCCGGCGTGGCCCATGGTCTTGCCCTCGGGCGCGGTGAAGCCCGCCACGTAGCCGACGACCGGCTTGGTGATGTGCTCCTTGATGTACGCGGCCGCACGCTCCTCGGCGTCGCCGCCGATCTCACCGATCATCACGATGATGTCGGTCTCCGGGTCGTCCTGGAACGCCTGCAGCGCGTCGATGTGGGTGGTGCCGATGACCGGGTCGCCACCGATGCCGACGGCCGAGGAGAAGCCGATGTCGGACAGCTCGTACATCATCTGGTAGGTCAGGGTGCCGGACTTCGACACCAGACCGATGCGGCCGGCCTTGGTGATGTCGGCCGGGATGATGCCCGCGTTGGACTGTCCGGGGCTGATCAGGCCCGGGCAGTTCGGACCGATGATGCGGGTCTTGTTGCCCTTCTGGTTGTTGTAGGCCCAGAAGTTGGCGGTGTCGTGGACCGGCACGCCCTCGGTGATGACGACGGCCAGCGGGATCTCGGCGTCGATGGCCTCGATGACCGCGCTCTTGGTGAACGCCGGCGGCACGAAGATGACGGAGACGTCTGCGCCGGTGGCCTCGATGGCCTCCTTGACGGTGCCGAAGACGGGCACCTCGGTGCCGTCGACGTCAACCGTGGTGCCGGCCTTGCGCGGGTTCACGCCACCGACGATGTCGGTGCCGGAGGCGAGCATGCGGCGGGTGTGCTTCATGCCCTCGGAGCCGGTCATGCCCTGGACGATGACCTTGCTGTCCTTGGTGAGGAAGATAGCCATTTCGGTTCCCCAGCCCTTACTTCGCAGCCGCGAGCTCGGCGGCCTTGTCGGCCGCGCCGTCCATGGTGTCCACCTGCTGCACGAGCGGGTGGTTCGCGTCGGTCAGGATCTTGCGACCCAGCTCGGCGTTGTTGCCGTCCAGACGGACGACCAGCGGCTTGGTGACCTGCTCGCCCTTGCTGGAGAGCAGCTCCAGCGCCTGGACGATGCCGTTGGCGACCGCGTCGCACGCGGTGATGCCACCGAAGACGTTGACGAAGACGGACTTGACGTCCGGGTCGCCCAGGATGATCTCCAGGCCGTTCGCCATGACCTCGGCGGAGGCGCCGCCACCGATGTCGAGGAAGTTGGCGGGCTTCACGCCACCGTGGTTCTCACCGGCGTAGGCGACGACGTCCAGGGTGCTCATGACGAGACCCGCGCCGTTGCCGATGATGCCGACCTCGCCCTCGAGCTTGACGTAGTTGAGGCCCTTCTCCTTGGCCTTCGCCTCGAGCGGGTTGGCGGCGGCCTTGTCCTCGAGCGCCTCGTGCTCCGGCTGGCGGAAGTCGGCGTTCGCGTCCAGGGAGACCTTGCCGTCGAGCGCGATGATCTTGCCGTCACCGGTCTTGACCAGCGGGTTGACCTCGACGAGCAGGGCGTCCTCGGCAATGAAGACGGTCCACAGCTTCTGCAGGACCTCGGCGACCTGGTCGGCGATCTCGGCCGGGAACTTGGCCGCGGCGACGATCTCGGCGGCCTTGGCCGGGGTCACACCCTCGACGGCGTCGACGGAGATCTTCGCCAGCGCCTCGGGGTTCTCCTCGGCGACGACCTCGATCTCCACGCCACCCTGGACGGAGGCCATGGCCAGGAAGGTCCGGTTGGTCCGGTCCAGGAGGAAGGAGACGTAGTACTCCTCCTTGATGTCCGCCGTCTGGGCGAGCATCACCTTGTGGACGGTGTGGCCCTTGATGTCCATCCCGAGGATGGCCCGGGCCTTCTCCACGGCGTCCGCCGGGTCGGCGGCCAGCTTGACGCCGCCGGCCTTGCCGCGGCCACCGACCTTCACCTGAGCCTTGACGACCGCGCGGCCGCCCAGGCGCTCGGCGACCGCAGCAGCGGCCTCCGGAGTCTCGATGACTTCACCGTCCAGCACCGGTACACCGTGCTTGGCGAAGAGGTCCCTCGCCTGGTACTCGAAGAGATCCACGCGTGTCCGTCCTTGTGATCGCGACTGCTTGTCTTCCCAGCGTGCCGCACGGACCGCTCCGGCGGGGTACGCGGGTCCTGGCAGGGACCTCGCGTCGGCGCCTTCGCTACGGGGAGCACACGGCGGCGTGGCACGCGGCATGTCCGTCTCGCAGGTTATCCCTGTCCGAGGGCCGGGGTTCACCAGGGAGCCCTCCCGGGCCGGTGATAACCATCACAACGAGGGTACGGCGGGGCGGCGGGCAGGCTGCGCCCCGGTTCGACCACCGTCCGACACGCCCGGGGCGCCAATCGTTCACCGCCCGGCTGCGGCGTTCGGGCAGCCGTCCGGGCCGGTCCGCGCGGGTCCGAGTCCGCCCGGCGTGTCCGGAAAGATCGGGATCACCGGAACGGCCCGTGCGACGCGGGCGCGCCGGGTATAACGGATACGTCACAGCGAACGGTGGGTCGCCGCCACCTGTGCCTCCTGGAAGCGGACGCACGATGCAGAGCACACACAGACCCGGCCTCGGTCCCGAGCGGACCGAGGAAGCCCCGGAGCCGGACCCCGCACCACCCTCGGCCCCCTTGCCGAACCGTTCCGCTGCTGCGTGCCCGCCCACGGACTTCTCCCAGCTCGGCACCGCGCGCTCCACCTGGCCGATGGATCGGCAGGCCGCCGCCACCTTCGGCGCCGAGGCCGAGTCGGTCACCCGGGCCCGCCAGTTCGTCCGGATCACCGCGGCCATGTGGCGACTGCGCCCCGAGACGCTCGCCGACACCGAGCTGTGCATGTCCGAACTGGTCGGCAACGCCGTCCGCCACACCTCCAGCCGCCGCCTGCACTGCCGCCTGTGGAGTGCGCGCGGCCTGCTCTTCGTCGAGGTCGACGACGAGGACGGCGAGGACATCCCCCAGGTCGAGCAACCCGCCGAGGACGACGAGTGCGGCCGCGGCATGCTCCTCATCGACACCTTCGCCGCCGCCTGGGGCTCGCTCCCCCGCCCCGGCCACGAGGGCAAGACCGTCTGGGCCGCCCTCCGGCTCCCCCGCTGACCCCTCCGGACCCGCGAGCCCTGCCTTCCCCGGTGAGCTCTGGGAACCCGCGAGCCCTGCCTTCCCGGTGAGCTGCGGGGACCCGCGAGCCCTGCCTTCCCCCGAGTCCGGCCCGTACGACGCCTACGGCTCCGGAATCGGCAGCGGGCGCTTCTGCAGAGCGGCGGCCATCACCTCGGGAAACAGGTCCGGCGTGCAGGCGAAGGCGGGGGCGCCGAGGGCGGCCAGCGCCGCCGCGTGCTCGCGGTCGTAGGCGGGAGCGCCCTCGTCGCTCAGCGCCAGCAGCGCGACGAACTCCACGCCCGCGGCCTTCATCGCCGCGACCCGCTTGAGCATCTCGTCGCGGATGCCGCCCTCGTAGAGATCGCTGATCAGCACCACCACGGTGTCCGCCGGCCGGGAGATCTTCGACTGGCAGTAGGCCAGCGCCCGGTTGATGTCCGTTCCCCCGCCGAGTTGGACACCGAACAGCACGTCCACCGGATCCGACAGCTCCTCGGTCAGATCGACGACGGAGGTGTCGAAGACCACCAGCCGGATGCGCAGCGACGGCATGGACGCCAGCACGGCCCCGAAGACGGACGAGTGGACGACCGAGGCCGCCATCGAACCGGACTGGTCGATGCAGAGGATCACCTCCTTCTTCAGCGCCTGCTGCGCCCGCGCGTATCCGACCAGCCGCTCCGGAACGACGGTGCGCTGCTCCGGAAGGTAGTTGCGCAGATTCGCCCGAATGGTGCGGTCCCAGTCGATGTCGCGGTGCCGCGGCCTGTTCGACCGGGCACTCCGGTCGAGCGCGCCCCCGACCACGGAGCGGGTCTTCGTGGCGATGCGCCGCTCCAGATCCGCGACCACCTTGCGAACGACGGCGCGGGCCGTCTCCCGCGTCGTCTCCGGCAGCGCCCTGCCGAGGGACATCAGCGTCCCGACGAGGTGCACGTCGGGCTCGACCGCCTCCAGCATCTCCGGTTCCATCAGCAGCCGGGTCAGGCCGAGACGTTCGATGGCGTCCTGCTGCATCACCTGGACGACGCTGCTCGGGAAGTAGCTGCGGATGTCGCCCAGCCAGCGCGCGACCTGCGGCGCCGATCCACCGAGCCCGCCGCTGCGCGGGCCACCCTCGCCGCGCGCCGCGTACACGGCGGCCAACGTCCGGTCCATGGTGGCATCCCGGCCGCTCAGCGAGCATCCCGTCCCGTCGGCCTCGCCGCCGAGCACCAGCCGCCAGCGCCGCAGCTGCTCCTCCCGATCGGCAGACGTGTCGCCACCTGCCGTCGACGTGCCGGGCTCCGGGGTGCGCCCTGTGACTGCGGTGGAGGTCATCGAGGTCCTTCCTCTCCCTGGAGGCGTCCGAGTATCAGGTGCACGGTGGCCAGAGCCGGGCCGGCCCGCGCGACGTCCAGCTCGGCGGCGAAGCCTCGCGGCGCCTCCCCCGCCATGCCCCCGGGCGAGTCCCGGGCGCCCGCACGGATCAGCTCGCCCACACCGCGCCGGACCCCCGCCTCCAGGCGGGAGAACGTGCGTCGCAGCAGCGGCAGGACGTCCGGGAAGGCCGCCGCCGGGATCGCCGCGATCCACGCGTCGACGAGCTGGAGCAGGCGCCGGTCGTGCACCAGCAGCACCCCGCTCCCGGCGAGGAATCCGTCCACCCACGCCGCGCCCTCGGCCGGCGGCACGCCTGGCGTCAGCGCAAGCCCCAGGAGCCGCGCTGCCTCCTCGTCCGCAAGCCCACCGTCGTCAAGGAGCAGTCGGGCCGCCCGTCCGCGCACCACGGCGGCCACCGTCTCCCGAGCGACCAGCGTCCGCAGACACGCCTCCCAACGTGCCCGCAGCCCCTCCCCCTCGGCGCCGACGGTACGGGCGCGACGGGTGGCCTCGGGCTGGGCGGCTCCGGAGGAATCCGTGGGCTGTGCGGTATCGGTGGCCTGTGGGGTATCGGTGGCCTGTGCGGGATCCGTGGCCTCTGCAGCATGTGTGGCTTGTGCGGGATCGGTGGCCTGCACGGGATCGCAGTGGGCTTCGGAGTCGGCGTCAGCAACATCGACCGGAACGGCGGTAAGGGCCGGCTCGGCGGTGCCGCCCAGGTCCGCCCGTGCCGTGGTGAGGAGCCCGACCGCCGTGTGCGTGGCGGCGACGTGCTCGGCGAGCGCCTGCGCCGCTGCCGGGTCCACGGCGGTGGCGGCGGCCGGAAGGCCGATGCAGATGCGGGTGGCGAGGGAGCCCGCGAGCTCTGCGAGCAGCGTGGTACCCGTCGCCCGCACGTCGCCGTAGCGCAGCGAGCGCACCAGAGCGGGCAGCGCCTCGGCGAGGTGCGCGACGTCGGTGTCCAGCGCGGCCCGGTCGCCCAGGCAGCGCAGGACGACCGGGAGTGCCTCCGGCAACGCCGCCAGCAGGCAGCACTCCGCCAACGCGGTGACGTCCCCCAACCGCTGCGCCTCCACGGCGCGCGCCGCCGTCCGCGCCGAGGCCGCGGCCTCGACCGTCGTGCCCCAGACGCCGGCCTCGGCCACCCGCACCGCCAACTCCGGCTCCCAGGCGAGCTCCCAGCTCTCCCGGAACGTTCCCGTCGACCGGGTCCGGGAGGCGGCGGGCACCGCCCAGTTGATGCCGAGCAGCGCCAGCCGGTGCAGCAGCCGACTCCGCTCGGCGTCGAGCTCCTTGCGCAGGTCCAGGTCGAGAGCCCGAACCCGCGCCTCGGGCTTGAGGCGCAGCCTTCGTTGAAGCTTCGTCAGGTCCCTTTGCAGCGGCACCGCGGGCGCCGCCTCGGGCACCTGCCCCAGCGCGTCGCCGACGATGAGCTTCTCCTCGATCAGGCGCAACGGAACGTCCGAGCCGTCGCAGAGCACCGCCCGTGCCGCATCGATCGTCTCCGTCAGGCCCGCCAACGGCCGCCCGCGCACGGCGGCCAGAGTCGCGGCGAGCCGGACCGCCTCGATGACGTGCGCCGAGGAGACCGCGTGGTCCTCCTCCCGCAACAGCGCCGCCATCCTGGCGAACCACCGCTCGACGACATGGTGCCCGCCCGCCTCGAAGAGGTGCTGGTACCAGCCGGGCGAGGCGATGCCCGCGCCGTAGCCGGTGTGCTGGGCCAGACGCCGATGCGTCCACGGCACCCAGGTGACCTCGACGGCGGCCTTGGGCAACCCCTTCAGCAGGGCGTTGTCCGCCGCCACGGTGACCTTGGCCGCGAGCGCCGGTAAGTGCCACGCGCCGCAGACCACGGCGATGCGCTGGTGCCCGGCCCGGGCGGCCGCCCGTATCTGCTTGCGCATGTACGCCTCGCGGCGCGCGTCCTCCGGCGCGTCGGGCGCCCGCTCGCGGAGCGCCGTCATGGCCTCCGCCAGCGCCTCGAACGGAGCCAGTGCGTCGGGTGCGGCTCGCGCGGGCGCCGCTCCCGGCACGGCCCCCACGTCCGGCCCGACGTCCGAGCCCTCTCCACCGGCCCGTACCTCGTGACCCACGTGCTCGACGACGTCGTCCCACCAGCGCTCGGCGTCCTCCTGCCCCGCCGCCCTGGCGAGTTCGGCGATCGGATCGAACCGCTCGGCGCGCTGCCGCTCGGCCGCGTCCCCGTCGTCGCCACCCCGGCCCTCACAGCCTCGGGCGTCGCTGCCCCCGTCGTCGCTGCGCCGGATGTCGCCGTCCCCGTCGTCGCTGGTGACGGAGACCACCTCCCCGGCGTGGTCGGCCCTGGGCGGCTCGCCCCCCGTCCCGTCGCGGACGGCGAGCGCGAAGGTGTGCGCGGCGGGCAGGTCGATGAAGCGGACCGGCACCTCGGCGTCGAGTGCATGCTGCAGCGCAACCCATTCCGGCGAGAAGGCTGCGAAGGGCCAGAACGCTGCGCGAGAGGGCTCGTCCACGACGTGGGCAAGGAGAGCGACCGGCGGCGTCATCTCCTTGCTCGCCGCCAACGACAGCAGTGCGTCCCCCTCCGGCGGTCCCTCGATCAGCACCGCGTCGGGTCGGAACTGGGCGAGCGCGGCGCCGACAGCCCGCGCCGAACCCGGTCCGTGATGGCGCACACCCAGCAGCGCGACCGTCGTTCCCCCATTGGTTCCCGGCGACCTTGTTCCCGGCGACGTTGTTCCCTGCGACGTTGTCAAAGCCATCCCCCTTCCTCGGACTTCCCCGGACTGCTCAGAGCGCGGACGCGTCGCGGCAGGAGCGGTAGAAGTCCTTCCAGTCCGCTCGCTCGCGTACGACGGACTCCAGGTACTCCTGCCAGACCAGCCGGTCCGTCGCGGGCTCGCGCACGACCGCGCCGAGCAGACCTGCGGCCACGTCCGCGGCGCGCAGTTGCCCGTCGCCGAAGTGCGCAGCCAGCGCCAGCCCGTTGGTGACGACCGAGATGGCCTCGGCCGTCGAGAGGGTGCCCGAGGGCGACTTGAGCTTGGTCCGCCCGTCGGCCGTGACACCGTCGCGCAACTCCCGGAAGACCGTCACCACCCGCTGGATCTCCGTCAGCGCGCTCGGCAGCTCGGGCAGATCGAGCGAGCGCCCCAGCTCCGAGACCCGACGGGCGACGATCGCCACCTCGTCGTCCAAGGTGGCCGGGAGCGGCAGCACCACGGTGTTGAAGCGGCGGCGCAGCGCCGACGAGAGCTCGTTGACGCCGCGGTCGCGGTCGTTGGCCGTGGCGATCAGGTTGAAGCCGCGGACCGCCTGCACCTCCTCCCCCAACTCCGGTATCGGCAGCGTCTTCTCGGAGAGGATGGTGATCAGGGTGTCCTGCACGTCGGCCGGGATGCGGGTCAGCTCCTCGACCCGCGCGGTCTTGCCCTCGGCCATGGCTCGTAGCACGGGGCTCGGCACCAGCGCCTCCCTGCTGGGTCCCTCCGCCAGCAGTCGGGCGTAGTTCCAGCCGTAGCGGATCGCCTCCTCCGGTGTGCCGGCCGTGCCCTGGACGAGCAGGGTCGAATCCCCGCTGACCGCGGCGGCGAGATGCTCGGAGACCCACGTCTTGGCCGTGCCCGGCACACCGAGGAGCAGCAGCGCGCGGTCCGTGGCCAGCGTCGTGACGGCGACCTCGACGATCCGGCGCGGCCCGACGTACTTGGGCGTGACGACCGTGCCGTCCGGCAGCGTGCCGCCGAGCAGGTAGGTGGCCACCGCCCACGGCGACAGCAGCCAGCGCTCCGGGCGCGGCCGGTCGTCCGCGGCGGCCAGCGCTGCGAGCTCGGCGGCGTACGCCGTCTCGGCGTGCGGCCTCAGCACCGCGGACTCGTCCCGCGAGAGCGGTGACAGGGGTGATGACAGGGACGTGGACATACGTCTCCTCAAGAGAGAGGCACCAGGGCGTCAGAAAGGAAGGAACGCAGGTCAAAAGGCATCGGATGGGCACTCTCGGCTCGGAGTGCCGCCTGCGAGAACCACTCTGCACCCAGGGTCTGACAATCGGGCGGGCCTGTGGACAACCCGGCCCCGGTGCAGCCGTCCCGGTTGTCAGTGGCGCGCCCTAACGTCGAAGGCATGAACGATCGCTGGAGTACCGATCACGTTCTCTCCCTCGCTCCTGACTCCCCCTCACAGAAGGCCGCGGCCAAGCTCGCCGAGTCGGCCCCGTGGTCCGGCACGGGAGCGAGCGCGGAGGCGGTCTGGGGTGCCTGCAAGGGCAGCGGGTCGCGCCCGTACCAGACGGTCGTCGCCCTCGACGGGCCCGCGTACCAGTGCTCCTGTCCGAGCCGGAAGTTCCCCTGCAAGCACGCGCTCGGGCTGTTGCTCCTGTGGTCCGCCGACACACTGACGGGAGTCGACGTCCCAGAGTGGGCCGAGTCCTGGCTGGCCGGGCGCCGCAGACGCGCCGAGCGTGCGGAGCTCGCCGCCACACCGGCCGGGGGCGGTGCGGGCGCGGACGAGGGCGCGTCGGCGGCCGCCGCGGCCCCGCGCGACGAGGCGGCGG
>NZ_BBPP01000017.1:111355-142786 GCF_000787835.1 Streptacidiphilus melanogenes
GCCCCGCGCGACGAGGCGGCGGCAGCGGCCAGGCGTCGGCGGCGCGAGGCCCGGGTCGCCGCCGGTGCGGACGAGCTGCTGGCACGCCTCACCGACCAGTTGCGCGACGGTCTCGCTGAGGCCCCGTCCCGCGGTTACGCATTCTGGGACGGCGTCGCTGCGCGCATGGTCGACGCCCAGGCGCCCGGATTCGCCTCCCGCGCCCGGGATCTGGGCGCCCTCCCGGCGTCCGGGGCGCAGTGGCCCGCCCGGCTGCTGGAGGAGTACGCCCTGCTCCATCTGCTCGCCGCCGGCTATCAGCACCAGGACGCGCTGCCCGCACCGCTGGCCGCGACCATCCGCTCCCGCGTCGGCTTCACCGTCGACAACGCCGACGTGCTCCGCACCGGTCCATTGGTCCGCGATCACTGGTTGGTCCTCGGCTCGCGCGACAGCTCCGACGACCGCCTGACGACGCGTCGCCTCTGGCTGCGGGGCACCCGGTCCGGCCGGGACGCGCTGCTGCTCTCCTTCGGCCGTCCCGGCACGACTCCGGAGCTCTCCCTGCCGACCGGGCTGGTGCTGGACGCCGAGCTCGCCTTCCACCCCGCCGCTCCGGCGCTGCGCGCCGCCCTCGGCGCCCGCCATGCCGGGCCCTCGGCCCCCGTCACGCCCGGCCCGGAGGGCACCTCGATCGATGCCGCCCTCGGCTCCTACGCGGCGGCCCTCGGCGCCGACCCATGGCTGGACGCCTGGCCCGCCGTCATCGCCGAGGCCACCCCGGTTCCGACGGACCACGGCTGGCAGCTCGTCGACGCCACCGGGGCCGTGCCCCTCTTCACTCCCTCCCCCTGGCGGCTGCTGGCCGCTTCGACGGGCCGCCCTCTCACCGTCTTCGGCGAGTGCGGCCACCGGGGTTTTCACGCCGTCACGTGCTGGACGGAGCACGGGCCGCTGATTCTGTGACAGCCACGGGCCGTGGGGGTGGCTGTCACAGTCCGACGTGCAACGCCTCGGCCCCGGTCACGCCCCGCACGTGTGCGTCGTGCTCCGGTTCGGAACGGTCGGGCCCGGCCCCGTTCTCCTGCCTTCTCCGAAGCTCTCACCCACCAGGAGCCACAGCGGCCCTGGCCTGCCTCCCGTTCGTCCCGAACCCTC
Source organism: Streptacidiphilus melanogenes (assembly GCF_000787835.1). Lineage (GTDB taxonomy): Bacteria > Actinomycetota > Actinomycetes > Streptomycetales > Streptomycetaceae > Streptacidiphilus > Streptacidiphilus melanogenes. Next base: position 112,493 of record NZ_BBPP01000017.1, read on the forward strand.
CGCCGCCTCGAAAGGATCGCTGTGACAAGGACCGCTGAGACGACCTGGACGGACCTCGTCGAGGATGCGCTGCTCGGCACCAATCGGCGCGCGAGTCCGGGTCTGCTCGACCGCGCCGTCGCGGCGACCCTGGCCCGGCGGGCCGGGCTGCGGCCTGCGCCCGCGCCGGAGATCCCCGCACCCGCCCCGCACGAGGGCCGCCCTCCGCTGCCCGCGCCCGCGGTCCGGCGGCTCGCCACACTGCTCGCGGAGAACAGCAGTGAGCTGCTGCCGCAGTGGCTGACCACTGCGCGCAGGCGCGGCTTCGCCGCTCCGCCGGAGCTTCTTCCGGCACTGCTCGACGCGGCGCGCCAACGCAGCGACCTGCGGGCGGACGCGGTGGCCCTCGCCGGCGCACGCGGCCACTGGCTCGCCGCCATGAATCCCGAGTGGCGGTACGCGCTGCGCATCCCGGTCGTCGGGAAGGTCGACGAGGCGGACACCGAGGGGGCGGCGGACGACGCGAACGGCGTGTGGCAGGAGGGCCTGTTCGCCGAACGGGTCACGCACCTGAGCCGACTCCGCCGACGCGACCCCGCAGCGGGTCTCGCCCTGCTCCGGTCGACCTGGGCGACCGAGCGGGCGGAGGATCGGCTGCTCTTCCTCGACGCGCTGCAGGAAGGGCTCGGCCTGAACGACGAACCGTTCCTGGAGGCTGCTCTCGCCGACCGGGCCAAGAACGTCCGGTCCACCGCCGCCGAGTTGCTCTCCGCCCTTCCGGGATCCGCGCTCGCGGCGCGGATGGCCGAGCGAGCACGCCGCGCAGTCACCTTCGACGAAGACGGCGGTCTGCTCGTCACACCGCCGCAGGCCTGCGACGCGGACATGCAACGCGACGGCATCGCCGCCACCTCACCGACCGGACGCGGCGACCGGGCCTTCTGGCTCGGGGAGATCGTCGCAGCGACTCCACTCGCCTTCTGGTCCGAGCTGACCGGCGCTCCGAGCAGCACAGAAGCCCGTGCCTCCCTATCGGGTGCCCCGAACCCGCAGAGCACCGCAGCCGCGACGATCGCCGCAGCCACACCGGAGTCCGTGCTGGCCCGGGCGGTTTCTCCGGCGTGGGCCGACGAGATGCGCGAAGGGTGGGCGCGAGCGGCCGTTCGCCAGCACGACGCCGCCTGGGCTCGAGCGCTGCTGGCCGAGCGCAGGGGCGAGGCCCACGCCCGGACGGCGACCGGCGGCGCACCGTCCAGGCTGCTCTCGGTGCTGCCCGCCGTCGAACGTGCGTCTTGGACAGCGCGGTTCGTGGCCGATCACGGGCTGGCCGAGGCGTTCCAGCTTCTGGTCACCTGTCCCGCGCCTTGGCCGGACGACCTCTCCGGCGCGGTGCTCGACGCGCTGGCCAACGCTGCCGGTGCCGGCGCCTATCCGTGGAGCCACAGCGGGGTGCTCGGCGTCGCCGAACGCTGCCTGCCGTTCGCGGCGGCGCCGGGCATCGACGCCCTGGCCGCGGGGGCGACCTCCGCCTGGGCGGAGGTGCTCAGCCGGCTCGCCGACACCCTGCGTACTCGCGCGGCGATGCTCGACGAGCTGGCGTAGCGGTCTGCGGCACTTCCGTCGGCGCGCCCCGGGCCGAACCGGCCAGGCCGCGCCGTCGAGGGGTGGTCAGGCGCTTGCGCCGGTGCGCAGGTGCGACTCGACCCAGCTGACCACCTCGCGCGTCGGGGCGCCAGGAGTGAAGATCTCGGCCACGCCGAGGGCCTTGAGCTGCGGGATGTCGTCGTCGGGGATGATGCCGCCGCCGAAGACGACGATGTCGGCCGCGTCGCGCTCGCGCAGCAGCTCGACGATCTTGGCGCACAGGGTCATGTGTGCGCCGGAGAGGATCGACAGGCCGATGCCGTCGGCGTCCTCCTGGATAGCGGTGTCGACGATCTGCTCCGGGGTCTGGTGCAGGCCGGTGTAGATGACCTCCATGCCGGCGTCGCGCAGGGCCCGCGCGATCACCTTGGCCCCGCGGTCGTGACCGTCGAGCCCAGGCTTGGCCACCACAACGCGGATCGGGCCGGACACGCCCATCTTCTGCCTCCTGCGTTTCTGCGTCCTTGCAGCTGCTGCGTTAACCGGCGTTACCACCCGGTGGTGGAACGTTATCGCCAGCAGGGCCGCAACGCCGTTTCGCGGGCCCAAGCGAGGGGAGAATCACATCGATTCGTGCGTTCACCCACCCGTTCGTCGCCTGTCCTCCGCACGTTCGCCTGTCCGTTCGCCGTCTGTTCGTCGAGCCAGTTCGTCCGCCGTTCACTGCGCGTGGGATGGACCCGCGTCCGGCCTCGAGGTCGTCCACTCCTACCTCGGCTCGGGCTTTCCCCGGACACTCCGGGGCGCGCAGCGGGGAGTCGCAAGCCGCCACGCGCCCGTCGGCGTGCCGCGCCGTCGCGCGCGTACGCCCGCCCGGCCGCGTCCCTGCCGTGCCTCCTCTGAGCCGTACCCACGGGGAGGTCGGAGCCGTGAGCATCCCGTTCTGTCGTGCCGCCGCGCTCGCTCGCGGCGTCGGCCTGGAGGGCGCCGCTCTCACCGGCCACCTGTTGCTGTACCCGGGAGGCTTCACGCCCGAGCGACACCCCCCGCCGGGGCGCCTGCCCTGCGCGCACCCGTCGGACTCCGGGCACAGCCCGGTCCTGCTGGTGCACGGACTGTTCGACAACCGGGCCGTGTTCACCGTGCTGCGCCACAACCTGCACATCCACGGCTGGGACCACGTCCATGCACTGAACTACAGCCCCTTCAGCCTCGACGTTCCGCGCGCGGCGACCCTGCTCGGGCGGCACGTCGAGAGGCTGCGCCGGGTCTACGGCGACGAACCGGTGACGATCATCGGTCACAGCCTCGGCGGTCTGATCGCCCGCTACTACGTGCAGCGACTCGGCGGGGACGCACTGGTCCCGCGTGTGATCACGCTGGCCACGCCGCACCACGGCACGGAGACGGCCCGGCTGCTGCAGCCGCTTCCGATCGTCCGGCAGCTACGCCGGGACAGCGAGGTGCTCGCCGAGCTGGCGCAGCCCGCTCCGGGCTGTCGCACGTGTTTCCTCTGCTTCTGGGGTGATCTGGACCCGCTGATCCTGCCGCCGCACAGCGCCACACTGCACCACCGGGACCTGCGAGCGGAAAACGTCCTCATCCGGAATGCCGGTCACCTCTCTCTTCCGATCCACGGCGAGGTGCTCGCACGGATTCGCGAATGGCTCCGACAATCCCAAGATCCCTTCGAAACCGGCCATATGACCAATAGTCAGATCGCTTGATCGGGCCAATTGCCAGGCGGGCGACAAAAGGCCCGATCCCTTGTTTCTCCTCCGCCTCTGGGGATACAGTCACGGTCACTTTCCCCGCTGTCGAGGTGGTTAGGATCCCGTGACCGCTGACCCCAGTTGGTACGGCCAGCAGACACTGGTTCACCCCGACTCCAGCCACCAGCCGTACGCGCCGTACGACACGTACGAGACCTACGGGGATCCGTACGCGACCCACCAGCAGTACGGCTATGTGCAGCAGCACGGATACGCCGCGCCGTACGGCTACGGGGAACCGTACGGCGGAGGCCACACGGCCACCGCGACCCAGCCAGCCGCCGGATACGGCTGGCCGGACTACTACCAGGCGCAGCACGAACCCACTCTCGTCGCCGAGTACGGCGGATACCCGGGGCACGCCGCGCACCAAGCCCACCAGGGCTACGCCGCACACCACGGCTACGCGGCGTACCCGGAGTCCCCGGGCTACGCGAACCATGGCGCCTACCCCGACTACAGCGTCTACGACACCGAGACCGACGGGTCGTACGCCGCCGGGATCGCCCCCCAGCCCTGGGACGGCTCTGACGGCGTCGACGCGGGATGCGAAGCACACGAACGGGTCGGGCCGGCCGACGACGGCCCGGACCCCGACGTCGGCGACGACACCGATGCCGTCGCCGGCGGCCGAGGAGGGCTCGGGGCCGACGACGCCGACCGCTGCGAGGTCGCGCAGGCCTCCCGGCGACGCGGCGTGCGCCGCCGTTCGGCCGTGCTCACCATCGCGGTGCCGTCCCTCGCCGTGCTCGGTGTCGCCGGGGCCGCCGCCGCGACCATGGGGCCGTTGCGCTCGCACCACACTGACGCGACCGCGTCCTCCTCGACGGCAGCCACCCAGGCCAAGGCGCAGGCGCTGGCCGCTTCCGAGGCCCGCGACGCCGCCCAGCGGGCCGCCCGTGACCAGGCGCGGACGGCGTTGCAGCTACGGCAGGCGGCCGCCCGCAAGGCTGCGGCCGAGGCGCCCCGCTACGTCCTGCCGATCGCCTACCACACAGGCCTCAGCGCCCTGTTCGGGCAGGCCGGCACGCACTGGATGCAGTTGCACACCGGGATCGACTTCCCGGTCCCCGAAGGCACGCCCGTCCACGCCGTGACCGGCGGCACGGTGACCACGGAGTGGAACCCCTTCTACGGGTACATGGTCAAGTTGACGGCGCCGGACGGCACGGTGACCTGGTACTGCCATCTGAGCTCGTACCGGGTGCGCAGCGGCCAGGTGAAGGTCGGCGACATAATCGCGTACTCCGGCGACACGGGGAACTCCACCGGACCCCACCTGCACTTCGAGGTGCACCCCGACGGCGGACCCGCCGTCGACCCGTTGCCCTGGCTGCTGGCCCGGGGCCTGGATCCGCGCTGAGCGCGGGTCCAGGCCCGACCCGACAGCCGAACCTCGTTTCCTACAGCTTCTCGACCGGCGCGTAGCGCAGCAGCAGCTGCTTGGTGCCATCGGCCCCGAAGTCGATCGTGGCCTTGGCGTCGTCCGCCGGGCCGGAGACCGAGACGACGGTGCCCAGTCCGAACCGGTCGTGGGTGACCCGGTCGCCCACCGCCAGCGTGATCACAGGGCGGTCCTTCATCCGGCCCGCGCTCTTGCCCCAGCCCGCCGCCGGGGAGGACGAGCGTCGACCGGCCCCTGAACCGCCGCCCGAACCGGAACCGCCGCCGAAGCCCGAGCCACCGCCGGAGCGGCTCCCGAAACCGCCCGGAACGGCTGCCGCGGCCGTACGGCGCTCGTCGACGAGCGTCGTCGGGATCTCCTCGAGGAAGCGGGAGGCGGGGTTGTAGGACGGCTGGCCCCAGGCGCTGCGCAGGACGGCACGCGAGAGGTAGAGCCGCTCGCGGGCGCGGGTCAGGCCGACGTACGCGAGACGCCGCTCCTCCTCCAGCTCCTTGGTGTTGGTCATCGCCCGCATGTGCGGGAAGACGCCGTCCTCCATGCCGGTCAGGAAGACGACCGGGAACTCCAGGCCCTTGGCGGTGTGCAGGGTCATCAGCGTGATCACGCCGCGCCCCTCGCCGTCCTCGTCCGGGATCTGGTCGGAGTCGGCGACGAGCGCGACCCGCTCCAGGAAACCGGGCAGACCGGTCTGGAGCGGTTCCCCGTCGGGGCCCTCCAAAGGCTCCTCCTGCTCGAACTCCAGCGCCACGGCTGCGAGTTCCTGCAGGTTCTCGACACGGGTCTCGTCCTGCGGGTCGGTGGAGGCCTGGAGCTCGGCGAGGTAGCCGGTCTCCTCCAGCACCGCCTCGAGGATGGCGGCCGGGCCGGCGCCGCCCTCGACGACGCCGCGCAGCCTGGCCATCAACTCGTTGAACTTCTTCACCGCGTTGGCGGAGCGCGCGGCCATCCCGTACGCCTCGTCAACCCGCAGCAGGGCCTGCGGGAAGGAGATGCGCTCGCGGCCGGCCAGCGCCTCGATCATCGCCTCGGCACGCTCGCCGATACCTCGCTTGGGCACGTTGAGGATGCGGCGCAGCGGCACCGCGTCCTCCGGGTTGGCCAGCACCCGCAGGTAGGCCAGGACGTCCCGGACCTCCTTGCGCTCGTAGAAGCGGACCCCGCCGACGACCTTGTAGGGCAGGCCGACACGGATGAAGACTTCCTCGAAGACACGGGACTGGGCGTTGGTGCGGTAGAACACCGCGACGTCGCCCGGCTTGGCGTCGTCCTTGTCGCTCAGTTTGTCTATCTCGTCCGCGACGAACTGGGCCTCGCCGTGCTCGTCGTCGGCGACATAGGAGACGATCTTGACGCCCTCGGCGCCCGCCGTCCACAGGTTCTTCTTGCGACGGTTGCTGTTGCGCTCGATGACGGAGTTGGCCGCGCTGAGGATCGTCTGCGTGGAACGGTAGTTCTGCTCCAGCAGGATCGTGGTCGCGTTGGGGTAGTCCTCCTCGAAGTCGAGGATGTTGCGGATCGTCGCGCCGCGGAAGGCGTAGATCGACTGGTCCGCGTCACCGACCACGCAGAGCTCGGCGGGCGGGATCTCGGCGAGCTGCGCCTCCGCCGGGTTCACGAACTCGCCGTCGACGGTCTTCTTCGGGCCCTGGCCGCTGGCGCCGCCGGTGAGCTCGCGCACCAGCATGTACTGCGCGTGGTTGGTGTCCTGGTACTCGTCGACCAGGATGTGCCGGAACCTGCGGCGGTAGTGCTCGGCGGCGTCCGGGAAGGCCTGGAGCAGGTTGACCGTGGTCATGATGATGTCGTCGAAGTCCAGCGCGTTGGCCTCGCGCAGACGCCGTTGGTAGAGCGCGTAGGCCTCGGCCAGCTTGCGCTCCATCGGGTTCTCGGCCTTTGCGGCGTAGGTCTCCTCGTCGATGAGCTCGTTCTTGAGGTTGGAGACCTTGGCACTGAAGGACTTCGGCGGGAACTGCTTCGGGTCGAGGTCCAGGTCACGGCAGCACAGCGCCATCAGGCGCTGCGAGTCGGCCGCGTCGTAGATCGAGAAGCTCGAGGTGAAGCCGAGGCGCTTGCTCTCGCGGCGCAGGATGCGCACGCACGCGCTGTGGAAGGTGGACACCCACATGGCCTTGGCGCGCGGACCGACCAGTGCCTCGACGCGCTCGCGCATCTCCCCGGCGGCCTTGTTGGTGAAGGTGATCGCCAGGATTTCGCCAGGCTGGACGCGGCGCGCGGCCAGCAGGTAGGCGATGCGGTGGGTGAGCACCCGGGTCTTGCCGGATCCGGCGCCCGCGATGATGAGCAGCGGGGACCCGGCGTGCACGACGGCGTCGCGCTGTTGCGGATTCATCCCGTCGAGCAGCGTCTCCGCGTCGATGACGGGGTGCGCCGTGCCGTTGCGGTAGTACGACGCCGGAACCGGCTCCGCCGGGTCGAAGCTGCGGAAGAGCCCGTCGGGGATCTCCTCCTCGTAGGCGCCGCCTTCTGCGTATGCGCCGCCCTCCCCGTAGGCGTCGCCGAACGCCGGACCGAAGCCGCCGCCCTCGTAGGGCGGCTCGTCCTCGGCTGGCGTGGTGGGCGCGGGGACATCCAGGCCGGGCAGGGGGATGTCGTCAAAGAGGCTGCTCATCACCCACGAGTCTAGGACGCCCCGCGGACACCCCGGGACGGCTTCACCCGACCCGGCTCCTGACCTCGGCGAGCAGCCCGTCACACCCCGCCTCGCAGAGGCGCAGCACCTCCTCGAAGCCGGACTCGTCACCGTAGTAGGGGTCCGGGACGTCGAGGTCGTCGCGGCGGGCGTCACTGTCGAAGGAGCGCAGCAGTCTGATCTTGTCCGCCTCCTCGGGGGTCCTGGCGAGCCGGCGCAGCGCCCGCTCGTGCCCCTGGTCGAGGGCGATCACCAGGTCGAGACTGCGGAACCAGTCCGGGCGGAACTGCCGCGCGACGTGCTCGCTGCCATAGCCGGCATCCCGCAGGACCCGCACCGCCCGCGCGTCCGCGGGGTCGCCCGCGTGCCAGGAACCGGTCCCCGCACTGTCGACCGCGACCAGGTCCTCCAGGCCCGCCTCGGCGAGGCGCTCCCGCATGACCTGCTCGGCCATGGGCGAGCGGCAGATGTTCCCGGTGCAGACGAAGCAGATGCGCATCACAGGCACCATTTTCCCCTGCCGCACCGGCGCCCGTGTCCGCACGGGTCCCCTGCGGGCTCGGAGATCGGCGCCGAAAGTCGCACGACATCCGCGTCAGCTGCCCCTACCGTCGCGGTATGGAAGACAACAGAACAGACGACACCCGAAGGATGGTCCGAACGTCCAAGTTCCTCTCCCGGGTGCTGCGGCACGACCCGGCGCTGATCGGGCTCAGCCTGGACGAGGCCGGCTGGGTCGGTGTGGCCGAGCTGCTCGCGGCCGCGGCGGCGCACGGCCGTCGGATCACCAGGACCGAGCTCGAACGGGTCGTCGCCGAGAACGACAAGCGGCGCTTCGCCTTCAGCGCGGACGGCCGTCGCATCCGCGCCAACCAGGGGCACACCGTGCCGGTGGACCTCGGCTACGAGGAGGCAGCACCGCCGGCCGTGCTGTTCCACGGCACCCACCCGGCCGTTGTGGCCGAGATCTGGCGCGTGGGTCTGCGCCCGATGCGGCGCCACGCCGTGCACCTCTCCCCGGACCGGGAGACCGCGGAACGGGTCGGCAGCCGACGCGGACGTCCGGTGGTCTTCACCGTCGACGCGGCGGGGATGGCGGCGGCCGGCTTCGTGTTCCAGGTCAGCGCCAACGGCGTCTGGCTGACACAGCGCGTCCCGCCGGAGTACCTCGGCGGCGGATAGGCGGGCGCGCGGCAGCTCACGATCCTTCCGCGCACGCTCCCCCACCCCCTGCTCGCTCCTCCGGTCCTGCGCGCGCACCTTCCGATGCGCCATCACAGCCGGACCAGAGCCTATGGTCGGCGGCATGACCTCACTCCCCCGGCATCGCAGCGACCGGGCCGCCCCGGTTCCCGTCACGGTCGTTCACGCGTGTCTGCGCGACGGGAGCGGCGGGAGCCCGACCGCGGTCGTCGCCGAGTGCGACGCCCTCGACGATGCGGCACGCCGCCGGATCCCGGCACTGGCCCGCACCTCTCATGCGGTCTTTGTCGACACCGGTACCGGCGACGGCGAGACCGCGGTGCGTTTCTTCACCGCTGAGGGCGAGTTGCCCGCGTGCGGCCACGGCACCGTGGCGGCACTCGCCTACCTGGCCGAGCACGCCGGCATGCACGCCGTCGACGAGCAACAGCGGACGACGCTGCGGTCCACCGCCACCGGGCAACCCGTCGAGGGGCTGACAGCACGCCAGAGAGGTCTGCTGACAGCGGAGTTCGCCGTCGCACCAGTGACACTGCGTGAGCCCGCCACCGACGAGCTGAGCCTGCTGCTGCCCGCCCTCGGCCTGCCTCTGGTCCGGGCCGCCGCGATCGCCACACTCGGTCGACCACGCCTGCTGGTGCGGGCGCCGAGCGCCGCCGCGCTGCGCCAACTGGCCCCTGACCTGCCGGCTCTGGATGACGCCTGCCGGGAGCTCGACCTGCTCGGCTGCTATGTCTACGCCGGCCCCGCGACTCCGCGAGGGCGGCTGGCGGCTCGGATGTTCGCCCCCGCCATCGGAGTCCCCGAGGACATCGCCAACGCCAACAGCACCGCCTGCCTGGCGACCGCCCTGCACGCGAGCGGCGGCCTCGAAGCCACAGCCTCCCGTCCTGGCAGGCTGGCTGTCGACATGGGCGACTCCGTGGACAGTCCGGCGACGATCACGGCCACCGTGGCCACCCTCGCCGACGGCTCGCCCCAGGTTTGGGTCGGCGGAACGGCCCGCGTCGGCCCGACCCTCCGACTCGACCTCGGCTGAGCACCGAGCCGTTTCTGGCCGGCCTGGGCTGCGGGACAGGCACTGGACCAACCGACCGGGGCTAGACCAACCGGCGGGCCGTCGCCCAGCGGGTCAGCTCGTGGCGGTTGCTGAGCTGGAGCTTGCGCAGGACCGCGGAGACATGGCTCTCGACGGTCTTGACGGAGATGAACAGCTGCTTGCCGATCTCCTTGTAGGCGTAGCCGCGGGCGATCAGGCGCAGCACCTCCCGCTCGCGCTGGGTGAGGCGGTCGAGGTCCTCGTCCACCGGCGGGGTGTCCGTGGCGGCGAAGGCGTCGAGGACGAACCCGGCCAGCCGGGGCGAGAAGACCGCGTCCCCGTCCCGGACCCGGAAGATCGCGTCGACCAGGTCGGTGCCGGTGATGGTCTTGGTGACGTAGCCCCGGGCTCCGCCGCGGATGACCCCGATCACGTCCTCGGCCGCGTCGGAGACCGACAACGCCAGGAACTTGACGCCCTCCAGCGAGGCGCAGCGCCGCAGCACCTCGACGCCGCCGCCACCGGGCAGGTGCACGTCGAGCAGGACGACGTCCGGCATGGTGGACGTGACGACGGAGACGGCCTGCTCGACGTCGGCCGCCTCGCCCACGACGTCCACATTCGTCCGCTCGGTCTGGCCGATCTCCGCGCGGACGCCCGTGCGGAACATCCGGTGGTCGTCGACGAGGACCACCCGGGCCGTGGGTCGGTCCATGTTCGCGCCGCTCATCCGCTCGCCCTCTCCATCTCCAGCTCGACCTCGGTGCCGCCCGCGGGGGCCGGCCGGACGCGGGCGTGCCCGCCGTTGCGCTGCATCCGCCCGATGATCGAGCCGCGCACGCCCATCCGATCCTCCGGGACCGCGTCCAGATCGAAGCCGGGCCCGCGGTCGCGGACGAACACCCACACCGTACTGCCCTCGACCTCCGCGTAGACGGAGACGGGCTCCCCGCCACCGTACTTGGCGGCGTTGACCATGGCCTCCCGGGCGGCCTGGAGCTGGGCGCCGAGCTTCTCGTCCATGGGGGTGTCCCCGACGCAGATCACCTCGACCGGCACCCCGTGGTGGTCCTCGACCTCCGCCGCCACCTTGCGGATGGACTCGGCGAGCGTCTCCGGGGTCCCCTCGTCCTTGGGCTCACCGGACCGGTAGAGCCACTGGCGCAGATCCCGCTCCTGGGCCCGCGCCAGGCGGGCGACCTCCTTGGAGTCGTCCGCGTGGCGGAGGATGAGCGTGAGCGTGTGCAGCACCGAGTCGTGGATGTGGGCGGCGACCTCGGCCCGCTCCTGGGCCCGGATGCGCTCGCGGCGCTCCGCGGTCAGGTCCTGCCACATCCGCAGCAGGTAGGGGCCTGCCAGCAGCAGCACCCCGGCCAGAACCACCAGGACGGCCTGCATGACCTTGCCGAACTCCGCCAGGGAGCCGGAGACCACCAGGAAGCTGATCACCCCGCCGGCGACCAGCACCACGCCCGCGCCCAGCCGCAGCGTGACCGCCCCGCGGCTGCTCTCGTCGAGCGAGAACCAGCGGGCCCAGCGGGAGTCGTCCACCTGCCGCCAGACCAGGGCCACCCCTGCCCCGGAGATGAGCACCGGCCAGAAGTACGGGTCGTCCTGGCCCGCGGTCAGGACGTTGATCAGCACCAGGACGCCCGCCAGCACGGCGACCAGCACCAGCAGCCGACCGCGGTCCCGCACGGCCCTGCCCCCGGCGCCGTCGGGCCCGCCCTCGGCGGGATCCCCCCGGAAGAGCTGCTGCAGTCCGGTCCTGGCTCGCCGCAGCGCCCCCGGCCGCCGACCGCCCGAGGCGGCCTCGGCAGCCCCTGCGGGCCGTCCGGCCACGCCGACCCCTCCGGCCCGGCCCATGGGCACCACGAACCAGAAGGCGGCGTACAGCACCAGCCCCAGCCCCTGACCCAACGTCAGCACGACGAAGGCGGCCCGCACCCAGAGCACCGGAATGCCCAGATGCGCGGCGAGACCGCTGGCCACGCCGCCGACCACACGCCCCTCGGGACGGCGGTACAGCTTGCGGACCGGCGCCACGGACGGAGCGGCCAGGTCGGTCCGCTGGTCCGGGCGGTCGGGGTGGAGGTCACTGGTTGCCACGGGTCGATCGTCACACGGCGCGCATGCGAAAAGCATCAGGGTCGACCCCGGAGGTCGCCCTGGTTCGGTGGCGGACCTGTGTCAGGGTGGAAGTCAGGGTTCGACCAGGGAGATGCCGGATGGGCACAGCCGCCGACGGCCTGCAGGATGAGGGCATGGACGCGACCACCAGCACACCCCCGCAGCCGGAGGGCGACTTCGCTCCCGACGGCGGTCAGGAGCCCGAGCGCTCCCGCCCGCCGCTCGAGCGCAGCGCCAGCCACCGGGTGGTGACGGGTGTCTGCGGCGGGCTCGGCCGCCGGCTGAACATCGACCCGCTGGTGTTCCGCGTCGTCATCGCCGTGCTCTGTCTCTGGGGCGGCGTCGGGCTCTTCATCTACGGCGTGGCCTGGTTGATGATCCCGATGGAGGGCACGGGCAAGAACGAGCTGCAGCGCCTGATGTCGGGGCGGGTCGACGGACAGTCGCTCGGTGCGGTGCTGGTCACCGTGCTCGGCACCGGGATCTTCTTCTCCTACATGGGCGCCAAGGACCATGTGTTCCCGCTGCTGCTCATCGCGGCGCTGGCCTTCGCGGCCCTGCGCTACGACCCCAAGCGGCACCAGCTGCCGCCGCGCGAACCGGAGCCGCCGGTCGCGCCCGAGCCGCCCCCGGCGGCACCGAACTGGTGGCAGCGGTCCGACCCGCTGCTGAAGACCGCCGAACCGGCGGTCCCGGCCGACGAGGTTCCCGGCTGGCTGTCCACGGACCCGCTGCCCACGGGCACGGTCCCGGCGGACCACCCCTCACCGAGCGAACGAACCGGGTTCGCCGAGGGACCGCTGACGGACACACCCCTGACCGACAGCCCGCTCTGGGGTGCCTCCCCCGAAGCCTCGACCGCGAGAACGGCGGACACATCGGGCGCTTCGGCCTGGGCCTACCCCGGGTCGTCGGGGCTGCTGCCGCCGACCGACCCCCGAACCGAGACGCCGCCCGCCGGCCCGCGCCGGGTCCGCGGCCCGTGGGGTCTGCTCACTCTGCTCCTCGCGGCGGGCACGGCCGCCGTCGTCTACGGCGTGGGCGCGGCCCACCACGAGGTGAACGCCCTGGCCGTGCTGGCCTCGGCCCTTGTGGTGATGGCGCTCGGCCTGGTGGTCAGCGGGTTCCTGCGCCGCCGGGCGATCGGCCTGACCGTGGTGGCACTGCTTCTCTCCCTGGCCACGGTCACCGTCGGTGCCGCCCCGTGGCAGCACTGGTCCCACACGGCGTGGGCCCCGGTCTCGGCCACACAGCTCCAGACCGGATACTCACTGCGCTTCGGGGACGCCACCCTGGACCTCACCCAGGTCCGGCCCACCGCGGGCCAGACGGTCTCCTCCCACGTCAGCCTCGGAGCAGGAACACTGCAGGTCCTGCTACCAGGCGACGGGGCGGACGGCCCCGAGGTCAAGATCAACGCCCAGACGGGCGCGGGCGCGCTGCGACTCCCCGACGGCTCCCGGATCTCCGGGGTCGCGGACTCTCGCACCATCGACCTGAACCAGGCCGGGGCCGCCGCCCACGGCACCATCCAGCTCGACCTCCAGATCGGCGTCGGGCAGTTGGAGGTGGTCCCATGACCTCGCCGTCCGGTCCGCGCCGGATCCAGCTGTTCCCGGTGCTCGGTGGGGTCGTCTTCCTGGTCGTCGCCGTGCTCTACCTGCTTCAGGCGTCGGGGATCCTCCGGCTCGACAGCCGGCTGGTCCTCCCCCTGGGGGCGGCCGGTCTGGTGGTGGCCGGCCTGCTCGCCGCGGTCTACTCCGGCCGACCGCGACGCGACGCGAGCCAGGAGTCGAACGACAGGTAGGACGTGCCCGCGAGGATGAGGGGCAACCAGGCCATCAGGTAGATCAGGTCGTTGCCCAGGAAATACGGGTAAACCTGCCAGCTGACGGTGAGGAACAGGCTCAGGCTCAGCAACGCGCCGCCCACGGCGGCCACTCGGCCCAGCAGGCCGAACAGGGTGCCGAGGCCGACCGCCAGCTCACCGACCGCGAAGGCGACCGCGAACGAAGACGGCGCCTTCAGGGCTATGCCCAGCAGCGGGCCGATGGGGCTCGATGACTTCAGGCCTTGGGTCATGGCTGCGAAGGAGGTCGGGTCGGACAGGCCGCCGAGGTAGTGCGGGTCGGTGAACTTGTAGAGGCCGGCGTAGATGAACGTCACCCCCAGGAAGACCCGTAGGGGCAGTAGCGCGTATGTGGTGCCCCGTGCCTTCAGACGCTCCCGCGTCAGCGTTCCACCCATGCTGTTGCTCCCGGCCTTCCTCAACCCGCTCTTCTCGGTCCCGGGTCTCTACGCCGCAGGACCTGATCGGGTTCACCGCGGCGCGCCGTTCCGGACACGCCGGAACGGTACGCCGACGGCCGGCGAACCGTGCGGGCGGGGTCGGTCCTCGTCGGGCGGTCCCCGTCGGGTCAGTCCTCGTCGGGTCGGTCCTCGTCGAAGGCGCCGGTCAACGCATCCACGTGGCCAGTGGTGAGCGGCTGGTAGTTGACCCAGCCGGCCAGGTCACTGCCGATCTGGTCCCGCGTGAGCAGCGCGCTCTCGTGCTCGATCGGCACGAGCTTGCCCGCCGCCTGCGCCAGGAGCTGGACCTGGCAGGACCGCTCCATGGTGATGAACCACCAGGCGGCCGCGTCGACGCTGGTGCCGACCGTGAGCAGGCCGTGGTTGCGCAGGATGACGGCCTTGTGCGGACCGAGGGCGGCGCCGATGCGGCGGCCCTCCTCGCGGTCGAGGACGACTCCGGTGTAGTCGTCGAACAGGGCGTGGTCCTGGTAGAAGGCGCACACGTCCTGGGTGACCGGGTCCAGCAGCTGCCCGAGGGCGGAGAAGGCGCGCCCGTGGGTGGAGTGGCTGTGAGCCGCCGCGACGACGTCCGGGCGGGCGGCGTGCACCTCCGAGTGGATCGCGAAGGCCGCCTGGTTGACGTGGTGTCGACCGTGGACGACACGGCCGTCGTGGTTGACCAGGAGCAGATCGCTCTGCTTGATCACCTTGAAGGACATGCCGAAGGGGTTGACCCAGAAGTGGTCGGTCCATTCGGGGTCGCGCGCGGTGATGTGGCCGGCGACGCCCTCCTCGAATCCGAACTTGCCGAAGAGCCGCAGCGCCGTGACGAGCCGGGCCTTGCGGTGCGCACGCTCCTCCTCGACGCTCTCGAAGGTCGGCGGCATGGCGAAGTGAAGCTGGTCCAGGGGGATCGGCTGCGGGGGTGGGTTCGTCATACCCGGAAGCTACCCCTGGGTAGCGGGGAGCACCATAGTCTGCCCGCGTCACGGAAAAGCGAATCCTCGCAGTAATCCTGACGAACACTCATGTGATGTGCGCAACATCGATCACAATACGTGACGACACAGAGTGGCACTGCACGGTCTCCGAGGTGCCACCCACACGAGGCGGAAGCTGCCGCTTTGTCCCAGGGATGCAGCGTGGCGCGGCGTGCCAGTTTGCTGTGAGTGACGAACTCCGTTCTGTGCGCACGGATTTGCTCCCTTGGTGTGCGTGTTTGACCGCTTCACTCCGCTTGGCTTGTCCCGTGCGGGCGAAGTGCTCGCACCGGCCGGGTGACGGTCGAGCATGTCCGTGTTGAAGTGAGGCAAGTTGAACGACACCTGTGCTCCCTCCGGACCGAGACGCCCGGGCTGCCCGAGGCATCGGAGGGCGGCAGCATGAAGGAGGTCTTCTTCTCCACCGGGCCGGGGCCCGACGCATGGACCGATCCCGACCAGCCGCCCTGGCTGGCCCAACCGGCCGAGCTGCCGATCGGTTTCGAGCTCTTCGTCCTGGCACACCTCGACGCCTGGCACGAATACGCGGCGTTCATGCTCGGCTGCCCGGATCGGGCCAGCCGGGTGTGCCACGACGTCCTGCTCTACATCGCCGCATGGTGGCACGACTTCGAAGACGACCCCGCAGTCGGCCGGAACGCCTGGGAGGTGCTTCAGGCTGGGGTGACCTACGAGAAGCGGCGCCCGGACGGCAGCCCGAGCTTCATGTGGAAGATGGCGTTCGGCCACGCCATGGTCTCCGCCCGGCACGAGCTCGCCGCCGAGGAGGGACCGGTGCTCCGGGCGGTGGCACAGCTGCCGCCGCGCCAGTTCGACGTGATCATCCTCAAGCACTTCATGGACCGCTCGCGCGAGGAGATCGCCTGGCTCCTCGGCCGCACCATCAGCACCGTGGACCGCCACCACCGTGAGGCCACGGCCGCGTTGAAGGAGTCGCTGACCAAAGGACGACGCAAGGGGGAGAGCGTATGACCGGCGAGGAACTCGACATGCTGCTGGCCGTCACGGCCAAGCGCTTCACGGCCAGAGACCGCAGCCCCGATGCCGGCGACGTGCTGCGGAGCCTGGCTCAGGACCTGGCCGGTTTCCGGAGCGGCTCCTACCAACCCGCTCCCTGGTGGGATGCCGTCTCGAAGGCCCCGGTCAAGCTGGATTCGCTGTCCCAGTGGGTTCTGCACCAACCCGGCGCGGCGGACGCGGTGCGCCGTTGGGCCGAGACCGCGCCCACCGCGGAGTTCGCAGACACCGAGCAGCTCGGCCTCGACAAGTTGGCTCAGATCGAGGTAAGCCTGGCCCCGACCTCGACCGCGCCGTACGGCGGGCCCCATGATGCCGAGGCGGAGTACGCACCGGTGGTCGTGGTCGGGGCCCGTGTCTTCGCCTGCCTGCTGCACCAGGCAGGGCATCCTGTGAGCGCGGCGTTCTGGTGGAAGTTCGCCGCCGGCGCACAGGACCGCACTTCGGCCTACTGCCTCTATCTTCTGCACCTCGGAAGCCGCGATCTGCACCAGGCGCAGATCTGGTACGAGCAGGCGCTGCCGCGCCTCGACACCACCGAGCAGAGCCCGGCGCATCTGGAGAACTTCCCCCAGTTGCTGGACAGTTGCGCCGGCAGTCGCGGCCTGCTCACCACCAGGACACGCCGCCCTGGCCCCGATCTGCGGGCCTCACTCCAGCGACTCATCGACGCGTCGGAACGTGAGGGCTGCGACGAGGGCATCGCCGCGCCGCCCGACCGGGAGCTCGCGCAGACACTGGCCGAGTTCGCCGGGAACCGAAACCCCTGAGAACCAGCAGCCTCCGCGGAGCCGAACGTGAACATCGTCACCTCCCTCACCGCCGCGGTCTCCGGCGGCGCGGTCGCCGCCGTGATCTACGCCGGCAGCATCGCCCTCGCGGCCCTGACGGCCATTGCGGCACGCACCCCGCAGCGGCGCCGCGACGCCCGTCACGTCTTGGAGGTTCTGCTCCGACCCCACCGCTCCGGCCGATGCCCGGCAGCGCGCCGCTCTCATTCCCATCCAGCAAAGACCGAGGAGTCATGACGTGCATGCGCACCACCAGCTCTGGAACCGACACTGACGATCAGGACCACTTCCGACGCGAGACCGTGCGCCGTCGTGCACAGGGCATGACGCTGCCCCAGGCGTTACGTGCCCTCCACGGAGCACGACGCGACGGTGCCGGGGCTGTCGAGAAGTCCGAATGGGCGCGCATCGGTCGGCTCCTGCTCGACCGCCCCACCGGAACCCGGTACAGCCCCCGCATGGACCGGCGGGTGCAGACCGAGCTGGCGATAGCGGCCCACCGGCGGACCGCCGACGCGCAGGCCGAGCGCGCCGCACGGGCGGCAGAGGCCGACGGAGCGCTGGGAGAGGACGAGGTGTCCCCGCGACAGGCACTCGAGGCTCTCGCCGACGCCTTCGACGCGGCCACCCTCGTGGGCCGACTGACCCCCTGGGACATCGACACCCTCAGAGCACTCGCCGACGACAGCCCGCTGACGGCCGTACTCCTCGCCGCCTGGCTGCGCCGCGCTTATGTGGCCGGGCTGGAGCAGCTGTGGGAGACATGCTGACGGCGGCGGCAACCGAGGCCGGACGAAAACGGACTCGACAAACCCGGACTCGACAAACCCGGGCTCGACAGACCCGGGCTGGACAAACCCAGGCTGGACGCACCTGGGCTGAGCGCACCAGGACTGGACGCAGCCGGGCCCGGATGCGCCGGCATCGGCCCGGAGCGGAACGGCGCGCCCTCGCCACGACGGCAACGGGCCCCAGCCGAAGCGGCTGGGGCCCGTGGGGCCTAGGCGGGGAGTCCTACTCCCACTCGATGGTGCCCGGCGGCTTGCTGGTCACGTCGACGACGACGCGGTTGACGTCGCGCACCTCGTTGGTGATCCGGGTGGAGATCCGCTCCAGCACCTCGTAGGGCAGACGGGACCAGTCGGCCGTCATCGCGTCCTCGGAGGAGACCGGGCGCAGCACGATCGGGTGGCCGTAGGTGCGGCCGTCGCCCTGGACGCCGACCGAGCGGACGTCCGCCAGCAGGACGACGGGGCACTGCCAGATCTCACGGTCCAGGCCGGCCGCGGTCAGCTCGGCGCGGGCGATCGCGTCGGCCTCACGCAGCAGGTCGAGCCGGTCCTTGGTGACCTCACCGACGATGCGGATACCCAGGCCCGGGCCCGGGAACGGCTGACGCTGGACGATCTCCTCGGGCAGGCCGAGCTCCTGGCCGACCATCCGGACCTCGTCCTTGAACAGCTTGCGCAGCGGCTCGATCAGCTGGAACTCCAGGTCCTCCGGGAGCCCGCCGACGTTGTGGTGCGACTTGATGTTCGCGGTGCCGGAGCCGCCGCCGGACTCCACCACGTCCGGGTAGAGCGTGCCCTGGACCAGGAACTCGACCGGCTCGCCGGAGGCGCCGGCCTCGGCGATGATCTCCGCCTGGGCCTGCTCGAAGACACGGATGAACTCGCGGCCGATGATCTTGCGCTTCTCCTCGGGGTCGGTGACCCCGGCGAGCGCGCCGAGGAACCGCTCCTCGGCGTCGACGACCTTGAGCTTGACGCCCGTCGCCGCGACGAAGTCCTTCTCGACCTGCTCGGTCTCGCCCTTGCGCATCAGGCCGTGGTCGACGTAGACGCAGGTCAGCTGGTCGCCGATGGCCCGCTGCACCAGGGCCGCGGCCACCGCGGAGTCCACGCCGCCGGACAGGCCGCAGATCGCGCGCTTGGTGCCGACCTGGGCACGGATCGCGGCCACCTGCTCCTCGACCACGTTGTGCGTGGTCCAGGTCGGGGCCAGACCGGCACCCCGGTACAGGAAGTGCTCCAGCACCTGCTGCCCGTGGGTGGAGTGCATGACCTCGGGGTGGTACTGCACGCCGTACAGGCGCTTGGCGTCGTTCTCGAACGCGGCCACCGGGACCACGGCGGTGGACGCCGTCACGGTGAAGCCCTCGGGGGCGGCGGAGCAGGCGTCGCCGTGCGACATCCACACCGGCTGCTCGGCCGGGGTGCCCTCGAAGAGGGTGGAGCCCGTCTGCGAGACGCTGAGCGGGGTGCGGCCGTACTCGCGCGCTCCGCTGTTGTCGACGACGCCGCCGAGGGCGGTGGCCATCAGCTGGAAGCCGTAGCACATGCCGAAGACCGGCACCCCGGCCTCGAACAGAGCCTTGTCGACGGTGGGGGCGCCCGGCTCGTAGACCGAGGAGGGGCCACCGGAGAGGATGATCGCCTTGGGGTTCTTGGCGAGCATCTCGGAGACCGGCATGCTGTGCGGCACGATCTCGCTGTAGACACGGGCCTCACGGACACGCCGTGCGATGAGCTGGGCGTACTGCGCGCCGAAGTCGACGACGAGAACCGTGTCGACGGCGGTGTCCGCGGGGTCGGGGGTCGCTGATGCCACAGTGCGGCCTTCCGGCGGTTGCTATGGGGGGTCGACCCTCATTCTAACGGTCGAGGAGCCGACCCCTTGCCACGACGTGGGCGGCGGTGATCACACCCGCCCGCGACACAGCTCCAGCAGCAGCATCGCGATCTCCGTGCCGGGGCCACCGAGCTGCGCACGGTAGCGGTCGAGGATCTCCATCTCACGGGTCAGCGACAGCCGCGGCCCGCCGACGGCGATCCGGGCGGCCTGCACCTCGGCCGAGACCGCGATGCGACGGCACATCGCTTCGAGAATCTCGGCGTCCAACGCGTCGATCCGTCCGCGCGCCTCGGCGATGACCGCCTCGGCCGCCTCCTTGGACAGCGGGGCCGGTGCAGCGGCGGCCACTGCACCGGCGGTCGGGCCGACGGCGTCGGTCGCGGTCGCGGCAGCCTCGGTCGACGTCGCGGCAGCCTCGGTCGAAGTGGTGGGCGAGGTGGTCACGTCGGTGGTGACGGCGTCCATCTGGGTCCTCCGGGTTCGGTCCCGGCGCCGAAGGCCCTGGCGACAAAGCAAGACGCCCCTGGGCCATCGGCCCGGGGCGCCTTCAGGGTCTGCGTCAGTTCAGACGGCATCACCATGGCGACCGGAGCCTCCGGTGCCATAGCTAAAGAAGTAGGCCATCTGGAACATGCTGCGATCCTAGCGCGTGACCCGGCGCCAGGAGAATCGTTGACCCCGATGACCGTACGGGGTGCGTGTCCCCGCCAGGGACGGGCTCCAGCCTCCTTCCGGGGGCGATCGTGCGGCAGGCAGGACCACGCGTGGGAGTGACCCAGTCCGTGGGCGCGATGAGGCGTGCGCCGTGGCGCGCGCCGTGGGACCTCGCGGCCACGCTGTGACCGGACAGCAGGGGACAGCGGCCCGGTTGCGACTGCGGAGAAGGGGTGGCCGGCGAGGGGGACGCCCGGAGTCGGCCACCCCCGATCTCGCCCGTCCCGCACCGGCCCGCTGTCCCTGAACACCCCTGGGTGGCGTTGCGCCACCCGGCGCGCGGAGATCTCCGCACTACCGACTCGATCCGTCAGCCGATCCTTGCGGAGCGTGACGGAAAATCCGGGGTGGCGAAGTCTGTCGAACTGGTTGCGCCGAGTGGGCCATATCCCCCACGATGCTGGTGAGGGGGTGGACCACAGGCGGCACGGGCACCCGGCAGAAGGCCGGTCCCTTCAGCCGCGCGAGGCCGGTCACTGACGGCATTCGGTGACGTTCCGTAGTTGAGCGGCCTCGGCTCGAGATGGACAGGCGCGCACAAGCTCCGTGCGCCCCCACGCTCACCGCAGTTTGCCGGTATGCGCGCACCCGACCGCATGACCCGGCCACATGACCACACCGCAGGACCGACGGCACCCCTCCCCCCGGTGCCGTTGCCACAGCACCGACGTTGCCCTGACGTCGCGTGCTGACAGCAAGGGGCCCCGTCTTCCCCCGCGGGGCCCCTTGCACGTCGCCTCAAGCGGACCTCGTCAAGCGGAACTCGGTCGGCGCTCAGACGGCAACGGCGCCCTCGTCGTCCGCGGGCGCATCGGGCTTGAGCGGGATCGGCAGCTGGTTGAAGGCGTAGTAGAGCGCCAGCGCGAAGTGCAGCCCCAGGGTGATCACAGGGGAGACGAAGGACAGCCCGACCAGGATCGGGTAGACGATGGTCCCCGCGGCGAAGCGGAGCCGGGTGCGCCGGGCCGCCTCCACGTCCACACGCCGGTCGAAGAGGTGCCCGGTACGGGTCAGCCACCACCACATCGCCTGGAAGGTCAGCGCATGGAGGACCATGAAGGCGCTGAAGACCGCCATCGAGACCTCCGCCGGGCCCGGCTCGTCCAGCCAGTCGGAGACCAGGGCCGTCGGGAAGGGCAGGGCCGCCACGACGAGAAGCAGCACCAGGTTGATCACCAGCAGGCCGCGGTCGACCCGGGCCACGTAGCCGAAGACGGTGTGGTGGTTCAGCCACATGATCCCGATGACCAGGAAGCTGACCACGTAGGCGTCGTAGGCCGTCCAGAGATGGCCCAGCTCGTGCCAGGCGCCGCCGGCGGTGTGGACCTGGCTCGGGTTGGCCACCGCCAGTTGCAGTACCAACAGGGTGATGGCGATGGCGAAGACGCCGTCACTGAACGCCTCGACGCGGCCGGACTCGTTCATGGGCGGCAACTCTAGAGGTACACAGGGAACTTGTGGGACCGCTGAGGTGGACGGCGGGCCGTGAACCGGAACGCCGACGCGTGTACATGGCACAATCGCGGCTCAGCTCAGCGTTGCCGTCGTCGAGGAAGGCCGCCGCCCAAGATGACCGTTCCCCCGCAACCCGGCCCGCACATACCGGGCTTCGGCCCGCCGTCGGACTACGGAAGCGCTCCCACCGAGCCGCTGCCGGTCCAGCCGTTCCCACCGTATGCGACGGCTCCCGACGAGCCCGACTGGTCCTCCATGGCCGACGAGCACGAGGCGCGGAACAAGCGCAAGCAGATCCTGGCCGTCGCCGTCGGCGTGCTGGCCGTCTGCCTGGTCGGCGGCGCCGCGCTCGCCTGGAACCTCAGTGGCTCGGGCGGCTCGGCGACCGTCGGCGCGGCTCCGACCGGCAGCCCCTCGGCCTCGGCGTCGGCACCCGACTCACCGTCGGCGTCGGCGTCGCCCAGCCCGAGCGCGCCCCCGGCGCTGCGGCTCGACCAGGTGTTCGCCTCCTCGCTGAAGGTCGGCGACAGGGCCTACACCCGCGTGGCGACGGACGTGCAGAGGACCTGCCACAAGGCCGTCAGCAGCGGACTCGCCCACATCCTGGCCGCCGACCACTGCACGCAGGTGCTGCGCGCGACCTACTCCTCGGGCAAGGTCTCGGTGACGGTCGGAGTCGCCGCGCTGGCCGACGTCAGCTCGGCCATGGGGACCGTCACCCACTTCCGGGGGAAGATCGAACCGCTCTGGCACAAGGGGGATGTCGCCTTCTGCAAGAAGGTGACGTGTGCGCAGACCCACGCCGTCGAGGGCCGTTTCCTCTACCTGACCGTGGCCGGTCCGAACTCCGGCGCGGCGGGGGCCAAGGACCGCACCGCGATCGCCGCGGGCCACGCCGCCGCAGCTTCGGTCCTGTCGCGGCTGGTGAAGCTGCACTGAGACCCCGAGGGCCTGGCCTGCCCTGCCCTGCCTGCCCTGCCCTGGCCTGCCCTGACCGGCCCTGGCCTGGCCTGCCCTGACCGGCCCTGACCGGCCCTGGCCTGCCCTGGCCTGCCCTGGCCGGGCCGGGACGCCCCTCGCGCCCCGGCCCGCCGTTCGGGCCTCCCCTGCGGGGGTTACTTCGTCTCGCGCGGCGGGACCTGAGGCACCGCCAGCAGCGGAAGGCGCAGGGCGCCGAACGCGCTCTCGGGCACGACCGGGTGCGCCGGGGCGACCGGGGCGACCCGCTGGTACTCCTCGCCCTGGGCCGGGCGCGGGTCCGCCTCGCCCTTGTTGGGCCAGAGCGCCATCGCACGCTCGGTCTGCGCGGTGATCGTCAGCGACGGGTTGACGCCGAGGTTGGCGGAGACCGTCGAGCCGTCGGCGACGGTGATACCCGGGTAGCCCCACAGGCGCTGGTACGGGTCGACGACCCCGCGCTCGGGCGAGTCGGCGATCACGCAGCCGCCGAGGAAGTGCGCGGTCAGCGTGCGACCCATCAGGTCGCCCAGGTTGCCCCCGGGGAAGCCGCCGATCTCGGTCGCGACGGCCTCGGCTGCCACCTCGGCGGCGGGGATGAACTTGGGGTTGGGCGCGCCGTGGCCCTGGCGCGAGCTCAGCTGCCCCTTCAGCAGGCCGCTCTTGCGCCGCGAGACGACGACCGAGTTGTCCAGCGACTGCATCACCAGGCCGATGATGGTCCGCTCGGACCAGCGACGCTTGTCCAGCACCCGCAGCAGCAGGTCGGGGCGCTTGAGCGAGCGGCCGACGGCGCGCAGCAGCCGCGGCGCCCGGCCCTCCCCCGGCACCTGCAGCGTCGTCATCAGGCTCATCGCGTTCGAGCCCTTGCCGTATCGGACCGGCTCGATGTGGGTGTTGTCGTCGGGGTGGACCGAGGAGGTGATGGCCACGCCCTTGGTGAAGTCGGCGCGCGTGCCGTAGCGGCTGTCGGTGGTCATCGCACCGACGATCGCCTCGGAGTTGGTGCGGGTCAGCTCGCCGAGCCTGCCGGAGATGCCGGGCAGCACGCCCTCGTCCCGCAGGCGGTGCAGCAGCTTCTGGGTGCCGTAGGTGCCGGCCGAGACCACGACGTGCTTGGCCCGGATGGTCCGGAAGCCGTTCTTCGCCGGGTTCTTCGAGCGCGAGTCGGTGCGCCGGGTGTCGACCGCGTAGCCGTCGCCGTCGACGCGGACGGTGACCACCGTCGTCATCGGGACGATCTCCGCACCCGCCTTCTCAGCAAGGTAGAGGTAGTTCTCGGTCAGCATGTTCTTGGCACCGTGCCGGCAGCCGGTCATGCACTCGCCGCACTCGGTGCAGGCACGACGCCTCGGACCGGCGCCGCCGAAGTACGGGTCGTCGACGGCCGCGCCCGGCGCGGCCTTCGTCCCGTCGCCGCCGCAGTCCTCGCCGTCGCCGAAGAAGACGCCGACGGGCGCCATGTGGAAGGTGTCGCCGTACCCGAGCTTGTCGGCGGCGGCCTTGAGGTGCACGTCGGACGGGGTGACCGTGGGGTTCTTCCGCACGCCCAGCATGCGCTGTGCCTGGTCGTAGTAGGGCGTGAGCTCGTCGGACCAGTCGGTGACGTCCTTCCACTGCGGATCCTGGAAGAACGCCTTCGGCGGCACGTAGAGCGTGTTGGCGTAGTTCAGCGAGCCGCCGCCCACGCCCGCGCCGCCGAGCACCATCACGTCGTCCAGCACGTGGATGCGCTGGATCCCGTACAGGCCGAGGGCGGGCGCCCAGACGTAGTTCTTGGTGTCCCAGGAGGTCTTCGGCAGCGTCTCGGCCGTGAACCGGCGGCCGGCCTCCAGCACGCCGACCTTGTAGCCCTTCTCGGTCAGCCGCAGGGCCGACACCGAGCCGCCGAAGCCCGAGCCGACCACGACCACGTCGTAGTCGTAGCCCGCGTCGGCGGTCGGCTTCCCCTGGTCCTGAGAACTCATCTACGCGCCCGCCTTCGGATGTGTGTGGGGTAGTGGTGGGGAGGGGGAAAGGAAGGGCCTACTTGAAGCGCAGGGCCTTGAGCATGGCCAGCGACTTGCCCAGCAGCTTGGCGTAGCCCTCGTCGTCGAGGCCGAACGACGGCGTCATCTGGATCACCCGCTGCACCGCGACGGTCTGCACCTCGGTGTACTTGAGGATGCCCTCGGAGCCGTGGCGGCGGCCGATGCCGGAGTCGCCCATGCCGCCCATCGGCGCGGCGACGCTCGCGTACGCGGGTGCGTAGCCCTCGTTGACGTTGACGGTGCCGGTGTGCAGCCGGGCCGCGACGGCCTTGGCGTGGCGCAGGTTCTTGCTCCAGACGCTGGAGTTGAGCCCGTAGGAGGTGCCGTTGGCGCGGGCGACGGCCTCGTCCTCGTCGTCGAACCGGTAGACGGAGACGACAGGACCGAAGGTCTCCTCGTTGCAGACCGCGCTCTCGGTGGTGACGTCGTCGAGAATGGTCGGCTCGAAGAAGAGCGGGCCGATGTCGGGGCGCGGCTTGCCGCCGGCCAGCACGGTGGCGCCGTTCTTGACGGCGTCCTCGAGATGGCGGGTGACGGTGTCGAGCTGGCGCTGGGAGACCAGCGAGCCCATGTCGGCGCCCCAGGCCAGGCTGTTGCCGAGCTTGAGCGCCTTGGTGCGGGCGACGAACTTCTCCAGGAACGCGTCGGCGACTGAGGAGGCGACGTAGAGCCGCTCGATGGAGATGCACAGCTGACCGGCGGAGGAGAAGCAGGCACGGACGGCGCCCTCGGCGGCCTTGTCCAGGTCCGCGTCGGCCAGCACGAGCATGGCGTTCTTGCCGCCAAGCTCCATCGAGGCGCCGATCAGGCGCGCGGCGGCGCGCTGGGCCACGTCGCGGCCGGTGCGGGTGGAGCCGGTGAAGGAGACGTAGTCGGCGTGGGCGACGACCTCGGGGCCGACGACCGGCCCGTCGCCGATCACGATCTGCCAGAGCTCGGCGGGCAGTCCGGCCTCGACCATGAGCTCGCGGGCGCGCAGCGCGGTGAGGGCGGTCTGCGTGTCGGGCTTGGTCACCACGGCGTTGCCCGCGACGAAGGCCGGCACGGCGTCACCGGTGAACAGGGCCAGCGGGTAGTTCCACGGGGAGATCTGGCCGATCACGCCCTTGGGCTGACGCAGCTCCAGCACCTGGGTCAGCACCGGGAAGACCCCGCCGCGACGGCGCGGCTTGAGGTAGCCGGCGCCGGCACGTCCGTAGTGGCGGGCCTCGATCGCGGAGGCGAGCACCTCCTCGAAGGCGTGCGCGCGGGTCTTGCCGGTCTCGGCCTGGACCAGGTCGAGCAGCTCGTCCCGGTGCTTCAGGACGAGGTCGTGGAAGCGCAGCAGCACGGCGGCGCGCTCGCGCACCGGTCGCTTGACCCAGTCGCGCTGGGCCGCGCGGGCGCGGACGAAGGCGGTGGCCACGTCGGCCGGGGAGGACTCGGGGATCTCCGCGAGCACCTCGCCGGTGAACGGGCAGCGGCTGGTCGCCAGCGTCGGCCGGTCCCCCGCCACCACGGCGCTGACCAGGCGCGCGACCAGCTGCGGCGGCACTGCGTCGGCGACGCTCCGCGCGCCGGGGGTGGCCACGGGATTGCCTTGGACGGCAGTGCTGCTGCCGGTGCTGATGTCAGTCATGCCAGGCAGCGTAGGCGCTTTCGGGCCGTTGCGATACCCACCAGTAACAGAAATCGTTCCGGTTACGAACGGTTTGTGCAGCCACCAGCGCGGCGCGGCGAGGACGGCGCCAGGTCCCGCCTTCACCGGCCTTCCACGCGGGTGCGGGCCACGCCCGCCGCGCCGCCGGCCGCCGCGGCGCCCGGACCGGTTCCCGTTCTACGCCAGTTCCGCGACCGCCGTGCCGACCGCACGGTGGAAGGTCGGGTAGGCCCAGATCGTCGAGGCCAGCTCGGCCAGCGGGATGCGGGCGGAGACGGCGAGGGAGAGCAGCCCGAGGACCTCGCCGCCGTTGGGGCCGGCGGAGGTCGCCCCCACGAGGACGTCGTCGGCGGCGACGAGCTTGACGAAGCCCGCGTTGCCGTTGGCTCCGTAGATGTAGCCGCGGCTGCTCACGGACAGGTCCGTCGTGGCCGTCCGGACCTTGCGGCCCTCCGCGCGGGCCTGGGCCTCGGTCACTCCCACGGCGCCCACCTCGGGATCGGTGAAGGTCACCCGCGGCACCGCGTGGTAGCGCGCGGGCGCGCCGCCCTGGCCCAGGATGGCGCGGACCGCGACGTCCGCCTGGTACATGGACATGTGCGTGAACGCGCCCTTGCCGGTGATGTCGCCGATGGCCCAGACCCCGACCGGCCAGACGCCCTGGGTGCCGACGACGCGCAGCCGCTCGTCGACCGGGATGGCGCGCATGTCGGACGACAGTCCCAGCACCCCGCCGCCGATGCGGTCCAGGGCGACCCGGCGACCCGTCGCGACCAGCATCCGCTGCGCGGAGAAGCGCTCTCCGCGACGGCAGAGCACCTGGAACCGCCCGTCCCGGTGTTCCACGCCCTGCACCTCGGCTCCGGCGTGCACGGCGAGACCGTCGGCGGTCAGCACCCGCGTCAGCAGGTCGCCCGCCTCCGGCTCCTCGCGGCCGAGCAGGCGGGGACCGGCCTCGACGACGGTGACGGCGCAGCCGAGCCGCTGCCAGGCCTGGCCGAGCTCGAGACCGATCGCGCCGCCGCCGAGGACGAGCAGGGACTCAGGCAGTTCCTCGGCCTCGATCAGGTCGCGGTTGGTCCAGTACGGAGTGGCGGCCAAGCCGGGAACGGGCGGGGAGACCGGCTCCGATCCGCTGGCCAGCACGATGGCCTGACGGGGCCTCAGCACCGTCTCGCGGCCGTCGGCGCCGAGCACGGTGACCTCGCCCGGGGCGGTCAGCCGGGCCGTGCCGCGCAGGAAACGGCCGCCGCGGGAGGTGAGGCGGTCGACGGCGATCTTGTCGTTCCAGTCGTCGGTGGCCTCGCGCACCCGCCGCGCCACGGGCCGGAACTCGGGGTGCACCCGGACGATCCCGGCCATGCCGGGGATGCGCCGCGCCTCGCCGACCAGGTCGGCCGAACGCACCATGATCTTCGAGGGGATGCAGCCCCAGTAGGGACACTCGCCGCCCACCAGGCGCTCGTCGACACCGACCACGTCCCAGCCCGCATCGGCCAGCCGCCCGGCCAGATCCTCACCCCCGGGACCCAAACCGATGACCACCGCGTCCGGGGTCTCTCGCACCGTTGCGGACATCACGGCCTCCCGGAGAGCGGGTGAACTTCCATGGACGGCTCGGTTCACACCACGGTACCGGGATGCGGATGCTATGGCACGGTGAGCGTCTGCAGAATCTCCTCGAAGCGGCCGTAGCCGTTGCCCCAGTCGTCGATCGGGTACGAGATGAAGGTGTCGTACTCGTTGCCGTTCGGGGCCTTGTAGAACTGCTCCATGGCGTGCATCTTCTGCTGCGTCTTGGCGTCGACGAAGTAGAACTCCAGCTGCGCGCCGGTGGAGTTCTTGAAGCTGTTGGGGCTGAAGCGGACCGGCTCGTAGCTCTTGTCGTTCTGCTTGAGCTGCTCCATCAGCCACTGCCCCTGCTGCACCGCGGTGCGGGAGTTGGCGTAGGTGACCCCGAAGATGATCTTATGGATGCCATCCGGGGTGTACGTGATCGCGATCGAGCCCTTGGGGGCGCTGCGCATCCAAGGTTTGTCGCCGCCCACGGGCAGGCCGAAGCTGAACCCGTAGGGATCGTGCGTGAGCTGGTAGCCGGACGGGATCTGGACCGGCTCGGAGGACGGCTGGACCACCGACGTCGGCGAGGTGCTCGGGTGGTCCTGCCCGCCAGCACCGGTGTTCTGGTGCCGGTGGTTGTACCAGTACGTCGCCCCGGCGCCGCCCGCGCCCGCGACGAGCGCGGCCACCAGCAGCCACACCCAGCGCCGCCTGCGACGCGGAGGCTGACCGGCCCGCGTGCCCTCGCGGCTCGTCACGAACCCGACCTCGTGCTGGTGGGCCGGCGTGAACGCGGCCCCTGCCCCGGCCCCGGCGCCCGTGCCGGACTCGTGCACGGTCGCGTGAGCCGCCTCGTCGGCGTAGAGCGGACCGCTCATGGAACGGGGCGCACCCGACGCGGACGCAGGAACGAACCCGCCGCCCTGGGCGGGGACGCGGGCGGTCGGCCCGGTCGGCATACCGCCGGAGCGGCCCGCGGCCGTGTCCGACCCCGGCGCCGCCGTGGCACCGTCCATGCCGTCGACGCCGCCGTGGACCATGCCGTTGACCGCGGTGCCGAGCACCGTCGCGGTGTAGGCGGCGTCGGGATCGGCCGGTCCTGACTGCCGGTCCACGGCCGGGACCTTCTGGGTCGGGGTGCGCAGCGGACCGGTGCCGAGGCTGCCGAGACTGATGTTGGTCGTGTGGCCCGCCGCGACGTCCTCCAGCATCCGGCGCACGTCCGACGCGCCGGGACGCTCCTGAGGC
The DNA here is from genome assembly GCF_000787835.1 of Streptacidiphilus melanogenes. GTDB lineage: Bacteria > Actinomycetota > Actinomycetes > Streptomycetales > Streptomycetaceae > Streptacidiphilus > Streptacidiphilus melanogenes. Next base: position 141,593 of record NZ_BBPP01000017.1, read on the forward strand.
TCCTTGGCCATCAGCGCCTGCAGCACCGGCGCCAGCGCCCCGGCGTTGCGCGGCTCGGGCAGCGGGTCGGTGACGACCGCCGCCAGCGTCGTCAGCGGCGACTCGCGACGGAACGGCGACTGACCCTCCACGGCCGCGTACAGCGTCGCGCCGAGCGCCCACAGATCCGACTCCGGGCCGGGACGGCCGCCGTGGACGCGCTCGGGGGCCAGGTAGTCGGGCGAGCCGACCAGGTCCCCGGTGCGGGTGAGCGCCGAGTCGCCGACGAAGGTGGCGATGCCGAAGTCGGTCAGCACGACCCGGCCGGTGCCGCGCTCCAGCAGCACGTTGGCGGGCTTCACGTCGCGGTGGATCACGCCGACCGCGTGGGCGCGCTCCAGCGCGGCGAGCACCTGCGCACCGATCCGCGCCGCCTCGCGCGGGTCGATCACACCGTCCTGCTCGACCAGTTCGGACAGCGAGCGACCGTCGATCAGCTCCATCACGATCCACGGCTTGCCGTCCTGCTCGACGACGTCGTGGATGGTGATGACGCCCGGGTGCTTGATCCGGGCGGCCGCGCGGGCCTCCTGCTTCATCCGCGACTGGACGATCTGCAGGTCCTCCTCGGCCAGGTGCCCGACGGAGAGCTCCTTGACCGCGACCTCGCGGTCGAGCATCTGATCCGTCGCGCGCCACACCGTGCCCATGCCGCCGCGCCCCAGACGCGCGCCCAGCAGGTATCTGCCCGCGAGCACGCGGCCCGCCTCCGTACCCACCGTCTGCCCCCTCGTCGCGGATCCTGCCGTCCATCGCAGTCCGCGGCAGGAACCGCGGTACCGCGCACCCTATCCCGACCGTCGAACACTCCGGCGTCCCGGGCACGGCCTTGAGACCGGGATGTGACGCTTCGGCAGCGAATGACACGTTCCGCTTCGCGGATCGTGCCGCTGACCGGCCGCCGGGCTCAGCCCTTGAGCGTCGCCGCCAGCGCCAGAGTGACCAGGACCACAAGAATAATCGCACCCACCAGGAACGGTCCCAGCAGCACGTTCCGGCGCCGCGGCGCCGCGTGGTGGTGCGGGTGCCCCGGCCCGCCCTGCTCGACCAGCTCACGCGACGCCCGGGAGCGCTGCACCGGCAGCGCGCCCGGACGCGGCACCGGCAGGCGGGTCCCCGTCGGCAGCTCCACCGAAGCCCGCCACGCCCGGCCGG
>NZ_BBPP01000017.1:142979-144573 GCF_000787835.1 Streptacidiphilus melanogenes
CGCCCGGACGCGGCACCGGCAGGCGGGTCCCCGTCGGCAGCTCCACGAGCCCGCCACGCCCGGCGGGAGCGCGTCGAGCTGTGCCTCCCGGTCCAGCGGCTCCGGCGCACGGTACAGCAACTGCCGCAGGGCCGCCCGTACCTGGGCCAGACCCGGACGGCGAGACGGGTCCTGGTCGAGCAGCCGGTCCAGCAGCGGTCGCAGCGGCCCCGTGGGCCGCGTGTCCGGGCGGAAACCGGCCCGGACCGCGTCGAACAGGTCGTCCACACCCGACTCCGGGTAGGGCGGCACGCCCGTCACGGACCGGTAGAGCAGCACGCCCAGCGCCCACGCGTCCGCCGCCGGGCCGACGGGCTGCCCCGCGCCGCCTATGATGCCCAGCTGCTCCGGCGCCCACCGCTCGGCCGTGGCGCCGACGATGACGGCCCGCGCATCCCGGGCCCGCACCCGGGCGGGGCTCCACAGCGAGGTGGGCACCGACGCCCCCGCGTCGACTGCGCCCGGCCCGCCGCACAGCGCCTCCTGCGCGGCGGCGACCGTCAGACCGCCGAGCAGCGCGGCTCCGTCCTCGCACACGGTCACCGTGGCCGGGGTCAGATTGCCGTGGACCAGCCCGACGCGGTGTACGGCCTCCAGGCCGGCGCTCACGTCGTAGGCCACCTCGGCGGCCCGGTAGGGCGACATCGGCCCGCGTTCCAGCAACTGCGCGAGCGGCACGCCCGCGACCCACTCCCCCGCGATCCAGAGGTACCCGTCCTCCGCGAAGACCTGGAACGCCTGGCTCAGCCGCGGATGGTCGGGCACCGCCCCTGCCGCGGTCATCGCGTGCCGCAGCGCCAGACCCCGCGCGTCGTCCGGCGCGTCGTCCGGGCCGGGCCGGGCGGCCTGGTCGAACGGGGTCACCAGTTCCGGCAGCGGCACCGCCTCCAGCAGCACCGGGGCGCCGCTGCGCAGGTCACGCGCCTCGACCGCGCCCGCACGCCGCCGGTCCGTCAACTGGTAGCGCTCGGCGAGCAGTCGGCCACCGGACGCCTTGGCCATCGGTTCAGCCCCCCGCCGGCTGGAAGGTGGCGAAGAAGTGCGCGAGCAGGTCGGCGCTGCGTCCGGTCTGCCAGCTCACCTCGGGCGCGGTCCAGTAGATCGCGTAGGCGTGGGACGGGTCCACCACGAAGCCGCGGTTCAGCGAGTGCCGCTCCGAGACCCCGGAGCGGAAGGTCCACTCCCAGTCGGCGGCGTCCCAGCCGTGCCAGCCGGCGACCTGGGCCAGCTTGACCAGGTGGTAGTCGGCGAGACCGGCCGCGACGCCCGGCTCCTCGTTCTGCCAGGCCTTGAGCGCGCCGGCCTTGACCGGGTGCGGGGTGAACTCCACGACCAGGGTCCCGGCGAGGCCGGTGTACGTGCTCTTCTCCGCGCCCTGGGAGGTCTCGCGCCAGGTCGTCGGGACCTCGAGGCTCGACCCGCCCGGCCCGGCGACCCGGTGGTAGCCGAGCGCGGCGGCCGGGCTCTTACTCGCTCCCGCCTGCGTCGCACCGCCGCCGACGGGCTGTCCGGCGGGCGCGCCCGCGTGCGCCGACGACGTCGCGCCGTCCTGGCT
>NZ_BBPP01000016.1:0-63590 GCF_000787835.1 Streptacidiphilus melanogenes
GCCCTCCAGCCCGAAGCCGGTCGCACGGTGCCGACGCAGCGGCTCCACCTCGTTGAACGAGCCCTCATCCAGCAGCAGCGCGATACGCTCACGCGCGGTCAGCTTGCCCTTCGCATGCTGCGCCTCGGTCGCCGCCTCACTCGGTCCCGCCAGCACCCGCTCGCGGATCGCCTGCAACTCCTCAACGCCGCTGGGCATCCGGGCCTCCCCCTCGGTTCTCGGGCGATGTTGCGGCCATCACGCGGCCGCCATCGCGGGCGCGGCGGCCTCCGCCGCCAGACGGTGCACGTCCTCGGGTGCGGTCACGGCGACCGCGCGGGCGGTCGGGTCGGTGCGCTGCAGCAGGCGGGTGAGCGGCCCGGCCGGGGCCAGCTCGATGTGCAGCGCGCCGGGGGCGAGCCGGGCGATCGACTCGCTGCAGCGGTCCCAGCGGACCGGTGAGGTGATCTGCGTGACCAGCCTGCGCCGCAGGTCGTCGGGGCCGGTGACCGGAGCGCCGTCGGCGTTGCCGAGCAGCGCCGCGTCGGGATCGGTGAACCGGCTCTCCCGGACCGCGCGGGCGAATTCCTCCACCGCGGGCGCCATGGCCTCGGTGTGGAAGGCGCCCGCCACCGCCAGCGGCGCGACACGCGTGCCCGGGGCAGGGGCGGCGGCCAGCGCCTCGACGCGGTCCAACGGCCCGGCCGCGACGAACTGGTGACTACCGTTCCAGTTGGCCACGGTCAGCCCGGCGGCCACGACCGCGTCGACGATGTCCGCGTCCGCCGCTCCCGCCCGCTTCGTCGGCATCACCGCGGCCATACCGGTCGGGGCGGTCCCGCACGCCGCGGACATCGCGGCGCCGCGAACGTGCGCGAGGCGGACCGCCTCTCCCGGGGCGAGGTACCCGGCGGCAGACGCGGCCGCCAGCTCGCCGACGGAGTGCCCCGCGAACAGCACCTCGCCGGAGGCCATCGGGACCTCGCTGCGCAGCAGCCGGCAGGCCAGCAGGGACGTGGCGACGATCAGCGGCTGTGCGAAGGCCGTGTCGGCCAGCAGCGACGCGTCACGTCCGGCCTCGGCCAGATCGAACCCCACGGCCTGCGACCAGTCGCCGACCAGGTCCACGGCGCCGGAGACGCGCTCCAGCCAGGGATCGAGCATCCCGGGCCGCTGGACTCCCTGCCCGGGGGCAGTCACGACGTAGTGGTAGACCACTGCTTCCTCCTTCTTGCTTGGTAGGACGAGCTCTTGGTGGACGTGCGCTTCGTGGACCGGTTCTCGCGGCACGAGCCCTCCGCCGGACGGGCCGGGGCGTTCAGGCGGCGCTCTCGGGGTCGCCGAGCGAGCCGGCGGGGCGGATCAGGGTGATGGCGCGCTCCACCTCGAGGACGATCCGGCCGTCCCCGCTCGCCCGGGAGACCCCGGTGAAGGTGGCCGTCTCCTCGTCGCGGTCGACGAGTTCGACGGAGTGCACCAGCAGCTCCCCGGCGCCCGCCGCGCCAAGCACCCGCACGCCGCGGGCCGAACCGAAGATCAGCAGCTGGCCGTCGGCCTCCTCGGACTCCTGGAGCACGAGCAGCCCGCAGGCCTGGAGGAAGGACTCCAGCGTCAGGGTGGCGGGGAACCGTCCGGGCCGGGCGGTGCCCAGGTGGCTGTCCAGCTCGTGGTAGGTGACCGCCTTCACGGCCTCCATGGCTCCCGGTGTGTGCCGGGCGATCCGGTCGACGTGCAGGGCAGGGTAGCCGTAGGGCAGCAGGTCTCCGGGGTCGGGATGGGTCTGGCTCATGTCCGGTGCCTCCAGGTCGCGACGATGCGGGCGCAGCGCTGTCCCCGGGTGCTGCAGGTCGCCTTGGTGACCAGGCGGTCTCCGTCACGGTCGACCGCCACCTCGAACAGCACCTCGTCGTCGGCCAGGGCCGGCCGGCTGAAGCGGGCCGAACCGACTTCCACCAGTTCGACGCCGCCGAGCGCGCCGTCCAGGTGCAGTTCGAGCATCTGCTGCAGGCTCTCGATCAGGAAGACCCCGGGATAGACCGTCAGCGAGGGGAAGTGCCCAGCGAGGTACGGGTCGTCCCTGACGACCTTCTTGCGGCCGACGAATCCACCCTCGACGGCCTCGACATGGTCCACGGCCACCAGCGGCAGCCGACGGGCGTCGGCCCGGATCGGAACGGTCGTCGTCATGGCGTCACACGCCCATGCCGACGCCGCCGCCGATCGGGATGGACGAGCCGGTGACGAAGCCGGCCTCGTCGGAGACCAGGTAGGCGACCAGCGCGGCCACCTCCTCCACCCGGCCGATCCGGCGCAGCGGCGTCTGCGAGATGATCTCCTTGCGCCGCCCCTCCGAGAGGTCGGCGATCATGTCGGTCTCGATCAGGCCCGGCAGCACGACGTTGGACGTGATGCCCGCGCGCCCGAGCTCCCAGGCCAGCGACCGCGCCAGACCGATCAGGCCGCTCTTCGAGGCGGCGTAGTTGACCTGGCCGGGGGAGCCCCACAGGGCGACGATCGAGGAGACGAAGACCAGTCGCCCCCACTTGTTCCCCATCATGTCCGCGACCGTCTCCCGGGCCACGTTGATGGAGCCGGTGAGGTTGGTGTCGAGGACGTCCTGGACGGCCTCGTGGGTCTGGGTGAGCAGCAGGCCGTCGTTCATGATCCCGGCGCAGTTGACGACGATGTCGATCTCGCCGAGGATCTCCCGGGCCCCCGCGACGGCGTCGCTGACCGACTGCGCGTCGCGGACGTCGCACTGGACGAACGAGACGCCGTCCACCTCCGGCTTGGTGGTGCGGGCGGTGCCGACCACGCGGTAGCCGCGCTTGTTCAGATCACTCGCGATCGCCGCTCCGATGCCTCGGCTGGCACCGGTGACGAGCACTCCCCGACTGGTCATCCTGTCGCTCCCTCGTGTGTGTCGGCTGCTGCCGTGTCGTTCGGTCCGGCGGCGGCGCGCGTGCCGCCGTCCTGCAGGAAGGCCTCGATCCGCGTGATGGCGGCGCGAGTGGAGCGGCCGCCGCCGACCACTCCGGTCCAGCCCGCGCGGCGGGCGCCGGCGACGTTGTCGTCCAGGTCGTCCACCAGCACGTTGGCCTCGGGCGGCAGGCCGGACCGCGCCTCGGCGAGGCGGAACATCGCAGCCTCGGGCTTGCGGGTACCGAGGTCGCAGGAGAGCAGGACCTCGTCGAACATCCCCGCCCAGGCCTGGAAGTCGCCGAAGTGGTCCCTCCAGTCCGCGGGCAGGTTGGAGATCATCCCGACGAAGACGCCCGCCTCGCGCCAGCCCCGCAGGGCGGCGACCCACTCGGCGTCGATCCGCCGGTCGCTCCACCACTCCGCGCCCAGGTTGGCGAGGTCCGCCTCGATCCCGAACCGGGCGGCGAGCTCACGCTCGATCTCCCCGGCCCACTGCCGTTCGTCGAGGATTCCGGAGTCCAGCACGGCCATCCCGTCCGGACAGCCGTGCCGGTCGGCCAGAGCCCGCAGGCACTGCCCCAACTGCTCGGGCGTGAACGGCTTCCCCTCACAGTAGGCGTGCAGTCCGTCCCGCAGCGGCGGGGTCAGCACGCCCCGGAAGTCCGTCCAGATCGCGTGCCGGCTCACCGCTCCCGGCCCCTCGTGCCGTCCCCCGCCACGGCAGGCGCCAGGCGGAAGGACATCCGGGTCACCACCAGGTCCTGCTGGACGCACTCGACATCGACCCACTCGCCGCGCCGGGTGGCCACGATCCGGGTGTCCGCGTCGAGTTCCGCGAACTGCGGGAAGGTGGCGCGGACCGCCGTCACCGCGTGCCCGGTCGGGTCTCCCGACCCGGCCAGCGCGAGCTGGCGGCCCGCCTCGATCAGCACCATGGCCGGGAAGTGGTCGTAGTCGTGGTCGAACAGGCTCGCGTTGGCGAGGTCGGGGGCCAGGGTCGCGCTGACGACCTCCCCGTCGCCCCGCACGTCGGCGAGGGCCACGTTGGCGGCCAGGGTCCGCGCCACGCTCTCCGGCGCGGCCAGGCCCTCCGGCCGGGCGGCGGACCGCAGGCCCGCCGTGGTCGGCGGCAGCGACCCGCTGCGCTGGTACGCGCGCAGCTCCTGGTAGCGGGTCTTGGGCACCCCCTGCACCGCCATCGACGCGCGCACCAGCACCGGGCCCGCGTCTGCCGCGCCGCCCTCGCCCGACTCGCCGTCGGATCCGTCCGTGCAGCGCTGGGCGTAGGCGATCTGCTTCGGCGAGCCGTCGCCGCGCAGGCGCAGCGCCTCGAACTCGGTCGCGATCCTCAACTCGCCCCCGACCCGCGTCAACGCGGCGAGGTCGGTGATCTCCAGCTCGATCGAGTTGAAGAAGAAGGCGATGTCGTTCGAGAGGCCCTCGAACTCGTGCGCCGCGCTGAGCGCCGTCTGGCGGCAGGCCTCGACGAGCAGCAGCACGTCCGCGAGGTGCGTTCCCGGGTGGTCGCGGTAGTACGGACTGACGGCCGTGGTGACCGTCGAGCCGCCGTACCCGCCGTCGGCCTCCCGCCAGGGCGGCGAGACCAGGATCTCCTGCTCGTTGGCCCGGTGGACCAGCTCGCGCCGGACCCGGGCGGCGGTCGCCGTCACGAGCCCGCCCCGATGGTGAGCACCGCCGCCGCCACGGCCCCGGAGGGGTCGATGCCGGTGATCAGCACGCCGTCACCCGGCTCGCCCAGTGCGACCGCCGCGGCCAACTGCATGGCGCCCAGGGCGCCACCGCACTCGCCGACCGCCGCCCGCACGTCCACCCGCTCGGCGTCGAAGCCGACCAGCGCCTTCTCCTCGGCGGCGGACAGGCTCGTCCCGACCGCGCCCGGCAGGAGGAGCCGGACCTCGACGCCGGCCGACGTGGCGGCCCGCACGGCGCGGTCGACCGCGCGGCGCAGCGCCTCGGCGTAGCCGTCCTCCGTGCGCTCGGGGGAGAACAGCACCTCGCAGGCGGTCACCTCGGCCAGCGCCGACGGCGCGTCCGGACCCGCCGGCTCCACGGCCACCAGGGCCACGCCCTCGCCGATCGCCACGCTCTGGTCCACCTCGCCCTTGAGGCGGGTCCCCCACGCGGTGTGGGGGGAGAGCTCCTCGACGCCGCCCACCAGCATCCGCTCGGCGTGACCGCAGCGGATCAGCCGCGCGGCGTAGCGCAGCGCGGACAGCGCGCTCACCGAGCCGTTGGCCACGGTGGAGTTGGGGCCGCGGAACGAGTGCCAGATCGCGATCTGACTGGCACAGCAGTTCATCGTGGTGTTCGGGAAGACCGCCGGATTGACCAGGTCGATCCCCTTGCCCTCGATGACGTCGATGTCCAGCTGGATGCTGCTGCTGAGGCTGCCGACCACGGTGCCCATCGCGATCCCGGTGGACCCCCAGGAGGCGTCGGCCACCTCGTGACGCCCGCTCAGGCCGCGCTTGAGCAGCGTGCTGGCCGCCAGGCCCAGCGCGGTGCTGCGGTCGAGGTTCTTCGTCCCCTTCCTCGGCACGTAGTCGGTGATCCTGAAGTCGGGCACGGCCGCCACCCGGCCGGGCAGACCCGCGTACTGGTCCCCCTCGGCCTCGGCCGGAGTGCCGAACGGCCCGTCGTCCCCGGCCGGCCGGCGCAGCCGGGCGCGCAGTGCGTCCAGGCCGACACCGGCTGCTGACAGCACGGACACCTCGGTGATCCGCAGCTCCTCGGTCGTGGTCATCGCCGCTCCTCCCCCGCGCCGACCGGCTCGCGGTCGGTGTAGGCGCCGAATATCGTGATGGCGTTGTTGCCGCCGAACGCGAACCCGTGGTTCTGCGCGACCCGCACGTCGGCGGTCCGCGAGCCCGAGCCGACGAAGTCGATGCCCTCCCCGAAGGCCGGGTCCACGTTCCGCAGGTTGACGGTGGGCGGCAGGAAGGACTCCTCGATCGCCTTGCAGCAGGCGATGGCGCCGAAGCCGCTGGCCGCGCCCATGGTGTGACCCAGCATCGACTTGAGCGAGCTCATCGGCGGGTGCTGCTCGCCGAAGACCAGCCGCGTGGCGGTGACCTCGGTGATGTCGTTGGTCGGCGTGCCCGTGCCGTGCGCGCAGACGTAGTCGACATCGCCCGCCTCGATGCCCGCGTTGGCGTGGGCCCGGCGGATGCAGTCCGCGATGCTCTCCGCGTCCGGGTGCACGATGTGGTGGGCGTCGCAGCTGAGCCCGTAGCCGAGCAGCTCGGCGTAGATGCGGGCGCCGCGCGCCTTCGCGTGCTCCAGCTCCTCCAGGACCAGCACCGCACCGCCCTCGGCGGTGACGATGCCCGTGCGGTCCCGGTCGAACGGCTGCGGCACCTCGTCGGCCACCGCGCCGAGGCTGAGGAAGCCGGCGTGCGTGAACCGGTTGACGCTGTCGGCGCCGCCCGCGACCATCACGTCGGACTCTCCGACGATGATCTTGTCGGCGGCGCTGCCGATGGCGTAGTTGGCCGCCGAGCAGGCCGTGGGGATGACCACGGTCTCGCCGAACAGCCCGAGTTCGACCGAGACGGCGGCCGCGATGTTCCCCGCGGGGATCTTGGCGACCAGGTCGGTGGAGATCCGGCCGGGACCGCCCTCGAGCCACTGCTTGGTCAGCGTGTCGACCGTCGGCGCCTCGCCGTTGGTGGTGCCGATGATCGCGCCCGTCGTGGCGCGGGTCTCCTCGTCGAGTTCGAGGCCGGCGTCCTCGACGGCCAGCCGGGCGGCGGCGGCCGCGAAGTGCGCGGTCCGCCCCCAGTCGTCCAGGTCGATCCGGCGGACGATCGAGGCCGGGTCGAACCCGTGCACCTCGCCCGCCATGTGGGAGGGGAAGTCGCCGCTGTCGAAGGACTCGATCTCCGAGACCCCGCTGCGGCCGGCCCTGACCCCCTCCGCGAACTCCTGGGCGCCGGTCCCGATGCTGCTCACACAGCCCAGGCCGGTCACCACGACCCGACGTGTGCGGCTCACTGGTCGCCGCCCTTGCCGTCGCGGATGTCGATGATGCGCTGGACCAGGCGGGCGACGGTGCGCAGGTCCACGACCTGCTCGCGCGGCACCCGGATGGACAGCTCCTTGTTGACCCGGGCCAGCACCTGGATCAGGCCGAGCGAGTCCGCGCCGTACACGTCGATCAGGTCCGCGTCCACGTCGACCTCGGCCGGCTCGACGTCCAGCTCCAGCTCGTCGACGATGATGTCGAGGGTGGTGGCGCGGACGACCTCGTCGGAAACGACAGTGATCACTTCTTCATCCTTTTCTGTGTGTGATTTCTGTACGCACTGCCACTCCATGGAGCGTGCGCAGGAGATTTCGAAAGAGATTTCACAGGAGATTTCCCGAAAGCCTGGCTCAGGCGTGCGACGCCTCGGACTCGCGGCGGTTTCCGGGATTTCCAGGGACGTGCAGCTGGCTCATCCTGGCCACCCGGTCGACGTGCGCCCGCGGATCGTCGCTCATCGCGGCGTACCTGCCGTCACGTGCGGCGATCTCGGCTCCGTCGCGGAGGCCGCCGTCCCTGGCGTGCTCGATCGCGGTCGCCATGACCAGCCGGATCGCACTCTGACGCTCGGCGTCGTAATCCTGCAGAAAATTCTCTGCGAGGGGGCTTTCCAGGCCGTTTCGCCGTGCCTCCACGATACGCCAGGAAAGTGCCGCCGCGTCAAGTATTCCAGAATTCATTCCCTGACCGCCGGCCGGTGCCATCACGTGCGCGGAATCGCCCGCGAGAAGGCACCGGCCCAGGCCGAAGGCGTCCGCGATCGCGAAGCGCGCCTCGAAGTCCGCGGTGGAGACGAGGTCCCGCACGACTCCGCGTCGGGTGCGCGGACCGCGCTCGTCCAGCAGCCGCTGGAACGACGCCGCGGAGGCGTCCGGGGAGTCCGGCGTGAGCCGGTACGCGAGACGGTAGGCACGACGGTCGTGCGGCCCGATGGCCAGGCCGCCGCCGGGCGTCCAGCAGTAGGCGGCCTCGTCCTCGGGCAGCCCGTCGATCACCGCGTCGGCGATCCTGAAGGAGACCCGGGGGCCGACGTCGGCCATCGCGATGCCGAGCAGGCCGCGCACCGCGCCGCCCGCCCCGTCGGCGCCGACGAGCAGCCGGGCCGACCGGCTCGCGAGCTGCCCGTCGGAGCGCACCTGGACCGTCACCTGCTGGTCGTCCTGGTCGAGGTGGACGACCTCGCCGTCGTCGACCTCGCCCCCCGCGACCAGGAACGCCGACTCCAGGGCGGCCTCGGTGTCGTGCTGCGAGACGCCGAGGGCGAACCCGTAGCGGGTGTCCGTCAGGCGGTCGATCTCGAAGCGGCCGATGGGGTCGCCGGATGAGTAGTAGCCGAGCCGGGTGACCCGGCTGCCCGACGCGGCGAGCACGTCGGTCACTCCGGTCGGCTCCAGGATCGCCAGGGCGTGCGGCCAGATCACTGAGGCCCGCGAATGGCCGCTGAAGGGCCGGTGTTTGCGCACGATTCGGACCGAGAGACCGGCTCGGGCGAGGAGGCACCCCGCCGTCAGTCCGGTCGGGCCGGCGCCGACGATCAGGACGTCTAGCACACCAGCTCCAGCACCAGGCACGACCAGGTGTACCCGCCACCGGCGTTGACGACGACGCAGAGGTCGCCCGGCCGCAGGCCCTGCCGCTCGTAGCTGTCGGCGATGTTCGCCCCGACGTCGGCGACGCCCAGGTGCGCGGTCTCGCCGCCCTGCCACAGCAGCTTCTCCTCGCCGAAGAACGGCGCGAGCAGCGGGCGGTACACGGTCTCGAAGATCTTGCCGCTGAGCCGGGGCAGCGCCACCACGCGGATGCGGTCCTCGGCGCCGGTCAGACCCGCGTCGGCCAGCGCCTCGCGGACGCAGGCGGTCAGCGACTCCCGCGACCGGCCGGTGAACCCCTCGATGCCGTACTGCGTGAGGTAGTCCTTCTTGGCCGCCTTCAGGTCGACCGTCCCGCCCGCGCGCATCGCCGGGCCGGGCGTCGGCTCGTAGCCGGACCGGTTCATCTCCTCCAGCTCCGGTGCCGCGCTGCTGGCGAGGGACACGATCCGGTAGGAGTTGCGCTCGGCGGGCTCGCGCGAGACCAGCATCGCGGTCCCGGCGTCGCCGTGCACGCACCCGTAGTTCAGGTTCCACCGGTCCACCTGCGGCGCCAGCATCGCGTCGGAGGCGGTGACGGCCGCCGAGTTGATCGACGGATCCGCGAGCATGGCCCGGCCGGCCAGTTCGAGCGCGGCCATCGGCGCGTTACAGCCCTGCGACAGGTTCATCGGCAGGGAGCCCAGCGCGCCCGTCCGGTGCGCGACGTAGTGCGCCGCGCTCCAGATGTCGAAGCCCTGGTGCCACCAGCTGCAGTGCAGCAGCAGACCCACGTCCGACGGGTCGGTGCCGGATGCCTTCAGCGCACCCTTCAGCGCCTCGACCGCGAGGTCGGCCGCGGGGGCGCCGCCCTCGAAGACGGGCACCTCGGGATTCCCGATCGTCTCGTCGAAGTCCCGGACCAGGCCCTGGGCCAGCGCCTCGGCGACCGGCACCCGCGTCCCCGGGTAGGAGACCGTGCACCCGTTCAGATACAGACTGTCGAACAGCATCACCGGGCCGCCTTGTCCTCTTGCAGGAACCGGCCGAACCCCGCGAACAGCGCCGCCACCGCGAGGAAGACCGCGGCCACGACGACGAACCCGAGGCGCATGTCGTCCTGGCCGGAGACCCCGACGAACACCGCGCCGAGCAGCGCGACGCCGAGCGCGAGTGTGGTCTGCTGGGTGGTCGTCACGATGCCGCTGCCGACGCCGATCTGGTCCGGCGGGATCGAGGACAGCACGGTGCGGTAGACGGTGGGCACGAACAGGCCGTTGCCCACGCCGATCAGGAACATGCCCACGATGAGGTGGTAGAAGTGCAGGTGAGGCCACCACAGCAGGGCCGGCACGATCAGGCTGATCAGCCCGAGACCCTGGACGACTCCGCCGATCTGCAGGGTGCGGACGCCGAGCCTGCCGATCAGCTTCGGGGCGCGCAGGGCCGCGAGGAACTGACCGAGCGCCATCGGGGCCATCGACAGGCCCGACTCGAAGGCGCCCATCCCGTTACCGCCCTGGAGCGCCAGCGCGAAGACGAAGATGAAGCCGCCGAAGGCCAGGAAGCCGCTGCCCAGGACCAGCAGACCACGCCGCATGACGGCCCGCTCGAGCAGGGACGGAGCGATCAGCGGGACGGCGCCGGCCGCCTCGACCCGCTGCTCGTAGCGCCACAGCACGACACCGGAGACGACGGCCAGGGCGATCAGGGCCCAGCACCACAGCGGCCAGTGAGTCTGCCGGCCCACGCTCAGCGGGATCAGCAGGGCCAGCACCGAGAGCCCGAAGAGGGCGGTGCCGCCCAGGTCGGTGCCCTGCGGCTGCGTCGCCTTGGTCTCGGGGACCCAGAGCCTGGTGCCGATCACGGCCAGGATGCCGAGCGGCACGTTGACCAGGAAGATCGGCCGCCAGCCCAGGTCGGCGATGTTCGCCCAGACGAACAGGCCGCCGAGCAGCTGCCCGACCGCCGCGGACAGGCCGCCGACCGCGCCGTAGTAGCTCACGGCCCGGGTCTTGGCGGGCTCGACGAGCGCGGCCTGGATCGTGGAGAGCACCTGGGGCAGCAGCAGTGCCGCGGCCGCGCCCTGCAGCACCCGGGCCCCGACCAGGGTCTCGATGTTCGGCGCGAACCCGCAGGCGGCCGAGGCGAGGGTGAAGCCGACGATGCCGGCCTGGATCACCCTGCGGCGCCCGTACCGGTCACCGAACCGGCCGCCCAGCACGAGCAGCACGGCATAGGTGATGCCGTAACAGCTCACCACGAACTGCGAGGTGGAGGCGGAGACGGCGAACGACTTCTGGATCGAGGGCAGGGCCACGTTGACGATGAACGCGTCGACGGTCGTCAGGGCCGCGGCGACGAGCAGCGTCGCCTGCCCGAGCCCGCCGAATCCCGCGGTGGCGGGCGCCGCCGGGGGCGCCTTGGTGGCAACGGTGGTCATGGGGAGAGTTCCTTTCACCGGTAGGACTGGTAGACGAACTGGCGCAGCCGGTTCGCGATCGGGAGGGTCCGCGACGGGAACAGCTGCGGCACGATGAGCGCGGCCACGCCGGTCGACGGGTCGACGAAGAAGTTGGTGCTGCTCGCGGACAGCCAGGCGTACTCGCCGGCGCGCGTCAGGATGTGGCTCTCGCCGGGCGACTGCATGGTCATGAAGCCGAGCCCGAAGCCGACGGACTTCATCAGCTCGTTGATCGCGGGCACCGGCCAGTAGCCGTACCCGGAGCCGAGGGTGACGTTGCCGGGGAGGTGGTTGGTGCGCATCGACTCGACGGTCATCGGCGAGACCACGTAGTCCGAGGAGGCGCCGATCCGACCGCCGTTGACGAGCATGCCGAGGAAGGCCATGTAGTCCTCGGCCGAGGTGTAGACGCCGCCGCCGCCCGAGAGGAAGAGGGGGGCCTCGGTGTCGACGGGAAGACCGAGCGGAGCCAGGCCGCCGCCCTCCGCGGGGGTGTAGATCTCGGCGTAGCGGTGCGCCTGGCCCGGATCCACGTGGAAGCCGGTCTCCCGCAGACCCAGCGGCTCGAAGAGACTCTCCGCCAGGTAGTAGTCGAGGCGCCTGCCGGAGACCACCTCGACGACCCGGCCCAGGACGTCGGTGCTGACGCCGTAGTTCCAGGCCGTTCCCGGCTGGAAGCGCAGCGGGAACGAGCCCCAGGCCTCGGTGGCCCCGGCGAGGTCCACCCCGGCCGGAACGCCCAGCGCGTAGCCGGCGCCCGCGTACAGGGTGTCCACCGCGTGGGACTGGTGGGAGCCGTAGCCGAGCCCGGAGGTGTGGGTCAGCAGGTGCCAGATCCGCATCGGCTCCAGCAGGCCCTCGGTGAGGGGGGCCTCGGCCATCCCGGAACGGTAGACGCGCAGGTCCGCGTAGCCCGGGAGATAGTCGGCCACCGGGTCGTTCAGCCCGACCAGGCCCTTCTCGACCAGCGTCATGAAGGCCACCGAGGTCATCGCCTTGCTGAGCGACCAGGCCCGGAAGATGCTGTCCGTCTTCATCGGGCTGCTGTCGGCGATGTTCGCCATACCGCCGGACGCCGCGTACCTGACCTCGCCGTGCTGGGAGACCATGCAGGTCCAGCCCGGCATCCTCCCCTCGTCGACGTGGCGGTCGAAGTACTCGCCGAGGGCGGACAGTCGATCTGCGTCGAGCTGCACTGAAATAACTCCTGTCGTCTGATGGGAAACCAAGGGCCTTACAGGCGTGCGCCGCAGGACTCGTCGAGGTGCTTCCGCAGCCGGGGGCCGATCCGGTAGCTCTCCTGGGTGGCCAGGTCGAACATGACCATCCGGCTCACCGCCTTGACGCTGACCCGCCTTGAGTCGTCGAGTATCCGGAAGTTGAACTCGAAGCTGGACCGCCTGATGTTGGACGTCCACACCTCGACGTTGACCGGCTCCAGCGAGTACTGGAGCGGCCGCAGGTATCCGATCTCGTGCGCGGCCACCACCGCGGTCTCGCCCTCGAAGGCGCCGCTCGCCATGAGCCATCTCATGCGGGCCTCTTCGATGATCCGCACGATCTCGCAGTTGTTGACGTGACCGTAGGAGTCGACGTCGCCCCACCGCAGTGAGATCTCCACGGACGTCGGATCGGCAGCCGTCAGCGGGGCTTCGGGGTGTTCCAGGACTGTGGATGGTTCCAGGACTACGGATGAGTGCCTGCTCATCGAATCAACCTCGTCTCAGCATGGCCGTCTGCACTCGGCGGTCCGCCGGGGGCGGGATCGCCGCGACGGTGAGATCATGACACAGAGAACATACCGTTGAGAAGGTATTTTTTGTGAAGGCGAGTCGACGCAGCTCGAAGGTCCTTGGCTTCGTCGACGTTCTTGCTGGTCAGACCAGTTGGCCAGTCAGGCCGGTCCGCGCCGTGCGGGCAGCAGCCGGGCGCCGGCCAGGCGGCCGAGCAGCTCGGGCGCGCCGACCAGCACGGGGTGCCCCACCTCGCCCAGCATCGGCAGGTCGGACACGTGGTCCCCGTATCCGTAGCAGTCGGCGGGATCGACCTGCGGCTGGGCGTCCAGCACCGCCCGCACGGCCCGCCGCTTCTCCTCGCCGATCACGGGATCACCGACGAGCTCGCCGGTGAACACCCCTGCCCGCACCTCGGGACGGCTGCACAGCGCCTGCGCCGCGCCGACGTCGCGGGCGATGGGCTCGACCACGGCCGGGAACGAGCCGGAGACCAGCACCAGCCGGTCCCCCGCCGCCCGGTGCCCGGACAGGGCGTTCCTGGTCGCCGCGATGTAGAAGCCCGCACCTCGGGCCCGCTCCGCGAACCACCGGCGGCCGGACTCACCCACCAGCTCGGCGGGTTCACCGGCCCATGCGCGGTAGTAGCTGCGGTTCGCCTGCTCCCGCGGCACACCGGCCGAGGCCGCGGCGGTGAGATCGGCTCGGACCGCGCGAGCGCGTCGTACGCCCTGCGGCCCGTACCGCTCCCCGAGGTAGAAGTCGAGAAAGTCGAACATGCTCTTGCAGTCGATCAGCGTCTCGTCGACGTCACTGAACACCAGACGCGCGGGCGGGCGCATCAGCTCTCCCCCGAGCCGGATCAGTGCTGTTCCGCAGACCGCGGCCGGGCACGCAGCGCCGGGAAGAGCAGGTCCCGCACCTCCCTCCAGCGCTCCGCGAAGTCGGCGCGCTCGTGCAGGTTGTTGGAGATGTGCTGGGCGCCGAAGAAAGCGGCGACCGCCACCCGGGCGGCCACCTCCGGGTCCGCCCCGTCCGCCAACTGCCCCTGGGCCTGGGCCTCGCGCAGCAGCATCGAGATCAGGTTCGTCCAGTCCACGTAGGGCAGCGGCAGTTCGACGTCGATCACGGCCCGCTCGTTCTGCAGCCGGGTGCCCGCCTGCATGATCGGGTCGTTCAGGAACGCCGAGGTCGCCTCGTTGAACATCTCGATCACGGTGTCCAGCGGCGAGAGCCCCTTGGCCCGGACCGCCTCCAGCGCCCGCGGCCAGCTCTCGTAGAGCGCCTCCACGACGGCGACGGCCAGGGACTGCTTGTTGGGGAAGTGGAAGTAGACCGCACCCTTGGTCATCCCCACCTTCTCGGCCACGTCCTTGATGCCGGTCTGCTGGTACCCCCGCTCGGAGAAGAGCTGCGCGGCGCAGCGGAGGATCTCCGCGCGGGTGCGGATCGCTCGTTCCTGGCGTGGGTCCGGCCCCTGGGGCACGGCCGAGGCGCCCGTCCGCCGTGCCGTCCACGGTGCCTCCGGGGCACCGGCCTCATTCCGCGTCACAGCTCGCCGTCCTTCCGACTCGGGGGAATACCCCTAGCAATATACCTTCGCAGAGGTATATTTTCTCTCTGTGATCAACGGCCGCCCGGCCGGGCCCCCTCAAAAGGGCTCATCTCCGGCACGGGCGACCGCCGTTGGGGGACGGCAGCACAAACGGGGAGGATCCACATGTCCATCAGCGCACCGCCCAGGCAGATCCCGCTGCGACACGCAGCACCGGCCAAGCCCGCCCGCAGACTCTCCTTCGCCCGGCACCTGCCGCCGGAGGCCGTCCACAAGGCCGCCGCACGGGAGGTCCTCCTCACGGACGCGCTGCAGCTGGCCGAGGACCGCTTCGCGGTCGCCGCCGTCTGGCACCGGGACCGGTTCCTCCACCACGACGTCCGGCACGACCTCCACCACGACATCCGCGGCGCGTTCCACCACCAGCTCCACCACGGGGGCTTCAGCGGGCCGACCGACCCGCTGCTGGCGGTGGAGACGGCCCGGCAGACCCTGATCCATCTCTCGCACCGCTTCTACGGCGTCCCCGAGGGACACCCCTTCGTCCTCAACACGCTCGACTTCGACCTGCAGGACACCGTCACCTCGGTTCTTGCGCGCGGCCCGCGCCCGGTCGTCCTCGACGTGACCTGCACCCGGGCGGCCAGGACGCCGCGCCGGCTGGGGATGGCACTCGACGCGGCGGTCACGGTCGGCGGGGCGCACATCGGCCGGGTCCGCATGCAGTGGGAGATGCTGGACCCGAGACTCTACGCCCTGGCGCGCACCCGCGCCCGGAACGAGGCGCGCACCACGGCCCCGTTCCCCCGCGGGCTCCGACGGCTGGCCCCACGCGAGGTGGGCTACGCCTACGACGAGCACGTGCTGCTCGCCCGCGCCCCCGAGGACGCCCCTGGCGAGTTCTGGCTCGACCAGAACACCGACCACCCGGTGCTCTTCGACCACCCGTCCGACCACGTCCCCGGCATGGTCCTGCTGGAGGCGTTCCGTCAGGCGGTGACCACGATGGGCGCGCCGGACATCCCGCTGCGGCCGGCCCTCACCCACGTCTCCGCGGCCTTCACGACCTTCGGCGAGCCGGACGCGCCGGTGCGCATCACCGTCCGTCCCCGCTCCGGCGGCCCCGAGGGGCCGGGAACGGCGGAGGTCAGCGCCGTCCAGGGAGACACGCCCCTGGTCTCGGCGCACGTCGGCTACCAGCTGCCGCGGGTGCTGACCCGTCGCGAGGTGGCCTCGTGAGGCACGCCACCGGAACCGCACTGCTCGCCAGGCCTCGCCCGTCGGACGCCGCCGGGAGACCCGAGGGGCTGAGCGGCCCGGCGGGCCCAGGACTGGACCGCGCCCCAGGCCTTGACGAAACCTCAGACCTCGCGCAGGCCGCCGTCCGGCGCGTGGCGCAGACCGCCGCGCGCGACCTGCCCGGCATCGACGACCGTCGCCGCATCGGCGCGGAGACCGCCGCCGCCGTCGTCGAGGCCGGCTTCGCCAGGCACTTCGTCCCGCAGCACCTCGGCGGGACGGCCGGGACGTTCTCCGCACTGCTCGACGCCTCGGCCGCGGTCGGCGAGACGTGCCTCTCCACGGCGTGGTGCGCGACCCTGTACGCGGCACACGGGCGGCTCGCCTCCTACCTGCCCGAGCAGGGGCGGCAGCAGCTGTGGGAACGCTCCCCCGACATGCTCATCTCCGCCTCGATCATGCCCCCGCAGGGTGAGGCGGTGCGGGAGCGCGACGGCTGGCGCCTGCGCGGCCGGTGGGACATGGCCAGCGGCGTCGACCACGCCGACTGGCTGCTGCTGGGTTCCAGGACCCCCGGCGCGGACGGGCCCGAGCATCGGATCTTCGCCGTGCCGCGGGCGGACTGGACCGCCCTGGACACCTGGCGCAGCCTGGGCATGCGCGGCACCGGCAGCCACGCGGTCGAGGTGACCGAGGCGTTCCTGCCCGACTCTCTCTCGTTCACCCTCGGCTCCCTGAACCGGCCGCAGCCCGAGGGCGCAGCCCGGTGCCACCGGGTGCCCTATCTGATGGTCGGCGCCCTGATGTTCGCCATGCCGATGGTCGGTGCGGCCCAGGGGGCGCTGGACGCGTGGCGTGCCGCCTCCGTCCGGCGCGCCGGGGGAGGGACGCCCGGCCTCGCGCGGCGAGCGGAGACGGATCGCGTGCTGGCCGAGTGCTCGGTGCAGGTCGACGCGGCCCGCATGCTGCTGGAACGGGCCGCGCGCCGCGCCGACACGGCGGACCCCAGCCCGCTGCTGGCCGCGGAGAACCGGCGCGACGCGGCCGTGGCGGTGAGCTGGTGCGCCTCCGTCGCGGACCGTCTCTTCCGCACCGCCGGTTCCCGCGCGCACCGCGAGGACTCCGCCCTCCAGCGTCACTGGCGTGACCTCACCACCGCCTCCTCCCACGGCGCGCTCGCCGTCGAGGCCGCCGCCGTCGGCTACGCCGACGCGCTCCTCGACCTGCCCGGCTAGGGCCTGTCCGGCGGGCAGCGCACTTTCCCGGCCCGGGGCTGCCTCGACAGCCCCGGGCTCAGCCCTTGCCGAGAAACATACCTTTTGGTAGGTATGTTATTCCCGTCTGGAGAGTGTGAGGTTGGTTCGATGGTGAAACAGGCAAGGGCATGGCTGACCCGGGACCGGGTCCTGGACGCCGCGGCGCAGGAGTTCGCCATCCACGGCTACGAGCCCACCAAGCTCCACGACGTGATCGCCCGGACCGGCATGACCAAGGGTGCGCTCTACGCGCACTTCGGCTCCAAGCACCAACTCGCGTCCGCCCTGGTCGACGAGAGCACCGCGCACTGGAACCGCATCCGCGCCGCACCGACCGCACCACCGCCCTCGGCGGAGGCGGCGCTGACCGAGCTCATCCGCCGGCTCGGCGCCGAGTTCGACACCAACATCCGCTTCCGCGCGGCCCTCCGGCTCGTCTCCGACTCCGAGTGGCCACTGGACGACCCGGACGGCCTCTTCCGGGGCATCCACCGGGAGCTGGTGACCCGCATCCGCGGGGCCCAGGAGGAGAAGGAACTGACGGCCGCCCACCCGCCGGAGTCCCTGGCCTACCTGATCCTGGCCATCCTCTACGGCGCCGCCCACATGCAGGCGGCCTGGGGCACCCCGATGGGCGACCGCATCGGACTGGACCACGCCTGGCGCGTCCTCTGCACCATCCTTGGCCTCTGACCCACCGAGCTCGTCGAGCCCGTCGAGCCGAGCGGGACCCACCGCTCGGCGCACTCGACGGCATGGTCCCGCGCCGTCAGTGGCCCCGCCTGGTGTCCTGTCCCACAACAGGGTGATCGATCCGTCCGGGCCTCCAGGCCCTCGCGTACTTGGGCCCCGCGCCGCACTCAGGGCAGGTCAGACCGAGTCGGCGTGCGTGGCCGGCAGCAGTGATCGCCGGATTTGTTTCCTGTGGCGTGCAACCCTTCCGCCCGGTCGTGGATCAGGGCGTGCGGCCTCACTCAGGCGACCGCTCGGCCAAGGTGGTCGACGATCTCAGGCGTGGGCGGACCAGCACGGCGCGTGACGCCCGCTTCACGGAGTCAATCCAACTCGCGTTTCATCCACGTGAGTTGAACGCTGCGATGGGCTACCCACCGGGCAGGCGCACCGAACTCACACGAGATGACCTCGGACTCAGCGCAGCAGCCAGGTCAGCATCATCGTCGTCAGGAAGACCAGTACCGCTGCGGAGCAGACCGCGAGCCGGCCCGGCCCCGGCCGCACGGTCTGCGTCCCCACCCCGGCTCCCGGGGTGAGCAGCGCGTCGGCAAACGCCCGGGCGGTGGGCGGGCGCTTCTCCGGGTCCACCGACATCGCCGCGCCGAGCAGTCCCTCGACGCCCTCCGGGAGCACCGGTCCGCCGGGAGGCATCGACGGCGCGGGCGCCGGCACGCCGCCGGTGACCAAGGTGGTGCGCCCGCCGGAACCGAAGGGCTTCTGCCCGGTCAGCAGCTCGAAGGTCAGCACGCCCAGGGCGTAGACGTCCGCGCGACCGTCGAACCCCCCTGTCTGGAAGGCCTGCTCGGGCGCCATGTAGGCGGGGGTGCCCGTGGTCACGGTCAGCCCCGACGCGTCGGCCAGCTGCTTCGCGCTGCCGAGGTCCGCCACCAGCACGCCCTCGGGCGTCTGCTCGGCGTCGAGCAGCAGGTTCGACGGCTTGACGTCCCGGTGGACGACACCCGCATTGTGCAGCACCTGCACCGCGTACCCGGCCTCGGCGGCCAGCCGCAGCGCCTCCTCCGGCGGGCACTGCCCGATCCGTTCGGCCAACGTGCCGCCGCGGACGTAGTCCATCACGAAGTAGGGCCGGTCCTCGTGGACCCCGACGTCGTGCACCCGCACCACCCGGGGGCTGGAGATCCGGCGCAGCAGTCGCGCCTCGGCCAGGAACCGCTCCCTGACGTCGGCGTTCGACGCCCAGTTGTCGGCCAGCACCTTGACCGCGACGTCCGTGTCCAGCTCCGGGTCGTAGGCCCGCCACACGGTCGCGAAGGAGCCGGCTCCCAGCCGGTCCACCAGGAGATAACGGCCCAGCTTCTGCATGTGGCAGCATTCTGCCGGAGTCGCGGGGGACGCGGAACTCCGGAGCGGACGGGAACGGGGTCGACAGGTGCTCGACGAGAGCGAGCTGACACAGTTGGTGGCAGCTGCGCAGACAGGTGACCAAGCATCACTGGAACACCTGCTGACCAAGCTGCGGCCGTTGGTCATGCGGCGTTGCGCCAGGTTCCTGCCCCACCACGCCGACGCGGAGGAGGCCGCCCAGGACGCGCTGCTCTCCGTCAGCAGGCATCTGCACGAGTACGGCGGGCGCGGCTCGTTCCTCGGTTGGGTCACCGTGATCGCGTCCAACGCCGCCAGATCCACCTACCGTTCGATGCGCCGCCGTGCGGAGGACAGCCACGCGGTCCTGCCCGAGGACGTGGACCCCCGGACGACCAGCGTCATCGCCGGCACCCGGATCGACCTGATGGAAGCACTGGCCGCGCTCGAGCAGCAGCATCCGGCGCTGGCGGAGTCCTTCGTGCTGCGCGATCTCGGCGACCTGACCTACCTCCAGGTCGCCGAGACCCTCGACACTCCGCTCGGCACCGTCAAGGCTCGCATCCACCAGGCTCGCCGCTTCATGCGCGACCGCCTCGCCGACAGCGTCTGAAGGCTCGGGTGCGAACTCGGGCTGTCATCGCCGTCCTTGTCACAGCCGCCGCGCTCGGCGTGCTGACCGGCCGCTTCGTCCTGCCCGCCCGGCCTCCCTCCCGGTCTCACGCCCCGACGGCGCCGACAGCGGCTCCCAGCCGCACCGTCACCGGCCCGAAGGCCGCCACCGGACCGGTGACGAAGCGGAACCTGCTGTCTGCGGCGACCTTCGCGGCCGTCGGCGTCACCGGCCACGTCTACGTCCGGGACCGGTTCGGTGACGGCCACTACGGCGACGGGGACTGCGTCGGGGAGAAGACCCTCAGCCAGGCCCTGGGCGGGTCGGGTGCGTACTTCCGCGGCCTGATGACGTCCACCGCCGCCTCGGCCGACGACGACAGCATCGCCGTCGACCTGCATGCGCAGATTGCCCGGGAGGTCGCCGCCAACGCCGGAACTCCGGCGCTGGCACGGAACTTCGCCGAACGCCTGGTGCTGGAGGAATTGCCTTGCCAGGACGAGACGCCCGGCCACTGGGTCTACGGGCCGACGCACACCCTCGCCCTCGCGCCGGACGTCAGTGCGAGCTGGATGGGCTTGTACGAGGGGAACCTGAACACCACCGGGACCGCGCCGCCCGGCCGGGAGCCGTGCGGCGGCGTCGCCTTCCTGCGCAGCGGCTCGCACTACGCGATCCTGGAGATCGACGCCTGCCTGGGCACGGAGGCGATGACGGCTGTGGTCCGCACCGCCGTGTCACAGCTCTGAAACAGCGGCCGACCGGTCCAACTTTCGCCGCGAGGCCGACATCTCCCCGGTTGTACGAGGGCGCAGAACGCGTCCCGATCACCAGGGGGATGAGATGTCCGAGAACCAGACGACCCGCCAGAAGTTCTCCCGTCGCGGCCGCATCGCGGCGGCTGTGTCCTGCGTCGCCGCCGCCCTGGTCGCGGTGGGCGTCTCCGTCCAGCCCGCGACCGCGGACGGGCGCGTGCAGGCCGCGCACGCCACGCACCGTTCGGCCGACGCGGCCCCGGCGGCCGCCCCCGCGCTCGCCACGCCCGGCCTCGGCTCGCAGAACGTGATCCAGAGCGGCGACCTCTTCCAGCAGGGTCTGTCCCCGGTCACCGCGACCTTCGACCTGGCCGGGAAGCAGGGCCTCTCGGCCTGCTCGGGCGAGGAGACCATGCGGGCGCTGACCAAGGGCCGGGCGGCCGGCTACGCCGACGTCAGCTGGAGCTTCAGCACCCGCGGCGGCCTGCTGATCGAGTCCGCTGCTGAGGGCTCCACCGTCGCCTCGGCGACCTCGTGGGAGAAGCAGCTCAACGCGCTGGTGAGCAGCTGCCGGAACGAGCCGGCCGGCCACTGGCACTACGGCGCCCCGCAGACGCTCACCGTCACCGGCGGCGAGGGACGGTGGTATTCCTCCTACAACGGCGACGGCGCGGTCTCCGGCGGCGTCGCCGTGATCCGCAGCGGCAAGCGCTTCGCCATCGTCGAGCTGGCGGCCGGCGCCCCCAGCAACGACCCGGGCCACGTCAAGGGCCTCGCCGCCGCCGCTCTCCACCGGCTGGCCGGCTGATCGGTGACCACACCGCCACCTCGTACAACGGGGTAGATACCGCTAGGGAAGGGAAAGTTGGAGCCCTGACCGGCTGCTTTCGCAGCCTTGGCAGGGCGGTCCTGACGACGCGGGTCATCCCGGCAGCGCCCAGGAAGGGCGCTGCCGGCACCGCTCCCTCAGTCCCAGATCCAGCCCCGCTCCCGGAACACCCCGGGCGGCTGACCCTGCGGGCGGTCTGTCTGGCGGGAGCGGCAGAGCAACGGTTTGTCACGGATCTGAACAGTCACCCAGGCCTCCAACCTTTCCGGTGCGGTCGGCATCTCCCCGACTGCGCGAGGGCGGAGAAGCAATCGCGTTCCAAGGACGCACACGAGAACTCATGAGGAGCGTGGAGAAGATGGCACGGAACGCGCGACCGGTGGCGCAGCGCAGGTACACCGGGATCGCGGTGCTCACCGCAGCGTTGCTGCTGGGGGCTACCGCCTGCGACGACGGCTCCGCCAAGGCCACCGGGCCGGGCTCACCATCGGCGCAGTCCCCCTCGACCGGTGGCGCGCCCGGCACCGGCACCGGGTCGCACGGCCCCTCGCCCGTCCACACCGCGGGCGCGCCGCTGCTGCTCGACACCATCGCCCCGGCCAACGGCGCCACCGTCGGTGTGGCGATGCCCGTCTCCGTGCAGTTCACCCACCCCGTCGCCCGATCCGCCCGCGCCGCGGTCGAGCAGGCGATGAAAGTCACCACCTCCACCCCGGTCACCGGCGCCTGGCACTGGTTCAGCAGCACCCGCGCAGACTGGCGGCCCCAGCACTTCTGGCCCGCCGGCACCCGTGTCGCCGTCGACGTCCTCCTCACCGGCGTCGCCGACGGCAACGGCCGCTACGGCACCCACGACTACCACCACGCCTTCACCATCGGCGCGGACTGGGAAACCAAGGTCGACGCCCCCGCCCACACCATGGACGTCTATCTCGACGGGGTCCGTCAGAAGCACTTCCCCATAGACGCCGGCAGCGCCCAGTTCCCCACCTGGGACGGCACCATGGCCGAGATGGACAAGGCCCCGTCGGTGCACATGACCTCCTGCAGCGTGCACATCACCTGCGACCCGGCCAACGTCAACTTCTACGACGTCACTCTGCCCTGGGACGTCCAGCTCACCACGACCGGCACCTACGTCCACTACTCGACCGCCCACCCCAACCCGGGCCAGGCCGGCTCCCACGGCTGCATCCACCTGTCCCTGGCCGACTCCCAGTGGTTCTACGCCCACGCCCACCAGGGCGACCCCGTCACCGTCACGGGCACCCCACGCGGCCCCGTCCCCGGTGACAACGGCTACGCCGCCTTCACCCTCAGCTGGAGCACCTGGCTGGCCGACAGCGCCACCGGAGCACAGCAGACCACCAGCTGAACCGACCCCGGTGCCGCCCTCGGGGAGCGGCGGACCTGCGCACCGGCAGGCTCCACGCGCCCACCCCACCGCCGCGACCGTCCTGCTGATCGCCGACGTCGCGGACGCGCTCGTCGACGCGATCACCGACCGGATGCCGACCGACACCGCAGGCAAGATCGGCGGCTCGCTCTGGCCGACGGCGAAGGAGCGAAACGGGGCTACTTGCCGTGGTGGTACCGGCAGGCGATGACGCACAGCGTGTCGGCTTGGTCGTCGAGGACGTAGATCAGGCGGTGTTCCTGGTCGATTCGACGGGACCACGCCCCGGCGAGCTCGTGACGCAGGGGCTCGGGTTTGCCGATGCCCTCGTGGCCGTTGCGGCGGATGTCGTCGATCAGCTGGTTGACGCGTTTGAGGAGGCGTCGGTCGTTGGCCTGCCAGTACAGGTAGTCGGTCCAGCCGCCGGCGGTGAACTGGATCTTCATTCGGACTGCTCGGCGACGTCCTCGGACTCGATCAGTTCGCGGCTCTGGGTGCGGCCTTCCCGGTAGTCCTGAAGGGACTGGCGCAGGTGGTCGGCGTTGGCCGGAGATCGCAGCAGGTAGTCGGTCTCGCGGAGCGAGGCGTACTCGGCAAGGGAGACGACGACCAGCGGTTCATGGCCGGCCCGCGTGATGACGAGTTCTTCGGCGTCGTTCTCGACAGAGTCGAGCGCGGCGGCGAGGTTGCCCCGAAGCTCGGTCGCACTCATCGTCTTCATAATGTACAGAATAGCGTACGCTCGACAGTGTGGGCTAGGAGGCCAGCCGCCTCGCGGCGTCGGGCCAAGGCTGGGGCTCGGGCGCATCCTCGGCCATCATGACTTCCTCCTCCCACCAGCCAGTGCCATCGAGCCAGGAGTTCAGCCACTGTGCGAGTGAGGGCGAGTCTGTGAACCACGCGTCCGCCCAGTCGTCGGGGCCGGCATTCGGCTCGAAGAGCAGGACCGGTGCATCGGGGTCAAGACAGTCCACCGCGGCGTACATGCCGCAACCCCAGTCCAGGATCGGCAGGAGGCCATGCGGCCAGTGCCTTCCAGGGGGCCGTACTCGGCAATCGCCGTCCGGCCTTCGCCGACCAGAGGCAGCAGGAAGTACTCGGGGCCGAAGCCACCGTTGGCCACCTCCCGGTACAGCCGGACCAGCAACTGTGGCAGCGGGAAGCCGAGTTCGTGTTCGGCCGCGGCGACCGCCCGCTCACCGACCCGATCGGGGAGCTCGGCCCGCTCCTGGAGCGCCCGTTCGCGGACGCGCATGACGAGGTCCGAGAGAGCGCCTATTCCTTCGACTGCTGAGCCGTAGTGATCGTCTCTGCCTGCCATGACCTCGAACATGGCGTTGGCCACAGACGGCAGCGCCCTGCAACTGCGAACGCGACTGTGGCGTTGCCGATTGGGACTGCACCTGAGACGAAAAAGCAGAGGGCCCGCACCGGCTAACGGTGCGGGCCCTCTGACCTGCGGAGGATACGAGATTCGAACTCGTGAGGGGTTGCCCCCAACACGCTTTCCAACTGTCCGCAGGGCGGTTCAGGGGCGTCCACGAGGGTTCGCAAGGAGGCCCGACGCGGTCCGCGTACCAGCCTGAACGCCAGCGCTCATCAGCACACTGGACAAAAACCAGGACAACGCTGAGACCACGACCGGATCCCCTCCGACCCCGCCGGGAGGAGCCGCGCTCCCGCTCCCAGCCCATACGCTCTGGCCATGGACAAGGGAGCGATCTCGCGCGACAACATGCAGCGCTCCGATGTCGCCAGGAGGTGACCTTCCGCTATTCAGGCCGCTCTGCGACTCAGACGGGCTGGGGCTGGCCAAGCTGGCAGGGGTCGCGGTTGGCCGCCCTCGTTTGCCGAGATCTGCCGACGTTGTCGTAAGGGGCAGCACCCTCGACAGCACCCCAGTTGTGAGTGGGCGCGACAACGTGCACGAGGGGAGCCAGCCAGACGGTTCACCCCTCGTAGAGCGCAGCTAGCTCCATGTGGGCAGCTGCGAGTTCCTGATCTGCGTCCAACACCAGGCAGCACATGGGGCACGCGAATATTTGGGCGTGGCCAAGGATGGGCGGTCCCTCATCATGCTCCCCGCAGTACGATCCGCCGCTGCGGCACTCTTCGTCGTTGCACACGTCATGCTCAAGCCATCCGTACAGGTCTCCCCAAGCAGGGCAGGCCGGACACGGAGCCCACCGAAACAGGTAGGTGCCGAACTCGGGGGATTCGTACGAACGTGGACGCCACATCACGTCACCAGAAGGTGCTGACAAGGCGAACTGCAACTCCGCTGGCAGGGCGTCCCTGAAGGCTCCCATCACCTGGCGGGCAACCAAGCTCTTCACGGTAACGGCTTCGAGGGCCGGCACGTGCTGGTCCTCGGTTGGAGTCAAGTACCCGTAGGACTTCAGTAGATTTGCCGCTGCCCTCTGCGCGCGCATAGCGCTTGTGTGCAGGGCAGTGGATACCACAGCGCGGCGGCAGATGTTCAAAGCATCGCCAGCGGTCTTGTCCGTGGCCAACGCACGATCGCCTGAAAAGATCCTGTTCAGCGCGGTGAGCGCTGCTGCGGCACTGCTTTTGGCAGCTTCCCGAGCGGCACGCTCGGCCTCAGCGGCCTCAGACCGTGCCAGCGCCTCTGCTACCTGCTCAAGGTCGATGCTCGGAGTGGCAGGCATCGATCCAACCTTGGCAAGGTCATGAAAAGTGTGGGCGTACTCTCCCCAGAAGTCGCCAGCGGGGGTCTCCAGCTCCTCCCGGATGGCTTCGGCTACCTGCAGGGCCGTAGAAACCACTCGCTCAGCGGTGGTTGGGTCGTGATGGGCTAGGTGTGCGATGCCGTTTCGAGCTTCCATCACCGGGGCGAAAGCGTCGATAGTCACCGGCATACGGCCACGCATCACCACCTCCGCGTCCTTGAACGCATCGGCCATGCCAATCGTGCGCGCCTGTTCGAGGGGCTTGACGCCCTTCTCTCCACCGAATCCCAGAGCGTGGAAGCGCAACGCTCGGTCCCCGTGCGCCGAGATCAGAAGTGGGTCGTGGTGGCACAGGACCGCCTTCAGCGCGAACTCTGACCCCATGCCAGCATGCAGGACGGAGAACAGCCGGTTTCCGCTGCGCCACGAATCCAAGGCGGAGCGCATCATCTGGCCAGCCAGATCCGTGAATCGCCTTGTGTCCAAGTGGACTGATCCTCCCAGGTAGTGGCCGCTCGTACAGTAATGCCGTCCTACACGCCAGTATCAAAGCAGAGGAGAACGGATGTCACGGGGGCGACTCGGAGTGCCCGGGGCACGGCCCGTGACAAGACGTCAGGCGAGCGCTGGGTTGGGCGAACCAAGTGAACGGGCTGGTCCTGCTCTGGGCTTGATGCACACTCTTCTTGTATCAGTACGGGGTTGGGGGCAGCGTGGATAAGGATCAACTGCGGGAGTCGGCCCTGCTCCAGATGCGCCGCGCGCTCTACGCCTGGAGCAATGGTGATCACGACATGGCGGTCCTGCACGGGGGCATCGCCTTCGAGCACATCGTCAAGGCGGCTCTTGCCGCGCGGCACCCCTCGCTTCTATCGGATGGTCGTGACTTTTCGACGCTGCTGCATGCTGCGGGGTTGAGCAGTCACGCCACTGCTCCGGCGACACACGCCCGGACACTCGGCGCCGCTGAAGCCTTCAAGCGAGCCCGCGCCTTGCTCCAGCTCTCGGTATCCGAGAGAGATGTGGAGCCGCTGCTCACAGCGCGCAACGGAGTTGCTCATCTCGGCGCACACGACAAGACCCAGTCAGCGATGGCTCTAACGGTGGCCGTGACGGTGGTAGACGCAGTCCTGGCAGACATAGGCGAAGGGGACCACGACTTTTGGGGCCCTTACCGAAGCCGTCGCCATGATCTCTACCAGCTCCAGGCGGAGACACTGGCGGATGCACGCCAGCGAGCCATCGCGGACTTCAAGGAGGAGCGCGAGCGTCGGTCGGCCGCGGCAGATGAGGGTGGTGATTCACTCCGAGCGCTTCTGGAGCCGCTGCTTGCAGACGCGGAGGAGCGGACTGCACACGAGGAGGAGCTGCGTGCGGCTGTTCAGGACATCGTCACTGTGAAGATCCGTTACGCGAAGAAGCTCTTCAGGATCGCTGCGGGCCGACAGAGTACGGCTGCCGACTTGAAGCGCCTGGCCAGGATGGCGGAGATCCGCAAGTGGTATCGCCCGGAAGCATGCGATGAGTCTTTCGCCCGCTGTCCGGTGTGCGGTTACGCGCGTGGCGTGCTCCGGGCCCGCATAGGCCCCGATGGTCAAGGGATCCCTGATAGACACGTTCGCGAGTGCTTTGCCGTGATGTTCGACTGCCCCGTGTGCGGACTGGAACTGGACGGCCGGCCTGAGCTGCAGGTCAGCGGCCTGGTGACCCACTACTACAAGGACCTGAAGAAAGGGTCTCGGTTCAGCGGCGACTTCTAGATCTCACTCACTACCCGTGCAGGCCCGCTCCGATGGCGTCAGCTGGTGATGTCACCAGCGCCGCGCCCGTCGTCGCGACATCCCACCGCCGGGACCCCTCCGTCGTCGCCAACAGACGCTCAGATGGGCCGGGGAGTCGCTAGGCTCAGGCAGGCCACCGTCGTACCACCCTCTGGGGGAGGAGACAAATGCCCTGGCGTCCCACCGCCGCTTTCGGTCTATCGGGGCGCAAGAACTGGAGCCCCCGCCGATTTAGCAAGCAATATTTGCAGAGGTCGCTCCAGCGCCATAGCGCCAGCGATGAACAGGACAGGGCATCAACCTATCTCTTGCGCCACGAGGGGGCTGACTATAAATTCCTGTGGCTGGCTGAGGTGTTCACCCCCGTGGACATCCCTCAACTCGAAGAAAGACTTGATTCTATCAGCAAGCGGCGCCCTCCGTTTGCAAATCGACCGACCGATAACTATGCCCACTGGCTAACCCAAGGCAGGCGGGACGCGTCAGAAGCTTGGCATGCTCTACCGTACTTTGCGCGACGCGGCATCATGGAAATGATGCCCAACAGGATCACCACGGAATTGCCCCTTGGAGTAGATTGGGCAACCGGCGGCATCACGCTCGTAACCCCGAGCATCGCAGTGGCCGTAATTTCCTTCGCATATTCCGACAGCTTCGCCGCTGGATTTGGAGAGCTGACGCGCCGCCGAGAGTCCACATCGCTGGATAAATTTCCTGGCGGCTATAGCCTGATTGATGTGCCCAAGAAAAAGGCGCTCGCAGTCGACGCGTGGCATGAGGCGCGAATTTCCGAGGCGAGCGTATGGCTAGCCCAAGAGCTCCCGGGATTCTTCTCGCGAGGCGCTGGGGAGCCGCTCCCGTCCATTGCTCTCATTTCAACGCGCGGATTCAAGGCATGGGAGGAGCGGAGGACTTTTCAAAAGCGCCTATCACCGTTCAACGTCTTGGGGTTGGGCTATTCAATACTGGAGCCATACTGGGCCGTGGACGTGCGTCCCGAGATCCATGTGCGCGAGGTTGCCCATGGAGCAGGTCTCAGAGCCGCCTCCCTCCTGGCAACCACCTACGATGCAGGCGACAATGCCAGTGAAGACTTGCAAGGCGAGCTGCATCACGTGCTCTCCGAACCTATGCAATCCATGATGCTCCGCTGGGCTCTTGTGCATCTGGTACTAAGGTCCCGCAAGCGCCTCAACCGACTGCGCGACGATATTGCTTCAATTGCTGGCCGCGCATCATCTCGCGACTTCTTGACCCTTCGAAATGAACTTATTTCAATTGGGGCCGATGTCCGACTTGCCGCGAATGAGGCCGCAACATTCGCCCGCACCGAGCGCGACTGGGCAAGGCATTTCCCAGCTTCTACGGAGGTCGTCCCGGAAGCCCACATGGGCAAGTATGCTCCGGAATCGTTGCTAGAGCTCTGGAAGTCAGCACTCTTGGCCGAGACGGAACAGCTCACGCCATTGGAAAAAGACTTCAGCGAGTTGGCAGGAGTATCGGCCGACCTTACGAATGTGGCATTTGGCATCCGCACACAGCGTGCCGTACTCTGGCTTACCATCGTCTCAGTTATCGTGGCAGCAGCATCTCTCCTCGTGGCTATTGTTGCTCTACGAGCCACTTCTCAGCCGCCATCAACTAGTCCTAGCCCAAGTTATTCAGCGAATGCGAATGGTGCAGAATCGTCAACGTCTTGATGATATCTGCAAACCAACTCGTGCGCGCCTGGGATTCATATGCGCTCAGTCCAGGAGTTGTCGCCCGTCGTGCGCTCGTACATAAGGGGCATCGGAGGCCAGAGCATCCAGCAGACGCACCGCGAAAGCCTCCGTCATGCTCTGCTTCACCTCGTCAGGTGAGAACCACTGAACGTCCGTAGACTCCTCCGATGGGCGGGCCTGTCCGCCTGTCGGCCGGCACCTGAACACCAGGGCAACCACTCCACGGTTCATGTTCTTGTAGACGCCCGTCAGTCGCTCAACGGCGACACGGATGCCCGTCTCTTCCCAAACCTCACGGACCACGCCGTCCTCCGGTGTTTCCGCGAGTTCGAGGACTCCCCCAGGCAACTCCCAGGCTCCGTTGTCCGCGCGGCGAATCACCAAGATCCGACCGTCATCCCGAACGACCGCGCCTGCGACAGAGACCGAGTGGAGTGACATAGCAGGACCGCCAAGAGTAGCTTGACTCATATACAGGAGCATAGGAGGAACAGAAGGACATGGCGAGCGCTCCCGCGCGTGACTCTGGAAAACCACGCTATCTGCAGATCGCCGATGACCTTGCCCAGCAGATCAGGGCCAAGGTGATCAGCCCTGGTGAGCAGGTGCCCAGTGAAGCCGAACTCATGAGCCGCTACTCCGTGGCTCAGGGCACTGTGCGCAAGGCCATGACGGAACTTCGCACCACCGGCCTGATCGAGACGCACCACGGCAAGGGCTCCTACGTGAAGACCCGGCCGCCCGTCCACCGCAAGTCGTCGGATCGATTCCGGCGCTCGCACCGGCTCGCGGGCAAAGCTGCCTACCTCGCCGAAGCCGAGCAGTCAGGCACGAAGGCAAGCGTGACCGTCCTGTTCGTCGGGCCGACGGAAGCGCCCGAGGACATCGCGGATCGCCTGTCCGTCTCCCCTGGCGCCCAGGTGCTCGCGCGCCGGCGCCTGTACTTCACCGACGGCGTGCCGACCGAGGAGGCGACGTCCTACCTCCCTTGGGATCTCGCCAAGGACATCCCGGAGCTCTTCGCAGAGAATCCGGGCGGTGGTGGCATCTACGCCCGACTGGAGGAGCACGGACACGTCCTCTCGGAGCTCATCGAGACAGTCAGGGCTCGCCTTGCCACCAAGCAAGAGACCGTAGCGCTCAGCTTGAGCCCCGGCTCCCCGATCATCCACCTGACCCGCAACGCGCTCTCGGAGTCGGGGCGTGTTGTTGAGGTCTGCGACACCATCATGGCCGCTGACCAGTTCGTTCTTGACTACCGCATCCCAGCCCAAGACTGACCAACCGTTAGTACTACGCAACCCGCCGCATCGAACTTCGAGTGGCGGGTTGACTCATGTATAGGAGCCATGCACTCTTGTACTCGTAACTCCTGCACATGAGTGCATGACTACATGAGAGGCCTTCTTTGGGCTGCTCAGAGCGTGCCGATGCGCCCGGAAGTCCTGTTCGCAGGGCCAGGGAAGCGCTCGTTCTTTGACAACTGCATGGGGATCACGCCGCCTCTCCTCGGCCAAGTAGGCGGCCACGCGGATCTCCGCGTGAGGAACAGCGCAACCCAACTTCCGTCGCATCGGCGACGGCCGGTTGCCTCCTCCGCCCGTCTCGCACGGACGGGGCGAGGGGAGCCGGAATCAGCTGGTTCCACCAACGGCTGCGGCTCCGGTGCTGGAACACCGGAGCCGCTGTAGGGCCGTTCCTTCCGAAGGGAGCACGACCCGTGAGGTACATGGTTGCAGGCCACGAGGCCGCTTCGGCGGACGAGCTCGTGGCGCTCGCGTTCGGCTTCGACCGCGAGCTGTTCACCGGCATTCCCGGTGAGACCCCGCTCGAACGCGCCGCACGACTCGACGTCGCCGCCGAGGTGCTGGCCGACCTGGACCCCGAGGCCGCGCGGTTCGCCCGCGAGCTTCTGCGGTCCGCCCCGGTCCCGTTGCGGCGGACCGTCCCGGTGCGGTGCCGGACCCACCGGACGGGGGTCGCGGCATGATCCGCCGTCAGCGGCACGCGCACTGCACCTGCGAGCGCACCAACCGCACCACCGGCGACCGCCCCGCCGCGAAGTGGGCGGCTGGCATCGCCGCCGCGCTGGTGATCTGGGAGTTCCACCGCTTCGGCATGCCGGCCCTGGCCGGTGCAGCGGGCGCCTACCTGCTCACCCTGATCGTTGTCCACCTGGTGATCGGGGGGTCGCGCCGATGAATCGCTGGCCGAAGGTGCTCCTGGTACTGGGCCTGTTGGCCGTGGTCGGCATGGCGTTCCGCGTCTCGTGGCATGCCCTGCGGGATGTGGCCCACGCGAGTGGCGCGGATGCGGTCGCGGCGGATGTCTATCCACTGGTTGTGGATGGACTGATGGCCCTGGCGCTCATCGCCGCGCTGATCCTGCCCGCCGGCCGGGATCGGAAGTTCGCCCTGCGGGTGCTGGCCGGATACACGGTCGCCT
This sequence comes from Streptacidiphilus melanogenes, assembly GCF_000787835.1. GTDB lineage: Bacteria > Actinomycetota > Actinomycetes > Streptomycetales > Streptomycetaceae > Streptacidiphilus > Streptacidiphilus melanogenes. The sequence continues at coordinate 31,053 of NZ_BBPP01000016.1, forward strand.
CGCTGGTGCTCAACTACGTGCACGGTCTCGTGCCCGCCATCGCGTCGGGCGGCCGGGTGCCGCTGGCCGACTGGGCACCCGCCGACTGGGCGCTTGTGCTGCTCGCCACATCACTGCCGGTCGGCTCGATCTTCTTCGGGTCGGATCTGGTCGCGAAGGTGCTGCACCACAAGCCCGAACCGGTCGAGCCGGTGCAGATACTGAGAAATCGGTCGGGGTCTGACCTGGGCGAGTCGGCCGACACCGACCCGCACCCTCCGGTGTACCTCAGCCCGGACCCCGCCCCGACGGCACCTGTCGCGCCGCAGACCCTCGTGGAGGAGCAGCCGACTGCCGCGCCGCGTCCGCGTCGGGCAACCGGCACCGTCCCGCCCGCCGCGCGCACGAAGCGTCCGACCCGCACTACGGACGAGTTGCTGACTGAGGCGCGGGCGCTGTCGGCCGACTGGTCGGACGACGCGCTCACCGCCGACCGGCTGCGCGTCGAACTGCGCACGTCGGCCGCGAACGCGCGGAACCTGCGCGACACACTCAAGGCAGAGCGCGCAGAGCGCCCTTCCCTCCACTCCGTCCCGGACCCCGACGAGGGTGACGAGGGCGCGGCGTGAGGTTCTACGACCCGACCGGCGCCCGGTTCGGCATCCCCACCTACCCGTTCCGGCTCGCCCCGGACGGCTACGCCACCCGCCGCCAACTCCGCGCACGCGATCTACGCCCGGCCGGTCAGCCGGTCGCGGCGCAGATCCTCTGGCGCTCCCGCAAGGTCCGGGGCGGTATCCGCTGCGCATACCTCTACCGCCTCGACCTCGCGAAACCGGTCCGCCCCATGACGCCCGCGAAGCGCGCCGCACTCGCCGCGGCCAACCGCGCGCGCCGCACCTGCCCAGCCTGCGCAAGGGATGTCGGCTACGTCATCCCGCCCACGCTCGGAGCCTGCGTGACCTGCCACGGCACCACCGCGCTCGCCGCCTGACGCACCGCGCAACCACGCTTCCCCTGCCACTGACTTGGAGACCTGATCGTGTCGCGCATCGACAAGCACAACGCACCGTCGCTGACCCTGATCCGCTTCCAGAACCTGATGGGTGCGCTGGTCGTCGTGATCGCCACCGAGCTGGGCCGCAGCACCGACTACCGCTGGCACTGCCAGGGCTGCCACCTGACCGGCGACGGCCACAACCTGGCCGTCAACCGAGACGGGGCCAACGAGCACGCCGCCGCCTGCCGCGCCCTGCCCCAGCCCACCCCGACCAACCAGACCGCCTGACCCTGCGAGGAAGGACGTTTCAGTGAGCCACGACTACGAGCCGGCCGCCTCTGCGGTGGCCGTGGAAGACGCGATCCCGGAGGGTTACGGGGCGGCGGTCCTGCCGTTTCCCGACCGCCTGAGCGGGACCAGCGCGGCGGTGCCCAACGAGGCACCGGAACGGACGCGCCTGACGCCCCGCGAGCGTCTCGTGCGCGCTGCTCGCACGGTGCGCGCGGCGGCCAGGCACGAGCGCACGAAGGCTGCCGCCAGGTTCACGGTGCGGCACGGCATGTTCGCCCTGTACGGCGGCGGCATCCTGGCCCGCCGGGGTTGGGAGTCGCGCACCACCTCGAGGTACGAGCGGATGATGCGGGCCGCCGAGGCGGCCGGTCAGCCCGAGGTGGCGATGGAGTGGGAGCAGCGCGCCGCCGCGTTCCGCTCCGCCCGCCACCAAAGGCGCATGGACTGGATCACCGCCCCGCTTCGGCTGGCGAAGAGTGCACTGGTCGGGGCCCTCTCCACGGCGGTCGGTCTGCTGGCCCTGGGCATCGCCATGGCGATGACCTCCCACCACATCGCGGACGTGATCGCCCCGGCGATGTTCGTGGTTCACCTGGCCAACATGGTCGTGTTCATCGCCTCCGTGGTCTGGGGTCCCCTCCTCACGGTGCTGCCGTGGCTGGCACTGCTGGCCTGCTGGAACGCCGGTCGTAAGCGCCAGGCCGCGCCGGCATGGGCCCTTCCGGCCTCACTGCGCGGCAACGAGGGCGAGCCGATCACGCCGTCGATCGTGGTCCTGGCCCTGCGAGACCTGGGCATCGCCCCGCTGCGCAAGGCCATCTTGGAGATGGGCGACGGCGGCGGGAACATGCTCTCCCCGATCGTCATCGCGGGCTGCGGCGTCGAGGTCGACGTGCTCCTGCCGACGGGTGTGTCGACGGAGGAAGTACAGAAGCGCCGCCGGAAGCTGGCGGAGAACCTGAACCGGCACGAGCACGAGGTGTTCATCACCATCCCGCCCGCCGCCCGCACGGTGCGGCTCTGGATCGCCGACTCTGGCGCGCTGGACGAGCCGATCGGCGACTCTCCGCTCGTTGTCGACCCCGGCATCACCGCGAACTACAAGACCGGGCGGGCCCCGTGGGGCCAGGATCTGCGCGGCACGGTGGTCCTGCTGAGCCTCTACCAGCGGCACGTGCTGATGACGGGCCTGTCCAACCAGGGCAAGACCGCCTCGCTGCGGGCACCGGCTCTGTGGCTCGCGTTCGACCCCACGGTCGAGTTCCGCATCGGCGACCTCAAGGGCATCGGCGACTGGAACATGTTCGACGGGCTGGCCACCGTGCTGATCCAGGGGCCCACCGACGAACACGTCCTCGCCGTGACAGAGATGGTCGAGGAGGGCGTGGCGGAGATGGAACGCCGCATGCTTGCGCCGAAGGGGACCCCGTTCCCGCCGCTGGTACTGATCGTGGACGAGGCGCAGATCGCGTTCATGTGCCCGGCCAAGGGCGCGGACGGTCGCCCGCTGGGCGGGACCAAGGCCACCAGCCGGTACTTCAACGCCGCCCGGAAGATCCTCAACCAGGGTCGCGCTGTGAACGTGACGCTGTGGCAGGGCACCCAGGACCCCACGGACCAGAACCTGCCGAAGCTGGTCCGCGAGGGCGCGCACATCCGTGGCTCGCTCGTGCTGGGCACCAAGGCCCAGTCAGTGATGGCGCTGGGCGAGAAGGCCGTGAACGCCGGTGCCGCCCCGCACCTGCTGCGTCAGGGCCTGGACAAGGGCACGTTGGTCGTGGCCGGCGACGGGGTCGACCTGGAGCCGGGCCAGGCGTCCATCACGGTCCGGACGCACTACATCAACGAGGAGCAGGCGGTCGAGCTCGCCGAGCGAGCCAAGGCCGCCCGCACCGCCGTGGTCACCCGCGCCGCCACGGAGCAGGACGCGGAGCAGGTGGACCCGCTCGCCGACGTCGCCGAGGTGATCGGCGACGCAGCGCGGATGCTGACCCGCGAGGTGCTGCAGCGGCTCGCCGAGATGAACCGCCCGTTCTACGGGTCGTGGTCCTTCCAGACCCTCACCGAGGTCTTGGAGGCCGCCGGCGCGGCCCCCTACAAGTCCGGCGGGCAGATGGTCGTCTCGCGTGCGAAGGTGCTCGCGGCACTGGAGGAGCGCGACGCGGACACCGCCGAGAGTGACGCTGAGTAAAGGGAGTCACCGAGGGAGGCAGGGAGTTCTCCCCACCTGCCTCCCTCACCTTTCCTCCCCAACCTGACCTGTGACGACGCGTCACAGGGAGGCGGCGGAGGCCCCCTCTCCAACCTGCACAAACCCCCTCCCGGACACCTTCTCTGGCACCCCCATGCCTCCCTCCCCCTACACACAGTCACAAACCAGCCTCGAAGTGGAAGTGACTCCATGACCACACGCACCGCCCGCCCGCTCCCGCTCTTGCTTCCGGACCTCTCGTTCGTCGCCGACGGCGGCACCCTCGTCCGTGAGGTCGAGGCGTACCTCGCTTCGCTCCCCGCCCCGGCCCGCACGTTCCCGGTCCCGCCGCCCAACCCGTACGGCACGGTGGCCGCCGCGTGGGACCTGGGCATGGTCCGGCCGGTCCCGAACTGGCTCGACCGCATCCGCCACCGCACCCCGGCACCGACCCCGACCGACACCGCGACGCACCTGCGGCTCGTGGCCCGGTACATCACGGCCCACGGCTGGACCCAGGGCCGCCTGTGGGACGCGAACGGGGCCGTGTGCCTGCTCGGTGCCCAGCTCATGGTGCTCCGCGCCGGATACGGCACCCCGGACACCGCCTCCCGGGCCCGGGTGCTGCTCATGGAGCAGTTCGTGGCGCAGGGCGCGTTCCGCTCCGTCGACGACTGGAACGACCGGTCCGGCCGGCGCCTGGTCGAGGTCCACCGGCAGCTCGACATCGCCGCGGCCCGCGCCCGCTGACCGGAAGGACCACACATGCAGACCCAGATCAACGGGCAGGGCCGCGCGGTCGCCAGCATTCCCGGCGTCCGCCCCGCCCACCGCAACATCCCGCCGCGCCGGTGGAACGGGCGCCTGCTGCTGGACGGCTTCTGCTGCGCCGGCGGGGCGGGCATGGGCTACCACCTCGCCGGTTACCGCGTCGTCGGCGTGGACATCGCCGACCAGCCGAACTACCCCTTCGAGTTCATCCACGGCGACGCGGTCGAGGTCATCGCCGAGTACGGGCATCTCTTCGACCTCGTCCACACCTCGCCCCCGTGCCAGGACGGCTGCACCCTCACCGCCGGAACCAACCAGGGCCGCACCTATCCGCAGCTCATCCCCGCCACCCGGACCGCCCTGGAGACGACGGGGCGGCCGTGGGTGATGGAGAACCCGCCCGGCCGCGCACCGATGCGCCGCGACCTACAGCTCTGCGGCGAGATGTTCGGCCTCTCGGTCATCCGACACCGCAACTTCGAACCGGGCGGTGGCATGACGGTCGACCAGCCCCCGCACGTGCCGCACCGGGGGCGCGTCGCCGGGATGCGCCACGGCCAGTGGTTCACCGGCCCCTACTTCGCCGTCTACGGCCAGGGCGGCGGCAAGGGCACCGTGGCCCAGTGGCAGGACGCCATGGGCATCCACTGGACCACCGCACGCCGCGAGCTGGCCGAAGCCATCCCGCCCGCCTACACGCGCTGGATCGGCCGCGCAGTCGCTCACCTGACGCGCGCCGCCTGAGCCACGTCAACAACTGGCACAAGAGGAGCAAGGATGGATAGCACTCCGGTGGACCTGCTGGCCGCCGCGCTGGCCCTCGCCGGGCGCGGCGTGCCGGTCCTGCCGCTCGCCGTCGGGAAGGTCCCGTTCGGCAACTGCTCCGCCTGCCGCAAGAGCCAGTGCGGGGACCGCCCGAACATGCTCAAGCCCGGCCCCTGCCAGTGCCCCCGGCCGTGCCACGCCTGGGCCGCCGCCACCACCGACCCGCACGTCATCGCCTCGCCCCAGTGGGCGGCCGCGTGGCGACGCGCGGAGGCGCTGGCCTACCACCCCGGCGGCGCTGGCGTGACCGTGCTGGACCTCGACAACGCCGACGCGGTCGCCTGGGCCAGGGAGACGCTGCCGGCCACGCGGACCGTGGCCACCACCCGTGGCGAGCACTGGCTGTACCGGGGCGCGATGCGCTCCCGCAACGACGTGCGGGACGGTGCGGACATCAAGTCGCGGATGTCCTACACGCGGTGGCTCGGCCCCGGCACGGGCACGCTGGCGGACCTGCCCGAGGCCGTGCGCGCGCTCGCGGCCAAGGAGCCGACCACGGTCCGGCCGGCGGCCATCACCTTGCCCATGGGCGCTGGTGGTGGGAAGTGCCCCCACCGCACGCCCACCTACCTGGACCGTGGCATCGCCATGGCCGAGCAGCGCATCACCGAGGCGTCCGGCGCGGTGCACGCCACCGTGTACCGGACGTTCCTCGCCGTGCTCTCCACGCACGGCCGGTGCGGCTGCCTCACCGAGGCGCACACCGCGCGGCTGTTCACCGCCGCGGCTGCCAAGGGCGAAACCGCCCGGCACTGCACCGACGCCTGGACCAACGCCCGCACCACGTTGGGACTGTAGCCATGTCCGAGGACGACAAGACCCCCGCGCGCGAGGTCATCGCGGACTACGCGCAAGAGCACTTCCGGTACTTCCGCACCGCCGACGGGACGGTGTACGCCCAACGGAACGGCCACCCCGTGGCCCGTCCGATCCGCTCCCAGGGCACCACGGGCAGCCACCGCCAGGAACTCATGGTCGGCCTGTTCAAGGACGGACGCGGCGTGTTCAACGGAACCGCCCTCAAGGAGGCCCTGGACCTGATCGAAGCCCTCGCGCTGTCCGAGGCGGTGCAGCCCGTCCACATCCGCGTCGCCCCCGGATTCGACGGGGCCACGTGGCTCGACCTCGGGCGCACCGACGGGCAGTCCGTCCGCATCCACCCGACCGGCTGGGACATCGCCACCCCCGACCCCAAGGAGGTGTGCTGGCGGCGCACCCAGCTCACCGGCGAGCTGCCCCTGCCCGCCCGGGACACCGACGGGAAGGGCATCGACCTGCTGTTCCGGCTGTGCAACTTCGCGAACGCCAGCTCCGAGTGCCTGGCCATGGCGTGGCTCATCGGCTGCCTCGGACCGTCCGTGCCCGTCCCCGCCCCCTTCCTCACCGGCCCCCAGGGCGCGGGCAAGTCCACCGCCGGCCGGATGCTCCTGCGGATCATCGAGGGCATGAGCGGTGACCTGCGCCGCGCACCGAAGGACGAGGAAAACCTGCTGGCCGCCGTGGCGGCCGGATGGATCACCGCCCTGGACAACCTCTCCCACATGACCCCCGACATGTCCGACGCCATGTGCTGCATCGTCACCGGGGCCGAGAACGTCAAACGCGCCCTGTTCACCGACGGGGACGTGTTCCGCGTCGGCTACCGCCGCCCCATGCTCCTGACCGGCATCGACGTCGGTGTGATCCGGCCCGACCTCGCCGAACGCCTCCTCCCGCTACGGCTGGAGCGGCCCGCCGTCCGCCGCACCGAAGCCGAACTGTGGGCGGAATACGCGGAGGCGCTGCCCGTCGTCCTCGGGTCCCTGCTCGACCTCACGGTCCAGGTCCGGGCGATGGAGGCGGAGACCCCGACCGATCTGCGGATGGCGGACTTCGCGCACCTGTGCGCGCAGCTCGACGCGGCCACCGGCCTCGGTTCCCTCGCCGCCTACCGGGCCAGCCTCGACGACCTCAACGACGACGTGATCGAGGGCGACCTGCTCGCACAGACCGTCCTCAAGCACGCCGAGACCATCGCTCCGGGCACCGGGCAGCGCATGACCTCGACCGAGTGGCTGGCCTGCCTCGGCCGCGTCTACAGCGGAGACGAGCTGCGAGCCCTGCCAAAGGGCTGGCCGACCACCGGCAAAGTCCTCTCCGACCGACTCAAGCGCCTCCAACCCACCCTCGCGGCCCGTCAGGTACTCGTCGAGGCGGGCCGGACGAAAGAGGGGCGCTACCTCGAAATGACCCGCCCGGCCCCCACGCCCCCACCCGAACAACAGCGGATCCTCTGACCCGCGCCCACGCCCGCCGCCCTGACAAGCAAGAGGAGCACCACCGCCCCCGCCCGGGTGCTCCTCTTGCTGTTCGGCGGAACGCCGCCCGAAGGACGCGCCGCGCAGCGGCTCCTCCTTTCGCTCTGAGGCGCACCCAACTACCTACAGACACCCCCTCTTTTTTCCTAAGAGGGAAGACGCTGCGTCACCTGCGTCACCCGGGCCGAAAAACAGCCCCTGACCTGCGGCAAAGAGGGTGACGCAGACGGCTGGCTCTGCGTCATCCTGCGTCACCTGCGTCACCCGGCTGCGTCACGGTGACGCAGCCGGTGACGCACCGATGACGCAGGCCCGGACCGCTGCGACACCCAAAGCCCCAGGCCAGAGGCGCTGATGACGCTGATGACGCAATGACGCAGAAATCCGCACCTCGGACAGCAGCGCACCGCGAGACCCCCGAACGCAACCTGAGGCACCCCCGCCTGGAACCACCGTCCATCACGCATGCCCGGATCCGGAGGAGTCCCCTCGTGACCACCGCCACGCCCGAAACCCTCATCAGCCAGGACTCAACGCTGGTTCTCCTGACGGTCGAGGAGGCCGCGCGCCGACTTCAGATCGGCCGGACCACCTGCTACGCGCTCATTCGCTCCGGGGAGCTGGAGTCTGTTCCGGTAGGCCGCCTCCGCCGCGTCCCCTCCGACGCACCGGCTGCGTACGTCGCCCGCCTGCGCACCGCCAACTGCGCTGCTTGACGTTGCCGGGGTGGCGTTCCGCCCAGTGGAAGCCACCGCCCCCGCTGCGTTCCCGACACCAAGAATCAGGAGCCTGCCTGTGGCAGAGGAAAACAAGCGCACACGCCGCGCCAACGGCGAATCCGCCATCTACCTGGGCCAGGATGGCCGTTGGCACGCCCGAGTGCCAATGGGCTACAAGGACGACGGCACGCCGTACCGCCGGCATCTGACCCGTCCGACACGAAAGGAGCTAGTCGAGGAGGTCCGGCGGCTGGAGAAGCAGCGGGACGAGGGTTCGGCGCGCCAGCCAGGAAAGCCGTGGACGGTCAAAAAGTGGCTCCTGCACTGGGTGGAGGACATCGCCAAGCCGGTCGTCAGTGAGAACACCTACGACGGCTACGAGGTCGCGGTTCGCGTCCACCTCGTGCCGGGCGTCGGAAAGCACCGCATCGACCGCCTGGAGCCCGAGCACTTGGAAAGCCTGTACCGCCGCATGCAGAGCAGCGGCAGTAAGGCTGCCACGGCGCACCAGGCTCACCGCACCATCCGCACCGCACTCGGGGAAGCGGTGCGGCGCGGCCACGCGGGCAAGAATGCCGCCGCCCTGGCGAAGCCTCCGCGGATGGAAGAGGAGGAGACGGAAGTCGAGCCGTACTCCGTGGAAGAGGTTCAACGCCTGCTGCTCCAAGTCAACAAGCGGCGCAACAGCGCGCGTTGGATGCTTGCCTTGGCGCTGGGGCTGCGGCAGGGCGAGACGCTGGGACTCCGCTGGTCTGACGTCGACCTGGGCAACGAGTATCTGAAGCTGCGCCGGAACCGTCTGCGCCCGAAGTACGCGCACGGATGTGGGGATGCCTCGCCGTGCGGGCGAAAGGCCGGCTACTGCCCGGAGCGCGCGCAGGTTCGACGGGAGACCAAGAACACCAAGTCCCGCGCCGGGCGGCGCGCGGTACCCCTTCCAGGCCCACTCGTTGCGATGCTCCGCTCCCACGCCGAGGCGCAAGCGCGCGAGCGCGGCGCGGCGGGCAACCTGTGGACGGCGTCGGACTACGTGTTCACCAAGCCGCTCGGCGGACCGCTGAGCCCGAACACGGACTACCACGACTGGAAGCGCCTGCTCGAAGACGCGAAGGTCCGGGACGGCCGGCTGCACGACGCCCGACACACGGCCGCCACGGTGCTGATGCTGCTCGGCATCCCCGATCGGGTCATCGACCAGATCATGGGATGGGAACCCGGAACCTCCGCGCGGATGCGGGCGAGGTACCTCCACGTGCCGGACGCGATGCTCAAGGACGTGGCGCGGAAGATCGCCGGGGCCATCTGGGGTCCGCCCGAAACGGCCTCTGTGGACAAAGACCAGAACAACGAGGGTTGAGCAGAACCAAGAAGGACCCCACCGCAGAGCGGTGGGGTCCTTCTTTTGCCTGTTCAGGCGGTGCGGAGGATACGAGATTCGAACTCGTGAGGGGTTGCCCCCAACACGCTTTCCAACTGTTCGTCCGGGGGTCCGGGCAGGTTCGTCACCGTCCTGACCTGCGGCGCAATAGCTCGCGCGCGCATCCTTGGACGCCGCTGAACGCACCTGAATGCAACTGCAACTGCAACTGAAGTCGCGCTCGACGCACCACGTCTGACCTGCGGCGACATCCGCCTTTGGCCGGTCCGGCAGTGCCGCGCCCGCTGCGCTCCGAATCACGGAACCAGGTCGACTGCCCGCCGCTCGCAGGCGTGGCTTCCAGCCGCGCGGGCACCCCGACAAGGGCTCCACCGCAGACGATGGGATTCGACCCATGAGGGGTTGCCCCAAGCTTCCCGAGTGTTCGCCCGAGGGCTGGCCGTGGTCGCCGCCGCTCTGACCTGCGGCGTAGCCCCTCAGAGGCTGTCCTCCGGATCCGACTGAACGCAGGCGGAAGCAGCGGGAACGGCAACCGGGGACGGCATGTCAGCGTGCTGGGCGTCGGCCTGAGCGCTGGGACCAACGGATGCCGGCGTAGACCATGTCGGCGACGAAGAGAACGATCGCGATGACAAGCAGGAAGAACCATCCGTTGGCGACGGCACCGATGATGCCCAGCACGATCGCGACGATAGCCAGGGCCAGGATCAGGACCACTGCACGCCTCCTTGGTCGCGTGTGGGCGTTCAGCGGCGGGCGAGTTGCCGCTCGCCACCGGCGCCCTTCTGGTAGGTCAGGCTGTAGTGCTGGAAGACGGCTTCCTCGTCCTCGGCGGGCAGGATGTCATCCATGCCGAGGGCTGGGCAGTCCCTCACGAGTGCCCTGTCGTAGGCGACCTTGAGATAGCCCGGTCCGACGGTCGCGTCGTTCAGGGGGACGAAGACCAGCCGGTGCTGGGTGGGCATGCCGATCTGGACGGTTGCCATGGCCGGCTCGTCCGTGGTGGTGTCCACGTAGATCGCCTCCAGCGTGCCGATCTTGTTCCCGTCGGCATCGACGACGTCGTGGGTGCGCCACTCGCGGATGTCCCCTACCTCGATCATCATGGCTCCCTTCGCGCAGCCCGGGCGCGGGCTGACGCGCGTCGGCAGGCGTACCTGGCCGAATGGCCCGCATCTCAGCGTGCCTCGGTTTTTGCGCCGGGGCCAACGCAAGCGCCTCCTCCACCAGCAAGAGCAGTCCACGTTCGCTCTTCTCTGGATCAGGGCGGCGGAACAGGTCGGGGCCATAGCGTCGGTTGGCTTTCATGCCGTCGGCGGTGCCGGCGGGTTGCGATGGCGCTCCAGGGCGTCGACGGTCTCGGCGAGCGCAAGTTCGTGGTCGCGGGTCCCCGGACCGGTGGCGCGCGCGAACCAGAACGCGCCACCGTGGGTGAAGCAGGCGCGGACCGTCTGATCGCCGCGTGACATGCGGGCACTGCCGTCCGGCTCCCATTCCACCTCCCAGCCGAACAGGCGAGCCGTGCTCTGCAGGTAGTGGGCGTCGTTGCCGAGCGGTACATCGCTTTGTGTCATGGCAGAGATACTCTCTGCTTCAGGTGGCCTGTTGCCACCACGCACGGCTTCGTCGCGATGGACGGTTCAGCGCGCCGACCACACCGGGCAGTCCCAGCGGTGACTCCAGATCACGAAGATGGTCTGCCCGACCTGCTCGTGGCAACGCTCCGCTGGGCAGCACCGAGGGTCCTGCGGGGCGGGACGCGCCCGCGCCTCGGGCACGCTTCCTGCCCACGTGGCCCGGAGCGGCGCGCTCTCGACGGCGCCGGGAAGTGCGGTGCGGGTCAGCGTGTGCAGCAGGCTGGTCCGGTACGACTCGAAGTCGAGCCCTGGGGGGCGTCGGCGCCGTCTCCTCATGGACCCCATCGTGAGGCCGCCCAGGGCACACGGCACGGTCCGACACACCCGCCCCCGCACGAAGGCGCCGGGCACACGGTCGTCGCCCTTGACCTGGGCCGTAGCCGTCAGGCTGGGTCACCAGGCGTAGACCTGGATGATGATGCCGCGGCGTACCGCCTCCTCCGGCCCGGGGTGGGTCACCACCACCGTGGTGCCGCTCGGATCGCGGCCCTCGACCCAGACGAACCCCTCAGCCGTCTGGCTGGTGATGTGGGCGCTCCGGTCCTTCAGTACTTGCTCGCAGCGCCGCAGTTCCTCGGCGCTGGGAGCCGTCCACATCACGCAGTGGACTCCGACGCCTCCGGTCATGTGTCCGGCATGCGGGCCCAAGGAACGCAGATAGAGTTCGGAGCCTTCTCCGCTGATCAGCAACGCGGCGGTGTCGGTCTGGTGGGAGACCTCCAGTCCCAGGAGGTCGCGGTAGAAGCGCACCGAATCCTCGAGGTCGAACACGTTCAGCACCACCGATGCCAGGCGGCACCCCACTGCGGCCGTGGTGCCGCTGTCAGGGCCCTGCCCCGGCGAAGGGGCACCAGACGGTACTGAAGTCGGTGTTGATCCCACGGTGGAGCCTCCTTGTGTGCGCTGCGACGGCCCGAGAGTTGAGGGGTGGGCGGTGGCAAGAGGCAGTGCCGGGCGTGCCCGTCGCCGGGCACTGGCTGTGGCGGCTTTGGCCCACTCGCTTCAGGCGGGATGGCTGCCTATCGGTGGGCGGGGCGGTGCCCGAACAGGTGCAGCCCGCGATGGGTTCCGTCTGGTGGCGCAGCTTCAGCTTCAGCGCCAGGCGTCTCGGTGTCGCGTGACACTGGGGTGGCCAGGGGCCTCTGCTGGCTGATCAGGTCGTCGCGCTGTTCTGCGAGGTCGTCCCGCTGCTGGGCGAGGTCGTCGCGTTCCCGGCCGGCGGAGGCGCTCTCGGCGCGGGCCGAGTCGCGTTCCTCGATCAGGTCGTCGCGGTCCCTGCCGGCCGCGACGGTCTCACGGCGGGAATGCCGCAGCGCGTGACGCGCCTCGATGCCGCGGCGCGAGGTGCGGCGTGCGCCGACGAGGAGCAGGCCCAGGCCCAGCATGGCGGCCGCGCCGACGATGATGCCGAAGAGGAAGAGCGCGCCCGTCGAGCCGGTCATGTGGTGGCCGAACACCGAGAACGCTCCGTTGACGGCGTGGGCGCTGCCGGTGTTGGTGAAAATTCCGGCCACGGCCACGACGGCCGCGGCGATCAGGATGATGAGTCCGAGAATAATGATCATGACGCGCTCCAAGAAATGGACATACGTCGTATAGCTACAGTAAACGTCCAATCCAGGCGCTACACCGTATCTACGGAGCGCATCCCCTCCTCACGGACCTCGACCCTTGAACTGGTCAGCACGACCTGGGTACAGCCTCCAACGCACAGAGCCGGGCCGTATCCCGGCGCCGCGCTGGAGACCTAGGTCTGAGCGAAGCCCGGGGCCTGTTCCGCCTGCCAATCCCGGGGCGCGGTCGCATCCCAGCGCCGTGTCCCCCAGCGGCGCACGGAGCCGGATCAACCAGCTCGCTGGCGCTGTGCCGGTTTCCCGGCTCTGTGGCCGCCGCCATGAGCCGGCCGGCGGTGACAGGGTCGGTCTCCGGGGGAACCACGAGGAGGTCCCAGCGGCCGACGTGGTAGGAGGACAGACTGATCTCGTACGGGTCCTGCTCCGCGTCGAACCAGCCCAAGTGCACCGTGTGCGTTCCGGCCCGGACCCGGTGCGGGATGCTCGCCCACAGGTGCCGGTTGACCGTGGCGTGGGTGATCCGGCCCAGCGGACGTCCAGTTCCGCGACCAGGGAAGGGAGCTCCCGCACCAGATCACGCGAGCGTGGCCACCAGGCGCCGTCCAGGCGGCAGCGCTCCCCAGCGGGCGTCACGGACAGGCGCACCGGCCGCGGGCGCTCAGGCGCCTCGGTGGGATGGTTGGTGATGATCGCGTTGCTCATGACAGTTACCCGACCGCAGACGGTCACCCGTCCGCTGCTTGATCTGCCTCGCGCCGTCGACTCTGACCGACGCATGCGGCTTGCTCTCACTCTCCACGCTAGCCGGGCGCCGCCCCGACCGGATGGGGCCGATCGGCGACATCGTGCGGACCAACCGGACCTGCTTCGCGGCCCGGGAAGGGCGGCGCGGACGGCCCCGAAACGGCCCTTGAGATCCCCACCACCCCGCATGCCGGAGGCGAAGACGGTCACCAGCAAACGCTTCCGTTCTTCCGCTCGATTCCTGCGGAAAGGAACGCAGGCGCCGTCTCGTCGCACACGGTGTTCGGAAGCCGACTCTGCGCAGATCATCTGGGATGCCCGATTCACCGTTGCGGGGTCCGGGCGGAGCGCCGCCAGCGCATCGCGATGAAGACCAGGTCGGCAACGAGCAGTACGGCTCCGATGACCAGCAGGTAGAGCAGCCCGTGGGCGACGGCGCCGATGATGCCCAGCACGATCGCGACGATCACGACTAGAAGGAAGAGGATCATTGCCAGGCCTCCTCAAAAGGGGGTCGTCAGCGGCGGGCGAGCTGCCGCTCACCGCCGGCGCCGGGTTGGTAGGCCAGGCCGTAGTGCTGGAAGATCGCTTCCTCGTCCGTGGCGGGCAACACGTCGGCGGTGCCGATCGCTGGGCAGCCCTTGACCAGCGACTTCGCATAGTTGACCTTGACGTACCCCGGTCCCACCACCGCGTCATCCAGGGAGCCGAAGACCAGCCGGTGGCGAGTGGGCAGGCCGACCTGGACGGTGGCCATGGCCGGCTCGTCGGTGATGGTGTCCACATACACCGCCTCCAGCACTCCGATCTTGTGCCCGCCCCGGTCGACGACGGCATGCGTGCGCCACTCGCGAATGTTCGCTGCCTCGATCACCGCGTCTCCCTTCCGATGGCCAGCCCTGAGCGAAGTCAGCCCGTGCGACCCGCCCACTTCCAGCTTGCCCCGCGCTCCGGGCGGTGCCAGGGCACACTCGGAGCGCCGTGGCGATGGCCGGCTGGGCATGACCGGAGCGATCCCTGCGCCCGGCGGGGATGTCGGGGTTCTCAGGTCGATGGCGGGTCGGCCAGCTACATGGCAGTGGGGGTGAGGACCGTGACCTGCGCGTCGTCGGCGTTGGTCTGCATGGCGGCGACACCAGCCAGGCAGGCGAGCTCGGTGGCGAAGGCAGTGCTTGCGGCGATGGTCTCGCCTGCGGTGCTCGTCAGCCGGAAGCGCCACTCTCCGGAGTTGTCGAGGTAGACCTCGATGTTGCCGACCATGACTTCACCTCTCTGGGACTGCTGGACGGGATCGGCGTCCAGCGACGGCGGGCTTGGGGTTGTGGCTGTGCCTTGTGCGGATGTGGATGCGATCGCGCGGTGCGGTGGCCGACGGTGCCACGGGCCCGCCGGTCAGGAGCGCTTGGGCGCTCTGCTGGTTACCGGGGTGTGCCGCTGCGGTCATGAGCTGTTTGGCCCGCCAGGGGGCGCACTCGGGTGGGACCACGAGCAATTCCCATTCCCCGTTGCGGTAGGAGAAGACCGTGATGGAGTGCGGGTCGTGGGCGAAGTCGTGCCAGTTCACCCGTACTTCGTATGAGCCGACCGGGACGCTGTGGCGCAGCTGCGTCCAGGCGGTCTCGTGGACCGCGGCGCGGGTGATGCGGCCCCAAGCCTGTTCCACCTCCTCAAGCAGGGCGGGGAGTTGATCGGCGAGGTTGCGCGAGTGCGGCCACCAAGCGCCGTCGAGTCGAGGTCGTGGACCGTCGGGGGCCAAGGCCAGCCGCAGCGGCAGGCGGTCTCGCGGAACGGCTGTGAGCGCGGAGGTGCTGTCTGTGGTCATGAAATTGTCCCTTTCTGGGTGCCAGCCTGGCCCAGGCCGGGCACGGTTAGATCCGGGTGAGGGGCTCGTCGGGGCTGTTGAGTGCGGGCCACGTGGCGGCGCGGGTGCGGGCGACGTCGGCGCGCAGGCGGGCCTTGCCGAGCTCACCGACCGGCTGGGCCTGCGAGGGCAGCATCGGCAGCGTGGACTCGAAGCCGTCCTGGACAGGGACGGGGTGGAGCAGGGCTTGCAGGAGCTCGGCGTCCGAGGGCGCGAGCCCGCGGTAGGTCTCGGCGAGGGGCGGCACCGGGCGCGACTGGGTTTCGAAGAAGCGCAGCATCTCGACAGGGAAGGGCATCACCAGGGTGCTGTTCTTCTCCGCGGAAACGTCCACGACGGTCTGCAGCAGCCGGAGTTGGAGTGCACCGGGGGTGTCGGCCATCACGGCGGCCGCCTCGGAGAGTTTCTGGGAGGCCTGGAACTCGCCGTCGGCGGCGATCACCCGGGCGCGTCGTTCACGCTCCGCCTCGGCCTGCTTGGACATGGAGCGCATCATCTGGTCGGGCAGGGCGATGTCCTTGATCTCGACGCGTTCGATGCGCAGTCCCCACGGCTCCTCGGTCGGGGCGTCCATGACCTGTTTGAGTTCGGCATTGATCTGGTCGCGGTCGGACAGCAGCGTGTCCAGGTCTGCGCGGCCGATGACGGAGCGCAGCGAGGTCTGGGCGATCTGGGAGACGGCATGTGGGTAGTTGTTGACGTTGACCAGAGCTTTGACGGGGTCGATGACGCGGAAGTAGACGACCGCGTCGACGGTGACCGTAACGTTGTCCGCGGTGATGGCCCCCTGGGTGGCGACGCCGAGGACCTCGGTCTGCACCGAAACCTTCCGCATCCGGTCGCCGATCGGGCGGATCAGCCGCAAGCCCGGGCCGCGCATGCCCGGCAGGAGCCGGCCGAAGCGGAACACGACCCCCTTCTCGTACTGCTGCACGGTACGCAGGCTCAGCGAGACCAGGACAAGGGCGGCGATCGCGAGGATCACCGCGACAGTGATCAGGACGACCACGATGTTCACATCCTTCGATGGTTCGTCAGGCTCCGCTGTGCGGACGGGTGTCCCCAGCGCAGATTGCGTCGGTTCGCACAGCGAAGCAGGATCAGGAGCAGCCCCCCGGCCGGCAACCAGAGCCAATGGGCTGCGGAAGCCGCCGCGAGCAGGACCATCAGGCAGACGACGAGCCACGCGATCACAGCGGGACTGTCGAGGCGCGCCCACGGTCGATGCGTCCTTTGGTGTCCGAGCGCGGCTCCCGGCTGGGTCGGGCCCGTCGGCGGGACTCGGTCGGTGTGCGTCGCAGGCCGGTCGTCAGGGGACGGTGAACCGTGTGCCGGACCGCAGCGCCTCGCCGACGGAGCCGCCAACGGTGCGGCTGGACGGTCGTCGGCAGCGCGGTGTGACGGGCGTTGGCCAAGTGAATCAGCAGCACGCACGCGCCGATCATGGCGGCGAGCACGAGGAGGGTGAAGAGCGTCGTCATCGCTCTCACCTACCTGAGGACACGGTGACGCGTCCGATGGGCATGACCAGCGGAACGGACAGCGCCGCGCCGCCTTCGGACTCCCATGCGTCTTCCGCGCCCGAGTCGCGAGGCACGACACCGGCGGCCCCGGCGCGGCCGAGTTCGGCTGCGATCAGGGCGCTCGCGGTTGATGCGCCGGCCGGGTCGCTCGCGGCGGCCATCAGCCGGGCGGCAGCCGCCGGGGCGGTCTGCGGTGGGATGACGAGCAGGTCCCAGCGGCCCGCGCGGTAGGACAGGAGCAGGAGCTTGTGCGGGTCCTGCTCGGTGGTGAACCAGCCGACCTTGACCACGTGGCCCGGGACCGGAACCTCACGCGGCAGTGACTCCCAGTGGCGAGGGTTCACGTTGACCCTGGTGATCCGCCCCCACTCCCGGTCCAACGTGGGGATGAGGGAGGGCAGTTCGCGAAGGAGGTCGCCGGAGTGCGGCCACCAGGCGCCGTCCAGGGCGCCGACGGCGAGGCCACTGCCGCTGGCGGCGGGCCGCAGGGCGAGCCGCAGCGCGGACGATTCCGTGCGCGGCGGGGGAAGGGCGACCGGGGGTGGTCGCAGGAGTGACACGGACATGATGTGCGTCCTGTCTCCGGACCCGCGCGCAGGCCCGGTGTCGGCGTTCGCCGAGAACGACAGGGGCACTGCAGCCGGTGTGCGGAAGACCCTCGGTACCTCCACACTACTCCGCGCCGGGCCACAAAGCACCGGCACCAGGCCGCCGACGCCGTGCGGATCAGACCTCGCCAGAGTGCGGATGGTCACCGCCGGACGAACGCTCGGGAAGCAGATCGGGGTCGCCGGGGACGCGGGTGGTGTCGACGGTGAGGTGAAGTCTCGTGCCGGTCCCGTCCCGGCCCGTCGGGTAGCTGCGCTGCTCGGTGCTGGCGAAGGCGCTGCGTAGCAGGAGCGCGACCTCACGCGCGGCTTCGGGGGTAGCGGCGATGATGCGGACATCGGCATATCCGAGGGGCGGCAGTTGCTGGTCTTCCACGGGTCCTCCCCCTTTCCAAGGATGGGCGACATGGTTCGAACCGGTCGTGGCCTGGCTGGTCGGTGACGCTCCCGGCTTGGTCAGTCACGTACATGCCATGCCTCAGGGTGGTGAGGGCTGTCGAGGAGACGTGGCAGTGAGTCCACGCCACCACGCTACGCCCGCCCCGCCGGAGTAACGTGAAACCAGACGCGGAGGAGCGTTGAACGTCGGTGCCCGTGTCGACCGCCCCCGGCCGTCAACGGCTCACGTGCGCGGCGGACAGGTGGTGTTCCCATGAGTGTCGATCCCTTGACGCCGGCAGACGGTCGGCTGCTTCCGGACATGAGCGACTGGCCACGGGCACCCGGAGCGGTGGCGCTGCGGCTGGAGACGACCGCGTCCCGGCTGGGGGTGCATGACGGGGCCTGGTGGCCGCGCTCTCGTGACCTCGCTGTGGAGTTGCCGGCGCTGATCACGGCGGTGACGCCGCACGTGGGGCCGATCGAACGGGTGGGCCTGGACGCCGCCGCATGGGACGGCGTGCCGGGGCGGATGACCATCGACGATCGCGTCGTCCACATCGACTGGTTCCCGGTCGGCGACGACACTGTGATCCTCACCCGCGGTGCCCACGACCACTTCCTGCTCCTGGTCGTCCCTCCCGATGCGGGCGCGGAAGCCGCCCACGCTGCCATGGCCGCCGCCGTGCTGGCCGGTGCCTCGGAATCGGCCCGGCAGATCTTCGTCAAGACCGGCATCACACCAGCCATGTGACTCGCTGTCCAGCACCCGTCCGCGCCGCAACAAGCAGCCCGATCCGGTGTGTCACCTCGCGGTGGGCCGCTTGATGGAGTGTCTGCGCTGGGCGCTCCGGTGGGCGGTCACCGCGTGGTGAGGCGGTAGGGGATGGTGCAGATGACTGCGTCGGTGCTCGCGCGGAGGACGGTGGCGAGGAGGAGGCCGCGCTGGTTCTGCAGGATGCGGTAGCGCCAGTGGTGGGGCTGGACTTCGGGGATCAGGACAGCGATCTGCCGGCCGTCGCTCCCGGCCCTGCGGACGTAGTCGACCATGGGGTGGACCAGGGAGCGGTGCGGGCTCTCCAGCGTGTCCAGAGGAACGCCCGGGTGCCAGTCGTCCCAGGCGGCACGGAAGGCGGCGCTCTGTTCGGCCTCGGGGTGGACGCTGACCGCGATGACGTGCGAGCTCAGGGACAGGGCGGCGTGCAGGGCGTGTTCGGTGAGTCTGCTGATGCCGCCGACCGGGACGATCACCAGGCTCTCGGCCGCCAGCGGGCGGTCGGGGGTGGGCCCGAGGTCGAGTTCCCGTCCGACGGCCCGGTAGTAGCTCTCGATTCGGGTGAAGAGCAGCATGAGGGCCGGCACGGTCAGCACCACGACCCAGGCACCGGAGGTGAACTTGCTGGCGACGAAGACAAGGGCGGCGACGGCCGTGAGCACAGCGCCGGTCCCGTTGAGGGCCGCGCGCAGGAGCCAGCGGGAGGTCCGCTCGGTGTACCAGTGCCGGACCAGCCCGGTCTGGCTGATGGTGAATCCGATGAAGACGCCGATGGCGTACAGCGGGATCAGTCGGGCGGTGACGGCGTCGACGGCGATCAGCAGGACGGCGGCGAGGATCGCCAGGGCGATGACACCGTAGCGGTGAACGGGGCGTTCGGCGCGCAGGCCGAACAGGTGGGGGAGTCGGTCGTCCTTGGAGAGCAGGCTCATCAGGACGGGCAGTCCGCCGAAGCTGGTGTTCGCGGCCAGGGCGAGCACCAGGGTGACGGCGATGTTGGTCGCGTAGTAGGCCCAGCCGGTGCCGAACGATCCGGCGGTGAGCTGTGCCAGCACGGTCACGCCGCCGCGCGGGGCGACGTGCTCGCGGCGGATCAGCAGCGACAGACCGATCAGCATCGCGCCGAGCAGGGCGCCGAGCATCAGCTCGGTGCGCTGGGCGCGCCTGGCGCGCGGCTCCCGGAAGGTGGGCACGCCGTTGGCGATGGCCTCGATCCCGGTCAGTGCCGAACAGCCGGCGGCGAAGGCCTTGAGGATCAGGATCAGGCCGAGGCTCTCGCTGACGTGGATCGGCTGCGCGCTGCCGACGACCGCAGCCGGATGGGAGCGGGCCAGGCCGACACCGATGACGCCGAACAGCGCGGCCAGGAACACGACCAGGGGGAGCATCAGGGCGCGGGCGCTCTCGGCGATGCCCCACAGGTTGACGGCTGTGATCAGCACCAGTCCGATGAGACACAGCGCGAGCATGTGATGCGTCAGCGAGGGAAAGGCCGAGGCCAGGCTGGCCGCCCCGGCGGCGAGGCTGACCGCGACGGTCAGCACGTAGTCCACGACCAGGCTGGCCGCGGCCAGCAGGCTGACCGTGGCGCCGAGGTCCTTCTTGCCCACCGCGTACGCGCCACCGCCGTCAGGGTGCACGGCGATGACCTGACAGTAGGAGACGACGAGCACGGCGAGCAGGCCGACGATGGCCAGGGTGATCGGCAAGGTCAGGCGCAGCGCCGAGGTGCCTGCGGCGACCAGCACGAGGATGATGGCCTCCGGCCCGTAGGCGACCGAGCTGAGCGCGTCCAGGGACAGCGCTGCCAGTCCGCCGAAGCTCGTCAGATGGTCCTTGTTCCCCTCCCCGTGACGCAGCGGCACCCGCGGAAGGACCTTCTTCGGCGCCGTTCCCAAGCCCATGAGTACCCTCCTGCCGCACACCACCCAGACTTCGCATTGTCCCGGCCCGCTCCGCTCAGGTCGGCCATTGCTCTCCTCAGCCGTGGTCGTGGCGACGTCCACACCGAAGCCCTTGGACGCGCTTCTTCCCGCCAAATCGAAGGCGACGATCTGGACGCCAGCGACGACATCACGCACGCGTGCAGAAATGGGCCGCGGCCACCGGAATGGACGCCCACGTCCTCCAGTACGGTCACCACGACCTACTCGTCTACGTCCAAACCTGCTTAGCCCTGTTCACGAGACTGACAGCACTTGTTGAGGAGTCTGGGGGGCCAGGCATGGAAGCCTTTCGATTTTTGCGGCGTGCGGGAGCCCATCCCCGCCCGGACCCGATCGCGGGGCCGTCCGCCTTGATCACAACCCCATCAAGTTCGAAGTCCAGTTCCGCGCGCAGGGCGCCGACCTCCCGCACCCGCGGGGCTACGGTGGGCCGCTGTGGACCTCGCCGCAGGCCTGGTCCGCGTCCGCAAGATCCGCTTGCGGCCGAAGTACCTGCACGGGTGCCGGAGAAGCTGCGGGCGGCAGGCGCTATTGCAATCAGCGGATCCGGAAGAACGACGACATGGCGAGCGCGAAATCACGCGCCGATCGCCGGGGCATCGGTCTGCCCGACGAGCTGATTCGACTCCTCGCGTTCACCAGCGGGAGCGGGACAGCGGTCGACGCCGGGCGGGTGACGAGTGGCACGAGCAGGGGTACGTCTTCGCGCCCCCCTTCGGCGACCCGCTGATGCCGAGCACCGGCTACGACGCCTGGAAGCGCCGCCTGGACGACACCAAGGTCCTGGATGGCCGATTGCACGATGCCCGACACACCGCAGCGACGGTCCTGCTGATCTTCGGCGTCCCCGAGCGCGTCGTGATGCAGATCATGGGGTGGTCGTCGACCGCGAGGGCCGCTCGATACCAGCACGTGACCGGCGGCATCCTCCGGGACGTGGCTCAGCGCACCGGCGGGCTCATCTGGGAGGTCGCGAAGGGCCGGCGAGGACGGCGCGGAGGGCTCCGATACGGCCCGTTGAGACTACGGAACTACGAACGCAGAGGCCCGCACTGGTTTCCAGGTGCGGGCCTTCTACCTGCGGAGGATACGAGATTCGAACTCGTGAGGGGTTGCCCCCAACACGCTTCCAATTCTCCTCGCCGGTGTTCAGGTAGGCCCGCCATCATCCTGACCTGCGCTGGAACACAATCGTGGGTGCCACGTGAGCCCCGGCGGACGGCGATGAATCAGACCAAAACTGAGACCACTCGACCCCGCTGCACCAGCGCCTAGGAGCCGTTCATGTGGGCGACGGTGCAGCCCACGCATACGTCGCCGCGGTGCCGGAGGCTGGGGAGGTCGGTGATGGGGCAGGTGGGGGTCGAGGCTGGAAGCCACTGACCGCACAGGGCCGTGCGGTTTCCGGCGGGGACGATATGCCACATCAGCAGCGTCTGCCACGCGTACTCGGCCTTCAGCTCGAACGCCACGCTGTTCACATTACGGGCGGTGGCGGTGCCCTGGGCGGGTGAAGGGGCGGTTGCGCCGGGCCGTGTGTGGTTACTGTTTGTTCAGCCCTCGCCTTCGCGATGTCAAGGGTCGGTGGAGCCGGGTCGGCCGCAACCCCCCGACGGTCCCCGGCTCCATCTGTGGGGTGGAGCTTGGAGCAGCGGCCTTGCGGCCGACCCGGCGGTGCCGCGCCAGGCTAGCCGGACGGCAGGTTGGGTGCCCTTCCGCTGGTGGTGTGTGGCTTCCAGCCGCGCGGGATGCCGGCGGGGGCTCCTCCGGACCCCGCCCCCGCCGGATCTGGCTTCGGGGGCCGTTGCCTGCGCGCGGTTTCCGCCGTTCGTGCTGCGGGCCGTCAAAAAGCCACCCAGCCGCTTCCCGCAAAAGCGCAGCGGATCCGGGATGACCAAGGCTGCCATCGGACGCTGGCACGTTCCCAAGAAGCCTCCCACCAGCAACGATGACATCTGCGCGCGAGCTTAGCGTTGCGCCGTCCGTCCTGACCGGCGCCATCGCCAGCCGAGGAACAGCAGGTCGATGACGAGGAGTACCGCGCCGATGATGAGCAGGTAGAGCAATCCGTGGGCGACGAAGCCGATGATGCCCAGGACGATCGCGATGATGATCACGATCAGGAACAGGACCATTGCGGCAGCTCCTCTCGCTGCGGCCGATCAGCGGCGGGCGAGCTGCCGCTCGCCGCGGGCACCGGGTTGGTAGGCCAGGCCGTAGTGCTGGAAGATCGCTTCCTCGTCCGTGGCCGGCAGGACATCGTCGGTGCCGATGGCCGGGCAGTCCTTCACGAGGGACTTGGCGTAGTCGACCTTGACATAGCCGGGGCCGACGATCGCGTGATCCAGGGGCACGAAGACCAGGCGGTGGCGGGTGGGCAGGCCGACCTGCACAGTGGCCATGGCCGGCTTGTCGGTGGTGGTGTCCACATACACGGCCTCCAGCACCCCGATCTTCTTCCCGTCGGGGTCGACGACATCATGGGTGCGCCACTCCCGGATGTCCGCTGCCTCGATCACCACCCACCACCTCCCTGCTCCAACCACCGCGACGTGCGTACTCCCAGCGTGTGCCCCCAATCCGCGGTTCGCTACCAGCCGGGCATCCGCCTGGGTGACCAGGCAACCCAGCCGGGGCTACCCGTGCTGGGGCAGTTCAGGGCGTGTTCTGGCGAGGGGGCGGGAGAGGGAGTCGCCGACGGCGCCTGCCGGGGCCGCCGGCGACGGGGCGGTCCCACTCCGGATCCGGTCGCCCCGGCACTGCGCGGCCGAGCGCTGCCCATGACGCCGCCATCGCATTGAACAGCGGCGTCTCGCTCGGCCGTGCGGCGCCGTGTGAAGACAGCGGCGGCGTCGGTTCCGCAGGGGTCACGTGAGCGTCAACGAGCGGCAGGCCGCCAGCATCACCCGGTCTCAGCCCAACGGGCGAGCGCGGTCGACCGGCTGCGCGCCGCCTGGCGCCGGTGCGATCAGTTGCCGGAAAGCGTGGTGGCACGGGGTACACGGCCGTTCGGGGAACTGCTGCCAGCGGCCGGCGCTGGCGGTGGCGGGCATTTGTGCTCCGCACAGCATGTCGACGACGCCCTTGGCGGCGGCTATGTGCCACACGACGGCGGTGGGACCGTCGGGGTCCTGCGCGAGTTCCGGTCGCATCTCGAGCACGGTGCCCTCCAGCCCTGGTCCACGTCGTGCACGGCCTGCCGGCCTGCTGCCTCGACGCTAAGTCGCCCAGGCGGTGCCGGCATGCCTCCAGGGCCATCCGGCTGATCTGCCGGGTTTGACTGCCAGTGGGGATGGTTACCCCTCCCGCGGGCCCGGTGCTGCGGACAACAGCCCTTGGGGCCTCTGGCGGAGCCGGTGGGTGCCCGCATCACCCCTGGCACGCTTCGGCTCCGCCCGCCCGCGCCGGGAAGGTGGGCTGGGCTACCGGCACGGGCGGACGGTTTCCGTTTGCGTGAACCCCAGTTCCTCACCCAGCCGAGTCACCCGCCTGCAGTCAACTCGCCGCCCGAAGCACGTGGCGGCGGCAGTGCCGGCCCCGAGGTCCGCCACGCGAGTGCCTGCCGGATCTGGTCCGCGGACAGGCCCGTCGCCCGCCGCAGCCGTCGCCCACTGAGCCAGCAGCGGTTCCGGCGCAGGGCCCGTTCGATCTTGCCCGCCCACAGCTCCGGCTCCACGAACGGCCGCCGCGCATAGACGTCCTGCAACCGGACCAGGTGCTCGTCCGAGCAGGCCAGCACCAACCGCTGGCCGTCCAACCGGTCACTGTCGGCATGCACTGCGGACGAGTCCGCAACGAGCGCGATGCGGACATCCTCGCTGTCCAGCAGGCGCCCGCACTGGTCGCAGATGTCCTCACCGGCCTCGTCCAACGTCTCGTCGTCTCGCATGGCCGATCCCTTACCCGCGACCCGTCCGAGGCAGTGACGACACCACCTGTTCGGACCACCTCGCCGGCGCGAGCGCGTCCCTCAGCGCGAAGAGCATCGGCACGTCTGCGACATCCGCCAGCAGCCGCAGCAGCTCACGGATCCGCGCATCGTCCCCCGCCCGCACCGCCTCCACGATCTCCGCGATCAATCCCTCCGGCGACAGATCCCCAGGCAACCGTCTCGATCCGATCGTCATACGAGCTTCAACGAGCCGAGCGCACTCTGGTCATGGCTTCAAGGAAGCTACTGAGGGTGAAGCGGAGCGTGACCGACGAGTGTCAGATCAGCCAGGGCAGGGTTCGCGTCGGCCAGTTCCCGAGCCAGAAGGCCGCGGTGGAGGCCTGGTCCGCGTCGGCGGTGGAGCCGTCATGCGGGAGGAGTTCGGTGGGGGCGATGTAGCCCTCGCCCGGCGCGAGCGTGATCCGAAGGACGTCGATCGGCCGGCCTTCGGCGACGTAGGTGCGAAGGTCGCTGGTGTGGGGATAGCGGCGCTGGTGATCGCGGTGGGCGGTCCTGGCGATCGTGCGGATGTCGACGGTGCCGATCAGAAGGTGGCGGGTGCCGGGGCCGAGGTTGAGGCAGAGACGTCGGCGGCCGTGGTGCTTGGCCTGGTAGTCGAGCCGGTCGAAGTTGTCGACGTGGACGCCGACGAACAGGTGGTTGGCGGGGTTCGGCGTGGTGGTGGCCAGCTTGGGAGGGCTGGTGTAGTGGCCGACGTATTCGGCTCGCGGGTCGCCCATAACGGTGACCAGGTCGGCGAAGCGTGCGGGGGCGGTCCGGTCCGGGAGGGTGACCAGTTCGACGATCGTCCGGTGGTCGACGGCCGGGCCGGGCTGGAGACCGCGGGCGAGTGTGGACGGCAGTGGCTTCCAGGCGTGTGTGGGGACGACCGCGCCGTCCTCGTGGGTGCCGCCGGGCGGGGCGGGGTGCAGGGTGGTGATTTGGCAGCGGTCGCGTAAGGCGCCGGGGTCGGTGTGGGCGATCCGAAGATCCAAGTCGTGCCTCCGGTCAGCGTCCGTCGTCGGTGATGGTCAGGTCCAGGGCGGCGATGAGGGCCTGGGCGAGCTGGTGTTCCTGGTCCGGGCTGATGATCACGCCGGTCAGGTTGACCGCGCCGATCACGGTGGACAGGTCGCTGCCGCGGAGGTCGACGTGGCGGTAGTTGCCCGGGTGGAACTCGGTCTTGCGCAGGGCGCAGTTGTCGATCGCGGTCTCCTCAGCGAGGTCACTGCCGGTCAGCTCGGCCTCGTTGAGGGTGCACTTGGTGAAGGCGACCGAGCCGATGGCGCGGATCTTGGTGAGGATGGCGTAGTCGAGGCGGCAGCCTTCGAACAGGACGTTGTCGAAGGTGCAGTCCTCGAAGGTGGCGCCCATGAGCTTGCAGTCGCGGAAGACGACGCGGGAGAGCTTGCTGTTCGCGACGCGGAGGGCGCCGAAGGTGCAGTCGGTGAACTCGACCGAGTGGAGCTGGGTCTCCTCCATCGCGACGCGGTCGGCCTCGATGCCGCCGAGGCGGCCGGTCAGCAGGCGGGTGTTCGACAGGTCCAGCTCGCGCAGCCGCTCGCCGATGTATTGGAAGTCCGAGACGGAGCCGCGGCTGGTGTCGAGGTAGGCGGTGTTGTTCAGGTAGGAGCCGGCGGCGTCCAGGTTCGGCAGGGTGACGGTGATGTCGCCAAAGCGGCGGCTGTCCACGAAGCGCTCCTTGGGGGTCTCGTTCCGGGTGGGGCCGGACCCGGGAGCCCGACCCCACCATCGTGCTGCCTGTCGCTGACAGCTACTTGCTCTTGCTCCAGTTGTCCCAGGTCGGCGCGTTGCTCCAGGGGGCGGGGCTCTGCGTCCAGTTGTCCCAGGTGGGCTGGTTGTTCCACCCGGCCTGGCCCACCGCGTGAGCGGTGAGGTCGGCGACGACGGGGGCGTCAGTGGTGGCGAGCAGGTCGGTCAGTTGCATGTGCTGGTCTCCTTTCGGACGGTAGCGGACAGTGCGTGGAGGAGGGCCTGTTTGGTGGTGCGGCAGTAGTTCGTTTCGGCGACGTCGAGGCGGCCGTGTTCGAAGAAGCGGTTCGCGGCCTGGGCGCCGTGGCAGAACCGCCAGAACTGGCAGGTGGCCTCGCAGGTGTCGAGGGCGTTGAGGAACTCGGTGACGTAGGTCAGCTGGTGGGCGCCGTCGAGGATCTGCTGCATGGTCTGGTCGAGGATGTTCCCCGCCTTGAAGTCGCCGTAGGCGGGGGCGGTGACCCCGGCGAGCTCGGGGGACAGGAGGGTGACGTCGCCGTCCCAGGTGATCGTCGGGATCGGGTCGATCAGCGCGGCCGGCGCGTCGGGGTGTTCGCGCAGCTGGCGCAGGTCGGCTCCGAGCCTGCTGGTCTCGCGGATGCGGGTCTCGGGGTGGCGCCTGCCCCAGGCGATCGTCGCCTGCCAGAAGCGGCGGGCCTGGGCGAGGGTGGGCGTCGGGCGGGTGGTGTTGATGCCCTCGGTCTCCTCGATGTTCAGGCCGATCGAGGTGGGGCCGAGCGAGGCGAGGAAGTCGAGGATCTCGCCGGGGTGGTCGACGCTGTCGGCGGTGACCACGGCGATGACCGAGAACGGGATGCCTTGCTCGCGCAGCTTGGTGATGCCGCGCATGGTCCGGTCGAAGGACGGCTTGCCGTGCCAGTCGACGCGGTGGGTGTTCAGCGGGGCGGGGCCGTCGATGCTGACGCCGATCGTGAAGCCGTGGGCGGTCAGGAAGTCGCACCAGGCGCCGGTGATGAGCGTCGCGTTGGTCTGGACGCTGTGGTGGACCAGGCCCTGCTCGCGCAGCTGCTCGAACGGCTTCACCAGCTCGGTGAACCGGGCGATGCCGATGCCGAGCGGCTCGCCGGCGTGCCAGACCAGCTCGATCGGCTGGCCGTCCGCGGTGAGGTCGGTGGCGGACGCGGCCAGGGCGGCGGCGATGGCGGGGCTCATCCGGTTCTTCTTCAGGCGGTCCGCGAGGTAGCAGTAGTCGCAGTTCAGGTCGCACCAGGATCCGCACTGGGCCACCCATGTCCTGGGACGGCGCGAGATGCGCCGGTCGAACCTGGGGAGCGTCGCTTTCGTCATCGGGCTTCTCCAACCTGGTGGGTGAGTCGCGCGCGGGGGTGGGCCTGCCCGGCGGCAGCGGGGGGAGCCGCTTGCCTGCCGCCGGGCAGGAGTCGGGTCAGCCGGTCGGGGTGGGGCCGTGGAGGATGCGGCCGACCGGGACGGTGCTGGTCGGGTCCGAGAGGGCGGCGATGACCTGCTCCAGCCGCTGCGGGTCCGCGTGCAGGTGCTGGACGGCCGCGTTGGTCAGGGCCTGGGCGAGCAGCTGCTGCAGGCGGGCCTCGTGGCGGTGCAGGGCGATCTCGACGGCGGCCTGTTCCAGGTTCGGGATCACGGTGGTGCGGGTCTTGTGCTGCGGCGGGACGCCGAAGGTCATCGTCAGGTTCAGCTGCCCGGTCGCGGGGTCGAAGCGGACGTCGAACGGCAGCTGAGGGCTCGGTGCGGTCACGTCGGGTCGCCTTCATCAGGTGGGGTCGGAGGAACCCGTGTCCCGGCCTCCCCAGGCGGGCCAGGACACGGGCGTCGGGGGGCGCCGTGGTCAGGCAGCGTGCGCGGCCAGCGGCCGGACGGGTATGGGCCAGGGAACGGTGCGGCGGACCTTCCGGGCGACCCGGCGAAGCAGGACCGCCCTGGCCCGGACGGGTGTCGGCCGGGGCATGGCCAGCTCGAACCAGACCCGCTTTCCCCGCGGCGAGGGGCGACAGCCGTGCCTGGAGGCGAGCGTGGTGACCAGTTGAAGTCCGCGGCCGTGCTCGGCGTCCCAGGTCGCCAGATCGCCGTCTGCGGGCCAGGGCGGCGGGTTCGGGCTGTCGTCCTCGACCTCGACCCGAAGCCGCTGGTCCTCCAGGCGAATCTGTACGGCGACCATCGCGCCGGTCGCGTGTAGGACCGCGTTGGTGACCAGCTCGCTGACCAGCAGTTCCAGGGTGCCTCTCAGGTCCTCGTCCATCGGCTGGCCCCAGGCCAGGACGCGGGTGGCGACCCGGTGGCGGGCGACGGCGACGAGGCGGGGCCGGCGGGTGAAGAGGAACTCGATCTGGTGCGCGGGCATGGCAGCGGGCCTCCGAGGGCAAGGGGAGAGCGTTCGGCCAGGCCGGGCGGGGCGGGAAGTCGGCGTAAGCGCCGGTCCGTAACACCCCAGCGGGGCTGATAGTTAGTCAACGGCCCTGCGGCGGCTGAAAGGAGCTGCCAGGCTGTAGGCCTGGTGTAGGCCCATGTAGGCCAGGAGGCGGGGGTGCCGTGCCATCACAGCTGACGTTCGGGCAGCGGGTCCGGGCCGCCCGCATCGCCAAGGGCTGGAGCCAAGCGCAGTTAGCCCGCCATCTCGCCATCGCCGAAGGCCGAGGTCACGCCGGTCTTGATCGCGGATCGGTGTATCGGTGGGAACGTGGAACCCGCGTCCCGGACTACTGGAAGCCCTATCTGATCGAGGTCCTCGAACTCGACGAGGAACCGGAAGCCTGTCCTCAGCCCTTGCCTGATCTTGGCGTCGATCATGACCTTTCGGGCGATACCGTGGCGTCAGTCATCCTGTTGGGAGGCCAGGACTTGGAGCGACGGCAGTTCCTCGCCGCCACCAGCGCGTATGCGCTGGCTGCCCTTGCCCTGCCCGACCTGGACGCGATCACCCGACGCACTCGCGCAGCCGCTGCCGGAGGCCCGGTGAACGTCGGCCGCGGTGAGGTGTTGGCGATCCGCCAGATGACCACCGCACTGGGAGACACGGCCTCCGAACTCGGCGGAGGACATGCCCGCCACCTGGCCGTGCGCTATCTGACCCAGGACGTCGCCCCCTGGCTGAACGGGAACTACTCCGAGGCCACCGGCCGGGACCTGTTCGCCGCTACCTCCCAACTCGTGCATCTGGCCGGGTGGATGGCCGGTGACGAGGGCAACCAGGGCCTGGCCCAGCAGTACTACGCGCACTCGTTCCGCCTCGCCGCCGAGGCCGGCGACCCCGAACTGTCCGCGACCGCCCTGCGGGGCATGGCCGTGCAGGCCATCGACCTCGGACACCGCGCCGCCGCCGTCCGCCTCTCGGAGGAATGCGTGCACTATGCGGGCGGCATCGAGGACCCCCGCGCGGTGGCCTACTACCAGGCGACCCTGGCGAACGCCGCCGCGCTGGACGGCGACCGCCGGACCGCGAGGGTCGCGCTGGCCGCCTCAGAGTCGGCGATCGAGAACGCCCCGAAAACCCCTGGCGAGTCCTGGGCCGCTCACTACTCGCCGGGCCGCTGGGCCCACGAGACAGGCATGATCCTGGCCCAGCTCGGCGACCTGGACACCGCCCAGGACCACCTCCACCACGCGCTCGCCATCCACGGCCTGGACCGCCGCCGGACCCGAGCGATCGTTCTGGCCGACCTCGGGCAGGTCCACCTCCGCCGCGACGACACCGACGCGGCCCTGGCGACCTGGAACGACTTCCTTGACACCGCTGAGGGCATCCGTTCGGTCAAGGTCACCACCGCCGTCGACGAGATGCGGGCCCGCCTCCACCGCCTCCGCGACGTCCCAGCCGCCGCCGAGCTCGACCAGCGGGCCGCCTCCCTGACCTGACCCCCGGCCCCAGGCCGGGCGAGTAGCCCAGAGCCCTGGCTTATTCGCCCACCTACCAGCACTGTGACCTGCGGGCCCACTCCAGTGGGAGAGTGGGGGCGTCATGTCGCTGGGTCAGCGAGTGTGACGCCGGTGATCCCTGTCAGTTGAGCGCGGTTGGCCCCGCGGGATGTCGAGGCCGCGGGCAGCAGACGTCCGGGGGGCCGTGCTGCGCGTAGTTGCGGCGCGGGCGCGTTCGGCGATCCGGTCGGCGGTGTGGTTACGCAGCCGCCACAGGAGGACTTCGGCGGGGTGGTCGGCGGTGTCGAGTTCCCGCTGGCCGGTCAGGTCGGCGAGGGCGCGGCGGGGTGGGGTGCCGGCGGATTCGGCCTGGGCGAGCATGGTGGCCAGGGCGGGCCAGGCGGAGTCGGCGAGGATCCGTTGGGCCTGCTCGGGGACTGTCGCTTGGACGGCGGCGGCGAGTCGGTTGGTCTCCTCAGGGCTGGGTGCGCGGTTGGTGAGCTGGGCAAGGGCGGGTTGGGCGGACTGCTGCTGGGCAGCACGGAGACGGACGAGGGCCTGGTGGGCGGCTGCGGCCTGCTGCTCGTGGCCGCGCTGGGCGTGCCACTCCCCCAGTGCGATCAGCAGGAAGACCGCGGAGACGAGTGCGGCGGTGACGAAGTCGCCGTCCTTGCTGCCCGGCACCGTGAGCATAGCCTTCCCGGCCTGGCGCAGCGCGTCGGCGGCCCGGTGCTCGGCCCGGATCGCCGACCGGTTGGCGCGGCCGAACGCGACCGCTGCCGCACGCAGTTCGGCTCGGAGCTGGCGGGGCGCGGCTGCGGCAGTGTTGTGGAGCAGTTCGGCGAACGCCGCCGCCTGCGCCTGCACCCGCCTGTCCGTCTCCTCTCCAATCGGCCCATCGATCGCCGTGATCACAATGGCGTAGGCGGTGCGCAGCTCCGTGTCGGCGTGCCGCCAGGTACTGCCTGCGTCGCCCCGGCGGTCCCCGCGCGCAGCCACCGTGACCTGGTCGCCGTCCTCGGTGGGGGTGAAGCGCTCGCGGATCCGGTTCAGGGACAGGTCCGGGGCGAGGGAGGAGCCGCCGTAGAAGATCGGCTCCCCCTTGCCGTTGGTGTCGCTGGGGGCGGCGAGGCTGTAGCCGGTGACCTCGCCCGTCTCGGGGCCGACCCGGGGCCGGACCTTCACGCCGAGCGCGGTGAGAATGCCGAAGAACTCCTCCTCATCGCGGGCGGCGGCCGCCGCGGCGTAGGCGTGCTCGCGCAGCCACACCCGTGCCGGGTCCTTGCGACCGTGACGCTCGACCTTCGCGCGCTCCGCGCTGGTCGGGGTCCTGGGCGCGGTGGCGTCGCCCGACTTCAGGCGACGCAGCCCGAGCTCGCCCTCGATCTTGCGGCACTCGGCCTGGGCGCGGCGGCCGTCGCCCTTGTTGCGGGGACGGCGGCCGTCCTCGCGAACGCTGGTGGCCATGATGTGGATGTGGTCCTCCGCGTGGCGCACGGCGATCCACCGGCAGGCGGCGTCATCGCCGTGCTCCGCGATCCCGGCGGCGTGCACGATGCGGCGGGCGACTTCCGCCCACTCGGCGTCGGTCAGGTAGCGGTCGCCGGGTGCGGTGCGAACGGGGCAGTGCCACACGTGCTGCGGCACCGGCCCGCGCGTGCGCTGCTCCCGCAGCCTGACGGGCTGGTCCAGGTAGGCGGCCAGCTCGGTGAGGGCGGCCTGGTGCTGGTCGAGAGGGACGCGGCCGGGGTCGACCAGGCCGGGCATGGCGAACGCGGCGACGATGTGCGGGTCGGTGTGCTCGTCCCTGCGGCCCGGACCGAACAGGTAGGAGAGCAGGCCGCGGGTGCGGTCACCGGTGGAAACGTCAGGCACCAAGGCGATCACCTCCTGCCAGGACCCGCTCCAGCAGGAGGCGGGACAGCCGCGCCACCTGGTGCAGCTCGTCGAGGACCTGCTCGGCGCGGTCGGGCAGCACTCCGCTGTGGATCGCGCGCATGAGCTGGTTGAGGTTGTTGTCGGCGCGGCCGAACTCCCGGATCAGCTTGCCGAACAGGACCATCAGGTCCTGGGTGGCCTGTGGCGACGGAAGAACGGACACGCCTTCCGGACGCTGCTCGGGCACGTACGCGTGCGCGTACGCAAGTGCCGCGTTCATCAGGTAGGCGGAGCGCGAGAGGTCGGCCTCACGGGCGGCGGCGTCGATGAAGTCGCGCTCCGCCGGTTCCGCCGAGCACGTCAGCTGCACCGAGCGCTTGATCCCCGAGCGCGGCCGATAGAGCACCTCACTCAGGCGCCGACGGCGCTCGGCACCCGGCACGGAGTCGTCGTGGTCGGGCGCGGGGACGTCGTTCGCGGCGACGCCGTGGTGCACGAACGCGTCGGCTGTCACGGTCGGCGCGAGACGCACGACAACGGCGTCGGCGGGCTCGCTCGGCTCGGCGGGCGTCTGCTGGTCCTGGTGGAGGCCGCGCTCGGCCTCCACCCC
>NZ_BBPP01000016.1:63771-74251 GCF_000787835.1 Streptacidiphilus melanogenes
CCGCGCTCCCCCCCCCCCCCCGCCTCCGTCTCAGTCCCGGCCCCGTGGGCCGGGCCGGTACCCGCCCCCGCCAGGGCGGGCACAAGCGCGAAGTCCGCAACGCCCCCAGGCGATGTGGACTTCGCCCCAGCTTGCTCCGCTGTCGAGGGGAGGCCGTCCCCGCTGATGTCGCGGTCGAGCGTGGGCGGTTGTGCCGTGAAGAGGCTATCGGCCTGCGCGGCTCCGATGGGGCGGGTCTTGCGGGAGAACGGGTTGCGGCTCACGAGGGGCGGGGGCTCCTGTCGGTGTTCTGGCGGGGCTGGTGGGTGGTGAGTGTGCGGGGATTCGGCGGCTTGGTCCGGCCGGGCTTCTCCGGTAGTGGGCCAGGAAGAGGGCGCTGCCCGGAACCGGTTCGGGTCCGGGCAGCTACCCCCAAGTTGGGGTCAGCTGGTGGGGCGCGGGCGGGACTCGGTGCCCTGCCGGACCAGGCCGATCGCCTCGGCGAGGCGCTCGGTGCCGGCGCCGAGTCCGGCATCGATGAGGGCCTTGCGGGCGCTGTCGCGGGTCAGTCCGGAACCGCCCGGGTGAGCGGCGCCGATGACGTCCGCCAGCTCCGCGATGGAGGCCAGCGCGGGGCGCCCGCCGGTGCTCGGCATCGGCGGATGTCCCAAACCCCCTTGCGGGTCCTGGCCTGCGCAGTCGTGCTCCTCGGCACGGTCGCCGTCGGCGGCGTCGTCCGGATCGCCGCCGATGTGTTCGGCTTCGGGATCGGTTGCGTCGGCCGAGGGCGAGCAGGAGGTCTCGGCGGCGGCGGGCTCAGCAGGTTCGGGGGCCTGCGGCGGGGCCGGGATCGCTGACGGCACGGCTGCGGGGACGGCGTACGGAACCTCAGCGGCCTGCTCGGGTGCAGGTTGCGTACCGTCCTGAACCCCGGCGGCAGTTGCGGGCAGCGGTGTCGCGACGGTGGGCTCGGTGGTGGTGCCGCCGTAGCGGGTGATCAGGATGTGCAGGTGGGTCGCGCCGGCCAGGGCGAGCGGCGCGATGGCGGACAGCACAGTGACGGTGCCGTCGCCCAGGTGCAGGGTGACCGCGCCGGGCCGGTTCAGGTCCAGGGCGTGCAGGCCGTTGGCCCAGATGCTCGCGGCAGTCGCCGCGATGAATAGCCCCCACGCATACAGCCGCGCGGGCAGCGGGGCCTCGCGCAGCACCAGCAGCGCCCGCACCCCGTAGGCGATGAAGCCGTCGATGACCACAGGGAAGACGTACGTGAGGGTGTGGCGGACATGGACGGCGGTGGCCATCTGCCGCAGCGCGTCGTAGGACAGAGCACATCCGGCGACGCCGAGGAGCACGATGGCGCACCGGTCCCACCAGGTGGCGCGGTGACGGCCGGTCGCCGTGGTCGGGGGTGTGGGTGTTGCGGTGTCGGGCATGGGTGCGGGAGTCCCCTTCGGGGGTGAGGTCTGGTGGTGGTGTGCGGTGATCCGTCTTGGCCGTCTTGCCGTTGACGTCGCAGGTCAGGCCCGGTACGGCAGCGCCATGGCGTGGCGTCTTCGCGCCGTCCGGGACGCACCTCGGCGTCCTGCCGGTCTCGCTGGACCGAGTCGATGACGGTGCGCCTGACAGACCGCGGTGGGAGCGGGCTGTGCCCTCGTCGGCGTGCCGGGACGGATCGCTATCCGTCTTGGGACGCCGTGCCGTCTCGGCTACATGGCCGTTGACCTGCGGTTATACGGCTGGGACGGCAAGGACGGCACGAGACGGGCATGTCGCCTGGGCTTCCTCTGGCCGTTGCAGAAGCTGAACGGCGGGTTGTTCAGGCTCTGCGCGGGCTCCGGTTCAGCTTCTGCACGCGTGTGGCTGATTCGGATGAGGGGCTGCCCCGCCGGCTTCACTCAGTAAAAATCGCGGCGATTTGCGATTAAACCGGGGCCGGATTTAGCGAGTGAAGCTGGCGGGGCTGGCCCGACGGCTCAGTCGGGCTGTGCGGCCCTGCTGGCGTCACCGCTGGTGAGTGGGTGGACGGTGGGGCAGTAGCGCTTCCAGGCGTCGGTGAACTTGCTGCGGAGGTAGCCCTTGAGCTGGGTCTGGTCGGGCATGCGGACGTTGCCGGAGCGGATGCCGTATTCGCGCAGCATCCCGGCCAGGGCGCGCGGGTTGAGTCCGCCGCGTCCGGTCTCGGCCCAGGGGGCCTCGGGGTCGGAGTTGAGGCGGTAGAGCAGCGCGTCGGTGGACATGCTCTCCGGGTCGCCGGCGGCGGCGAAGGCGCGGCGGATGTCGGCGAGGATCCGCGCGTTGGACGGGTTGTCCTCCTCGGCCTGGGCCTCGGCGGCGACCATCCGCTGGCAGGCGGCGCGGGCGCGCTCGGGCCAGGTGCCGCCCGCGAGGTCGGCGACGATGACCAGGGGCTCCCAGGTGTCGGCGGCCCGGTCCTCGACCGGCATGTGCGGTTCCAGGTGCAGGGCCTGGTCGGCGACCTTGGCCGTCCAGCGTGCGATCCGGGCGCGCAGCGCGTGGAGGGCGGGGCTGTCGCGGCGGGTGCGGTAGGGGCTGACGTGCTCGCCCTGGGCCCGGCGGCGCATCCGGATCACGACCGAGCGGTCCATGATCGTGTCGGGGAGGTCGCCGATGCCGGCGAGCGCGGCCATGGCGAAGGTGGCGAAGGAGTGCGGGGCGTGCTCCTTGCCGACCACCCGCAGGACTGGTCGGCCGCGCTGGTGGCCTGCGTTGAGCAGGCCGCGCATCTCCTCGTTCTTCTCGGCGACCTTGGGGCTGCCGAAGATGGTGTCGGCCTCGTCGACGAGCAGGGTCGGCGGCTCGTCCGAGATGGAGCGGAAGATCGCCGCCGCGGTGGAGTTCACGGTGATGACGGGGTTGTGGACCGTCTCGGTGAGCAGGTCGAGCAGGCGGGATTTGCCGCAGCGCTTCGCGGGGCCGACCACGGCCAGGCGCGGGGCGTGCTGCCATACCGGCTGCAGGTGGGTCGCGGCGATCCACAGCACGGTCGCGTCCAGGGCCTGCTCGGTGGGCAGGACCACGAAGCGGGCCAGGGTTGTGCGCAGCTCGTCGAGGAGCGCGGCGGCGTCGGCCTGTCCACAGGCTGGGGACGGCGTGGCGGGGGGAAGGGGGGCCGCCTGGGCGGCGGGGGCGGTACTCTCGGTCATGGAGATCCTCACTCGGCGGCTCCGGGGGGCAACCCGGTTCCGCCGCAGACGACTGTCCTGGGATGGGCGGTGGCGAGGTTTCCAGCAGCCCCCGGTGTTCGTAGCGCCGGGGGTTTTCGCGTTCCTCGGGTCAGGCACC
The DNA here is from genome assembly GCF_000787835.1 of Streptacidiphilus melanogenes. Classification (GTDB taxonomy): domain Bacteria; phylum Actinomycetota; class Actinomycetes; order Streptomycetales; family Streptomycetaceae; genus Streptacidiphilus; species Streptacidiphilus melanogenes. The sequence continues at coordinate 67,054 of NZ_BBPP01000016.1, forward strand.
TACACGTTCAACCTCCTCTCGACTGGCATTCTGATGCTCTCGTAGCATGAGTATGCATGGACGCACGCCCGCTGTCAACCCCACGCCGCATGATATCCCCAGTCGAATCCAGCATATTCACTGGCCAGGGCAATTGTGATCTACGTCACATTCATGTGTATGCGCTTGCAGGTTGGGCATCCCATGCTGGTATGGTCTACGACTGTGGGTCTCGTGGACCCTTGTCCGCCCGAGAGAGGAGGCAGAAGAAGTGGACGACAGCAAGCCCCAGCGCTGGGCCCCGCCGGAGGGCGAGGCCCTGGTCGCGCACAACCTGAAGGTCCTGCGCACGACGGCGCGCCTCTCCCAGGAGGACATGGCCGAGCGCATGCGCCGCCTCGGCTTCAAGCTGCACCAGACCCAGATCGCCAAGATCGAGAACGGCACCCGCGGCATCAGCTTCGACGAGGCACTCGGTCTCGCCAAGGCCCTCAGCGTCCCCGCCGCGAACTTCATGCTCGAAGCCGTGGCCGGCCCCAACGACCCACACTGGGAACTCCAGGAAGCCGCCTTCGACATCCAGAAGGCCGAGCAGGAGCACCAGGTCGCCCAGGATCTCGCCGACGCCGCCAAGGCCAGACTCGACCAGGCCGAGGCCAGATACGACGAGATCGCCGCGCGCCTCGGCGTCGAGGACGAGACGGAGCCCACCGAGCTCGTCTTCTACCCGGCACCGAACTCGCCCGAGGACCCGCTCCGCGGCGAGCCCGGCACCGACCTGTAAGTCCGGCTCAGAATCGCTAGGTGAACGGCTGCCACCGCCGTAGCCTGCCTGCACGTTCACCATCCGCGGACCGACCCCCGGTGCTACGAACACCGAGGGCCACCAGCGCGGACACCCACCAAGCCCACCGCCCATCCCGAACAGTCCAGCGGTCAACGGTTGCCCCCGTGACCGCCGAAAGGCATCTCCTTGTCCACCCTGCCTGCCCTGTCCCTCATAGCCGACGCCCTCGGCATCCCCGAGCACCAGCTCCGCGCCGCCGTCCTGGAGTGCTCCGCCCCCACCCCGGACACCACCCTGGTCGCCCTCACCGTCGAGGAAGCCGCCCGCCGCCTCGGCGTCGGCCGCACCACCATGTATGCCCTGATCGCCTCCGGCGAGGTCCACTCGGTCCGCATCGGCCGACTGCGCCGCATACCCGTCGACTCCCTCGACGCCTACATCGCGGCCCGCTCCCAGGCCGTCGCCCCGACCACCGCCCTCGCGGCCTGAGGGGGCGGACATGGCCAACTCCCGCCAGCCCAACGGCGCTTCCTCGATCTTCCTCGGCAAGGACGGCTACTGGCACGGTTACGTGACCGTCGGCGTCAAGGACGACGGCAAGCCCGACCGTCGCCACGTCATGCGCAAGCGCCGCGCCGATGCCACCAAGGCCGTGCGCGAGCTGGAGAAGAAGCGCGATGCCGGCACCGCCGGCAAGGCCGGTCAGACCTGGACCGTCAAGACCTGGTTGACGCACTGGGTCGAGAACATCGCCGCGCCGCACGTCGGTGAGAACACCATCGACGGCTACCGCGTCGCGGTCTATCACCACCTCATCCCCGGCCTCGGGTCGCACCGTCTCGCCAAGCTGGAGCCCGAGCACCTGGAGCGCTTCTACGGCAAGATGCAGGCCGGTGGCAGCTCCGCCGGGACCGCGCACCAGGTCCACCGCACCGTCCGCACCGCGCTGAACGAGGCGGTGCGCCGAGGCCACCTCACCGTCAACCCCGCCTCCATCGCCAAGGCCCCGCGACTGGAGGAGGAAGAGGTCGAGCCCTACACGGTCGAGGAGGTGCAGCGGCTCCTGGACCTCGCCAACAGGCAGCGTCACCCCGCCCGTTGGGTGATCTCGCTCGCGCTCGGCCTGCGGCAAGGCGAGGTCCTCGGCCTCAAGTGGACGGACGTCGACTTCGAGCTGCGCGTCCTGACGGTCCACCGCAACCGGCTGCGGCCCCGCTACCAGCACGGCTGCGCGGGCCACCCCTGCGGGCGCAAGCCCGGCTACTGCCCGCAGAAGGTCAACATCCGCCGCGAGACCAAGGACACCAAGTCCCGCGCTGGACGCCGGCCGATCGGCATCCCGGACCCGCTGCTGGCCCTCCTCCTCCAGCACCGGAGCGACCAGGAGCGCGACCGGCAGCTCGCTGCCGACCTGTGGACGGAGAAGGGGTACGTCTTCACCTCGCCGACCGGCGAGCCCCTCAACCCGAACACCGACCACCACGAGTGGAAGGACCTCCTCAAGGCGGCGGGCCTGCGCACCGGGCGGCTCCACGACGCCCGTCACACGGCCGCGACCGTCCTGCTGATCCTCGGCGTCCCGGACGCGATCGTCGACGCGATCATGGGATGGGAGCCCGGCAAGTCCGCCCGGATGCGCCGTCGCTACCAGCACCTCACCAACCGGGTGCTCACCGACACCGCCGACAAGATCGGCGGCCTGCTCTGGCCGACACCCGAGGAGCCGCCCGCCGCCTGATCGCGGCAACTGCAACTAAAACTGCAACTGCCGAACGATGAAGGCCCCGACCGCATAGCGGTCGGGGCCTTCATCTGCCCAGGTGGGCGGGTGCGGAGGATACGAGATTCGAACTCGTGAGGGGTTGCCCCCAACACGCTTTCCAAGCGTGCGCCCTAGGCCTCTAGGCGAATCCTCCGTGGGAGAGCTTACTAGATGTTTGGGGGTGCTCGTGCACACGGTCGACGCAGGTGGGAGGGGAGGGGGTGGGGCGGTGCTGGCACCGGTCGGGATCCGGTACTGTTGGGCCTAGCCCCTCGTGTGGCGCTATCTCGCTGAACCCCCCCAGGGCCGGAAGGCAGCAAGGGTAGGTGAGCTCTGGCGGGTGCACGGGGGGTCCTTGCGTTGTAGGGCACCGATTTGTCGGTGGGGACCGTTAGGGTCGAAGACGTGTCGCTCGCTCTCTATCGCCGGTATCGACCCGAGACCTTCGCCGAGGTCATCGGGCAGGAGCACGTGACCGGGCCGCTGCAGCAGGCGCTGCGGAACAACCGGGTCAACCACGCCTACCTGTTCAGTGGCCCGCGCGGGTGCGGAAAGACGACGAGCGCGCGCATCCTCGCCAGGTGTCTGAACTGTGAGCAAGGTCCCACCCCGACGCCCTGCGGCGAGTGCCGTTCGTGCCAGGACCTGGCCCGTGGCGGGCCCGGGTCGATCGACGTGATCGAGATCGACGCCGCCTCGCACGGTGGTGTCGACGACACGCGTGACCTGCGGGAGAAGGCGTTCTTCGCGCCCGCCTCCAGCCGGTACAAGATCTACATCATCGACGAGGCCCACATGGTCTCGACGGCCGGCTTCAACGCCCTGCTGAAGGTCGTCGAGGAGCCGCCGGAGCATCTGAAGTTCATCTTCGCCACGACAGAGCCCGAGAAGGTCATCGGGACGATCCGGTCCCGCACGCACCACTACCCCTTCCGGCTGGTGCCGCCCGGCGTCCTGCGCGACTACCTGACCGACGTCTGCGGCCGGGAGAGCATCCAGGTCGAGGAGTCCGTCTTTCCGCTGGTCGTCCGGGCCGGCGCCGGGTCCGTGCGTGACTCGATGTCCGTCATGGACCAGCTGCTCGCCGGGGCGGACGAGGGCGGCGTGACGTATGCCATGGCCACCGCACTGCTCGGCTACACCGACGCGGCGCTGCTGGACGAGATCGTCGACGCCTTCGCCGCGCACGACGGGGCGACGGCGTTCGGGATCGTCGACCGGGTCATCGAGGGCGGCCACGATCCGCGCCGCTTCGTCGCCGACCTGCTGGAGCGGCTCCGGGATCTGGTGATCCTCGCCGCCGTGCCCGACGCAGGTGAGAAGGGGCTGATCGACGCGCCGGCCGACCGGGTCGCCGTGATGGAGGAGCAGGCGCGCCGCTTCGGCTCCGCCGAGCTCAGTCGCGCTGCGGACATCGTCAACACCGGGCTGACGGAGATGCGCGGGGCGACGTCGCCCCGGCTCCAGGTGGAGCTGATCTGCGCCCGGGTGATGCTGCCCGCCGCGTTCGCAGACGAGACGTCCTGGCAGGCCCGCCTGGAGAAGCTGGAACGGCGTGCTGTCGTCGGCGGGGCGATGCCCGCCGCGCCGGTCGCGGCAGAGGCGCCCGTGGTTCAGGCACCGATGTCGGCGCCCGCGCCCATGCCCGCGCCCATGCCGACTCCGGTCGCTCCGAAGCCCGCGGCCCCGCAGCCGTCAGCCGCCGGTGGGGCGCCCGCTCCCGCGGGTGGGCGGACGCCCGGCGCCTGGCCGGTCTCGCCCAGCTTCGGCTCCTCCGGTCCCGCCTCGGCCCCGCCTGCCGCTCCCACGCCCACGCCGACACCGGCGCCCGCACCGGCTCCGCAGTCCGCGGCCCCGCAGCCCGCGGCCCCGACGTCCGGGGATGCCGGAGGCATCAGCGCCGCACAGGTGCGCCAGTTCTGGCCGCAGGTGCTCGATGCGGTGAAGGGCCGTCGCCGGGTCACCTGGATGCTGCTGCAGCAGGCCCAGGTCGCCGGCGTCGACGACGGCGCGCTCCAGCTCGCGTTCGAGCATGCCGGGACGCGTGACGGATTCGTCAACGGCGGGCACGACGAGATCCTGCGGCAGGCGCTGCAGGAGGCCGTCGGCGTCTCGTGGAAGGTGGAGTGCCTGATCGGTCCCGCCGGTTCCGCGCCGCAGCGGCCCGCCGGTGGGTCCGGTGGCGGCTTCGGCGGCGGTGGGGCAGGCGGCGGGTTCGGCGGTGGCGGAGGATTCGGCGGTGGCGGCGGTGCGTCCGCGATGCCGCCGCGTCAGCAGGCCCCCGCCCCGGCTCCGTTCCAGCAGCCCCCCGCTCAGGCGGCGCCGCCCGCGCCGGTTCCGAGCCCCGTCCCGTCCGCGCCCGCGCCGCGTCCCAGCGGGCCGAGTGCCCCCAGCGCCCCCAGCGCGCCGGTCGGCTACCCGGAGGATCCGGACGACGACGACATGCCGCCGCCCCCCTTCGATCCGGAGGAGGACATCCCGGAGCAGGACACCACCTCCGTCTCCGGCCACGATCTGATCATCCGCGAGCTGGGCGCCACGGTGATCGAGGAGACCCAGCACGACCGCTGAGCCGTACCCGAGCGTGGTCGGCGAGCCGTCGCCGGGATCCAGAAAGCCGTACCCGCCTGTGAACTGACGGCGATCCGACACGCGCAGCACGTAGGCTCGACCCAGGAGCGGTCCCGCTCCGGCACGTCATGACGAGAGTCACCACGACAGGCAGGACAGGAGCGCCCATGTTCCCCGGCGGCCAGCCCGATATGCAGGCCCTGCTCCAGCAGGCACAGCAGATGCAGCAGCAGCTCGCCCAGGCGCAGGCGGAGCTCGCCGCCGCCGAGGTCGAGGGCAGCTCCGGCGGCGGCCTGGTCAGGGCCACCGTGACCGGCGCAGGTGAGCTGCGCGCACTCGTGATCGACCCGAAGGTGGTCGACCCGGAGGACACCGAGACCCTGGCCGACCTGGTCCTTGCCGCGGTCCGGGACGCCACGGCCGGTGCGCAGCGGATGGCGGCCGAGCGCCTCGGTCCACTGGCCCAGGGCCTGGGCGGGGGCGGCATCCCCGGCCTCCCCTTCTGATCGGCGCCTCGGATCCGGCGCCTCGGATCCGGCACCGCTGATCCGACAGCTCTGATCCGACAGTCGCCCGGAACCCGGAACCTCGACGGCTCCCCGTGCGTAAGTGGGTGTGTCGGGGAGCTGTGACTGCGCGCCCGTCCGGAGGATGATGGGCGCGAAAAGGTAGAAACCACCGCGAGCACCAGAAAGACAGGTAACGCAGCGTGTACGAGGGCGTGGTCCAGGACCTCATCGACGAGTTGGGCAGGCTGCCCGGCGTCGGGCCCAAGAGCGCGCAGCGGATCGCCTTCCACATCCTGCAGGCCGATCCGACGGACGTGCGCCGGCTCGCGCACGCCCTGACGGAGGTCAAGGAGAAGGTCCGCTTCTGCACCGTCTGCGGCAACGTCTCCGAGGCCGACCTGTGCCGGGTCTGCCAGGATCCGCGCCGCGACCCGAGCCTGATCTGCGTGGTCGAGGAGCCGAAGGACGTCGTCGCGGTCGAGCGCACCCGCGAGTTCCGCGGCCGCTACCACGTGCTCGGCGGGGCGATCAGCCCGATCGAGGGCGTCGGCCCGGACGACCTGCGCATCCGCGAGCTGATGCAGCGGCTCGCGGACGGAACGGTCACCGAGCTGATCCTCGCGACCGACCCGAACCTCGAGGGTGAGGCCACCGCCACCTACCTGGCCCGGCTGCTCAAGCCGATGGGCCTGAAGGTCACCCGCCTGGCCAGCGGCCTGCCCGTCGGGGGAGACCTGGAGTACGCCGACGAGGTCACCCTCGGCCGGGCCTTCGAAGGGAGACGACTTCTCGATGTCTGACACGTCCGACACGCGCACCGTTGAGATCCCGGTGAGCGGACAGCCTCACATCGGCGTGCACGGCGACGGCACGCCGGACGAGTTCGCCGTGCAGATCGCGGACTCGGTGCAGAGCTTCCTGCTCTCCGTACCGGAGATCGCCAAGGGCGACGAACCGGGGAGCGCGATCAGCCTGCTGCTGCTCGAGGTCTCCCAGGTCCTGCTGACCGGCGGCCGCCTGGGCGCCATCGAGGACGTCGTGCCCGACGACCGCTACGAGACCGACACCGGCCCCGATGCGGACGCCGACGAGCTGCGCCGCCAGCTGGCGGAGCTGCTCGCGCCGATCGACGTCTACCACGAGGTCTTCGACCCGTACGGCCCGCCGGACAAGCCGCTGCCCTGCCGGATCTCGGACGACCTGGCCGAGGTGGTCACCGAGCTGCGCCATGGCATGGCCCACTACCGGGAGGGCCGGGTCTCCGAGGCGCTGTGGTGGTGGCAGTACTCGTACCTGGCCACCTGGGGCTCGACCGCGACGAGCGTGCTGCGCGCGCTGCAGTCGCTGGTGGCGCACGTCCGGATGGACAGCCCCATCTCGGCGCCGGTCGACGGCACCGACACCGACCACGACGGGCTGACCGACGAGCAGCTGGAGCAGCAGGCCGGTGACCTGATGGCCGCCGAGCTCGCCTCCGAACTGGGCATCTGAGCGGCGGGAATCCGAGCATCGGGCATCCGAGCTGCGGCGTCCCACCTGCGGGGGCCTGCGTCGACCCCGGCTGAGAGGCCGGGGTCAGCTGCGTCACGC
>NZ_BBPP01000016.1:74271-124779 GCF_000787835.1 Streptacidiphilus melanogenes
GGGCCTGCGTCGACCCCGGCTGAGAGGCCGGGGTCAGCTGCGTCACGCCCGCCCGCCAGGCCACTCGGCGGCCAGGCGGCCGGACCGCCGAGGACCGGAGCCCGGAGCGCCGGAGTCAGAATGTGGTGAAGGCCACAACCCGGGGGCCCCTCCCCGCCTCGCCCGGAAATCCGGAGCCCCGCCGGGGCCCCGTCCGGCAAATCTTCCGTCCACCACCCGTCCCCGCCCGAACGCACGTTGATCGAATACTGATACACCCGTCTCGGCTCTCGGACGCCGGCCGCCGGGACAAGGCCGATCGCTAGACTGGCCAGCGACCACAGGCCTGCCGGACACCCACCTCCGAGGGCCAGGACCACCAGAGTCGAGGAGCGCACGTGGGCCTTGTCGTGCAGAAGTACGGCGGCTCATCCGTAGCGGATGCCGAAGGCATCAAGCGGGTCGCCCGACGGATCGTCGACACCAAGAAGGCCGGCCATGAGGTCGTCGTCGTGGTGTCCGCCATGGGTGACACGACGGACGAGCTCATCGATCTCGCGGAGCAGGTGTCGCCCTTCCCTGCCGGCCGCGAGCTCGACATGCTGCTGACCGCCGGAGAGCGGATCTCCATGGCCCTGCTGGCGATGGCGATCAAAAACCTCGGCCACGAGGCGCAGTCCTTCACGGGCAGCCAGGCAGGCGTGATCACCGACGCGGTCCACAACAAGGCGCGCATCATCGATGTGACGCCGGGTCGCATCCGTGCCGCGCTCGACAAGGGCAACATCGCGATCGTCGCCGGGTTCCAGGGCGTCTCGCAGGACACCAAGGACATCACCACCCTCGGTCGCGGCGGCTCGGACACCACCGCCGTCGCGCTCGCGGCCGCGCTGAAGGCCGAGGTCTGCGAGATCTACACCGACGTGGACGGCGTCTTCACCGCCGACCCGCGCGTGGTGAAGAAGGCCAAGAAGATCGACTGGATCGCCTTCGACGACATGCTGGAGCTGGCCTCGTCCGGTTCCAAGGTGCTGCTGGCCCGCTGTGTCGAGTACGCGCGGCGGTACGACATCCCGATCCACGTCCGTTCGTCCTTCTCGGGACTGACCGGCACCTGGGTCTCCAACAAGCCGCTGACCAAGCCCGAAGGGGGCGAGATCGACATGGAGCAGGCCATCATCTCCGGTGTGGCCCACGACACCTCCGAGGCGAAGGTCACGGTTGTCGGCGTCCCCGACAAGCCGGGCGAGGCCGCGCGCATCTTCCGCGCCGTGGCGGACGCCGAGATCAACATCGACATGGTGGTCCAGAACGTCTCCGCCGCGACCACCGGCCGCACCGACATCTCCTTCACCGCGCCCAAGACCGAGGGCCGCAAGGCCATCGACGCGCTGGAGAAGGTGCAGGAGTCGATCGGCTTCGAGGCGCTGCGCTACGACGACGCGGTCGGCAAGATCTCCCTGGTCGGCGCCGGCATGCGATCGCACCCGGGCGTCACCGCGACCTTCTTCGAGGCGCTGTCGGCCGCGGGCGTCAACATCGAGCTGATCTCCACCTCCGAGATCCGCATCTCCGTCGTCACCCGCTCCGAGGACGTGAACGCCGCGGTGCAGGCCGTGCACACCGCGTTCGGCCTGGACAGCGAGACGGACGAGGCCATCGTCTACGGCGGCACCGGCCGATGACCGTTCCGGGGGGCGAGCACCCCGCCAGCACCGCAGGCACCACCGGTACCTCCGGAAGCGCCAAGGGAACCAAGCCGACCCGGCCCACCCTGGCCGTCGTGGGCGCCACAGGAGCCGTGGGTCGGGTGCTGATGGAGCTGCTCGCCACCCGCGCGGACGTGTGGGGCGAGGTCCGGCTCTTCGCCGGCCCCGAGGGCATCGGCACCGAGGTGCCGGTCCTGGGCCGAGCGGAGCCCGTGCGCGCCCTGGAGCCGGGCTGCTTCGAGGGCGTCGACATCGCGCTCTTCGAGGCTCCGGAGGACGTGGTCGAGGAGTGGGCGCCGCTCGCCGTCGAGGCGGGCGCGGTCGCGGTGGACGGATCCGCCGCGTTCCGGCTGCACCCGGACGTGCCGCTGGTCGTCCCTGAGATCAACCCGTCGGCCGCACGGATGCGCCGGATCGGGATCATCGCCGCGCCGCGCTGCGCCACGCTGGTGCTGACGGTCGCACTGGCCGCGCTGCACGCCGAGTTCGGACTGAGCCGGCTGGTCGTGACCGCGGCGCTGGCCGCCTCCGGCCGCGGCCGGATCGGCGTCGACACGCTGCGCCGGCAGACCGCCGAGGTCGCGGGCGACCCGTCGGTCGGCACTCGCACCGGGGACCTGCGCCGCGCCGTGTCCGAGCAGGAGGACGACCCGTTCGAGGCGCCGCTCGCCTACAACCTGCTGCCCTGGGCCGGTGACACCGCCGAGGAGGGCTGGTCGAGCGAGGAGCTGGGCCTGCGCAACGAGACCCGCAAGATCCTCGGGCTGCCCGAGCTGCCGATCTCGGCGACCTGCCTGCGCGTGCCGGTCGTCAGCGGCCACTCACTGACCGTCCACGCGGTGTTCGAGCGTGAGCCCGACGTGCACCGGGTCCGCGAGATCCTCGACTCCTCGGCCGGTGTCGTCGTCTACGACGACCCGGACAAGGGCGAGTACCCGACGCCCGCCGACGTAGTGGGTTCCGACCCGACCTGGGTGGGCCGCGTGCGGCGCTCGCTCGACGAGCCCAACGGCCTGGAGCTGTTCCTGTGCGGGGACAACCTGCGCAAGGGAGCGGCGCTGAACTGCGTGCAGATCGCCGAGTTGGTCGCCGCCGAGGAACCCACGCAGAACTGAGCGCGCGAGGGCAAGGCACGGGCGGGAACACGGACGGTTAAGCTCTCCGGAACGGATTCGGAAGAGGTTTAGGGGGAGTTGGTGCAGACGCCGGATTCGGCTTCCGTGCCGCTGAGCGGGCCCGTACCGTAGTGCCCCTCGATACGGTGTCACGGAGGGGTCAGGTGACGTACAACCCTCGCGGCGGGTCATGCGTCCAACTGACGTGCCACCAAGCTCGGTGCTTGTCATGACAGCGCCCTTCACCGCGGCGGACGCCTCACGTCCTCATCCCCAGGCCCACGCGACCGCAGGCCAGACCGCTCAGGCGGCGCCGACGGCCACCGTGGGCGCGAGCGTCGACCAGCTCACCGAGACCTACCAGGCCCACTACTCGTCCCTGCTGCGCCTGGCCGCACTGCTGCTGGACGACACCGCCTCCTGCGAGGACGTCGTCCAGGAGGCGTTCATCCGGGTCCACTCCGCGCGCCGCCGGCTGCGCGACCCCGACAAGACCCTCGCCTACCTGCGCCAGACCGTGGTGAACCTCTCCCGCTCGACGCTGCGCCGGCGGATCCTCGGCCTGCGGCTGCTGCAGAAGCCGATGCCGGACGCGGCCAGCGCAGAGGAGGGCGCGTACGACGCGCTGGAGCGCGACGAGCTGATCGTGGCCCTGCGGGGCCTGCAACGCCGCCAGCGCGAGGTGCTGGTGCTGCGCTACTTCTCCGACATGACGGAGGCTCAGGTCGCGGACACCCTGGGCATTTCCGTAGGCTCGGTCAAGGCGTACGGCTCGCGCGGGCTGGCGGCGCTGCGGCTGACGATGGACGGCGGCACGCTGCCGTCCGAGTCCCCGGCTCCGAACGCCGGGACATCCGGTGGAACGGTTCCCGGGGCTGCCGCGTCGGAGCCACGCAGGGACGCACGGGCGCGTCGGCCGCGCATCGGCGAGCTGCGCGTCGGCGAGCCACGGATCGGCTCCGCACGGATCGATCCGAAGCGGACGGGTTCGGCCCGGATGGGCGGGCCTCGGATCGGCTCTGCACCGATCGGCGAGCCAACACGACTCGGCGAAGCACGGAGACCAACGCGGACGGACTCGCCTGGCGAGTCGCAGACAGAGGGGAGGCAGCGGTGAGCGCGGAGCGGCGCTCGCGCTACCTGCGCGTGGTGCGGCCGGGATCGGGTGCCGGTTCCGAGGCCGCCGCCGTGACGCCGCCGCTTCCCGTCGAGCCGCCGCTCACCCCGCCGCTCTGGCTGGACTCCCCGAGGTCCGCGGTGCCGGAGCCCGGCCCGCTCCCCGGGCAGGGACCCATGCCCGGGGGCGGCCTCGCAGGCGCCACCTTCACCTCCGACGGCCACGACGCGGACCCGCTCGGTGCCGCGCTGCGCGAACGCCTGCACCAGGCGGTCGGCGAGGTGCGCCCCGCGCCCGACTCGCTGAACCGCCTGCGTCGCGCGGTCCCGCAGCGGCGCACCCTGCGCCGTCGCGCCTACGGCGGCGCGGCCGTCGCCGCCTCGCTGGCCCTGTTCGGCCTGACCGCCCTGCACTCGCTCGGCCCCGAAGGCGCCACCAGCGCCGATACCGGGCCCGCGGGCCAGCTCCTGCCGGGCGCCCACCCGTCCGCCACCGGCGACGGGGTCGGCTGGACGGCCTCAGGGCCCGCCTTCCCCGGCGGCGTCGCGGGCGGATCCGCCAACGAGGCCCGCGGGCACCGGCCGGGCACGGTCCTGGTACCGCTGCCCTCCGGCGGTGTGACCAGCATCGCCGCGAGCCAGACCCACGCCACAGCCTCGGCCGCACTCGCCGCGTGCACCCGCAGCCAGCTCGGCAAGGGCGCGGCCGGCGTCGCGCCCGCCGACGCGTCGGGGATCGTCTACGGCTCCTTCGCGGTCAGCAACGTCTCGTCCACCCCGTGCAAGATCAGCAGCTCGGGCGACATCGACGTGCTCTCCCCGGTCGGCACGCAGACGTCCCGGTTCTCCGTCGTCCCGCACACCGCGGGAGACCCGGCCGTGGCCCTGCCCGCCGCCGACCCGGCGCATCCGCCGGTCGAGCTCGGCCCCGGTCAGACCTACGTGGTCGACTTCGCCTACGTGCCCGCCGCCTGCGCGAGCAACAGCTCTCTCGGTCCGACGGGCGCCCCCAGCCCGAGCTCGAGTGCGCCGGGCACCGCGTCCTCCGGAGCCACCGGCGGCACCGCCACCACCGCGGCCGACGGCTCCTCCGGCGGAGCGGCCGGCAGCCCGTCGGCCTCTCCCGGCACGCCCGGCGGTACGGGTGCGTCCGGCGGCACGAGCGACACGGCCTCCCCGGACGCCCCCAGCGTCCAGGTGGCCAGCGTCCCGGCCGCCGGAGGCAAGGCCGCGGCGACCACGACGCTCCAGGGCGCCTGCGCCGGCACCATCTACCGGACCGACCCGCTGCCCGCGCCGCATTAGTCCACGGTTACCGTGGTGGGGTGTACCGGACCCTTCTGACCCCGCGCTGGCTGGCTCTGCACCTGCTGGCGCTGGTCGCCGTACCGGTCTGCATCATGCTGGGGATGTGGCAGCTGAGCCGCTTCGAGCTGCACAGCCACGCCCAGAAGCAGCAGGCCGCGACCGCCTCCACGGACGCGGCGCCGACGGCGCTGTCGCGCCTGATCGACGGCGCGGACAAGGACGGCATCAACAACGACGACGGCCGCCGCGTCTCCTTCTCCGGTACCTATGACGCGGCGCACCAGCTGCTCGTACCGCAGCGCACCGTGGACGGCAGGAGCGGCACGCTGGTGGTCACCCCGATGCGGCTCCACGGCGGCGGCACCTACCTGGCGGTCGTCCGCGGGTGGCTGCCGGGCACTCCGTCCGCGGCTCCGGTCCCGCCGTCCGGCGAGGTCTCGGTCACCGGCCGCCTGCGGGCGGCGGAGACCCCGGACACCCCGGACGCGATCTCCTCCGGCACCCTCCCGGCCGGGCAGCTGGGCATGATCTCCCCGGTCACCATGGTCAACGCGCTGCCGTACGGCGTCTGGAACGGCTACGCCTCGCTCGACCCGGGGGCCACCGGCACGGCCGGGCTCACCGCGGTGCCCTACTCCGCGGCGTCGGTCACGGACTCCTCGGGCGGGGGCCTGAGCCTGCAGGCGATCCAGAACCTCGGCTACGTCGGGCAGTGGTTCGTCTTCGCCGGGTTCGTCGTCTTCATGTGGTTCCGCTTCGTGCGCAGGGAGATCGAGACCCAGCGCGACAAGGCGCTGGGTCTCGAGACCGCCTGACGTCGGCCTGCCCGGGCGCGGGTCAGCGCAGGTGCCGGGCGACGAAGTCCAGTTCCAGCCGCAGCTGCTTGATCCGCTCCTCGACCACCAGCGAGCCGTGTCCGGCGTCGTAGCGGTAGACCTCGTGCGCCTTGCCCAGGCCCTCCAGCCGGCCGACGTAGTTCTCGATCTGCCGGATCGGGCAGCGCGGGTCGTTGACGCCCGCGCTGATGTAGACGGGCGCGTTCAGCGCGTCCACGTACGTCAGCGGTGAGGATGCCGCGTAGCGGTCCGGGACCTCCTCAGGGGTGCCGCCGACGAGCGTGCGGTCCATCGCCTTCAGCGCCTCCATCTCGTCGTGGTAGGCCGTCACGTAGTCCGCGACCGGGACGGCGGCCAGGCCCAGCGCCCACGCGTCCGGCTGGGTGCCCAGCCCCAGCAGGGTCAGGTAGCCGCCCCAGGAGCCGCCCGCCAGCACGATGCGCTTGGGGTCGGCGAGCCCGCTGGCCACCGCCCACTCGCGCACCGCCGCGATGTCCTCCAACTCGATCAGGCCGACGCGGTGCCGCAGCGCGTCCGTCCAGGCGCGCCCATAGCCGGTCGAGCCGCGGTAGTTGACGCGGACGACTGCGAAGCCGTGGTCGACCCAGGCCGCGGGGCCGGCGGCGAAGGAGTCGGAGTCGTGCCAAGTAGGGCCGCCGTGGATCTCGAAGACGCAGGGGAGCGGGCCGTCGCCGGCGTCGGCAGGGCGCTGCACGAGGGCGTGGACGGTGCCGCCGGGGCCCTCGACCCACACGTCCTCCACGGGCACCGACGACGGCGCCTGCGGGCCGGGCGCGGACAGCACCACGCCCCCGGACGTGGACCGCACGACCGGCGGCTGCTCCGCCGAGGACCAGAGGAACTCGACCGTGCCGTCCGGGCGCGCGGACGCCCCGGAGACGGTGCCGGTCGGGGTGTCGAGCCGGATCAGCCCGCCGCTCGCGAGCTCGTAGCGGTAGAGCTCGCTGCGGGCGCGGAAGCTGTGCTCGACGAGCAGCGCGGTGGCGTCCGGGTACCACTCGGCGGTCACGTCGCCGGGCAGGTCCAGCACGATCTCGTGCTCGTCGCCCGTCACGGTGTCCCAGATCAGCGGCTCCCAGCGGCCGCGCCGCTGGTGCGCGACGAGCATCCGGGTGTCGCCGGGCAGCGGCGCGAAGCCGAGGCAGGAGAGGCCCAGCGGCTCCTCGCGCCCGGTCGCGTCGTCGAGTTCGGCGACGGATACGACGACGTCACCGTCGACCCGCAGCACGCGCAGGGCGCTGTGCATGGCGTCGCCGTGCTCGGTGTGGTCGACGGCGATCAGGGCGCCGTCGTGCGAGAGGTCGCCGACGCCCGCGGACTCGCGGTGGCGGTAGATCTCCAGCGGCTCGGCGGAACCGGGCCGGATCAGGTGCAGCGTGGAGCCGTCCTCGTCGGTGGAGCGGCCGACGACCGCCTCCCCTCGGCGGCCGAGCGCGAGCCCGGCGGGGTAGGAGGGCGCGAGGCCCGGGACGGCCTCCGGGTCGGGCGCATCCGCGGCGATGTCGGCGGGCTGCGCGAAGGGCTGACGGCGCCACACGCCGAACTCGTCGCCGTCGGTGTCGTCGAACCACCAGATCCACTCGCCGTCGGGGGTGAGCGTCCCCTCCGTGGTGCCGTTGGGCCGGTCGGTGACCCGGCGCTGTGTACCGTCCGCGCGGTCCCAGGCGTAGATCTCGTAGGTGCCGGTCGCGTTGGAGACGAACAGGGACCGGTCCGGCGCGTCGTCGGCCCACTCGGGCAGGCTCACCCGGGCGGCCCGGAAGCGCCGCTCCCAGGCCGGAAGGGCGTCGAAGACCTCGGTGAGGTCGATGGTGTGCCGCGTCTCGCTGCGCTCACTGCTGCTGCTCATGGTGACCATCTTCGTCCTTCGCGCAAGAAGCCCCGAGGACGGGATGGTCCTCGGGGCCTCTCGATGCGGGCTGAAGGGGTCAGCGCCTACGCGGCACTCACTTGTAGTAGCCCTGCAGGTCGACCTGGAGCCGGGTGCCGGTGCTGCTGTAGACGCTCAACTGGCCGCCGCTGCTGAGCGGGACGAGCACCTCGTTGGAGGTGGTCTGGCCGGTCAGCCAGTACCAGTCCGCGTAGGAGGCGTGGCCGCCGCCGGTCGCGTAGGCCAGGCCGGAGCCCGAGCCGCCGGCGGTGGCGGAGGTGAGCGAGACCAGCGCGTACTTGGCGCCGGTCGGGACGCCCGCCTTGCCCACCACGGTGACCGCGGTGTTGCTGCCGGCCGCGACCTGGCTGTTGAACAGTCGGGTCGAGGTGACCGGCGTGAACTGGGTGGCCGCGCCGGTGCTGTAGTAGCCCTGCACGTCGGCGACGACGTGGCTGGTGCCGGTGACGTAGACGCTGACCGTGCCGCTCGACGAGACGGGGACGACGGCCTGGTTGGCGACGTACGGGCCGCCGCTCATCCACGAGAGGTTGGTGGTGCCGGGACGGGTGGCGCCGCCCGCGTAGGCGGTGAAGTAGCCCGAGCCGGTGGAGTTGACCGAGCCGAGGTTCAGCACGACCGCCGAGACGCCCGTGCTGGGCACCCCGCCGCGGCCGGTGACCTGGAAGGTCACGGCCTTGTTGGTGAGGATCGAGGTGGTGCTGACGCCCACCGCGTGCCGGGTGTCCAGCAGGCGGGTCGGCGAGGCGACGGTGGTGAGCTTCGCGCCGCCCGTGGCGTTGCTGTAGTAGCCCATGACGTCGGCGGTCATGTGGATCGTCGCGTTGGAGTACAGGTCGATCACACCGTCGGCGGGCACGGGCACCGTGACCTGGACGCTGATCCGGCGGTTGGCGCCGGGCCAGGAGAGCTGCGGCGTCGCGGGCTTGGCGGCGCGGTCCGGGTAGACGGTCAGCTGACCGGCGCCGCCCACGGAGGCGACGGTGACGTCCAGCACCACGGAGGTGACGCCGGTGCTCGGCACGCCGTGCTGACCGGTGATCCTGACCGGCTCGGTGCCGTAGGCCGGCAGCGGACGGGTGGTCACGGCGCCGCTGACGCCCTGGCCGTAGCCGGTGTAGGTGTTGAGGAACCGGGTCGGCGCCGACAGCGCGTGGTAGGTGCCGGGGCCGGTCGCCGCGGTGCCCTTGGCGCCGCAGAGCGAGGAGACCAGGCCGCCCAGCTTCGGCGTGCCGAGGCCGGAGGCGAGGTCGTAGTTGGCGGCGGCGGCGTAGCTGGTCTGGCCGAGGTTGCGCATGCCGTTGTCGCCGGTGCGGATGTCGTAGTACCCGCCCGCGTAGCCCGAGCGGGCCGCGTCGTACAGTGCCGGGTTGAGGTAGCCCACCGGACCGTTGGTCTGGCAGCCGGCGCTGGAGTTGGCCTGGGCGACCAGCGCGGCCCAGGTCGGCGCGGCGCCGCTGGTGCCGCCGATGATCGACCAGGTCGGGTTGGCCGTGCTGCCGAAGATCAGCAGGTAGCCGGTGCGCGGGTCGGCGACCGCGGAGACGTCCGGGACGCTGCGGGTGCCCTGGCCGGTGACGCCGCCCTGGAAGGCGGGCGCCGGCCACTTGCCGGAGACGCCGCCGCCGCCGGCGGCGACGATGCCGGAGCCGTCGGTGGTGTTGTTCCACACCTTCTGGGCCAGCGTGCCGCCGGAGCCGGTCATGGTGGTGCCGCCGACGCCGGTGACGTACGGCTGGCTTGCCGGGTCGTCGACGCCGAGGGTCTTGGTGGCGCCGTCGGCGCCGAAGCAGTCCGAGGAGCCCGAGTCGCCGGCCGCGGCCACGACGGTCTGCCCCTGGGCGGCCGCCTCGGCGAAGATGTTGGCCTCGGCGTTGCGCTGGGCGTCCGTGGTGTAGCCCTCGCACAGGCCCCAGCTGGACGACAGGACCTGGGCCTTGTCGTCGGTCACCATCTGCTGGTAGACGTCGAGTTCGTTCTGCAGCGAGGGGCTGTTGTTGCTGTCCTGGCC
Organism: Streptacidiphilus melanogenes; assembly: GCF_000787835.1. Classification (GTDB taxonomy): domain Bacteria; phylum Actinomycetota; class Actinomycetes; order Streptomycetales; family Streptomycetaceae; genus Streptacidiphilus; species Streptacidiphilus melanogenes. The sequence goes on from NZ_BBPP01000016.1 coordinate 84,258, forward strand.
CTCGTAGTCGATGACCCCGGCGGCACCGGGCGCCAGACCGATGATGTCCTCGATGTCGAGCGCCGACTCCACACCGATGTGGGTGTTGTCCGGCGCCGAGTTACCCGCGGCGTTGCCGACCGGGACGATCGAGAAGGGCACCTTGGTGCCCATGCAGCTCTGGTAGGTGGCGATGCTGGCGGTGTCGACGGACTCCAGCTCGTAGACCGCGATGGTCTGGCCCTGGCCGGCGGTGGCGGAGGTGCTCAGACCGTACGCGGAGGCCAGCTGGGCCGGGCTGTAGTAGTTCCGGGTGTCGACCATGTTGTTGGCCGCGAGACTCGAGTCGATGCTCGGGCAGCTCGCCGTGCCGGTCGTGCGCGCGGTCGCGAGGCGGGGCTCGGCGGTGCGGCCGACGATCGGCTTGGCCTTGCCGTGCTTGCCGCTGGACCGGACGTGCGAGTCGACCGGGGCGAGGTCGGCCAGACCGGTCACACCGGAGATCACCGACGCCACGTCCGCCGGGAGCGACGGCGCCTGGGTGTTGGCGACGGTGGTGCGCCCGTCGGCCAGTTTGACCGAGTTGATGGTGGTTGCGAACGCCTTCGACGCCTGCGCCACGGTCGCGCTCACCGGGATGGTCAGCCCGTCAGCGGAGACGTGACCGGGCGTGAGCCCCTGGGCGCGCAGGGCGGCGGTGACCTTGTCGATCGTCGCCTTGGTGGGCCCGAACTCCCCGGCGAACTGACCCTTGGCCAGGTAGTGGTGGTAGAGCGGGCTGCCGGGCGTGGTCACGGCGTTGATGAAGGCGCTGAGCGCCTGCGGGTCGCGGGGCTGCAGGTTGACACCCAGGTGCAGCTGCTGCGCGGCGGGAGCGCCTCCGGTGGTGTGCGCGCTCGCGGGCAGATGCGGTGCGGCGCCCACACGCTGCGGGGACGACCCCGCATCGGTGCTTGGGCCGCTGTCCGACGCGGACGCGTAGGCGAGGCTGCCGGTGACGCACAGAGCCGCGGCCAAGCCTGCGGATATGAGCCCGACCCGTCCGGCCTTGTTGGCCATGCTGGATCTCCTAAGACATGGTGACGCCGCGTCAACCAGTGGAATGGGACGCGGCGGCATACCGGAGCGCGGAGGCGGTCCGGTGACTCCCCCAACAGTGAAATAGAAAGTCTTTCTATCAGCTTCGATCACTGCGCAAAACAGGGGGTGCCCAGGAAGCAGGAGAACGTTATGACAACGAAGCTCCACGAACAGGAAGCATCAGCAAGGCGCAGGCCAGCAGCCCTGCGACTGCGGCACGTTCGCCCGATATGCCCGGTCCGAGCTGGAGAAACAGCGTCACCGCGGCGACGCCGAGGGCGGTACCGAGACCGCGCCCCATATTGACCATCCCGCCGCCGGTTCCGGCCGATTCGGCCGGGAACGCGCGCATGACCATCGTGTTGTTGGCCGGGGTGAACACCCCCAGACCACACCCCAGCAGGCCGAGAACGAGCGGCAGTGCCGTCGTGTCGAGGGGGAGCACCAGCATCAGCGCGAGCGCGAGCAGGCAGAGCAGCGAGCCGGCCCGGGCCCGCGCCCGGTCCGTGAGGGAGGCCGGCAGCAGCCGGTCCGCGGTCGTCGCGGCGAGCGCGAAGCCGAGCGGCAGCGCCGTCAGCACCAGGCCCGCCGTCACCAGGCCGACGCCCTGGCGGGCCAGCACCACCGGCACCAGCACCAGCGGCCCGAACAGCACCAGGTAGCCGCTCATGCCCGCGAGCAGTCCCCGCCCGTGCGAGCGCAGCAGCAGCGGATCAACCAGGGGTTGCGGCGTCTCGGCCTGACGTCGCATCAACGCCCACCCGGCCGCGACGGATGCGACGCCCAGGGCCGCCGCCGTCCACAGCGGCCAGCCGAGACCGGAGACGACCGAGACCGCGAGCAGCAGCCCCGTCGCGGCCGTCGCCAGCAGCGCCACGCCGAGCCCGTCCACGCGGGCGCCGGCACAGCGGCGGTGCGTGCGCGGCAGCAGGTAGTGCCCGGCGACGAGCGAGAGCACGCCGACCGGGACGTTGACCAGGAAGACCCAGCGCCACCCCAGCGTCGCGACGATCGCCCCGCCGACGGTCGGGCCGAGCGCCAGACCGAGGGCCTGCCCGGCGGCCTGCATCCCGAGCGCGGTCCGCATCCGCCCCGGCGGCGCCGAGGTCGTCACCAGCGCGACGCTGTTCGCCTGCATCAGGGCCGCGCCGAGCGCCTGCACCACGCGGAACACCACCAGCACCGCGAGTCCGGGCGCGAGCCCGCAGGCCGCGGAGGCCACGGTGAAGACACCGAAGCCGTAGAGGTACATCAGCTTGCGACCGTGCGCGTCGGAGAAGCGGCCGACCGGCACGAGCAGCGCGACCAGCGTCAGCAGGTAGGCGAGCGAGACCCACTCGACGGCGGCCGGGGAGGCGTGGAAGCCCCTGCCGAGCGCCTGGTAGGTGAGGGTCACGATGCTGGCGTCGAGCTGACCCATGAACGCCCCGAAGCACACCGTCGCCACGGCGAGCCGCCACGCCCAGCTGCGCCTGCGGATGACGTCGGGCCGCGGGCGCTCCTTGGTGAGGAGATCCCACCCGCGGGGTATCGGGGCGTCGCTGAGGGTCACACCTCGACTTTACCTCTGTCACCGACATAATCGGAAGAGGAGCACCTCTCACTCCGATGAGGGTGGGGGCGAGGCCGGGCAGGACGCGGTAGCGAAGCTGTGACCGGCCGATCACGGAACCCATAGGCGGGCGGGGGAGTCTGGTTGCATGGAGCCCAGCACCCGGACCCACGCCCTGACCGCCGCCGCGGTGATCCTCACCGCGGGCTTCACACTCGCCACCACCTGCCTGCCGAGCTCGGCGCACGCGGCCGAGCCCGCGGGAAGGTCTAGACCAGCGGCTGCGCAGTCGCTAGCCTCGGGGCCGTGGAGTCCTCCGTCCTCGCCTTCGCCGTCGACCTCCTGGACGAGGGCGCAGACCCCTTCTTCGGGAACCTGAGCGACCGCGCCTGCGTCGGTGGCGTGACGCTCGCGTCCGTCTACCACGCGGCGCGGGACGTGTTCCCGCACAACCCGCGACGGGTGGTCCGCTACCTCGAACCCGGGGCCGCCTACTTCCGGCCGGACCCGGCCGCCTGGCGCGGGCTGCGACTGCGCCCGCGCGCCTCCGCCGCGATCGGCGACACCGACCCCTTCGCGCTCGCCTCGGCGGAGGCCGCGCGCCGCGGCATGAAGCTGCACGCCTGGACCGTCTTCCTGCACAACGACCGGCTCGGCTTCGAGCACCCGCAGTGCGCGCCGGAGAACGCCTTCGGCGACCGCCACCTGACCGAGCTCTGCCCGGCCGACCCGGAGGTGCGGGAGTACGTGCGGACCCTCGTCGGCGAACACGCCCGTTACGGGGTGGACGCGATCCGCGCGGAATCCCTGCACTTCCACGGCCTGCGCCACGGCTACCACCACGAACGCTACTTCGAACGGCTCGGCCCGATCGCCGAAGCCCTGCTCGGCCTCTGCTTCTGCGCCCACTGCCGCGCCGCCGCCCGCGCGGTCGGCGTCCCGGCCGACGAGGTGCGCGCGCAGGTCCGGCGGGAGATCCGCGCGTGCCTCGACGACGAGAGCGCCTCCCCCACCCCGCTCGCCGAGATCGCGGACGGCGCGCTGGCCGCGTACGTCGACGCGTCCGCCGCGACCGTCACCTCGCTCGCCGCCGAGGCCGCGGAGGTCGCCGAGGCGGGCGGCATGCGGCTGACCTTCATGGACGGCGGCGGACCGGGAAGCGGCTGGCTCGCCGGCATCGACCTGCCGGTCCTCGCCGGGACGGTCCACGGGATCGAGACGCTCGGCTACGCGCCGACCGCGGCTCAGGTGCGCGAGAAGGTGGCCGCGTTCGCGCTCCACGGGGTGCGGCCGTCCTCCCTCGCGGTGATCCTGCGCCCGATGGCCGAGGACTGCGACAGCGCCGAGAACCTCGCAACGAAGATCGACATCCTGCGCGAGCTGGGTGTTCCCGAAGTGGAGTTCTACCACTACGGCCTGATGCGGCTGTCCTCACTCGACCGGATCGGCGCGGCGCTCAGCCATTCACGGTAGGCTCTCCGTGTGATCTTCAAGCGCATCGGAAACGGGCGGCCGTATCCCGACCACGGCCGGGTCAGCACCCGTGAGTGGGCGGACGTCGCTCCGCGCCCGGTCCGCCTCGATCAGCTCGTGACGACGAAGGGCCAGCTCGACCTGGAGACCCTGCTCGCCGAGGACTCGACCTTCTACGGGGACCTCTTCGCCCACGTGGTGAAGTGGCAGGGCGACCTCTACCTCGAGGACGGGCTGCACCGCGCGGTCCGCGCGGCGCTCCAGCAGCGCCAGGTGCTGCACGCCCGCGTGCTCGAACTGGACTGAACGGGTTCACTGATCATCCGTTAGTACTCCTGGACGGGCGCGCGGCTGGTCGTCGGGGCTACTGTGAGCAACGACACCCGAACCACGGCCGACCTTCGGCGCGGTACGACTTCGTACTGCCTGCGCACTGGTAACGGCCGCCCAGCGCACAAGGGGGCAACCCGCGGTGAGCATGCTGACTCCCCCCGGCCTCAAGGGAAAGCAGTACCGCATCAGCGGCAAGGCGTACCCCCGCCTCGCCCGCCCGGGCCAGAAACGACGTCGGGTGTTCCAGGTGATCGGGGCCGTCGTCGCACTGGCCCTGATCGGCTGGGGCACGGTCCAGCTGGTGACCGTCTTCGGCTCGAAGAAGAAGCCGACCGCCGCCGCGGACGGTCACTGCGTCCGCCCGGCCACGGCCAGGGCCGCCGGTGACGCGGCGAAGCCCTCCGCGAGCCCGGACGCCTCGGCGTCCGCGTCCGGCCCGGCGGCGTCCGGCTCGGCCTCGGCCGGCGCCTCGGCATCCGCCGCGCCGAGCCTGATGGCCCTGCCGGCCGGCGTGCCGCAGCCGTCCACCTTCACGGTGAACGTCTACAACGCCACCAACCACGCCGGGCTCGCCGGCCAGACGGCCAAGCTGCTCGCCCAGCGCGGCTTCAAGATCGGCAAGGTCGCCAACGCCCCGGCCCCGCTGGAGGGCAAGGTGACCGGCACGGCCCAGGTCATGGGCGCGAACGCGAGCAAGGCCGCGATGCAGCTCGTCGGCTCCGAGGTCTCGGGCGCGAGCACGGCCATGGACACCCGCACCGACGGCACCGTCGACCTGGTGATCGGCAACGGCTTCACCGCGCTGCAGAGCCCGGCCCAGGCCGCGCAGGCGCTGACCCTCGCCGTCAACCCCTCCCCCACGGCCGGCGCCCGCTGCTGAGCCGCGCCTGACACGGACCGGGGACCCCGAGCTCAGGCTCGGGGTCCCCGGTCTTTCGGTCTGCGCGCGCCCCCGGTTCAGTCCCCGGCGGTGCCGTAGAGGCGGTCGCCCGCGTCACCGAGGCCGGGGACGATGTAGCCGTGCTCGTTGAGGTGGTCGTCCACCGCGGCGGTGACGATCGTGACCGGCATCCCGGCCAGCTCCTTCTCCAGCACCGCGACACCCTCCGGCGCGGCCAGCAGGCAGATCGCGGTGACGTCGGTCGCGCCGCGCTCGATCAGCAGGCGGATCGCCGCGACCAGGGTGCCGCCGGTGGCGAGCATGGGGTCCAGCACGTACACCTGACGGCCCGAGAGGTCGTCCGGCATCCGGGTGGCGTAGGTGGAGGCCTCGAGGGTCTGCTCGTTGCGGACCATGCCGAGGAAGCCCACCTCGGCGGTCGGCAGCAGCCGGGTCATGCCGTCGAGCATGCCGAGGCCGGCGCGCAGGATCGGCACCACCAGCGGGCGCGGGTAGCTGAGCTTGACGCCCGTGGTGACCGCGACCGGGGTGGTGATCTCCACCTGCTCGGTCCGCACGTCCCGGGTGGCCTCGTAGGCCAGGAGCGTCACCAGCTCGTCCGTCAGGCGACGGAAGGTGGGGGAGTCGGTGCGCTCGTCACGCAGGGTGGTCAGCTTGTGGGCGACCAGGGGGTGGTCCAGGACATGAATCCGCATGGGACGACATTAACCGAGCGAAACCGGTCCATCCCCCAAGCTCGCAGCACCCCGTCCGTGCACCGCACTGGTGGCCTGGGCAGGAGGGAGAGAGAGTTGGGGGAACGGACAAGCGACCCGCAGGGGTGACCGCCGAATGCCGAAGTCGAAGCGGACCGCGAAGCGCGCGGCCGACGAACGAGTGGAGCCTCCTGTGGAGGGCTCCGCCGACGGGCCCGCCGAGGATCCCGCCGAGCGTCGCCGCCGCCGCGCCGTCTTCCTGCGCGAGCTCGCAGAGGCCCGGGCGCTGCGAGAACGGGTCCAGCCGCGGCGCACCAAGGCGATGCGGCTGCGCCAGGCCGCCCGGATGCGCACGTTCCGCTTCTGATCGGACACGGATCGGTCAAGGATCCGTCGCCCAGCCGTCTTCTGGCGGTGGATCTCGCCAACTCCTCGACACGACCTGGGAAGACGCGCGGCGGAACACTCCCCGGAGTGCACCGCTTTCTGTCACGATGCCGATGGGGAGTCCGTACGTGGAGACCCTGGACCGCACCGACCGGTCCTAACGGCCGAAGACCTGGGAGAGTCGCTGGTGGCGTACTTCGCTGCATTGCTCGCTCGCACCGAGGACGGGTGGGACGTGAGCGAGACCGATCTCGACGACGTCGAAACCCTCGCCGACCTGGCCGACCTGGCGCGCGAGGCCGCAGAGGACGAGGAGACCGTCCTCGTCTTCATCGAACAGGAGGACGCCTGGTTCGCCGTCGTCCGCGTGGACGGGGAGGACGACCCCCGGGTCTTCGTCTCCGACGCGGCCGCGGCCTCCCGCAGCTCCTACGGCGAGCTGGTGCTCACCGACGAGCTGCTGGGCCGCGAGAGCGAGGACGAGCTGGGTGATCTCGATCACCTCGTGACCGAACTGGACGACGAGGAGGACACGGACTCCGCCGAGGAGGACGACGACGAGGACGGCTCGGACGACGGCGCCCAGGGCATCCCGTCCGGTCCGCTGGGCGACGCCGGGCTGCTGATCGAGTTCGGCTTCGGCGCCAAGGAGCTGATGGACCTGGCCGCGGAGGGCTCCGTCCCCGGCGACGCGCTGAGCGAGATCGCGGAGGCGCTGGGCTGCGGCGAGGTCCTGGAGGCCGTTCGGTAAGACTGGTCCCCATGACCCGTCTGCCCGCCCCGGTCCGCCTCGACCCCGTCCGCACCCGCTGGGAGCCGGCGATGCGCCTCGCCCTCGCCGAGGCCGCGCTGGCCCCGGCGACGGGCGACGTCCCCGTCGGCGCACTGGTCCTCGCCCCGGACGGCACGATCATCGGCCGGGGCCACAACGAACGCGAGGCCGTCGGCGACCCGACGGCCCACGCGGAGGTCCTCGCCATCCGCGCGGCGGCTCGCGTCGTCGGCGAGTGGCGTCTGTCGGGGTGCACGCTCGTCGTCACCCTGGAGCCCTGCACGATGTGCGCGGGCGCGATCGTCCTCTCCCGCCTCGACCGCGTCGTCTACGGCGCCCTCGACCCCAAGGCCGGCGCCGCCGGCTCCCTCTGGGACACGATCCGCGACCGCCGCCTCAACCACCGCCCGGAGGTCGTCTCCGAGGTCCTCGCCGCCGACTGCACGACCCAGCTCCAGGCGTTCTTCGACACCCACCGAGAGTGACGGCGCCCACCCCGCCGAAAGGCGTTTAGGAGCACACGCCGGCGTCCGGTAGGCTGTCCCACGGTAGCGTGTCCGAGCGGCCAAAGGAGCACGCCTCGAAAGCGTGTGTGGGGGCAACTCCACCGTGGGTTCGAATCCCACCGCTACCGCTCTGAGCAGTAAGAACGAAGGGCCCCGACCGTATCGGTCGGGGCCCTTCGTCGTGGGGTCCCGAATGTGGTCTCAGTTGTCCCTCGGCAGGCGGCTCTTGGAGCGTCCCGAGGGGTGAGACTTCGGTTTCTTTCGGCTCCGGGGCCGCGTTGTTGCGCGCGGTGCGGACGCCGCAGGGGAATTTGCGGTCCGGTCGAGAGCGTGTCGCAGGATCTGCACCGGGGGTCGCGGGCGGAGCGGGCGGGCGCGCGAGGGCGTCCGATTTGCGCAGTAGCGTCGGGGGTCCGCGCTCTGCGCGAGCGGCCGAGAACCACGCGAAAAGGACCCGAAGTGACGCGCCTCCCCGCCCAGTTCCCCGGTGCCATCGACGGAGGCCGGATCGCCGGGCTCGTCGAGGCGTACGGGACGCCGCTGTGGGCCTACGACGCGGGCACGATCCGTGCCCAGATCGCGCGGCTGCGCAGGTTCGACACGATCCGTTACGCGCAGAAGGCCTCGTCCAACACCCACCTGCTGCGCCTGATGCGCGCCGAGGGCGTGCTCGTGGACGCCGTCTCGCTCGGCGAGATCGAGCGGGCGCTCGCGGCCGGGTACGACGTCGCGGGCGGGCACGAGCCCGTGGTGTTCACCGCGGACCTGCTGGACCGGGCCACGCTGCGCCGGGTCGTCGAGCTGGGCGTGCCCGTCAACGCCGGGTCGCCGCAGATGCTGGAGCAGATCGGGTCGGCCTCGCCCGGCCACAAGGTGTGGATCCGGATCAACCCCGGCTTCGGGCACGGCCACAGCCGCAAGACCAACACCGGCGGCGAGCACAGCAAGCACGGCATCTGGCACGAGCACCTCGCCGAGAGCCTCGCACTCGTCCGGCAGCACGGGCTGGACCTGGTCGGTTTCCACATGCACATCGGCTCCGGGGTGGACTACGGCCACCTGGAGGCCGTCTGCGAGACGATGGTCAAGCAGGTGCGGCTCGCCGGGCAGGACGTGCGGGCGATCTCGGCCGGTGGCGGCCTCTCCGTCCCCTACGGTCAGGACGAGCCGGAGCTCGACACCGACCGCTACTTCGAGCTGTGGGACGCCGCCCGGCAGGAGCTGGTCACCGAACTCGGCCACCCCGTGCGGCTGGAGATCGAGCCCGGCCGGTTCCTGGTCGCCGCCTCCGGCGTGCTGGTCGGCGAGGTGCGTGCGGCCAAGGCCGTCGGCAGCAACGACTTCGTGCTCGTCGACGCCGGCTTCAACGACCTGATGCGGCCCGCGATGTACGGCAGCAGCCACCGCGCGACGCTGCTCTCCCCTGAGGGCGAGCCGCGCACCGAGGGCGTGCGCGACACCGTGCTGGCCGGACCGCTCTGCGAGTCCGGCGACGTCTTCACCCAGAGCGCCGGCGGCGAGGTGCACGCGGTTCCGCTGCCTCAGCCCCGGATCGGCGACCTGCTGGTCTTCCACGACACCGGCGCCTACGGCGCCAGCATGTCCTCGACCTACAACTCCCGCCCGCTGATCCCCGAGGTCCTGGTCGACGGCGCCACGTCCCGCCTGATCCGCCGACGCCAGACGGTGGCGGAGCTGCTCGCGCTGGAGGAGACCGCCGGGTGAGGTCCTGGTCGGGCCCGCCCCCCGCGCGGGCCCGACCAGGACACGGGAGGGACGGTCAGGACATCTCGCGCCACTGCGTGCTCCGGGCGATGGCCGCGCACTGATCGAGCGTCAGCACCGGCTCCGGCCGGGATCGCGGCCCCGTCGGGCCCGCGCTGTTGAGCGCGACGATCCGCACCTGCAGCACGCCGTGCAGGTACACGGCCCAGTTCTGCACCGTGCCGGGGCCGCCCTTGCCGGGCTTCTGCACGGTGGCCAGCCAGTCGCCGTCCGGCAGCTCGACCGCGTGCGGATACGCGCCGCGGAACATCCTCAGGGCGTCGGCGGTCGAATCGCCGTCCCCCTCGACCGCGGCGAAGACGATGCCCATGCCCCGCCGGTCGGTCAGCACGGTCGCGACACCCATGGTCACGTCGTCGGCCCGCGCGATGGGCGTCCTGCTGAAGCCCGCGGGGAGCAGCGCGGCCAGGACCCCCGGCACGCTCGGCTTGGCGAGCGTGCCCTTGGCCGGCTTCGGCACCGCCGCGACGATCGGCTGCCATACCGGCGCGGTCACCAGCGCCTGCAGTTGAGCCATGGTCAGCGGCGGATCGTGCCGGGTCGGCGCGCCCCCGTAGAAGTCGGCCTTGTTGGACTCGCTGGCGACGACCTCCCCTCCCCACGGGAGATCCAACATCGCGGTCCAGTACCGGGAGGGGTTGGCCGGGTTCCCGTCGGAGGACTGCAGCACCCTGACCCGCGCGCCCTGCGGCAGGTTCGTGGCCCGACACTGCTCGAACTGGTTGTCCACGCAGGCCGTCGGCATGCCGCCGCTGCCGGGGGTGTCCCAGCGCTCCACGGTCAGCTCGATCCAGGCGGGGCCGTGGCCGTCGTCGTAGACCAGATGGACCTGCGCGGACGCCCCGCCGGTGGAGGGCGCGCCAGGGGTGGGCCTGCCGCTCAGTCCCCAGGCGTACGCCCCGCTCGCCTTCGCCGCGTGCGGCAGCAGGCCTTCGAGCGAGGCGATCATGCGGTTCGCGTCGACGTCCCTGGCCGTCGGCTTCTGCTGCTGATGGTGGCCGTGGTCGGCCGGGTCCGGTGTGGCGGCGAGCAGGCGCGGGACCGCGACGCCGCCCGTGGCCAGCACGGCGAGGGCGAGGCCGCCGACGAGACCGGCCCGGGTACGGCGCTTGCGGCGCACCCGTCCGACGAGGCGGTCGAGGTCGACCGGCGGCGTGACCGCCTGCTCGGCGGCGCTGTGGAGCGCGGAGGACAGCTCGGGCCGGTCCGCCTCCGGCGTCTGCGACGTCTGCTGCGCGGTCACCGCGCGTTCTCCTTTCCCGTCGAACGGCCCACGCCGACTCGCTGCCCCGGCGAGGCCTCTTCCGTCTCCCGCCACGGCGGGTCCACGACCGCGGACATGCGGGCCAGCGCCTCGCTGAGGTACCGCTTGACCGCGCCCTGGCTCAGTCCGATGCGCTCGGCCACGCCGGCCACCGGCAGGTCCTCGTAGTACCGCAGCACCACGCAGGCGCGCTGACGCGGCGACAGCGTCCCCAGTGCCTCGACCACGTCGTGGCGGCGCAGCACGCCCCCGCTGTGGTCGGGCGCGGCCTCAGGCGAGGAGAGGCGGGGCAGCAGGCGGGCGAAGCGTTGGCTGCGGCGACGCTGGTCGAGGAAGTCGTTGAGCATGGTGCGGCGCACGTAGCCCTCGACCTCCCCGAGCGACCAGGAGCGGCGCGGCCGCGCGAAGACGCGGACCAGCGCTTCCTGGAACAGGTCCGCGCCCTCTGTCATGTCGCCGCAGAGCAGGTAGCCGTACCGGCTCAGCTCCGCGCCGCGTGCTCGCACCAGTTGTGCGAGCTGATCCGACCACTCGGTCACATGCCCCTCCCGAAGCCCTCACCGAGTAACACGAACAGCCGTGCCGTTTCGTTGGGGGCGTCCCCGATCCTTTCGGAAGAGTGGCAGGTCAGAGCCGTCGCAGTCGACGCTGCAGCTGGTCGCGTTCGGCGGGGTTGCGGGTACGGGCGAGGGCGTGTTCCAGGGCCTGCGCGGCCTCTGCGGGGCGGCTGAGGCGGATCAACAGGTCCGCGCGGAGCGCGTGCAGGAGGTGGTAGCCGTCCAACCGCTCGGCCAGGCCGTCGACCTCCGCCAGCGCCGCCGCCGGACCGGCCACCTGGGCGAGGGCGACGGCCCGGTGCAGGGCGACCACGGGGGTGGGCGCGACGGCGAGGTGCTGGTCGTACAGGCGCAGGATCTGCCCCCAGTCCGTCGCCTCGGCGGTCCGCGCGTCGCTGTGCACGGCGTTGATGGCGGCCTGGATCTGGTACGGCCCGGGCCGGTCCCGCCGCAGACAACGACGCACCAGCGCCTGGCCCTCCGCGATCAGGCCCGCGTCCCAGAGACCCCGGTCCTGCTCGGCGAGCAGCACGAGCTCGCCGTCCGGCCCGAAGCGGGCGGGCCGCCGCGACCGGATCAGCAGCATGAGCGCCAGCAGCCCCATCGCCTCGGGCTCGTCCGGCATCAACGCGACCAGCAGCCGCCCGAGCCGGATCGCCTCCCCGCACAGCTCCTCCCGCGCCGGGTCGCCGCCGCCCGCGCTCCGCGGACCCGTGGCGCCGTCGGAGGCCGCCGTATCCGCCGTTCCCGCCCTGTCCGCTGGGACCCGCGCGTTGTCCGAGCTGTCCGCGGCATCGACACCCCTCGCGCCTTGCCCGCTCGTCGCGGCCTCGACGCCGTCCGCTCCTCCCGCGCCCGGCACGCCGTCCGCCGCCCCCGCGCCCCAGGCGCTGTCCGGGGCTCCCCACGCGCCGACGCCGCTCGCGCTCCGCGCGCTCCGGCCGCCCGCCGCGTCCTCCGCGCCGTCGGTTCGGCCTGCGCCCTCCGACGAGAGGTAGCCCTCGTTGAAGATCAGGTAGATGACCGCGAGGACCGGGCGCAGGCGGTCGGGCAGGTCGGCCTCCTCCGGGAGCCGGTAGGGGATGCGGGCGTCGCGGATCTTGCCCTTCGCCCGGACGAGGCGCTGCGCCATCGTGGGCTCGCTCACCAGGAACGCGCGGGCGATCTCGGCCGTGGTGAGGCCGCCGAGCAGCCGGAGCGTGAGGGCGACCTGGGCGGGCTCGGCAAGGGCCGGGTGGCAGCAGGTGAAGATCAGACGCAGCCGGTCGTCGTGCACGGGACCCTCCTCCCGATCCTGGCCGTCGCTCCCCTGGGGCGCGTGCAGCAGCAGCGCCTCCGCCTGGCGCGCGTCCCGGGTGGCCTCGCGGCGGGCGCGGTCGACTGCCTTGTTCCGGGCCGTGGTGATGATCCAGCCGACCGGGCTGGGCGGCAGCCCGGCCGCGGGCCAGCGCTCGGCGGCGACGGTGAAGGCCTCCTGGACCGCGTCCTCGGCGAGGTCGATGTCGCCGAGCGCGCGGACCAGGACGGCCACGGCCCGCCCGTACTCCGCCCGGAAGATCCGGGTGATCTCCTCTGGAGGAACCGAGCCGGCACCCTGCGGCACGGGGTTCAGTCCTCGACCTCGCCCTGGAACGGGCGCACCTCGATCGGCAGGCCCGTCGCCTGTGCGTAGCGGTTGCCCCAGGCCAGCGCCGCGTCCAGATCGACGGCCTTGATGATGCTGAACCCGCCGAGGTACTCCTTGCCTTCGGTGAACGGCCCGTCGGTGACCAGCACCTCGCCGTCCTTGGGCCGCAGCACCGTCGCCGTGCCCGGATCGTGCAGGCCCTGGCCGAAGACCCAGTCCCCGGTGGACTGGAGCTCGCTGCGGATCGCGCCCAGCTCGGCCATCACCTTCGCCAGGAACTCGGCGTCCGGGATCGGGCCCTGCGGCTGGTACATGCTGAGCAGGTACTGCTTCTTCATGGTGTCGCCTCCTCGTGCGGTGTCGCCCTCTCTCACCCTCTATACGAGCGGGGTCGGGCGGAATCGACACCGGCGACGCGCGGATTCTCCGGACCGGCTCAGCCGGTCCAGTGGCCCGGCCGGGCCAGCGTCCCGGGCAGGCGCGTCGCCGCGTCGCCGCGGGCGGCGTTCAGCTGGGGTTGGGTGAGGAACAGCGCACCGGTGAGGTCCGCGCCGCGCAGATCCGCCCCGCGCAGATCCGCGCCGATCACGTCCGCCCCGCGCAGGTCCGCGTCGCGCAGGTCCGCGCCGATCAGGTAGGCGCCGCGCAGGTTCGCCCCGCGCAGGTCGGCCCGGCGCAGCTTCGCGCCGACCAGGTCGGCGCCGCGGTGGTTCCGCCGGCGTCCGGGCAGCCCGGCACGGACCAGCTCGCTCGCCTCCAGGAGCAGCTCGCTCACCCCGGCGCGGACCGCTGCCACGTCCAGCGCGGCCAGCGCGTCGGCGTCCTCGCGCGTCATGCCCTCGACGTCCGCGAACGCGCTGCGCAGACGCGGGGCCACCGGCGCGGCGGCCGGGAGGTCGGCGGCCTCGTTCAGGTACCGGAGCAGCTCGTGCAGCTGCCGCATCACGGAGAACGCCGCGAACATCGCCGGCGCGGAGGCGGGCTCGCGTCGCCAGTCGACGCCGCCGAAGGTCAGCTGGGAGACCTTCTGCCCGGCCCCGAAGCAGTCGAAGACCGTGCAGCCGGCGTACCCGGATTCCCGCAGCCGCGCGTGGATTCCGCACCGGAAGTCCTCGGCGAGGTTCGCGCATGGCGTTCCGGCGGCCTTGTTCTTCGCGAAGTCCGCGGACTTGGAGAAGGGGAGGGCGACGCAGCACAGCCCGAAGCAGCTGCCGCAGTCGGACACGAGGGAGAGATCGGCGGGCACGTCCCCATTCTCCCAGGCCCGCGGCGGTCCTCGGTCGCGAAAGCCCCGCTCCCGGCGCCGACCACCCTGCCATGGCGCCGGGAGCAGGACTTCGCACGGAAGGGGAGCAGCGACGGGGGTTCGCTGCCGCTCCCCTGCGGAGTTCCCGATCGAGGACGCGTCCGGGAAGGGACGAGCCGTCGATCCCACAGCGGGAAGTCCGGTCCACGTACCTGGAGGTCCCTGCCAGACCTGCTCGGTACGTCTTCCACTCTGCCGCCGGGCGCCGCCACCCGCAGGCGGCGTTGGGCCTGATGTGCGGGGACCTTGGTCCCTTCGGCTTGACGCACTGCTCACATCCGCCCGGGGGAGCGGGTTAGGCTTCGCCCGTACGGGTGAGAGTCCGCACGGGTGAATGAGTGTCAGGGGCGACGGCACGGGGAGGTGCACGAGAGATGGGGCAGGCCAGGAAGATCATCACCTGGGCCGTCGTGATCTTCGTGCTGTACACGATCATCACCTCTCCGGTCCGGGCGGCCGATCTGGTGCAGGTGGGCTTCACCGGGATCTCCCACGCGGCGAAGGCCGTGGGCACGTTCATGAGCAGCCTGATCAAGTGATGCCGCAGGTGAAGTACCCTCGGGGCACTCGACCCGCCAAGGAGTGCCGCTCATGATCCGCCACCTGGTCCTGTTCAAGCTGAACGACGGTGTGACCAAGGACGACCCGCGCGTTCCCGCCGCCGTCGCCGCGTTCGAGAAGGTCGGCACGACCGTGCCGCAGCTGCGCGAGTGGCAGATCGGCTGGAACGTCACCGAGCGCGACATCGCCTACGACTTCGCGATCAACAGCCTGGTCGAGGACCGCGAGGCGCTCCAGGCCTACCTGACCCACCCCGACCACGTGGCCGCCGCCGGGCTCTGGCGCGAGTTCGCCACCTGGGTCATCGCCGACTTCGAGGTCTGACACACCGTCGGCGTCCGCGCAACCGGAGACGATCCGGAGCAGCGGATTCCACCAACACGCGTAAGGCCGGTGCTTGCTCGCCTCCGGACCGACTTGTGATGCTATGACCAGTTTTGCCAGATATGGGACTGGCTTTCGCTGGATATCACAAGGGATCACGAGGGGCGGCGTGGCGATGCAGGCACCGGGAGAGGCCCCCGGCGGGGCAGGCGAGACGACGCCCCCCGCCGAGCCGCTCTCCTCCGCGATCGCGGAGTCGCGGGTCGACGTGCGTGCGCTGACCCGCGTGCTCTTCGAGCGCATGGCCGAACTGCCCTCAGGCTCCCCGGAGCACGAGCGCGTGCGCGCCGCCCTGATCGAGGTCAACCTGCCGCTGGTCCGCTACGCGGCGGCGCGCTTCCGCGGCCGCAGCGAGCCGATGGAGGACGTCGTCCAGGTCGGCACCATCGGGCTGATCAACGCCATCGACCGGTTCGACCTCAGTCGCGGCGTCCAGTTCCCCACCTACGCCCTGCCCACCATCCTCGGCGAGATCAAGCGCTACTTCCGCGACAACGTCCGCACCATGCACGTCCCGCGTCGACTCCAGGAGCTGTGGGTCCAGGTCAGCAGCGCGATGGAGGAGCTGACGGTCACCCACGGACGCCAGCCCAAGGTGCCCGAGATCGCCGCGTCGCTGCGCATCCCCGAGGAGGATGTGCGCGCCTGCCTCGACGCCGGCCGCGCCTACAACGCCACCTCACTGGAGGCCCAGCAGGAGCACGACGGCGGCCTCGCCCTGCTCGACCGGCTCGGCTACGAGGACGCCGCCCTCACCCATGTGGAGCATCGGGACATGGTCCGTCACCTGCTCGTGCAGCTGCCGGACCGGGAGCGACAGATTGTGATGCTGCGCTTTTTCGGCAACCTCACCCAGTCGCAGATCTCCACCGAGCTCGGCATGTCCCAGATGCACGTGTCACGCCTGCTCGCACGGATCTTCGCCCGGTTGCGAAGCGGCAACCACTGGGAGAACTGAGGCCTCCTCAGGCGCACGCCCCCTCGCCTCACGCCGATCGCTCTGCGTAGTCGAGTGTCCGTCATATGCCGTAATAGTCCTACTGATCAACCTGGGAAATCGCTCCTGACAGCACGTTGCCGCCGCGTGACATCTGGCCCTCTCGTGGTTTGCCGGGGATGCTGTGCCGGTATCCCAGTGGAGGTACGGAGTCGTCGGCATGTCGACTCATCGATGGCTGAGTTGAAGGGGGTTGCAGCGTGTCCGAGGCACTCGTCCATGAGGCGCACGGCGCAGACGACGCTCTTGTCCACGGCGCCGTGGTCCTTCCCGCCCAGCGGGCGACCGCTCAGGCGGTCGTTCCGGCGGCCGCTCCGGCAGAGGACGGGCTCGACACCCGCACCCTCTCCCGGTCGCTCTTCCTGCGGTTCGCGGAGCTCACATCGGAGCACCCCGACTACGCGTACGTGCGGAACACGTTGATCGAACTCAACCTGCCGCTGGTCCGCTACGCGGCCGCGCGCTTCCGCAGCCGCAACGAACCGATGGAGGACATCGTCCAGGTCGGCACGATCGGCCTGATCAAGGCCATCGACCGGTTCGACCACGACCGCGGCGTGGAGTTCCCCACCTTCGCGATGCCGACGATCATCGGCGAGATCAAGCGTTTCTTCCGCGACACCAGCTGGTCGGTGCGCGTTCCGCGCCGCCTGCAGGAGCTGCGCCTGGCCCTCACCAAGGCCGGCGACGACCTCAGCCAGCGGCTGGACCGCAGCCCGACCGTCCCCGAGCTCGCCGAGTGCCTCGGCGTCAGCGAGGAGGAGGTCGTCGAGGGCCTCGCCGTCGGCAACGCCTACACGGCGTCCTCGCTCGACAGCACGCCCTCCGAGGAGGACGGCGACGGCCCCCTCGCGGAGCGCCTCGGCTACGAGGACGCGGCGATGGAGGGCGTCGAGTACCGCGAGGCCCTGAAGCCCCTGCTCGCGCGGCTGCCCGCACGCGAACGGCGGATCATCATGCTGCGGTTCTTCGGGAACATGACGCAGTCACAGATCGGCGAGGAGATCGGCATCTCCCAGATGCACGTCTCCCGCCTCCTGACGCGCACCCTGGCCACCCTCCGCGAAGGCCTGATCGCCGAGGGATAGGTGCTCACCCCAGGGGCGCGGGCCCAGCGCCCCTGGGGTGAACGTCAGTCCAGAAGGTTCTTCCTCAGCGCCTCGAGGTCCCCCTGTGCAAGTCCCAGCCCCTCGCGCAGGAACGCGTCGAAGCTGGGCCAGCCGGCCTCCACCGCGGCGAAGGAGGCGTCGAGGTAGGCGCGGTCCGCGTGCATGACGGGGCGCATCAGCTCGGGCTCGCGCATGACGCCCTGGGTGCCGAGGTGGTCGAGGATGCGGGCGATCAGCCCGTCCGTGCGCTCGTTGGTGAGCAGGTAGTCCGCGTAGACCGTCTCGCGGTCCACACCGAGGGCGGTGAGGACGATCGCCGCCGTCCAGCCCGTGCGGTCCTTGCCGGCCGTGCAGTGGAAGAAGAGCGGCAGGTTCTCGGGGCGGGCCAGCGCCTTGACCGTCGCGGCGAAGCGCCCGCGGATCTCGGGGTCGGTGACGAACCACCCGTACATCGAGACCATCATCCGCTGTGCGCCGCCGTCGCCGAGCAGGTCGCGCTGGGCGTCGCCGTCCTGCGCGGCGAGCGTGTCGCGGAGCGAGGCGTAGATGTCGTGGTCGGTGGCGAAGACGGGCTGGGCCTCCAGCTCGACGCCGGCGGGGAGCCGGTCCGCGCCGTTCTCGACGACCTCGTTCGTGCCGCGCAGGTCGATCACGTGGCGCAGGCCCAGGCCCTCAAGGACGGCGAGGTCCTCGTCCGTGGCCCGGTGCAGCGCGTCACCGCGCAGCGCGACGCCCAAGCGGACCGTCCGACCGTCTGCGGTGCGGTATCCGCCCAGGTCACGAGCGTTCACGGCGCACTGCAGCCCGAGGCTGCGCCCGGGGGCGCGGTCGGTGCCGGTGTCGACGACGCGGTCCTGCTGGGTCACATCGGCTCCCTCGGGTCGGGACGAACGTTTCTTCGTGCAATCGTTCGCCAGTGTAGGCACCCGCCGAGGCCGCGCCGAAGGGTGTCTTCCTGACCTGATGACCCGTCAGTAAACTGGCGTCTCCGGAGACGGGGCGGGGAGGCGGTCGGCGATGGCGCGTACCACGAAGGGGCTGGTGATCGGCGGGTTGCTCGGTGCCACGGTGCTGGCCCTCGCGGGTTGCGGAGCGGACCGCGGAAGCTCGGTCGCGCTCGACGACGCTCCCGCGCCGGCCGCGACGACGCCCTCCCAGGGTGGCGTGGTCTTCGTCCCGCTCGACCCGCACACGTCGACGCGCGCTTCGTCGGCGCCCGGCCCGGCGGACGCGACCGGCACGAAGGGCGGGGCGGACACCTCGGGCACGCCCGGCGCCCCGGCCTCAACGCCCGGGACCCCGGGGGCGGGCGGCGGCACAGGCGGTGGCGGCGGCACAGGTACGGGCTCAGGTACGGGCGCGGGCAGCGGCGGCACGCCGAGCAGCCCTCCGGCCCAGGGCGGCGGCCACGGAGGGACCGGGGGAAGCACCGGCGGCGGAGCCACCGGCGGTACGGGCACACCGCCGCCGCAGACGCCCGCCAGTCTCGCGGTCACGGCGCTGCAGACCGCCGACACCGCTCAGCGCTGGTGCCAGAAGGTCACGCTCACGCTCGCCAACAGCGGCGACCGCGCCGCCACCGGCGGCACGGTGACCTTCGCCACACACGTCATCGGCGCACTCGGCGTCGACTGGTGGACCTACCGGACGAGCCAGCCGCTGGCCGCGCCCGTCGCCGGGCACGCGAGCGCCGACGAGAGCTGGACCATCTGCCTGGACGCGTGGCGCGTCCCACTCGGCATGCACCTGGAGACCCGGGCGGCGACCCTCGGCTGAGCCGGTACGAACGCCTGTGTGCTGACGGGAACGGTGCTTACTTGAACGCGAGGTAGACGACGCCGATCACGACCACCAGGCCGATGATCACCGCGGCGGCGATGACGCCGGTGCGGCGCGTCTCGCTGGGCGCGGTCGCCGGCTGGACCACGGGCTCGTCGACGAAGGCGCGGAACATCTGCGTGCTCGCCGAGGTGTCCTCGTTCGAGGGCTGGTAGTTCTGGTAGTTCGACATGTGCCCTGACTCTAGCCAATGACGACCGGAAGCTGGACCCCCGAATGTCGCAGCTCTGTGACAGAAACCCCGGATTTCGCGTGGAGAAGTCGTGCGGCGTGTCGGGGAACACGTCCTCACTCGCATGTCGTTGAGCACGGCATGACCTCCTCCGCACGTGTGCAGCTCGGCAGCTCCGACCTCTCCGTCTTCCCGCTCAACCTCGGCGGCAACGTCTTCGGCTGGTCCGCCGACCGCGATCAGTCCTTCGCCGTCCTCGACGCCTACACCGCCGCCGGCGGCAACTTCGTCGACACCGCCGACGTCTACTCGGCCTGGGTCCCCGGTCACACCGGCGGCGAGTCCGAGACGATCATCGGCGCCTGGACGGCCGCCCGGGACAACCGCGACGACGTCGTCATCGCCACCAAGCTCGGGGCACACCCGCAGTTCCAGGGCCTGCGGGCCGACAACATCACCGCCGCCGCGGAGGCCTCGCTGAAGCGTCTCGGCACGGACCGGATCGACCTGCTCTACACGCACTTCGACGACGAGTCCACGCCGGTCGAGGAGATCATGACCGCGCTGGACGCCCTGGTCCGGGCGGGCAAGGTCCGCCAGATCGCCGCGTCCAACATCTCTCCGGCCCGGCTGCGCGCCTCCATGCAGTTCGCCCGCCGTGAGGGCCTGGCCGAGTACGTCGCACTGCAGCCGCACTACAACCTGATGTCGCGCGACACGTACGAGGGCGAACTGGCGGACGTCGCGTCCGAGTACGGGCTCTCCGGGGTTCCCTACTACGCCCTGGCCGCAGGCTTCCTGACGGGCAAGTACCGCGCCGGTGGCCAGAAGGTCGACAGCGTGCGCGCGAGCGGCGCCGAGAAGCACGCCGCCAGCGAGCGGGGCCGGCAGGTCCTCGCCGCGCTGGACGCGACCGCCGAGGCGCACGGCGTCGCGGTCGCCACCGTCGCCTTGGCGTGGCTCGCCGCGCAGCCCACCATCGCTGCGCCGATCGCCTCCGCCCGCACCGTCGAGCAGCTGGCCGACCTGGTCGCCTTCCCCGAGCTCACGCTGACGCAGGCCGAGCTGGACGCGCTGACCGCGGCCTCCGCCTGATGCCGCAGGTCCGGCCGCTCACTCCGGAGTCGCTCGCCGAGGAGCTCGCGGAGCGGATCGCCGCGCTGGCGACAGCCGGCTCCGAGGAGGGCCGGACCTGGACCAGGGTCGCCGTGGACGGCGCGGACGCCGCCCGTCCCGGCGACCTCGCGGACGCGCTCGTCGAGCCGCTGCGGCTGCGCGGGCGGCCCGTCCAGCGGATCCGCGCACGGGACTTCCTGCGGCCCGCGTCGCTGCGCTTCGAGTACGGTCACCACGACCCGGACGCCTACCTGGACCGCTGGCTGGACGCGGGTGCCCTCTTCCGTGAGGTCTTCGACCCGCTGGAGCCCGGAGGCTCGGGCCTGGTCCTGCCGACGCTCTGGGATCCGGTCACCGACCGCGCCACGCGCGCGGAGCGCGTCCCGCTGGCCCCCGGCGGGGTGCTGGTCCTCGACGGCCCTCTGCTGCTGGGCCGCTGGTTCCCGCTCGACCTGGCGGTCCACCTGCGGCTGACCCCGGCCGCGCTGGAGCGCCGCACACCGGAGGCCGAGCGGTGGACCCTGTCCGCCTTCGCCCGCTACCAGGCGGAGATCCGCCCCGAGGAGTCCGCCGACATGACCGTGCGGGCCGACGATCCTCGTCGGCCCGCACTGGTCGTCAACGTGTGACGGTCACTGCCTCGGGATGGTGGCGTACTGCACCGGCAGCTGCGCGGTGCAGAACGCGCAGCGGCTGGCGGCCGCCGGGATGGAGCTCAGGCACTCCGGGCAGTCCTTCTTCGGCGCGTCCACGTCCGCCTTCGTCGAGAAGCGGGTCGTCAGCTTGGTGACCGGCAGCACGACGAGGAAGTAGACGACCGCTGCGGTGATCAGGAAGCTCAACGCCACGTTGATGAAGTCGCCGTACTGGAAGTGGTGCCAGGACTTCGCGGCAAGGTCGTTGTTCTTGCCGCCGAAGAGGCCGATCAGCGGCGTCAGGAAGTCCTTGACGAACCCCTGCACCACGCCGGTGAACGCCGCACCGATGACGACACCCACGGCCAGGTCGACCACATTGCCGCGGAGCAGAAACTTCCGGAAACCCTTCATGGCGGGTCACCGTATCACCCATGGGGGTGATACGAGTTACGCCGACTTGTCCGCTTCCTCCGCCGCCCGGGCCTGGATTCCGGAGACCTTGCGCAGCGGGACCTCCTTGATGATCACGGCGAGCAGGAAGGCCACCACCGCGACGCCGGAGGCGATCAGGAAGACCAGGTGCATCGAGTCGGCGAAGCCGACCTTGAAGGGCGCGGCCAGGGCGTCCGGGAGCTTCTGGATGAAGGAGGAGTCGCTCAGCACCGACGAGGAGTTCGCGCCGGACAGCGCGTGCGGGTGCTGCGCATAGGCCTGCTGGAACGCCGGGGTGTGCTGGGCCGAGGTGAAGGCCTTGGCGACGTTGTCCTTCACCGTGCTGAACAGCACCGAGAGGAAGATCGCGGTACCGGCCGTCGCACCGAGCTGGCGGAAGAAGGTCGCCGAGGCGGTGGCCACGCCCATGTCCTGCGGCGGGACCGCGTTCTGCACGGCCAGCGTCAGCGTCTGCATGGTCAGGCCCAGGCCGACGCCGAAGACGGCCATGTAGCCCATGGTCTCCGGCAGCGGGGTGTTCCACTCCACCCGGAAGTGGAAGAGGAGCATGGAGCCGACCATGACGGCAGTGCCGACCACCGGGTAGATCTTGTAGTGCCCGGTCCGGGCGATCAGCCGGCCGACGACGATCGACGTGACCATCATGCCGAGCATCAGCGGCAGCATCATCAGACCGGACTTGGTCGGGCTCGCGCCCTTCACGATCTGCAGGTACTGCGGGATCATCATCATCCCGCCGAACATCGCCATGCCGACGAGCACGGACAGCAGACTGGTCTGGCTGAAGACCTTGTTGGAGAAGAGCCGCATCGGGATCAGCGCGGCGTCGCCCATGCGGCGCTCGACCAGCAGCCAGACGACGATGCCGACGGCGCCGATCGCGTAGCAGCTCAACGAACGCGCGGAGGTCCAGCCCCAGCCCTGGCCCTGCTCGGCCACCAGCAGCAGCGGCACCACGCCGACGGCGATGGTCACCGCGCCCCACCAGTCGATCCGCTGCTCGCGGCGGACGTGCGGGACGTTCAGCACCTTGGCGACGACGACCAGCGCGATCATGCCGATCGGCACGTTGACCAGGAAGACCCAGCGCCAGCCGGAGATGCCGAGAATCGTGGTCTGACCGGCCAGGAAGCCGCCGACCAGCGGGCCGAGCACGCTGGAGGTGGCGAAGACGGAGAGGATGTAGCCCTGGTAGCGGGCGCGTTCGCGCGGCGGCACGATGTCGCCGATGATCGCCAGCGCCAGGGACATCAGACCACCGGCGCCCACACCCTGGAACGCCCGGAACCCGGCCAGCTCGATCATCGAGGTGGAGAAGGTGCAGGCGATCGAGCCGACGACGAAGATGCTGATCGCCGCGAGGAAGAACGGCTTGCGGCCGTAGATGTCGGAGAGCTTGCCGTACAGCGGCGTGGCGATCGTCGAGGTGATCAGGTACGCCGTCGTGGTCCACGCCTGCTGGCTCAGACCGTGCAGGTCGTCGGCGATGGTCCGGATCGCGGTGGAGACGATGGTCTGGTCGAGCGAGGCCAGGAACATGCCCATCATCAGGCCCGACAGGATCGTCAGGATCTGGCGGTGGCTCAGTCCGGCTCTGGCCGCGGCGTCGGGTATGCCCGGCGCGGCGGCGGTGGCCGCCCCTCCGTGGCTGTTGCTGCTGCTCACTTGGCTGCTCCCTGCTCGGCGGTGTGGTGCCGGGCGAATTCGTCGTTCAGGCGGGACAGGAGACGGACCAGCTGTTGGCGGTCCGCCCCGGTCCAGTTCTCCAGGAGGGCGCTGAGCTCCCGGTTGCGTTGCTCCCGGAAGGCCTCGAAGGCGGCCAGGCCGCTCGGCGAGACCGAGAGCAGCACGCCGCGCCGGTCCTCGGGGTCGGGCGTGCGCTCCACCAGGCCACGCTCGACGAGCGAGCGGACCTGACGGCTCACCGTCGACAGGTCCAGATGCGCGTCGACGGCGAGATCCGTCGCGCGCCTCGGCCCGCAGCGGACCAGAACGGCGAGCAGCACGCGGTCTCCGCCGCCGTGCTCGTCGCGTGAGCGCTGCTTGCGCGCCTGCATGAACCGGAAGAAGCGGACCAGCTCCTCACCGAGCTCCGCCGCGACCGGGTCGGACTGCTCGGCCTGGTTCGTCCGTGCCACGACGCCCCCCGCCTCCCCACTTAGTTGCTTGCTCCCAGCAACTAAATGTAGCGCACACTCGTCCGCGCAAAAACCACCTCCGGGATGACCTCGACTCGGACTCAGGTCGTAGGCGGGCCGGGGCGGGCCACCGGGCGGGCCAGGGCGGACCTTTGGCACCACGGCCCGAGGGGTCAACAGGTTGCGCTCCGGTCTCGGTCGTGTCCGAGGCGTAGTGCGGACGACCGTCCGCCTCTAGCGTGGGCCCGCACGAACCTGATCCCCTCACACCCTCCGGAGGGCTCTCTATGGTTCCATCGGTGCGCCGCCGACTGCTTGCCGCAGTCGTGAGCGGCCTCACCCTCGCCGCACCCGGCGCCGCGCTCGGCGCGAGTGCGGTGACGAGCACCACAGCAGCGGCCTACCCGCAGGTCAGACCGACCGTCGCGGAGTACACGCAGCTGAGCACCGCCAACACCCCGCCCACCCAGGACCAGTGCGGCTCCGTCGGCAGACGCTGCTTCACCCCGCAGTCCGTGCAGGCCGCTTACGACCTCGGCCCGCTCTACACGGCCGGGGACGACGGCAGGGGCATGACCATCGCGATCGTGGACTCCTACGGCAGCGACACCATGGCCCACGACCTCCACGTCTTCGACCAGGCCTTCGGAGTCGCACCCATGTGCGGCGAGGAGGCGGTCACCTGCACGCCCGGCATGCCCTCCTTCAGCGAGCTGCACCTGCAGGGCGCGCCCGCCACCGTGGCGCCGCCGCCCACCAGCAAGGGCACCGGCCAGGAGGACAAGGCCGCCTGGGCGCTGGAGGTCTCCCTCGACGTCGAGACCGCGCACGCGGTCGCGCCGGGGGCGAACATCCTGCTGGTCACCACGACCACCGCGGAGACCCTCGGCGTCCAGGGCTTCCCGCAGATGATGGCGGCCGAGGACTACGTGGTCCAGCACCACCTGGCCAACGTCATCTCGCAGTCCTTCGCCTCCGGCGAGGGCGCGTTCTCCAGCACCGCGGCCCTGCAGAACCTGCGCTACGCCTTCCAGGACGCCTCGAACAACGGCGTCACGGTCCTCGGCTCCTCCGGCGACAACGGCTCGGCGATCACGACCAAGACCCCGGTGAAGAAGGGCGGCACCACCCTGCCGGACCCGGGCGTCGAGTGGCCCGCCTCCGACCCGTTGGTCACCGGCGTCGGCGGCACCTACCTCTGCACGGACGCGAACGCGGGCACGAACAGCGCCCGGACCGCGGACAGCAGCAGCAACCCGGCCACCTGCCAGGCCCACCCGGGCCAGGCCGAGATCGGCTGGACCGACGGGGGCGGCGGCTACAGCTCCGTCTTCGCCCGCCCGTCCTACCAGGGGACCCTGCCCGCCGGCAGCTCCGCGATCGGCGCGATGCGCGGCGTGCCGGACGTCTCCCTCCAGGCCAGCGCCGGTACCGGCATGCTGGTCTACATCTCCCTGCCGCCGGACGGCGACAGCGGCCTCTCCTGCGGCAGCACGGCCTGCAGCACCGGCTGGTACGACGTCGGCGGCACGTCGCTCGCCTGCCCGCAGTGGGCCGGCCTCGTCGCCATCGCCGACCAGCTCAACGGCGGCGGCCTCGGCCCGATCAACCCCGCGCTCTACAAGGTGGCGGCGAACCCGGCACAGTACGCGGCGGACTTCAACGACATCACCATCGGCAACAACACCGCCGACCCGTCCGTCCCGGGCTACCCCGCGTCCACCGGCTGGGACCCCGTCACGGGCCTCGGCACCCCGAACGCGGCGCTGCTCCTGCCCGACCTGGTGGCGGCCTCGCACTGACCTCCGGTCACCCCGCGTGCCTTGCCCCGGTGTTCACGCCGGGGCAAGGCACGGACGCCGCGATCCGGGGGACCGACTCAGACGGCGGGCTCCCCCGCGTACAGCGCCGCCAGGCGCGGCAGCCTGCGCCGCATCTCGCCCATGTCGTCGAAGTCGAAGTTCCAGGCCTGGTCCAGCTCCGGGTAGCGGACGCTGAAGCACCCTGCGGGCAGCTGCTCGCCGCCCGTGGCGCGCCGGTGGGCGTCCCAGGCGATGGCCAGCGCCTCCTCACCCTCCAGCTCCCACCCGTGCGCGGCGGCCTCGCGGACCGGGGCGAGCTCGGCCAGCGCGTCCGGATCGACGATCACGCGCTCGAACACCTGCTGCCCCTGCAGGATCAACCACCCGCGGAAGTAGTCGAACCCGTCGTCCGAGCAACCGCCGTTGATCATGTAAGCGGCGGCCCACAGCGGACTGCGGTACGACTCCTCCATCAGTGCCCACAGCGCCCGCTGCGCCGCGACGATCTCCCCCGCCCGGCACCGCGCGAGCAGCGCCGAGGCCGTCGCCGCGACAGCGCCGCTGTCCTCCACCCCGGCGACGGCGCGGGCCTGCTCGATCAACCGCCAGAAGGCCCGGGTGCCGCTCCGGTCCTCGCTCCCACTCTCCATGGCCCGAGCTTGGCACCCGGCACTGACAATCCCGGCGAGCACTCCGACGAGCCGGCGCTTCGCGCAGAATGAACGACGTGATCGAAGACTGGGAGCCTTTCTACCGGGCCACCGCCGACAGCCCGGTCCGTCCGCTCTGCCTGGAGGCGATCGCCACCGCGGGCGATCCGCACGACGGCCCGGCCGTCGACCTGGCCGTCGACCTCGGCGCGGGTGCAGGGCGCGAGACCGCCGCGCTGCTCGACGCGGGCTGGCGGGTCCTCGCGCTCGACGGCGCTCCGGGAGCGCACCTGCGGATCGAGGCCGCCGTCCGGCCCGCACGGCGGGACCGCCTGACCGTCGTGGAGCAGTCCTTCGCCGCCCTCGACCGGCTGCCGGACGCGGGCCTGATCTATGCGGGCTACGCCCTGCCGTTCCAGCGGCGGGAGGTCTTCGCCCGCACCTGGTCCCTGATCCGCGACGCGCTGCGGCCGGGCGCGATCCTCGCGGTGAACCTCTTCGGGCCCCGCGACACCTGGGCGGGCGATCCCGAGCTCACCACCCACTCCGCGGCCGAGGCCCGCGCCCTCCTCGACGGCTTGGAGGTCCTGGCCGTGCGCGAGGAGGAACGCGAGGGCAACGCGGTCAGCGGCCCGAAGCACTGGCACGTCCTGGACCTGCTGGCCCGCGCCTGACCGGCTCCGGACGCACGTGGGGCGCCCGGCCACAACGGGCCGGGCGCCCCATCCGCTCAGGCGGCGTCGGATCAGACCGTGCCGGACTTGGCGATGCTGATCTTGGCGCTGGTGGCGCCGGTGCGCGAGCCCAGGGACTCGATCTTCTTGACGACGTCCATGCCCTCGACGACCTCGCCGAAGACGACGTGCTTGCCGTCGAGCCAGTCGGTGACGATGGTGGTGATGAAGAACTGCGAGCCGTTGGTGTTGCGGCCGGCGTTGGCCATCGACAGCAGGCCCGGCTTGGTGTGCTTCAGCGTGAAGTTCTCGTCCTCGAACTTCTCGCCGTAGATGGACTTGCCGCCGGTGCCGTTGCCGCGGGTGAAGTCACCGCCCTGCAGCATGAACTCCGGGATCACGCGGTGGAAGTGCGAACCCTCGTAGCCGAAGCCCTGCTCGCCGGTGGCGAGCTCACGGAAGTTGCGGGCCGTCTTCGGGACGGTCTCGTCGAACAGGTGGAAGACGATCCGGCCGGCCGGCTGGTCGTCGATGGTGATGTCGAAGAAAACGTTGTCACTCATGGGCACCATCCTCACATCCCCGGCCGGGTGATCGCTCCCGGTACCACCCCTACGACACCGGCCGGGCCGCTTCTGTGCAGGACTCTCACGAGCCGGGCTTGTGCCCCCACACCTCGACCACGGTGCCCGTTCGCGTCAGCGGCCACAGCCGTGCCGCGTCGTGGACGGTCAGATTGACGCAGCCGTGCGAGCCGGGACCTCGGCCGAGGTTCCCGTAGACCCCGTGCAGCGCCTCGCCGCCGCTGAAGAACTGGGCGTACGGCATGGGCGCGTTGTACAGGCTCGACCAGTGGTGCTGATGGCGCCAGTAGATGCGGAAGGTCCCGGTCCGCGTCAGTTGCCCGCGCCGTCCCGTCCGCACCGTGACCGGCCCGAAGATCACCGACCTGCCCCGCACCACCCACAGCCGCTGCGCGCTCTGGTCGACGCAGACCACGAGCCTGGTCCCGCTCCCGTGGCAGTGCCGCTGCTCGGCCGCCGTCGGATACACCGCCCGTACGCTCGCCGCCTCTGCGGCGGGGGCGAACGCGGCGCCGAGCGCCGTCACCAGGAACGCCAGCACCGAGGTGAGGGCACCGCTACGCCCGAGCCATCGGGGTGCCCGGAAAGAACGTTTCTCCATGACCCTCAACGCTGGCCAGCGGAGGGGGAACTGAATCGCCGTCGATCAGTTCTTCATCCCATCGGATCAGCATTCAACCCC
Organism: Streptacidiphilus melanogenes; assembly: GCF_000787835.1. Classification (GTDB taxonomy): domain Bacteria; phylum Actinomycetota; class Actinomycetes; order Streptomycetales; family Streptomycetaceae; genus Streptacidiphilus; species Streptacidiphilus melanogenes. The sequence goes on from NZ_BBPP01000016.1 coordinate 112,274, forward strand.
CGGCCGGACGCCTGCCGACCTGCCCGACCGCCCTGGCGTCGGGACGGCTCAGCCGCGGCCCGTCAGCACCATCGGCTGCGGCAACGACTGACCGGGACGGTCCACCGCCCCGACGACGGTGATCAGCCCGCCGTACAGGCCCACCGCCCAGGGCGCGTACCGGGCGGCGGCCGTGTTCGCGGGCAGTCCGAGCGAGACGGCGCGACCACCACCCACCCTCAGCCCGTAACCGTCGCCGGCCGCGTCGGTGGAACCGCCCACGGCCACCATGCCGCCCGGCGCCGCGGCGACGCCGGTCAGCGGGCCTGCGGCCGCCGGAGCGGCCACGCGGACCCAGCGGTGTCCGTTCCAGTGCTCGATCAGGGCCTGACTGACGCGGGCGCCCGGCACGCGGTAGGCGCCCACGGCCCACACGTCGTCGTGACCGTGCGCGGCGATCCCCGTCAGGTCGCCGTTCGCGCCGTTCACGGTCCCGCCGAAGACGGAGCCCCGCTGGGCCGTCCAACTGCGGCCGTCGTAGTGCAGGGCGAGAGGGACGTTGCTGTCGCCCTGGGCGACGGTGCCCACGGCCCAGACGTCGTCGGCCCCGGCGGCCGTGATCGAGTTCAGCGTCCACGCCGTCCCGATCCGGGGCAGCGCGACCCGCTGCCAGGCCTTGCCGTTCCAGTGCGCGACCAGCCCCTCGTCGTGCGACGAGGGACGCGTCCCGGGCTTGGCGGGATCGGAGACCTGGACCCACCCCGCGGCCCAGGCGTTCGACCCGCCGACGGCGGACACACTCAGCAGCCCGCCGCCCAGCACGGCCTTCGGAAGCGCCAACTGCTGGACCGACCAGGCCCTGCCGTTCCAGTGCTCGGTGTAGACGCCGCCTGCGCGGGCGCCCGTCGACGTGCTGCCGCTGTCGCCCACCATCCATCCGTCCCGGTCCGAGGCTGCGGCCACGGCGTTCATCCGCACCGGCACCCCCTCGGCGGTCGGCATCTGCTTCCATGCCTGCCCCGCGCGGTCGTCCCGCGCGAACAGGACCGGAGAGAAGCCGGGTACGCGCTGCGGTCCCCGGTCGACGAGCTTCGCGCCCACCACCCAGACCGTGTGCGCATCGGGCGACGCCGAGCCGAGCAGCGTCGCGTCCTTGCCGGGCAACGCCGCCGTCCACCGCGCCGCCACACCCCGGCCAGCGGCAACGGACGGCCCCGCGAGGCCGAGGACGAGCAGGGCGGCTCCGGCGGCACCGACCGCGCCACGAAGACTGGGCTTCATCGAGAGACTCCAATTCCGGGGCTCGTACCCCGTCTCCCGATATGACCGCCCGTCGGCTGATCTTGTTACACCGGCCGGTGTAACCCGGATCACTTCCGACCGGCACGGCCGAAGCATCCGCGCGCCGAACATGCGAGAGGCCCCGACCGTTCGATTCGGTCGGGGCCTCTCGGCTGGTGCGCTCGGCAGGATTCGAACCTGCAACCTTTTGATCCGTAGTCAAATGCTCTATCCGTTGAGCTACGAGCGCTTGTTCAGTTGTTGTTCGGTTCGCTCCGGGCTTCCTTCTCGTTCGCCCCTCGCGGCCTCACGAGAAGAACATTACACGACCTGGGCCCAGAGGCGAAATCGGGTATTCGAGCGCCCTGCGAAGCCCTCACCTGCGGTCATACGAGGAGGAGAGCAGGGGAGGCGGAGGCCCCTCCGAGGAGGCCGGTCGCCACGGAGGCTGCGGGCTTGAAGATCGTCGGCAGGGGCGAGCAGGGGCGCGCGCGGCGAGCATGGGCGACGAGCGTGCCGGGGAGCGGGGGCCGAGGACGCCAGGCGTGGACGGTCGGTGAGGGCGGGGAGCGGAGTCCGTGCAGACCTCGAAGCCGACTCGACGATCGGCCGTGCGCGGACGCGGGAGCCTCGACCCGCCAGAGGCCGGGAAACGCCACGGGGCCCTGACCTGTGAGTGACAGATCAGGGCCCCGATGTGGAGCGGAGGCTGAGGGATTTGAACCCTCGATCAGGAATAACCCCGAAACCGCATTAGCAGTGCGGCGCCATAGACCGGACTAGGCGAAGCCTCCTCAGGCGTCTGCTCTCGCCGACTGGCGATCACAACCGTCTGCAGGGATGATGCCACAACCCGGGGGGCTGCGGCTAACCCCAGACCACGTTACTAGGCGGGTCGCCGGGATCGCAAAAACAATGCGATAGTGCTAGCTGGCCGATGCGGCCCCCAGCCGCACGGAGCCGCAAGGAGCAAGGAAGCGAGTAGGAGGCCCTCCCGTCGTGAGCAGCACGCCGACACGAGGCACTGCTCGCCTCGCAGCGATACTCGACGCCCTCCCGGACGCCCTGGTGCTGGTGAACAGCAACGGCACCATCGTCGACGCCAATGCCGCGGCGGTGCGGAGCCTCCAGGCTCCGGGGACGTCGCTGGTCGGCCGGGGCGTGCTCTCCGTCCTGCCCGAGTTCGATCCGAGCCGGATCCCCGGCTCGATGCGTCCGCGCAAGAACGCCGACGGCGCCGACGAGGACGACGACGCCCCCGTGCGGATGAGCGCCGTGCGTACGGACGGGTCGTCGCTGCCCGTCGAGGTGCAGGCGGCCGAGTTCGAGGACGACGGCCGGCTCTCCCCGGGCGCGCTGGGCAGCACCTCGGGCTCCTACAGCGGCTCGTACTACAGCATGGGCGGCTCCGGCATCTCCTCCCCCAGCGACCGTGAGCTGCTGCTCATCGTCGTGCGCGACCTCAGCGCCCGGCTGGAGGTCGAGGCGGAGCTGCGCCGCCAGCACAAGCAGACCGAGATGATCCTGCGCGCCGCGGCCGAGGGCGTGGTGGGCGTCGACACCGACGGCCAGGTGGTCCTGGTGAACCCCGCCGCCGCGCACATCCTCGGCCACCGCGCCGGGGAGCTGGGCGGACAGGCGCTGCTGCCGCTGGTGATGCACTCCCGCGCGGACGGCTCGCCGCTGCCGCCGGAGGAGTCACCGCTCGCGGACACGCTCATGTCCGGCCGTCGCCACCGGGTCCGCTCCGCCACGCTGTGGCGCAAGGACGGCAAGCCGGTGACCGTCGAGCTGTCGACCGCACCGGTGCGTGACGGCGACCAGCTGGTCGGCGCGGTGATGACGTTCACCGACCGCACGGCCTACCTGACCCTCGCGAACCGGCACGAGCACCTGACCGCCGTGCTGGAGCAGGAGCTGCGCAAGCCGCTCGACCGCCTCAACGACACCCTGGAGCAGTTGGCCCGGGACCCCGCCGGGCAGCTGTGGCCGGAGGCGAACTGGGTGCTGCGGCGGCTGGCCGACGAGTGCCGTCGCACGTCCGCGCTGGTTGACGGCGTGCTGGCGTACCAGCGCTTCGACGCCGCCGTGGAGGCCGGCAAGGAGCGGCTGGACCGGCAGCCGGTCCAGCTCGACAAGATCCTCTCCGAGGCCGTCGCGATGGCGACGGCGCTTTTGGGCGCGGGCCGTGTCGACATCGCCGTGCACCCCGCGTCCATCGAGCTGATCGGCGACGCGGACCGGCTCGCCAAGGCGCTCGGCCACCTGCTGGCCGAGATCGCGATCACCGGGGACGGCGGGACCAACGGCGGCGGCGAGCTGTTCGGCATGGCGGTCGGCGTCGCCTCCGGGCTGTCCGGACGCCGTCCTGGCGGACGGCACGGGGCGCGCGGCACAGGCAGCGGCGGCGTGGTCGTGGCGGCGGCGCAGCGCGGCGACGTGGCCCGGATCGAGCTCCGTGGCCCCGGCGCCGGCGCCGAGGCGGTGCACCAGCCGATCGCGCGCGGCATCGTGGAGCGCCACGGCGGGGTGCTCCAGGCGCACGACCTGCCGGACGGTCAGGGCCGGGTCTACATCGTGGAACTGCCGCTGGACCCGGCGAACGCGGCGAAGTTCGCCCCGCTGCCCGCTCCGGGCGAGAACGCGACGACGCTGCTGCCCGAGCTGCCGCTGGACGCCCTCCCCAAGGCCCCGCCGCAGCTCCCGGAGGAGCCCGCGGCGGACGTCCCGCCGAACGCGACGTCGAACACGACGTCGAACACCCCTGCCGAAGGCACGGACCGTTCGCGCCGCCGCAACCGGTTGCCCGCACCCGAGGTGGTCCGTCCGCCCCGTGCGGTCCAGGAGGATCAGGACGCGGAGCAGCAGCGCGCGTCGCACCTGCCCGCCCTGCCGGGGCCGGACGGCTCCGGCTCCCAGTACGGCTCCGGCTCCGAGCAGGCGGCCGGTTACGGCGAGCAGAACGGTCGGACGGGCCAGGAGGGACGCGGGCGACGAGCCGGACGCCGAGGCCAGCCCGGTCCGCAGGCGCAGTCCGAGCAGGACCGCTCCGACGACTTCTCGGGGCTGATCGGCGGGCCGGTCTACCCCGGCCTGGAGAACGCCCTGCCGCCCGCGGGCAGCATGGTCGCGCCGGAACCGCCACGCCCCGCCAACCCGGGCAACGGCCGTCGGCGCCGTCTCGCGCTCGGCCCGGCGGCGGGCGACGAGAACCCCGCCGCGCAGCAGGAGGCCGCAGCGACGGGCCCGGCCGCGCTGGAGCCGGTCCACCCGACGGTCCCCCCGGTGCAGGCGCCGCAGCAGCACGGCGCGGCCGAGATGTCCCCCGCGCCCGCCCCCTTCGGCGGCCGTTTCGAGCTCGGCCCCGCGCCCGCGGACGCGAACGGCCAGGTCGGCGGCCAGGCGAACGGCCAGGCCAGGAACGCCTCGGGCACCAGGGCGATCGGCGCGGGCACGAACGCGCCCGTCCCGCAGCAGTCCCGGGCCCGCCATCACAGCCACGGCGCACTGCCGCTGCCGCCCGCCGCGCCGGTGCCCTCCGGCGGCACCTTCGGCGGGAGCGGCGGCGTGATGAGCCTGTCGCAGTCTCCGCTCCAGGCCGTGCAGACGCCGCCGAAGGGGACCAACGTCCCCGCGCAGCAGCACCTCCCGGTGCAGCATCCCGAGTCCGACGGCGGTCGGCCGCCCCAGCAGCATGGCCCCGAGGGTCCGCTGACGGAGAGCCGGCTGGAGTTCATCGCCGGGGCCGACTACCCCACGATGGTCGCCCCGGCCTCCGACGGACGACCGCGCCGCCTGCTCGTCTGGCCGGAGCCCGATCCGTCGACGCATCAGGCGCTCCAGGAACGCGGCTACCGGCCGATCCTGGTCCGTACCCGCGAGGAGCTCGACGCACAGGTGCCGGGCTTCCCGGCCGCACTCTTCGTCGACCCGCTGACCGAGCCGATCACCCGCACCGCGCTGCAGTCGCTGCGCACGGCCGCGGGCGACGCGAACGTGCCGGTGCTGGTGACGGCCGGCCTCGGCCAGGCCACTCCGGAGGCCGCCTACGGGGCGGACCCGGCCGTCCTGCTGCGGGCGCTCGCGCCGCGCGACAGTGAGCGCCACGCCCCGCGCGTCCTGCTGATCGAGCAGGACCCGCACGTCGCGTCGGCCTTCACCGCGGCGCTGGAGCGACGCGGCATGCACGTCGAGCACGCCGCGTCCGAGAACGACGCGGTGTCCCGGGCGAGCAGCGTCCAGCCGAACCTGGTCGTGATGGACCTGATGCTGATCCGGCGCCGCCGCATGGGCATCGTCGACTGGCTCCGCAGCAACAACCGGCTGCACCGCACCCCGCTCGTCGTCTACACCTCGGTGGACGGCCCGGAGCAGCGCGCGGGCCTGCGCGCGGGGGAGACGGTCCTCTTCCTCGCCGAACGCTCGACCTCTCCCGAGGTCCAGGCCCGCATCGTCGACCTGCTGGGCCGCATCGGCGCCCTCGGCGAGGCGTAACGCCTGTCGGTGGGGCGGCCGTCGAGCCGCCCCAGCCCGGACGATCCGCCTCAGTCGCCCTTGCCGAGCATGGTGACGTCGAGCTCGCCCGCGGCGTACTCCGCGCGGAGCACCTTCTTGTCGAACTTGCCGACGCTCGTCTTCGGTACGGACTCGATCAGCGACCAGCGCTCCGGCAGCTGCCAGGAGGCGATGCGCTCCGCGAGGAAGGCGCGCAGTTCGGCGAAGCCGGCCTTGGCGTCCGGGCGGAGGACGACGGTGGCCAGCGGGCGCTCGCCCCACTTCTCGTCCGGGACGGCGACGACGGCGGCCTCGAGGACGTCGGGGTGGGCCATCAGATGGTTCTCCAGCTCGACGCTGGAGATCCACTCGCCGCCGGACTTGATGACGTCCTTGGCCCGGTCGGTCAGGGTGAGGAAGCCGTCGGGGCTGATGGTGCCGACGTCGCCGGTGCGCAGCCAGCCGTCCTCGCTGAACTTCTCGGAGGAGAGCTCGTCGTCGCCGTAGTAGGAGCCGGCGATCCACGGGCCGCGGACCTCGAGTTCGCCGGCGGTCTCGCCGTCGAAGGGCGCGGGCGTGCCGTCGGGGCCGATGATCCGCGGCTCGACGGAGGCGGGGAAGCGGCCCTGGGTGAGGCGGTAGGGCCACTCCTGCTCGGCCGTCAGGCCGCCCGGGGGGAGGGCGAAGGAGCCGAGCGGGGAGGTCTCGGTCATGCCCCAGGCGTGGACGAGGGTGATGCCGTGCCGCTCCTCGAAGGCCTTCATCAGCGACGGCGGGCAGGCGGAGCCGCCGATGACGACGCGGCGCAGCGAGGAGGTGTCGTAGGAGCCGTGGTCGAGCTCGTCGAGCAGGCCGGTCCAGATGGTCGGGACGGCGCCGCTGACGGTGGGGCGCTCGGCCTGGATCATCTCGGCGAGCGGCTTCGGCTGCAGGAAGCGGTCCGGCATCAGCAGCGAGGTGCCCACCATGAACGCCGCGTGCGGCAGGCCCCAGGCGTTGACGTGGAACATCGGCACGACCGGCAGGGCCTTGTCGGCGGAGGTCAGCGCGAAGTCCTCGGCGGAGATGACCTGCAGGCAGTGCAGGTAGATCGAGCGGTGGCTGTAGACGACGCCCTTGGGGTCACCGGTGGTGCCGGAGGTGTAGCACATGGCGGCGGCGGTGCGCTCGTCCAGGTCGGTCGGGAAGGGGTAGTCGGTCGGCCGGCCGGCGATCAGTTCCTCGTACTCGTGGACGGCGATGCCGCGGGCCTTTGCGTCCTCGAGCGCGGCCCGGTCGCCAGGGCCCACCACCACGATGTGACGCAGCGTCGGCCGGAGCGCGGGCAGCAGCGGGGCGAGCAGCGGCAGCAGGCTGCCGTTGACGAAGATCGCGTGGTCGGCGGCGTGGTTGACGATGTACGAGAGTTGGGCGGCGGGTAGGCGCAGGTTCAGCGTGTGCAGCACCGCGCCCATGGACGGCACGGCGAGGTAGATCTCCTGGTGCTCGGTGTTGTTCCACATCAGGGTGGCGACGCGCTGGTCGCCGGTGACGCCGAGCTCGTCGCGCAGGGCGTGGGCGAGCTGGGCAGCGCGGGCGCCGACCTCGGCGAAGGTGCGGGTGTCCGCGCCCGTACCGTTCCAGGTGGCCACGGTGGCGGCGCCGTGGAATCCCGCCCCGTGGGCGAGGATGCGGCCGACGGTGAGTGGGACGTCCTGCATCGTGCTCAGCACCTGGGTCCTCCTTGACCTGACCTGCCCCGTCCGGCCCTGCCCGTGGCCGGCCGACCATCGCCATACCGACTGGTACGTAGGGCGTACGTGGGGCATTCTCACTCCCGTCCGGCCCGAGGACAATGGGCGAGGGCCGCACGGTCCGTCCAGAGGACGAGCGTCACACGGCCCACGCCCTACTGCCGTCCCTACTGTCGCCGCTGTTGCCGCCCTACTGCACGACCGCGACGGGGGCGTCGACGGAGTTCCGGTCGATCATCGCGCTCTGGCCGCCGTGGCTCTCGGCGACGTTGCCCACGTACTGGTGCACCCGCTGGTGTCCGGACCAGAGGCTCCGGTCGAGCGCCCGGTAGCCGTCGGTCGAACGACGGTGGTCCCAGCGCGCGTACCAGACCACGTCCGGCAGTCCGTCGAGCGGCGGCGGCTCGTCGCCGCCGGTCACGGCGAGGGAGGCGAGGTCGGCCAGGTCGGCGACGCCGGAGTCGGCGGAGCTGTAGAAGCCCGAGAGGTAGCCGGCCTCGTGCAGCGCGCGGGACCAGGCGGTGGTGTAGCGCAGCACCGCCATGCTGCACCGGCCGCGGTCACGGGCGTACGCCTCCATGTCCAGGTAGACGGGACTGCCGGGGGCGAGACCCAGTGAGCTCGCGGCGCTGACGGCGTCCTCCCCGTCGGACCGGCCCTGCTCGAAGGCGTTCGCGTAGCTGATTCGCTTGGTGCGGTTGTGCTCCGCGGTCACGCACGGCGCCTGGGCGCCGACGTAGAGCGGGAGCATCCGCCAGCCCATGTCCGCCGCCGCGCGCACGTAGCCGCGGTTGAGCAGCGGCTGCGAGCAGGCCCGGTTCCGGCCGCCGATGTAGAGGCCGAGGGCGCCGTAGGAGGAGTGGTGCCGCCAGGCGCGCAGCAGCGACGGGCTCGGGGCGGAGCAGGTGTCGAAGGCCTGCCCGGTGAAGACCTGCGACAGGTCCCGTCGGCTCGTCGCCGCGGCCTCGGTCGGGGAGACCAGCGCCGGGACGAACACCAGCGCGAGCATCGCGCAGAGCAGAGAGCACATCGTGGACCGCGTACGCGGGGCGCGACGACGGCGCAGAAGGGTTCGCTGATTGGTCACATTCGATCGTGGGCTGAATACCCGTTATCTGACGATATGCCACGCCACAGTCTGTGTGGCGCCACTCAAACGGACCTGACGCACCACCGGCCGACGTCAGCCCAGGAGCTTCCGCTGCTGGACGAACGTCTGCTTCGCCCGGTACCCCGGCCGCTCGTACCGGCCGACCGCCCCCGTCAGGGAGGCCGCGTCCACGCCCAGGGTCGAGTTGCCCCAGCCCGCGGCAGGCCCTCGCGAAGGGCGTGCGAGAGCAGCGCCGAGGCGATCCTCGGCGGCCGGGCAGCGGAATCAACCGTCCGCGGTCAGCACCAGACCGGAGGTCGGCACGCCTGTCCCGGCCGTGACCAGCACCGCCTTCGCGTCCGCGACCTGGTTGACGCTGCTGCCGCGCAGCTGGCGGACGCCCTCCGCGATGCCGTTCATGCCGTGCAGGTAGGCCTCGCCGAGCTGGCCGCCGTGGGTGTTGACGGGAAGGCGACCGCCCATCTCCAGTCCGCCGTCGGCCGCGAAGGCGGCCGCCTCGCCGCGGGCGCAGAAGCCGAACTCCTCCAGCTGCATCAGGACGAACGGCGTGAAGTGGTCGTACAGCACCGCCGTGTCGATGTCCGCGGGCCGGAGCCCGCTGGTGCGCCAGAGCTGCCTGGCGACGACGCCGAGCTCCGGCAGGCCGGTCAGGTCGTCGCGGTAGAAGCTCGTCATCGCCTCCTGGGCGCGGCCCGCGCCCTGCGCGGCGGCGGCGACGACGGCGGGCGCGTGCGGCAGGTCCCGGGCGCGCTCGACGGAGGTCACCACGAGGGCCTGGCCGCCGTCCGTCTCCTGGCAGCAGTCCAGCAGCCGCAGCGGCTCGACGATCCAGCGGGAGGCGGCGTGGTCCGCGAGCGTGATCGGGCGCCCGTGGAAGTACGCGGCCGGGTTGTTGGCCGCGTGGCGGCGGTCGGCGACGGCGACGTGGCCGAAGACGTCCGGGCTCAGGCCGTAGGCGTGCAGGTAGCGGGCGGCGTGCAGGGCGACCCAGGAGGCGGGGGTGAGCAGGCCGGGCGGCATCGTCCAGCCCATCGCGACGCCCTCGGCGGACGGCTGCCGCGACTGCAGACCGCTGCCGAAGCGGTGCCCGGACCGCTCGTTGAAGGCGCGATAGCAGACCACCACCTCGGCCACGCCGGTCGCGACCGCCATCGCCGCCTGCTGCACGGTCGCGCACGCGGCCCCGCCGCCGTAGTGGACGCGGCTGAAGAAGGAGAGCTCGCCGATGCCGGCAGCCTGGGCGACGGTGATCTCCGGGCTGGTGTCCATGGTGAAGGTGACCAGGCCGTCGACGTCCCCCGGAGTCAGCCCGGCGTCGTCGAGCGCGGTGTGGACGGCCTCGACGGCGAGCTTCAGCTCGCTGCGACCGGAGTCCTTGGAGAACTCCGTGGCCCCGATCCCGACGACGGCGGCGCGGCCGCCGAGCGTGTCGGCGCGGTGCAGGCTCATGCCGAGGCCCCCTTGACCCTGACCTTCACGGTTCCGCTGACATGCACGCCGAGCCGCCCGGTGCCGCGGATCGCGAGCATCAGCCGTCCGTCCTCGCCGCGTTCGGTGACCTCGCCGCTGAACTGCAGCTCGTCGCCCGGATAGGCGGGCACGCCGAGGCGGATGGCGATCGACTCGACGCGGGCGTCCGGGCCGGTCCAGTCGGTGACGTAGCGGCCGACGAGGCCGTTGGTGGTGAGGATGTTCATGAAGATGTCCGGCGCGCCCTTGGTCCGCGCGAACTCGGCGTCGTGGTGCACCTCCTGGTAGTCACGCGAGGCGAGGGCGCCGGCCACGATCAGCGTGCGGGTCACCGGGACGCGCAGGGGCGGCAGCCGGTCCGGCCCGGAGGGGTGGAACACGGGCAGCAGCAAAGCGTCGTCGTGGCGCTGGAATCCGAGACGCACCGGCATGCCGATCCCGATCTCGTCGGGTGCCGCGCCGAGGACGTTCGCCACGATCCGTACGCCTTCGGCGAGTTCGACGAGAGCGACCGGGTAGGGCTTGGTACCGAAGGCAGGTGGGAGGGGGTGGTGGACGACGACCTTCGAGTAGACCGCGCCGTCACCCGAGGCCGCCTCCGCGTGCCATCGGTCGCTCCCGCAGGCATTGCAGCCCGGGAGCCACGGGAAGCGGGCCGCGGCGCAGTCGTCGCAGCGCTGGAACCGCAGCTCGCCCGCGGCGACCCCCTCCCAGTAGCCGGCGTTGTCCCGGTTGACCACGGGCCTGGGCCGCAGGGCCTTGGCATCCACACCCTGTGGACGCTCGCGCCGCTCCGCCGGGGTGAACTTCAGGATCCGGAAGCGGTGCGACCCGACCGGCGTCGCGTCCCCGGGCTTCTCGCCCGCCGCCTCGTCGTAGGCGCGGACGTCCATCCGCGTGGTGACGAAGTAGCCCGTCCCCAGCGTGGTGTGCTTCTCGGCCGAGACGCTCTCGATGTCGGAGTCGAAGAGCACCCGCTCTCCGATCCGCAGCGGCCGCACGTACTGCTGCTCGCAGTCGGTCGCGACCACGGAGGCGTAGCCGGCCGCGTCCAACTCCCGCATCAGCGCGTCGAAGTGCTCGCGCCGACCGGACGGGCCCATGGTCCACGCCTGGAGCATCGCGGGTGGCGCGATCGCCTCCGGCCCCGCTGCGGCGTAGGCGGGGTTGGCGTCGCCCAGCGCCTCGCACCAGTGCCGGATCATGGGCGCGTTGACGAGGTCGAGCCCCACCCCGCCGACCGTCGATGGCAGTCCTCGGTAAGCCTCCAGATTCACAGATCTGACAGTGCGTCAGATCTGTGAGGACTGTCAAGACACGACGACGGCCCCGAGGGGGACACCCGGGGCCGTCGGCTCACTCGCACTGCGATCGGAGGCGCTACCCCCCGAAGACGATCCGCACGTTGCTGTTGGACTGGTTGCTGAAGATCGGGCCGTTGTTGTCCTTCACGGCGAACGTGTTGTTCTGGTTCGCCGCGCCGGACCCGTTCGCCGTCTGCTGCGTCCAGTTCGCATTGCCGTCCACCCAACCGGACAGGTTGCCCGTCCCGTTGTCGGAGACGGAACTGGTGGACGTGCTGCTGGTCGAACCCCAACCCGCGAACGCCCCGTTGTCGGCGGACGCCACGCCCGCCCCGAGGATCAGGGCGGCGGCGGCGAGCGGAACGGCGACAAGAGCGGTACGGATACGGGACATGCGGTCCTCCTGGCTGCTCTGCGGTACTCACGGCTGCGGTGCTACGGACTGCGACGTCGCACCGTCAGAATTCCTCAACGAATCGACAAAGAGCCAGAGCTACCAGCCCATTTCGCCCTTTGGTGTGGATCGGGCACGTACCGCGCATAAACGCCCGCCTGTCGGCCCACCGGGAAATCCCCTGTGAGGAAGGGGCGATGACGCCTATCCTGATCGCCGATCAGGGTCATTCGGTCCCTAGTTCGAAAGTTGACGATCGCGTGAATTCCTTCCGCTCCGGCATCTCGACCAGCCGACGCAACGCCCTCGCGACCTCCGCCGCCATCGTCGTGCTGACGACCGTCACCGGTGTTCTGCACCCTGTCGCGGCGTCCGCCGCGACGCCGCCGCCCGGCGTCCCCAGCGACCTCAACACCATCCCGGCATCCTCCTGCGCGGGCGACACGATCCTCGGCGACGGCGACGTCACCCTCTACGCCAAGGTGTCGTCCCCCGTCAGCGAATCGCTCGGCGTCGACTTCAAGGTGTCGCAGCACGGCACCACCGTCGTCGAGACGGACCCGGCGAACCTGCACGCCTTCTCGGGCCAGTCCGCCGTGTTCACCATCCCGCGGGCCACCCTGGAGACCTCCGCGGCAGGCAGGATCACGGAGTTCGAGTGGAAGGTGCGGTCCTCGGACGCCACGCACACCAGCGGGTGGTCGAGGACCTGCCACTTCTCCTTCGACCCGAGCCGCCCC
>NZ_BBPP01000016.1:125003-146723 GCF_000787835.1 Streptacidiphilus melanogenes
CCACGCACACCAGCGGGTGGTCGAGGACCTGCCACTTCTCCTTCGACCCGACCCGCCCCGGCACCCCCCTGGTGGCCCAGCCCGGCGCCACGACCATCGGGACACCGACCACGGTCATGGTCTCCGCCCCCACGAGCGGCCCCGTCCCCGCCGAGTACCGGTACCAGCTCAACGAGAGCGCCCCCGTCGACGTGAAGCCGAACGCGTCCGGCGGCGCCACCCTCACACTCACCCCCACCCGCACCGTGAACACCCTCACGGTCACCAGCCTGTCCCCCGGCGGCAACTTCGGCGGCAGCACCACCGTCTCGTTCGACTCCGCGACGCCCCCGCCGAACCTCACCGACGGCGACCTCACCGGCGACCACGTGCCCGACCTGGTCACCGTCGGCGGCCAGAACGGCCTCCCGTCCGGCCTGTGGCTCGCGGCCGGAGCGGGCAACGGGCACGTCGCCACCACCCCCACCGACATCGGGGTCAACGGCAACGGAAGCGGCAGCACCGGCTCGCCGTCCGACTTCGACGGGGCGACGGTGCTCACCGGCCGCTTCACCGGCGGGTACGAGCAGGACGTCCTGGTCTACTACCCGGCCGGCCTCCACGCCGGCTCCGGGGTCATCCTCCAGGGCAACAACAACGGCACCCCGCTCGTGCCCGGTCAGACGCCCGAGCTGCCGAGCGGCTCCCTCGCGGACTGGAACGGCGACAACCCGACACAGATCGTCAACGCGGGCAACACCTCCGGCCTCAACACCGGCTTCCCCGACCTCCTCGGCATCCTGGGCGACGACGCGAACGGGTACGGCCTCGGCCTCTACACCTCGACCATCCCGGGCGGTTACAGCATCCCCGTCACCCTGAACGTCACCACGCCCGACGGAACCGCCGACTGGAACGACTGGACCATCGCCGCCACCCAGCTCCCGACCGGCGGCGGGGCCACCAGCACCGCGCTCTTCCTGTGGAAGAAGTCCACCGGCGAGCTCGACCTGTGGGAGAACGTGACGGCCGACCCGAACACGGGCGCGACCAGCTACACGGCCTACCCGCTCGCCACCGGCTGGAACACCGGCGCCGACGTCAGCCTCCAGGCCGCCGACATCGACGGCGACGGCGTCCCCGACCTGTGGACGACCGGCGCGGGCGAGAAGGTCACCGCCAACCTCTTCAGCGGACTGTCCACCACCGGGCCCGCGACGCTGACCCAGGTCACCGACACCCTGCACGCCGCGGGCTGACGCCGGGCCGACAGCCCTCGCTGGCACGGCCGACCTGGGAGAAGATCGAGGGAGGTGCCGGGTTCCTCGCCACGCCCCGAGAGGGTGCGCGGTGAGGGGCCCGGAGACCGGAAACCGGATCCCCCGTCTCCACCAGGTGCAGGTCACCGGCAGGAGGGAGCATGAAGCGGTCACCCAGGGCTTCTGCTTCGGGCCGTCCGGGAAGAGAACCCGCCGGGCCGCCGGACGACGCTGCCGGCGGCAGCCCGATCGGCGGCCGGGACGACGGACGCGCCGGCGGACGGCGCGGCGTCCGGCACGCGCGGCAGGCGGCCGACTGGGGGAAGGAGAAGTACAGCGGGTCCTGGGCCGAGTCCCTGTTGCGGCGGCTCGACTCCGCGGACCTGATAAACCGGGCGATGATCCTGGCCGCGACGATGCTGCTGTGCGTCGTCCCGTTCTTCCTCATCGTGACCGCGCTCGCGGGAGGCTCCGCGGCGGCGGACCTGACCCGCCGCTTCGGTCTCAGTCACGAGGCCGCGGCCGACATCGGCCGGCTGGTCAACTCGTCGAGCAGCACCTCCTCCGCGGTGACCGGGATGTCCTGGGTCTTCTTCGTCCTCGGCGGACTCGCCGGGGCCACCGCGATCCAGCAGCTCTACCAGCGGGTCTTCGACCTGCCGCCGCGCCGGGGACGCGACGTGGTCCGCGCGCTGGTCTGGATCGGCCTCGTCGTCGGGCTGATGTTCGGCGTCTCCGGGGTGAACCCGGGGCTGCGCCGGAGCGCACCGGGGCTCTACTGGCTGACCGGCTTCGTGGGGGCCACCTGCTTCTTCTGGTTCTCGATGTGGTTCCTGCTGGCCGGGCGGATGCCCTGGCGCAGGCTGCTGCCCTGCGCCGTCGCCACGGGCGCCTGCTGGACGGGCATGACAGCGGTCTTCTCGGCCGTCCTCTCCGGCATGATCGTCAGCTACGACCGGAAGTACGGACCCATCGGAGCCGTGTTCGCCTTCATGTCGCTCTTCATCGCCATCGGTGTGGTGCTCATCCTGGGCGCCGTGCTGGGGCTGGTGTGGACCGAGCACGGCCTGTCGTTCCGAGGCGCGCTGGCGAAGCTGAGGCGGACCCCGTGAGCGGCAGCACCCGGGCGGAGCACCACGAGCCCGCCCCGGCCCGTCTGTCGTCGCGCCGGATCACCTGGATGGCGCTCCGGGCGACGGGGTCGGTCGCCGCGCTGGTGACGCTGTACTACGTGCTGCCCCTCGACCACTCCTCCCTGCCGGCCACCATTGCGATGCTGCTGGTCGGGCTGGCCGGGTTCGTGGCCCTGGTCGTGTTCCAGGTCGGAACGATCGTCCGGTCGACGTTCCCGGTCGTGCGCGCGGTGGGAGCACTGGCCATCTGCGTCCCGTTCTTCCTTCTCCTCTTCGCCTCCACCTACGTCGTCCTGGCGGCAGTGTCCCTGAGCAACTTCGGCGGGCATCTGAACCACACCGACAGCCTCTACTTCACCGTGACCGTGTTCGCCACCGTCGGTTTCGGCGACATCACCGCCAAGTCGGATCTGGCCCGCCTGGTGGTCACCATGCAGATGATCGCCGATCTGGTCATCCTGGGCGTCTCGGTCAGGGTGATCACGGGCGCGGTCCGCCGCAGCCATCAGCGGAGGGCGCCGAAATGAGCACGCAGGCCGGCGGGGGCCAGACCCGTCGCCTGAGCCGCCTGGCCAGGGCGACGTTCGTCGACCACGTCGGCCCGGATGGCAGCGTCGTGCGCCGCGGCTCGCGCCGCCACCGCAAACACCAGCATCCGGCCGCGGGGTCCACCTGGTGGGCGCCCACCGCCCGCGGCTGGTGGATCGCCGTTCTGTTCGCCATCGGCTCCCTGCTCTTCGCGATCGGCTCGATCCCCGGGTACACCGACGCCGTGGGGGCACGGGTCGACACCGTCACCTACTTCGTCGGCTCGCTGTTCTTCACCTCCGCCTCGTTCCTCTGCTACCGCGAGGTGGTCGACGCCTCGTCCGCCGTGCAGAACCCGCGCCACCGGCGCTTCCTCGTCTGCCAACCCCGCCGGATCGACTGGTGGGCCACCGGGGTCCAGCTGGTCGGAACCGTCTACTTCAACATCAGCACCGGGCTGGCCATGGCCCAGGACCTGTCGGCGCAGACGGCGCACCAGCACGTGTGGCGGCCGGACGCGATCGGCTCCGCCTGCTTCCTCGTGTCCAGCGCCCTGGCCTGGTACGAGGTGTGCCACGGGTGGTTCGCCTGGCGTCCCCGGGTCTGGTCCTGGTGGATCACGCTGGCCAACCTGATCGGCTCCGTCGCCTTCGGCGTCTCCGCGGTGGCCGGCTACATCAACCCCGTCACGGGCCAGGTGCACGACGCCGACCGGGCCGACGCACAGACGCTCATCGGCGCCGTGTGCTTCTTCGTCGGCTCCGTCCTGCTGCTCCCCGAGCGCACGGAGGAGACGCGCACCGAGCAGTAGCCGTACCGGGTTCCGTCACGCGTGCAGGCGCAGGACCTGTCCGGGCCTGATCCGGTCGGGGTTGTCGCCGACGGTCTGCCGGTTGAGCTCGAAGAGCTGGGGCCAGCCGCCGACCACGTGGTTCGCGGCCGCGATCCCGCCGAGGGTTTCACCGGGCCGGACCGTCCAGGTGCCACCCGGCACGACGCCCTGGCCGCCCGGCACCACCGTGTCGTGCGGTCGACCGGCGCCCAGGCCGAGCGGGCCGCAGGCGGGCCACGGGTGCAGCCCGCGCCGACCGGCGAGATGGCTGGCGATCCGGATCTGCTGGCTCCGGTCGGCGAGGTCGGCGCGGGGCGCGTACGCGAGACCCCCGTTGGCCCGCCAGGTCGCCTGGTCGAACTGAAGCCCGCCGTAGTACCCGTTGCCGGTGTTGATCGCCCAGTCACCGCCGCTCTCGCATCGAGCGATCCTGTCCCAGTTCACTCCGCCCGGGCTCTCGTGCCCGGCGACCGCCGGCACGGACTCGGCGTGGGCCACTCGCACGGTTTCGGCGTGGGCCGGCGGCACGAACGCGGCGAGCACGGCCAGCGAGCACAGGATGAGCAGCAGCAGTTCCAGGGCCTTGCGCGGCAGAGAACGGGACGGCAGCACGGGCACTCCAGACCTTCGACAACAGGGACACGGGCACCGAAGCGCCGCTCTCTCAGCGATGCACTCCGCTCACGGATTCGGCGGGCGACACGACCACGGTTCCCCCGTCCGGACGCGGCACGTCACCCGGTCGCCCGCCTTGGCGGCGGCGGTGGGACGGCTTTCGCTATTGCCGTTTTGATGACTATTTCGGTGCTGTTGAGGGATCTTCCTGATTCCGTCACGGTGTGTCGCGTTCTGGGATCAAAGGGCAGCGCCGGGGGATGGTTGTCATTGCCCGGCCGAAACAGCAAAGAGCCCGGGGGAAACCACAGTTGAGAGGAGTTCAGCCATGTTCGCTGGACGTGTGAAGAAGGTCGTCGCGCTCGGATCGGCCACCGTGGCGCTGGCCGCCGGCGCGGTGCTCGGCGCAGTGGGAACGGCCTCCGCGGCCACGCCGCACCACGGACCCGGGGACCACCGCGCACACTGCCGGATCGAGCCGGGCCACTGGGTGCGCACCTGGCACCCGGCCACCCGCGACCACCGCCGCAAGCTCCACTCGGGCTTCTGGACCCGCACCTGGGTCCCCGCCCACAAGGTCTGCGAGCGCTAGCCGCCCCCTGTCACACGGCGTCAGAGAGCCGGCCCCGTCCATGCCCCGTCGGACGGCCCCGCACGGCTACTCCCGGTGAGGTGCTGACGCTCGCAACAGCACGGCCCCCGACCGATTTTGCTGGTCGGGGGCCGTTCTCGTGCGGAGTCTGTGGGATTTGAACCCACGGTGACATCGCTGCCACGACGGTTTTCAAGACCGTTCCCTTAGGCCGCTCGGGCAAGACTCCTGGTGCGGACGGCGTGATCGTATGCGATCACGGTCCACGCCAGGGATCTTCTCATGAGTTGGCCCGCATATGGCGACGATTACTGGTTGTCACCGGTTCGGGAGCCCAGGGTGAGGGTCGTGGTGTGGGTCTGGCCGGCGCGGATGTAGGTGACGCTGACCTTGTCGCCCGGGTGGTGGGCCCAGATCTCGCTGACGAGGGTCGGGCCCGAGTCGATGATGACGCCGTCGAGCGAGGTGATGACGTCACCCGGCTTCAGGCCGGCCTTGTCGGCGGGGCCGCCCGGGGTGATCGGCGGGGTGCCCTGGACGGCGGTGGTGTTGATGCGGGCGCCGTCGCCGGTGTAGGAGTCGTCGCGCAGGATGCCGATGATCGGGTAGACCGGGGTACCGGTCTTGATCAGCTGCTGGGCGACCCACCGGGCCTGGTTGATCGGGATGGCGAAGCCGAGGCCGATGCTGCCGGACTGACCGCCGCCCGAGGTCTGGCCGGTGGACTGGATCGCCGAGTCGATGCCGATGACCTGGCCCTGGCCGTTCATCAGCGGACCACCGGAGTTGCCCGGGTTGATCGAGGCGTCCGTCTGCAGCGCGTTCATGTACGACGTCTGCGCGCCCGTCTCGTCACCGGAGGCCACCGGGCGGTTCTTGGCGCTGATGATGCCCGAGGTGACCGTGCCGGAGAGCCCGAAGGGCGCGCCGATCGCGATCGTGGTGTCGCCGACCTGGACCGCGTCCGAGTTGCCCAGAGGGAGCGGGACCAGCTGCTCCTTCGGGGTGGAGTCCAGCTTGATCACCGCGACGTCGTAGCCCTGGGCCCGGCCGACCACGGACGCGCCGTAGCTGGAGCCGTCGGCGAACTTCACCGTCAGCTTGCCGCCGTTCAGGGAGGGAGCGACGACGTGGTTATTGGTGAGGATGTGGCCCTGGGTGTCGAAGACGAAGCCGGTGCCGGTGCCCGACTCCGAGGAGCCGCTGGCCTCGATGGTGACGACGCTGGGCAGCGCCTTCTGCGCGATCGCGGCGATCGAGCCCGCCGGACGGCTGAGCGCCTTCGGGTCGGCGGAGCTGGAGACGGTGGTGCTCGCGTCGGCGCCGCCGGAGTTGCGGCTCTCCAGCCACGCGCCGAGCCCGCCGCCGAGGCCGCCCGCGAGGACCGCGGTCGCCACGAGCACGGCGATGAACGTGCTGCGACGGCTGCGCTTGGGCTTCTCCACCGGAACGCCCGCACCGTAGATGCCGTACGGGGCGCTGCCGCCGTACGGCGGCTGGCCGCCGAAAGCACCGCCCGCGGCGGCGGGCGGCGTGGTCGGGGGAACCGGTGGCACCGGCGGGGCGCCGTACGGCTGAGTGGGCGGCTCGGAGTAAAGCTGCTCGGTCGGCTGCGGCGACGCCGGGGCCGGAGCGGCCGGCGCCTCGTAGGGGGCAGCCGGCGGGAGCGGAGCCGTCGGCGTCTCGGCCTGCGGACGGTACGGCGGGGCGGGAGGCTCGGGCAGCTGCTCGGTCGGCGCGCTGTCGCTCACGGCCTCCGAAGCGGCTGCGCCGGGCGCCGGATAACCGGCCAGTTCGGGGTCGACCGGGGGCTCGACCGGGCTGCTCGCGGGCGCCTGATCCACCGGACGATCCGTGCTGTCCGCCGGAACCGCAGCGGGGGCGGGGGACTGCGTCCCCTCGGGCGCGCCCTCGTGCTCGGTGCTCACGAACGACCTCCTTGTTGAGGGACCAACGGCCCTAGCATTCCGCACACGTTGTCGGGGCATCGTAAGTCCCAGCCGTGGGCACGGCACCCGCTTCTCCGTCCGAGCTGCGGCGATGCTCTTGGCTGAACCCGAAGCACGGCTTACCATGCCGTCGAACACACGCATCATATGCGCGGGAGCTCGGACCTCATTCCGGGCTGAGAGGGCGGCAGGCCGCAGACGCGGCGGGGCCGCCGACCGCCTGAACCTGACCGGGTAATGCCGGCGTAGGGAGCTCTGAAGACGGCCATGTCCGCGACCCTTGACGACAGAGACGCCACCACGACGTCCACCGGCTTGCGCCCCGAGGCGCCGCTCGTCCTCGACACCGCGCCCCCGCGCACCCTCGGCTTCCGGGACCAGGCCGCGTTCTGGGCCAACCTGGGCGTCAGCCTGATCGGCTTCTCCAGCGCCGCCACGGTGATGGTCAACGCCCAGGGCAAGAACCTGGCGCTCGCCGCCTCGATCACCGCGATCGTGGTCGGCACCGTGGTCGGGACGCTGATGCTGGCGCTCGCCGCCCTGATCGGCGCGCGTACCGGCGCGCCCGCGATGGCCGTGCTGCGCGGCCTGTTCGGCACCCGTCTCTCCTACGTGCCGACGGTGCTGAACATCCTCCAGTGCATCGGCTGGGGCGTCTACGAGCTGATCGTCATCACCCAGGGCGCCCAGGCCCTGTACGGCGGCATCCCGCGCTGGGTCTACGTCGTCCTGGCCGGGCTGCTGACCACGACGATGACGATCTGGCCGCTCGGCTCGATCGCCGCGCTGCGCCGCTACGTCGCGATCGCGGTCGGCGCCTCGATGCTCTTCTTCACCGTCCAGCTGGCGCGGCACGGCGTGCACAACCCCGGCGGCAGCAACTGGAACGGCTTCCTGCAGGCCACCGACTACGTGATCGCGGTCTCGATCTCCTTCGTGCCGCTGGCGGCCGACTACACCCGTCACTCGCGCAGCGGCAAGGGCTCGTTCTGGGGCACCTTCACCGGCTACACGGTGGCGCAGGTCTGGTGCTACATCGTCGGCGCGATCGCGCTGACCCAGGTGGGCGGCGACCCGAACAAGATCTTCTCGACCTTCACCGGGCTGACGGCCGGCTGGCTCTTCTTCCTGGTACTGGTGCTGCGCGAGGCCGACCAGTCCTTCGCGAACGTCTACTCGACGGCGATGTCGATCCACAACCTCTTCCCGAGGGTGGACCGGCGCTGGCTGACGCTGGGGATCGGCGCGGTCGTCACGGCGGCCGCGCTCGCGATCGACGGCTTCACCGACACCTACTACGCCTTCCTCGGCCTGATCGGCGCGTTCTTCGTGCCGCTGCTGGCCGTGCTGGCGGTCGACTTCTTCCTCGGCCGCGGCAAGGACGGCTGGGACATGAGCGAGCAGGCGCCCACCCGCTGGCTGATGCTCCTGCCGTGGGCCCTCGGCTTCGTGCTCTACGAGCTGATCAACCCGGCAACGCTGCCGTACACCTGGTGGACGGACCTCTGGACGAACCTGCAGAAGTTCACCCACATCCACCCGACCTCGTGGACCTCGGCCTCGCTCTTCTCCTTCCTCATCGCCGGCGGCGTGACGCTCGCGCTGACGCCGGTGCTGCGCAAGGACGCGAAGGCGTGAGCCCGGGTGCGGAGCCCGCCTCCGCACCCGTTCACCTCCACGACACGCACGCCGCCTATGGTGGTGGCGTGCACAGCCAGCCCAGCCCCCGCACGGTCGTCCCGAACCGCGCGCAGACGACGGTCATCGCCCACCGCGGCGCCTCCGGCACCTACGCCGAGCACACGCTGGCCGCATACCAGCTGGCGCTGGAGCAGGGCGCGGACGGCCTCGAGTGCGACGTGCGGCTCACCGCCGACGGACACCTGGTCTGCGTCCACGACCGCACCGTCAACCGCACCTCGAACGGGCGCGGCGTGGTCTCCACCCTGGAGCTGGCCCAGCTGTCCGAGCTCGACTTCGGCGGCTGGAAGGCGAACGGCGCGGACGCGCCGGAGGAGGCCGACTGGACCTCCCCCGAGCACACCCGGGTGCTGACGCTGGAGCGGCTGCTCGAACTGCACGCCGACGCCGGCCGCCGCGTCGAGCTGGCCATCGAGACCAAGCACCCCACCCGCTACGCGGGCCTGGTCGAGAAGCGCCTGCTGGAGCTGCTGCACCGGTTCGGCCTGGTGCCGAGCCACAAGGACGGCCCGTCACCGGTCCGCGTGATGAGCTTCTCCCAGCTGTCGCTGAAGCGGGTCCGCCAGATGGCGCCCGAGCTGCCGACGGTCTTCCTGATGGAACGGGTCCTGCCGTGGCTGCGCGACGGCTCCCTCCCCCACGGCGCGCGGATCGCCGGCCCCGGCATCGACCTCGTCCGAGCCAATCCCGGCTACGTCGCCGCACTCCACCGCGCCGGACACCGCGTCCACGTGTGGACGGTGGACGAGCCGGAGGATGTCGAACTGTGCCTGCGACTGGGCGTCGACGCCATCATCACCAACCACCCGCGACGGGTTCTGGACCAGCTCGGGCGGTAGTGCGGGTCATGGGGTTCATTCCGGCCAATGGCGTGTTCCATTGGTCCGGAATGGCTGGAAATTCCTCTGGATCCTGGCCGAATCGATTTTCGAAACCACCTTTCGAATGCGCAGCGTGACGCCTTCGTGACGCGCTGTGAAATGCGCTCCTCGCGCCCGTCGCGAGCCCCCGGAAAGCGCACAGGCTTGCCTTGTTTTCCGTTTTCGACTTGCCCCCACCGGGCATTCACACCCTGGCGCTAGACGAAGGAGGAGGTCCGGGGGTGGCCGTGGTGGTGGCGCATGATGTGCCGACTTCTTCGTCGACCATGGCAGTACCTCATGGTCCGGAGAGTGTGCGTACCGCGCGACGAAGGCTGCGTGAGGACCTCGGTGAACACCTGGTCCCCGAGCCCGTCATAGATGACGCGGTGTTGATCCTGTCGGAGCTGCTCAGCAATGCCTGTCGGCATGCGAGACCGCTCGACCGGGAGCAGCTGGTCGCGCAGGAGCGCGAAGAAGTGCTGGTCGGCTGGGAGTTGCACAGCGACGGCCTGCTGACCGTGGAGGTCACGGACGGCGGCGGGCCGACCCGCCCGCGTCGGGGGAACCCGTCATTGACGTCGAAGGGCGGCCGCGGGCTCGGGATCGTCGGCCAACTGGCCTCCGAGTGGGGCGTCCGCGACAACGCACCGGGCGAGGTCACGGTCTGGGCGGTCCTGCGCGTCCGCGCCCGCCACGCCCGCCGCGAGGAGCCCCCGGCGGCCGCGGCGAGCTGAGGCGCTGTCCCGAGCCCCTGGATGGTGCAGAAAGCTCTAGGCTCTCCTGAAGGAACTTCGTTCCCTTCCATGTTCCGTTCCATCGGGAGTACGCACCATGGCCAAGAAGAAGGCCCCCCTCAGGACCGCCGCGGCCGTTGGCGACGGGCCGGTGCCCGTCGTCGGCGCGCGGGAAGCCTGCCCCTGCGGGTCCGGGCGCCGCTACAAGGCGTGCCACGGGCGGGAGGCCGCGCACGCCGTCGCGGAGCTGGTGCAGCGGCCGTTCGAGGGACTGCCGGGTGAGGGCGACTGGGTCGCCCTGCGCGAGCTGGTGCCCGCGGCCACCGTGCCGCTGACGGTGAAGGCGGACGTCCTCGCCACCGCCGTGGGCGAGGTCCCGTCGGTCACGCTGGCCACCGTGCTGCCCATGGCCTGGCCGGCCATGCGCCGTCAGGACGGCGCGGTGCTGCTGGGGCTGCAGACCCAGACCTCCTCCGGCGACCTGAGCCGGGACCTCGCGGACGCGTTGACGCAGGCGCTGGCCACCGAGCCAGGCAACCCGGTGCCACCGCGCCGCCCCGCGCCGGGCGGGCCGCGCCTGCAGGAACTGCTGGACCTCGACGCCGCGTTCGAGCCGGAGGTGCACACCGGCTTCGAGTTCTGGCTGGAGGACCCCACGAACGCGACCGGTGAGGTCGCCGCCTCGCTGGAGCAGGCCAACGCGGCGATCATCCCGACCGCCAAGCTGGACTCGGTGCCAGAGGCCTACTGGTGCGCCGCGCCGGACCGCAACCACCTGCGCTGGGTGATGCCGCACGAGGAGGAGCGCCTGCTGGACGCCCTCGCCCGGCTCGCCGCGGCCGGTGAGGCCTCCCTCGGGGAGGGCACCAAGCTGGTCGGCTCCTTCCGGGCGCACGGCCTGGTCGTGCCGGTGTGGGACCTGCCGCAGTCGGTGGCCGCCGCCGACGTGGAGAAGCCCGCCGCCCAGTTCGCGGAGCGCCTCGCCGCCGCGCTGGCCGTGACCGAGCCGCTGACCCCGGAGCAGCGCAAGGCCCGCGCCTCCCTCACCAGCCGTCAGGTGACCCTGAGCTGAATTGGTATCACTTTCGGCGTTCCCCACACTCCCGAACTCGGTGATCTGCGTCACATTCGAGCGGGAGAGTCGATAATTCCGTACAAACTGTCGCCCTCAGGGAATTTGCTTGGGAGCCAGAATTTGTTACGGTTTGAACAGCCCGGTCGCTGGTGCATCCCCCGTCGCCAGCGGCCGGGCCTTTTTGCGTCCGCGGGTTCTCTGAGATTCCTCAGGGCGCGAGCGTCGCCCCGTCGGGTGCGGCGACGCTCGCCGCGACGAGCGCCTCCACCAGATCACCGACCGCGGGCAGCCACGGCGTCCGGCGTGAGGACTCCGGACGCCGGACCCAGCGCAGCGTGCCCGCCGCCGTGCGCGAGGGCGGGAGCACGACGTAGCCGCCGGGACCGTGGTAGCGCAGGCTGGTCGGCACCCACTCCTGGGCCTCCAGCAGTTCCGCGAGCTCCGGGAACGAGTAGGGCGCGACGAGCAGCACGTAGCGGGTCGGCGTCGTGATCACGGGCCCGGTCGGGACATGGAGCGCGTCGAAGTAGTCCAGCACTCTGGCGCCCGCCTCGGCCGGCAGACTGAGCGCGCAGACGTCCGTGCCCGTGGCGACGATGACCGGCGCCTGTGGACGGCGCGACCACCACCACCGGATCATCCGGGCGTCCGTGGTCGCCGCGAGCAGCTTGGGGTCGTGCGGATGGACCCCGGGAATCACGCAGTCGGGCCGAGGGCAGCGGCACGCGCCCTCCGCGTCGAGGCCGACGCCGGGAAGCACCGGCCAGCCCCACCCCTGGGAAGCGATCCTGGCCGCGCCGAGCAGTCGGGCCCGGGAGCGGAGTCGACTGACCTTGCTGACGAGTGTTGATACCCCGCGCATGAGCACTCGTTCCTTTCCGTGACGGTCAAGGATCGGTACGTGACCTCGCGCAACGAGAAAGCGCACCAGGCCCGCCGTGCAGGTGCCGCCCGACGGACCAAGGGCGCGGGGTGGCGTTGACGTCCGACTACGGACCAGAACTGCGGGCCCGGACGACGCCGCCCCTATCGGTTCTCTACCCATCGGTGGCACATGCGAGCACGTTCTGGGACGAGACTGACGCATCGTCCGGTATGACGCACGGTGAGCGGCGATGGTTCCTCCGTTCGGGGTATTCCCCCCACGGCGTCCGAACAGGTCTGCTAATGGGCCGGAGGCGGGGGTGTCGGGAGGCGGCGGGAACCGTACCATCCGGGGATGGCCCCCGATTCCGCGTCCGCCCACGAGGCTGACTCCGCATCAACTTCCGCGTTCGAGACCGAAAAGGCGGTCGAGGCCGCACCCGAGGCGGTCGTGGTGGTGCAGGCGCACAACGACGCCGGCCGGATCGCGTTGACGGTGCTGACCGCGCGCGCCCTACCGGGTGTGCGCGCGGTGCTGGTCCTGGAATCCGGCTCGACCGACTCCACCCGGCGGGTCGCCGCCGACAGCGGTGCGGTGCTGCTGACCGACGCCTCCCAGCTGGCGGGGTACGCGCCCCTGCCGCTGCTCTTCGTCGATCCGGGGCGGCAGCAGCGGGTGCCGGAGGCGCTGGTCCTGCTGGCGCCCGTGGCGGCCGGGAGCGCGGACGCGGCGGTCGCCACGGCCACGGAGAGCGACCGCGGGGACGCGGCGGCGCGCCTGGCCCGACGCGGGCTCACCCGTGCGGGCCTCACCCTGCCGGGCGTACTGACCGGAGAGTACTGTCTCAGTAGCACCGCGTGGTCGCTGAGCTGGCCGCCGGCGGCGGGCGCGGGCGCGCTACCGGGCGTCGTGGTGGATCTGCTGCGCGCCGGCCGCGTGGTCGTACCAATCGCACTCGAAGCACCGCGGCCGCTACCGGGCCGCGGATTGAAAGGTCGCCGACAGGTGGCAAAAGCCCTGCGTGCACGGCGCGGCATGCCACGCGCGTAGCGTTCCGGCCGCCGGAACTCGCTCTGATAAACGATCATTCGCACCGATGTTTTTCGGCCAAATATTCGGGCAAAGACACCAACCACCTGGCAGCGGACAGTTCTGGACATCACCCGATCGGTGTGTGTAGAAGAGACTCATTAATTGCCGCATGGCATGACATGGGGGTGCACAGTGATTCAATTCAGACAATCCACTAAGAATCCGGCATCACTCTTCGTAGTTTTCGCAGGTGCGGACCATGGCTGAGCCGCAGACCACCACACCGCCCACCGCCCTGGGCCTCCCCGCGCCCACCAGCCCTGCTGAAACGATCAGCGGTGAGCAGATCTGCGCCATGCGCGAGCGATCCGCGGACCCCCTGGCTGATTTGACCACCCTCTACGACCTCACCGACCGGCTCAGCAGCGCCCCTGACCTGGCCGCCGCACTCGCCGGCGTCCTCGCCGACGGCGCGGCGCTGGTCGGCGCCCGCCGCGGCATGCTGCAGCTGGCGCACCCCTTCACCACGCTCGGCCTCGGCCTGGACCGCGCCGACCTCGGCGCCCTGGAGACCGTCCCCGCCGCCCAGGTGCTGCGCCCGAGCGGCGGCGAGCCCACCGGCGACCGGTTCCAGGAGGTCGCCGTCCAGCTCGGCATCGCCGCGTCCTACGCCCAGCCGCTGGACGACCTCGGCTCGGTGGTCTGGTTCTACGACACCCCCGCCCAGCCGAGCGAGCGCGAACAGCGCCTCGCCGGCCTGTACTGCGCGTCCGCCGCGCGCCTGCTGCGCAAGGAGGTCGAACGCGACCGACTGCGCAGGACGGCCGACGCGCTGCGGCGCGGCCTGCTGCCGAACGCGCTGCCGCGCGTGGGCCAGATGGCGCTCGCCGCGCGCTGCGTACCCGCGGGCCTCGACGGCGCGGGCGGCTGCGACTGGTACGACGCGATCGCACTGCCCGAAGGCGCGCTCGCGCTCAGCGTCGGCAGCGTGACCGGCGGCGGGCCGGACTCCGCGGCCGCGATGGGCCGCCTGCGCGCGGCGCTGCGCGCCTACGCGGTGCTGGAGGGCGAGGACCCGGTCGCCGTCCTCGGCGATCTGGAGCTGCTGCTGAAGAGCACGGAGGCGGCCCGCACCGCGACGGCGCTGTACGCGTACGTCGAGCCGGGCGCCCGGCGGCTGTCCCTGGCCGGGGCCGGCCAGTGCCCACCGCTCCTGGTCACGTCCTTCGGCGCCTCGTTCGTGGAGACCTCGCTGAGCGCGCCGCTGGGCATGCTGAGCTGCTGGGAGGCCCCCGGCGTGGAACTGCGCGCCGACCGCGGCGACGTGCTGCTGCTGTACACCGACGGCCTGGCCCGCCGCTCCGGCAGGTCCCTGCACTCCGGCCAGGGCCGCCTGCGCGCCGCGGCGTCGGAGGCGCCGCGGGACGTCCGCCAGGACCCGGAACGTTTCTGCGACTACCTGCTGGAGACGTGCCTCGGCACCTCCCAGCCGGAGCCGGGGGAGGACGACCTGGTGCTGCTCGCCGCCCGCTTCGAGTAGCGGGCTGCCGCGCCGACTCACCTGGGCAAGGCTCCGCCGTTTCGGCGGAGCCGCAGTTCGGGCAGGAAAAAGTTACCCAACAACTGTTATGAACCGGCCGTTCCGCCGTACCCTTGTACGGACCGCGCGCCCAGGACACCCCTGACATGCGTGCGCGCGTTCCCGTACCACGAGGAGGCGACAGAGCGTGACCGAGGAGAACCTCGCGCCCGAGGAGGCCGAAGAGGCCGCGCCGCAGGCGATCAAGCAGCGGAAGAACGGCCTGTACCCGGCCATCTCCGACGAGCTGACCGCCGTCATGAAGGCCGGCTGGGCCGACACGGAGCTGCGGGACCTCGTTCCGGCCGAGCAGTCCGCGTACGCGGCCAAGCGGCGCGCCGCGCTCTCCGCGCGGTTCCCCGGCGAGCGGCTGGTGATTCCGGCCGGGAACCTGAAGACCCGCTCGAACGACACCGAGTACGGCTTCCGTGCCGCCACCGAGTACGTGCACCTGACCGGCGACCAGACCGAGGACGCCGTCCTCGTGCTCGAACCGCACGGCGACGGGCACGACGCGTACCTCTACCTGCTGCCGCGTTCGGACCGCGAGAACGGCGAGTTCTGGCTGAGCGGCCAGGGGGAGCTGTGGGTCGGCCGCCGCCACAGCCTCACCGAGGCGGAGACGCTGCTCGGGCTGCCCGCCAAGGACGTGCGCAACGCCGCCGAGGAGCTCGCGGAGCGCGCCGAGGAGCACCCGGCCGTCACCCGCGTCGTGCGCGGGTACGACGCGAAGATCGAGGCCGCGCTCGCCCCGCACACCACCAAGCACGGCGACAGCGAGCTGAAGGTCTTCCTCAGCGAGCTGCGCCTGGTCAAGGACGAGTGGGAGATCGCCCAGCTCCAGGCCGCCTGCGACGCCACCACCAAGGGCTTCACCGACGTGGTGCGCGAGCTGGCGCAGGCCGTCGCCACCTCGGAGCGGTGGATCGAGGGCACCTTCTTCCGGCGCGCCCGGGTCGAGGGCAACGACGTGGGCTACGGCTCCATCTGCGCCGCCGGTCCGCACGCCACCACGCTGCACTGGGTCCGCAACGACGGTCAGGTGCGCCCGGGCGAGCTGCTGCTGCTGGACGCCGGCGTGGAGACGACGACGCTCTACACCGCCGACGTCACCCGCACCCTGCCGATCAACGGCGAGTTCGACGAGCTCCAGCGCAGGATCTACCAGGCCGTCTACGACGCCCAGGAGGCCGGTATCGCGGCCGTGAAGCCGGGCGCGCGCTACCGCGACTTCCACGAGGCCGCGCAGCAGGTGCTGGCCGAGCGGCTGGTCGAGTGGGGCCTGGTCGAGGGCCCGGTGGAGCGGGTGCTGGAGCTCGGCCTGCAGCGCCGCTGGACCCTGCACGGCACCGGCCACATGCTCGGCCTCGACGTCCACGACTGCGCGCACGCGCGTGTCGAGTCCTACGTCGACTGCGTGCTGGAGCCTGGCATGGTCCTCACCGTCGAGCCGGGCCTGTACTTCCAGGCCGACGACCTGACCGTGCCGGAGGAGTACCGCGGCATCGGCGTCCGGATCGAGGACGACATCCTGGTCACCGCCGACGGCAACCGGAACCTCTCGGCCGCGCTCCCGCGCACCGTCGAAGAGGTCGAAAGCTGGATGGCGAGCCTCAAGCCCTGAAGGTCGTGAGGCCCGCCATCGGGTCGGGTAGCGGCATGGCCGCGTGGTTCAGCCGAGCCGCGCGGCCATCGCGTTGAGGACGTATCGCGAGCCGGTCGTCACGTCGACGTAGCGGTTGGCGCCCTCGATCTCGACGAAGGAGACCGTGGTGCCGTGCTGCACGAAGAACTCCTGCGCGTCGGACGGCAGGTCGGGGAGGTTCGCCTGGCGGCCCAGGTTGTTGCGGATCTCCACCCGGTAGGAGACGCCGGACTGCAGCCAGGCGGTGCGGGTGACGCTCGCGTGGACCGGCTTGCCGGTGTTCTCGTCGACGGCGCCGTGGTCGATGCGGCTCACGCAGGTCGCGTAGTCGGACTCGATCTTCTTGAGCGCGGCCGAGGCCTTGGCGGTGCTGGAGAAGTGGAAGAGGACCTGGCCGCCCTGCACGCCGTGCGCCTTGGTGCCGAACTGCTCGGTCGAGACGGAGCTGCTGTGCAGTTCCCGGGTCGGCTCGCCCGAACCGCAGGTGTACAGCCACTGGAACTCGCCGGTGGTGGTGTAGCGCGTCTGCGGCTGCGCCTGCCAGTGGAAGTAGGCGTTTGCCGGCATCTGGCTGCCCGTCAGCCACGGCGAGGTCGCGGCGTCGGCGGAACCGGCGGCACCGGCGGCGAGGCCGAGCGCGGCAGCGGTGACAGCGGCGAACTTGGCGACGCGGGACGAACGAAGAGCACGCATGACAGGACCCCCCAGGGTGGTGTGTGGTGTGGTGGCTTCCGCCGGTCTCGCCGGAGCCCCTCGGCCGCCGACAGATCAATTACAGCGTGCGTCGCGTCTCCGATCCCTACGCGAACAGTCCGGGTTCTGTAACGCCCGGTTAAGCTCCAGCCATGGCCGTCGATCTCGTCCTCCGCCGAGCCCCCGAGGCCGCGCACACCGTGGCCGTGCTGGCCTTCGACGGCATGGCCCCGTTCGAACTCGGGGTCGTGGTCGAGGTCTTCGGCCTCCCTCGGCCGGAACTCGGCGAGCTGCCCTGGTACGAGCTGAAGGTGTGCGCCGAGACGCCGGGGCGCGACCTGCGCGCGGTCGGCGGGTTCACGCTCCGGGCCGAGCACGGCCTCGACGCACTCGCCTGCGCGGACACCGTGATCGTCCCCGGTGTGGCGCAGGCGGGCGGCGAGGTCTCCCCCGCGCTCGTCGACGCCCTGCGCAGCGCACACGCGCGCGGCGCACGGCTGGTCTCCATCTGCTCCGGGGCGTTCGCGCTGGCCGCGGCGGGCGTGCTGACGGGTCGGCGGGCGACGACGCACTGGCGCTACGCCGAACTGCTGGCGGCGCGGTACCCGGAGGTGGAGGTCGACCCGGACGTCCTCTACGTCGACAACGGCGACGTGCTCACCAGCGCGGGCAGCGCGGCCGGGATCGACCTGTGCCTCCATCTGGTGCGCGCCGACCACGGCGCGCAGGTCGCCAACACCGTCGCGCGCCGCTTCGTCGTGCCGCCCCACCGCGACGGCGGCCAGGCCCAGTTCATCGAGGCCGCGGTCGGCCCGCTGCGGGCCGAGGACGACGGCGTCGCGCACAGAATGGCGTGGGCGCTGGAACGCCTCACCGAGCCGCTGACCGTGCCGGAGCTCGCCCGCGCAGCGCGCATGTCCGAGCGCTCCTACCTGCGCAACTTCGCCCGCAGGAACGGCACAAGCCCGATGCGCTGGGTGACGGCGCAGCGCGTCGCCGCAAGCCTGCCGCTGCTGGAGGCGGGTGCCGCGCCCATCGACGAGGTGGCCGCGGCGGTGGGCTTCGACAGCACGGCGACCTTCCGGCACCACTTCACCCGCGCGATGCGCACCACCCCGACGGCGTACCGCAGGGCCTTCGGCAGAGCCGCGTAGCCGCCACGGGTGGGCCGCCCTCCTCGGCGGCCCACCCGCCCCCGGTGCGTGCGTCAGCTCCCGGCGCTCCCCGTGCTCTCCGCGCTCTCGCCGCGGTCCGCGTTGGCCAGGACGGCCGCGCGGAACCAGGCCGCCGCGCCCGGCGCGACCTTCTCGTAGGTCTCGGTGAAGCGCGGGTCGGCGACGTACATCTCGCCCATGCAGCGGTGCATGCCGAACGAGACGTCGAAGAACCGCTGGGTGATGTGCTGCCGGTGGTCCTCGGCGATGCGCATCGCCTGCTCGCTCTCCGGCGCGACCCCGGCCTCGATCGCCTCGGCGATGCGCCGGTTGAGCGCGTCGCCCTCGGCCTTGATCTCGACCCAGTCCTCCTTGGAGTACCGCGCCGCGCGCTGCTGGGACTGCTTCCAGGCGTCGGTGTTGCCCCAGCGCTCCTGCGCCTCGTCCTGGTGGTCGACGTAGTCCTCGCCGAAGACCTCGAACTTCTCCTCCGGGGTCAGTTGGATCCCCATCTTCCTCGCCTCCAGTGCCTGTTCCACGGACGCGACCATCTCCTGGAGCTTCTCGATCCGCCCCAGCAGCAGACTGCGCTGGCGGCGCAGGTGCTCACCCGGGCTGACCTCGGAGTCGTCCAGGACGGACGCGATGTCGTCGAGGGAGAAGCCGAGTTCGCGGTAGAAGAGGATCTGCTGCAGCCGGTCCAGGTCCGCGTCGTCGTACCGGCGGTAGCCGGACGGCGTGCGGGCGCTCGGGCAGAGCAGCTTGATCTCGTCGTAGTGGTGCAGCGTGCGCACGGTCACCTTGGCGAACCGCGCGACCTGACCGACCGAGTAACTCATGGGGCCCCGTTCCTCTCCCTCTCGTCACCCAGCCTGCGGCCTCACGTGACGTGAGAGTCAACCGGGTTCCGGTCCGGGCGGCGCGGGGAGGACCGAAGGGCGTCAGGAGGCGTGGGCAAAAGGACGACCACGGCGCTCGCCGTGGTCGCGGTAGGTGAGGGTCCGGTCGAAGCAGACGCTCGCGCCGGAACGCGGGTGATTGCGGAACTGGACGCTGTCCGAGAGCGCCCGGATCAGGAAGAGCCCGCGGCCGCTCTCGGCGCACAGATCAGGGGCGGGGGCCTTCACCGTCCGGCCGGCGCCACCGGCCGTTCCGGCCGCCCGGGCCCCGGTGGTCTTCACCCGGCGGCGGCCACCGGGGCGCACCCGGACCGCGAAGCCCGGACCCGAGTCGGCGACCTCGATGCGCAGCCGGTCCCCGATGATCGCGGCGGTGACCTGGAAACCGTCGTCCCCGGACTCCTCGCCCGGCCCCGCGTGCTCGACCGCGTTGGCGCAGGCCTCGCTGAGCGCGACGCCGACCTCGTAGGAGACGTCCGGGTCGACCCCGGCCGCCGCCATGGTCTGCAGAAGGATCCGCCGGGCCAACGGGACACTCGCCGGCTCACGCCGCAGGTGCAGAGACCACCAGATGTCCACGGAAGGCTCCTCCTGGCTGCGGCACCACATACCAGTAGGTATTGCCGACCCGCCCGAGAACGAACCGCTTCGCTCGGATCTTGTCGCCCTCTTGGCGGAAACAGGGGTTGCACGAGCGC
Organism: Streptacidiphilus melanogenes; assembly: GCF_000787835.1. GTDB lineage: Bacteria > Actinomycetota > Actinomycetes > Streptomycetales > Streptomycetaceae > Streptacidiphilus > Streptacidiphilus melanogenes. Next base: position 144,829 of record NZ_BBPP01000016.1, read on the forward strand.
ACAAGGGGCGCGCGGAGGGCGGGAGAAGAAGGCCGGTGACCTCGGCTGCCGGACCGGACGGGCTGGTGCCGGCACCCCCGAAACGGCGCGCCTCCTGTCAGTTCCCTACCCGAGGCCCTGCTTCGTACCCGGCTCTGAGAGACTGGCGGGCGTCATGGCCACCCCCGGCGCCTCCGGCGCGACCAGCCTCGACCTTCGCGTGTTGCGGGCGCTGCCCTTCGCGACGGTCTGTGTCCTGGTGTCCGCGCTCGGGCACGTGTGGGCGGGCGGTGGGCCCGTTCCGCTGCCGACGCTGCTCGTCGGCCTCGTACTGGTGGCGCTGCCCGCGGCCGCGCTGGCCGGACGGGAGCGCGGGCTGCCCGCGATCGCGAGCGGCCTCGTCGTGGGGGAACTGGGGCTGCACACGCTGTTCCATCTGACCGCCCGTGAAGGCGGCGGCATGGCGGGGATGCCCTCGATGGCCGGCGGCTCGGACCCGATCGCGCGGCTCGCTGCCTCACTGCTGTGCGGACCGCTGCCGCAGGGCAAGACCGCCTGGCAGATCGTCGCCGACGCCGGTCTGGACCCGCACCTCTACGCGGCGGCGCCGACCGCGGCCGGCGCGACCACGCCGTGGACGCTGCTCGGCCTGACCCCGGCCATGCTGGTCGGCCACCTGCTGGCCGCGCTCGTCGCGGGCTGGTGGCTGCGGCGCGGCGAGGCGGCGCTGTTCCGGCTGCTCGCGCTGGCCGTCGAGCCGCTGCGCGCGCTCGTCCGGCAGCTGGTCGGCCTGCTCACGACGGTGCTCGCCTCCGCCGCGCACGCGGCCGGGCTGCGCTTCGCGCACCACGCGGACGAGCCGTGGCGACTGCCCGGCAGTCTGCACCTGCGTCACCAACTGGTCCGTCGCGGCCCGCCGCGCGCTCTCCCGGCCTGACCGTCCCGCCGCCTCGCGGCGCACGGCAGACCCTCGCCTTTCTGCACCGAGCCCCGCACGTGCGGGGTTCCCCTCCACGCCCTCCGCGCGCCGTCGCCGCCGCCCACCTGTCATCGAGTGTCATCGAGGCGGCCCGACATCGCGGACCAGGCTTCGCACAGGCTTGAGGAGAGATCCACACCATGCGCATGCGCACCGACCTTCGCACCCACGTCCGCCGTCTCGCCGTCCCGGCCACCCTCGCCGCGGGCGCCGTGCTGCTGATCGCCGGACCGGCCTCCGCCCACGTGACCGTGCAGCCGGACCAGGCCACGGCCGGAGCCGCCGACCAGGTCTTCGCCTTCCGGGTGCCGAACGAGTCAGACACGGCCTCGACCGTCCAGGTCGACGTGCACTTCCCCACCGACCACCCGATCGCCTCCGCCCTGGTCGGCCCCGTCGCGGGTTGGACCAGCCAGGTGAAGACGACCAAGCTCACCACCCCGATCCAGACCGACGACGGCCCGGTCACCGACGCCGTCTCGGAGATCATCTGGACCGGCGGCAAGATCGCGCCCGGCCAGTACCAGGACTTCACCGTCGACTTCGGCCAGCTGCCCACCGGCACCAAGCAGCTGGAGTTCAAGACGCTGCAGACCTACTCGGACGGCACCGTGGTCCGCTGGATCGACACCCCCGCCACCTCCGGCGGCGCCGAGCCGCAGCACCCGGCGCCCACGCTCGACCTGAGCGCGGCCGGGTCCGGCTCCGGCAGCACGGACGCCAAGGCCGCCTCGACCGGCAGCCAGACCACGGCCTCCGGCAGCAACAGCTCCAGCGACAGCGACGACGCGGCCCGGGTGCTCGGCGGCGTCGGTGTGGTCGTGGGCGTCGCGGGCGTGGTGCTCGGCTTCCTCGGCTGGCGTCGCGGCGGGCGCGGCAGCGCCTCCTGATCGCGCAGCCGGGGGCCGGACGGCGACGAAGTCCCCGCCCGGCCCCC
>NZ_BBPP01000016.1:146743-151352 GCF_000787835.1 Streptacidiphilus melanogenes
AAGTCCCCGCCCGGCCCCCGGCTCACCCGCCTGCCCGCCGCCCGCCACGGCCCTTGACCTCCAGGGAAAGCACCGACATGTCTTCTTCCACCTTCCCGACCCGCCCCACCCGCCGCTCCGTCCTGCTCGGTTCGTTCGGCGGCGCGGCCGCGCTGCTGCTGACCGCGTGCGGCTCCTCCGGCTCGTCCTCCGGCGCCGCGTCGACCGACGGCCAGGCCGCGGCGTCGACGCGGCAGGGCCCCTACCAGGGGGACCCGCTCGGCCGTACCTTCGACAAGCCCGCCGTCACGCTCACCGACACCGACGGCAAGCCCTTCGACCTGGTCGCGGGCACCCGCGGCAAGGCGATGCTGCTGTACTTCGGCTACACGCACTGCCCCGACGTCTGCCCGACGACCATGGGCGACATCGCGGTGGCCGTCAGCAAGCTGCCGAAGGACCAGCAGAGCAAGATCGACGTGGTCTTCGTGTCCACCGACCCGGCCAGGGACACCCCCGCCGAGATCCGCACCTGGCTGGCCGCGTTCAACCCCTCCTTCATCGGCCTCACCGGCGACATCCAGACGATCATCACGGCCGCCAAGTCCGTAGGCGTCTACGTCGCCGCCCCGGTCAAGGGCCAGGAGCCGGTGCACGGCGCGCAGACCCTCGCCTTCTCGCCCACCGACGACAAGGCACACGTCCTCTACACCAGCGGCACCACCACGGCCGTCTTCGAGCACGACCTGCCGCTGCTGATCAAGGGCGTGGCGGCGTGAGGCGGCGTTCCGCCCTCGCCGCGGCGGCGCTTGCCGCGCCGCTGGCGCTGGCCGGCTGCTCCTCCTCGGGAGCCACCGCGGCACCGGCCGCGCCCGCAACCCCTGTGGCCCACGCCGCCGCCGCGCCGCGGATCAGCGTCTCCGGCGCGTACATACCGCTGCCGTCCCTCCCGGACATGGCCGCCGGATACTTCGTGCTCCGCAACGACGGCGACGAGGCCGCCACGCTGACGGGCGTCACCAGCCCGCAGGCGCAGTCCGTCTCCATGCACGAGAGCACGGCGTCCACGATGGTCGACACCCCGACGGTCCGGGTCCCGGCCCACGGCGTGGTGACGTTCGCCCGCGGCGGCCGGCACCTGATGCTGATGGGGCTGCACCCGGCGCCGAAACTCGGCGCGCGCGTCGATCTGACGCTGCGCTTCGACGACGCCGCGCCGGTGACCGTCCAGGCCACCGTGCAGCCGCTCACCTACCAACCGGGCCAGTCGGGCTGATGAGCGGCGCGGGAAGAGCGGGAAGAGGAAGGACGCTCCGATGAAGCGATACGCACGCTCCGCCGCGGCGCTGCTCGCGCTGCTGGTCGCGCTGCTGCTCGGCGGCGCGGGCGTGGCCTCGGCGCACGCCGCGCTGCTGTCGACCGACCCGGCGCAGGGCACCGTCGTGGCCGTGCCGCCGACGGCGGTGACGCTGCACTTCAGCGAGTCGGTGACGCTGGAGCCCGACGCGGTGCGGGTCTTCGACCCGAGCGGACGGCGCGTCGACACCGGTACCGCCGGGCACGCCTCCGGCGACGCGTCGACGGCGCAGGTGCGGATCGACGCGAGCGCGGCCGCCGCGCAGGGCACCTACACCGTCGCCTGGCGGGTGATCTCGGCCGACACCCACCCGGTGGCCGGCGCGTACACCTTCTCCATCGGCCGGGCCTCCGCGCCCGCCGCGCTGACCGGAGTCGCGGGCGTCGGGAGCAGCGGGCCGACGGCGACCGGCACGCTCTACGGGCTGTCACGGGGCGTGCAGTACGGGGCGGTGGCGCTGCTGATCGGTTCTGTCGGCGCCGTGCTGCTGTGCTGGCCGGGCGGGCTGCGGTTGCGGGGCGTCCAGCGGCTGATGATCGTCGGCTGGGCCGGGCTGCTGCTGTCGACGCTGGCCGAGCTGGCGCTGCGCGGCACCTACGAGGCGGGGACGGGGCTCGGGAAGGTCTTCGACCTCTCCCTGCTGCGGCAGGTGCTCGGCGAGAAGCTGGGCGTGCTGCTGGCGGTGCGGGTGCTGCTGCTGGCCGGCGCGGGGGTCTTCCTGGCGCTGCTCGGCGGGCACGCACAGGGCGGTGACGAGAACGGCGACGAGAGCGGTGCTCTCGTCGTGGAGCGGCGTCGCCGAATCGGACTGGGCGTCAGCGGAGCACTGCTCGCGATCGCGATCGCCATCACCTGGCCGCTCGGCGACCACGCCTCGGTCGGCCTGCAGGTGCCGCTCGCCGTCACGCTCGACACCGTCCACATCCTCTCCATGTCCCTCTGGCTCGGCGGCCTGGCCACCGTGCTGGTGGGCCTGCGTGCCCTGACCCGGGCCGGGGGCATCGACGTCCGAGCGGTCGGCCGTTTCTCGACGCTGGCGTTCTGGTGCGTCACAGCCCTCACCGCGACCGGCGTCTACCAGGCCTGGCGCGGACTCGGCTCCTGGTCGGCACTGACCGACACCACCTACGGCCGGTTGCTGCTGGTCAAGATCGGCGCCGTCCTGGTCATCCTCGGCGCGGCCTGGATGTCCCGGCGCTGGCTCACGCTGCTGCGCACCGACGCGGCGGCGGACGAGGCGGAGGCCGGAGCCGCCACCGAAGCCGAGGAGCTCGCCGAGGCGGGCGTCCTCGCCGAGGTGCCCGCCGCCGGTGCGGAGCGGACCGCCGAGCGGACGGGCGAGCAGACCGCCGAGCACGCCGCCGAACGCACCGCCGAGGCGGGCCAGGACGCGGACGCGGATCCGGAGCGCGCGGCCCAGCTCGCCCGGCAGGCGAAGGCGCGGCAGCAGGCACGGCAGCGCAAGGCCCGCGAGGCCGCGCCCGCACGCGGCATGCTGCTGCGCTCGGTCGCGCTCGAGGCCGTCTTCGCCGTCGTCGTCCTGGGGCTGACCACCGTGCTGACCAACTCGCCGCCCGGCCGCTCCGTCGCGGAGCAGCAGGCGGTCGCCAAGGCGGCCGCGCACGGGCCCGTCGACGTGACGCTGCCCTACGACACCACCGGCACCACACGCGGCGCCAAGGGCAGGATCACCGTCGACATCGACCCCGCCCGCCCGGGACAGAACACCCTGCACGCCTACCTCTACGACAGCACCGGCAAGCCCGTGGACGTCCCCGAGCTGGACGTCGCGTTGTCGCTCAGGTCGAAGAACCTCGGCCCGCTCACGGTGAAGCTGGACCACCTCGACATCGGCCACTACGGCACGGCGGACCTGGAGCTGCCGCTGGCCGGCCGGTGGACCCTCGCCGTGACCGTCCGCTCGGACGACATCGACGAGGCCACCGTCACCACACCGATCACCGTGGGCTGAACCGATGTCACCGAACGGGCCAACGAAGACCGAGAAGAACGAGACCAGCACCATGAGCTCCGACGCACCCCGCCCGCAGCTCTCCCGCCGTCGCCTTCTCGGCGCGGCGGGGGCGGGCGGCGCCGCCGGTCTGGCCATCGGCGCGGGCGGCTACGCCCTCGCCGTGCCGGGCCCCCGGCAGCAGACCTCCGACGGCGTCCCCGCGACCGCGCTCGGCAGCACGGCGGTGCCGTTCCACGGCGCCCACCAAGCCGGGATCGTCGAGCCGATGCAGTCCGCCCTGCACACGACCGCCTTCGACCTCACCCCCGGCACCGCACGACCCGGCCTCACCTCGCTGATGAAGCGCTGGTCCGCCGCGGCCGCAGCGATGGCGGAGGGCAGGACGCCGCCCGGCCTGACGGACGACCAGATCGCCCTCGACGCCGGTCCGAGCTCGCTCACCGTCACCTTCGGCTTCGGCGCCTCCGTCTTCGCCAAGGCGGGACTGACGGCCCAGCTGCCGGACCGGCTCGCCGCCCTGCCCCCGTTCCCCGAGGACCGGCTCGACCGCTCCCGCAGCGACGGCGACCTGTGGGTGCAGGTCTGCGCGAACGACCCGCTCGTCGCCTTCCACGCGGTGCGCACCCTGCAACGGCTCGCCGCCGGCCAGGCCGCCCCGCGCTGGCAGATGACCGGCTTCAGCCGCGCGCCCGGCGCGACGGCGCGCCCGATGACGGGCCGCAACCTGATGGGCCAGATCGACGGCACCAACAACCCCAAGCCGAGCGAGAAGGACTTCGCCTCCCGCGTCTTCGTCCCCGCGAGCGGGCAGCCCGCGTGGATGGCGGGCGGCAGCTACGCCGTCTTCCGGCGCATCCGGATGCTGCTGGACGTCTGGGACCAGCAGTCCCTGGAGCTCCAGGAGCGGACGATCGGCCGCCGCAAGGCCTCCGGCGCGCCGCTGTCGGGAGGCACCGAGACCACGCCCGTCGACCTGGGCAAGCAGAACCCGGACGGCTCGCTCGCCGTCCCCGGCGACGCGCACGTGCGGGTCGCCGCGCCCGCCGCCAACCAGGGCGCGGCGATGCTGCGGCGCGGCTACTCGTACCACGACGGCTTCCGCCCCGACGGGGCACCGGACGCCGGGCTGCTCTTCGTCTGCTTCCAGTCCGATCCGCAGACCGGATTCGTCCCGGTGCAGCGGAAGCTGGCGCGCGGGGACGCGCTGTCCCAGTTCGTCGTGCACGAGTCCTCGGGCCTGTACGCGGTCCCGGGCGGCGCGGCGCCGGACGGGTACGTCGGCCAGGCACTACTGGAGA
>NZ_BBPP01000015.1:0-93239 GCF_000787835.1 Streptacidiphilus melanogenes
ACGCCGCGCGCGTGCCAGCTCCGCCGCTGAGAACAACAGCAGCCGGTCCCGTTCAGTCGGAGTCAATCGCACGGTGCCTCGCAGTTTAGAACGCCGTTCAAACGTCCCTCGCATTGAACCCCGACATGGGCCGCCTGTCCAGCCCAAGCCCCGGGAACACGCGCAGGGGCACCCGCCCGGATGAGCCGGACGGATGCCCCTGCGAAGAGATCGGGCCCGAAGGGGCCCCGAGGTGCCTACACCCCCAGCACCGCCTCGCGGTGGGCGAACCAGGCCAGCGTGTCGGCGATGCCCTGCTCGAGCGAGAGCTCCGGACGCCAGCCCAGCAGCCGCTCGGCCTTCCCGGTGCGGGTGAACGCGCCCGCGCTGTCGCCCGGGCGCGGCGGCGCCACCTCCACCGGGAGCGCCGTGCCGGTGACCGTCTCGAAGGCCTTGATCAGCTCACGGACCGTGGTCCCCTGCCCGGTGCCCAGGTTGATCACCTCGTAGCAGTTCGGCCCGTCCATCGGCAGCACCTCGTCGAAGCGCTGCACGGCGGCGACATGGGCCTGGGCGAGGTCCCAGACGTGCACGTAGTCGCGGATGCCGCTGCCGTCGCGGGTCGGCCAGTCGGTGCCGGTGATCTGGAAGGGCAGGCTGTTGGCGCGCGCGTGGATCAGCTTGCCGAGCGCGTGCGAGGGCAGCGCCACCTGCAGGCCGGTCCGCAGCTCCGGATCCGCGCCGATGGGGTTGAAGTAGCGCAGCGACAGGACCCGCAGCGGGGTCGCCTGGGCGGCGTCCTTGAACACCAGCTCGGTGACCATCTTGGTGCGGGCGTAGGGGGAGAGCGGGTCGAGCGCGGACTCCTCGTCCACCGAGAAGTCCTCGCCCGCGGTGTAGATCGAGGCGGAGGAGCTGAAGAGCAGGCGGTCGCAGCCGTTGCGCAGCAGGTGCTCGGTGAGCGCGATCGTCTTGGCGACGTTGACGCGGTAGTACCGCAGCGGCTGGGCGACGGAGTCCGGCACGACGATCAGCGCGGCACAGTGGATCGTGGCGCTGATCTCGGGATGTTCCTCGAAGATCCGGTCGATGAGATCACCGTCGGAGATGTCGCCCTCGTAGAACACCCGCCCCTCGGTGAACTCGGCGCGGCCGGTCACCAGGTTGTCGAGCAGGACCGGTGTGATCCCGGCGTCCAGGCAGGCCGAGGCGACCGTGCTGCCGATGAAACCCGCTCCGCCGGTGATCAGGACCTTCACGTTGTCGTTCCCCTCCGTAGGTGGACGGGCGTCGGCGACGACGCCCTCGGAAAGCCCGACGTTCGGCGTCTCGTGATGGTTCCGTGATCGGGGAGAGATGTTCCGGTGACCGGATGGTCGGTATGTCGTGACGCATCGGGACCCGCCTCGGCATTGCCGCAGGGCGCATCATCCGACAGGATGAAGTCCGGATATACCCCCCAAGATCCTCCGTTCCAGCTCGGAGCTGGGACAATGGGTGAGTAGCACAAGCCGCGCACACCAGGCGCGGCCTCTTTGCAGGGCAGGAGAACGATGGCGCCTAGGACGCAGCCGCCCCGGATCCCGAGCCCCGCGCACCGCCCGCCGCAGCAGAACCAGACACCGGACTGGCTGGAGTCGGCGGCAGCGGCGAACGGGATCGGTTCCTGGCACTGGGACATCCGCGCCGACCGCATCGTCTGCGACCAACGGGCCCTGGCCATCCTCGGACTCGAGGAGCTCGGCCTGCAGGCAGGCGAGCGTGTGCCGGTCTGTGGGCTGCAGACGGCGGCCGCCGTGGCCGCGGTCACCGCCGAGCTGGCGGAGAGCCCGGCGCGGCAGGCGTCGATCAACTCGGAGGAGTTCCTCGCGCTGCTGCACCCCGAGGACGCGCCGGTGGTCAGGCGCCGCGTCGAGCGGGCCGTCGCCGAGCTGGGCCAGTGCGGCGCCTACTACCGCACCGTCTTTCCTGGCGGGGAGATGCACGCCGTCCGCTTCCGCGGCCGGGTGCTGGCCGATGGGAACGGCCGCCCGACCCACATGATCGGCTTCGTCTGGGACGCCACCGTCGAGCTGCACAAGCGCCGCCGCGCCGACCAGGCCGCGTCCGTGCGCGAGGAGCGGACCCTGTTCATCCGCGAGGCCGCCAAGGGCCTCTCGGAGGCGGTGACCACCGCCGACGTCGCCCGCGTCTTCACCGAGCTGCCGCTGCCCGGCATCCCGCCGGACGGACTGGTCCTCGCCGTGCTGGAGAGCGGGCGGATCCAGATCCTCGCCTCCTCCGGCTACGGCGGCGGCTCGCGCCCGCCGCACGACCACGTGCCGCTGGACGCCGACCACCCCGCCGCGCTCGCGCTGCGCACCCGCACGCCCGTCTTCCTGGCCAGCCAGGAGGAGTACCGGCAGCGGTTCCCGATGGCCTGGCCGCAGGTCGTCGGGCACCCCAAGCACGCCTGGGCGTTCCTGCCGCTGGTCGCCAGCGGGCGGCCGCTGGGCGTCTGCCTGGTCAGCTTCGACGAGGACCGCGCCCTCGACTACGAGGAGCGGACCCTGCTCAGCACCCTCGGCGGGCTGGTCGGCCAGTCACTGGCCCGCGCCCGGCTCCACGACGCCGAGCACGAGCTGGCCGCCGGCCTGCAGCGGGTGCTGCTGCCGCGCCGCGTCCCGCCCGTCCCGGGCTTCGACGCCGTCGCCCGCTACCTGCCCGCCGGCACCGGCCTGCAGATCGGCGGCGACTGGTACGACGTCGTCCCGCTGCCGAACGGCCACGTCGGCGTCGTCATCGGCGACGTGCAGGGCCACGACGTGCACGCCGCCGGCGTCATGGGCCAGCTTCGGATCGCGCTGCGCGCCTACGCGGCGGAGGGCCACCCGCCGGCCGCGGTGATGACCCGCGCCGCGCGCTTCCTCGCCGACCTGGACACCGGCCACTTCGCCACCTGCCTCTACGCCGAGGTCAACGTGGACTACGGCGCGGTCTACGCCGTCCGGGCCGGCCATCTCAACCCGCTGATCCGCCGTGCGGACGGCAGCACGGCCGTCCATCACGTCGACGGCGGCCTGCCGCTCGGCGTCGACCCGGAGCAGAGCTACCCGGTCAGCCGGTTCACCCTCGACCCGGGCGACGTGCTGCTGCTGTGCACGGACGGCCTGGTGGAGACCCGCCGGATCGGCATCGACGAGGGCATGGAGCGGCTGCGACGCGTGGTCGGCGGCTGCAAGGACGTCGAGCTCTCCTCGCTCGCCGACAAGATCGCCCGGTCCGCCGCGGACAGCGCGGAGCGCGACGACGACGTGGCGCTGCTGCTGCTCCGCTGGGAGGGGCTGTCAGCTTCCCGTCCGCGCGAGCACCTGCGCCGCCGGATCGGCCAGGCGGATCTGGCGCGCATCGCCGAGGTCCGCGCGGAGCTGCGGGACGCGGTGCGCCGCTGGGGCGTCGGCGAACTCTCCGACACCGTCGAGCTGCTGGCCTCGGAGCTGGTCACCAACGCGCTCGTGCACACCGATCGCGACGCGATGCTGACCGCGCGGCTCTCGCGCGATCCCGAGGGCGGCCAGGCACGGCTGCGGATCGAGGTCGCGGACGACTCCGACCAGTGGCCCAAGCGGCGCACCCCCGGCGAGCAGGCCTCCTCCGGACGCGGGCTGATGCTCGTCGAGGCGATGAGCGACGCCTGGGGCGTCGAGCCGAACGGGACCGGCAAGCGCATGTGGTTCGAGCTCGTCTGCCACGGCGAACTCGCGGCGTAGGCCCTGTCGTCGAAGTGGCTGCGGCTCAGCCGTAGAGCTTCTCGAGGTCTTTGAGCTTCTGCTCGAGCGAGTCCCAGGCGCTCGCGCGCGGGACCGCCGGCATCGTGACGGTGTCGTCCTCGGCCGTCAGGTCGAAGACCCGCCTCGCGGGGCGGGGTTCGTCGGCGTTCCGGGCGGCCTCTATGGCGGGCTCCCCGGAGCCCATCTCCTCCCGCGCGGAACCCGCGGAACCAGGGGATCCGCCGGAGCGCGGCAGCTGCGGCATGCGGCGGCCGCCGCCCAGCGCGCGCAGCTGCGGCCGCTCGGCCTCCCGCCGCCGGATCCGCGCGCGGCGCTCCTCGCGCACCTCGTCCACGGCCTCGTCGAGGCTGCGGACGTTCTCCAGCAGCATCAACGACCAGGCGGCATACGTCTCGCGCGGCGCGCGCAGCCACCGCACCACGCGGATCTGCGGCAGCGGCCGCGGCACGAGGCCCTGCTCGCGCAGGGCAGCCTTGCGGGTCTGCTTGAGCGCGCGGTCGAAGAGGATCGCCGCGGAGAGGGACATCCCGGCGAAGAACTGCGGCGCGCCGCTGTGGTCGATGCCGCGCGGCGCGTGCACCCAGTTGAACCAGGCGGACGCGGCCGCGAACATCCAGACGAGACTGCGGGACCCGAGCGCGGCGTCACCGTGGCTGGCCTCGCGCACGGCGAGCACCGAGCAGAACATGGCCGCGCCGTCGAGCCCGAACGGCACGAGGTACTCCCACCCCCCGCTCAGGCCGAGGTTCTGCAGGCCGAAGCCGACCAGGCCGTGGAAGGAGAGCGCGGCCGCGACGGCCGCGCAGCAGAACAGCAGCACATAGGAGGCCGACCCGTACACGGTCTCCTTGCGCCTGCGCCGCTCCTCGCTCCGCTCCCAGGTGTCCGTCCCCTGCGGACGCCCCGCCCGGGCCCGCAGCACGACCAGCAGCACGACCACCACCAGCAGCAACGCGGTGAGCGTCAGAACCCACCCGAGAGCACCGTCGCTCAGCCTCATCGCCGTCTCCTCCCACCCTGGCAAGCCGCGCAGGGCGGGACCATCCTGACGGAGCAGGAGAGACGATCATGTGGATTTGGGACACATACACCAGAACGGGTGAATGCGCCACCGCTGGGGGCGCGAGCACCTCCCGGTCGGAGGCTCAGTCGAACGTGAGCCAGACCGGGGTGCCGGAGAAGGCGCGGGTCAGGCGGCGGGCCTCGGCGCGGAGTTGGGTGGCTTCGGCGGCAGGGGAGACGTCCGCGAGGGCGGCGAGGGCGGGGGCGAGGCCGACGGCGAAGCCGGTCTCCTCGCGCAGGCGCAGGGACTCGGCGTAGCCGTGGCGCGCACCGGCGACGTTGCCGTCCTCCTGGGCGATAGCGGCCAGGTGGCGCCAGGTGTAGGAGAGCAGGTGGGCGTCCTGCTGCTGCTCGGCCCCGGCGTGCGCACGCCGGTACGCGGCGCGCGCCGCGGTCGCGTCGCCGAGCAGGGCGTGGGCGATGAGGCCGCGGCGGAAGTCGAGGAGGGGACGGGCCGGGTCCTCGGGGGCGAGCAGCGCGGAGGCGCGCCCCAGCGCCGCCTGCGCCTCGTCGAGGCGGTCGTGGACCTTGGACACCGTGGCGCAGTAAGCGAGAAAGCCGCGCGCGCAGGCCGTCGCCGCGCGTTCGTGGTTGTCGCGGACGACGGCCTCGGCGGCGCGCAGCGCCGTCTCCGCGTCGTCCCAGCCGTCCCCGGTGAAGAACGCCGCCTCGATGAGCAGTTCGGCCCGTTCCACCGCGGAGCCGGGGTGGCCGTCCAGGAGCTCCGCCGCGGTCTGCCAGCAGCCGCGGGACCGCAGCAGCCAGATCTGTCCGGCGTCGGGCGTCCGCTGCTCGGGGATGTGAGCCGCCACGGAGGACTCCGACGCACGGGACCGCTGCTGCTCGGACAAGGACACGCCATCGCCCCTCACTGCGACCGCTGTCGGCCGCCGTTGGTCCGCCCTCGGTGACGGTCATTCAACACGCGGGCCGCGACCCGCGCCAGATCATGGACGCGAGGAGTTACGGACCAACTCCCGTGCGGCGGTGTTGACTGCCTGCGGCATGCCCGTCAGATCAAGCTCGAAGAGGGCCACCAGCAGCTGGTCCGCCCGGTTGCGGGCCTCGAGCGAATAACCCGCGAGGGTGAACATGGCCGGGACCAGCTCGTCACCGTGAAGGGTGTTGAGCCAGAGGCACTCGACGGCGCGCAGGTCGGCGGGCTCGGTCCAGGTGTCCACCTGGGCGACGATCGTCGGGCCGAGCAGGCAGACGCCCTCGCGGTCCTGGGAGTCGGAGACCTCCAGCTCGCCGAAGCCGAGCCACTCCAGGTAGCGGGCGGCGGCCAGCACCGCGTCGTCCGAGGTGCGGACCGGGTGGGGCAGGAACGGCTTGCGGGCGAGGGCACGCGGCGGCTGCACCGGCCGTGCGGACGTGACCGGCGCGGGGGCCGGCGGCACCGGCCCGGGGGTGACCGGACGCACCGGCTGCACGGGCTGCACCGGCGCCGGCGCAGCGACGGGGCCGACCTGGCGCGGGCGACCGCTGGTGTCGACGGGCAGCCGCACCGTCGCCCCGCAGGCACAGGTGAACTCGGGCTGCGGCCACTGCTCGGAGCGCCCGCAGGAGGGGCAGCGCATGCTCAGCCAGGAGTCCTCCCAGGAGCGGAACCGCACCTGCACCGGCACGCCGCCCTGCAGCAGCGGGATCTTCAGAGCCGCCCCGCACGGGCACGGGAACACCGGCGGCTCGTACGCGTGCTCCCGCCTGCAGCTGGGGCAGCGGACGGGCTTGGGTGAACCTGGCATGAGGGACCGTCCGTTCCTTCCGAGACCGTGACTCGAGACGCGACAGAGCGGGACGTTGTTTATGAGACTACGCCGCGGGCGCGCTCGCGGTTCCATGCTTCCCGATCCGGTCCGCGAGCGGAATGCCCATCCGCGCCACAGTTGGGGAAGGCGTAGCCCGAAGGGACGCCCTCGGCGTCAGCCGCCGATGGCCGACATCGGCCGTGCGGGACGCCGGAAGTCCGCGCTGTCGATCGCGTGACCTGGGCCCTTGCCCGCGATGCAGGCCCGCCAGGCCGCCTCGATCCGGTCGTCGTCCGCGCCGTCGCGCAGCAGCGCGCGCAGATCGGACTCGTCCGTGGCGAAGAGGCAGTTGCGCAACTGCCCGTCGGCGGTGAGCCGGACGCGGTCGCAGCCGCCGCAGAAGGGGCGGGTGACGCTGGCGATCACGCCGACGGTGGCCTCGCCGCCGTCGATCCGCCACTGCTCGGCGGGCGCGTTGCCCTCGCGGGGGACGGGGTGCAGGGTGAAGACCGTGCCGAGGGCGGCCAGGATCTCCTCGGCGGTGACCATCCGGGCGCGGTCCCAGGCTCCCTGGGCGTCCAGCGGCATCGACTCGATGAAGCGCAGGGCGTAGCCGTGCTCGACGGCCCAGATCGCGAGGTCGCTGATCTCGTCGTCGTTGACGCCGCGCACGGGCACGGCGTTGACCTTGACCGGCGCGAGCCCGGCGGCCTTGGCGGCGGCGAGGCCGGCGAGGACGTCCGTGAGCCGGTCGCGGCGGGTGATCGCCTGGAAGCGGTCGCGGCGCAGCGTGTCCAGGCTGACGTTGACCCGGTGCAGCCCCGCCACGCGGAGCGCGTCGGCCTGGCGGGCCAGACCGATGCCGTTGGTGGTCAGCGAGAGCTCCGGCGCGTCAGGGAGCGTGGAGAAGGCGGCGATCAGGTCCGCCAGCCCCCGCCGCAGCAGCGGCTCGCCGCCGGTCAGGCGGAGCGACCGGATGCCGAGACGGGTGGTCGCGATGCGGACCAGGCGGAGCAGTTCGCCGTCGTCGAGCAGGTCCTGCTTCGGCAGCCAGTCGAGCCCCTCGGCCGGCATGCAGTACGTACAGCGCAGGTTGCAGCGGTCGGTCAGCGAGACCCGCAGGTCCGTGTGGACCCGGCCGAAGCGGTCCAGGAGCGGGCGGGGATGCGGTGGACGTTGCTGCATCGGCCCAGTACAACGGGCCCGGGGTCGACCGGTCCAGCGGGTGAAGCCCCGGTGAACGCCGCAGGCCCGCACGGCAGGCTTGTGTGATTCTCCAAGTACGGCGGGGTGCGGTGCGCGCCATGCTGGGACCGTGGACGAGGTGATCGGCCTGCTGCTGGCCGCCGGCGGCGGACGCCGCATGGGAAACCGCCCGAAGGCCCTGCTGCCCTACGGGGGACGGCCGATGGTGGAGCACGCGCTCGGCGTGCTGCGCGCGGGCGGATGCACGCGGGTGCGGGTCGTTCTGGGGGCCGAGGCCGCGCGGGTGCTGGCCACCGCGGACCTGGACGACGCGGACGTCGTGCTGAACCCCGACTGGGAGACCGGCATGGGGTCCTCGCTCCGCGCGGGCCTGACCGGCCTGGTGGCCGACGCGGCCCTCATCGGCCTGGTGGACACGCCCGGCGTCACCCCCGAGGCCGTCGCGCGCGTCCTCGCCTGCGGCGCGGAGCTCGCGGCCGCGAGCTACGACGGCGAACGCGGACACCCGGTGCTGATCGCTTCGCGCTTCTTCGCCGAGGCCCGCGAGGACGCGGTCGGCGACGCGGGCGCGCGGGCGCTGCTGCGCGCGCACGCGGCGGAGCTGCACCTGGTGGAGTGCGGGGACGTGGCCTCGCCCGAGGACGTGGACACCCCCGAGCAGTTGGCCCGGTTGCAGGCCCCGTAGGGCGTGGGGAAAGCGCGGGGAGTGCCCACGCCAGGACTGCCGTGCCCGGGTCCCGCGGGTCCCGAGCCCGTGACTACTCCGTCGCGGAGGACGCCAGTGCCGTGCCCAGGCGCTCCGCGATGTCCTGCATCTGCGGGATGAGCGCGCGGGTGCCGGTGCGGGCCTCCAGGGTCCGCAGGCGGGCTTCCGGACCGGAGATCGACAGGGCGGTGGGGGTGGGCGCGCCGGGGACGACGACGGCGATGCAGCGGACGCCGATCTCCTGCTCCTGGTCGTCCACCGCGTAGCCGACCTCCCGGGCGGTCTCGAACTGCGGCAGCAGCTCGCCGGGGGAGGTGACGGTGTGGACGGTGTGCGCGGGCAGCGGGCCGTTGCCGAGGGTGGCAAGCGCCTCCACGGGCGGGAGTTGGGCCAGCAACACCTTGCCGACGGCGGTGCAGTGCGGCTGTACCCTGCGTCCGACCTCGGTGAACATCCGCATCGAGTGCCGGGAGGGCACCTGGCCGACGTAGACGACCTCGCCCGCCTCCAGCACCGCGAGGTTCGCCGTCTCGCCCGTCGCCTCCATCAGTTCGGCGAGGAACGGGCGGGCCCAGCTGCCCAGCAGGCGACCCGCCGTCTCGCCGAGCCTGATCAGGCGCGGGCCCAGGGTGTAGCGTCGAGCGGTGTCCTGACGGACGTAACCCTGCTGCACGAGCGTGCGGACGAGGCGGTGAATGGTCGGCATGGGAAGCCCCGAGGCGATGGCCAGATCGCTCAGCGTGCTGACGCCGCCTGCCTCGGCGAGCGCCTCCAGGAGCTGGAAGGCGCGCTCGACCGACTGCACTCCGCCGGCGCGGTCCGTGCCCGCGGCCCCGGAGCGGGGATCGGACGAGAGGGATGACGTCACCACAACAGCCTTCCTGGCAGGGTCCGGCAAGCCAACTCAACAAAGTGTTGAATTTCTGTATCGCGGAAACTAGCCTCCACCTTACAGAAGCGAGGCGCGCCGCACAGTGCGCTTCGATCATCCGCATCTTCTGATCTGACGAGGGTTCCATGGGTGCAGTGCAGGAAACCGGGAGCAAGCCGCTTCCCACCGGGGTCGAGATCGTCGGGCCGGTGGTGGACCGCGGGGACGAGGTGCTGACTCCGGCCGCACTCGCCTTCGTCGCCGACCTGCACCGACGCTTCGGTGCCCGCCGCAACGAGCTGCTCGCACGCCGCAAGGAGCGCCGCGCCGAGATCGCGCGCACCGGGAGGCTGGACTTCCTCCCCGAGACCGCCGAGATCCGCATCTCCGAGTGGCAGGTCGCTCCCGCGCCGCGGGCGCTGAACGACCGCCGCGTCGAGATCACCGGCCCGACCGACCGCAAGATGACCATCAACGCGCTCAACTCCGGCGCCAAGGTCTGGCTCGCGGACTTCGAGGACGCCACCGCGCCCAGCTGGCGCAACCTGATCGAGGGTCAGCTCAACCTCACCGCCGCGCTGTCCCGCACGATCGACTTCACCTCGCCGGAAGGCAAGGAGTACAAGCTGGGGCCCGACGCCGAGCTCGCCACCATCGTGGTCCGCCCGCGCGGCTGGCACCTGGACGAGGCGCACCTGCGCGTCGACGGCGAGCCGGTGGCCGGCGCGTTCGTCGACTTCGGCCTGTACTTGTTCCGCAACGCGGCGACGCTGCTCGCCCGCGGCGAGCAGGACCCCAACTCCGGTCCCTACTTCTACCTCCCGAAGACCGAGAGCCACCTGGAGACCCGTCTCTGGAACGACGTCTTCGTCCACGCCCAGGAGGCCCTCGGCATCCCGCGCGGCACGATCCGGGCGACCGTGCTGATCGAGACGATCACCGCCGCGTTCGAGATGGAGGAGATCCTCTACGAGCTGCGCGAGCACGCCGCAGGCCTGAACGCGGGCCGCTGGGACTACCTCTTCTCGATCGTCAAGAACTTCCGCGACGGCGGCGAGAAGTACGTCCTGCCGGACCGCAACAGCGTCACGATGACGGCCCCCTTCATGCGCGCGTACACCAGGCTGCTGGTCAACACCTGCCACCGCCGCGGCGCCCACGCGATCGGCGGCATGGCGGCGTTCATCCCCTCGCGCCGTGACCCCGAGGTCAACGCCGCGGCGCTGGAGAAGGTCCGCGCGGACAAGGACCGCGAGGCCGGGGACGGCTTCGACGGCTCCTGGGTCGCGCACCCGGACCTGGTCCCGGTCTGCCGGACCTCGTTCG
This sequence comes from Streptacidiphilus melanogenes, assembly GCF_000787835.1. Taxonomy (GTDB): domain Bacteria; phylum Actinomycetota; class Actinomycetes; order Streptomycetales; family Streptomycetaceae; genus Streptacidiphilus; species Streptacidiphilus melanogenes. The sequence continues at coordinate 10,672 of NZ_BBPP01000015.1, forward strand.
ACGCAGTCCTCGGGGAGGCGCCGAACCAGAAGCAGGTCGTGCCGACGAACGACGTGACCGGCGAGCAACTCCTCGACGTCGCCTCCGCGGGCGGCAGCTGCACCCGCGCCGGTCTGCAGAACGCCGTCCAGGTGGGTCTGCGCTACATCGAGGCGTGGCTGCGCGGCTTCGGCGCGGTGGCGATCTTCAACATGATGGAGGACGTCGCCACCGCCGAGATCTCCCGCTCGCAGGTCTGGCAGTGGGTCAACAACGCGGTCGTGCTGGCGGACACCGGCGAGAAGGTCACCGCCGCGCTGGTCCGCGAGATCGTCGCGACCGAGCTGGCGGACATGAAGCAGTCCGCGGGCCGCTGGGACGAGGCAGCCCAGCTCTTCGAAGAGGTGGCCCTGGCCGACGAGTTCGTCGACTTCCTCACACTTCCGGGTTACGCGCTGCTGTAGGGCGCGGCACCCGGAGACCGACAGCGGCGTCTCACGCAAACCTGGGGAGGTCCTGCGTGAGGCGCCGCTTGGCACGTCTTCAGAGTTTGCTCTGCATTCGGTGACGCCGTCTTGAACGCCTGACGTCACTTCAACTAGCGTCGCGCATCAGCAGGCAACAACACTTCGCGTGGTGGCACTACTGCCGTCCGGCCGGCGGCAACCGCACAGCCCTCCCGTTCCTCGTCGAGAAGGGCACCACCGTGCTTCGTTCCGCCCTCGTCGCCGGCTGCGCCGCGGCGCTCGCCACCGGCGCGCTCATCGCCGCGGCCCCCGCCGGAGCCAGCGAGCTCGCCCCCCACCACATGAGCCCGCACTCCGCCGCGAAGAAGGCCCCCGCGGCCTCGGGCAACAACCTCGCCTACGGCGGCGGCAACATCGTGACCGCCCCCAAGATCTACGTCGTCTACTGGGGCAACCAGTGGGGTACCGGCTCCACCGTCACCAACGACCCGTCGGGCGAGGCCGCGCTGCAGCTGAGCTTCTTCCAGCACGCCTACGGCAGCGGCGACACGTTCTTCACCTCGCAGACCCAGTACTGCCAGGGCGTCGCGGTCGGCACCACCCAGTGCGGCACCTCCGGCACCCACGTCGGACACCCCGCGTCGAACCCGGTCGGCGGCACCTGGCTGGACAGCTCGGCCAAGGCCCCGACCAAGCCCAGCGACTCGCAGATCGCCGCCGAGGCCAAGAAGGCGGCCTCGCACTTCGGCGTCTCCGGCGACAACGTCCAGATCATCGTGGACGCGGCCCACGGCGTGGTGCCCTCCGGCTTCAAGACGCAGTACTGCGCGTGGCACGACCACACCACCGCGAGCAACGGCGCGGACCTGCCGTACACCAACATGCCGTACGTCAGCGACGCGGGCACGAGCTGCGGCGCGAGCTTCGTCGCCACGGGCTCCAGCGGCGTCAACGCCGCGACGGAGGGTGTCACGATCGTCGGCGGCCACGAGTACGCCGAGACGATCACCGACCCGGCGCCGAGCAGCGGCTGGGTGGACAGCACGGGCGCGGAGACGGGCGACAAGTGCGCCTGGATCTCCAGCGGGCAGGGCGCATCCGCGATCATCAGCCTGAACGGCGCGAACTTCGCCGTGCAGTCGCTCTGGAGCAACAACTACGGCGGCGGCGCGGGCAACTGCGTGGTCTCCTACACGAGCGCGACGAACCAGCACTGAGGTAGTCGCACGACCGGGGGCGCGAGGAACTGCGCGACAAGCCACTGGCATGCGGATGGTCCTCAACGCGCAGGGCCATCCGCACGGGGTGGTTGCCCGCGCGGTTCCTCGCGCCCCCTGCAACGACAGTCGGGAGCGCCCCCGAGCCGGCTCGCGCCCGCGCGGCGGAGCCGCATATCGGCACGAGCCCCGCGCCCCTCGGGAGTGGCACCTAGCTCTTGGGGTCCAGCACCAGCTTGCCGGTGGTCCTGCGGGCGCGGAGCGCCTCGTGGACGGTGCGGGCCTCGTTCAGGGGGTAGGTGCCGCCGAGCTGCGGGGTGAGCTCGCCGGTGGCGACCAGCTGCAGGAGTTCGCGCATCGGCTCGGCGTGGAGGTCGGGACGGCCCAGCGCGTGCATCAGCCAGAAGCCGACGACGGAGGTGGAGTGGCCCATGAGCTTCGCCGCGGCCAGCGGCGACGGCTCCTGGCGGGAGGCCATGCCGTAGGTGACCAGGCGCCCGAAGGGGGCCAGCGCTGCGAGCGACGCGTCGAAGACGGGGCCGCCGGTCATCTCCAGGACGATGTCGACCTTCTTGCCGCCGTTCGCCTCGACGAGGCGGTCCTTCAGACCCTCCGCCTCCGCGTCGATCGCCTCGTCCGCGCCGAGCGAGAGCGCGAGCTCGCGCTTCTCCTTGGTCGACGCCGTCGCGATGACGCGGCCCGCGCCGAAGCGGCGCGCGAGCTGGACGGCCAGCGAGCCGGTGCCGCCCGCCGCGGCGTGCACCACGACGGACTCGCCGGGCGCGATCCGCGCCGACGTCCGCAGCAGGTTCCACGCGGTGAGGCCCTGGACGACCAGCGCCAGCGCGGCCGCGTCGGAGACCTCGTCGGGGACGTCGGTCGCCATCGGCTCCCAGGCGCAGGCACGTTCGGCGTAACCGCCGGTCGCGGTGAGCGCGACCACCCGGCGGCCGTCCGGCGTGCGGCCGACGACCTCGCCGCCCGGGATCATCGGGAGCGAGGAGCGGGACAGGTAGGAGTCCTCGACGGCGTGGGTGTCGGCGTAGTTGACGCCGGCGCCGTCGACGTCGACCAACAGCTGGCCGGGCTGCGGGACGGGCTCGGGGACCTCGGCCGGGCGCAGCACCTCGGGCCCGCCGAACTCCGTGATCTGGATCGCCTTCATGCGCGCGACTCCTAGCTACTCACCGGTAGTACGTATTGCGCACAACATACCGTCCAGTATGCCGAAAGGAAACACCGAAGCCCCGGACCCTCGCCGTGGGTCCGGGGCCTCAGCCCCCTCGGCGCGCGAACGAGCCGGGGAGTCCGGGCAGCACACCGTCCCAGTGCGTGCCCGGAGTCAGTCGGTCGAACCGGCGCGTCAGCCGCGCGAGGCGAGCTCCTTGGCCGCGTCCGCGCACGCCTTGGCGATGCGGTCCTCGTTCACCGTGGTCAGCCGGCCCTGCTCGACCACCGGGCGGCCGTTGACCAGCAGCAGCGACAGCGGCGGCAGTGCGCCCATCACCAGCGCCGCGACCGGGTCGGCGATGGAGGAGTGCATGATGCCGTCGACCTTCCACAGCGCGAGGTCGGCGAGCTTGCCGACCTCCACTGAGCCGATCTCGGCCTGACGGCCCAGCACCCGGGCGCCGCCCATGGTGCCCAGGCGCAGCGCCTGACGCGCGGTCAGCGCGTCGGGGCGGCCGTGGAGCCGGTTGATCAGCAGCGCGTTGCGCAGCTCGGTGCCGAGCTCACCGGACTCGTTGGAGGCGGTGCCGTCCACGCCGAGGCCGACCGGCACGCCGGCCGCCATCATGTCCGGCACCCGGGCGATGCCCGCGGCGAGGCGGGCGTTGGAGGACGGGCAGTGGGCCACGCCGGTCCCGGTCTCCGCGAACTTGCGGATGTCGGAGTCGTTCATGTGGACGCAGTGCGCCATCCACACGTCCTCGCCCAGCCAGCCCACCGACTCGAAGTAGTCGGTCGGGCCCATGCCGAACAGCTCCTTGCAGAACTGCTCCTCCTCGGCCGTCTCCGAGCCGTGGGTGTGCAGGCGCACGCCCTTGCGGCGGGCCAGCTCGGCGGCCTCCTTCATCAGCTCCGTGGTCACCGAGAACGGCGAGCACGGGGCGATGGCGACGTGCAGCATCGAGCCGAAGGAGCCGTCGTGCCAGCGGTCGACCGCAGCCTCGGAGGCGAGGAGGATGTCCTCGGTCTTCTCCACCGCGTGGTCCGGCGGCAGGCCGCCGTCGCTCTTGCCCCGGGACATCGAGCCGCGCAGCGCGGTGAAGCGCATGCCGAGCTCGGAGACGGCCTCGATGGAGGCGCCGAGGATGTCGCCGCCACCCTGGGGGAACACGTAGTGGTGGTCCGAGGCGGTGGTACAGCCGGACTTCAGCAGCGCGGCCGCCGAGCCCTGGGAGGCGGCGTGCACCAGCTTGTCGTCGATCCGCGACCAGGTCGGGTAGAGCGCGACCAGCCAGTCGAACAGGATGTCGTCCTGCGCCAGGCCGCGGGTGATCCACTGGTAGAAGTGGTGGTGCGTGTTGACCAGGCCCGGGGTCACCAGGTGGCCCTCGGCGTTGATCCGCCGCGCCACGTTGTCCAGCCACATCGGGGCCGGGCCCTCGCCCACGGACTCGATCACGTTGCCGGCGATGACGACGTGGCCGCGCCGGTACTCGGTGTCCAGGGCGTCGACCGTCGCGATCGCCGCGTTCTCGATGACGATGCGCTCGACGGGGGTTGCTTCGGGTGCCATAGCTCGTGCTCCTCGACAGCGGACTTTGTGAAGTACCGCCGTCTGGTGCGGCCCAGGGCGGGACGGCGGAGAGAATCCCTGGGGTCGAGCTCGGTTATGCAGGCGTTACGCCACGGGGATGACCGGAGTCACGCCCTCGCGGTGCACGGTGCCCTCGATGAGACCGTACATCCGGTCTGCAGCGTAGTAGACCTCGTTGTCGTTCTCCAGACCGAACGGCTCCAGATCCACCAGGAAGTGGTGCTTGTTCGGCAGCTCCAGGCGGACCTCGTCCACCTCGGCGCGGTTGTTGAGCACGCGGGTGCCCATCGCGTAGAGGGTCTGCTGCAGCGAGTAGGAGTAGGTCTCGGCGAAGGCCTCCAGCATGTGGCGGCGGACCTGCTGGTAGGAGCGGTCCCAGTTGGGCTCCTGCTCACCCTCGGCGCCGGTGAAGCCGAACTTCCAGCGGGCGGTGACCTGGGTGGCCAGGATGCGGTCGTACGCCTCCTTGAGGGTGGTGTACTCGTCCTTGATGTAGCCCCAGAACTCCGAGTTGGTCGAGTTCATCACGACCAGGTCCTTCAGGCCCGAGATGACCTGCACGTTCGTGCCGTCATAGACGATCTCGGAGGTGCGGACCTCGGTGCCGCGGCGGACGAAGGAGTGGCCGATCTCCTCGGAGCCGATGAAGCGGGCCTTGTTGTCCGGGATCTCGATCCGGTCCCAGACGTACTCCTCGACCCTGATGCGGGCGCGGTGGATCGGCGGGGTGTCGTCGACGAAGTGGCGGGCGAGCAGGATGCCGAAGTTCTCGGGAGACTGGATGCCGAACTTCTTCGCGTAGGCGAAGACGGTGTTCTTGGTGGTGTCCGTCGGCAGGCAGTGCGCGTTCGAGCCGGTCAGGTGAACGTCGTCGAGGTCGCCGGAGAGGGCGACGGAGACGTTGAGGTCCCGGATCTCGTGGCGGTTGCCGTTGCGGGTGATCCGTACGACGCGGTTCTCCGCCTTGCCGTACTGGTTCTGGCCGAGCTGGTGGGCCATGGTCTAGCTCCCTCGGTAGACGGAGTACCCGAACGGGTTGAGCAGCAGGGGTACGTGGTAATGGGCCTGGGCCGGGTCGACGTCGAAGACGATGGCGACCTCGGGGAAGAAGGCCCCGTTGGTGGTGAAGCGGAGCCGGAGCACGGTGCCCGCGGCCAGGTCCGGGACCGGCAGGTCCTTGCAGCGCCCGTCGGCGTCGGTGGCGGAGACCCCGAGGGCCTTCCACTCGCCGGCGACCTGCTGGGCCAGCTCGACCGGGATGCCCGCGGCGGGCTTGCCGAGGCTGGTGTCCAGCACATGGGTGGAGATGGAGGTCATGAAAGTCCTCACGCGGGTTTCGTGTCGCAGCGTGCGCACGGTGCCGTCGGCTCGTCAGCTCTCGTCGAGCAGGCGGTCGATGCGGATGTCGTTGATCTTGCGGAGCTCGCCCCGGACGATCTCCCGCTCGGTGGTGGCGTCGTTCGGGTGGCGCTCGCGCAGGGCCGCCAGCATGGTCCCGGCGGTGCGCCCGGTGGCGCAGATCAGGAAGACGTGGCCGAACTTCTCCTCGTAGGAGGCGTTCGCGGCGGCCAGGTCGGCCAGCAGCGCCTCGTCGGCGCCGTGGACACCGGCCTGTTCGCGCTGGGAGGTGGCGTCGCCCGGCTTGGGGGTGCCGATCCGGGCGTGGCCGGCCATCGCGTCGTTCAGGTCCGCTGTGGAGAGGGCCTCCATCGCGCTCGCGTTGGCGGCGTGGAAGGCGTCCCGGTCGCGGTAGGGGCGGGCGAGACGCACGAGCGTCGCCCAGGTGTGGCTGGAGCAGATCTCCGTCAGGAGCGCGTCCAGCACCTCGCCGTCGATCGCGTTGACGCGGTCGAGGGCGATGTCCGTCGGGGTGGCGGGTTGGGTCACTCGTGACCTCCGAAAGTGAGGTGCCACGAGAAAAGTAGATCCGCCGACCCCGATCGTCAACACTTTGTTGAAAGCTGTCGTCAGCTTTGCTTTCCCGCCGCCTGCTGGCGGTTGAGGTAGTTGTAGACGGTGAACCGGCTGACGCCGAGCGCCGCGGCGACGTTCTCGACGCCGTGGCGGATGGTGAACGCCCCGCGTTCCTCCAGCAGGGCGACCACGCGCTGCTTGTCGGCGCGGTCCAGTGTGGTCAGTTCGGCGCCGCCGAACTGCCGACGGACCTCGTTCAGCAGCCGGTCGAGCGCGCTCTCCAAGCCGGGCAGGCGCACCGCCACGGCCGGCGCGCCGTCCCATTCGAGCGTGACGTCGTTCGGCAGGGCCTCGTCCAGGCTCACCGCGCTGGCGCCGACGGCGTCGAGCAGCGGCTTGATGGCTATGGCCAGCGGGTGCTGCTCGTCGCTCATCCCGCTCCCTCCCCTTCGTCCTCGGCGCCCTCCAGGACGCTGACCTGGAGTGAGATCCGAGTGGCGCCGTGCGCCAGGGTCTCGCGGACCAGTCGGTCGATGGCCGAGAGCGTCGGCTCGGCCTCGCCCTCGGCTGTGGTGCCGAACGGCCCCACGTCGACACTGAGCCCGGCCTCGTCGACCACGCGGCGCGCGGTGCGCGCATGCTCCGGGAAGCCGTCCAGTTCGAACGGCTCGGTTGTGAACTCCACCTTCAATCGCACGTCCGAAGCGTATCCGGGGAACGGCCAGGATCCGAGAGGTGCTTGACAAACTGTTGAAGCGACGTGCCATAGTTTCATCACGCAGAAAACATCTTCCGCAATGTGGAACAAGGTGATGGCATGACCGCCGCGCAGAGCTGGCTGAACCAGCGCTGGACCGTGAACCTCTCGATCCTCTTCACCGAGCTTCCGCTGGTGGAGCGCCCGGCGGCCGCGAAGGCCGCGGGCTTCGACGCCGCGGAGCTGTGGTGGACCCTCGACGGCCCCACCCCGGCGCAGGCCGATCTCGACGCGCTGCGTGCGGCGTTCGTCGACTCCGGCGTGCAGCTGACGGGCCTCAACTTCGACGCCGGCAACATGGCCGGCGGCGACAAGGGCCTGCTGTCGCGTCCCGCCGACTCGCAGCGGTTCCGCGACAACATCGCGGTGGCGGTCGGCCTGGCCGAGTCGCTCGGCTGCAAGGCGCTGAACGCCCTGTACGGCAACCGTGTCGAGGACGTGCCGGTCGCCGAGCAGGACGCGCTCGCGCTGGAGAACCTCGCGCTCGCCGCGCAGGCCGCGCAGGGCATCGGCGCGGTGCTGCTGGTCGAGGCGCTGAACGCGCCGGAGGCGCCGCAGTACGGGCTGCTCAGTTCGAAGGACGCGGTGGCGGTGGTGGACGCGGTCAACGCGACCACCGGCCTTGGGAACACGAAGTTCCTCTGCGACCTCTACCACCTGGCGCGGAACGGCGAGGATCTTGCCGCGGTCATTGCGGAGTACGCGGACCGGATCGGGCACGTACAGGTTGCCGACGCGCCGGCGCGCAACTTCCCTGGTTCGGGCGAGCTGGACTTCCCGGCGCTTCTCGGCCAGTTGGAGGCCGTCGGCTACGAAGGCTACATCGGCCTCGAGTACAAGCCCGTCGCCGGGGTCGCCTCGGCCGACTCCTTCGAGTGGCTGCCTGCCGCGCTGCGGGCCAGCAAGCGCTGAGCGCTCTCCGACTCCCACGAAACTTCCCACGGAGGAGAACTCCAATGAGCACGACCCCCCGCCGTATCGCCTTCATCGGGCTCGGCATCATGGGCAGCCCGATGGCCGCCAACCTGGTCAAGGCCGGGCACGCCGTCACCGGTTACAACCTGGTCCAGGCCCCGATCGACAAGCTGGTCGCCGAGGGCGGCAAGGGCGCGTCGTCGATCGCCGAGGCGGTCAAGGACGCCGAGATCGTCATCACGATGGTGCCGGCCGACCCGCAGGTCGAGGCGGTTTACTTCGGTGAGGGCGGCGTGCTCGACAACGCCCCCGCCGGTGCGCTGCTCGTCGACATGAGCTCGGTGACGCCGCAGATCTCGCAGCGTGTGGCCGCCGCCGCCAAGGAGAAGGGCCTGCGTTCCATCGACGCGCCCGTCTCCGGTGGTGAGGCCGGTGCCATCGAGGGCGTGCTGTCGATCATGGTCGGTGGCGAGCGGGCCGACTTCGACGAGGCCGAGCCCGTCCTGAAGGCGCTGGGCACCACGGTGGCCCTGGTCGGCCCGTCCGGCTCCGGCCAGACCGTCAAGGTCGCCAACCAGTTGATCGTCGCCGTCAACATCCAGGCGTGCGCCGAGGCCGTGGTCTTCCTGGAGAAGTCCGGAGTCGACCTGGAGGTCGCGCTCGACGTGCTCAACGGCGGTCTGGCCGGTTCCACCGTGCTGACCCGCAAGAAGAACAACTTCCTGCGGCGCGACTTCGCGCCGGGCTTCCGCCTCGACCTGCACCACAAGGACATGGGCAACCTGCTGTCCGCCGCGCGTGCCGTCGAGGTCCCGCTGCCCACCGCCGCGCTGGTCGCGGACTTCATCACCGCCATGCGCAACGCCGGTGACGGCGGGCTGGACCACTCCGCCCTGCTGCGCAACCTGGAGCGCCTGTCCGGAAAGGTCTCCTGACCATGGCCCGCATGACCGCGGCTGAAGCAGCCGTCGAGATCCTCAAGCGCGAGGGCGTCACCAACCTGTTCGGCCTGCCCGGCGCCGCGATCAACCCCTTCTACTCCGCGATCCGCAAGCGCGGCGGCCTGCACCACACGCTGGCCCGCCACGTCGAGGGCGCGTCCCACATGGCCGAGGGCTACACCCGCGCCAAGGCCGGCAACATCGGTGTCTGCATCGGCACCTCCGGCCCGGCCGGGACGGACATGATCACCGGGCTCTACTCGGCCCAGGCCGACTCGATCCCGATCCTGTGCATCACCGGCCAGGCGCCGGTGGCCAAGCTGCACAAGGAGGACTTCCAGGCGGTCGACATCGCGTCCATCGCGAAGCCGCTGACGAAGATGGCCGTCACCGTGCTGGAGCCGGCCCAGGTGCCCGGCGCCTTCCAGCAGGCCTTCCACCTGATGCGCTCCGGCCGTCCCGGCCCGGTCCTGATCGACCTGCCGATCGACGTCCAGATGGCCGAGATCGAGTTCGACATCGACACCTACGAGCCGCTGCCGGTCTACAAGCCGTCCGCGACCCGTGCCCAGGTGGAGAAGGCCCTGGACCTGCTCCAGGCCTCCGAGCGTCCGCTCATCGTCTCCGGCGGCGGTGTCATCAACGCGGACGCTGCCGACCTGCTGGTCGAGTTCGCCGAGCTGACCGGCGTCCCGGTCGTTCCGACCCTGATGGGCTGGGGCACCATCCCGGACGACCACCCGCTCACCGCGGGCATGGTCGGCCTGCAGACCTCGCACCGCTACGGCAACGCGACGCTGCTGGAGTCGGACTTCGTCCTCGGCATCGGCAACCGGTGGGCCAACCGCCACACCGGCAACAACACCGACGTCTACACGGCCGGCCGTAAGTTCGTCCACGTCGACATCGAGCCGACCCAGATCGGGCGCACCTTCGCCCCCGACTACGGCATCGTCTCCGACGCCAGGGCCGCCCTGCAGCTCTTCGTCGAGGTGGCGCGTGAGCGCAGGGCCGCGCAGACGCTCAAGGATTACAGCGCCTGGGCCGCCTCCTGCCAGGAGCGCAAGGCCACGCTGCTGCGCAAGACGCACTTCGACAACGTGCCGGTCAAGCCGCAGCGTGTGTACGAGGAGATGAACAAGGCGTTCGGGCGCGACGTCCGCTACGTCACCACCATCGGCCTCTCGCAGATCCAGGCCGCGCAGCTGCTGCACGTCTACAAGGACCGGCACTGGATCAACGCCGGCCAGGCGGGCCCGCTGGGCTGGACCGTGCCGGCCGCGCTCGGTGTCGCCACCGCGGTGCCGGACGAGACCGTCGTCGCGCTCTCGGGTGACTACGACTTCCAGTTCATGATCGAGGAGCTGGCGGTCGGGGCGCAGTTCAACATCGGCTACGTCCACGTGGTCGTGAACAACGCCTACCTCGGGCTGATCCGCCAGGCGCAGCGCGCCTTCGACATGGACTTCTGCGTCCAGCTCTCGTTCGACAACATCAACGCCCCCGAGGTGGGCGGCTACGGCGTGGACCACGTCAAGGTCGCCGAGGGCCTGGGCTGCAAGGCGATCCGGGTGTTCGAGCCCGGCGAGATCGCGGGCGCCCTGGAGCAGGCCAAGAAGCTGGCCGCCGAGTTCAAGGTGCCGGTCATCGTCGAGGTCATCCTGGAGCGCGTCACCAACGTCTCCATGGCCGCGGCCGACATCGACAAGGTCAACGAGTTCGAGGAGCTCGCGACCGAGCCCGGCGACGCCCCCACCGCCCTGCTGGGCGCGTAGGGCAGACCCGCCCGAAGCGGGTGCATAGTCTCCTCCCGGCGGCGTGATCCTATCCGGTCGTGCCCGCGTCGCCGGGAGGCATTCCATGGAGAACGAAGGCGAGGCTCGATTGTTCATGTCCCAGCACCGAGGTCATGTGGTGATCGCGCCCGACAAGTTCAAGGGCAGTCTCACCGCCGCGGAGGCCGCGGACCGTATCGCGGCCGGGGTGCGGCGTGCCGTGCCGGGCGTCGAGGTCCGGGCCCTGCCCGTCGCCGACGGCGGCGAGGGGACGGTGGCCGCGGCCGTGGCCGCGGGCTTCCGTGCGGTGCCCGTCAAGGTCGCCGGTCCGACCGGCGAGCCGGTCGCGGCGGTGCTGGCCGTGCAGGGGGAGACGGCGGTCGTCGAGGCGGCCCAGGCCAGCGGCCTGCAGCTGCTGCCGGGCGGCGTCAAGGCGCCGCTGACCGCCTCCAGCCACGGCACCGGTGAGCTGATCCGCAAGGCGCTCGAACTGGGCTGCCGCAAGCTGGTGCTCGGCCTCGGGGGAGTGGCCTGCACGGACGGTGGCGCGGGGATGGTCCAGGCACTGGGCCTGCGGCTGCTGGACGCGGACGGCGCGGAGCTGCCGTCCGGGGGCGCGGCGCTGGCACGGCTGGCGTCGATCGACCCGGGTCCCCTCGCGGACACCCTCAGCGGTGTGGAGGTCGTCGTCGCGAGCGACGTCGACAACCCGCTGCTGGGCGAGCGCGGCGCGCCCGCGGTCTACGGGCCGCAGAAGGGCGCGACGCCCGAGGACGTGGCCGAGCTGGACGCGGCCCTGGCCCACTGGGCCGACCATGTCGCCGCCCTGACGGGCAGCGACCTGCGCGAGACGCCGGGCGCGGGTGCGGCCGGCGGTCTGGGCTTCGGGGCGATGGCGCTGCTGGGCGCCACGCTGCGGCCGGGGATCGCGTTGCTGCTGGAACTTCTGGGTTTCGACCAGGCGGTGCGGGGAGCCCGTCTGGTCGTGACCGGCGAAGGCTGCCTTGACGTGCAGACCCTGCACGGCAAGGCGCCCGCCGGAGTCGCCGACGCGGCGGCCGGGCATGGCGTCCCGGTCGCGGCGGTGTCGGGCCTGCTGGAGCTGAGCGAGGCGCAGTGGCGCGCCGCGGGGTTCGTCGCCGCGCTCTCGCTCGTCGAGCTGGCCGGCCCGGACGGCGACAGCATCACCCGCGCCGGGGAACTGGCCGAGTTGGCTGGGGAGCGGCTCGCGCGCATGTTCCTCGGCGCGGAGTGAAGCTTTCTTCGTACGTTCAACCGATTTCGCCGCTGGGCATCGCTTCAACAAGTAGTTGAAAGAAACCGTTGACGTTTTGTTGAAGCGAAGCCTAATCTCACGGCAGCCCGATCAGGAGGCCCGAGTTGACCAAGGTGTTCCGTTCCCGACGCGCCGTCCTCCCGGACGGTGAGCGAGCCGCCGACGTGGTCGTGAGCGAGGGGCGGATCGTCGAGGTCCTGGCCTACGGCGAGGGCGAGGGCGAGCTCGTCGACCTCGGCGAGCTCACGCTCCTGCCCGGCCTGGTCGACTCCCACGTCCACGTGAACGAGCCGGGCCGCACCGAGTGGGAGGGCTTCGCCACCGCCACCCGCGCCGCTGCGGCAGGCGGTGTGACCACCATCGTCGACATGCCGCTCAACTCCATCCCGCCGACCACGACGGTCGTGGGCCTGGAGGCCAAGCGCAAGGTCGCCGAGGGCCGGCTCTTCGTCGACACCGGCCTGTGGGGCGGCGCGATCCCGGGCAACACCGGCGACCTCGCCGAGCTCCACGAAGCGGGCGTCTTCGGCTTCAAGAGCTTCCTCGCCCCCTCCGGCGTCGACGAGTTCCCGCACCTGAACCGCGAGCAGCTCGAGGAAGCCCTCACCGAGCAGGCCCGGATGGGGGCCCTTTCGATCATCCACGCCGAGGACCCCCGGATCCTGGACGAGGCCCCGCACACGCCCGGCCCCGCCTACGCCGACTTCCTCGCCTCCCGGCCCGACGACGCCGAGGCCGTCGCCGTCGCCGGACTGCTGGAGATCGCGCGCCGCACGGGCGCGCGCGTCCACATCCTGCACGTCTCCTCCGCCGCCGTGCTGCCCCTGCTGCGCGAGGCCCGCGCCGCCGGCGTGCGGGTGACGGCCGAGACCTGCCCCCACTACCTGACGCTGGCCGCCGAGCAGGTCCCCTCCGGTGACACCGCGTTCAAGTGCTGCCCCCCGATCCGCAGCGAGGCCAACCGCGACCTGCTCTGGGAGGCGCTCGCCGCAGGCGAGTTCATCGCGGTCGTCTCCGACCACTCGCCCTCCACGCCGGAGCTCAAGCACCTGCCGAGCCTCGGCGGGGACGGCGACTTCGCCGCCGCCTGGGGCGGGATCGCCTCGCTGCAGCTCGGCCTGCCGGCCATCTGGACCGAGGCCCGCCACCGCGGCCACAGCCTTTCCGACGTCGTCCGCTGGATGTCCGCCGGGCCCGCCGCGCTCGTGGGCCTCGCGACCAAGGGCGCCATCGCCGCAGGCATGGACGCCGACCTGGTGGCCTTCGACCCGGACGCCGCGTTCACCGTGGACCCGTCCGGGCTGCACCACCGCCACCCCGTGACCCCTTACGCAGGCCGCTCGCTTTCCGGCGTCGTCCGCACCACCTGGCTCCGCGGTGAGCCGGTGGACGTGGACGGCACCCCGAACGGCCGACTGCTGACCCGAGGAGAGAAGTGACCGACAGCCAGAAGCCCGCCGCCTTCACCGAGTTGGTCAACCTCGCCGCCCGGTCGCTGGGTGCGGGCGTGATCGCCGCCAACGACGAGCTGTTCGCTGAGAAGGAGAACCTGCTCGTCGCCAAGCCAGCCGAGTTCCGGCCGCACACCTTCGGCCACAAGGGCCAGATCATGGACGGCTGGGAGACCCGTCGCCGTCGTGGGGCGGGCGCCGAGGAGCCGCACCCGACCGACGACGACCACGACTGGGCCATCGTGCGCCTGGGCGTGCCCGGTGTCATCCGGGGCGTCATCGTCGACACCGCGCACTTCACCGGCAACTACCCCGAGACCGGCTCGGTCGAGGCCGCGTCCGTCCCCGGCAACCCCTCGCCGGAGGAGGTCGAAGCCGCGGAGTGGACCGAGATTGTGCCGCGCACGCCCCTCAAGGGCGACACCGCGCACGAGTTCGCCGTCGACGTGGAGCAGCGCTTCACCCACGTACGTCTCAACATATGGCCGGACGGCGGAGTCGCCCGTCTGCGCGTGCACGGCGAGGTCGTCGCCGATCCGCGCGACCTGGACGGCCTCACCTTCGACCTGGCCGCCCAGGAGTTCGGCGGCGTCGCCACCGGGGCTTCCGACCGGTACTTCTCCTCCCCGCACAACCTCAATTCCCTGGGCCGGGCGGCCGTGATGGGTGAGGGCTGGGAGACGCGGCGCCGCCGCAACAAGGACAACGACTGGGTCGAGCTCGACCTGGTCGGCGAGGGCGAGGTGCTGGCCGTCGAGATCGACACCACCCACTTCGTCGCCAACTGCCCCGGCTGGGCGTCCGTCTCGGGCCGCTCCGCCGCGACCGGCGAGTGGATCGCGCTGCTGCCGCGCACCCGGCTCCAGCCCGACACCCGCCACCGCGTCCGGGTCGCCCCGAGCGAGCCGGTCACCGCGGCCCGCCTGGACGTCTACCCGGACGGCGGCATCGCCCGGCTGCGGCTCACCGGCCGCCTGACCGAGGCCGGCCGCGCCGCGCACGCGCTGCGCTGGCTGAACCTGCTGCCGGCCTTCGAGGCCGAACAGGCGCTCACCGACGCGGGCCTGACGGTGGGTGAGGCGCGCACGCTGACGGCCGCCCGCCCGCTGGCGGACGGCGCGGCCGTCCGTACCGCCGAGGCCGCGCTCGTACCGGCCGACACCCCCGACGGCGCGGAGAGCTCGCGTCGCCGGGCCGCGATCTGGCGGCTGCTGGGAGTCTGACGCCCGCCGACGGCCCTCCTCCCAGCGGTCGCCCTTCAAACACCACCGGCGTGCGGATGGTGCTGTGCGTTCGGCCCGCCACCTCGATGTGTGGCTGAGCGCGCAGCTGCGGCGGAGCCGCACATCAACTCCGCCTCGCGCCCCTAGGTAGTGCAACGTCCCCTTGACCCGTCACCAGCGCTCTGCGCCGTTCCGAGGTACCTCCATGTCGAAAATCCTGACCACCGAGTCCGGCGCGCCCGTCGCCGACAACCAGAACTCCGCACAGGCCGGCATCGGCGGTCCGCTGCTGATCCAGGACCAGCAGCTGATCGAGAAGCTTGCCCGGTTCAACCGCGAGCGCATCCCGGAGCGCATCGTCCACGCCCGCGGCTCCGGCGCGCACGGCTACTTCGAGGTGACCGACGACGTCACCCCCTTCACCCGGGCGGCGTTCCTGAACACCGTCGGCAAGCGCACCGACCTGTTCCTGCGCTTCTCGACCGTGGCCGGCAACCTCGGTGCGGCCGACGCGGTGCGCGACCCGCGCGGCTTCGCGGTGAAGTTCTACACCGAGGAGGGCAACTACGACCTCGTCGGCAACAACACCCCGGTGTTCTTCATCAAGGACCCGATCAAGTTCCCGGACTTCATCCACTCGCAGAAGCGCGACCCGTTCACCGGCACGGGCGAGGCCGACAACGTGTGGGACTACTGGTCCTACTCGCCCGAGTCGCTGCACCAGATCACCTGGCTCTTCGGCGACCGCGGCATCCCGGCCTCCTACCGCCACATGAACGGCTACGGCTCCCACACGTACCAGTGGGTGGCCGAGGACGGCTCCGCCTACTGGGTGAAGTACCACTTCAAGACCAACCAGGGCATCCGCTGCCTGGACGCCGGTCAGGCCGCCGAGCTGGCGGGCCAGGACCCGGACAGCCACCAGCGCGACCTGCACCAGGCCATCGAGCGTGGCATCTTCCCGAGCTGGACCGTCTACGTGCAGCTGATGCCGGTCGCCGAGGCCGCCGACTACAGGTTCAACCCGTTCGACCTGACCAAGGTCTGGCCGCACGCCGACCACCCGCTGCAGCGCGTCGGCCGCCTGGTGCTCAACCGCAACCCGGAGAACGTCTTCGCCGAGGTCGAGCAGGCCGCCTTCTCGCCGAACAACTTCGTGCCCGGCATCGGCCCGTCCCCGGACAAGATGCTCCAGGGCCGTCTGTTCGCCTACGCCGACGCGCACCGCTACCGCCTGGGCGTCAACCACACCCAGCTGGCGATCAACGCGCCGAAGGCGACCGAGGCGGACAACTACGGCCGCGACGGCTACGGCGCGGTCAACGCCGGCGGCCGGGCCAAGAACTACGAGCCGAACTCCTACGACGGCCCGCGTCAGACGGACGCCGCGCTGTCCGCCCCGACGGCCGTCTCCGGCTGGACCGGCACGCACAGCGCCGCCCAGCACGCCAAGGACGACGACTTCTTCCAGGCCGGTGAGCTCTACCGGCTGATGTCGGACGCCGAGAAGGAGCGCCTGGTCGCCAACCTGGCCGGCTCCCTCGGCTCGGTCACCCGTGACGACGTGGTCGAGCGCGTCCTGCCGTTCTTCCACGCCGCGGACGCCGACTACGGCAAGCGCCTCGAGGCCGCCGTCAAGGCGCTGCGGGCCGAGGCGGAGTGAAGGGTGGACGCCCGGACACCACGCGGCTCCGCCGCATGGAGGAGGGGCGCCCGCCGGTAACGGAGCCGAGGCGGAGCGGCGCAGAAGGCCCAGCCGTCCGCAACGCCGACGAGAGCTGACTCCCTTCGCAGCTCGCGTCACCCTCCGCGCGTGCCGCCACCGGTTCCGGTGGCGGCACGCGCGCGTTGGTAGAAGAGTGTGCGGCGAAGGGGGGTCACGCTTCGGAGGAGAGGCATGTCCACGACCACCAAGCCCTACGCACCGGGCACCCCGTGTTGGGTCGACCTGATGGCCAAGGACCAGCAGGCCGCGCTGGACTTCTACAAGGACGTTTTCGGCTGGGCGGGCGTGCCGGGCCCGGCCGAGTTCGGCGGCTACGCCGTCATGGAGCTGGGCGGCCGTGCGGTCTGCGGCATCGGCCCGGCGATGGCCCCCGAGGGGCAGCCCGAGCCGCCGCACGTCTGGACCACCTACCTGGCCAGCGACGACGCCGACGCGACGGCCAAGAAGGTCAAGGACGCGCACGGCACCGTCCTGTTCGAGCCGATGGACGTCGGCAACCTCGGCCGGATGTTCGTCGCCTCGGACCCGACCGGCGCGGTCTTCGGGGTCTGGGGCCACAAGGAGTTCTTCGGCGCGGTGGCCGTCAACGAGCCCGGCGCGCTGACCTGGAACGAGTGCAACACCCGCGACGTGCCGGCCGCCGCCGCGTTCTACCAGGCGGCCCTGGGCCTGAAGGCCGAACCGGCCGAGCAGATGCCGGGCTACTTCGGCCTGGAGGCCGGGGGCCGGACGGTCGGCGGTCTGCAGGACATGGCCGACAACTTCCCGGCCCAGGTGCCGCCGCACTGGATGGCGTGGTTCGCCGTCGACGACACCGATGCGACGGTCGATGCAGCCGTCAAGCGCGGGGCTACCGTCGTCGTCCCGCCGATGGATATTCCGCCGGGGCGGATGGCGGGTATCCAGGACCCGTGGGGAGCGGTGTTCTGCGTGCTCAAGCTGGCGGAGCAGCCGTCCTGACACCCCCGCGCGGGCGTCCTCGGACGCCGCTCGAACACTGCGTAACCCATGCTCACCAGGCCGGCTGACGGCTAGTCTGGTGGGCATGGCTGCGCGGAACCACAACCCCCGGAGCTCCGTGGAACGTGCCCTGCGACTGCTCGAGGCCGTCGACCGACGCGGCTTCGGCGCCAGGGCGGACGAGCTGGCCGAGGAGGTCAAGCTCCCGGCCGACCACGCCCGGCGTCTGCTGCGTTCGCTCGTGCGCGAGGGATACCTGGAGCGGCTTGAGGACGGCGCGTATGTCCTGGGCGGCGCGCTCGCGATGCTGGGGCAGGCCAACCGGGAGCAGCTGGTGCAGTCCCGCCTGGTCGCCAAGATGGCGTCGCTCCGCGACGAGCTGGGTGCGGCGGTGTACTTCAGCCGCTACGCCGACGGCGAGGTGACGGTGCAGGCCGTGGTGGACGGCCCGCTGACGCCGAGCGTCCACGAGTGGGTCGACTTCCGCGCCACCGGGCACGCGAGCGCGATCGGCAAGTGCCTGCTGGCGCAGCTCGACCACGACGCCCGCCGTGACCACCTCGCCCGTCATCCGGCGGCCCGCTTCACCTCCCGCACCGACGTCGACACCGGCGCGCTGCTCCAGCGCCTGGACCGGCACCCGACCACGGTCCCGATGCTGGACCTGCAGGAGTACGCGATCGGCACGGTCTGCGCCGCCGTCCCGGTGACGGCCGGCACGACGGTCGGCTGCCTCGCCTTCTCCCTCCCGGTCGAGGAGGCGTACCGCCTCAAGGAGACGGCGGAGACGATGGCGGCGAAGGCCGCGCCGGTGCTGCTCGCGCTCACGGTCTGAGGCCTTTCGGGCACTCTCGGCGCACTCTTGACACCCCAGATTGGTCTACGCCAATATCCATTGGTCCGTACCAATTCGAGTGGGTGCGCCATGCCGTCGGCGCGACCGGGGGAGGGCCTGTCGATGAGTCCCAGCCGCCACGTCCGGACCAGCCAGGAGCTGCGGCGTCTCGCCCTCTCCGTGCTCCAGCCGGGATTCGCCGGGACCGTGGCGCCGGACTGGGTGCTGCGGGCCATCGGTGACGGACTGTCATCCGTGGTGCTCTTCGCCCGGAACATCGCCACGCCCGAGCAGGTCGCCCGGCTCGCGGCCGGGCTGCGCGCGGAGAACCCCGAACTGATCATCGCGATCGACGAGGAGGCGGGCGACGTGACCCGCCTGGAGTCCTGGACCGGCTCCACCCGTCCCGGCAACTTCGCGCTCGGGGCCGTCGACGACCTGGAGCTCACCGAGTCCGTCGCCCGCGACATCGGCCGAGAGCTGCACGCGGCCGGGGTGAGCCTCGACTACGCGCCCAGCGCCGACGTCAACTCCAACCCCCGCAACCCTGTCATCGGCGTCCGCTCCTTCGGGGCCGGGCCGGACCTGGTCGCCCGCCACACGGCCGCCTGGATCCGCGGGCTCCAGGCTTCGGGCGTGGCCGCCTGCGCCAAGCACTTCCCCGGGCACGGCGACACCGCCGTCGACTCCCACCTCGGGCTGCCCAGCTACGAGGCGTCCGTGGCGGAGATCGCCGCGACCGCCCTGCCGCCCTTCCGCGCGGCGCTGGAGGCGGGCGTGCGGGTGGTCATGACGGGGCATCTGCTCGTCCCCGCCTACGACGCAGAGCATCCGGCGACGCTCAGCCGGGCGATCGTCACGGACCTGCTCCGCGGCGAGCTCGGCTTCGACGGGCTGGTGGTCACCGACGCGATCGAGATGGGCGCCGTCGCCGACCGCTACGGCATCGGCGGCGCCGCGGTGGCGGCGATCGCCGCAGGCTGCGACGCCGTCTGCACCGGCGGCGAGCGCGCCGACGCGGGGATGGTCGACCTGCTGGCGGGCACGCTGCTGGAGGCGGTCGCCGCCGGGGAGTTGAGCGAGGAGCGGCTGCGCGGGGCGGCCGACCGGGTTCGCGGGTTCGCGGCCTGGTCCACCGGTCTGGGGCAGGCCGTGCCCACCGACGCGATCCGCGGCGACATCGGCTTCGCCGCGGCCCGACGCGCGATCCGCCTCAGCGGCGCGGTGGACCGGTCGCTGCCGATCCCGGCCGCCCCGCACGTGGCCGAGCTGGTCCCGACGACCAATCTGGCGATCGGCAAGGAGACGCCCTGGGGCGTCGCCGCCCCGCTGCGCGAACGCATGCCCGGAACCACCTTCGTCCGCGTGCACGCCTCGCAACTCACCCCCGACGCAGGGGTGCTGGACGAACTGGTGCTGAAGCCGGCCGTCGGCCGGCCGCTCGTCGTGGTGGTCCGCGACGCCTCCCGGCACGACTGGATGGGCTGCGCACTCGCCCGGCTGGTCCGCGCCCGGGAGGACGCGATCGTGGTGGAGATGGGGTTGCCCGGCGCGGAGCGGCCGGGTGCGGTCCACATCGTCACCCACGGGGCGACCACCGCCTCGGGCGTGGCCGCCGCGGAGGCACTCCTCGCGCGGCGGCCGGCCTAGCCGACCGGGGCTTGGGTCGGACGTGGTGGGGGACGCGCCCTTGCCGGGACGCGTGGTGGGACACCCGGGCCCGGCAGACGGGCGACCGCGTGGGACCGGGCTTCGGCGGGGGTCTCCGCCGAAGCCCGGGGTGGTCAGGGGTCGTGCGGCGGGGCCGCAGGCGGTTGCGGGCTCAGCGGCAGTCGGTGACGTGGTCCTCGGTCACGTACCCGTGGTCGGCGCGGATCAGGTGGTCGTAGCAGGCGCCGGTGTCGGTGGTGCCGGTGAAGTGCTCGGAGTCCTGACCGTCGGCCGCCGTGGTGACCCCGTTCGTGCGGGCGAGCACGCCGGAGGCGTCGACGAGGTCACGGCTGAATCCGACCGTGCGCCAGTGGCCGCCCTGGCCGACGCTGTCGGTCAGGATGCGGCCCTGGTGGACGGTGGCGGACAGGGAGTAGTTGTCGCCGTCGGTGTACAGCGGGACGTCGGAGTCGACGGTGATCGGGTAGTCCCAGCTGTGCCTCGCCGCCGTTGCGCGCCCGTGCTCCGGCGTCGTGGTCACGACGGTCGTGCCGTTCTCACGCTGGGACATCACCTGCTTCTGCCCGCCGCTGGAGACGGCGTCGGTGTTGAGGTAGCCCGCCTGCTGCGTGACCGTGGTGCGGACGCGTCCGGCGGAGGTGTCCAGCCAGCCCGAGGTGGTCCACGAACGGTGCGCGCTGACCCGGACGTCGACCAGGTCGCCCGCGCCGGGTGTCTCCGTGGTTGTGACGGAGGGGCTGAGCGAGAGGGTGTCCTCGGTGAGTGCGCCGCTGGTCCGCGCGGCGTGGTGGTCGGTGTCGAGGAAGAGCGTGCTGTCCACGGTCCAGCCGTCGGCGGCGCCGTAGGGGGTGATCGTGAAGGTGTGCGGCCTGCCGTCCACCAGCAGCCCGGCGAAGGGCGTCAGGTCCAGGTCGTAGGCCTGCGTGACGAACTGGTCCACGGCCGGGATGGGCCGCCACAGCGTCGGCACGATGCCGCCGGAGTAGACGACGGGGTACGGCTGGGCGATCCCGGCGGGGCGACCGTCGACGGACACCTGCACCTCGCGGTAGGAGCCGCCACCGCAGAGGTAGTCGGGGTACTTGTTCGCCAGGTCCGTCGGCACCGAGTCGAACCACTGCTCGTCGCAGCCGCCGCCCCGGGCGTAGACCTCCATCCGCACGCCGGTGAGGTTGCGCGGCAGGGTGACCGTCTTCGAGGACGACTGGCCGGGGTTCAGGTAGGTCCAGCCGGCGTCGGTGGTCGAGGCGGAGAGCGGCAGCACCTGGTCGGCGGTGTGCGCGGGCGGGTTGCGGTGGTCGGCCTGGTAGTACGTCAGCGTCAGCTTCATGTGGTAGACGCCGGTGTAGGTGGAGTTGACCACGTTGCCGAGCGAGACCGCGATCGGCTGCTGCTCGCGCAGCAACGGGATGAACGCGCTGACGTCCTTCTCCAGCGACCAGCTGATGCCCTGCTGGGTCGGCTCGGGCGTGCTGGTGCGCAGCACCTCCGCGCCGCCGATCCACACCCCCGCGAGCCGGTCGTACTGCCGTCCCTGCACGCTGCCGGACCAGTTCAGCACGACCTTGCTCCACGGCCCGGGACAGTCGGCCGGCGGCGTCACCGTCCCGCTCCACGCGGGGGAGGAGATGGTGTTGCCGAAGTCGTACTGCATCTCCGTGACGGTGCAGTGGTGCGTGTCCGGCTGGCTCACCGGGGGCAGTGCGGTGACCGGGTTCTGATAGTTCGTCTCGATCTGCCCCTGGTCGGCCTGGGCCGTCCCCGTCCCGAGCAGGGCGGCACAGAGCAGGGCCGCCGTTCCGAGCACGCCTGCGGCGCGCATGCGCATGGGTTCCCCTCCCGTCGATCTTGACTGGGTGGTACGGGAGGACCCTGGCACCCCTACGCGGGGAGGCACAAGAGGGCGTCGGCGTGCGGTCGTCTGTGGCATGGCTGTGACAGGCGGCTCACGAAGTTGTGGATCTTCGAGGGATACAACTGTGACGAACACTGACGAACATCGGGGAATCACATGCGCACCACGTCACGCTTCATCGTCACCGCCGCGACCGCCCTGACGGCCGGTCTCGCGTTGACCGCCTGCGGCAGCTCCGCCGCCTCGTCCGCGGCGGCCGGCTCCGCCTCGCCGGTCGCCTCCGGCGGGACGGCCGTCGCGACGGCCGCAGCGAGCGCCGGCGCCGGCGCCGGTGCGACCTCCGGCGGTACCACGGGCGGTGCGACCGGCGGTGCCGACGGCGGTTCCACGGGCGGCACCAGCGTCTCCGCGGCGAAGCACTGCACCGTCGCCGACGTGAAGCTCACCGTGCAGGGCCCGACCGCGCACGCCTCCGAGCAGCAGCCGGCCACGGCGAGCATCCACGCGGTCAACACCTCGGGCCACAGCTGCACCCTGACCGGCTTCCCCGGCGTGCGGCTCGCCGACGACCAGGGCAAGTCCTCCCCGATCGACGCGGTGCGCCGCCAGGGCGTCCAGAGCGACCAGGTGACCCTCGCCGCGGGCGCCACGGCCACCGCCGACCTGCTCTACAGCGACGTGAACAGCCAGGGCTCCGCCTCCGGCCGCCTGGTGTGCGCGGTGACCGGCTCGAAGGTCGCGGTCATCCTCCCGAACACCACCCAGCAGGTGAAGGTGCCGGTCAGCGGCGGCGTCGACAACGGCACCCTCAACGTCTGCGGCGAGCTGACGGTCGACCCCTTCGCGGGCGTGCAGGACTGACCTGCCGTCAGCCCATCTCCTCCAGGGTCTTGCCCTTGGTCTCGGGGACGAAGCGCAGCACGAACGGGACCGAGAGCAGGGCGAAGGCCGCGTAGATCACGTACGTGGCCGTCAGGTTCCAGCCCGACAGGCTCGGGAAGCTCGCGGTGATGGCCCAGTTGGCGATCCACTGGGCCGCCGCCGCGACGCCCAGCGCGGCGGCGCGGATGCGGTTCGGGAACATCTCGCCGAGCATGACCCAGACCACCACGCCCCAGGACATGGCGAAGAAGAAGACGAAGGCGTGCGCCGCGACCAGCGCCACCACGCCCTGCGCGTGCGGCAGTGTGCCGCCGTGCAGCCAGGAGAAGGCCCACGCCTCGAGCGCCAGGGCGACGGTCATGCCGACGGAGCCGATCAGCGCCAGCGGCTTGCGGCCGATCCGGTCGACCAGCACGATCGCCACGACGGTGCCGACGATGTTGATGATCGACGTCGTGAACGAGTAGAAGAACGACGAGCTGGGGTCGACGCCCACCGACTGCCACAGCGTGGAGCTGTAGTAGAAGGCCACGTTGATGCCGACCAGCTGCTGGAACACCGACAGCCCGATGCCGACCCACACCACCGGCAGCAGCCCGAATCGGCCGCCGAGCAGGTCGCGGAAGGTGGACCGGTGCTCGCTGCGCATGGCCGCGTCGATCTGGGCGACGCGCGCGTCAAGGTCCGTGCCCGGGCCCTCGACCTCGGCGATGACGGCCTTGGCGCGGTCGATCCGGCCGGCGGAGATCAAAAAGCGCGGGGACTCAGGGATCGCGAAGGACAGCAGGCCGTAGAGCGCGGCCGGGACCACCATCACGCCGAGCATGACCTGCCAGGCCTCCAGGCCCAGCAGGTGGCCGCGCTGGTCGCCGTGGGCGGCCTGCAGGATGCCCCAGTTGACGAGCTGTGAGATCGCGATGCCGACCACGATCGCCGCCTGCTGGAAGGAGCCGAGCCGGCCCCGGTAGGCGGGCGGGGCGACCTCGGCGATGTAGGCGGGGCCGATCACCGACGCCATGCCGATGCCGATGCCGCCCAGGGTGCGCCACAGCACCAGGTCCCACAGCGAGAACGGCAGCGCGGAGCCGACGGCGCTGATCGTGAACAAGGCGGCGGCGATCTGCATCACCCGGATCCGGCCGATCCGGTCGGCCGTCCGCCCGGCCAGCGCCGCGCCGATCGCGCTGCCGATCAGCGCGACGGCCACGACCTGCGCCAGCTCGGCCGAGCCCACGTGGTACCGGTGCTGGATCGCGGTGACCGCCCCGTTGATCACGGAGCTGTCGTAGCCGAAGAGGAAACCGCCCATGGCGGCCGCGGCGGTGATGAAGATGACGTGGCCCAGGTTGTCCGACGGCGCGGCCTTCCCGGGCGCAAGAGTGGTGGTCACGTTGCGCTCCTGAAGAACAAGGTCAACGTGCCGACCATATGCCTTTAGGTTGTTAAGTCAAAACCGCCTGAAATGCGGGTCAGCCTTGCCAGTATGTCTTCAGTTATTGAAGTCAAGCGATACGACGTGGCTCCTCGGCCGTCGACCGCAGGTCATGGTGGATCGGGCCGTCGTGGGCGCTGAGCGGGAGGCAGCCGCCGCCGCGCCGGTGCGCCACGATCTCGGCGGCGACGGCCACGGCCGTCTCCTCCGGGGTGCGCGCGCCGAGGTCCAGGCCGATAGGGGAGCGCAGCCGTGTCAGCTCCACCTCGGTCAGGCCCGCCTCACGCAGGCGGTCGAGCCGCTCGTGGTGGGTGCGGCGCGAGCCCATCGCGCCGACGAAGCCGAGCGGCATCCGCAGGGCGCGCTCCAGCAGCGGGATGTCGAACTTGGCGTCATGGGTCAGCACGCACAGCGCGGTCCGCGCGTCGAGGCGACCGGCCGCCGCCTCGGTGTCGAGGTAGCGGTGCGGCCACTGGACGACCACGCGGTCCGCCTCCGGGAAGCGGCGCTCGGTGGCGAAGACCGGACGGGCGTCGCACACCGTCACCTCGTAGCCGAGGAACTTGCCGACCCGGGCCACCGCGCCCGCGAAGTCGATGGCCCCGAAGACGATCATGCGCGGCGCGGGCGCGTAGGACTCGACGAAGAACACCGCCGCCGCATCGGAGTTGGGGTCGCACGGGCGGCCGTCCAGCGCGAGCGTGAGCCCGCCGGTGCGGCCGGCGTCGAGCATCGCGCGGGCCTGGCGGACCGCGGCGTCCTCGAGCAGCGGCGAGGAGAAGCTGCCGTGGTGGGTGTCGCCGGTGACGGCGACGGTCCGGCCGAGCAGGTCGGCCGGACCGCGGACGCAGCGCACCAGCGCCACCGGCGTGCCCGAATGGACGTAGGCGATGCCCGCGTCCATGCCGTCGGACGCGCCCGGGACGACCGGCTGCACGAAGACGTCGATGATCCCGCCGCAGGTGAGGCCCACCGCGAAGGCGTCCTCGTCGCTGTAGCCGAAGCGGTGCAGCACCGGCTCGCCGCTCGCCAGCGCCTCCTGGCACAGCTCGTAGACGGCGCCCTCGACACAGCCGCCGGAGACGGATCCCACGGCCTCGCCGTCCGCGTCCACAGCCAGTGCGGCGCCCGGGTCGCGCGGGGCGCTCCCGGACACGGCGACGACGGTGGCCACGGCGAAGGGGCGACCGGCGGCGTGCCAGGTGGCGAGCTGCTCGGCGATGTCCTGCATGGGAGGCGCTCCTTCGTACGGGTTGCTACGGGTGGTGCCGGGCCGCCCCCGGGTGGAGGGCGGCCCGGCCTCGGCTCAGTGGACCCCGAGCCAGAGCTTGATCGGATGAAGTGCGAAGTAAACGAGGAAGACCGCGGTCAGACCCCACATCAGCACGCCCGGCTCGCGCCAGCGGCCACGTCCGGCCTTGATGGCGCAGTAGGCGATGACGCCCGCGCCGACGCCGGCGGTGATCGAGTAGGTGAACGGCATCAGGGCGATGGTGAGGAAGGCGGGGATCGCCACCTCGCGGTCGGCCCACTCGATGTGGCGGGCCTGGGCCAGCATCATCGAGCCGATGACGACCAGCGCGGCCGCCGCGACCTGGCCGGGCACCATGCCGGCCAGCGGGGTGAAGAACAGCATCGCCGCGAAGACCAGACCGGTCACGACGCTGGAGAAACCGGTGCGCGCGCCCTCGCCGACGCCGGTCGCCGACTCGATGAAGACCGTCTGCCCGGAGGCTCCGGCCACACCGCCGATGATGCCGCCGGTGCCGTCGACGAACAGCGCCTTGGACAGGCCGGGCATCCGGCCCTGCTCGTCGGCCAGCCCGGCCTCGGTGCCGATGCCGATGATGGTCGCCATCGCGTCGAAGAAGCCGGCCAGGACCAGCGCGAAGACGGCGAACCCGGCGCTGAGCGCGCCCATGCCCTTGCTGCCGAACGCGCCGAACAGGTCGATGTGCCCGAAGAGCCCGAAGTCCGGTGAGGCGACCGGGTTCCCGGGCCACTTCGGCACCGAGATGCCCCAGGTGGCGTCGGGGATGTTCAGCGCGGCGTTGAGGATCAGCGACAGCACGGTGCCGACGACGATGCCGATCAGGATCGCGCCCGGGACCTTGCGGGTCTGCAGGATGAAGATGGTCAGCAGGGTGATCGCGAAGATCAGCACCGGCCAGCCCTGCAGGTTGTCGCTGACGCCCAGCTGGAGCGGGGTGTCGGTGTGGGCGGCGTCCGGGATGCGCGACACGAAGCCGGCGTTGACCAGGCCGATGAGCGCGATGAACAGGCCGATCCCGATGGTGATGGCGTGCTTGAGCGCCATCGGGATGCCGTTCATGATCTTCTCGCGCAGGCCGGTGACGACCAGCAGCACGATCGCGGCGCCGTAGATGACACAGAGTCCCATGGCCTGGGGCCAGGTCACATGAGGGACCATCACCGCGGCGAGGGTGTTCGAGACGCTCAGACCGGCTGCCGCGGCGAGCGGCGCGTTGCCGACGACGCCGAGCAGGATGGTCGTGATCGCCGCGGCGACGGCCGTGGCGGTGGTGACCTGCGCGTGGCTGAGATGGTGCCCGTTCACGTCCGGAACGGACAGGATGATCGGGTTCAGCAGCAGGATGTACGCCATCGCCATGAAGGTGGTCAGACCACCTCGGACCTCGCCCGCGATGGTGGATCCTCGGGCGGAGATCTTGAAGAAGCTGTCGATGACGTTCTTCGGCTTCGGCGTGGGTCTGTTGGGGTCGGACGGAGAGACGCTGGGTTCCGTGGAGATCTGGGTCACGGTTCCACTCCCAAGTTTCGAAGGGGGTTGGGGTGGGGCGGCCGGCCTGGGTGACCCGCTAGGTGGGGATTCAGGGGACGGTGCGGCGCGCTTTACTGATGGTGCTGCCGGTGTGTCACGGGCCTCGGCGAAGGCGTCGTGCCGGCTGGTGCGGGGTACATCGTTTTCTTTCTGTGGTGCTTTTTTGGTGCGTTGGGATGACCCCGGGGCGGGGGCGGGAAGACCTGACATGGCTGTCCCCGCCCCGGGGTGGTCTGTGAGGTCCCGTTACTCCCCGGTGCCCGTCAGGTGCTCCGGCCGGACCGGTACCCGGTTCAGCGCGAGACCCGTGGCCTGGCGGATGGCCGCGACGACGGCCGGGGTGGACGAGAGGGTCGGCGCCTCGCCGACGCCGCGCAGCCCGTAGGGGGCGTGCTCGTCGGCGAGTTCGAGGACCTCCACCGGCATGGGCGGGGTGTCCAGGATGGTCGGGATCAGGTAGTCGGTGAAGGACGGGTTCCTGACCTTGCCGTCCTTGACGACGATCTCCTCCATGACCGCGAGGCCCAGCCCCTGGGTGGAGCCGCCCTGGATCTGGCCGACCACGGAGAGCGGGTTGAGGGCCTTGCCCACGTCCTGGGCGGCGGCCAGCTCGACCACCTTGACCAGGCCCAGCTCCACGTCCACGTCCACCACGGCGCGGTGGGCGCAGAAGGTGTACTGGACGTGGCCGAAGCCCTGGCCGGTCTCCTTGTCGAAGGGGACGGTCGGTCGGTGGTGGTGCTCGCGGGTCAGGTCGATGGCGCTGTCGCCGAGCAGGTCCGCGATCGGGACCAGCGCGCCGGCGGAGGCCGAGACGACCTTGCCGCCGACCAGCGACAGGTCGTTGTAGTCCCAGCCGTAGCGCTTGCGGCCGAGGGCGACCAGCTCGTTGCGCACCGCCTCGCAGGCCAGCTTGACGGCGCCGCCGGTCATGTACGTCTGCCGCGACGCGGAGGTCGAACCGGCCGAGCCCACCTCGGTGTTGGCGGGGTGGATGGTGACCTGCTCGACGCCGAGCTCGGTGCGGGCGATCTGGCCGTGGACGGTGACGCCGCCCTGGCCGACCTCGGCCATGGCCGTGTGCACCATGGCGACCGGCTCACCGCCGATGACCTCCAGGCGGACCCGGGCGGTCGAGTAGTCGTCGAAGCCCTCGGAGAAGCCGACGTTCTTGATGCCGACCGCGTAGCCGACGCCGCGCACGATGCCCTCGCCGTGCGAGGTGTTGGACAGCGCACCGGGGATGTCACGGACGTCCAGGTGCGTGGTGTCCAGCGCAGGCGGCAGCGGCAGTGCCTTGACGCGGCGCAGCAGATCGGCGACCGGGGCCGGGGCGTCGATCTCCTGGCCGGTCGGCATGATGGAGCCCTGCTCCACCGCGTTGATCTGACGCAGCTCCACCGGGTCCATGTTCAGCTCGGCGGCCAGCTTGTCCATCTGCGCCTCGTAGGCGAAGCAGGCCTGGACCGCGCCGAAGCCGCGCATCGCGCCGCAGGACGGGTTGTTGGAGTAGAGCGCGACCGCGAGCATGTTGACGTTCGGCACCTCGTAGGGGCCCATGCCCAGCGAGGCCGCGTTGCCGACGACCGCGGGGGAGGCGGAGGCGTAGGCGCCGCCGTCCAGCACGATGCGGGCGTCGCAGTAGACGAGCTTGCCGTCGCGGGTCGCGCCGTGCTCGTAGCTGAGCTTGGCCGGGTGACGGTGCACGTGCCCGAAGAAGGACTCCTCGCGGGAGTACACGATCTTGACAGGCTTTCCGGTGCGCTGCGCCAGCAGGCAGGCGTGGATCTGCATGGACAGGTCCTCGCGGCCGCCGAAGGCGCCGCCGACACCGGCGAGGGTGAGCCGGACCTTGTTCTCCGGCAGCCCGAGCACCGGCGCGATCTGCTCGCGGTCCACGTGCAGCCACTGGGTGGCGATGTAGAGGTCGACGCCGCCGTCCTCGGCGGGCACCGCCAGGCCGGACTCCGGGCCGAGGAACGCCTGGTCCTGCATGCCGACCACGTAGTCGCCCTTGATGACGACGTCGGCGAGTGCGCGCACCTCGTCGGTGACGCCCTGGCCGTACACCACCTTCTGCGAGTGGACGACGTTGCCGGAGGCGTGGCCCTTGTACTCGGCCGGCTCGTGCACGTACCCGTACGTCTCCGGGTCGAGGCACTGCTCCTCGGTGGTGATGGTCGGCAGGATCTCGTACTCGACCTTGATCTTGGCGAGCGCGCGGCGGGCCGTCTCCGGGTGGTCGGCGGCCACGATGGCGATCGCCTCGCCGTGGTAGCGGATCTTGCCCATGGCCAGCGCCGGCTGGTCCTTGATCTCCAGGCCGTAGAACTTGGAGCCCGGGATGTCCTCGTAGGTCATCACGGCCTCGACGCCGGGGTGCCTGACCGCCTCGGTGATGTCCACAGAGACGATCTTGGCGTGGGCGTGCGGGGAACGGAGCGCCATGCCCCAGAGCATGTTCTCGTGCCACATGTCGGAGGAGTAGGCGAACTCGCCCTTGACCTTCAGGATGCCGTCCGGGCGCAGCGGCGAGCCGCCGATGCCGTCGGGATGGGCGGTGGTGATGCCCTGGAGGTTCTTCTCGGTGCGGATCGTGCTCACTGCGACACCTCCGAGCTCGAACACTTGCGGGCCGAGGCGAGACGGACGGCGTCCATGATCTTCTCGTAACCGGTGCAGCGGCACAGGTTGCCGGAGAGCGCCTCGCGGATGTCGTTGTCGCTGGGCTGCGGGTTGCGCTCCAGCAGGTCGTGGGACTGCACCAGCAGCCCCGGGGTGCAGAAGCCGCACTGCACGGCGCCCGCGTCGACGAAGGCCTGCTGCACGTCGTCCAGGCCGCCCTCCGGGTCGGCCAGGCCCTCGACGGTGCGGACCTCGCGGTCCTGCACCTGGCCGGCCGCGACCAGACAGGAGCAGACCGGGGCCCCGTCGAGGTAGACGGTGCAACTGCCGCACTCGCCCTGCTCGCACGCGTTCTTGGAACCCGGCAGGCCCAGACGCTCGCGCAGCATGAACAGGAGGCTCTCGCCCTCCCAGACGTCGTCCGCCTCGACCTCGCGGCCGTTGGCGGTGAAGGTCACCCTCATGCTGCGCTCCTCAGGGACTGCGTGTACTCGTTCCAGGTCCAGGTCAGGGTCCGCCGGGCCATGACCGCCAGCGCGTGGCGGCGGTAGGCGGCGGTCCCGCGGACGTCGTCGATCGGGGACGCGGCGGCGGCGACCAGTTCGCCGAAGCGCTGGATGGCGGCCGGGCCGATCAGGCCGCCGGACTGCCACAGGCCGCGGTCGGCCAGCTCGCCCGCGATGAACTCCTCGGCTTCCACGGCGCGCCGCGGCGTCGGGGCGGCCGAGCCGATGCCGGTGCCGACCGTGCCGTTCTTGGGGTGCAGCGCGATGCCGAAGGCGCACACCGCGATGACCATCGCGTTGCGGGTGCCGATCTTCGAGAACTGCTGCGGGCCGTCGGCGACGGGGATGCGGACGGCGCGGATCAGCTCGTCCGGTTCCAGGCTGTTGCGCTTGACGCCGACGTAGAACTCGTCGATCGGGATCAGCCGGGTGCCGCGTACCGACTCGGCCTCGACGAGGACGTCACGGCCGGCGGCGAGCAGCGCGGGGTGGGCGTCACCGGCGGGCGAGGCGCCGCCCAGGTTGCCGCCGACGCTGCCGCGGTTGCGGATCTGGGGGGACCCGACGGTGTTGCCGGCCAGGGAGAGGCCCGGCAGCTCGGTGCTCAGTTCGCGGGTGATCCGGGCGTAGGGGACCGCGGCTCCGAGCCGGATCACCTCGCCCTCCTGGCCCTCGAAACGGCCGGACTCCCATGCGGTCAGCTCGCTGATCCGGTTCAGGTCCAACAGGGCGGACGGGCGGTGACGGTCGAAGTTGAGCTCGACCATCACGTCCGTGCCGCCGGAGATCGGCAGTGCGGACGGGTGCTCGGCCTTCGCCGCGAGTGCCTCGTCCCAAGTGGCGGGCCGCAGGAACTCCATGCGGGTGACTCCTTCGGTGGGTACGACGAGCTATGCGTGGGGAGGTACAAGGGGAGGTGTGAGCAGTACACAATTCGCAGGTGGTGTGCCGTCAGTCACTGATGGCATGAGCTGCGCCGCCGAGCCCACCCGGATGGCTGTACGTTTCTCCAACGGGTGGCGAACGGCACGCGGACTGCGGATGGAGCCCGCGGGGCTGTTCTCCGCTCGCGAACAGGGCGGGCGCGGCTGCCACCCCTGGTCGTAGTGTCTGACCCGTGACAGAGCCCACGGCTAACCCGTTCCTGCAGCCCAGTGCCCTCCCCTTCGAGCTCCCGCCGTTCGCGGAGATCGAGGAGGCCCACTACCTGCCCGCCTTCGAGGCCGGCATGGCCGAGCAGCTCGCCGAGATCGACGACATCACGGCGAACCCCGAAGCTGCGACCTTCGAGAACACCCTCGTCGCCCTCGAGCGCACCGGTCAGCTGCTGCGCCGGGTGAGTCTGGTGTTCTTCAACAAAGTCTCCTCCGATTCCACGCCCACGCTGCGTGAACTCGACACCGAGATCACCCCGCGCCTGGCCGCGCACACCGACGCGATCCAGCTCGACCCCGCTCTCTTCGCCCGCATCGACGCCGTGCACGCGCGCCGCGAGGAGCTCGACCTCGACCACGCCGACCTGCGTCTGCTGGACCGCTGGCACTCCCGCTTCGTCCGCGGCGGCGCCCGCCTCGACGAGCCCGGCCAGGCCCGCCTGCGCGAGCTCAACGCCGAACTGGCCTCCCTCGGCGCCAGCTTCGAGACCAACCTGTTCGCCGCGACCCGCGCCGCCGCCCTGGTCCTCGACACTGCCGAGGAGCTGGACGGCCTCCCGGACGGCGAGGTCGCCGCCGCCGCGGAGAACGCCAAGGCGCTGGGCCACGACGGCAAGTACGTACTCAGCCTGAAGAGCTTCACCAACCAGACCGAGCTGGCCTCGCTCACCGATCCGTCGCTCCGCAGCCGCCTGCTCGACGCCTCCCTCGCCCGCGGCCTCGCCGAGAACGGCCCGCTCGCCGTCCGCATGGCGGAGCTGCGCGCCGAGCGCGCCCGGCTGCTCGGCTTCCCCTCGCACGCCGCGTACGAGGTCGCCGACCAGACGGCGGGCACCACCGACGCCGTCGAGTCGATGCTCGGCCGCCTGGTCGCCCCCGCCGTCGCCAACGCCGACCGCGAGGGCGCGGCGCTTGCCGCGTCCGCAGGTGTGCCGAGCGTCGCGGCGGCGGACTGGCAGTACCTCTCCGAGCGGGTCCGCCAGGAGCGCTACGAGGTGGACGGCGCGCAGATGCGCCCCTACCTGGAGCTCGAGTCCGTCCTGCACCGCGGCGTCTTCCACGCCGCGGGCCTGGTCTACGGCCTCACCTTCCACGCGCGGGAGGACCTCACCGCCCACCACCTGGACGCGCGCGTCTTCGAGGTCCGCGAGGCCGACGGCAGGCCGATCGGCCTGTACATCGGCGACTTCTTCGCCCGCGAGTCCAAGCGCGGCGGCGCGTGGATGACGGAGTACGTCCAGCAGTCGCACCTGCTCGGCCAGCTGCCGGTGGTCACCAACAACCTCAACATCGCCAAGCCCCCGGCGGGCGAGCCGGCCCTGCTCAGCTGGGACGAGGTGCGCACCCTGTTCCACGAGTTCGGCCACGCGCTGCACGGCCTCTTCTCCGATGTGAAGTACCCGTCGCAGTACATGGAGGTGCCGCGGGACTTCATCGAGTACCCCTCGCAGGTCAACGAGATGTGGCAGGAGTGGCCCGAGGTCCTGCAGAACTACGCCCGCCACGTCGACACCGGCGAGCCGATGTCCCCCGAGCTGGTCGCCCGGGTCCGCGAGGCGCAGAACTTCGGCGAGGGCTTCCGCACCGTCGAGCAGCTGGCTGCGACGCTGCTGGACTGGGCCTGGCACACCACCCCCGAGGGTGAGGGCGCGGGCGACGCCGCCGCGTTCGAGGCGGCGGCGCTGGAGCGGTACGGCCTGGCCCACCCGTCCATCCCGCCGCGCTACCGCACCGGCTACTTCGCCCACGTCTTCGCGGGCGGCTACTACGCCGCGGGCTACTACGGCTACATCTGGTCCGAGGTCCTGGACGCGGACACGGTGGAGTGGTTCAAGGAGTCCGACCGCCCGGTCCGCGAGAGCGGCGAGATCTTCCGCCGCACGCTGCTCAGCCCCGGCGGCAGCGCGGACCCCCTCACCGCCTTCGCCGCGTTCCGCGGCCGCGCCCCGGAGATCCAGCCCCTCCTGGCCCGCCGCGGGCTCGAAGGCTGAGTTTCGCTCTCACGGGCCGTTGCCCTCTGCCAGGGCGCGGGGAACTGCGCGACAGGCCACCCTGAGTGGCAGGTCGCTCAGCGAGCAGGGCCATCCACGCAGGGTGGTTGCTCGCGCAGTTCACCGCGCCCCTTGAGATAGTGCAGTGACAGGTCGCTTCGATTGCTCGCGCCCCTGACGCTTCCGGTACCGTTCCCCGGAAGCCCACCCCTTTTGCCGAGTTTCGGAGGTACCCGACGTGCGGATCGGTGCGCTGCTGGCCCCCGCCGCACCGCCGATGCGGCTGCTCGCCGGGAGCGACGAGCTCGACCGCGTGGTGACCGGCGTGATGACGACGGACCTGCGGGACCCGAGCCGGTACCTGCACGGCGGGGAGTTCGTGCTCACCGGGATGCTGTGGCGTTACGAGCCCGAGGACTCCGAGCGTTTCGTGCGCCACCTGGCCTCGGGAGGCGCCGCCGGGCTCGCCGCCGGAGAGGCGGAGGTCGGGCCCGTGCCGCAGGACCTGATCGATGCGTGCGAGCGGCACCGCATGCCGCTCTTCGCCGTCGGCGAGGACGTCGCCTTCGGGGCCGTCACCGAGTTCGTCAACCGGCAGGTCTCCGCCGACCGCGCTGCGGACCTGTCCGCGCTCGTCGAGCGGCACCGCATGCTCGTCTCCGCCGCCAGCGGGGCCGGGCTCGACGCCGTGCTGCAGCTCCTCGGCGGGGACGTGGACCTGGAGAGCTGGGTGCTCACCCCGACCGCCCGGCTGGTCGCCGGCCCGGTCGACGGGCTCGACGCCGCCGAGCGGGAGGCGCTGGTCCGCGCCCACCTGGAGTCGCAGCGCAGACGCAGCACGCCGGCCAGCCGCACCCGGGTGGGCGAGCGTCAGTTCTCGCTGCTACCGGTTCCCGGCGGGACGCCGCTCGCCCAGTGGCTGCTCGCCGTCGAGGGTGACATCACCGACTGGACCGCGAAGCGCCGCCAGCTCGCCGAGAACCTCGCCGGCCTGGTCTCCGCGGAGCGGGTCCGCCGCGACGAGGGCCGCACGCTGCGCACCAGGCTCGCCGACGAGATGATCACCCTGCTCCAGCGCGACGCCGCGCCGGACGAGCTGCAGCGCGCCCTCGACGCCGCGCACGCGATGAGCAGCGGGCCCGAACTGCCCCTGCCGAAGACCTGGGTGGTGGTCTCCGTCGCCGGTCAGGCGCTCGCCGACGGGGAGGCCCGCGAGGCCGTCACCGAGGCGCTGACCGGTCTGGACGACCGGGCGCTGGTCGGCGACGACGCGGATGCGGCGGTGGTGCTGCTGCCGCAGCCGCAGGGCGAGCTGACCGCCTCCGAGGTCCTGGCCGACCTGCTGGCGCCGCTCGAGGCCGGGCTCGGCCCGGAGGGCCGACTCACCGTCGGCGTCAGCGCTCCCGCCGACGGTGTCGGCGGCCTGCGCGGCGCGCTGGAGGAGGCCCGGCACGCGCGCCGCATCGCCACGGCCCGACTCGGCCGCCTCTGCGTCGCCGGGCCCGAGGAACTCGCCTCGCACGTGCTGCTGCTGGCGGCCGTGCCGGACGAGGTGCGCCGCGCCTTCCGCTCCCGGCTGCTGGACCGCGTCATCGCCTACGACCTCGAGCACCAGGCGGACCTCGTCCGCACCCTGGAGGCGTTCCTGCGCTACGACGGCTCCTGGACCCGCTGCGCGGCCGCGCTGCACGTCCACGTCAACACGCTGCGGTACCGGATCGGGCGGATCGAGGAACTGACCGGTCGTGACCTCTCCCGCCTGGAGGACCGGGTGGACTTCTTCCTCGCGCTCGAACTGAGCTGAGCCGCTGATCCGTTCGCGCGGGCCGAATCGCGCCGGGCGCCCTCCAAGCGGCAGGATGGACGGCACCTGTAGCGCGAACACGGATCGGACGCGAGTTGAGCAGCGATTACGCCGAATACGTCCGCAGGACGGCCCTGCGCCTGCCGACGGTCGGCATCGACATCGGCGGTACGAAGATCGCCGCCGGTGTGGTCGACGGCGAGGGCCGCATCCTGGAGCAGCTGCGCACCGAGACGCCGCACAAGAGCAAGAGCCCGAAGGTCGTCGAGGACGTCATCACCGAGCTGGTCCTGGCCCTCGCGGACCGCCACGACGTCCACGCGGTCGGCATCGGCGCGGCCGGCTTCGTCGATGCCCAGCGGGCGCGCGTCCTGTTCGCCCCCCACCTGAGCTGGCGCAACGAGCCGTTGCAGGAAGCGCTGAGCGACCGTCTGGGGCTCCCGGTCATCGTCGAGAACGACGCCAACGCCGCCGCCTGGGCGGAGTGGCGCTTCGGCGCGGGCGCGGGGGAGGAGCACCTGGTCATGGTGAACCTCGGCACGGGCATCGGCGGGGCGATCGTGCACGGGGGCCGGCTGGAGCGCGGCCGCTACGGCATGGCGGGCGAGTTCGGCCACATGACCGTGGTGCCGGGTGGCCACCGCTGCCCCTGCGGCAACCGCGGCTGCTGGGAGCAGTACTCCTCCGGCAACGCGCTGGTGCGCGAGGCCCGAGAGCTGGCGGCGGCGGAGTCGCCGGTCGCGCAGCCGCTGCTCGACCGGGTCGAGGGCGACGTCGCGTCCATCACCGGCCCGCTCGTCACGGAGGCCGCGCAGGAGGGCGACCCCTGCGCGGTCGAGCTGCTGCAGGAGATCGGCCAGTGGCTCGGCCTCGGCCTGGCCAATCTCGCCGCGGCGCTGGACCCCGGCCGCTTCGTCATCGGCGGCGGCGTCTCGGCGGCGGGCGAGCTGCTGCTCGCGCCCGCGCGCGAGGCGTACCGGCGCAACCTCACCGGCCGCGGGTTCCGCCCGGAGGCGGAGATCTTCGAGGCCGAGCTCGGCAACACGGCCGGCCTCATCGGCGCAGCCGACCTCGCCCGCGGCCGCGCCCGCCGCTTCCGCACGGTGAAGCGCGCCCGCGTGGAACGCGCGGAGCGCGTCTCCCGCACCGGCGTCGGCCGCCGCCGCACCCAGTGGTGGACCCCACTGGAACGGTGAGCAACCACCCTGTGCCGATGGCCCTGCGCGCCCGGACCATCTGCTCGGGTGGCTGTCGCGCAGTTCCCCGCGCCCCCATGGGGTGCAACCGCGCGCGGGAGCGAATCTTCGGCATTCGCGTTGACCGCGCTACAGTCGCGACATATCGTGTTGTCACTGTCCGGCACCGCCGTATCGACTGGAGCATGTCGTCGTGAACGAGCCCGTACCGCTTCCCGTGTCCAGCGATGGGCAGGGCCCCGCCCTGCGGGCGGGGGACGGGGACCGTGACCGTGTCGCCGCCGTGTTGGCCGACGCGCTCGCGACCGGGCACATCGATCCCGACGAGCACGCGCAGCGGCTCGAAGCCGCCTATGGGGCGCGGACGTTGGCCGAGCTGCACCCGCTCACCGCGGACCTGCCGGTCTCGGCCACCGAGCTGCAGCCCGTTGCGCCGCCCAGCACGCAGCCGGTGACCGCGCTGTTCAGCAAGGTGCGGCGGGGCGGGCAGTGGCCCGTGCCGCCGACGAGTGTGGTGCGGGCGCGCTGGGGGAAGCTCGTGATCGACCTGCGGCACGCGGTCTTCACCCGGCGCGAGGTGGTGATCGAGGCGGACGCGTTCTGCGGCCTGATCGAGCTGGTGCTGCCGCCGCACGTCCGTGTCTACGACGAGGGCAGTGCCCTCTTCGCCAAGCGGGCCCTGTCGAGCCGGACGGACGAGACGCAGACGGACGGGCCGATGGTGCGGATCACCGGCCGAGCGGTCTTCGGCCAGGTCCGGGTGCGCCGCGCCGGCGACGCGAAGTACCCGTGGCGGGAGTGGCGCTGAGCCGGGGAGCCCGGCTCAGCCCAGGGCGCGCTGCATCAGGACCGTGTCGATCCATCGGCCGTGCTTGAAGCCCACGCTCCTGAGCCGTCCCGCCGGCTCGAAGCCGAAGCGCCGGTGCAGCGCGGCGGAGGCGTCGCTGCCGGAGTCCGCGATCACGGCCACCAACTGCCGCAGATCGGTGGGCTCGCAGGCCGTCAGCAGCGCGTCCAGGAGTGCGCTGCCCAGGCCCAGGCCGGTGCGACCGGGGGCGAGGTAGATCGAGTTCTCGCCCGTGTGCCGGTAGGCGGGCTTGGGCCGGTAGTGGCTCACGTAGGCGTACCCGGCGATCTCGCCGTCGGCCTCCGCGACGAGGAACGGCAGCCCGCGTGTCGCCAGGTCCTCCGCCTTCGCACGCCAGTCGGCCTCCGTGGGCGGCACCTCGTCGAAGGTGACGACGGTCTCCCGCACGTAGTGGGCGTAGACCGCGGCGACAGCCGCGAGATCGGCCGGCCGGGCGGGACGGATCACCGTGCTGCTCCTGGAGGTTTCGGGGGGACGGAGACTGCGAGCAGGCTAGCCTCACGACCATGAAGCTGACCAAGTTCGGCCACGCCTGCGTCCGACTCGAACGGGACGGCCACGTCCTGGTCATCGACCCGGGCAGCTACAGCGACCCGACGGCGATGGACGGCGCCGACGCCGTCCTCATCACGCACGAGCACCAGGACCACTGCGACGAGGCGGCGATCCGCGGTGCGCTGGAGGCCAACCCGGGGCTGCGGATCTGGACCAACCGCGACCTCGCCGCCCGGTTCGGCGGTCTCGGCGCCGGGCGGGTGACCGCGGTCGGGAACGGGGACGCCTTCACCGCCGCCGGGTTCGAGGTGCAGGTGCACGGCGAGTGGCACGCGCAGGTCCACCCGCACTGGCCGATCGTCGCCAACACCGGCTACCTGGTCGAGGGGATCTTCCACCCCGGCGACGCGCTGACGGTGCCGGAGCAGCCGGTCGGCACGCTGCTGCTGCCGGTCCACGCGCCCTGGTCCAGGCTCGGCGACGTGGTCGACTACGTCAACGCGGTGGGCGCGAAGCGCGCCTTCGCCGTGCACGACGCGGGGCTCAGCGACATCGGGCTCGGCAGCGCGGCCTTCGCGCTGAACGAGATCGCCCCCGGCACGGCGTACGAGCGTCTGGAGCCGGGGGCGTCGGTGGACCTCTGAGCGAGGTCCGGGCGGGAGCTCAGTCGGCGGCTGTCAGCAGCGGGCGCAGCATCCCGCTCTGCAGCCGCACCACCAGCGGTGGCGCGTAGCGGCGCGCGGCCAGGGTCGCCGGGGCGGCGACCAGGGCGCCGACGACGAGGCCGACGACCACGTCGTGCGGGTAGTGCGCGCCCACCCAGACCCGCGAGAAGGCCATGAACAGCGCCAGCACCGAGGCGACGATGCCGATCCTGCGGTCGAGGATCCACAGCGCCGCGGCCGACGCTGCGGCGATCGTGGAGTGGTTGCTCGGGAAGGACCAGTCGCCCACGCCGGGGCAGGGCTGCAGGGTGACCGTGTGGGCGATGGCCTGGCATGGTCGGACCTCGGTGAAGACGCTCTTCAGGAGGTCGTTCACCACGTAGGCGAGGACGACGGCGACCGGTACGGCCAGCGCCGTCGCCATCGCCGCGGCGCTGCGCGCCTGGCGGGCCTGCCACCAGCCCCAGATCATCAGCAGGGCGAAGACGCCCAGGCCCAGGGTGGCGTAGAAGGAGACCAGGTCGTCCAGCCAGTGCGGCGCGCTCTGCGCCTGACGGGTGAACCAGGTGTACAGGCCGCCGTCGATGGGGGCCCCGTCCAGTGCGAGGTCGTTCACGGTGTTCAAGGGGGTGGTCACTCCGCGGAGGCGCTGCTCTTGCGGGAGCGCATCAGTTCGAGGCCGATCGGGATGACAGAGACGACGACGATCAGGCCGATGATGGGCAGAAGGTACTTGTCGATGTCGGGGATGCTGGAGCCGAGCGCGTAGCCCGCCATCGTCACGCCGACGGACCAGAGCAGGCCGCCGACGACCTGCCACAGGGTGAACGTCTTCACCGGCACGTTGAGCGCGCCCGCCATCGGGTTGAGGACGGTGCGCACGACGGGGATGAAGCGCGCGAGCACGATGGCCTTGGCGTAGCCGTACTTGGCGAGGATCTCCTCGGCCCGGTCGGCTCCGGCGAGCAGGTGCTTGTTGTTGGTGCGTGTCAGCAGCGCCTTGCCGCCCTTGAGCCCGATCAGGTAGCCGACCTGGGCGCCGAGCAGCGCGCCGACGGCGGCGCAGACCAGCACCGCGCCGAGGTTCAGGTGCACGCCGTTCTTGCTCGTGGTGCAGAGCAGGCCCGCGGTGAACAGCAGGGAGTCGCCCGGCAGGAAGAAGCCGACGAGCAGGCCGGTCTCCGCGAAGAGCACGACCAGGATGCCGAGTGCGCCGAAGGCGGCCAGCAGCGAGTTCGCATCGAGGATGTTCACCGCGAGCTGGTGCACGCCCGTGGGGTCGGGGGCCATGGGTTCGATCCTCCTGCGATAGTGGCTGCGAATCGCTTAACGTCTACATGTGTGTAGTCGTTCTGTGTCACTGTAGTGGATGGAAGAGCGGAATCACGAAGACGACAGAAGGGTGGCTCGCAGGTGGCGACCGAGGGGCAGCGGCGGCATCCGGGTGAGCTGGAGTCGGGCGTCCTGTCCGTGCTGTGGGCGGCCACGGGCCCGATGACCCCGGCCGAGATCCAGCGGTCGCTGGGTGGCGGGCTGGCCCGGACCACCGTCAACACGATCCTCTCCCGACTGCACGAAAAGGGGGTCGTGCAGCGGACGCGAAGCGGCCGCGCGTTCGCCTACGCGCCCGCGCGCGAGGTCGCCGACGCGCCGGGGCTCGCGGCGCGCCGGATGCGCAGCGAGCTCGACAAGGAGCAGGACCGCGAGGCCGTGCTCGCGCGCTTCGTCTCGGGCCTGAGCGACGAGGACGAGGAACACCTGCGCCGCCTCCTGGGCGGCTGAACCGTCAGGGTGCCGTTCCCGTGGAAGATGGGCGCATGACGTTCAGTACCCGCACCTTCCAAATGACCACCGGGCACCGCGAGACGGCCGTCGACCTCACCGACCGCTGCCGGTCCTTCCTCGACGAGGTGGCCGCCGGCGCGGACGGCCTGCTCAACGTCTTCGTCCCGCACGCTACCGCGGGCATCGCCGTGATCGAGACCGGCGCCGGCAGCGACGACGACCTGCTGGCCGCGCTGCGGGAACTGCTCCCGGCCGACGACCGCTGGCGCCACCGCCACGGCTCGCCCGGCCACGGCCGCGACCACGTCCTGCCGGGGCTGGTCGCCCCGCACGCGACCCTGCCGGTGGTGGACGGGCGGATGGCGCTCGGCACCTGGCAGTCGGTGGTGCTGATCGACACCAACGTCGACAACCCCGTGCGCACCGTGCGGCTGAGCTTCCTCATGTGACGGCTGCGACAGCCACGGCGCGAAGCGGCGTCCGGTGTTATTGAATGGGATGTGCGGTCAGGCATTTCGGGGCCCCGTCGCACGGGTCAGAACACCGCCCCGGCTCCGCGCCGGGGACTGCTGAGGGAGCCGCATGGACTCCACACCCTCTCCCTCGTCCTCCTCGCCGTTCGACCTGGTCAGCAGCGCCTTGGAGCGCAACCTCTCACGCGGCGGGGCGGACGCGCCCGAGGACCCGGGGGACGGCCGTCACGATCAGATTCTCGGCGCGGTCAGTCTGGACAGGGAGCTGAGGATCACCCGCTGCAATCTTCAGGCCCCCGTGTTCGCGGGCCTGGACGCCGGAGTCGGGAGTCCCTTCGTCGACCTTCTGCCCCCGGGGGACGTGCCGACCGTCACCCGGCGGCTGCGCCAGGTGCTGGAGACCGGTGAGGCGCACGTCGCCCGGATCCAGCGCCTGCGCCGGAGAGACGGGTCGGAGCTGGTCGTCTCGTTGAGCGTCCTGCCCGCCGCGGCGCCCCAGGAGGGGCTGACCGTCTCCCTGATCGCCATGGCCACGAGATTGCACCTGTACGCGGCCGAGACCGCGATCGGCACCTCCCTGGACATCGGCGAGACCGCGCAGTCGCTGGCGCAGTCCCTGCTGGCCTGGGGAGACGTGGCCGCGGTCGACCTCGACTACGCCGTGTGGACGGGCGAGGGGATCACCGGGCAGGGGGAGGGGCGCATCCGGCTGCGGCGGGCGGCCCTGGTGCCGGACCGGGCGTGGCCCGAGGGCTACGTGACCCCTGGCGACGACCTTCCCGGCGACGCGAGTCGTCTGCTGGCCCAGGCGGTCCGGCGGGACGACGCCCCGCAGGCCATCGTCGTACCCGACCGGGAGGCCGTGGAGCGGGTGTTCGGCGGTCCGCAGGTGATGCGCGCCCTGGTGCCCGGTGACCGGTCGGCGGGCGTGGCGTGCATTCCGCTGGTCCTGGACGGCGAGCCGCCCGTCGTGCTGGGCGTGGCGGAGGTCTGGCGGCGGGCGGACCTCCCGTTCCGCGACAGCGAGCTGTTCGACCTGCAGGAACTGGTGGCCAGGACCGCCCACCACGTCGACCTGGCCCGTCAGCACCAGCGCGAGCACACGCAGGTGCTGGCGCTGCAGCGCCGGCTGCTGCCCCGGACGGGCGGCGACACCGTCGAGATCGCCAGCGTGTACCAGCCCGCCACTCCCGACAGCGCGGGCGTCGGCGGTGACTGGGTGAACAGCTTTCCGCTGCCGGACGGCCGCACCGCACTGGTGGTCGGCGACGTCGTCGGGCACGGTCTGGGGGCCGCGGCCGCCATGGGCCAGCTCAGCATGGAGGCCCGGGCGCTGCTGTCCGCGGGGCTGGCGCCCGACGAGGTGCTGGAGCGCCTGGACGAGACCGTGACGCTGCTGGACGACACGGAGTCCGGGCTGGCGGCCGGCTACAGCGCCCTGGGATCCACCTGTTGCATCGCCCTCTACGACCCGGTCAGCCACCGGATGGCGCTGTCCAGTGCCGGCCACCTCCCTCCGGTGCTGCTCCTCCCGGACGGGCGCACCCGCCCGCTGGCGGTCCGGCCTCACCCCGGCCTCGGCGCCGAGTTCGCGCTGCGGGAGCCGTTCGGCGTGCACACGTTCGACACGCCCCCGGGCTCCCTGCTCGCGCTGTACACGGACGGCCTGGTGGAGGACCCGGCCGTGTCGATCGACGAGGGCATCGGCCGGCTGGCGGACGCCGTGTCCGCGGTCCACCCCTGGGACGACCTGCAGCAGGCCGCCCGCCGCGTCGTCTCCGCAGTGGCGCCCGCGCGCCAGCGGGACGACGTGACCCTGCTGCTCG
This sequence comes from Streptacidiphilus melanogenes, assembly GCF_000787835.1. Classification (GTDB taxonomy): domain Bacteria; phylum Actinomycetota; class Actinomycetes; order Streptomycetales; family Streptomycetaceae; genus Streptacidiphilus; species Streptacidiphilus melanogenes. Next base: position 52,903 of record NZ_BBPP01000015.1, read on the forward strand.
CGCGGATGATCGGCTACCGCAAGGGGGACACCACGACCTGGCGGTTGCCCGCCCGGAACGACGCCCCCGCCGCCGCCCGGGCGCGGCTCTCCGCGCTGCTGCGGCACTGGGGCACCGCGGACGACACCCGGGACGACGTGCTGCTGCTGGTCAGCGAGCTGGTCGCGAACGCGGTGCGCTACGCCAGCGGTCCGATCACGGTCCGGGTGATCAGGACCGGTCACGGCCTGCTGTGCGAGGTGGGCGACACCGGCAACGGCAGACCGCGGCTGAGCCGGGGCGGCCTCCTCGACGAGAGCGGCCGCGGCCTGCGCATCGTGCACCGGCTCACCACCCGGTGGGGGGTGCGCTGGACGGACACCGGCAAGGTCGTCTGGGCGGAGGTCGCGAAGTGACGCGGCTGCGGACCGGGGAAGCCCGTGCCCGCCGCGCGGATCCGCGCTACAGCCACTCGCCTTCCAGGGCGGTGGCGGTGAGGCCCGGAGCGGCCGCGTACAGGACGGCGCGACTGCCCGGGGCCTGCCCGGCGTCGTGCGCCCGCCGCATGATGTCGAACACCGCGGCGCCTCCGCGGTTGCCGCTGGTGTAGCTCTCCCGGCTGTGGTCCAGCAGTCCCGACGGCCAGGCGTCGGGCATCGTCTGCTCCATGTACTCCAGCACCCGGGTCCCGCCGGGGTGCGCCAGCAGCACGTCGGGGTGCCAGGCCTCCGGGTCGTCCTGGTAGCGGACGCGCAGCCACTCCCACATCGCGGTGACCGTCTCCTGGACCGCGCGCGGCCCGCGCCGGTCCATCACGAAGTGGGCGCCGTCCTCCCGCGTGTCCAGGCGGTGCAGGTCCTGGGTGCCGGGCAGCGTGTGGTGCCAGGCGGAGTCCAGGCGCAGCACCGACTCGTCCCGTTGACGGCCGGTGACCACCGCCGCGACTGCGGTGTCCGCGAACAGCAGCCGGACGATCAGGGACTCGAGCGTGTCGTCCGCGGGCTGGTAGGTGGTGCTCAGTGCCTCCGAGATCACGACCAGGACCACCCGGTCGGGATCGGCGGCCACGAGGTCCGCGGCCAGCGCCAGCGAACGGGTCCCCGCTATGCACGCCCACTGCGTGGCCGGCAGCAGCATCGCGTCGTCGCGCAGCGGAAGGCTGTTGGCCAGCGCGACGTCCAGACCCGGCAGCGCCGGGGTGGTGGAGTGACTGGTGATCAGGCAGTCGACGTCCGCGGCGTCCAGTCCGGCGATCTGCAGGGCCCCGCGCGCCGCACGCTCACCGTAGGACCGCACGGCCTCCCAGGCCGGTGCGGTGCGCTCCTGGACGGTCTGCGGCGTGGGTATCGCCTCGAGTGCGGCGATGGCGCGGTCCACCTCCCGCTGGGTGAACCCGTCGCGCTGCAAGGCCTCTTGGGCCGAGGCGACGCCGACCGCCTGGAGGCCGCCGCCGCTGCCCGGCGCGACTGCCGCCTCCAGCGGCAGCATCCAGCCCCGGGCCTCGATGCCGGTGCTCGCCGCGATGCCGTCGATGCGCGGCTCCCACGCCGCATGCGGATGCCGGTCGCGCACCTCCTCGACGATCTGGCTGGTCTCCACGGTGTGCTCGCCGTGGATGACGGCAGGAGGGCAGAGGTAAGCGGCCATGCTGGTGCACCTTTTCAGGGGGGACATGGGGTCGCGGCCAAGAGGGCGCCGACGGGCGCCACTTCGGAGCGCGATTCCCTTCGAGGATGCACACAAAATGGACATATACGCTGTGACGTAGACAACTTGGACGGCGTCGATGAGTGTGATGCGGCCCACGTCCTCCGGTCCCATGCGAACCGTGCGCCACTGGATCCCCAGCTGACTCCCGTTCATCCGACGATCTGTCAGGAGTCGTCAGCCAAAAGGGCGTACCTTGTCAAAACGCTGGCATGAACACTTCCCCGGGTGTGTTACCGACTGGTAAAAAGTTCGACGACGCGCGTCGACCTGTCCCCACCCCTGACCAGTCGTGCACCACCACCACAAGTGGAGGTTCCATGCGCAGCCCCGCGTCCAGACGGCTCCTGGCAAGCGCGATCGCCGCCGGCGCCCTGCTCACCGGCGCCCTCGCCGCGGCCCCCACCGCGCAGGCGTCGACGGGCGGCTACGTCGCCCTCGGCGACTCCTACTCCTCCGGAGTGGGCAGCGGCAGCTACATCTCCTCCAGCGGTTCTTGCGAGCGCAGCACCCTCGCCTACCCCTACCTGTGGCAGCAGGCGCACGCGCCTTCCAGCTTCAGCTTCCAGGCCTGCTCCGGTGCGACCACCGCGGACGTGCTCAGCGGTCAGCTCTCCACGCTGAGCAGCAGCACCTCCGAGGTCAGCATCACCATCGGCGGCAACGACGCCGGCTTCTCCTCCACGATGGAGACCTGCGTCCTGGACGGCACCAGCTCGTGCCTGTCCGCGGTGAACACGGCCGAGAACTTCATCAACACCCAGCTCGGCGCCAAGCTCGACGCCGTCTACACGGCGATCCGCTCCCACGCGCCCAACGCCCACGTGGTGGTGCTCGACTACCCCCACCTCTACGCGGTCCCCGGTGACTGCCTCTTCGGGATCAGCGACACCAGCCGGTCCGCGATCAACGGTGCGGCCGACGACCTGGCCTCGGTCACCGCCAAGGAGGTCGCGAAGTACGGCAACTTCAGCTTCGCCGACGTCCGCAGCGCCTTCTCCGGCCACGAGATCTGCACCGACTCGCAGTGGCTGCACAGCACCACGCTGCCGATAGACGAGTCCTACCACCCCACCTCCGCCGGTCAGTCGGGCGGCTACCTCCCGGTGTTCAGCGCCCACACCTGATACTGGGTGCATGACCGCTGATCTCCCGCTGGTCCACCACGTCGAGTTGTGGACGGACGACCTGGCCCTCGCCGAACGGCAGTGGGGGCCGGTGCTGACCGCCCTGGGCTGCGAGCCGTTCCAGCACTGGCAGGACGGCCGCAGCTGGCGGGCCGGCGGGAGCTACGTCGTCATGGAGCAGTCGCCTGCGCTGCGGCCCGGAGGCCACGACCGGATGCGGGCGGGGATCAACCACCTGGCGCTGCGGGCCCCCGGGCGGGTCCGCAGCGCCGACCTGCGTGACGTGGCACTGGCCGCCGGCTGGACCGAGCGCGTGGACACCGGACAGGCGCTGCACCTGGTCGACGGTCAGGGCTTCGAGCTGGAGCTCGTCTACGACGAGCAGGACGAGCAGGACGAGCAGGAGGACCAGGCGGACGGCCCGGTCACGTCGTGAGCTGGACGGACGGGGCCGCCGCCGCGTCCGCGTAGAGGGCCTCGATGTCCGCCGCGCAGGCGCGCGCGATGGCCCGGCGGCGCAGCTTGAGCGACGGCGTCAGCAGGCCCGCCTGCTCGGTGAACTCGATCGCGAGGATGCGGAACGCGCGGACCGACTCGGCGCGCGAGACCGCCGTGTTGGCCGTCACCACCGCGCGCTGCAGCTCGGCGTGGAGCTCCGGGTCCGTCGCGGCCTCGATCGGGCTCAGCGGAGCGCGGCCGCGCACGCGCAGCCAGTGCTCGACGGCCTCCGGATCGAGGGTGATCAGCGCCGCGATGAACGGCCGGTCGTCGCCGACGAGCGTGCAGTGCGCCACCAGGGGATGGGTGCGGATGCGGTCCTCCAGCACCACCGGCGAGACGCTCTTGCCGCCGCTGGTGACCAGGATCTCCTTCTTGCGCCCGGTGATGTGCAGGTAGCCCAGCCGGTCCAGATGGCCCAGGTCCCCGGTGGCCAGCCAGCCGCCGCGCAGCGTGCGGCCGGTGGACTCGGTGTCGTGCAGGTACCCCTGGAAGACCTGGCCGCCGGAGATCCAGATCTCGCCGTCCTCGGCGATCAGCACGCTGGTGCCCGGGATGGGCTGCCCGACGGTGCCGAAGCGGACCTTCTCCTGGGGGTTGGCGGTCGCGGCGGCCGTGGTCTCGGTCAGGCCGTAGCCCTCCAGCACGGTGACGCCCGCGCCGCGGAAGAACAGGGCCTGTTCCCGGCTCATCGCCGAGCCGCCCGACATGGCGTAGCGCAGCCGTCCGCCCAGGACCGCGCGCACCTTGCCGTAGACGAGGGACTCGTAGAGCTGGTGCTGCATCCGCAGCGCGGCCGAGGGGCCCGGGCCCTCGTCGAAGGCCTGACGCTCCAGCGCCTCGGCGTAGCGGACCGCGACCTGGTAGGCCTTCTCGAAGGCGGACGCGCGCCCGGCCCGTTCGGCGCGCTCTCTGGCTCTTCGGAGCATCTTCTCGAAGACGTACGGCACGGCCAGCAGGAACGTCGGACGGAACGCCGCGAGGGTGGGCAGCAGCTGGGTCGGCGAGGTGCTCGGCTCGTGCCCGAGCTTGATCCCGCCGCGGACCGCGGTCACCTGGATCATGCGCCCGAAGACGTGGGCCAGCGGCAGGAAGAGCAGGGTCGCCGGCTGCTCGCCACCGCGTCCGCTGAACACGTCGTCGTAGCGGGCCAGCAGGTTGTCGCACTCGGCGAGGAAGTTGCCGTGGGTGATCACGCAGCCCTTGGGGCGGCCGGTGGTGCCGGAGGTGTAGATGACGGTCGCGACGGTCTCCGCGACGACGGCCTGCCGGTGCTGGTTCACGTACTCGTCCGGCATGCCCTGCCCGGCCATCGCCAGCTGCGCCAGCGCGCCCGAGTCCAGCTGCCAGATGTGCTGCAGGTCATCGAGGGTGTCGCAGACCGAGCCGACGGTCATGGCGTGGTCCTCGTGCTCCACGATGCAGGCGACGGCCCGGGTGTCGGCGAGGATCCAGCGCAGCTGCTCCGCGGAGGAGGTCGGGTAGACCGGCACGGGCTGGGCGCCGAGCGACCACAGGGCGTAGTCCAGGACGGTCCACTCGTAGCGGGTGCGGGACATCATCGCGACCCGGTCGCCGAAGCGGATGCCCTGCGCGAGGAGGCCCTTGGCCACGGCCAGCACCTCGTCGCGGAAGTCGACGGCGGTCACGTCCGTCCAGACGTCTCCCTGACGCCTGGCCAGGACGGGCTTCTGCGGCGTCTCCTCAGCGGTCCGGTAGACGGACTCGGCCAGCCCCTCTGCCTTGGGGCACCGCGCCAGCGCCGGAACACTGAACTCGCGCACGTGGTCTTTTCCCTCCCTGCCCCCCGAGGCGCGGGCGGCCGAGATCGAAAGTTACCTCTCGGAAACAGAGAGTGGCCAGAGTGCGTCCAGCTGCTTCACCGGACTTCCACTGCGCGCGACCAGCGTCTGCAAGTTGCGGAGAAACCGACCGCACGCTGCGATTTCGCGAGATATGTGCCAGTTGTTCTGGTTTGGTGCACGAGATGTGACGACGTGTGGCGAAGATCAGGCGAAATATGCGTTCGATGAGGCGGCCGATGCTCGAACTGGTACATGCGCAAGTAGTAGAGTCGCGGCGTTTCTGCCGGGCCCACAAGAGGAACCCATGCGACTCCGCCGCAGATCCATCCGCGCGAAGATCACCGCGTTGCTCCTGGTACCGCTCATCGCGCTGACCGGTCTCTGGGCCTACACCTCGGCGGTCTCCGCTACCCAGGTGTGGGGCCTGCTCAAGGTCGTCGACGACTACAAGTGGTACGGCGCACCCGCCGACACGCTCTCCCGGGCGCTCCAGGACGAGCGGTGCGCCGCGGTCTCCTTCGCCGCGACCAGGATCAGCGGCAGGACCGTGCCCGCCTCGGTGCTGGCGCCCCTTCAGGCCGCGGAGGCGCGGACGGACGCGGCCGCCGCGGTCTTCGAGGCGCACGCCACCGACGCGGGGCACCGCAAGGACCTCAACGCCCCGTCCGAGGACGCGGTGCGGACGATCCTCGACCAGGTGAACGCCCTGAAGGTGGAGCGCACCGCCGTCCAGCAGCACTACCTCGACTGGTTCAGCGTCTACGTCTGGTACACGAACGTCCAGGACCCCTTCTTCGACCTGCGCCTGGGCCTGAGCGACATCCCCGCCGGCGACCTCGCCCGCACCGCCCAGAACCTCGTCGAGCTGGTCCGCGCCCGCGAGTACATCTCCCGCGAGGACGCCCTGGAGGAGGGCGCCCACCTCCAGCCGGACCTGAGCGCCGTCCAGTTCCAGGAGATGCTCTCCACCTCCGCGACCGAGCAGCTGCTGCTGCGCGTCCACATCACCCAGCTGCCCGCGCAGCTGGCCTCGCTCTACCAGGACTTCGCCGACAGCTCCGACTACTCCGAGCTCAACGCCCTGGAGGACTACTCCGGGCAGCTCGGCGAGTCCCAGCACATCAGCCGGCTCAACTACGCGCAGTGGCGCGAGACCGCTGACCGGGTGCTGAACCGGCTCAGCGACATCGACCAGCAGGCCGCCACCGTCGCCGGACAGCAGGGGCGCGACTACGCCCTCGGCGTCATCTGGCGCGACGGCATCGCCGGCGCGCTCGGCCTGCTCGCGGTCGTCGCGACCGTCTTCATCTCGGTGCGCATCGGCCGCCGCCTCGTGCGCGAGCTGGTCCAGCTGCGCAACGGCGCCTTCGACCTGGCCGGCGTGCGCCTGCCCTCCGTCATGCGACGGCTGCGCGAGGGCGAGAAGGTCGACGTGGCCGTCGAGGCCCCGCCGCTCACCGCTCCCGACGAGCCCGGCCACGGACCGACCGCGCCCGACGAACTGGCCCAGCTCGGCCGCGCGTTCAACGCCGTCCAGCGCGCCGCCGTCGAGGCCGCCGTCGAACAGGCCGAACTGCGGCGCGGCGTCTCCGCCGTCTTCGTCAACCTCGCCCGCCGCAGCCAGGCGCTGCTGCACCGCCAGCTTTCCCTCCTCGACGAGATGGAGCGGCGCGCCGAGGACCCGGAGGAGCTGGAGGACCTGTTCCGGCTCGACCACCTGACCACCCGTATGCGCCGCCACGCCGAGGGCCTGATCATCCTCTCCGGCTCGGCGCCCGGCCGCTCCTGGCGGCGGCCGGTCCGCATCCTCGACGTGGTCCGCGCCGGCGTCGGCGAGATCGAGGACTACGCCCGCGTGCGCGTCCACCGGATGCCGCCCGTCGCCGTCGTCGGCGGCGCCGTCTCGGACCTGGTCCACCTGCTCGCCGAACTGGTCGAGAACGCCACCGTCTTCTCGCCCCCGCACACCCAGGTGCGGATCGTCGGCGAGGAGGTCGCGCACGGCTTCGTGCTGGAGATCGACGACCGCGGCCTCGGCATGGGCGACGAGGCGCTGTCCGCCGCCAACGACCGCCTCGCCACCGGAGGCGACTTCGACCTCGGCGACACCGACCGCCTCGGACTGTTCGTCATCAGCCGCCTGGCCGCCCGTCACCAGATCCGCGTCTCGCTGCGGCGCTCCCCGTACGGCGGCACCACCGCCGTGGTGCTGCTGCCCCACGAGCTGCTGACCCCGGCCGCGCCGCGTCCCGGCGACGCCGCCGGGACCGGTTCGGCGTCCGTCTCCGGCGCGGAGTCCGGCACCGCCTCGGGCGAGTACGCGCTGCCCGCGTCGCTCACCCGCGGACTGCGCGACGCACCGCCCGAGACCGGCCGCGCCTCGGGCAGCCGCCTCGCGTCGACCCCGCGCTCCTACCCGGGCCGCCTGGGCGGACCGCGCCCGCACACGCCCGACGAGGCCACCGGCGGCGGCCTGCCGCGGCGGCGGCCCAACCCGGCCCTGCAGGCCGTGCGTCAGGAGGTCCTGGCGGACGAGGTGCTGGTCGAGGAGGTGCTAAACGTCGAGGTCCTCGACGGTGGCGGCCTCGGCGCCCTCAGCGCGGCGGACCAGGTCGTCGGCACGGACGTGATCGACGCCGAGGTGCTGAGCGAGGAGGACCTCGCCGTCGAACTGCTGCCCGCCGTCGAGGACAGCCGTGTCGGCCACCCGGAACGGACCGCCCACGGCAGCGCGGCCGGAAGCACTCCGCCCGCACTGCCCCGCCGCGTGCGGCAGGCGAACCTCGCGCCGCAGCTGCGCCGCAGCGGGGACGCCCCCGCACAGCCGGAGGGGCCGCGCTCCGAGCGCACGCCCGAGCAGGCGCGGGCGACCTTCGCCTCGTTCCAGCGGGGCCTCCAGCGCGGGCGCACCCAGCCCGCCCCGCCCACCGATGACCACACTGGCGCGAACACAGAACCGACTGCGGAAGGAACCACCCGATGACAGCCACGACGAAGCCGTCCGGCGACCTCAACTGGCTTCTGGACGACATGGTCCGGCGGGTGCCCGCGATCCGGCACGCCGTGGTGCTGTCCAGCGACGGTCTGGCCACCGGAGCCTCCGGTGAGCTGGCCCGGGAGGACACCGAGCACCTCGCGGCCGTCGCCTCCGGCTTCCACAGCCTCGCCAAGGGCGCCAGCCGCCACTTCCAGGCCGGGGACGTCCGGCAGACCATGGTCGAGCTCGACCAGGCCTTCCTCTTCGTCACCGCGGCCGGGGACGGCAGCTGCCTCGCCGTGCTCAGTGAGTCGGACGCCGACGTCGGCCTGATCGCCTATGAGATGGCCCTGCTGGTCCGCCGGGTCGGCGAGCACCTCGGCACGGATCCGCGGGGCTCGGCGGGGTGAGACCGATGCCGGGGGAGCAGGACGGTTTCGACGGCGCCGACGGTTTCGAGGAGGAGCCGGACGACGCCCTCGCCGACCACGACGCCGAGGAGGCGGAGCTCGGTCAGCTGGTGCGCCCGTACACCCTCACCCGCGGGCGCACCCGCCACGCCGTCTCCGAGGCGTTCGATCTCGTCACCCAGATCAGCCCCGCGCCGCGGGAGTCCGGCGGCGCGGACGAGGAGGCCCAGGACCCCGAGCACGAGGCGATCCTGGAGCTGGTGCGGGTCCGCACGCTCTCCGTCGCCGAGCTCGCCGCCGATCTGGACCTGCCGCTCGGGGTGGTCCGCATCCTCCTCGGCGACCTGTTCGAGGCCGAGTTGATCGAGGTGACCCGGCCGGTCCCGGCGGCGGAACTGCCGCACGTCGACATCCTGCGCGAGGTGATCCGGGGCCTGCGCGCGCTCTGACACGCGCACGCCCACGGATCACCTGTTCGTCGAATCGGGGCCGGGCCTCACCCGGAGGGGTCAATCGGACGCCGCCGCGGGCTGGCCCGCGGCGCGCTGGGCAGCTTCGCGGCATGGAGCCACGGATCTGTCCGCCACCCCCGGTCCCGGCCGTCCCGCCGGTGCGACCGGGAGGCCCGCACATGCCGCCCAGGCCGCCGGCGTTCCCGCCCGCGCTGCGCTGCGCCTACGTCCACCCGCACCCGCCCGCGCACCCCCACCCGCGCCCGCTGCTGCGTCCGCCGGCGCCCCGTCCCACCCCCGTGCACGTCCAACCGGCCCCGGCCGTCCACACGCACGCCGCCACGGCCGTGCCGCGCCCGCTGCCCGCGCCCGAGGTCGCCGCCCAGCCCGCCGCTCCCGAGGCCGCCTTCGTCTACGTGGCCATCACCATCCCCGCCCTGGTCGCCGCCGGGACCGGCGCCTTCCACCAATTCTTCGGAAGGGGACGCTGAGTGGACCTCGGTTTCCTGTTCGCCGCGATCGTCGGCCTCGCCCTCGCGGTGCTCGTCCTCGCCCTCTTCGGCCGCACCGCCCGCTCGCGCGAGGGAGTCTTCTCCGGCAGCGCCCTCGCCTTCCTCGGCTCGGCGTCCCTGTCCTCCTTCGTCCTCATCGCCGCCTTCCTCATCGCGGGCTCCTGGTCCAACCTCAACACCGCGCGGGGCCACACCCTCGACGAGGCCCGCGCCCTCAACGCCGCCTACACGGACGCGGACGCGCACACCCGCCCGCTGCTGCACGCCTACGTGACCTCGGTGATCCACGACGAGTGGCCCACGATGGCCAAGGGCCAGGCCAGCCCGGTGTCCTGGGAGCGGCTCGACGCAGTGCGCGCCCAGGTCCTGGCCGAACCGTCCTCGGCCGCCCGCGAGCAGGAGCTCAGCGACCTGGGCGGCGTCTACACGAGCCGGCAGGTCCGCCTGGCCGACTCCTGGGCGACGATGCCGTGGCCGCTGTATCCCGCGCTGGTCTGCACCGGACTGCTGGTCCTGCTCTACGCCCCGATCGCGGGCCTCACCTTCCACCGGCGCGAGGCGGTGGCGCTGGGCCTGGTCGGGGCGGTGGTCGGCTTCGGGGTGTGGATGGTGCTGCACATGACCCACCCGTACACCGGCCCGGTCCACGTGACACCGGTGGCATACACACAATCCCTGCAACGCTTCACGCAGTTGGCGGGCACGGTGCCGAAGTAGCGGCGTGGTGCGCGCGACATGGGGGGTGAGGTTCCGCACGCCGGTCCGCATTGCCTATGATGCGCGCGTGATGCGTGGCACGAAGGGGGACGGCTCGTTCGTCGCCGTCAAGATCCTTGTTGCGGGCGGCTTCGGCGCGGGCAAGACGACGCTGGTCGGAGCCGTCAGCGAGATCCGGCCTTTGCGGACGGAGGAACGGCTGAGCGAGGCGGGTCGTCCCGTCGACGACACGCACGGGGTGGAGGGCAAGACGACCACCACCGTCGCCATGGACTTCGGCCGGATCGACATCCGGGAGGGCCTGGCGGTCTACCTCTTCGGCACGCCCGGCCAGGACCGGTTCTGGTTCGTCTGGGACGAGCTGGCCCAGGGGGCCCTCGGCGCCGTCGTGCTCGCCGACACACGGCGGCTGGAGGACTGCTTCCCGTCCGTCGACTACTTCGAGCGGCGCGGCATCCCTTTCGTCGTCGCCGTCAACTGCTTCGAGGGCGCTCAGCACTACCCGGCGGACCAGGTGCGCGACGCGCTCGACCTCGGCGCGCACGTGCCGGTCGTGCTCTGCGACGCACGGGAGCGGGACTCCGTCAAGGAGGTCCTGGTGCACGTGGTCGAACTTGCGCTGACCGAGCGGGAGTCCGTCTACAGCTGAGCCCGGCGTGAGCCGGTGCGGTCGGTGCGGCCGGTGTGGTCGGGTGGTCAGGCGGTCAGGCGGTCAGCCCGGCGAGAGCCTGAGCGTCGCGTTGGTGACCGTCATCGGGCGGTCGGTCAGGATCGTCAGCAGCGTGCGTCCGGCCGGGTTGGGCGCCAGCGGGGCGCCGACGCGGCGCAGCACGTAGACGGCGCTGCCGTGCGGCGGGACGGCGGCCGGGCCGGAGACGATCCGCCAGCCGGTGTCGGGCCAGGCGCTGACGCTGACGGCGAAGGCGGGCGTGAGCGGCGCCGTCCCGGTGTTGCGCACGGTCGCGGTGATCCGGTCGAGGCCGGTGAGGCGGGTCGTGTGCCTGCCGTGCGGGCGGGAGGCGGTGGCGGCCAGACGCAGCGGCGACGGTGTGAGGGCGGCCGTCAGCAGCAGGACCAGGGCGGGCACCGCCAGCAGCGGCGGCAGGGCCAGGCGCACCGCCCGGCGGCGCAGCGGCGCGGGCCGCCAGGCCCACGCTGTGGCGAACAGGGCCCGCTCGTTGCAGGCCGTCCCGACCAGCCAGAGCGGGGCCAGCAGCACGAAGTACGTCTCGGTGGAGCGCGTGGAGAGGAAGAAGGAGGGCCAGGGCAGCAGCGCAAGTGCGGGCCCCAGCCGGGCCGGCCAGAGCACCAGCGCCACGAGGGTGGCCAGCAGCGCGGCGGCCGCCGCGGTCGAGTACAGGCCGAGGGCGCCGCTGCCGGAGGTGAGCCACAGGCTGATGTCGACCGGGCCGAGCCCCTGCGGCGCGGCGTGCTGCGTCAGCACCGACAGCACCCCGTGCAGCCACGCGCGGCGGTCGATCATGGCGAAGGGCAGGTTCAGCAGCAGGAACACCCCGGCGGCCAGCGCGGCATAACGGGCCGTCACCTCGATGGCGGGCCGCAGCCGGCCGAACTCCCCGCGCCGCAGCAGCACCACACCGACCAGGAGGAACACCGTGAGGAACCAAGCGAGTTGGTGAGCGGCGTCGGCGACCCCGAGACAGCACGCCGAAACGACGCCCTCCCGGCCCAGCCGCCCTCCGGCGCCGATCCGGCTCCAGTCCGCCAGCACCACCACGAGGAAGGGCAGTGTCAGGAACACCGGGTAGCCGTCACGGGCGTACAGGAACGTCCAGCTCATCGCGAACAGCAGCACCGTCGCGCCGGGCCGCAGCGGCGCGGGCAGCAGTCGGAACATCAGCACCGCCGCGGCGACCAGCGCGCCCAGGCACCACAGGCCGGTCACCGGCAGCCAGGCCGGCGCCGGGAGCGGCCCGTGCGCAGTGAACGGCGCGGTCAACAGCACGCTCAGCGGCGGGTATCCGAAGGTGTCCGCGGTGCCGCCGTTCATCAGCGGTGTCATGCCGACGTGGAACAGCCGTTGCGTGTCGGTGAAGTGGACGCCGTAGACGTGGCCTCCGGCGACGAGGGCACGCGCCGCCATGGTCACCAGCGCGGCCTCGTCGTCGTGGTAGACCGGCACGCGGGTTCCGGTCGCGTAGGCCGTCTGCAGCCCGAGCCGCGCGACGGCGGCGACGAGCACCAGCGCGTCCAGCCGACGGATCCCGCGGTCGTCGCGGGCCACGACGACCAGCAGGGCCAGCACCAGCAGCGCGCCGTACAGCAGCCCGAAGCCGACGCTGAGGTAGACGCGGGAGACCGCCTCGTCCCGCAGCAGGGTCGGCAGTCCTTGGAACAGCGCGACCACGGCGAGGAGGGAGAGGACGCGATGGGCGAGCGTCGGCGGGACCGCCGCCGACCGCACCGGCGTGGAACGGTCCGCGAGGCGGTCCGTCAGGGCACGAGTCGTCATGGCGAGGCCGACCGTAGCCGACCGTGCGCGGCCCGACCGGCCGTGACGGCGGCCTTACGCGAACGAGTGACAAGGCGGCCCGCGCGGTTCGCCCGCCTGGCCGAACGGCGCGTGCGCGCTCGGCGGTTCGGGGAGAAGCCGGGCAGGACAAGGCGGAATACCACCCCCCGGCGCCAAACCCCCTGCGCTACCCGCACAATGGTTCTTCACGGGAGCAACACAGCACGGAGCGCGGCAGACCACGGAAGGCGGTGACGGCACGAATATGGGCGACGCGGTGATCGGCGGACCGGACGTGGTTCCGCTGCGGCCCACGCGGCTGGCGGGGCCGACGTGGCGACGCCTGTTGGGCCTCGCCATCACCCTGGCGGCGTTCGCGGCGGTCGCCTTCGTCGGCCAGGCCGTCGGCTGGCTGACGGCGGCCCAGTCCTCGGCGCGCGCGGCGCAGGCCGCGGACGGCCGGGCCCACCTGCTCGTGCTGGCGCTGCGCCAGCTGGCCCCCGACGGCGAGCCCGCGCAGGCGCGGTTCGCCCAGGTGGGCGGCGGGCTCGGCGCGGTCCTGGTGCGGGACGACTCCCGCGGCCCGGCGGGGATGCTGCTGACGGTCCAGATCACCGCACACGCGACCACGGGCGCGTTCGGCGGCCGCCAGGAGGTCAACGTGGCCCGCTGCTACGCGGTCGACTGGCGCCCCCCGGCGGTCTCGAACCCGACGTCCGTGCGCTGCCCGAGCACGCCCACGGTGCCGGACGGCATGGAGGGCGGCGCCCAGCTGGCGCAGGACCTCAACGCCATCGGCGGCCTGGGCACGGGCAAGTACCTCGCCGCAGGCGTGAACGGCGCCTGCGCCTTCGGCGTCCAGGGCAGAAACGGTTTTCTCGCCTGGCCCGCCCCGGCCCTCACCCCGTGCGACGCCACCCACGCAGCTGCCGCGGCAGCAGTCGAGGACTGACCCCGCCACGCCGGGAACGACCCACGGCGTCAGTTCCCAAGCGGGCGAGGCCGTCGTGGCGGGACGGTCGCCACATCGGGCCGAGGAGTCCGGCCCCGACCTCCGGCCGCGCCCGGGTCGGGAGGAACCCACGGCGTCAGCTCCCAAGCGGGCGAGGCCGTCGTGGCGGGACGGTCGCCACATCGGGCCGAGGAGTCCGGCACCGGCCTCCGGTCGAGTGGCCGTCCGGGATGCCCGGCCCGGGCCTCCGGTGGAGTGGCCGTCCGGGGTCCCCGGTCCCGGTCCCCGGTCCCGGCCTCCGGCCTCCGGTGGAGTGGCCGTCCGGGGTGCCCGGTCCGGCCTCCGGCCTCCGGCCGAGCGGCCTGCCGGAGTGCCCGGCCCCGGTCCCGGTCCCGGCTTACGGCCGAGCGGCCTGCCGGAGTGCCCGGTCCGGGCCGGAGGCGTCGGTCCTCGGGGTCTCCGCGCAGCGGAGGTGCCCCCCGCGCAGCCGGGCCCGCGCAGCGGGGGGCGGGGTGGGTCAGAATGATCAGGTGGCTGTCCGGAGGCTCGAAGAGGAACTGCGGGGCGCCCTGCGAGGGGATGTGGACTTCGGGGCGGCGCAGCGCGGGGTGTACGCGTATGACGCGTCGAACTACCGGCAGGTGCCGCTCGGGGTGGTGAAGCCCGCCGGGGTGGACGACGTGCGGGCCGCGGTCGCGCTGGCGAGGGCGCACGGCGTGCCGGTCGTTGCCCGGGGGGCGGGTACCAGTATCGGAGGGCAGGCGATCGGCCCTGGCGCGCTGGTGCTGGACTTCCGCGCCGGGCTCGGCGGGCTCGCCGAGGACGCGATCGACCCGCGCGAACGGACCGCGCGGGTACGGCCGGGGACGGTGCTGGACGAGCTGCAGCGGGCCGCCGCGCCGCACGGCCTGCGGTTCGGACCGGATCCGTCCACGCACAGCCGGTGCACCTTCGGCGGCATGATCGGCAACGACTCCTGCGGGGCGCACTCCGTCGCCTACGGGCGGACCTCCGACAACGTCCGCTCTCTCGACCTGCTGCTGGCCGACGGCACCGAGCTCACCGTCCACGGCCCGCGCACGGCCGCCGAGCGGCAGGCGCTGCTGCGCGAGCCCGGCCGGGCCGGAGGGCTCTACCGGGCGCTCCACGAGCTCACCGACGCACATCTCATGACGCTGCGTCAGGCCTTCCCCGCGCTGCCGCGCCGCGGCTCCGGCATCGCGCTCGACGCGCTGCTGCCCGAGCGCGGCTTCGACCTCGTGCGGGCGCTGATCGGTACGGAGGGGACCTGCGCCGTCGTGCTCGGGGCGACCGTCGACCTCGTCCCGCGCCCCGTGCGTACGGAGCTGGTGGTCGCGGGGTACGCCGACGAGACGGCCGCGGCCGAGGCCGTCGTCGAGCTGCTGCCGCTCAAGCCGCTGACCGCGGAGGGGATGGGCGCGGATCTGATCCGGTCCGCTGC
The DNA here is from genome assembly GCF_000787835.1 of Streptacidiphilus melanogenes. Lineage (GTDB taxonomy): Bacteria > Actinomycetota > Actinomycetes > Streptomycetales > Streptomycetaceae > Streptacidiphilus > Streptacidiphilus melanogenes. The sequence goes on from NZ_BBPP01000015.1 coordinate 67,974, forward strand.
GGCGCGTGCGCTGCTGCCGAAGGGCGGCGGGTGGCTGTTCCTGGAGGCAGCGGCGGGCGACCATGCCCGCACGGTCGAGCGCGCCGTGCGCGGGCAGGGCGCGGACGTGGCCGTCGTCGCCGACGCGGCGGGGCAGCGGGCGCTGTGGCGGGTGCGCGAGGCCGCCGCGGGGACCGCGACGCGGGGGCCGGACGGGCAGGAGGCGTGGCCGGGCTGGGAGGACTCCGCCGTGCCGCCGCAGCGCCTCGCCCCCTACCTGCGCGAGCTGCGCGCGCTGACCGCCGAGCACGGCCTGCACGGCACCCCGTTCGGGCACTTCGGCGAGGGCTGCCTGCATCTGCGGCTCGACTTCCCGCTGGACACCCCGGCCGACGGCCGCTTCCGGCGCTTCCTGACCGAGGCGGCCACGCTCGCGGTGCGCCACGGCGGCTCGCTCTCGGGAGAGCACGGCGACGGGCAGGCCCGCGCGGAGCTGCTGGGCCTGATGTACCCGCCGGAGGTGCTCGCGCTCTTCGACCGCTTCAAGGCCCTCTTCGACCCGGCGGGCCTGCTCAACCCGGGCAACCTCACGCAGCCGCGTCCGATCGACGCGGATCTGCGGCAGCCCGGCCTGCCGCGCGCGCTGCCGCTGGCCGACGGGGCCCGCCGCTGCGTCGGCGTCGGGGCCTGCGTCGCGGACGACCCGGCGGCCGTGATGTGCCCGAGCTACGCGGCGACCCGCGACGAGCGGCACTCGACCCGCGGCCGGGCCCGTCTGCTGGGCGAGATGCTGCGCGGCACGGTGACGGGGGAGGGGCCGATCACGGGCGGCTGGCGCTCGCGCGAGGTGCTGGGCGCGCTGGACCTCTGCCTGTCCTGCAAGGGCTGCGCGAGCGACTGCCCGGTCCATGTCGACATGGCGACGTACAAGTCCGTGTTCCTGCACCGGCACTACCGTCGTCGGCTGCGCCCGCGCGTGCACTACGCGCTCGGCGGTCTGCCGCGGCTGCTCCGCCTGCTGCACGCGGTCCCGGGCGCGGGCCGGGCGGCGCGCCTCGCGCTGCGCGCGCGACCGCTCGCGGCCGTGGCCCGTGCCGTGGCGGGAACGGCCCCGGAGCGGCCGCTGCCGCCGGTCCCGGCCCGGTCGTTCGTCCGCTCCTACGAGCCGCCCGGCACCGGCCGGCCGGTGCTGCTCTGGCCCGACACCTTCGGGAACCACCTCGACCCCGACGTGCTGCACGCGGGGGCGGCCGTGCTGGCGCAGCTCGGCTTCCGGCCGTTGCTGCCGCCAGGTCCCGTCTGCTGTGGACTGACCTACGTCAGCACCGGTCGCCTCGACGTCGCCCGGCGGACCATGACCCGCACCGTGCGCCTGCTCGCGCGGACGCCGGACGAGCCTGCGGTGGTCGTGCTGGAGCCGAGCTGCGCCGCGGCGCTGCGAGAGGAGCTGCCGCGGCTGCTGCCCGACGACCCGGAGGCCGCCCGACTCGCGGCGCGCGTGCGCACGTTCGCGGAGTTCCTGGACGAGGAGGCGCCGCTCGACCGGATGCCGCAGGCGGGCGCCGAGCTGCGTGACGCGCTCGCGCAGACGCACTGTCACCAGCACGCCGTGCTCGGCACCGGCGCCGACGAGCGGGTGGCCGCGCGGGCCGGGCTGGACGTGCGGCGGCTGCCGCCGTCCTGCTGCGGCCTGGCCGGGAACTTCGGGTTCGAGCGCGGGCACCAGGAGGTCTCCGTCGCGTCGGCGGAGCGGGTACTGCTTCCGGCGCTGCGCGCCGAACCGGGCGCCCGCGTGCTGGCGGACGGGTTCAGCTGCCGCACCCAGATCGCCCAGCTCGCCGACGGCCGCAAGGCCTTGCACCTCGCGCAGTTGCTTCGCGAGGTGTGGGAGCGGCCTTGCGGACAGGACGGGAACGACCGTTCGTAGCGGCTTGCAGTAACCACCACAAGGCTCTGACCGGCCGCGCGGCGCCCCCATGCCGTGCGGCCGTGGTCGTCTTGCCGCAACACGGTAGACACGCGCAGGTAACGATCACGCTGTCTTGCAGAAAATTGCTGCAAGGACTTTCCAGTGCGCTTGCGTCGCTGTTACGTTCCTCCCCAAGCCCAGCGGCAGTGCGGCTCTGGGCATCCCACCCCTGAAGGAGTGCACGATGCGTCGTGGCATTGCGGCGGCCGTTCTGGCGACGGCGATAGCGGTTTCTGCAAGCGCTTGCGGTTCTTCCGGCGGGTCTGCCTCCGGCAACACCGCCGCGAGCGGCCCGGTCACCATCACCTGGTGGGACACCTCGGACGCCACGAACGAGGCTCCGACCTACAAGGCCCTGGTCGCCCAGTTCGAGCAGGCCAACCCGACCATCAAGGTCAACTACGTCAGCGTGCCGTTCGCCGATGCGCAGACGAAGTTCACCGCCGCCGCCTCCGCCGGCAAGGGCGCGCCGGACGTGCTCCGCTCCGACGTGGGCTGGCTCGCCGGCTTCGCCCAGCAGGGCTTCCTGGCCCCGCTCGACGGCACCCCGGCCGCCGCCCAGAAGTCCTCCTTCGAGCAGCAGCTGATCCAGCAGGCGACCTACCAGGGCAAGCTCTACGGCATGCCCGAGGTCACCGACACCCTGGGCCTGATGTACAACAAGGCCCTCTTCACCAAGGCCGGCATCACCGCCGCCCCGAAGACCTGGGACGAGCTGAAGGCCGACGCCGCGCTGGTCAAGCAGAAGGACGGCGTCGACGGCTTCGCCTTCAACCCGGCCTCGTACTACGCCATGCCGTTCCTGTACGGCGAGGGCACCGACATGCTGGACGCGTCGAGCAAGAAGCTGGAGTTCAACTCGGCCGCCGCGATCAAGGGCATGAACACCCTGAAGGCCCTGGTGACCGCCCCCGGCGTGTCCAAGCTCGACACCACGCCCAACGGCTACACCAACATCATGGACGCCTTCGAGAGCGGCAAGGTCGCCTCGATCATCCAGGGCCCGTGGGAGACCAGCAACGTCTTCAAGGGCGCCGCCTTCGCCGACAAGGCCAACCTCGGTGTCGCGGTCGTCCCGGCCGGCTCCGCCGGCAAGGCCGGTGCCCCGATCGGCGGCCACAACCTGGTCGCCTACGCGGGCTCGGACGCCGCCCACCAGGCCGCCTCGGAGAAGTTCATCGCCTTCATGACCTCCGCCGCGTCGCAGGTCACCATCGCGACCAAGAACGACACGCTGCCGACCCGCCAGGACGCCTACACCTCGGCCGTCACGTCCAACCCGGGCATCGCCGACTTCCAGGCCATCCTCAGCGCCGGTGTGCCGCGTCAGCCCGTCGCCCACTACAGCGACCTGTACGGCCCGTTCGGCACCGAGCTCACCAAGATGCTGAGCGGCCAGGAGACCGTCCAGCAGGCGATGAGCAACACCACCGTGCAGGCCCAGAAGCTGCTGCCGGACTACGCCGCGCAGTGATCCCCGTGCCGGCCGACTGCCTCCTTGAGGGTGGGGGCGGTCGGCCGGCCGCCCCGCATGGCCCCAGCAACAGCTTCCCAGATGTACTCGCCCCGTTTGTGACGTGCGAAGAGGTGTCAGCATGACCGTGGCCGCGCCGGCGGAAGCCGCCACGCCAGGCCGGTCCGAGGAGCCGCGGCGCCGCACAGGCCCGCTGCGCCGGATCCGGCGTTCCTACGACCAGTTCTGGTACGCCTGGGCGATGTGCGCCCCGGTCGTGGTGATCCTCGGTGTCCTGGTCGGCTACCCGCTGGTCCTCGGCATCATGTACACCTTCACCGACGCGACCAGCCTCAACGTCGGCCACACGATCGGGGTCAACAAGATCCCCGACACGTTCAGCTGGGTCGGGCTGAAGCAGTACGTCGACATCCTCTCCGGGCCCGACAACCAGTTCTGGCCCCACTTCTGGTGGACCATCATCTGGACCGTCAGCTGTGTGGCGATCACCGTGTCGCTGGGTCTCGGCCTCGCGGTGCTGCTCAACCGGCAGGTGCGCGGCCGCACCTTCTACCGGGTGCTGCTGGTGCTGCCGTGGGCGGTGCCGACCTTCGTCACCATCTTCTCCTGGCGGCTGCTGCTCTCCGACGGCGGCGCCGTCAACCACCTCCTCGGCGCCCTCGGCCTCGGCCAACCCGAGTGGCTGAGCGACCCGTTGTGGCAGAAGATCGCCGCGATCGGCGTCAACGTCTGGGTCGGCGTCCCGTTCATGATGATCTCCATGCTGGGCGGCCTGCAGGCCATCCCCACGGAGCTCTACGAGGCGGCCGAGATGGACGGCGCGACCCCCTGGCAGCGGTTCCGCCACGTCACCCTGCCCGGCCTGCGTCCGGTCAGCAGCACGCTGATCCTGCTCGGCGTGATCTGGACCTTCAACCAGTTCAACGTCATCTTCCTGCTGTTCGGCTCGACCAACGGCGACAGCGTGCAGATCCTGGTCACCTACTCGTACCGGCTCTTCTTCGGCCAGAACCCGATGGACTACGCCGGCGCCGCGACGGTCGGCGTGCTGTGCCTGTCCATCCTCATCGTCTTCACCGAGTTCTACCGGCGCTGGATCCGGCGCATGCAGGGAGCGCAGGCATGAGCCAGACCACTTCGGACAGCACGATCGCCAAGGACGGCCGGACCACTTCGGACAGCCGGAGCGCCAAGGACGGCCGGACCACCCCGGACAGCCGGAGCGCCAGGAAGAGCCGCGGCCGGGGCAGGCGCGGGCCGCTCGCCTCGGTCGGACTGCACTCCGTGCTCGCCGTCGCGGCCTTCATCGCCGCCTTCCCGGTGGCCTGGGTCGCCTACGTCTCCCTCGGCCCCGGCGAGTACGACTACCAGCACCCGCAGCGGATCGCCGCGCACGCGTCGTTCTCCAACTACGACCACGTGCTGAACCACACCGACTTCTTCACCTGGCTCGGCAACTCCACCATCGTCGCCCTCGGCACCACCGTCGTCGGCGTGCTCGTCGCCGCCAGCGCCGGCTACGCCGTCTCCCGGATCAGGTTCCTGGGTCGCGGCAGCCTGATGTACACCTTCCTGCTGACCCAGATGTTCCCGGTGTCGGTGCTGATCGTGCCGCTGTACAAGATCCTCGCCAACACCAAGCTGCTCGACACCTACCCCGGCCTGATCCTGGTCTACTGCACCACGGCCGTGCCGTACTGCGCCTGGCTGCTCAAGGGCTACTTCGACACGATCCCGGTGGAGATCGACGAGGCCGGACGCATCGACGGGCTGAGCCCCTTCGGCACCTTCTGGCGGCTGATCCTGCCGCTGGCCCGGCCGGGCCTGGCGGTGGCGGCGTTCTACACCTTCCTCACCGCCTGGGGCGAGGTCGCCTTCGCGTCCTACTTCCTGCTCTCGCCGGACAAGTTCACCCTCGCCGTGGGCCTGCAGCAGTTCGTCAGCCAGTACAACTCGCAGTGGAACTACCTGGCCGCGACGGGCGTGCTGATCGCCATCCCGGCCGCCGCCTTCTTCTACCTGGTCCAGAAGCACCTGGTGACCGGCCTCACCTCCGGCGGGACCAAGGGCTGATCGAGCCGGTCCTCCGGCCCCGCCCGTAATCTGACCACCAGTCACTTCTCCCGCAGCTCTCGCACCCAAGGGATCCCATGACCCAGCATCTCGTCGTTCCGGCCCAGTCCGCCCGTAGTGGTGGAGGCGAGCCCGCGCCGCAGAGAACCGGTTGGTGGCGTGACGCGGTGATCTACCAGGTCTACCCGCGCAGCTTCGCCGACGCGAACGGCGACGGCATGGGCGACCTCGCGGGCATCCGCTCGCGCCTGCCCTACCTGCGGGACCTGGGGGTGGACGCGGTCTGGCTCTCCCCGTTCTACGCCTCCCCGCAGGCCGACGCCGGCTACGACGTCTCCGACTACCGCCGCGTGGACCCGATGTTCGGCCAACTCGGCGACGCCGCACGGCTGATCGAGGACGCGCACGCGCTGGGCCTGCGGGTGATCTTCGACCTGGTGCCCAACCACTGCTCGGACCAGCACGAGTGGTTCCAGCAGGCGCTGCGCGAGGGCCCCGGCTCGGCGCTGCGCAAGCGGTTCCACTTCCGCGCGGGCAAGGGCGAGAACGGCGAACTGCCGCCCAACGACTGGGAGTCCATCTTCGGCGGCCCGGCCTGGACGCGGATCACCGAGCCGGACGGCACGCCCGGGGAGTGGTACCTGCACCTGTTCGCGCCCGAGCAGCCGGACTTCGACTGGGACCACCCGGCCGTCGCCGACGAGTTCCGCTCCATCCTGCGCTTCTGGCTGGACCTCGGCGTCGACGGCTTCCGGATCGACGTCGCCCACGGCCTGGTCAAGGCCAAGGGCCTGCCCGACCTCGGCATGCACGACCAGCTGAAGCTGCTCGGCAACGACACCATGCCCTTCTTCGACCAGGACGGCGTCCACGAGATCTACCGCTCCTGGCGGCCCATCCTGGACGAGTACCCGGGCGAGCGCATCTTCGTCGCCGAGGCGTGGACCCCGACGGTGGCCCGCACCGCCAACTACGTCCGCCCCGACGAGCTGCACCAGGCCTTCAACTTCCAGTATCTGGCCACCCCGTGGGCCGCCGAGAAGCTGCGTGAGGTGGTCGACCTGACGCTGGAGGCGATGCGCCCCGTCGGCGCCCCCGCCACCTGGGTGCTCTCCAACCACGACGTGACGCGGCACGCCACCCGGTTCGCCAACCCGCCGACCGACGCCACTCAGATCCGCACCCCCGGGGACCGCGAGCTCGGCCTGCGCCGCGCCCGTGCCGCCACCGTGCTCATGCTGGCCCTGCCCGGCTCCGCCTACGTCTATCAGGGCGAGGAGCTGGGCCTGCCGGACGTCACCGACCTGCCCGACGAGGTGCGCCAGGACCCGTCCTTCCTCCGCGCCAGCGGCCAGGACGGCTTCCGTGACGGCTGCCGCGTGCCGATCCCGTGGTCCGGCGCCGAGGCGCCCTACGGCTTCGGCCCCGCCTCGGGCGGCCCGAGCTGGCTGCCGCAGCCGGCCGAGTGGGCCGAGCTCAGCGTCGAGGTGCAGTCCGGCGACCCGACCTCGACGCTGGAGCTGTACCGCTCCGCACTGGCGATCCGGGCCGCGCACCCGGCGCTGGGCGCGGGTGACGGCGTCGAGTGGCTGGACGCTCCCGCCGGGGCGCTGGCCTTCCGCCGGACCCATGCGGACGGTGCCTTCGTCTGCGTGGCCAACACCGGCTCCTCGCCCGTCCGGCTGGCGCTGCCCGTGCCTGGGCGGTTGCTGCTCACCTCGGGCGAGGAGCCGGTCCGGGAGGGCGAGGAGACGGTGGTCCCGGCCGACACGACCGTCTGGTGGTCCCTCTGAGATGACCCTTCCCGCACAGGGTGGTCGGCCGCAGGCCGGGCCCCCGCCGGTCCTCCAGCAGGCGCCGGCCCGGCTGGCGGACATCGCCGTCCAGGCCGGTGTCAGCGAGGCGACCGTCTCGCGCGTGCTCAACGGCAAGGCGGGCGTCTCCGGCACCACCCGGCAGACCGTGCTGGCCGCCCTGGACGTGCTCGGCTACGACCGGCCGGTCAAGCTGCGCCAGCGCAGCGCCGGGCTGATCGGGCTGATCACCCCGGAGCTCAGCAACCCCATCTTCCCGGCCCTCGCCCAGGTCATCGAGCAGGTGCTGACCCGGCACGGCTACACGCCCGTGCTGTGCACGCAGACGCCCGGCGGCTCGACCGAGGACGAGCTCGTCGACCTGCTGGTCGAGCGCGGCGTCACCGGCATCGTCTTCGTCTCCGGCCTGCACGCCGACACCAGCGCCGACCACGAGCGCTACGCCCGGCTCGCGGGCCGCGGCGTGCCGTTCGTGCTGATCGACGGCTTCAGTGAGCGCATCGACGCCTCCTTCGTCTCGCCCGACGACCGGGCGGCGATGTGGATGGCGATCCGGCACCTCGCCGAACTCGGCCACGAGAAGGTCGGGTTGGCCGTCGGTCCGACCCGCTTCGTGCCCGTGGCGCGGAAGCTCACCGGCTTCACCGAGGCCGCGCAGGAGCTGCTCGGCCTCTCGGAGGAGGCCGTCCGGGATCTGGTGCAGCACTCGCTGTTCACCGTCGAGGGCGGGCACGCCGCCGGGGCGCGCCTGTTGGACAAGGGCTGCACCGCGATCGTGTGCGGCAGCGACCTGATGGCCTTCGGCGTCATCCGCGCGGCCAGGCAGCGCGGGCTGGAGGTGCCCGGCGACGTCTCCGTGGTCGGCTTCGACGACTCCCCGCTCATCGCCTTCGCCGACCCGCCGCTCACCACCATCCGCAAGCCCGTCGAGGCGATGGGCCAGGCGGCGGTGGACGCGCTGCTGGAGGAGATCAGCGGAACGCCCGCGCACCGCGCGGAGTTCGTCTTCCAGCCCGAACTGGTCGTGCGCGGCTCGACGGGGGCCGGTCCCTCGTCCGGCGGCCGTTGATGTCCTACCGTGCCCTGTTCGCGCCGCGCGGCGCGGCCGGCTTCACGCTGGCCGTGCTCGTGGCGCGGTTCCCCTCCGGGATGGCCTCGCTGGCCGCGACCCTGCTGGTCACCTCGCTGCACGGCTCCTACAGCCTGGCGGGTCTGGGCGGCGCGGCGGCGCTGGTCACCGTCGCCCTCGCCGGGCCCTGGCAGGCCCGGATGGTGGACCGCCACGGCCAGACCCGCGTCGCCGTCCCGGCGGTCCTGCTGGCCACGCTGGGCGCACTCGGCGTCCTCGCGGCGCTGGAGCTGCACGCGCTCACCTGGGTCTACCTGCTCGCCTGCGCGGTCAGCGGCCTCGGCCCCAACACCGGCTCGCTGGCACGCGCCCGCTGGGCGTTCCTGCACCGCGGTGACGAGGCGGTGCTGCACACCGCCTACGCCTACGAGGGCGTCGTCGACGAACTCTGTTTCGTGCTCGGCCCGCTGGCCGCGACGGCGCTCGCGACGGGCGTCTCCGCCCTGGCCGGCTACCTGACGGCCGGTCTGGTCTCCCTGGTGGGCGTCCTCGCCCTGGCCACCCAGCGCCGCACCGAGCCGCCCCCGGCCGGGCACGCCGCCACGTCCTTGGGACGCAGCGCGCTGCGCTCGCCGGGCGTCGCGGCGCTCGTGCTGATGCTGACGGCGACCGGCGCGGTCTTCGGCACCATGGAGATCACCACCATCGGCTTCGCCCAGGCCCACGGCCACAAGGCCGCGGCAGGTGCGGTGCTGGCCTGCTACGCGCTCGGCTCGGCGCTCTCCGGGGTCCTGCTCGGTCTGTGGAAGCCGCGCGGACCGGCGGTCTTCCGGCTGCGCTGGGCGCTCGCCGCGATGGCGGTGACGCTCGCCCCGCTGCCGCTCGCCGACGGGCTGTGGCAGGTCGCCGCGACGCTGCTGGTCGCGGGCTTCGCGACGGCCCCCACCATGTCCACCAGCATGGGCCTGGTCGCCGAACTCGTCCCCGCCGAGCGCCTCACGGAGGGCTTCACCTGGACCACCACCGGCCTGCTGGTCGGCATCTCGGGCGGCACCGCGGCGGGCGGCTGGCTGGTCGACCACGCCCCCGCCGGCACCGGCTACCACGTCCCGGCCGTGGCCGCGCTCGTCGCGCTGGCGCTCTCGGCGCGGCTCCCGCGCCGATCCGTCCCCTTCTCGGTCGACGAAACAGCAGGCGAACGGTTGTCCGTGCAATAGGCTTCGGTGCCGTGAACACAGCGCGGTTGGCGGACATCGCGGCGCAGGCAGGGGTCAGTGAGGCCACCGTCTCCCGTGTGCTGAACGGAAAGCCCGGAGTGGCGGCGGCGACCCGGCAGTCGGTCCTCGCCGCCCTCGACGTGCTCGGCTACGAGCGCCCCACGCGTCTGCGCCAGCGCAGCGCCGGGCTGATCGGGCTGATCACGCCCGAGCTCAGCAACCCCATCTTCCCGGCGCTGGCCCAGGTCATCGAGCAGGTGCTGACCCGCTACGGGTACACGCCCGTGCTCTGCACGCAGACGCCCGGCGGCTCGACCGAGGACGAGCTCGTCGAGATGCTCGTCGAACGCGGCGTCACCGGCATCGTCTTCGTCTCCGGCCTGCACGCCGACACCACGGCCGACACGGCCCGCTACGACAGGCTGCAGGGCCAGGGCGTCCCCTTCGTGATGATCAACGGCTACAGCGAGAAGGTCGCCGCGCCGTTCATCAGCCCCGACGACCGTGCCGCGATGTGGATGGCGGTACGGCACCTGGCCGGGCTCGGCCACGAGCGCATCGGCCTCGCCGTCGGCCCCTCCCGCTTCGTCCCGGTGCTGCGGAAGGAGGAGGGCTTCGTGACCGCGCTGGGCGAGGTCCTCGGCCTCTCGGAGGCGCAGAGCCGGGATCTCATCCAGCACTCCCTGTTCACCGTGGAGGGCGGCCAGGCCGCGGCGAACGTGCTGCTGGACAAGGGCTGCACGGCGATCGTGTGCGGCAGCGACCTGATGGCCTTCGGTGCGATCCGCGGGGCGCGTGCACGTGGCCTCTCCGTTCCCCGGGACATCTCGGTGGTGGGCTTCGACGACTCCCCGCTCATCGCCTTCGCCGACCCGCCGCTCACCACCATCCGCCAGCCCGTCGAGGCGATGGGCGCCGCCGCGGTCAACGTCCTCCTGGAGGAGATCGGCGGCAACCCGGCCCAACGGGGCGAGTTCGTCTTCCAACCCGAACTCGTCGTCCGCGGCTCGACGGGCGCGCTCAACCCCAACCAGTGAGCTTCTCCGCCGAAGCCCGCCGCGTCCGCGACCCCGGGTTGCCCCTGGCGTGGCGTCACACGGCCCTGCGTTGCGCGGTGACCTGCTACCGCCCCATGGGCTACCGGGCGACCTGGGCCTTCCTGGAGACCGCGGGAGACCTCCGCAGGGACGAGGGCGCGCTGCTGCGGGCGCTGGAGCGGCTGGAGCTCAGCAGGGCGGCGTGGATCGCCGAGGACGCGGTGTTCGCTGTCCTACGGCGTGAGGAGAAGCGCGGGCGGCATCGGCGCTCGCCCACGGCGGTGCAGTGGCTCCGGCATCGCGGGTACCGCTGGCCCGGGCCGGAGGGCCACGAGGCGATGCTCGGCGAGGTGCGGAGACTGTGGGCGGCCCACGCGGGCCCGTTCCCTTCCATGCCGGCGGCGGAGAAGGCGGATCTGGTCCACCTGGACGCAACGGTCGCAGGCTGCGTTTCCGGCTACCTCGGCGCGTGCGGCGTCCTGGACGCCGGACGGGCGGTCCTGCTGTGGGGCGCTCTGCCGCGGCTTCGTGAGACGGTGGCGCGGTTGGGCCGGGAGTCGCGGCGCTCCGAGGCCTACGCGTGCTTTCGCCGTCTCGGATGGATGGCGGAACTCGTGCTGAACGACAGGGAGTTGCCGGTGGTCGGAGACCGGTCTGCAACTCCCTGCGTCAGTGCTGCGAGGCCTTACAGGCCTTCGGCGTCGATGCCGAGGGCGCGGAGGTAGAGGCCGAGGGCGAGGCGCGCGACGGACGCGTACGCGCCGATCGGCTCCGCCGACGCGCAGTCGATGGCCTCGGCGACGGCCTTGAGGGCGTCGCCGGAGACCTCGGGGCCCAGCAGGTAGGGCGCCAGCGCGGGCTGGGTGCAGCCGGTGTCGCGGAGGTGGGCGACCGCCGCGGCGACGGACTCCGCGGAGTCCAGGGAGGCCGCGACGACCGGGACGGCGAGGCGGGCGGCGAGGAGGACCGCGGTGACCTCGGCCAGCTCCAGCGCCTCGGGGCCGCCGGTGCCGGCCAGGACGATGCCGTCGGCGGAGGTGTTGATGGCGAACAGGCGCGCGCGGTCCGCGCGCGCGAGGCCGGCCTCGCTGAGCCGCACGTGGACGGCCTCGGCGAGCAGCGGGTGCGGGCCGAGGGTGTCCGTCGGCTTCACGGTCTCGAAGGCCGCCAGCACCGCGTCCAGCTCCGTGGAGGGGCCGGGGGAGAGGGGAACGACCACCGGGGACGTTCCGGCCTCCACCGCGGCCGTCAGCGCGTCTGTGAGGCCGACACAGGTGTAGGGGCCGTCCTCTTCGCCCGCCGTCAGGTACGCGGGGGAGACCTCGATGCCCGGCTGCTCGAGCCGGATCAGCGTGGCGATCTCCTCGGCCAGCTGCCGGGCCTCGGTGGAGGGCTGTGCGGGGACCGCAAGCAGCAGCGCGGGCGCGCCCTCGGGCAGCTCAGGGCGCTCGGGGCGGCGGTGGCGTCCCTTGGCGGGGGCGCTGGGCGTACGGACGGGCAGCGGCGTGCTGGGAGTCGCGGCAGTGCTCATGGGGGACGATCGTAGGTCATCCGTTCGCCTGAAGGGAGGCGGGTGGCCTTATACAGGCCGTTTGAACCGTATGGGCGTGAGCAGCGTCACATAGATGGAAGCAGCACATGATTACTGACTGTGCGTCACGGGGGAGTTCCATGCTGTCGATCATGGGCGCTGTTTTTGGCACGCCGAAGCGCACCGGTTGCCGAGAGCGACAACAGTCCGCCCGGATTTGCCCGTTTCGGGCGGTCAACTCCCTGCGCTGTAAAGGAATCTGTCACCTCATGTAAACGCATGTGCACACGCATAAGCACCTGCACGTGCACGTGCACTGGCGATATCATCACCGGCAGTGAGACCGCTGCATGGTGCACCGCTCGCACGATCCGGGGAGATACCTATGCGTCGCATCCACAACGGCATCGCCGCCACGGAACTTGAGGGAGTGGTCTGGCAGAAGGCTCGTATGAGCAACTCGCAGGGCAACTGCGTCGAGATGGCGCGGCTGGCCGACGGGGACGTCGCGGTGCGCAACTCCCGCTTCCCCGATGGTCCAGCGCTGATCTACACCAAGGCGGAGATCGTGGCCCTGCTCCACGGGGTCAAGGCCGGGGAGTTCGATCACCTGGCCGAGTGAGCTGCTGTGGTGCACCTGTGAGGAAGGCCCGGGAGCGCGCTCCTGGGCCTTTTCCTCGTCCGCTATCTCTTCATGGTCATCGAACTCTTCATGGCTGCCGCCTTTCGTCGCTCTCGTCCCGCATGCGCGGTCAGGCGCGGGTGCGGAGTTCGAAGACCGCCCAGACGACCTTGCCCACCGCGATCGGGTGCCAGCCCCAGGACTGGCTGAAGGACTCGACCAGATGCAGTCCGCGCCCGGACTCCGCTATCCAGTCGGCCTCGCGCGGGACGGGGCCGCGCTCGCTTGGGTCGCTCACCGCGCAGACCACCTGCGGCTCGCTGCGGACCAGGCTCAACCGGATCAGCGGCGCCGGGAGTTCGGCGACGGCGACGTCGGCCGCGGCGTCCATCCGGTCGCCGATCGGGCTCGTCGCGCCGCGCCGCGGCCAGGAGCCGCGCTGCTCGGGTACCACCGAGGGCAGGCCGTAACGCAGTGCGTTCGTCACCAACTCGCTTGCCACCAGGGCGACGTCGTCGAAGAGCTCGCCGAGCTCCCAGCGGTTGAGCGTCAGCCGGGTGAACTCGCGTGCCGTGCGGACCGACTCGTGACGCGGTGCCAGTGCACAGCTCACGATCGACTCACGGTCCGCTGCCACCGCCGGGCTCAGGCCCATGAAGAGCTCCTCCCATGCGGGCGCGGCCCCGTGCGCTGTCGGCGTTCGGGGCGGAATCTCGGCGTTCTCGGCGGATTGCCTCGGGGCGTGCAGGTGCACGTGCACCATGGTCCTCTTCGCATACGTCAGATGCAAGAGTGGATTCACGTGCATTCGCATTGCTTGCAGATGCACGTGCAGATTCCCGTGCAGAGTGTCATCATGTGATTGCACAGCGCGATGGACGGGGGATGTCCTCGCGCCAATCTTGACCGACGTGTGAACAACCGGGCACGATGCGCGCCCGGACAGTGCCGGACAGTGGCAGACTGGCCCCTGTAGCCAGCGGGTGGAGGTTCGACGGAATGACCACGGTTCAGCCGGGGGGCGGTTCGATGGTCCGCCGCATCCTCCTCGGCTCCCAGCTTCGCCGCCTGCGAGAGGCGAAGGGCATCTCCCGAGAGGACGCCGGCTACACGATCAGGGCTTCCGAGTCGAAGATCAGCCGCATGGAGTTGGGGCGCGTCAGCTTCAAGGAGCGGGACGTCGTGGATCTGCTCAGTCTGTACGGAGTCGACGAGTCCGAGCGCGGCCAACTCCTCACGCTGGTACGCGAGGCGAACCAGAACGGCTGGTGGCACAGCTTCAGCGACGCCATGCCCAACTGGTTCCAGACCTACGTCGGCCTGGAGGAGTCCGCGGCCCTGATCCGCACCTACGAGGTGCAGTTCATCCCCGGCCTGCTGCAGACCGCCGACTACGCCCGCTCCATCATGGGCCTGAACCGCCCTCACATGGCGAGCGAGGAGATCGAGCACCGCGTCGACCTCCGGATGCGCCGTCAGCGCATGATCACCGAGGGCACCGGCCCACGCCTGTGGGCCGTCATCGACGAGGCGGCGCTGCGCCGCCCCATCGGCGGCCGGGACGTGATGCGCGCTCAGGTCCAGCACCTGATCGAGGTCTCCGAGCTGCCCAACATCGTGCTTCAGGTGATGCCGTTCCGCTTCGGCGGCCACGCCGCCGAGACGGGCGCCTTCTCGATCCTGCGCTTCCCCGAGCAGGACCTGCCCGACGTCGTCTACCTGGAGCAGCTCACCAGTGCGCTGTACCTCGACAAGCGCGACGACGTCGACGCCTACATCCAGGTGATGGAGCGGCTCAGCGTCGACAGCCTCACCCCCGAGCAGACGGTCGACCTGCTGTCGGGTCTGCTCAAGGAGGCCTGAGCCGGCCTCAACGTCAGCCCTCGGCGGGTACGTGGGGCGCGCGGGGGCCCAGCGCGGTGTCGAGTCCGTAGCGGGCGAAGAGATCCGCGCGGATCAGCTCCGGGGGCGCCTCCGCGCCCGGCAGCAGCATGCCGATGCACGCGCCCATCAACGCGCTGCGCAGCACTGCGTGCTCGGCTCCGGGATCGGCGGAGCCGCGCCGCCGCAGCACCTCCTGCAGCAGTCGGCCGAGCTCCTGCTGCTCCTCGTCCTGGACGAAGACGCCGTCCAGCGGCGCCAGGATCAGCGCCAGGTGCGTGCGCATCAGCGTCGGCCGGTCCACGGCCAGACCGGTGACCGCGTCGATCGCGGTGGCCAGCCAGAGGTCCGGGTCCTGGGAGTAGTGCGGGTTCGCCGGATCGTCCAGCGGCCGCAGGGCGGCGGCCAGGGTCAGGTGCATGTGCCGGTGCATCGCCGTCTGCAGCAGGAACCGCTTGCCGGGGAAGTAGTAGGACACCAGACCGCGCGCCACACCGGCACGCTCCGCGATGTCACCGAGGGTCACCTTGGTGAAGCCGCGCCGGTCCACGAGCTCCACGGCCGCCTGCATGATGCGCTCGCGGGACCGGGCCCGCATGACTTCGTTGACTGCCGCACGCCGTGGTGACATGGTGCTCCCGCGCTCATTGGCCTGGCGTCAATATACGCGCGGGTCACATGCGGTTCGCGGGCACGGGGGGCCTGTGCGGCCGCTCCTTTCCACCCCCGTTCGGAGCAGTGCGTATGAGCAGCGAACCGACCCTTCCGCTGACCCCGATCGGCCATGTCGTCGGGGGCCGGGACGAGGTCCGCGACGACCACTGGGGCTCGGTCGAGGCGGTGATCCGCCTCGACGCCGCCCAGTACGGCCCGGAGGCGCTCGCGGGTCTCGCCGACTTCTCGCACCTGGAGGTCGTCTTCCTGTTCCACCTCGTCCCGGACTCGAAGACCGAGACCGGCGCCCGCCACCCACGCGGCCGCGAGGACTGGCCCCTGGTCGGCATCTTCGCCCAGCGCGGCAAGAACCGCCCCAACCGCCTCGGCGTCTCCCGCTGCGAAATCGTCAAGGTCGACGGCCTCGACCTGACCGTCCGCGGCCTCGACGCGATCGACGGCACCCCCGTGCTCGACCTCAAGCCCTGGATGGACGAGTTCGGCCCGCGCGGCGGCACCCGCCAGCCCGCGTGGGCGACCGAGCTGATGGGGGAGTACTACCTGTAGGCAGGGCAGGCGGCTGACTCGGGCTCACTTGCCGAGGCAGCCCGCGGGGGCTCGGGGAGCTCCTCCCGCGCTGCCTCGGCCCACGGTGCCCCGGCGGCCGCTCCGTCGGGCGGCCCGCCGCTCGGCCGGGGTCGCACCTGGCCGGTCAGGCCGTGCCCGTCACCTCGTGCCGGTCATCTCCCGCTCCTCGGCCGCCTGTCGGCGCATCGCCTCCAGGCAGGCGTCCGGGAGGGCGGGATGGCGGCCGATGACGACGACCCCGAGGACGATGCAGGCCAGGCCGAAGGCCTCGCCCGCCAGCGCTGCCGGGGTGAGGACGAGGCGGTCGCCCAGGAAGCCGACGCCACAGGCGATGCCCGCCAGCGGCTGGGCGGCCGTCAGCGCCGGCAGGGACATCTTCAGCGGGGCGGACTCGAACGCGCTCTGCACGAGGATCAACCCGACGACGCCGATCAGCAGCACCGCGTACGGCTGCCAGCTGCGCAGCAGGAACACGACGCCGCCGTTGTCCAGGCGCAGGCCCGCGGTGCGCGTCAGCGCGTCCTGGAGGCCGTAGAGCAGGCCGGCGGCGAGGGCGAGCAGGGTCGCCTCCCGGACCAGGGGCAGGCGCTTGGCGAGGGACACCAGGAGCAGGGCCAGCCCCGCGACGATCCCGAAGACCAGCCAGTGTCTCAGCGCGCCCTTCTCCGTCCCGCCGCCGGTGGGCGCGCCGCTGAGGATGAACACCGTCACCCCCGCCGCGAGCAGCAGCACGCCGCCCCAGCCCGATGCGCCGAGGGTCTGCCGGGTGATCCGCCGGGCGAGGGCCATCGCGAACAGCAGGTTCGTCGCCAGCAGCGGCTCGACCAGGGAGATCCGACCGGCGTTGAGCGCCAGCGCGCTGAGTACCTGGCCGCAGATCATCAGGGCGATCCCGAGCAGCCATTCGCGTGACCGCATCAGCCCGAGCAGCAGCCGGTACGACAGCAGCTGCTCGCGCGGCGCGCGCTGGGCCGCATGCTGCTGCAGGACGAACCCCAGCCCGAGCAGACAGGCCGCGCCTACGCCGAGAAGAAACACCGTCACGGGGAAGCCCCCACAGAGAGTCACGAGCCGTCAGCAGTGGCCCCTCGCTCGAAGCGTAGCGCGCGTTGCTGGGAATGGCCTCGGAGACGCCGAAGGCGAACGGGGAGGGTGCAGCGCGCGGGCGCGCCGCGTCCTCCCCTTGCGTCCCGGCTGTCGCTAGCCCTCGAAGGCCGTCGCCCGCGCGGTCTTCTCCCAGGCGGCGAGCTCCGCGCGGACGGAGTCCAGGTGGGCCGTGACGGCGTCCACCGCGTCGTCACCGAGGGGGAGGTGCAGGGGTGTCCGCGCAGCGGCCAGGGCGGCGAGGACGGCGGCAGCTGCCTTCGCGGGATCACCCGGCTGGGTGCCGGAGCCGCCGTCGACCATGGCCCGAGTGGCGCCCGCCGTCGCGCGGTAGTCGTCGAGCTCGGCGCTCATGCTCGCGTTGCCCAGCAGGCCCGTGCGGAACGCGCCCGGCTCGACGACGAGGACCTTGATGCCCAGCGGCCCCACCTCGGCCGCCAGCGCCTCGGAGAAGCCCTCCAGGGCGAACTTGGTCGCGCTGTACGCGGAGAATCCGGCGAAGGAGATCTGGCCGCCCATGCTGCTCAGCTGGACGATCGCGCCGGAGCGCCGGGCGCGCATGTGCGGGAGCACGGCTCGGACCAGCTCAGCCGGGCCGAAGAAGTGCAGGTCGAACAGATCGCGCAGCTCCTCGTCCGTGGTCTCCTCGGCCGCGCCCACATGGGTGCGGCCGGCATTGTTGACCAGCACGTCGATCCGGCCGTGACGGGCCGCCACCTCGTCCACGACGGACGCCCCGGCGCCACGCTCGGTGACGTCCAACCGCAGCGCCTCCACCCGGTCGGGGTGCGCGGCGACCAGGTCCGCCAGCGCCTCCGGACGCCGCGCCGTGGCCACGACGGTGTCACCCGCGCCGACCGCCGCCTCGGTGAAGGCACGCCCGAACCCGCTGTTGGCCCCGGTGATCAGCCACACCCTGTCCATCCCGACTCCTCACGCATCCGACGACTCGTCGTCGATCGTGCCCGAACGAGAGCGTGGGCGTGACGGGAACACGGGGAACGAGGCCGACCGCGTGCCTACAGGGCCGTCAGGCCCGGGGTCAGCGACAGCAGGACGGGGGCCAGCGGCAGCGCCAGCGCGGCCAGGGTCAGCGCGAGCCGCTGCCAGACGGCCAGCCGGGGCGCGCTCGCCAGCAGCCGGTCGACGCGGGTGGGTATCTGCGCCAGCGGGTGCGTGCAGGTGCTCTCCGGGTTCAGCTCGACCAGGGCGATCGCCGTCGCCAGCCGGCCGTGCCGACGTGCCGCGGAGTCGTCCGCCGCGAGCTCGACCAGCCGGCCCACCTCGTCGAGGAACTGGGCGAAGAGCCGCACCGCGGGGAAGCCCGCGGCCAGCGCCTCCGCCGCGCTCAGCAGCCAGTGGTGGCGGGCGCGGACGTGCCCGCGCTCGTGCGCGAGCAGCGCGGCGAGCTCGCGGTCGCTGAGACGCTGCAGCGCACCCGTCGTGACGACCATGCGCGGCACCGGGCCGGGCAGCGCCCAGGCGCGCGGCTCCGCGCTCTCCAGCACCACCAGCTGCTCGGACGGCTCGGTGCCGGTCCTCGGCCGCAGCTCGGGATGGAGGTCCGGCGCCTGCCGGGCCAGCTGTCGGCGCTGGCGGCGGCGGACCGCGCGGGCGCCGGCGAGTTCGTAGGCCAGCGCCAGCACCGTACGGACGGCGCCGAGGGCGAAGACGAACGCCGCCGCGACCGCCCACGGGCGGGCCGAGGGGAAGCCGTACGCCGCCTCGACACCTGCCGGAGCGCCCGCGAAGACCAGCGACCTGACGTCGGGCCAGGCGGCCGCGACCGCGAGGACCAGCGCGCAGCCGCAGCACAGCAGGACGGCGACGACTGTGCACTGCCACGCCCACAGGGCGACCACGGGCTCCCGGACCGTCCATCGGGCGCGCGCCAGTGCGCGCGGGCCGAGCAGGGCCAGCACCGCGCCGAGCGCGACGAGTCCGGGCAAGGCTCCCACCGCTGCGGCTCCTCAAGGCAGGACGGGACGCACGCAGAGTGCGTGCGGCCTCAACCTATGCCCTTGCCGGGCACAGCGGAATCGCTTTGCGGCAGCAGTGACGCAGGACACGATTCGACGGCCGAAAGGCCCGCCGACCAGGTCACATCAGAGCCAGCATGACGGCCATCGAGAGGCCCATGACGATCCGGCAGGCGTCCGGCAGCGCCGGCGCGCGCCAGAGCGGCCGCGTGGCTCCGAGAGCCGGTCCGGCCGCCGGCGCGATCAGCCGCAACCCGGCCGTCACGGACACGGCGACGCACGCCAGCAGCAGCACTCCGGTCAGCAGCGGGATGCCGCGTACGGGCGTCCCGCCCATCCCGTCCATGCCGCCCATGCGCGCCATCCCGTGCGGCGCTGCGGCCGTCACGACCGTCATGTAGACCATCGCGCCGTGCCCGACCAGGTGGTAGAGGTGGTGCGCGCGGTGCCCCGTCGCGAGCGCGCCGAGCACGAGCGAGGCGAGCGCCGCCGACCCGTAGACGGCCACCCCCACACCCGTAGGGGTCGTCAGACCGGCCGCCATCACCGCCATGCCCAGGCCCATCACGGCCTCGGTGGCGTCCGCCGCGCGGTGCGCGGGCGGTGCGGCGTGCCGTACGCAGAGCCGGACGGCGCAGTAGGACCCGGCGCCTCCGCAGAGCAGCACCAGCAGCCACGCGATCACCTGAGCACCGCCCATCCGCGCCCCCGCTCTCTCCGTCGCGCTCCAGCTCGCGGCAGTACCGACGCCCGTCACTGTGACGCCGTGTCACCGGCGCGGGACAGGGCGCTCCGGGGGCGCAAAGGCGCAGAAGCGGACGTTCGGTGCGGCTCGCCTCCTTCCCAGGACCGACCCCGAGACGCCGCATACTCCATTTGGAGTACGTGAGGCTTGCGCGTACCCGACGCGACTACGGATGAGGGGTCGGTAGTTCATCCTGCGGGCGCTCTCCCGGCGCGGTTGCGGTCAATAGCGTGGAACCGTCCGCTTGTGTCGCCGCAGCGCCGCCGCCACCATCGGGGCCGACGCCGCGTCGACGCGCCACCGAAACGACGGGGACCGCCGACACCATGGGCCGACTGATCCGACTTCCGCTGCAGCGCCGCACCGCACCCGGGCGCGGCACCCCGCGTGCCGTGATCGTCTCGGCGAGCGTCGGAGCGGGGCACGACGCGGTGGCCAAGGAGCTGGAGGTCCGCCTCCTGGAGGCCGGGCTCGACGTCGACCGGCACGACTTCCTCGACCTGCTGCCCGGCGGCAGCGGCAAGATCTTCGTGGGCACCTACCACACCATGCTCGAGCGGGCCCCGTGGACCTGGAAGCTGCTCTACGGCGGCCTCGACAACCCCCGGATGATGAGCGGCCAGGCTGCCCTGTTCACCTGGCTCGCCGGCCGGGCCATGCGGCGGGCCGTGAAGGACGACACCGCGATCGTCGTCTCCACCTACCCGCTCGCCAGCCAGGTCCTCGGCCGGCTGCGCAAGAGCGGCAAGGTGAGCCAGCGGGTGCACACCTACCTGACCGACTTCTCGGTGCACCGTCTGTGGGCCTCCCCGCACGTGGACTCGCACGTGGCCGTGCACACCGTCCCCGCCGAGCAGGCCGAGGCGGCCGACTGCCACGACGTGCACGTGGTCACGCCGCTGGTCGACCGCCGGTTCCGCCCGGTCAGCAAGGCGTCCCGCGCCGCCGCGCGGCAGCGCTGGGGCCTGCCGCACGACGCGAAGATCGCCCTGCTCGTCGGCGGCTCCTGGGGCGCGGGCGAGCTGGAGCACACCGTCGCCGACGTCGAGGCGGCGGACCCCCGCTTCACCTGCGTCGTCGTCTGCGGCCGCAACGAGGCGCTGCGCAAGCGCCTGGAGGCCGCAGGGGTCACCGCGCTCGGCTGGGTGGACGACATGCCGAGCCTGATGCACGCGGCCGACGTGCTGGTCCAGAATGCGGGTGGCATCACCGTGCTGGAGGCCGTCGCCTCCGGCATCCCCGTGGTCACCTACCGCTCCATCCCCGGCCACGGCCTGACCAACGCGGCCGCGCTCGACAAGGCCGGCGTCGCCCCCTGGGCGCGCAGCCACGCCGAGCTGGCCCCGCTGCTGGACCGGGCCGTGCGCTCCGCGTCCGCGGTCCCCGCCCCCTGGGGCGTCGACCCGGTGGCCCTGCTGCTGGAGAGCGCGGGTCTCGGCCACATGGTCGAGTCGGCGCCCGCCGTGGTGCTCCCGCTGGGCCCGGCGATGGACTCGATGGAGATGGAGAACGCGCGATGAACCGCGTCGTCAAGACGGCCGCTGGGATCGCGGGCGGCCTGGCCCTGGCCCACGCCGCCCCGGCGCTCACCTCGATCCAGCCGTTGGAGCCGCTGCGCACCAAGCTCTTCCCGCAGTACGGCGGCCAGGGCGCCGAGAACCACATCGCGCTGAGCTTCGACGACGGCCCCGACCCGATCTCCACCCCGCGCTTCCTGCGGCTGCTGGAGAAGCGCGAGGTCAAGGCCACCTTCTTCCTGCTCGGTTTCATGCTGGAGCGCGACCCTGGCCTGGGCAAGGAGATCGTCGCCGCCGGCCACGAGATCGCCGTCCACGGCTACCTGCACCGTCCGATGGTGGTCCGCACGCCGCGCGCCACCCGCGACGACCTCACCCGCGCCCGCGATCTCGTGGTGGAGGCGACGGGCGTCGCCCCCCGCTGGTACCGCCCCCCGTACGGCATCGCCACCACGGCCGCGCTGACCAGCGCCCGCAGCCTCGGCATGACGCCGATCCTGTGGACCTCCTGGGGCGCGGACTGGCGCGCGGGCGCGACGGGCACGTCCGTCTACCAGACGGTGACCCGCAACCTGCGCGGTGGCGGCACGATCCTCCTCCACGACTCGGACTGCACCTCGGCCCCCGCCTCCTGGACCGCCACCCTCGCGGCGCTGCCGCGCCTGCTGGACCACTGCGAGGAGCAGGGCTGGTCCGTCGGCCCGGTCGGCGAGCACGGGATCTGACCTGTGCGGCTCCGCCGCGTGGGCGCGAGCAACCACCCTGTGCGGAGGGCCCTGGGCGTTCGGAGCTCTACCCGGTGGGTGGCTTGTCGCGCAGTTCCTCGCGCCCCGGAGGGGGTGCAACGGAGCGGACTCGGTGAAGCATCCCGTCCGTGAGGATCAGCGCGGCGATGTTCCAGGAGTCGTCCGCGCCGGAGTGGTGGCGACCTTCCAGGGGGAGCCCGGCGAGGGTCAGGGCCTGGGCCATGCCCGGGCGTTTGCGCAGTCCGTTGGCCTCGGTGAAGACCGCCTTCGCGTTGGTGTGGCGTGAGCCGAACGGACAGGCGACGCCCGTCGCCCCGCACTGGCGGGTGAACTGGTGACGGTCGTAGTCGCCCCAGCTCGCCCACGGCCGCGCACCGGCCGCCTGCTCCTTGGCCAGCCACCGGCACGCCTCCGCGAAGGAGAGCCCGCCGTCGACCTCCTCCTGCGTCAGCCCGGTGAGCTCCGTGCAGAACGCGCTCACCCGCGACCGCTCCGGTCGCACCAGCAGGCGGTGCTTGGCCAGCCGCTCGCCGCGGACGAGGTCGACGACGGTGAGGCCGATCTCGATGATCTCGTTGACCTCGCCGGGCGGCGGCTCGCCGTCCCAGCAGGTCGCCTCGACGTCGACGACGTTCAGCAGCTTCGGGCCCTCGTCCATGCGGGGGACGGTAGCCGCTCAGCCGGCGATGCGCTGATGGTTTTTCGCCCGCGGGAACAGGCGCCAGGTGAGGATGCTCGCGCCCTCGGCGTAGCCCAGCTCGTAGTCGGCGAAGGGCACGCCCGCGTCCGCGGCGAGACGCGAGAGGTCCGTGATGCCGAGGGTGCCGCGACGCAGGCTGGCCAGGCGGCGACCGGTGCGGTCGAGGACCAGGACCTCGTCGATGCTCTGGCGCGGGCCGGACTCGGACACGCACACCAGCTCGGCGACCTCGTCGATGGGGATCGACACGGTGGTCGGCGCGCCCTCGGCCCCGATGACCAGCGCCGCCCCGCCGTCCCAGGAGAGGGCGACCGGCGTCCCGTCCCGGCGCTTGCCCCAGCAGGTGCGCGGCCTGCTCAGCCGCTGCGGCGCCTCGCCGTGGCTGACCGGGACCGGGCGGCCGCAGAACCCCCGGTCGGGGTCGAAGCCCCACTCCGGGCGGCGGCGGGAGGAGACCTTGCTGAACCGGTTCGGCTCCTGAAGGAGCATCAGGGCCCGTGCCGAGCGCACCGCGCCGCGGAAGGGGCGGGTCCACGCGCGCCACACCAGCGGGTCGAGCAGCACCGGCACCGGGGAGAGAACCGCCAGCCAGAAGGCTGTCTGCGCCCACGTGTGCTGGACGCCGGGCCAGTCCTTCTCGTACGCGTAGCCGAGCAGCATCATGCAGACGCCCGCACCCATGAGCATCGACACGGCGAGGCGCCCGAAGACCCGGCGCTGTCGGCTCCGCCAGCACATCAGCTGCGGGAGCCCGTCCTCGGGCGCGCGCCAGACGCGCCAGCCGGCGGCGAGCACCCACAACGGGAGGAAGGACATCCCGACGACGACCCCGGCCGGCGTCTCCCGCCCGGCGCCCCAGGCGAGGGCGACGGCCCCCAGCACGGTCAGCAGCGTCGGCGGCAGCCGTCGTGGCAGCTTCGGGTACCGCTGCTCCATGGAGGCGCGCCCGCGCGCCCACACGTCCCCCACCGTGACCACTGTCCCCCCAACGGATCCGAACAGGTCAGAGTCGACCGGCCTCGCTGAGCCGGCTCAGGAACCGCCGCGTGCGCTCGTGCTGCGGATCGCCGAAGACCTGCGCCGAGGTGCCCCGCTCAAGGATGACACCGTCGGCCAGGAAGCAGACCTGGTCGGCGACGTCGCGCGCGAACGCCATCTCGTGGGTGGCGAGCACCATGGTGCGGCCCTGCTCCTTGAGGTCGCGGACGACGGCGAGGACCTCGGTCACCAGCTCCGGGTCCAGCGCCGCGGTGATCTCGTCGAGCAGCAGCACGCGCGGCTCGGAGACGATCGCGCGGACCAGCGCGACGCGCTGCTGCTGGCCGCCGGAGAGCCGGTCGGGGTACTCCTTCGCCTTGGCGGCGAGCCCGAGCCGGTCCAGCAGCTCCATCGCCCGCCGCTCGGCCTCGGCGCGCGGGACGCCGTGGACCCGACGCGGGCCGAGGGTGATGTTGTCCAGCACGTTCAGGTGCGGGAAGAGGTTGTACGCCTGGAAGACGACGCCGATCCGGCGCCGGACGGAGTCCGCGTCGACGCGGGGGTCGGTGACGTCCTCGCCGTCGAGCCAGATCGCGCCGTCGTCGATCTCCTCGAGCAGGTTGGCGCAGCGCAGCAGCGTGGACTTGCCCGAACCGGAGGCGCCGATCAGCACGGTGACGGAGTGTTCGGGCACCGAAAGGCTCACGTCGTCGAGGATGACCTGCTCGCCGAAGGCCTTGCGGACCGACTCGAAGCGGAGGACGGGCGCGGTCATACGGTCCCTCCCTGGGTGCGCTGACGGTCCATCCGCCGGGTCAGCCAGTCGGCGTACCGGGTGACCGGCACGGTGAGCAGGACGAACATCAGGCCGACGACCACGTACGAGGTGTAGTTGAAGCTCGCTGCGGCCTGGATGTGGGCGGCGGCGACCGCGTCGATGGCACCGCCGATGTAGACGAGGCCCGTGTCCTTCTGGAGCGAGACGAGATCGTTGATCAGGGCGGGCACCACGCGGCGGATCGCCTGGGGCAGCACCACGAACCGCATGGTCTGACCGTGGGTGAGGCCGATCGCGCGGGCGGCGGCCCGCTGACTCGGGTGCACGGACTCGATGCCGACCCGGAAGTCCTCGGCCATGTAGGCGGAGTAGTTGATCGTCAGGGCGGCGCCACCCAGGATGATCGGGTCGTTGGTGACGCCCGTCAGCTGGAGGCCGGGTACCCCGAACACGATGATCAGCAGCAGCACGATCAACGGCATGCCGCGGAAGAAGTCCACATAGGCCGCCGTCAGCATCCGCACCGGCAGGAACACCGGTCCGCGCAGGGTGCGGAGCCAGGCCAGCAGCAGAGCCAGCGCCAGGGCCGAGACCCCGCAGACCAGCAGCAGCTCCAGGTTCAGCTCGAGACCCCGCAGGGCCGGGCCGACGATCTCCCCGGCGTAGTGCGCGCTGAAGAACGTCTTCCGGGTGACCGGCCAGCCGGGGGAGCCGGTGACGACGAAGAACAGCACCGCCGCCACGGCGGCCGTGCTCGCCGTGGCGATCAGCGCCGAGCGCCGGGTCCGGGAACGGCGGTAGGCTCCCCGGG
>NZ_BBPP01000015.1:93345-119953 GCF_000787835.1 Streptacidiphilus melanogenes
CCGCCACGGCGGCCGTGCTCGCCGTGGCGATCAGCGCCGAGCGCCGGGTCCGGGAACGGCGGTAGGCCTCGCGGGCCAGCCGCCGTTCGGAGGGGGCGTACGGCGCCCGCTCCTCCACGACGGGCTCGGCGCTCACCTCGGCTCCGCTCATCTCGGCTCCGCTCATCTCGGCTCCGTTCACTTCAGGACGGGTGCGGAGTCGGCGGCCGGCAGCCACTGCTTGGCCAGCTGGTCGAGCGTGCCGTCCGCACGCAGCGCGTCGACGGCCTGGGAGACGCAGGAGGTCAGCGTGCTGCCCTTGCCGAGCACCAGGCCGAACTGCTCCGGCTTGCCGTCGGAGGTGGCCGCGCCGGAGGGGAACTGGCCGACGATCTTGGCGTCGGTGACCTGGGCCGAGGTGATGTAGAAGGCCGTCGGCAGGTCGACCACGATCGCGTCGACCTGGTGGTTCTTCAGTGCGGCGCTGGCCTCGTCGGTGCTGTCGAAGACGGCGGGCTGGGTGCTCGGCTGGACCAGCTTCTGGACGACGGTGAGGCCGGTGGTGCCGACCTGGGCGCCGATCTTCGCGCCCTTGAGCCCGGCGACGGTCGTGGCGCCGGCGTACTTGGAGTCCTTGAGCGTGATCACGGCCTGGCGCACGTCGTAGTAGCCGGAGGAGAAGTCCACCGCGTTCCTGCGCTCGTCGGTGATCGAGACCTCGTTGATGTCGAAGTCGAACTTCTTCCGACCCGGGGCGACGACGCTGTTGAACGGCGCCACGGTCCAGGTCACCTTCGCGGTGTCGTAGCCGAGCTGCTTGGCGACGGCGTAGGCGACCGCGGACTCGAAGCCCTTGCCGTCGGAGGGCTTGTTGTTGTCGAACCACGGGTCGTAGGCCGGGTCGTCGGTGCCGACGGTGAGCGTGCCGGAGGTCAGCGTGGGCAGCGCGCCCTTGGTGCAGGTCGCGGCCGAGCCGGAGGCGCCCGAGGGAGAGCCGCTCGCGTTGCTGCTCGCCTGCGGCGCGCACCCGGCGGCGAGCACCAGGACGGCCGCGCCGGCGGCGGCGCTGAGCAGACGAGAGGTCTTGAGCAGGGCGTTCACGGTGACTCCCGGATGGACGACAAGTGGCGGCAGCCTACCGATGAGTTGTCACAGGAGAGTGAAGCGCCTGCTCCGGATCCGAGGCCGTCTCACATCCCGGACGAATGTCGCTGACGGTGACCATCGGTGACAAGCGCCACTCCAGCGGTTGCAGTCCCCTCTTGAACAACAGAACCTTCTGTATATACGGTGGCAACACCACAGTTTCTTTCGTTCAGGCAGGGTCCTCATGGAAAATCTCTCGTCGACGCTCCCCACGGCAGACAAATCCACTGCGGATCTCGCCGGGCACCCGGCCTGGCTCCGCCTCAAGACCGCGGTTGAGACGCTTCGCCCGCTGCAGTCCAAGGACGGCTCGATCGACCTCAACTCCCGTGGCGCGTCCACGAAGGAGGAGGCCGATGGACAGCTCTCGGTGATCACCGAGGCCATCGGCGAGCTGGCCCCGCTGTTCCCGCACGACAAGGCGTACCTCGACGCCGTCGTGCTGGACCTGATGCGCTGGGCCGCCTCCGGCTACGCCACCCCTGACTTCCTCGACTCGCTGCTGGCCTTCCAGCCCGCCGAGCAGCGCGTGGACGGCCTGGCCCACCTGGTCGTCTTCCCGATGTACACCCAGAACGGCAACCCGGACCGCAACCTCGAGGCCGTGCTGCTGCACGTCGTCTGGCCGGACTGGCTGGCGGAGCTCGAGCGCACCCGCTACGACAACCCGATGTTCGTGCCGATCACCTTCGTGGACTTCACGGCCGGCTACGACACCAACTCCGCCGTGCTCTTCCCGGAGACCGTCTCGGTGCGCGAGGTGCCGGAACGATTCACCTGGGGTGGCATCTTCTGCGACCGCGAGGCCGCCCGCTTCCGTGCGGTCTCCACCGCCGCCGTGAAGACCCTCGGTCTGGAGATCCCCGAGGACGCCGCGGCGCTCCTTTCCGACCAGGAGCTCGCGCAGCAGACCTTCGTCCTGTGGGACCTGGTCCACGACCGCACGCACAGCCACGGCGACCTGCCGTTCGACCCCTTCATGATCAAGCAGCGCAGCCCCTTCTGGATGTACGGGCTCGAGGAGCTCCGCTGCGACCTGACGGCCTTCAAGGCCGCGGTCGAGCTGGAGGCCGAGGGCTACGAGCAGGGCCGCAACGTGCAGTACGCGATCCTCTTCGACCGGATGTTCCGTTTCCCGGTCTCAGGCGGCCGCGTGCGCAACTACGACGGCCTCGGCGGCCAGCTGCTCTTCGCGTACCTGCACAAGCACGACGCGCTGCGCTGGACCGACAACAAGCTGCACATCGACTGGCAGCGCGCCCCCCAGGTCACCAACGACCTGTGCGGCGAGATCGAGAAGCTCTACCGCGACGGCATCGACCGCCCCAAGACGGCCCACTGGCTGGCCGCCTACGAGCTGGTCTCCCAGTACCTGACCCCGCACCCGGCCTCCACCTGGGCGAAGGGCGCCGACGCGCTGCCCTTCAAGGACCACAGCGAGGCCAAGGCGCTGAACAAGGCGCTGTGCGACGCCGTGCTGCCGGACGAGTTCCCCCTCAGCATGTTCTTCGAGGCGCTGTCCAAGAAGCTGTCCGGCGTCATCGCCTCCACCACCGGAATCACCGGCACGACCGCCCTGGAGAACGCAGCGTGAGCACCGAGAACGCCTCGAAGACCGACCTGAAGGGCCGCGTCGTCGCGGTCGCCGGCGCGACGGGCATGGCCGGGCGGGCGACCGTGCTGCGCCTCGCCCAGGCCGGCGCGACCGTCGCCTGCGGCGACATCGACGCTCGCAAGCTCGACGAGCTGATGGACTCGGTGCGCCGCGCCGTCCCCGGCGCGATCGTCGTCGGCCAGGTCGTCGACCTGCTCGACCCGCAGGCCGCCCGCGACTGGGCCGACCACATCGAGGCCGAGTTCGGCCGCGTCGACGGCCTGGTCCACCTGGTCGGCGGCTGGCGCGGCAGCAAGACCTTCGCCGACACCGACCTGGCCGACTGGGACTTCCTGCACGACATGCTCGTGCGGACCCTCCAGCACACCAGCCTCGGCTTCCTCGAGGCGCTCCAGCGCGGCGACGACGCCCGCTTCGCGGTCATCTCGGCGGCCGGCGCCCACAAGCCGACCGGCGGAAACGCCGCCTACGCCACCGCCAAGGCCGCCGCTGAGGCCTGGACGCTGGCCATGGCCGACTCGCTGAAGGAGACCACGGCCGCGGCTGCCATCCTGGTGGTGAAGGCGCTGGTCTCCCCGGAGATGCGCGCCGAGAAGCCGAACGCCAAGTTCGCCGGGTTCACCGAGACGGCCGACCTCGCCGAGCAGATCGTCTCCCTCTGGGCCCGCCCCGCCGACGAAGTGAATGGAACGCACCTGTGGCTGACGCCCCAGTGAACGACGCCGTGACCGAAACCCAGACCGCGGCCGAGCGCCGCCACGACCCCTCCGTGCGCGGGTTCGCCAGCGACAACTACGCCGGCATCCACCCGGAGGTCCTGGCGGCCCTGGCCGTGGCCAACGACGGCCACCAGATCTCCTACGGCGAGGACGAGTACACCGCCCACCTGCAGGACCTTTTCAAGGCCCACTTCGGCGAGCGGGCCCAGGCCTACCCGGTCTTCAACGGCACCGGCGCCAACGTCACCGCCCTGCAGGCACTGCTGCCGCGCTGGGGCGCGGTCGTCGCCGCCGCGACCGCCCACATCAACGTGGACGAGGGCGGCGCGCCGGAGAAGATGGGCGGCATCAAGCTGCTCACCGTCCCCACCCCGGACGGCAAGCTCACCCCCGCGCTGATCGACCAGCAGGCCTGGGGCTTCGGCGACGAGCACCGCGCGCAGCCGCTCGCGGTCTCGATCACCCAGTCCACCGAGCTGGGCACCGTCTACACCCCGGACGAGATCCGCGCGATCTGCGACCACGCCCACCAGCTGGGCATGCTCGTCCACGTCGACGGCTCCCGCCTGGCGAACGCCGCGGCGACGCTGGGCCTGCCGTTCCGCGCGTTCACCACGGACGTGGGCGTGGACGTGCTGAGCTTCGGCGGCACGAAGAACGGCCTGATGCTGGGTGAGTGCGTGGTCGTGCTCAACCCCGACGCGGTCAGGAACATCACGTTCCTGCGCAAGACCTCGATGCAGCTCGCCTCCAAGATGCGCTTCCTCTCGGTCCAGTTCGAGGCCCTGCTGGCCGGCGACCTGTGGCTGCGGAACGCGTCGCACGCGAACGCGATGGCGAAGCGGCTGGAGAGCGCGGTCGCGGCGGTCGACGGCGTGACGGTCGTCCGTCCGGTCCAGGCCAACGCAGTCTTCGCGCTCCTGCCGCGCGAGGTGAGCGAGCGGCTGCAGAAGCGGTTCCGCTTCTACTTCTGGGACGAGCACACCGGCGAGGTCCGCTGGATGTGCAGCTTCGACACCACCGAGGCCGACATCGACGCCTTCGCGTCGGCGATCACGGAGGAGATGGGCCGCTAGGGTCCGCTCCCGCCTGTAGGTGCAGCACGCTCAGGGCGCGGGGCTGTGCTGATCTGCGGCTCCGCCGGGAACTGCGCGACAAGCCGCCGGCGTGCGGATGGTCCTCATCGAACAGGGCCGTCCGCACGCCGGTGGTTTCTCGCGCAGTTCCTCGCGCCCCTGACGTCTGCACCGACCTGCGGGAGCCGGGCTGGCCCGCTCGCGCCCACGCGGCGGAGCCGCAGATCAGCAGAGCCCCGCGCCCCCTTCGGGCGCGGCAAGTTCCTGTGCGTGTACAAGCCGGGCTTGGGGCCACCGGTAGGGGATTGGCCGTGGTGCGCAGCGGCGGGCGCGGGGACGATGGCGGTATGGACCTTGATCTCGTCACTCGGGAGTTCGCGCCCGAGACCGTGTACCTCAATACCGCCAGCATGGGTCTGCCGCCCGCGCGGACCGTGGCCGCGCTGGCGGGGGCGATGGCCGGGCAGGCCGCCGGGCGGGCGGATGTCGTGGCGTACGACGGGCCCGTCAACGAGGCGCGGCGCGCCTTCGCGCGGGTCGCGGGCGTCGCGGAGCGGCAGGTGGCGATCGGGGCGACGACGGCCGAGCACGTCGGCGTCGTGGCCGCGGCGCTGCCCGAGGGCGCGGAAGTGCTGGTCGCCGCGGGCGAGTTCACGTCGGTGACCGCGCCGTTCCAGCATCGGCCGGGGCTCCGGGTGCGGGTCGCGCCGCTGGAGCGCCTTGCGGAGGCCGTCACGGACGGCACCGCGCTCGTCGCGGTGAGCGTCGTGCAGTCCGCCGACGGGCGGATCGTCGACCTCGGCGCGGTGCGCGAGGCGACCCGCAGGGTGGGCGCGCGGCTGCTCCTCGACGCCACGCAGGCGGCGGGATGGCTGCCGCTCGCCCCGTACGCCGCCGCGGCGGACTACCTCGTGTGCGGTGCTTACAAGTGGCTGCTCGCGCCGCGCGGCGTCGCCTTCCTCGTCGTCGCCGAGGACGCGATGCCGGGACTGCGGCCGATCGCGCCGGGCTGGTACGCGGGCGAGGACCCGTGGGCGGACTGCTACGACCGGGTGGTGCTCGCCGAGTCCGCGCGGCGGTTCGACCACGGACCGGCCTGGCTGCCGTTCATCGGCGCCGTGACGTCGCTCGCGCTGATCGAGGAGCTGACCCCGGAGCTGATCGGCGCCCACGACCGGGCGCTCGCCGCCCGCTGCCGCGAGGGGCTGCGCGCGCTCGGGCACCGGCCGGTCGAGGCGGACTCGGCGATCGTCTCCGTCTCCGGGCTCGGGGACGTCGCAGCCAAGCTGGCCGCGGACGGCATCAAGGTCAGCGCGCGGGCGGGCGGCCTGCGGATCGCGTTCCACCTGTACAACACCGAGGCGGAGGTCGACCGGCTGCTCGGCTACATGCCGCCGGCCACCCGCAGCACCGCGCCGGTGGCGTAGCTCGCGTCGGGGGAGAAGAACCAGGCGACGGCCCCGGCGATCTCCTCCGGCTGCGCGGAGCGGCCGAGCGGGATGTTCGGGGCCCGCTTGGCCGGGCGTTCCGGGTCGGGGTGGAAGTCCGTCCACACCGTGCCCGGGGCCACGCAGTTGACGCGGATGCCGACCGGGCCGAGCTCCTTGGCGAGCCCGACCGTCATCGCGTCCACGGCGGCCTTCGCGGCGGCGTAGTGGACGTACTCGCCGGGGCTGCCGAGGGTGGCCGCGCCGGAGGAGATGTTGACGATGGCGCCCCCGGCGCCTGTTGCGGCCATCGCCCGCACGGCCTCGCGGGCACAGAGCAGGTAGCCGGTGACGTTCACGTCGACGGAGCGGCGGATGCCCTCCGGATCGGCCTCGGCCAGCGGCCCGTACGGGCCGGGCACGCCCGCGTTGTTGACGAGGCCGGTCACCGGGCCGAGGCCCGCCTCCCCGGCGGCGGCGAACAGCCGCTCCACGTCGGCCTGGTGGGTGGTGTCGGCCTGTACGGTGACGCCGCGGCGGCCCTCGGCGCGCACCCGTGCGGCGACGTCCTCGGCGGCGTCCCGGTCCGCCCGGTAGCCGAGGACCAGGTCGTGCCCCTCGCGGGCCAGGCGCAGCGCGATCGCGGCGCCGATGCCCCGGCCTGCCCCGGTGATCACGGTGACGTGCGCGTCGGTCAAGACTTCCCCCAGAGTTCCGGATGACCCTGCTGCCGTACAGCAGGGCTGCTGTACGGTGACCATCATGTCGAAGCACATCACCATCCGGGTGGACGAGGAGTTCCACGCCCGGCTGGCGGCGCGGGCGGCGGCCGAGGGCACGACGATCACGGCTCTGGTCACCGAGGCCGCACGACGCGAGCTCGACCCCGACCGGCAGCGCTTCCTGGAGGCGGCGGCCGAGTTCAACAACCCCGAGAACTGGGCGTACTTCCAGGAGCGGTTCGGCGGGAAGAAGTCCGCGTGAAGGTGGACGCGGTGAAGGCCGACGAGGCGTGGGCCTGGAACGTGCTGGCGCACCACCTGCCGTCCGACCCGACGGTGTGGGATCCGTCCGCGATCAGCGCGGCGATCGCCCGGCACGCCAGCGACGTCATCCTCATCGCCGACGAGCCGCCGCGCGACGTCCACTGGCGCGCAGCCGCGCTGCTGCACACGCTCTCGGTCTGCCCGCCACTCGACTCGCCGATGAACGAGTTCTATGCGGCGACCCTGACCCGTTCCTACCTGGCGATGGCCGGCGTCAAGCCGCTGCCGCACAGCTTCGCGCTCGCGGACCTCGTCGAGCACGCCAAGGAGGGCCGCAGCGACGTCTTCGCGACGGCCGAGGCGCTGCGCAAGCTGACCGACTGACATCGCGACCGACTGACCTGCCTGGCCGGCTGACCTGCCGGCCGACTGTTTGCTCGGACCCGTCCGGCGCGCCGGGTAGCCTGACGCCGTCCGGATCTTGGACCGGGCTTCACGGACTCGACTGGGGGCGGAGCATGGGGATGCGCGCGGTACGGCAGCGGATGTTCGGCGGACCGGAGGTGCTCCGGGTCGAGGAGGTCGAGCGGCCGAGCCCGCTCCCGGGCGAGGTGCTGGTGCGGGTGCACGCCTGTGGGGTGAACCCGGTGGACGCGGCGGTGCGGTCGGGGGAGTACCCGCTGCTGGGCGCGCCGCCCTTCGGCGTCGGCTGGGACCTGTCCGGCGTGGTCGCCCAGGCCGGGCCGGGCGCCCGCTACGCGGTGGGGGAGGAGGTGTACGGGATGCCCTTCTTCCCGCGCGCCGCCGGCGCCTACGCCGAGTACGTCGCCGCGCCGTCACGGCAGCTGGCCCGCAAGCCCGCCTCGCTCGACCACGTGGAGGCGGCCGCGCTGCCGCTGGCCGCGCTGACGGCGTGGCAGGGCCTGGTCGACCGGGCCGGCGTCAAGGCCGGTGACCGGGTGCTGATCCACCGTTCGTCGGGAGGCGTGGGCCATCTGGCGGTGCAGATCGCCAAGGCGCACGGGGCCCACGTCACCGCGCTGGCGAGCGCGGCCCGCCACGACTTCCTGCGCGCCCTCGGGGCGGACGAGCTGATCGACTACCGGACCGCCGACTTCACCGAGGTCGCGCGCGACATGGACGTGGTCTTCGACTCGACGGCCCAGGGCGAGCGCTCGATGGGCGTGCTGCGCCGCGGCGGCACGCTGGTGAGCATCCTCGAGGGCGAGGAGGAGCTCGCCGCAGCGGCGGAGGCGCACGGGGTGCGTCTGGTCGTGGTCTCCGCCGAGCCCGACTACGCGTCCCTGGAGCGGATCGCGGAGCTGGCCGACGCGGGGCTGGTCCGCCCGCACGTCGAGGCCGTCTTCCCGCTCGCGGACGCCGAAGGCGCGCACGCGGTGCTGGACGCGGGCCGCGTCCAGGGCAAGCTGGTCCTGACGGTCTGAGGACCGTCCGGCTACCGGAAGTGCACGACGATGCGGCCCGGGTTCCTCGGGTCCTCCTCGTGGCGGGCGTAGAGCCTGCGGATGTGCTTCTGGTCGAGGAAGGCGAGCACCCGCCGCTTGAGTTGCCCGGAGCCCTTGCCCGGGATGATCTCGGCGGTGGGCTCACCCGACTGGACGCAGGCGAAGAGGAACTGGCGCAACGCCAGCTCGATGTCGCGGTTGTTGCGGAAGATCGGGTGCAGGTCGAGACTGCGCATCGGGTTCCGTGCCTTAGTCGCGGGGGTCGGGGCGGTCGAGGTTCCAGTGCCGGACCGTCTGGCACAGCCAGCCCTCGTCCGAGCGCTTCGGTATCAGCGACAGACGGGTGACCGTCCGCTGGCCTCCCTCGTGGTCGCCGTAGAGGAGGTCCACGTTGATCCGCTCACGGTTCTTCACCTGGTCCGCCAGGACTGGGTAGGCGGGGTCGGCCGGGTCCCGCAGCGCCGCGTGCCAGGTGCCGTGGTCGGACGGCGCGATGTACATGTCCAGGCCCTGGCGGTGGAAGTCGGCCGCCAGGGCGGGGGCGTCGCCCTCGCGGAGCGACCAGCCGTGGACGATACCCAGGCCGGGCCCGAGGTTGCGCAGGGCCGCGCCGAGGTAGATGGCCTCCTCGCCCAGGTGGGCGTAGCCGGCCGCACCCGAGAGGTGGGCGGTGTGGCCGTCGGTCCAGATGAGCTTCTGCTGCGGATCGCTGGGCCGGGCGCCGACGAGGACGGGGCGCAGCGAGACCTGGAGCGCGCGTTCGGCCGAGCGTGCGGCTCGTTCGGCCGAACGGATCGAGGCGAAGCTGGCCGCCGCCAGCACCAGCGTCCCACCCGCCGTCAGAACCGCCGAGAATGTTCCCCAGTCGACGCTCACCTGTGCGTTCCCCCCGATCCGCTTCGGTTTCCAGCCGTCCGACGGATGGAAACCGCCGGGCGGCGGGTGATCTCATCGGACGAGCCGCAGCGTAGCCGCCCCGCGTCAAACGCACACGTTCGTGTGAGTTTCCCCGGGAGTTCCTGTGGGACACCTCCTCAGGAAACGTACTGGCGACTGAATCTCCGGTGGATCTCGGGATTCCGGCCGCCTCCGGGTGAGGGATGCTGCGAGGACTGTTTATATCCGGAGTGTTCGGGGCGAACCGATCGATGCCGGACAAGCGTCCCCATGAGCGCACAGCCGAACGATCGGCTGAAGATCCGAAGAACAGAACAACGCGAAAGGCAGGAACGATGGGAGCGTTGTCTCGCAGGAACGTGCTCGCCGGGGGAGCGATCGCCACGGCGGCGGCGCTGGGCGTGTCCGCCTGCGGACGCTCCGGCGGGGGCACCAGAACCGCGGGTGGGGACGGTAAGCCCGTCGGCGGGGCGTCCTGGGGCGCGACGCCCAGCGCGTCACCGGTCAACCTGATCGGGGACGGCTCGATGGCCGACACCGGCCCGCAGCCGAACCAGCCGGCGCCCCAGCGCCTGGCGCCGGGCCAGCGTCCGCCGCAGTTCGTCGTCTTCTCCTGGGACGGGGCCGGCGAGGACAGCAAGCAGCTCTTCTCGCACTTCCGCTCCGTCGCCCAGGAGGTCAAGGCGACCATGTCGTTCTTCCTCTCCGGCATCTACGTGCTGCCCGAGGGCAAGAAGGACATCTACCTCCCGCCCGGCCACAAGCCCGGCGCCTCCGACATCGGCTACCTCGCCGACAACCACGTCAAGGCGACCCTGGAGCAGGTCCGCCAGGCGTGGCTCGAGGGCCACGAGATCGGCACCCACTTCAACGGCCACTTCTGCAGCCCCGGCACCGGCGTCGGCACCTGGACGCCCACGCAGTGGCGCAGCGAGCTGGAGCAGGCGATCGGCTTCGTCGAGAAGTGGAAGACCAACACCGGCTTCCACGACATGGACCCGCTGCCGTTCGACTACCGCAAGGAGCTGATCGGCGGCCGCACGCCGTGCCTGCTCGGCCAGAAGCAGCTGCTGCCGACGGCCGCCGCGATGGGCTGGAAGTACGACGCGAGCTCGCCCGGCGGCCTGCAGATGTGGCCGACCAAGAAGCTCGGCCTGTGGGACTTCCCGCTGCAGTCCATCCCCTTCCCCGGACACAGCTTCCAGGTCCTGTCGATGGACTACAACATGCTGGCCAACCAGACCGGCGGCACGCCCAACGGCGACCCCTCCAAGCGCCCCTACTGGCAACAGCAGTCGTACGCCGCCTACATGGCCGGCTTCAACCGCGCCTACACCACCAACCGGGCCCCGTTCTTCATCGGCAACCACTTCGAGTCCTGGAACGGCGGCATCTACATGAAGTCCGTCGAGCGGGCGCTGCGCGAGATCGCCGCCAAGCCGGACGTGCAGCTGGTCTCCTTCCGCCAGCTGGTGCAGTGGCTCGAGGTCCAGGACCCGGCCGTGCTCGCCAAGCTGCGCACCCTCAACGTGGGGCAGAAGCCGAACGACTGGAAGGAGTACACGACCCCCCAGGTCGTGTGACCTGCCGCTGGTCGCAGTGGACCCCGCCGATCGGCGGGGTTCGAACAGGGACCTCGGGGTGACGAATCGCCCGGCGCGCTGCGACAAGCTGATACCAGTGCTGATACCTGCTCAGCCGACACGTGCGATCCCGGGATCCCAAGGATCCCGGCCACGCCGGATCTCCTTCTGTCTTCTCCACCCGGAGCCGTCCTTGACCTCCACCGCCGCCGCCCCGCGCGAGACCAGCGAGAAGGTGGCGCACATCAGTGCGCGCACCGCCGTCTGGTACCTCAGGATCGTGGCCTGCCTGAACCTGTTCGCCGCGGTCTCGCTGACCTTCCGCGAGCAGGTACAGCACCACAACCACGGCGACTTCTACACGCCCTACCTGCTGACCGCCGGCTTCAGCTCGGCCGCGTTCGCGGTTTTCATGGCCGTCATGATGAACCGTCACAAGCGGGCCGCGTGGATCGCCAACACGGTCTTCGCGGGGCTGCTGCTGCTCGCCCTGGCGATCTCCCTGATCGGGCAGTCGGGCGTCCGCTCCCACTGGTTCAACTGGGTGACCCTCGCGCTCCTGGTCGTCTTCCAGGCGGCCCTGCTGCTCGGGCGCTCGGAGTTCCGCGCCAAGGGCGACCCGGCCAACCCGCGGCTCGCCTGCGGCGTCCTGGTCGGCGGCGGCGTGATGACGCTGCTGGCCGGTGCCGGCCTGCTCAGCCTCACCGCGGCCGGCCGCGGGTTCACCCTGAGCGACCGGCTGGAGTACGTGCTGCTGCGCGTGATCACGCTGGGCTCCGACGGCTCGCAGTACTTCGAGGTCTCGGCGCCGCGCTGGGTCGACATCACGATCAACGTGCTGAGCGTCGCGGTGCTGACCCTCTTCACCTACGCGCTGTTCCGCGCGCCGAAGGGCAAGGAGTACCTCAGCCCCGAGGACGAGGCGGCGCTCCGCGGCCTGCTGGACCGCCACGGCGCCCGTGACTCGCTGGGTTACTTCGCGCTGCGCCGCGACAAGTCCGTGATCTTCTCTCCCAGCGGCAAGGCGGCCGTGACCTACCGCGTCGTCGGCGGCGTCTCGCTCGCCTCCGGCGACCCGATCGGCGATGTCGAGGCGTGGCCCGGCGCGATCGAGAAGTGGCTGGAGCAGGCCCGCGAGTACGCCTGGGTCCCGGCCGTCACCGGCGCCAGCGAGGAGGCCGGCGTCGTCTACGCCCGCCACGGCCTGGACGCCCTGGAGCTGGGCGACGAGGCGATCGTCGAGGTCGCGGACTTCTCGCTGGAGGGCCGCTCCATGCGCGGCGTCCGCCAGGCCCACAACCGCGTCCGCCGGGCCGGCTACACCGTCACCGTGCGCCGCCACGTGGACATCCCCGAGGCGGAGATGGAGGCGATGATCCGTCGCGCCGACCAGTGGCGCGACGGCTCCACCGAACGCGGCTGGTCCATGGCGCTGGGCCGCCTCGGCGACCCCGACGACGGCCAGTGCGTCATGCTGGAGTGCCGCGACGCGGACGGCGAGATGCGCGCGCTGCTGAGCTTCGTCCCGTGGGGCGCGCACGGTCTCTCCCTGGACCTGATGCGCCGTGACCGCGACAGCGACAACGGTCTGATGGAGTTCATGGTCATCGAGCTGCTGCAGCAGGCCCGCTCGATCGGGGTGGAGCGCGTCTCGTTGAACTTCGCGGTCTTCCGCGCGGTCTTCGAGCGCGGCAGCCGGCTCGGCGCCGGGCCGTTCCTGCGGGCGTGGCGCTCGGTGCTGGTCTTCTTCTCCCGCTGGTGGCAGATCGAGTCCCTCTACCGGGCGAACGCGAAGTACCGCCCGCAGTGGGAGCCGCGCTACGTCCTGTTCGAACGCAGCCGCGACCTGCCGCGGATCGCGTTGGCCAACGCGTGCGTCGAGGGCTTCATCTCCCAGCCCCGCCTCCCCGCCCTCCCCCGCACCAAGCGCCGCGGCGCTCCGCGCCAACCCGAGCCGCAGGAACGCGAGCTCCAGCGCGTGGCGTAGCCGATCACCCGTCTAGGGGGGGCGTCCCGCGTGCTCCCGCCGGTTGCTGCACTCACCTCAGCAGCGCGGGGCTGTGCCGATGTGCGGCTCCGCCGGGCGGGCGCTCGGGGGCACGGTTGCTTCCGCAGTTCGTTGCACTCTCTAGGGGCGCGGGGAACTGCGCGACATTCCCCCAGCCTTCGGCCGGGAGGCACCCCCATCCCAGCCTTCGGCCGGGAGGTGCCCCCATCCCAGCCTTCGGCTGGGAGGTACCCCCATCCGATGAGCGGATGGTCCGGGGGCGCAGGGCCGCCTGCGCAGGGTGGTTTCTCGCGCCCACGCGGCGGAGCCGCAGATCGGCACAGTCCCGCGCCCCTGGGTGGGTGCCACCACAAGGCGGGAGCGCTTCTGGCGGGCGCCGCGCCCCCAGGGAGTGCAGCCGGCCGGGGGAGCGGAGGCGTCAGGCCGTGGGTTCGAAGGCCGGGGTGGTGAGGGGAAGGAGGCGGTGACGGAGAAGCCGCCGTCGGGGCGGGGGGTGGCGGAGAGGGTGCCGCCGAGTTGTTGGGCGCGTTCGCGCAGGCCGATGAGGCCGTGGCCGCCGCTGGGGAGGAGGAGCGGGACGGCGTCGGGGGAGCCCGCGGTGTTGGTGACGCTGACCTGGAGCGCGCCGGAGGCGCGCGCGAGGCGGACGCTGACCGTGGAGCCGGGGGCGTGCTTGCGGACGTTGGTGAGGGCCTCCTGGACCGTGCGGTAGGCGGCGCGCTCCACCGACTCCGGGACCGGGTCCATGACGTGGCCGTCGAGGTCACAGCGCAGGCCGGACTCCGCGACGAGGCGCGGCAGGTCCGCGAGCGTGGGCTGGGGGGTCAGCTGCTTCGCGTCGCCGCCCGCGGCCCGCAGGACGCCGACCATCTGGCGCAGCTCCTCCAGGGTCTTCACGGACAGCTTCCGGATCGTCCGCGCGGTCTCCCGCGAGGCCTCCGGATCGTCCGCGCGGACCTGCAGCGCGCCCGCCTGGATCGAGATCAGGCTGACCTGGTGCGAGACCACGTCGTGCATCTCGCGGGCCAGCCGCGCCCGCTCCGTCGACAGCACGGACGCGGCCAGCAGCCGCCGCTCGCGCGCCTGGCCGCGCGTCAGCTCGTCCAGGCGGACGGCCAGCTCGCGGCGGGTGTTGACGAGCATGCCGAGCGCGATCGGCGCCGCCGCGGCCAGCAGGGCGTACAGCGCCGCCAGCGCGGTGGTCCGGTCCCAGGCGAGGGTGAAGTCGCTGACCGGCCAGGGGACGAACTGAGTGAGCGCCACCAGCAGGCCGCCGAACCCGATGGCCCAGCGGTTGCCGTGGCGCACGGCCACCGAGTAGACCGCGAACATGGGGGCCAGCCAGATCTGGCTCAGCTCCATGCCGGGCAGCGTCGCCAGCAGCACCAGCATCGGCCAGCGCTTGCGCAGCAACAGCGCCGCCGCGGCCAGCAGCGACGTGGTCATCTGCGTCACCGAGCCGAGGTCGTTGGCCAGCAGCGCGTCCAGCGCGGCGAGCAGCGCCGGGACGGGCACGGTGATCCAGGGGCGGAAGTACCAGGGGCGCGGGGACAGCCCCGAGGACGGGGGCGTACCGCTCACCGGCCGTCCTTGCGCGGTCCGGAGCCGGAGCCGGGCCCCGTGCCGGGGCCGGTGCCGCCGTCACCGCCGAGCAGGCCCGCCTGGTGCGCGAAGACGGCGGCCTGCACCCGGTTGGCGGTACCGAGCTTGGCGAGGATCGCGCTGATGTGGTCCTTGACCGTGCCGGTGCTGAGGTAGAGCCGCGCGGCGATGTCCGCGTTGGAGAGGCCCTCGCCGAGCAGCGTCAGCACGTCCAGCTCGCGGGTGGTCATCGCGGCCAGCCGCGCCGCCGTCTGCCGGTCGGGGCCGGAGTCGAGGTAGCCGGCGATGACGGTGTCCGTGACCGCGGGGGAGAGGATCCGCCCGCCGGAGGCCAGCACCCGGACGGCGTGCATCAGCTGGTCCGGATCGGTGTCCTTGAGCAGGAAGCCGCCGGCGCCCGAACGCAGCGCGGTGCCGATGTACTCGTCGCTGTCGAAGGTGGTCAGCATGGCGACCGCGGGCGGCTCGGGCAGCTGCATGAGGCCGCGCAGCACGGTGAGGCCGTCGACGTCGGGCATCCGCACGTCGAGCAGCACGACCTGCGGACGCAGTTCCGCCACCGTCGCCAGGGCCTCGCCGCCGCCGCAGGTTCCCACGACCTCGATGTCCGGGGCGGAGCCCACGATCAGGCTCAGGCCGGAGCGGACGAGCGTCTCGTCGTCGACGATGACCACACGGATCACGGGCGGACCTTTCACTGTGCTTTGCCTGGACATAAAGCCTACGAGGCGCGGCGTTCGAGCGGGCAGATGCGGGCTGTGACGTACCCGGACGGGGACTTGCCGAGGGGGCGTCGAAGGGGAGAGGCTGCCCACGGCGTATGCGGTTCCAGAGCGGGCACCGGACGAGGAGTGATCCATGGCACAGCGGCTGCGCCTGGACGGGCTGGCCTACGGCGGCGACTACAACCCCGAGCAGTGGCCGGAGCAGGTCTGGGTCGAGGACGTGGCGCTGATGCGGGAGGCCGGGGTCAACCTGGTGAGCCTCGGCATCTTCTCATGGGCGCGGCTGGAGCCACGGCCCGGCGAGTTCGACTTCGGCTGGCTGGACCGTGTCATCGCGCTGCTGCACGCGGGCGGCGTCGCCGTCGACCTGGCCACTCCCACCGCCGCGCCGCCCGCCTGGTTCCAGAAGGCCCATCCGCACGTCCGGCCGGTCACCGCCGACGGCCGGGTCCTCGGCTACGGCGCGCGGCAGACCTACTGCCCGAGCTCGCCCGAGTACGCCGCCGCCGCGGCCCGGATCACCACCGAGCTCGCCGCCCGCTACGCCGGCCATCCGGCCGTGGTGCTCTGGCACGTCCACAACGAGTACGCCTGTCACGTCTCGCGCTGCTACTGCGAGCGCTCGGCGGCCGCCTTCCGGGACTGGCTGCGCGACCGCTACAAGACCGTGGACGTGCTGAACGACGCGTGGGGCACCTCCTTCTGGGGGCAGCGCTACGACTCCTTCGACGAGGTCGACGCCCCGCGGCAGGCCCCGACGGCCGTCAACCCGGCCCAGCAGCTGGACTTCCGGCGCTTCTCCTCGGACGCGCTGCTCACGCTCTACACGGCGGAGCGCGACATCATCCGCGCCGCCGACCCGGACGTGCCGATCACCACCAACTTCATGGCGGGGCTCACCGACAACCTCGACTACTGGGCCTGGGCCCGCGAGGTGGACCTGGTCGCCACCGACCACTACCTCTCCGCCGAGCGCGCGGACAACCAGGTCGGCCTGGCGCTCAGCGCCGACCTGACCCGCTCGCTCGCGGGCGGCGCGCCGTGGCTGCTGATGGAGCACTCCACCTCGGCGGTGAACTGGCAGCAGCGCAACATCGCCAAGCGGCCCGGCGAGATGGCCCGCAACAGCCTCGCGCACGTCGCCCGCGGCGCGGACGGCGTCATGTTCTTCCAGTGGCGCGCCTCCCGCGCCGGCGCGGAGAAGTACCACTCGGCGATGGTTCCGCACGCCGGCACCGACACCCGGCTGTGGCGCGAGGTCGTCGAGCTGGGCGCCCGGCTGCGCGAGCTCGCGCCGCTGCGCGGCAGCCGCGTGCGGGCCGACGTGGCGATCGTGTGGGACTGGGAGTCGCGCTGGGCGCTGGAGCTCGAGTACCGGCCCAGCGTCGAGCTGGACTTCCGGGAGCGGATCGAGGCCTACTACGAGCGGCTGTGGCGGGCAGGCGTCACCGTCGACTTCGTCCACCCCGGCGCGGACCTCAGCGGCTACCGGCTCGTGGTCGCGCCCTCGATGTACGTGACCCGCACCTCCTGGGCGGAGAACCTGCGCGCCTGGGTCCGTTCCGGTGGGACCCTGCTGGCCAGCTACTTCACCGGGATCGTCGACGAGAACGACGCCGTCCACCTCGGCGGCTACCCGGGTGCGCTGCGCGACGTGCTGGGCGTGCGCACCGAGGAGTTCCTGCCGCTGCGCCGGGGCGAGACCACGACGCTGGCCGCAACGACCCGGCTGGACGTCGCCGCCGCCGCCCCCGGCACGGCCTCCCGCTGGGCCGAGGACCTCTCGCTGGACGGCGCCTCCGCCGTCCTGCAGCACGCCGACGGGCCCGCCGACGGGCGCCCGGCCGTCACCCGGCACCCCTTCGGCGAGGGCACCGCCTGGTACGTGGCCACCGCCCCCGATGCGGGCACCCTCGACGCGGTGCTGCGCGCCGCGCTCGCCGACGCGGGCGTGCGCACCCCGAGCGGACTGCCGGACGGCGTCGAACGGGTCCGCCGCGAGGACGCGGACGGGCGCGCTTGGGAGATCGTGATCAATCACACTCCGTCCGATGCGACCCTTCCCGGGCCGGATGGTCCCGTTTCGGTACCCGCCGGAACGGTCCGGGTGCTGGCCTCCGAGCCGCTGGAGTCGGTAGGTTCGCCGACGGACCAGTGACCGGGCGGTGACCGGCACGTGACCTGAGGGACCGACAAGGGACGGGGAGAACCGCGTGGCGCAGGCGCATGAACGAGCCCTGGTGTTCGGCACCACGGCGGAGGCGTACGACGCGGCCCGCCCCACCTACCCGGACGCCCTGGTCGACACGGTCCTCACGTACGCGGGCGGCGCGACCCCCGGCTCGCTGCGGGCCGTCGAGATCGGCGCGGGGACGGGCAAGGCCACGGCCGTCTTCGGTGGGCGCGGCCTGCCGGTGCTGGCCGTCGAGCCGGATCAGCGGATGGCCGAGGTGCTGCGCCGCAAGGTCGCGGCCCTTCCGCACGTCGAGATCGAGGTCTCACGCTTCGAGCAGTGGCAGCCCGGCGGGCGCCGCTTCGACCTCGCCTACGCCGCCCAGGCCTGGCACTGGCTGGACCGGGAGACCCGCCGGGACAGGATCTTCGACGCCCTCGCCCCCGGCGGGACGGTCGCGCTCTTCTGGAACTTCCTCGGCGTCGTCGACCCGCTCGTGCACCGCGACCTGACCGCCATCGACGCCGCCCACGGCAGCGACCTGCTGCGGGTGACCGGCCTCGCCTCGGACTTCGCCGGCGAGATCGAGTCGACGGCGGAGAACGGCTGGGCGGCGTGGGAGTTCGGCGGCGACGAGCGGTTCACCGACCAGCGCTCGGTGCGGCTGCGCAACGGCGTCACCCGGCGCGGCGCCGAATCCTGGCTGGCCGCCGCCGCGACGTACTCCGGCGTGCAGATCATGGAGCCCGAGCGGCGCGCGGCGCTGCTCGCCGAGCTACGCTCCTGCCTCGACTCCCACGGCGGTTTCCTGGACCTCGAGTGGTTCACCGACCTCTTCGTCGCCCGACGCGTCCCGGTGAAGGCGGGGGCCTAGTCACAGGGAGCGGCGGAAGGCGGACGGGAACGGACGGGACGGCAGGCTGACGGGGTGGGAAGCGGAGAGTGAGTACAACCGGGACGACGGTCGTCGCGCAGCGGCGCGTACGGCTGGTGGCGGGGGAGCTCGGAAGCTCGGACAACCGGATACCGGCATGGGCCTACAGCTGGGGCACGGCGGCGGTCTTCGCTGTGCTTTACACGGTCCTGTCGGTGCGCCGTCACCAACTGCAGCAGACCGCGGGCTACGACCTGGGCATCTTCGAACAGGCCGTGCGCGCCTACGCCCACCTGCGGGCGCCGGTCACCCCGCTCAAGGGCCCCGGCTTCGACGTGCTGGGCGACCACTTCAGCCCGGCCATCGCCGTGCTCGCGCCGTTCTACCGGATCTTCCCTAGCCCGGTGACGCTGCTGGTCGCGCAGAGCGTGCTGCTGTCGCTGGCGATCGTGCCGCTCGCCGACTGGGCGCTGACCGCCCGCGGCCCGCGCACCGCCCTGGTGGTGGGCTTCGGCCTGGGCGCGTCCTGGGGCGTCGTGCAGGCCGCCGCGTTCGACTTCCACGAGGTGGCGCTCGCCGTTCCGCTGGTCGCCTACGCGGTGCGCGCCCTCGGCGAGGAGCGGTGGCG
Source organism: Streptacidiphilus melanogenes (assembly GCF_000787835.1). Classification (GTDB taxonomy): domain Bacteria; phylum Actinomycetota; class Actinomycetes; order Streptomycetales; family Streptomycetaceae; genus Streptacidiphilus; species Streptacidiphilus melanogenes. The sequence goes on from NZ_BBPP01000015.1 coordinate 112,250, forward strand.
CGCGGCCGCGCTGTGGTCCCTGCCGATGCTGCTGGTCAAGGAGGACCAGGGGCTGACGGTCGCCGCCGTCGGGGTCTACATCGCGCTGCGCGGTCCGCGCCGGCTCGGCCTGTGGCTCACCGCGGCCGGGGCGCTGGGCACCTGCGTGGAGGTGCTGCTGGTGCTGCCCGCCGTCAACGTCCATGGCGGGTTCGACTACTGGCAGCAGATCACCGGCGGCGGGAGCGCCACCACCGGCGGGATCACCCAGGCGGGCGGCGGCGGGTCCATCCTCGGCCTGCTGGTGCACCTGCCCTGGCCGCCCGTCAAATGGCTGACGGTGCTGATGCTGCTGGCGCCCAGCGCGTTCCTGGGGCTGCGCTCGCCGCTGACGCTGCTCTGCGTCCCGACGCTGTTGTGGCGCTTCGCCTCCGGCAACACGCACTACTGGGGCGTCGCCTACCACTACAGCGCGGTGCTGATGCCGATCGTCTTCGGCGGCTTCGTCCACGCGCTCAGCCGCGGCGGACTCCCCTGGCACAGAGGCCGCGCCCTGCTGACGGCGAGCGCCGCCTTCACGGCGCTGACCCTGCCGTTCTTCCCGATGCGGGAGTTGGTGCTGCCACCGCAGTGGATCACCCCGGCCCACGTCGAGACGGCCGACGCGATACTGGGCGAGATCCCGAGCGGCGTGAAGGTCGCCGCCAGCAACCGCCTCGCCGCCCAACTGGTCCACCGCGACACGGTCACCCTGGTCTGCATGCGTGCCGCCTCCGCCGACGCCGCGTGGGTCGTCGTCGACTCGACGGACTCCAAGGCCATCGCCCCCTGCTCGGCGGACACGGCCGTCGCCGAGCTCGGCCGCTACGAGGCCCGCGGCTACACCCTGGTCGCCCAGAGCGACGGCATCACCCTGCTCCGCCGCTGACCGCTTGCTGACCGGCCCGTGCGAGCGGAATAGGCTGATCGGCATGTCTGATCACGTGCGCCTGCGTCCCGTCGCCGCGAAGGATCTCGACCTGCTGGAGCAGCTCTTCGAGGACCCCGCCGAGGCGGGCGAGTTCGGCTTCTTCGGCCACCGGAACCCCGGGGCGCTGCGCCGGCAGTGGGCGGAGCAGGGCTTCCTCTCGCCGCAGGGCGGCAGGCTCGCCGTCGTCGGCGAGGACGACCGGTTCGTCGGCGAGGTGCAGTGGCACGAGGTGATGCAGGGTCCCGCGTCGCCCTGCTGGAACATCGGCATCTCGCTGCTCACCGCGGAGCGCGGCAAGGGCTACGGCACGCGCGCCCAGCGGCTGCTGGTCGAGTACCTGTTCGCCCACACCCGGGTGAACCGCATCGAGGCCGGCACGGAGGTGACCAACACCCCCGAGCAGCGCGCTCTCGAACGCGCGGGCTTCACCCGCGAGGGCGTCCTCCGCGGCGCCTGCTTCCGCGGGGGCGCGTGGCGCGACATGGTCCTGTACTCGGTGCTGCGCGCGGAGGTCGCAACCCCCTGAGGCGCGTGGGCTCTGCTCATATGCGGCTCCGCCGCGTGGGCGCGAGCAACCACCCATGGGGGCACCTCCCGGCCGAAGGCTGGGGGACTGTCGCGCCCACGCGGCGGAGCCATATCTGTGAGGCCGCGCAGATCCGGGAGCTGGCCACGACCGAGGCCGCTCGGCTGCGCGCCGAGGCCGAGCAGATCCGCGAGCAGGCCGAGCAGGAGTCCCAGCGTCTGCGCGGCGAGGCCGAGGAGCTGCGCGCCCGCGCCGCCGAGGACTCCACCCGGGCCCTCGCCGGGGCGCAGGAGCTGGCCTCAGCCGAGTCTCGCGCCCTGGTGGCGCCTAGCCCAGGCGGTCGACGCCCGTCACGCGGAGGACCGCCCTGCCCTCCTCGTCGGAGGAGTGGAGGTCGACCTCCGCGCTGATGCCCCAGTCGTGGTCGCCCGCCGGGTCGTCGAAGATCTGGCGGACGAGCCACGCGCCCTGGACCGTCTCCTCGTCGATGATCAGCATCTTCGGGCCGCGCGCGTCGGGGCCGGTGAACAGGTCCTCGTGCTCGTCCCAGTACGCGTCCATCGCGTCCGCCCAGCGGTCCGCGTCCCAGCCGCCGTCCTCGGCGTCCAGCTCGGCCAGCGCGCCGTAGTTCTCCAGCGCGCACAGCTCCACGCGGCGGAACAGCGCGTTGCGGACCAGGACGCGGAAGGCGCGCTTGTTGGCGGTGACCGGGGCCGTCCTCTCCTCCAGCGACTCCTCCAGCTCCTCCTCGTCCTCGGGGTTGGCCAGCTGCTCCCACTCGTCGAGCAGGCTGGAGTCCACCTGACGGACCAGCTCGCCGAGCCAGGAGATCAGGTCGCGCAGGTCCTCGGACTTCAGGTGGTCCGGGACGGTGTGCTCGACCGCCTTGTAGGCGGAGGCGAGGTAGCGCAGCACCAGGCCCTCGGTGCGCGGGAGTTCGTAGAAGCCGACGTAGTCGGTGAAGGTCATCGCGCGCTCGTAGAGGTCGCGGGCGACGGTCTTCGGGCGCAGCGGGTGGTCGCTGATCCACGGGTGGGAGCGGCGGTAGACCTCGTAGGCGTGCTCCAGCAGCTCCTGCAGCGGCTTGGGGTAGGAGATCTCCTGGAGCCGCTCCATCCGCTCCTCGTACTCGATCCCGTCGCGCTTCATCTCCGCGACGGCCTCGCCGCGGGCCTTGTTCTCCTGCGCGTGCAGGATCTGGCGCGGGTCGTCCAGCGTCGACTCCACCACGGAGAGGACGTCCAGCGCGTACGTCGGCGACGACGGGTCCAGCAGCTCGAACGCGGCGAGCGCGAAGGTGGACAGCGGCTGGGTGAGCGAGAAGTCGTCCTGCAGGTCGACCGTCAGGCGCACGATGCGGCCGGTGTCGTCGGGGTGCGGCAGGCGCTCGACGACGCCGCCGGCTTCCAGGGAGCGGTAGATGGCGATGGCCTCGCGGATGTGGCGACGACGCGTCCTCGGGTCGTCGTCGTTGTCCGTCAGCAGGTGCCGCATCGCCTGGAAGGCGTTGCCGGGGCGGTTGATGACGGAGAGCAGCATCAGGTGGCTCACCTTGAAGCGGGAGACCAGCGGCTCGGGCGCCGCGTCGATGAGCTTGTTGAAGGTCTCCTCGCCCCAGGAGACGAAGCCCTCGGGAGCCTTCTTCCTGACCACCTTGCGCTTCTTCTTCGGGTCGTCGCCCGCCTTGGCGACGGCCCGCTCGTTCTCGATCACGTGCTCCGGCGCCTGCGCGACGACGGTGCCGACGGTGTCGAAGCCGGCGCGCCCGGCGCGGCCCGCGATCTGGTGGAACTCCCGCGCGCGCAGCATCCGCACGCGCTGGCCGTCGTACTTGGAGAGCGCGGTGAACAGCACCGTGCGGATCGGCACGTTGACGCCGACGCCGAGGGTGTCGGTGCCGCAGATGACCTTCAGCAGCCCGGCCTGCGCCAGCCGCTCCACCAGACGCCGGTACTTGGGCAGCATGCCCGCGTGGTGGATGCCGATGCCGTGCCGCACGAAGCGCGACAGGTTGCGGCCGAACTTGGTGGTGAAGCGGAAGTTGCCGATGAGCGCGGCGATGGCGTCCTTCTCGGCCTTGGTGCACATGTTGATGCTCATCAGCGCCTGCGCCCGCTCGACGGCCTGCGCCTGCGTGAAGTGCACGACGTAGACCGGCGCCTGACCTGCCTTCAGCAGGTCCTCCAGCGTGTCGTGGATGGGGGTGCGCTGGTACTCGTAGAACAACGGCACGGGGCGCGTGGCCGAGGACACCGTCGTGGTGTCGCGGCCGGTGCGGCGCTTGAGGTCCGCCTCGAACTTGCGCACGTCGCCGAGGGTCGCCGACATCAGCAGGAACTGCGCCTGCGGCAGCTCGATCAGCGGCACCTGCCAGGCCCAGCCGCGGTCCGGCTCGGCGTAGAAGTGGAACTCGTCCATGACGACCTGCTGGACGTCCGCCTGCGCGCCGTCGCGCAGTGCGATCGAGGCGAGCACCTCGGCGGTGCAGCAGATGATCGGCGCGGTCGGGTTGACGGACGCGTCGCCCGTCATCATGCCGACCCTCTCGGTGCCGAACATCTTCACCAGGTCGAAGAACTTCTCCGAGACCAGCGCCTTGATCGGCGCGGTGTAGAAGGTGCGCTGCCCGTTCGCCAGCGCGGTGAAGTGCGCGCCCGCCGCGACCAGGCTCTTTCCGGAGCCGGTGGGGGTGTTCAGGATGACGTTGTTGCCCGAGACGATCTCGATCAGCGCCTCTTCCTGAGCGGGGTAGAGGGTGATCCCGCGCTCCTCCGCCCACCCGGCGAAGGCCGTGAAGAGCTCGTCGGGCTGGGGGCTGGCGGGGATGAGATCAGTCAGGGTCACCGGACCATTCTGCCTGGTCCGGCTGCTCCCGCAGGACCCTCCCCGCCCGCCGGGATCACCCGTAGTGCTGCGCGGTCCACCGCCGCAGTCTGTCGGCCTGCCTCGAGCGCCCGAGCTCGTCGAGCGCGGCGGCCTGCATGGCCAGCACCTTGAGGAGACGAGGGACCAGGCCGGGGGCGGCGGCGACCCGGCGTTGATAGATCTCCGCCGCCTCCGCCGTGAGGTCCAGCGCGGCGGCGAAGTCGCTCTCCCGCGCCCGGACGAGGGCGAGAACGGTCAGCGACAGGGCGAGATCGGCTTCATGGGCGTCGGGGACCCCTGTCGCCAGCCGACGCCGGATCTCCACGGCCTCCTGCGCGGCCGCCAGCGCCTCCTCCGGCCGCCCCGCCTCCGACAGCCGGACGCCGAGGTTGTTCAACGACAGGGCGAGCATGGGCTCGTGGGCGGCGGGATTTCGCGTTGCCAGCCGGACCAGGATCCCCACCGCCTGCTCGGTGACGCTCAGCGCCTCGTCCCGCCGCCCGAGAGTCCACAGGTGCTCCCCGAGGTTGTTCAGGGAGTTGGCGAAGTCGGGTTCGTGGGCGGCCGGGCTCCTCACCGCCGACTCACCCAGGGCCTCGACCGCGCGCCCGGTGGCGACCAGCGCCTCATCGTGCCGCCCCGCCTCCGCCAGCCGGAGGCCGAGGCTGACCAGAGAGCGGGCGTGGTCGAATCCGTAGGCCGCCGGGGTCCTTGCCGCGAGCGCGGCGAGGATCCGCTCCGCCTGCTCCGTGACAGCCAGCGCCTCGCCGTGCCGCTCCGCCACCGACAGCTGGACCCCGAGGTCGGTCAGGGAGGTCGCGAGGTCGGGTTCGTGGGCGGCTGCGTTCTCCGCCGTCAGTCGCTGGAGGATCGTCACCGCCTGCCCCGTGACGGCCAGCGCTTCGCTCGGCCGCCCCACGCCCGCGAGCCGGGCACCGAGGTTGTGCAGCGAGAGAGCCAGGTTGGGTTCGTGGGCCGCCGGGTCGTCCGCCGCCAGCCGACCCCAGATCTCCACGGCCTGTCCCGTGGCCTCCAGCGCCTCGCCCCGGCGTCCCAGCTCCGCCAGGACGGCCCCGAGGTTGTTCAGTGAGCGGGCGAGGTCGGGTGCGTAGGTCCCCGGGTCGTCCCCTGCCAGCCGATTCCACCTCTCCGCCGCCTGCTCCATGGCGGCCAGCGCCTCGGACTGCCGTCCCAGCTGCGACAGGAGGGAGCCGAGGTTGTTGAGTGAGCGGGCGAGGTCGGGTGCGTGGGCTGCCGGGTTCTCAGCCGCCGGCCCGGCCCAGATCTCCGTGGCCCGCTCGGCGGCGAGGAGGGCGTCGCGGCGAAGACCGACCCGGGACAGGCGCAGCGCAAGCTGGTCGATGATGCGGGCTCGGGTGCGCGGGTCGTCCGTGGCAGCCAGGACGTGATCGGCCAGGCGGGCGGTGACGGCCGCGATGCCGATGTCCAGATCCGTGTTCCCGGCGGTCGGGAAGAGATCCGCGATGGCTGCCAGAAGGCCGGATGGGACGTCGTCGATCTCAGCAAGGGCGAACAGCGCGGTGCCGCCTGCCCGCAGGGCGAGTTCGGGGTGGGCCCGCAGCAGGGGGTAGAGCTCGCCCGTCGCGACGTGGGGCCAGCGGCGGGCGGTCTCGATCAGCACGGTCAGAACGTCGCGGACCCAGGGCGCGGTGGCTTCCGTGTCGGGGGATGCCGAGAGCAGGAGCCGGGCGGCCGCGCCGTGGGCCCAGTCGTCGGTGGCCGCGTCCGGCACAGGATGAGGCGCGTCAGGCCCTGCCGGGATGGTCAGGCCGAGGAAGTCCTCGCCGAGGCGGTCGGGGTAGAGCGGTTCCAGCACGGTGACCGCGCCGACCGGGTCGCTGGGGTGCGCCGGGTAGCAGGAGCGGTGGTCGTCCAGGAGGGTGTTGGCGGCTTCGGCGGTGTCGGCGAGCCCGGCGCCGCCGAGGGCCTGACGGCCTTGGGTGCGCGTGAGTTGCCGGGTGAGGGTGGCGGTCAGCACCACGCGGCCCATCGTCTCCGGTGTGGTGGAGAGCGGCCCGGGCGTGCGGTGGTGCAGGGCGCTCCAGTGGGCGCGTTCGCGCTTCAGAAGGTAGGCCGAGGCCCGTGCGGGGTTGTCCGGGGCCTTGTCGTCGCGCAGGCGGGCGTCGACGGCGGCCAGGGCGGCGATGTGGACGGTCAGGATCTGGGCGTAGTCCTCGTCGAGGTCGAGATCCCCGGGCGGGTCGATCCGGTCCGCCTGGTCGGCGGGGAGGCCGAGGCGGCCGGCGAAGCTGTCCCGGGCGTGGCGGAAGAGGTCGGCGCGCGCGGACGGGGCCGTGGCCAGCGGCCGGACCGGGTGGGTCTCGGCGGGGGCGTCGAGGGTGTCGCCGATCCAGGTCTCCAGGCCCTCCCACCAGAGGCCGGCCGGGCGGGCCAGGAGCAGGATCCGCACGGGAACACCGGTGCGGTGCAGCAGCGGCTCCCGGAGGAGTGTGCGCAGGTCCGCGGTGGCCCAGCGCTCGGCGTAGTCGACCACCAGCAGGATCCCGGCCCCGGTCTCGGGAGCCGGGCCGGTGGCGAGGGGGTCGGCGCCGCTCTCGTTCACCACCGCCTGCCACACCGTCCACCCCGCCGTGCGACTGAGCTCGGCGAAGTGCGCGGCGAGCCGGGACTTGCCCTCTCCGCCGGGGCCGTGCACCAGCCGCACGGCCAACCGGTCGGCCTCGTCGTCCCGCCAGCGGGCCAGCTCCTCCAAGTCGTCGTCGCGGCCGGTGAACGGGACCACCTGGTGCACGGCCCGCAGCAGCCGCGAAGGCTGCTGGGCGAGGATCCGGGCGGACACCCGGCCGGGCTCGGCGGGGAAGCTCTCGACCCGGTAGCCGGGCTTCCACTGGTGGACGATGTGGATGTGCTGGGTGCCGTGGTCGCCCGCGATGAACGCGGTGGGACCGTTGAAGACGCCGCCCCGGTCGGTCATGACCGCGGGCCGAAGCGGACGTCCTGTCGGTTGTTGTCCCCGGCCTGGAAGGCGACGGGGCCGTGGAAGGTGTTGCCCGACACGAGCCCGGCCCCGCCGGTCGTGCCGACGGTCGCCTCGCTCAGCAGCCGCCTCAACTCGGCCGCGGCCCCGGCCCGTTCCTCCTCGTCGCCCAGATCCTCCAGCAGGTCCCGGAAGCGGGTCTGCCAGGACGCCGCCGCCAGCCCTTGCGCCTTTTCGGCCGTGTCGGGCGCCGTGCCCTCCAACTCGGCCGCTGTACGGTCCAGCCGCTCGAGTGTCGTCTGCTGCGCCTCTTCCGGCGCGTGACCGCGCCGGAAGAGGCGGGCGACCCCTTCGCGCAGTCCGTTCCAGGCATCGGTGCCGGCGGCCTTCGCCACGGCCGTTCCC
>NZ_BBPP01000015.1:120157-162225 GCF_000787835.1 Streptacidiphilus melanogenes
CCTTCGCGCAGTCCGTTCCAGGCATCGGTGCCGGCGGCCTTCGCCACGGCCGTTCCCGCCGATGTCGCGAGCGCGATCAGCTCCGGTTCCAACATGGTCCCCCCCAGGGTCCGGCCGGTCATCCGTGGGCGGAATGCCGCACCCGCCCCCGGTTTCCCTGCAGCGTACTGCGGGCCCAGGGCCTCTGTGGGCGATTTGACTGACCGTCTGGTCGGCGAATCCGTCAGCGGTCGCCCGACGGCCGGGCGAGGCGCTGGGCCAGCACCCGCCCGCGCGCGGCCTGCACCTCGGCGGCCTTCCCGGCCGCGAAGCGGAGCAGGCCGAACGGCGCGGAGAGCTGCAATGTGTCCACGACGCGCGAGCCCGCGTCGTGCGCGTGGATCGCGAACCGGTAGCCCATCCGTACGCCGCCGGGACTCACCACGTCCCCGCTGACGGACCCCTCCTCCGGCAGCCCATCACGCTCGGCGTGCAGGCTGACCCGGATCAGGTTGTCGTGTGTGATCAGCCCGAGAAAGCGGAAGCGTTCGACCGCCAGGTAGTGCGTGATCTCCTCTTCGCGCCGTACGTCCCGCACCTCGACCAGCAGCGGTGACAGCCCGACGTAGTTCTCCGGCTCGGCCAGGTGCGCCAGCACCTCGACGGGCGCGGCGGGGACCTCGTAGGCACGGGTCAGTTCGGTGCTCGGCACGTTCGTCTCCTCCATCGGGCGCGGACCCCTGGATGCTCCCAGCACCGCCGCCCGGCGGCCAGTGGCCGGCCCCCAGCCGCGTCAGTAGCTGATGAGCCGAGCGGTGTCGAGTGCGAAGTCGAAGGGGGCGGGAACGTGGATCGTCTGGCCGAAGTCGGCGTCCTCCCGCATGCGGTAGCGGCCCCCGTCGATCTCCTGGAACAAGGTGACGGTCTCCTGCCTGGCGTCCACGATGAGGTAGAGCGGGATTCCCATGTCGGGGTAGTCCCTCAGCTTTCCCGTCCAGTCGTTCTCCGGGTTCGTGGGGGAGACGACCTCTACGGCGATCAGCGCGAGCTCCGCGGGTGTGGTGCTCCGTCCGGTCGTCATCGCGTCGTCCGGGAGGCAGGTCAGATCGGGGTTCCGCAGCTTCGCGACCTGGGGTGAGTACAGGTCGGTGTTGTTAGAGAACAGGTACCCCTCGGGCGCGAACCGCTCGAACTGGCGCTGGATCACCGCGAGGTTCCGCTGATGGATGTCGGTGGAGGATGCCTGCATGACGATGGTGTCGCCGGAGAACTCGACTTTCCAGTCGGAGGGGATCTGGCGGCGGACTTCCTCGATCATCTCGAGATGCTTGGGGTCGATGCTCACCAGGTCCCTCCTCGGGTGCCCGCTCAGCCTATCCGCTCGGACCTGCGAGATCGGTCAGGGGCGCGGTACCTCCGCCGGGCCCGGGTCTGTGAGCCGGAGCATCCCCGCGCGCACCCGCCTGCCGCCGTCCACCAGCAGGTCCGCGCCCGTCACCCAGGCTGCCTCGTCGGAGAGGAGCCAGCAGACCGCGCGGGCCACGTCCTCCGGTTCGCCGAGGCGCCGCAGCGGGGTGTCCGCGGCGAGGGCGGGCTCGTCGCGTTCCCACCAGAAGCGCGCCAGCTCGGTGCGGACCAGGCCCGGGGAGACGGCGTTCACGCGGACGCCCGGGGCCAGTTCGGCGGCCAGGTGCTTCGTCAGCTGCAGCAGGGCGGCCTTGCTGGTCTCGTAGGCCGCGAGCCCTGGGCCGACGCCGTGGACGCCCTCCGTCACCACGGTGACGACGGAGCCGCCGTGGTCGCGCATCCAGCCCTCCCATGCCGCGCGCACCAGCGCCAGGGGGCCGTGCACGTTGACCGCGAAGGTGTCACGCCACGCCTGGGGGTCGCCGGTCACCGCCGGGCCGAGCGGCCGGTTGGCGCCCGCGTTGCAGACGACGTGGTCGAGCCGCCCGAAGGTCTCCAGCGCGAGCCCGGCCCAGCGTCGGACGTCCACCTCGTCGCCCGCGTCCCCGGCCGCGGCGATCAGGCGCCCCGGGGCCGGGCCGAGCGAGGTCAGCGCCTGTGACAGGCCCTCCCGGCCGCGCGCGCCGATCAGCACCGACGCCCCGGCGGCCAGCAGCTCCCGTGCGACCGCCAGTCCGATTCCGCGCGAGCCGCCGGTGACCACGGCCGCCGTCCCCTCCATCCGCATGAGCGGAATCGTCCGCCCGTGCGGCGGCTTGGTCCAGAGCCGTGCACGTCCAACTGAGCCGAGAGTTGACTGTCCGTCGACAGCACTGACCCGGCAGACTGGTGGCACCTGATCACGACAGGCACGGCCGGCCCACAGGAGGGCCGCGGATGGGGGGAACCGGATGACCACCGCCGAGTACGAGACGCCGCTCGTCAACGACCCGACGTTCAAGGCCGAGGCGCACGCGCGCTATGTGGGCCTGCGCGACCGCGGGCCGATCCAGCGGGTGGCGCAGCCCAGCGGGCTGGACCTCTTCCTGGTCCTCGACCACGAGCTCGCCCGCGTCGCGCTCACCCACCCCGACCTGCTGAAGGATCCGGAGGTCGGCCGGGAGGCGCTCGACGCCGCGGGCGTCCTCTCCTACCAGGGGCGCGGTCAGGGGCTGGGCGCCAACATGCTGATGGCTGACCCGCCGGACCACGCCCGGCTGCGCGGCCCCGTCGCCCGCTCCTTCACGCCGCGCCGTGTCGAGGCGTTGCGGCCGCGCATCCAGCAGATCGCGGACGAGCTGATCGACGCCGTCGAGGCGAAGGCTGCCGCGGGTGAACCGATCGACCTCGTCGAGGACTTCACCGCGCCGCTGCCGGTCATGGTCATCTGCGAGCTGCTGGGCGTCCCGCTGGACGCGCGGGAGGACTTCCGCCGCTGGACCCTGGCCGCCGTGTCCGGCGGCTCGGCGACGCCCTCCGCCGACCAGCAGCAGGGCATGCTCGCCCTGAACCGGTACTTCATCGAGCTGATCGCGGCCAAGCAGGCCCGGGCCGACCCGGGCGACGACCTCCTCGCCGCGCTGATCCGCCTCAACCGCGAGGACGAGGACGCGCTCAACGAGGACGAACTGCTCGGCACGGCCGTCATCCTCCTCGTCGCCGGACACGAGACCACGGTGAACCTGCTGGGAAACGCGACGGCCGCGCTGCTCGACCACCCCGAGCAGGCCGCGCTCCTGCGGGAGCGGCCCGAGCTGCTGTCCGGCGCGGTGGAGGAGTTCCTCCGCTTCGACGCCCCCGTCGACCAGACCCCGCTGCGCTTCGCCTCGCGGGACGTGGAGCTGGGCGGTGTCCTCATCCCCAAGGGCAGCGCGGTCACCGTCTCCCTGGCCGCGGTCGGCCGGGACCCGTCCACGCACGGCAACCCGGGCGAGCTCGACGTCACCCGCACGGACGGCCGCCACCTCTCCTTCGGGCACGGCATCCACTACTGCGTCGGCGCGCCGCTGGCCCGCCTGGAGGGCGTGGTCGCGCTCGGCACACTGCTGCGCAGGCTGCCGGGCCTGCGGCTGATGGGGGAGTACGCCGATCTGACCTGGACCACGGGCGGGATCATGCACGGTCCGCTGGAGCTGCCGGTGACGGCGTGAGGTCAGGGGCGCGGGACTTGCGTGGGCCCCCTGCGCGGATGAAGCTCGTCGAGGAGCGTCCGCCCAGGGTGGTTTCCCGCGCAGTTCCCCGCGCCCCTGGTCCGCGGGTCTAGATCTGACCGGCGATCTCGGCCGCGACCCGTTCCCCGGACGCGACCGCCGCGTTCAGCGTCGCGTTGTCCACGTCGGTGTGCTCGCCCGCGAAGTGGACGCGGCCCTCCTGGACCGCCTCGTAGCCGGCGAAGGCCGTGTACTGGCCGACCTCGTAGTAGTGGTAGGCGCCCTTGTGCCACGGGTCCAGCGACCAGTGGTCCTCGTACGCGAGCCCGTTGTACGCCGCCGTGGTCCCGGGGAAGACCTGCTCGATCTGTGACAGGAAGGCGCTCACGTCCGCCGCCGGGGCGGGGCCGTGGGCTGCTCCGGTGAGGCCGGTGCGGGCCCGGTCGCCGCCGGGGAAGTTGACCAGCAGGGCGGGGCCGCCCTTCGCGCCGAGCTGGACGGAGCCGTCCCACGCGGTCTGGTAGCCGCTCGGCGCGGTGTTGCTGACACCGTTATAGCCCAGGGAGGGCCAGGTCTTCGTGGTCACCTGGTGACCAGCTTCGCGTTCTGGCCCATGCCCTGCTGCTGGATGGCCTGCAGCTTCAGCGCGCTCAGCCCGGCCCGGGTGAGGTCCACGTCCCGGAGCGTGCTGAACGGCAGGGCCAGGACCAGGTGGTCGGCCTGGACGGTGGTCGTCGTGCCGCCGCACTGGAACGTGCAGGCGTAGCTGCCGTCGCTGTTCCGCACCACCGCCACGAGCTGGTAGCCCTGTTGCACGGTTCCGGCGGGAAGTTGGCCGATCATGCCGCTGACCAACTGGTCGTTGCCGCCGACCAGGTGGTACTTCTCGTCGAAGCCAGGGCCGCCGTCGAAGGTCGAGGAGTTGCCCAGGAAGCCGATCATGCCGATCGCCGAGGACTGTGCGGGGTCGCCGCCGGCCTGGAGCTGGATCGACTGGATCAGTTGGCTCAGGGCGGAGCCCGAGGGCAGGCCGATCTGGGTCAGGTAGTCCAGGCAGGAGAGCTGGTCCAGTTGCTTCGCCGTGGCGTTGCAGCTGTTCCAGCGCGGGGTGCCCATCGCGGCGTAGGAGGCCGCGAAGGCGTTGTACGCCTCGGCGACCCAGTCGCTCTGCTGCTGCGGACCGTCGTAGCGGGCGCCGTTGATCCAGCCCGCGTAGGTGCCCGAGTTGAGCGAACCGCCGTTCGCGTACTCGGTCTTCAGGCCGAAGGACTTGGCCAGAGCCAGCACGGAGGTGTCGGTGGAGCTGATGAACGAACCGCCGTGCTCGCTGACCGTGCCGCCCGCGAAGAAGCCGCGCAACGTCCAGCAGCGGCCGCCCACATGGGTGGTGTCGGCCTCGTAGACGGTCGAGGCGACGGGTGCCCCGCCGGTCCACAGCCGGTGCGCGCAGCGCAGTCCGGCCAGGCCCGCGCCGACGATGACGACGCGCGGCGCGGTGGCCGGATTCACGGCCGCCCCGGCGGTCCCGGCCACGGGGGCGGCCGCCGCCCGGCTCGCGCCGGCCAGGGCCGCCCCGGCGAGGCCGACGGCGGTGGCCGCGCCTGCCGCCGCCAGCAGTTGACGCCTGTTCAGTTCCCGTTCGGCACGTGCGGCACGCTCGCCCGCGACCTCGGTGACGGGCATACCGCGCCGACGGGCCTCGCCCTCGAGCGAGAAGGCGAGACCGAGTCCGTCGGGGTGGCCGGTGCGGGTGGTGGTGCTCGATCTGGCAGGTTCCCGGTCCATGACGAAGAACCCCTCTCTGGGGGATCGATCGAACAGTGATGTCCGGGAGTGAAGCGCTGGCGCAACGTTGTTGTCAACGGTGTTGCGCTCGCAGTTCCCCGACCCGTCGTTCGATCGCCGTGATCAGCGCCTCGACCCGGACCCGGTACACCGCGTCCTGGGTGACTCCCGCCAACTCCTCCGCGGCGGCCGTGATCTGCGGGAACGCCTGCGGATCCACCAGCCGGTACTCGCGGTTCCAGGCCGACTCGTCCGCCGCCCGTGCCTCCTTCGAGAAGAGCAGGTAGGCGGCGCGCTGGCCGACCAGGGCCAGCAGGGAGTCGCCGACCATGCGGTAGTGGACGGCGGCCTCCGCGCCGTGCAGGCCGGCCTCGGTCACGGCGCCCAGGATCAGCTCGACGACGCGGAACTCGTTGGCGCGGCGGGTCGTCCGGCTGGCCATCGCGGAGGCGACCGCCGGGTACTTGAGCGCGACCGCGAGCGAGCCGTCCGCCAGTGCGCGGATGCGGTCCTGCCAGCCCAGGCCGGGCGGGACGCTGTCCAGGACCTCGCCGAGGGTACGGTCGGCGACCTCCAGCAGCAGCTCGTCCTTGTCGCGGAAGTGCCGGTAGACGGCGGTGGGGTCGGCGCCGAGCTCCTCGCCGAGGCGGCGGACGGTGAAGGCGTCCGCGCTGCCGCGCGCGGCGATGCGCAGGCTGGCCTGGACGATCGCCTCGGGGGTCAGCTGGCTGCCCGAGCGCTTGCTGCGGCCGCGCGGGGCGGGAGCCGTGGTGGTCGGCTTCGAGGCGTGGTTCGACGCTGGGGAGGCTTGGTTCGACGCTGGATTCGACATGGTGCGGTCAGTGTAACGATGCGGCCCGAGCTGCGCGCAACACTGTTGACAACAGCGTTGCGCCGCGCTTCACTCCTCCTCACCATCACTCGGGGAGGAATCGCCGATGGCGTCCCATGGATCGTCAGAAATCCCTGCTCAGCTGCTCTTTCGCGGTGGCAGGGTGTTCACCGCGACCGGCGCGGAGCCCGCCGGACCCGTCGAGGCCGCCGTCGTCGTCCGCGACGGCCGGATCGCGGCCGTCGGGCCGGAGGCCGAGCTGCGCCCCCTGCTCGGCCCGGCCACCGAGGTCGTCGACCTCGACGGCGGGCTGCTCGCCCCCGGCTTCCAGGACGCCCACGTCCACCCGACCGTCGCCGGGGTCCAGATGCTCCGCTGCGACCTGTCGGGGCAGCGCAGCATCGACGGCTACCTCGCCGCCGTCGCCGCCTACGCCGCCGCGCACCCCGAGGCCGCCTGGATCCGCGGCGGGGGCTGGTCCATGGACGTCTTCCCGGACGGCATCCCGACCCGCGCCATGCTCGACTCGGTCGTCCCCGACCGGCCGGTGCTGCTCACCAACCGCGACGGCCACGGCGCCTGGGTCAACTCCCGGGCCCTGCAGCTCGCGGGCGTCGGACGGCACACCCCGGACCCGGCGGACGGCCGGATCGAGCGCGAGGCCGACGGCACGCCCGTCGGGATGCTCCAGGAAGGCGCGATGAACCTGGTCGGCGACCTGGTCCCGGTGGCCACGGCCGAGGAGGCCCGCGCGGGCCTGGAGGTCGCCCAGCGCCACCTGTTCTCGCTCGGGGTCACCGCCTGGCAGGACGCGATGATCGGCGCCTTCCCCGGCAACCCGGACAACTTCGCCGTCTACGTCGACGCCGCCCGCGCGGGCACGCTCAAGGCCCGTGTCGTCGGCGCGCTGTGGTGGGACCGCGAGCGCGGCATCGAGCAGATCCCCGACCTCGTGGAACGCCGCCTCCACGGCCGGGTCGGCCGGTTCAACGCCACCACCGTCAAGATCATGCAGGACGGCATCGCGGAGAACTTCACCGCGAGCCTGCTCGCCCCCTACCTGGACGGCTGCGGCTGTGCCACCGCCAACTCGGGCCTCAGCTTCGTGCCGCCGCAGGTGCTGCAGGCCGCCGTCACCGAACTGGACGCGCTCGGCTTCCAGTTGCACTTCCACGCGCTCGGCGACCGGGCCGTCCGCGAGGTGCTGGACGCGCTCACGACCGCCCGCGACCGGAACGGCGCGAACGACAACCGCCACCACCTCGCCCACCTCCAGCTCGTCCACCCCGACGACGTCAAGCGCTTCGCCGAGGTCGGCGCCGCGGCCAACATCCAGGCGCTGTGGGCCGCGCACGAGCCGCAGATGGACGAGCTGACCATCCCCTTCCTCGGCCCCGAACGCGCCGCACTGCAGTACCCGTTCGGGGATCTGGCGCGCGCCGGCGCGCGGCTGGTCGCGGGCAGCGACTGGTCCGTGAGCAGCCCCAACCCGCTCTGGGGCATCCATGTCGCCGTCAACCGCGCCGTGCCGACCGAGGCCCCCAACGCCGCCGCGGACCGCCGGCCGCGGCGGCCCTTCCTCCCCGAGCAGGCGCTCAGCCTCGCCCAGGCCTTGACCGCCTACACGGCCGGCAGCGCCTGGGTGAACCACCTGGACCAGGAGACCGGCACGGTCGAGCCCGGCAAGTGCGCGGACCTGGTCGTGCTCGACCGCGACCCCTTCGCCGGGCCGCCCGAGGAGATCGGCGCCACCCGCGTCCGGATGACCTTCGTCGACGGCATCCCGGTGCACGTCGCCGACCACTGACCACACCCCCGCCGCCCGGAGGTTTCCCCGTGTCCACTCACCGCACCCGCCGCAGAACCCTCGCCCTGGCCCTCGTCCCGCTCACCGCCCTCGCGCTCACCTCGTGCAGCGGGACCGCCCACGGTGGCGGCCCCCAGGGCGCCGCCACCGCCTACCAGTTGACCGACACGACGCCCGCGGCCAAGGGCGACCTGTCCTCCTTCACCTGGTCCCTGTTCGCCGAACCGACCTCGCTCGACTACGCCTACTCCTTCGACTACCCGCCGAACACCGTCCTCGCCAACGTCTGCGAAAGCCTGCTGCGCTGGAACCCGGACCTCACCGTCTCGCCGGGGCTGGCCGCCTCCTACGCCAACCCGACGCCCACCACCTGGGTCTACACCATCCGCAGCGGCGTGCACTTCCATGACGGCACCCTGCTCACCGCCGACGACGTGGTCGCCTCGCTGCGACGCAACCTCGACCCGGACGTCGGCAGCGACTGGGCCTACCCGTTCCGCAACGTCAAGTCCGTGGACCGGACGGGGCCGATGCAGGTCACCGTCACCCTGTCGAGGCCCGACTCGACCTTCAACAAGTACCTGGCCGCCAGCCCCGGCACGGTGGAGTCCGCGGCCACGCTGAAAGCGGACGGCAAGGACTACGGCAATCCGGGCAAGGGCGTCAACTGCACGGGCCCGTTCTCCTTCTCCTCCTGGACGCCCGGCCAGTCCATCGTCCTCAAGCGCTTCGACGGCTACTGGGACCCGAAGCTCAAGGCCAGGTCCGGCCAGGTGAAGTTCGTCTTCCTGTCCGACGCGACGGCCCGCGTCAACGCGTTCCAGACCGGCGAGGTCGACGGCGGCTGGATGGTTCCGCCGGACTCCTACCGCCAGCTGTCCACCAGCGCCGCCGGGACGCTCTACTACGGGCGCAACACCACCGTCGCCGACGAGGTCGTCGGCAACCTCAAGGGCGTGCTCGGCAACGCGCAGGTGCGGCAGGCGCTGCTGATGGCGATCGACCGGAAGGGCATCATCACGGCCGGGGCGGGCGGCGTCGGCGACATCGCCGACTCGCTGGTCACCCGCAACAACTGGGACGGCAGCGGCTCGGCCGCGAGCGTCGACGCGCTGCTGAAGAACCTGCCGCAGTACCCGTACGACCCGGCGAAGGCCAAGGCGCTCGCCGCCGAGGCGGGTGTGCACGGCCAGACGGTCGTCATCGCGACCAGCCCGCTGGACTCGCAGACGACGATCATCACCCAGGCCGTCGCCCAGGCCGCCACCGCGATCGGGCTGAAGCCGCAGATCGACACGGTGTCGGCGGACAAGTACACCGCCCTGTTCACCGACCCGGCCGCGCGCAAGGGCATCGACCTCTTCCTGACCTTCTGGTACACCTCCATCACCGACCCGCTGGACATGTACGGCTCGCTCCAGACCGGCGCGTTCAGCAACTACGGTGGCTGGTCCGACCCGCAGTTCGACGCCGCCGTCAACCAGGCCGTCGGCGCCTACGACCCGGCCGCGCACGCCGCGGCGGCGGCTCAGGCGCAGCAGATCGCCATGCAGCAGCTGCCCTGGCTGCCGCTCTACACCGAGCCGGTCAGCGTCTTCCTCGGCAGGCGGATCACCGGCGTCAAGCCCTCCATCGACTACCTGTACTACCCCTGGGCCGCGGAGATCGGGGCCAAGGACAGCGGGGCCAAGGGATGAGCGTCGCCGTCGCCCTGTTCCGGAAGCTGCTCGGCATGGCCGTGACGCTGCTGGTCACCTCGTTCCTGGTGTTCTCCTCGCTCTACCTCGCGCCCGGCGATCCGGTCTCCTTCCTGGTCAAGGGGCGTAGCCCGAGCCCGGCCGAACTGGTGGCCGTCCGCAAGGAGTTCGGCTTCGACCAGCCCTTCCCGGCGCGCTACTGGCACTGGCTGGACGCGGTCCTGCACGGCGACTTCGGCCGGTCCTACCTGTTCCACGAGAGCGTCGGCGCGGTGATCTGGGCCCGGCTGCCCGCCTCGTTGCTGCTGGTCGGCGTCTCCACCGTGCTGATCGCCGTCGTCGGCATCGGCGCGGGCGCGTTCAGCGCGCTGCGGCACGGCACGCGGACGGACAAGAGCGTGCTCCTGCTGGTCACCGTCGGCGCGGCGGTGCCGTCCTTCGCGGCGGCGGTCGTGCTGCGCTCGGTCTTCGGCGTCCGGCTCGGCTGGTTCCCGACCATCGGCAACGGCACCGGACTGCTGGACGAGCTGCACCACGTCGCGCTGCCCGCCGTCGCGCTGTCGGTGACCTTCATGGCCCTGGTCACCCGGGTCACCCGCGCCTCCATGCTGGACGAACTCGGCCGCGAGCACGTGGAGGTGGCCCTCAGCCGGGGCGCGCCGCGCGGCAGCGTGCTGCGCCGGCACGTGTTCCGCAACGCGCTCGGGCCGATCCTCACCGTCTCCGGGCTGCTGGTCTCCGGGATGCTCGTCAGCACGGCGATCGTGGAGACCGCGTTCGGGATGTCCGGGATCGGCTCCTTGCTGGTCCAGTGCGTCGACGAGCTCGACTTCCAGGTCGTGCAGGCGCTGGTGCTGCTCGTCGTCGCGGTCTTCGTCGTCGTCAACACCCTGGTGGACCTGGTCCATCCGCTGATCGACCCGCGTATCGCGGCCGGGGGAGGAGCCCGATGAGCACGACCGTTCTCGTTCGCCGCCCGCTGCTGGGCCGCCTGCGCGGCGGGTTCCTCGCGCACGGCCGGCTGTTCCAGGTCTGCCTGGTGCTGCTCGTCGCCTTCGTGGTCGTCGCGCTGTTCGCGCCGTGGCTGGCGCCGCAGGACCCGACCGTCGGCGACTTCGCCGACACCATGGCCGGGCCCGGCGCCGCCCACCTGCTCGGCACCGACCAGGGCGGCCACGACACCTTCTCCGCCCTGCTGGTGGGCACGCGCACCAGCCTGCTCGGCCCGCTCTGCGTCGTCGCCTTCTCCAGCGCGGCCGGGATCGGCGTCGGCCTGTTCAGCGGTTGGCGCGGCGGCTGGGTCGACGCGGTGATCGGCCGCGTGCTGGACATCCTCTTCGCGTTCCCCTCGCTGCTGCTGGCGATCCTCGCGGTAGCCCTGTTCGGCAAGGGGCTCGGTGGGCCGGTGCTGGCCATGGCCATCGCCTACATGCCCTACACCGCCCGTCTGGTGCGCGGGCTGACCGCGCAGGAGCGGACCCGCCCCTACGTGTCCGCCTACCTGGTGCAGGGCCACGCGCCGGTGTTCGTCGCCGTGCGCCGGCTGCTGCCGAACCTCGGCCCGACCGTGCTGGCCCAGTCCACCGTCAACTTCGGCTACGCGCTGCTGGATCTGGCTGCCCTGTCGTTCCTCGGCCTCGGCGTCCAGCCGCCGACGCCCGACTGGGGCGCGATGATCAACCAGGCGCAGGCGGCGGTGCTCCAGGGACAGCCGCTGTCCGCCGTCGTCCCGGCGGTGGCCGTGGTGCTGGTGGTCGTGGCCTTCAACGTCGTCGGCGAGCAGCTCGGCGACCGCCTCGCCCGGAGGGACGCCCGATGACACTCCTTGAGATCGACGCGCTGACCGTCGAACTGCCGGGCGCGGCCCGGCCTGTGCTGGACGCGGTCACCCTGCGCCTGGCGGCCGGTGAGGTGGTCGGTCTGGTCGGCGAGTCCGGCTCCGGCAAGTCCGTCACCGCCCGCTCGGCGCTGGGCCTCCTCCCGGCGAGGGCCCGCGTCACCGGCCGGGTCCTGGTCGAGGGCAGGGACCTGGTCGGCGCGGACGCCGCTCGGCTGCGCGAGGTGCGTACCGGTGTGGCGTCGATGGTCTTCCAGGACCCGCGGGCCGGCATCAACCCTGTGCGGCGCATCGGCGACTTCCTCACCGAGCCGCTGCGGCTCACCAAGGGCTGGTCCCGGCGTGAGGCCGAGGCACGGGCGCTGGAGCTGCTCGCCGCCGTCGGCCTGCCCGATCCTCCCCGCCACCTGCGGCAGTACCCGCACCAGCTCTCCGGCGGCATGCTGCAGCGCGTCATGATCGCGGGGGCGCTGGCCGGCGAGCCCCGGCTGCTGCTGTGCGACGAGCCGACCACCGCGCTCGACGTCTCCACGCAGGCCGAGATCCTCGCCCTGCTCGGCGGCCTCCAACGCGCACGCGGCCTCGGCATGCTGCTGATCACCCACGACATCGAGCTGGCGGCCGCCTCCTGCGACCGCGTCTACGTCATGTACGCGGGCCGGATCGTCGAGCAGGCGCCGGCCGCCGAGCTGTTCGGCTCGCCGCGCCACCCGTACACGCGCGGCCTGCTCGGCTCGACACCGCCGCTGACCGGCCCGCTGGAGCGCCTGCGACCGGTGCCGGGCGCACCCATGAGCCTCGCCGAGTCCGCCCCCGGCTGCGCCTTCGCGGCCCGCTGCACCTTCGCCGAGCCGGGCCGCTGCGACCACTCCGCCCCCGAGCTCCTCCCCCTGACGGCCGCACCCGACCGCAGCGCGGCGTGCTTCCGCGTCGCAGAACTTCCGAACCCCGCTGTCACGGAGGCCCGCCCATGACCGCCCTGCTGGAAGTCAGCCACCTGCGCAAGACCTACGGCGCGACCACCGCCGTCGACGGTGTCTCGTTCAGCCTGCCGCCGGGCGGCGCGCTCGGGCTGGTCGGGGAGTCCGGATCCGGGAAGACCACCACCGCCCGGATGCTGGTCGGGCTGGAACGGCCCGACAGCGGAACGATCAGGGTGCTCGGGGAGGCGCCGGCCGCGACCCTCCGGGGCCGGACCGCAAGGCTGGCGCGGGCCAAGGCGGTGCAGATGGTCTTCCAGGACCCCTACCTCTCCCTGGACGGCCGGCTCACCGTCGGCTCCACCCTCGACGGTGTGCTGCGTCTGCACGGCTGCCACGATCGCGCCACGCGCGCATCGCGCGTCCGCGAGCTGCTCGCCCAGGTCGGCCTCGGCGAGCGGGAGGCCGCCGCGCTGCCGCGCCACCTCTCCGGAGGTCAACGCCAGCGTGCCGCGATCGCCCGCGCCCTGGCGGTCGAACCGGCCGTCCTCGTGCTGGACGAGGCGGTCTCCGCGCTCGACGTCTCGGTCCAGGCCCAGGTGCTGAACGTCCTGACGGACATCCGCAGGGAGGCGGGCATCGGTCTCGTCTTCGTCAGCCACGACCTCGCCGTCGTCCGCTACGTCTGCGACGAGGCCCTGGTGCTGCTCCGCGGCCGCCCCGTCGAGCACCGCCCGATCGCGGACCTGCTCGACGACCCGGGCCACCCCTACACCCGCCTGCTCCTCGACTCCGTCCCCAGACCGGGCTGGGATCCGGAGACGATCGCCCGGAGACGACGGGAGGTGCACCTCGCCGGTCAAGGCGACAGATTCCTTAGAGAATTGTGACAGGCCCCTGTCCGCCCTGGTCAGCGCATGCGCGGAGTGGTGGGATGGAGGCATGGAACAGCGGGGTCGGCAGAGCGCGGGCAAGCCCGTCGGGCGGCGGGTGGTGCTCGGCGTGCTCGGCCTCGGCGCGGTGGGGGTGGCGTTCGGGGCGCGGATCCAGAACGGGCTGGACAACGTGCTCGCCGAGGTCAGCAGCAAGGACCCGACCGGGCTCACCGGGCTGCTGCCCGGCGGCGGCGGGTTCCAGTTCTACAACGTCGCCGACTCCATCCCGCACCGCAGCGACACGGACTACCGGCTGACCGTCGACGGCCTGGTCGACCGCCCGGCCACCTACACGCTCGCCGACCTGAAGTCGATGCAGCAGACCCGGCTGGTCCGCGACGTCCAGTGCGTCACCGGGTGGCGGGTGCCGAACACCGAGTTCTCCGGCGTACTGCTGCGCGACCTGCTCGACATGGCCGGAGTGCAGAGGCAGGGCACCGCGATCAGGTTCACCTGCTTCGACGGCGTCTACAGCGAGAGCCTCACGCTCGACGAGGCGAGGCGCAGCGACGTGCTGATCGCGCACGAGATGAACGGCGCGCCGGTGACGAGCGCTCACGGCGGGCCGGTGCGGCTGTACGTCGCGCCGATGTACTTCTACAAGTCGGCCAAGTGGCTCTCCGGCATCACGGTGACGTCCCAGGTCGAACCCGGCTACTGGGAGCACTACGGCTATGACGTCGAGGCCTGGGTCGGCCGTTCCAACGGGCGCGACGATGCTCCGACCTCGAACTGAGCAGGCGCACGGCCCCGACGAGCTGCGCCGGTTCACCGTCGCCGAGCGCTGGGTGCACCGGACGACGGCCACGTTGATGATCGTCGCGATCCTCTCCGCGGCCTTCCTCTACCTGCCGCAGCTCGCCGAGCTCGTCGGACGGCGGCGGCTGCTGGTGACGGTGCACGAGTGGAGCGGGGTGCTGCTGCCGCTGCCGCTCGCGGTCGGGCTCGGATTCCGCTCGGTGCGCTCGGATCTGCGGCGGCTCAACCGATTCCGGCCCGAGGACCGCGGCTGGGCCTGGCGGGCGGTCCGGCACGGAACCAGGCACGCCGGGCCGGCGGGCAAGTTCAACGCCGGGCAGAAGCTCTACGCGGCCTTCATCGCGGGTGCCACGCTGGTGATGGTCGGGACCGGCCTGGTGCTGTGGTTCCCGCACCTGGCCGCGCTGGACGTGCGGACGGGGGCGACCTTCGTCCACGACTGGCTGGCCCTGGTGATCGGAATCCTCGTCCTCGGGCACCTGCGGATGGCCTTCAAGGACCCGGAGTCCCGGCACGGCATGCGCACCGGCTGGGTCGGCCGTTCCTGGGCCAAACGCGAACACCCGCTGTGGGAGCGCGAAGAGCGCGCACAGCGGGAGGAGCCCGAGGAGGAGGCAGAGCCGGGTGGGACGACGTCCACGGACACCGCCCCACCGCCCGGCGACCGGAACTGATCCGATGTCAGGAGGGCGCCTTCCATCCAGGATCGCGCCCGAGCAGCAGCAGGACGCGGTCGAACCCGCTCCCGGGCGTGCCGGCCAGCACCGGGCCGAAGGCGCGGTCCGGTCCGCGGAACGCCTCGTGGGCGGGGACCAGTTCGGTGATCTCCAGCACGGGGCCCAGCAGTTCCTGCGGGCAGTCGAAGGGCTGCCCGAGCGCGGCGGCCAGATCCCAGGCGTGGACCACGGTGTCGAGCAGCTGGAAGCCGATCGCCTGGGCGGCCGGGAAGGCGTGGCCGGGCAGGACCTCGGGCAGCGCGAAGGCCCGGCCCTCCGTCTCGGCCTCGGTGAACGCCTCGGTCAGGGCCTTGGCGGAGTGGACGTAGGCGGCCGACAGGTCGATGCCGGGCGGGAG
This sequence comes from Streptacidiphilus melanogenes, assembly GCF_000787835.1. GTDB lineage: Bacteria > Actinomycetota > Actinomycetes > Streptomycetales > Streptomycetaceae > Streptacidiphilus > Streptacidiphilus melanogenes. The sequence continues at coordinate 135,379 of NZ_BBPP01000015.1, forward strand.
CGGGCGGTCGTCGAACGCGCCTGGCGTGTCGCCACGGCCGTACGCGGCCTCGGCGAAGCCGTCCTGCTGGCCGACGATGTGCTCCAGCAGGCGCAGCGCCGTCCACTCGGTGCAGGGGGTGGGTCGATCGAGGTCCTCCGGCCGCACGGCGGCCACCAAGGGGGAGAGCAGGGCCTGCGCCCTGGAATGCAGGGTGGCGAGGGTCATGGGAGAAAAGTAGCACGACCGTTCGTGTAGTTTTTGGGAGGCGTCAGAATACTGCGGTTGTCGCTCACTCGGCGGGAAGCGGCAGCGGCGCGGCCGCTGTCGACTCGGCTCGCAGCAGGCGCAGCACCGCCCGGCGGGAGCGGGCGTAGGGCGCCTCGTCGTCGTGGAGCAGCGACATCGCGTTGGCGTACTCCAGCAGGGCGAGCACCTCGAAGGCGAGCTGCTCCACATCCGCCTCGGCTGTCAACTGCCCACCTGCGCGGGCTGCTTCGAGCTGACCGTTGATCAGCTCGTGCCAGTGGCTGCTGCCTTCGACCAGACGGTCGCGCACGCGGCCCGGCTGGGCGTCGAACTCCGCGCCGACCGCGTAGAAGAAGCAGCCGCCAGGGAAGACGCGGGTGCGCGAGTACTCCAGCCAGCCCTCCAGGAGCGCCCACAGGCGTTCCAGGCCGGCGGGCCGCTGCTGGGCGGGCGTGATCACGCGGTCGAGGTAGACCTGTTCGGCGGCGCGCACCGTCGCCAGCTGCAGCTCCTCCTTGGAGCCGAAGAGGGCGAAGACGCCGCTCTTGCTGAGATCCAACTCCGTTGCCAGACGCCCGATCGACAGCGCCGTCAGACCCTCGGTCGAGGCGATCCGCACGGCCCGGGCCAGCACCAGCCGACGGGTCTCGTTGCCCTTCTGCACCCGCCCGTCCGTCGTGGGAGCCGTCACCGTCCGCTCACGCCTCCCCTGCGCGCCCGATGCGGACCGCGACGCCGTCCAGGAAGGTGTCCAGCACCAGTGCGAAAACGGTGTCGTCGTCACGGAACAACTCGGTCAGGCGCGGCGCGCTGCGGTGCAGCAGTGGGAACTCGTCCTCGGGCAGCATCCCGTACTTGACGGCCCAGGCGGCCTCGTCCTGCTCCTGGGCCTGCCGGTCCAGGATGGAGAAGGCAGCGGTGTACTGCGTCATCGCCAAGGTCATGTCGAGCAGGGCGCGGTAGCACTCGGCGGCCTCGATGACCGGCAGTCCGGCCCGGTGCAGCACCGAGATCAACTGCTCGACGCTGTGCGTCTCGGCGGGGCTCGCGGTGGTGCGCGCGGCGGCCAGGACCGCGAGGGCCGGCCGGGCCAGGTGGGAGGTGCGCACGCTGTGCGCGGTGACGGCCAGCCAGGCGCGCCAGTCGTCCGACGGGCCGTCGGGCAGGGTCTGCCGCGCCAGCTCGATGCCCTCCTGGATCACCAGGTCGGTGAGGGCCAGGACGAGTTCGTCCTTGTCGCGGAAGTGCCGGTAGACGGCGGTCGGGTCCGCGCCCAGTTCCTTGCCGAGCCGGCTGAAGGTGAGCTGGCCGCCGCCCTCGGGCGAGCAGAGGCGCAGGGCCGCCTCCAGGATCGACTCGCGCGTGAGCGTCACCCGTCGCCTGCTCGCCGACTGTGCCGCCTGCGGGGCGGTCGCCTGCTCTCCGGCCGACCGCTGAGCCGCCGACCGTTGCGCCGCCGACCCCGGGGCCGTCGACCGCCCTGCCACTCGGGCCTCCACGCGGGCCCCTCCTCATCGCTTCGACTCGAACGCGCCCCGTCGCGGGGGCCTGCTTCATCCGATCGTAACGGGGCGCCACTGTCAATGCCATTGACAGGTGCGTTGTCAGGGGGTTTTCTTCTCTGCACATCGGGCGGCGACGTCCCCCGGTTCCGCGCATCCCATGCCTCCCCTCATGCCTTCCCCCGCCTCGGACACGTCCTGGAGCGCCCGTGCACCCTGATCGCCCCACCGCCGACCTGGTCTTTCTCGGCGGACCCGTCTACACCGTCGACCCGGCCCGCTCCTGGGCGGGAGCCGTCGCCGTCCGCGACGGCCGCATCGCCGCCGTCGGCCGGGACCACGACGTCCGGCCGCTGATCGGCCCGGACACCGAGGTCGTCGACCTGGCCGGAAAGCTGCTGCTCCCCGGCTTCCAGGACGCGCACGTGCACCCGGTCCTCGCCGGGACCACCCTGGCCCGCTGCAACCTGCACGACCTGGCCACCGCCGAGGAGTACCTGACCGCCGTCGCCGACTACGCGGCCGCCCACCCCGAGGCCGAGTGGATCACCGGCGGCGGCTGGTCCTTCCAGGCCTTCCCCGGCGGGATGCCGCACCGCTCGCTGCTCGACGCGATCGCCGCCGTCGGCGACCGCCCCGTCGCGCTGCCCGTCGCCGACGGCCACGCCCTGTGGGCCAACAGCCGCGCGCTCGAACTGGCCGGGATCACCAAGGACACCCCGGACCCGGCCGACGGCCGGATCGAGCGCGACCCGGACGGCACCCCCAACGGCATGCTGCAGGAGGGCGCGGCCGACCTGGTCACCCGTCACATGCCCGCCGCCACCGACGAGGACTTCTACCAGGGCCTGCTCGCGGGCCAGGCTTACCTCCACTCCTACGGCATCACCGGCTGGCAGGACGCGGGCGTGGGCCCCAACTTCGGCCCCGGCGACGTCTACGGCGCCTACCTGCGCGCCGACGCCGAGGGCACGCTGACCGCCCGCGTGCGCGGTGCGCAGTGGTGGGACCGCGAGGGCGGCCTGGAGCAGCTGCCCTTCTTCGAGCAGCGCCGCGCCGAGGCCGAACGCGGCGGATCCCGGTTCCGCGCCGGGACCGTCAAGATCATGCTGGACGGGGTCGCGGAGAACCACACGGCCGCGATGCTCGAGCCCTACCTCGACGGCTGCGGCTGCTCCACCGGCAAGGCCGGCCTCGACTTCGTCGACCCGGAGAAGCTCGGCGGCTACGTCGCCGAACTCGACGCCGCCGGCTTCCAGGTGCACTTCCACGCCCTCGGCGACCGCGCCGTCCGCAACGCCCTCGACGCCGTCGAGGAGGCGCTGAGCCGCAACGGCGACCGCGGCAACCGGCACCACCTCGCCCACCTCCAGGTCGTCCACCCCGACGACATCGCCCGCTTCCGGGCGCTGGGCGCGACGGCGAACATGCAGCCGCTGTGGGCCTGCCACGAGCCGCAGATGGACCAGCTGACGATCCCCTTCCTCGGCGAGCGCCGCGCCGGCTGGCAGTACCCGTTCGGCTCGCTGCTGCGCGCGGGGGCGATGCTCGCCGCGGGCAGCGACTGGTCGGTCTCGACGCCCGACGTGATGGCCGGCGTCCACGTCGCCGTCAACCGCACCGGCGAGGAGGACCCGAACCGCGTCCTCGGCCCCGAGGAGCGCCTCGACCTCGGCTCCGCGCTCGCCGCCTACACGGCCGGTACCGCGCGGATCAACCACCTCGACGACGTCACCGGCTCGATCCAGACCGGCAAGTACGCCGACCTCGTCGTCCTCGACCGCAACCCCTTCGACGGGCCCGCGCAGGCCATCGCCGAGACCCGTGTGCTGCGCACCTACGTCCAGGGCGAGCTGGTCCACGCCGCCGCCGAGCAGTGAGAAGGAGACCCCACATGAGAAGCAGACTGTTCCGCGCGGCCCTCGCCGGGACGTCCGTCGCGCTGCTCGCCACCGCCTGCGGCTCGGGCGGCGCGAAGACCCCGGACGCGAAGAGCAACTTCTCCACCGCCCAGGTCACCACCGCGCCCGGCACCAAGCCGCTGACGAGCCTGACCTGGTCCGGCGACTACCGCGCGCCCTACTCCGAGGACCCGGTGAAGACCGCCGACTACCCCGAGGAGACCATCCTCGGCAACGTCTGCGAGCCGCTGATCCGCGTCGCCGCCGACTACAGCCTCCAGCCGGGCATCGCCACGTCCTGGAAGCAGCGGGACGCCGAGCACGTCGTGGTCGAGCTCGACCCGCGCGCCAGGTTCGCCGACGGCAAGCCCGTCACCACGGACGACGTGGTGTACAGCGTGATGCGCAACCTGGACCCGAACGTCGCCAGCAACTACGCCGACTCCTACAACGACCTCGGCAGCGTCAAGGCCACCGGGCCGTCCGAGGTGACCTTCACGCTCACCAAGCCCGACTACATCTTCGACCGCCAACTCGGCATCCTCGGCGCGGCGATCGTGGAGAAGGCCTTCGCCGTCAAGGCCGGGCAGAACTTCGGCAACGCGGGCGTCGGCGTGATGTGCACCGGGCCCTACACCGTCGCCTCCTTCGACGGCAGCAACCAGATGGTGCTGAAGAAGAACCCGAACTACTGGGACCCGAGCCACGCCGGCAAGGCCGACACGGTCACCTTCAAGTTCCTGGCCGACCCCTCCGCGCTCGCCAACGCCCTCTCCTCCGGCGCGCTCCAGGGCGCGTTCAACCTCCAGGCCTCCGTCATCCCGCAGCTCGGCAGGAGCGCCGCGGGCAAGCTCTACATCGGTGGCGCGGGGTCGACCACGCAGAACATCGACCTCATCGTCTCCAGCTTCACCGGCGGGCTCGGCGACGCCCGTACCCGGCAGGCGCTGAGCATGGCCCTGGACCGGATCGGCATCGCCAAGACCCTGGCCGGCGGCGCCGCCGACCCGCTCTACGCCGTGGCCGGTCCCGGCTTCTGGCAGAGCAGCCCGGCCGCCACCACCTACAAGGCCGCCTACGACCGGCTGGCCGCCCAGGGCGTGGACATCGCGGGCGCCACCAAGCTCGTCCAGGCGGCCGGAGCGACCGGCAAGCAGGTCAGCATCGCCTATCCGGCCGGCAACCCGGCCCAGGCCCAACTGGCCGCCGTGATCCAGCAGACCGGGCAGCAGATCGGCCTCAAGGTGCGGATCGTCGGCCTGCCGGACCAGCAGTACGGCAACCTCTTCACCGACCCCAAGGCCCGCAGCGCCTACGACGGCTTCCTGACCATCAACTACATGGAGTTCCCCGAAGCCGCCACCATGTACCAGAGCTACGCCACCAAGGGCGGCGTGCAGAACTTCAACGGCTACGCCAACCCGCAGGTGCAGGCCGACCTGGACGCCGCGCAGGCCACGGACGACCCGCAGGCCCGCGCCGAGGCGGTGCTGAAGGCCCAGGCGATCCTGGACAAGGACCTGCCCTGGATCCCGATCATCGAGCCGCGCGCCCTGCTGTTCCAGAGCAAGGACGTCACCGGCGCGCCGCTGACCTTCTCCTACATGGACAACGCCTGGGTCACCGCCGTGGGGGCGCCCTGATGGCCCGTCTGCTCCTCCACCGCCTCGGCGGGCTGCTGACCACGCTGTTCCTCTCCAGCATCGTGATCTACGGCAGCCTCTACCTCGCCCCCGGCAGCCCCGAGAACGTCATCTTCGGCTCCCGCACGCCCTCGGCCGCCGCCCGCGCGGCCGTCCGGCACCGGCTGCACCTCGACCAGCCGCTGCCGGTCCGCTACTGGGACTGGCTCACCGGCGTCCTGCACGGGGACCTCGGCACCTCGATGGTGACCGGCCAGCCCGTCGCCGACCGGGTCGGCGCGGGGCTCGGCACCACGCTGCTGCTGGTGCTCATGACGATGCTCCTGGTCGTCCTGTTCGGGCTGGCCATGGGCCTGACCGCGGCGCTGCTGCCCGGCCGCGTCGACGGCGCGGTCAACGCGCTGACCTCGGTGTCCGTCACCGTCCCCTCGTTCGTCGCCTCCGCGCTGCTGATCTCCGTCTTCGCGGTCAAGCTGGGGTGGTTCCCCGCCTCCGGCCTCGGTCAGGGGTTCGGCGGCAAGGTCGACGGACTCGTGCTGCCGGCCGTGGCACTGGCAGTCCTGTCCTGCGGTTTCCTGGCCCGGGTCACCCGCAACGCGGTCCGCGACCAGCTGGAGCGCGAGCACGTGCAGACCGCGCTGGTGCGCGGCCTGCCCCGGGCCGTGGTGCTGCGCAGTCACGTGTTGCGCAACGCCCTGCCGCCGATCGTCACCGCGGTCGGCCTGCTGACCGCCGGGACCTTCGCCTCGACCCTGGTCGTCGAGTCCGCGTTCGCGGTGCCCGGGATCGGGCAGCTGACCATCCAGTCGGTCGCGCAGAAGGACTTCCCGGTCGTCCAGGCCGTGGCCCTGCTGCTGGTGGCCGCGTTCGTCGTCTGCAACGCCGCCAGCGACCTGATCCAGGCCGTGGTCGACCCGCGGCTGCGCGAGGCCGGGAGCACGTCATGAACCGCACGAAGCACCTGTGGAAGCGCCTGAACACGACCCTGGGCCGCTCGGGGATGCTGTCGGCGGCCTTCTTGGCCGTCGTCCTGCTCGCCGCGATCCTGGCCCCGCTGGTCGCGCCCGCCGACCCCAACCAGTCCAGCCTGCTGGACGCCTACGCCGGGCCCTCCGGCGCGCACCTGCTCGGCGCGGACGGCATCGGCCGCGACCTGCTCTCCCGGCTGATCTTCGGCGCGCGCACCTCGCTGCTCGGCCCCGCGCTCGTCGTCGGCGTCTCGCTGCTGCTGGGCATCCCGCTGGCGCTGCTGGCGAGTTGGTACGGCGGCTGGGTGGACGGCGTGATCGCCCGGGTCTTCGACCTGGTCTACGCGCTGCCCGGCCTGCTGCTCGCGGTGCTGACGGTCGCGCTGTTCGGCCCCGGCCTCACCCCGGCCGTCGTCGCCCTCTCGATCGCCTACATCCCGTTCCTGGCCCGGATCGTGCGGGCGGCGGCCCGGCAGCAGCGGGTCAGCCCGTACGTGGACGCCCTCGCGGTACAGGGCTTCGGGGTGCTGCGGATCACGGTCCGGCACATCCTGCGCAACATCGTGCCGGTCGTCGTCGGCCAGGCCGCGATCGCCTTCGGCTACGCGCTGCTGGACCTCGCCTCGCTCTCCTACCTGGGCCTGGCCGTCCAGGCGCCGACGGCCGACTGGGGCGTCATGGTCAGCGACAGCGACGCGCTGCTCAAGGGCTACTGGTTCCAGGTGCTGGCGCCCGGCCTGCTGATCGTGCTCACGGTCCTCGCGCTGACCGTGCTCGGCGCCCGCATCAGCGGCGAGAAGCCGCCGGGCTACCTGCGCCGGAAGCGCCCGGCGCAGACCGCCGCCCCCGCAGACGCCTCGGGGAACGACCGCACCACCGTGGGAGCCGCCGCATGACCGCACCCCTGCTCGAACTGTCCGGGCTCACCGTGGACGTGGCCACCGAGGACGGCGGCAGCCGGACCCTGCTGGACGGCGTCGACCTCTCGCTCGCCCCCGGCGAGGCGCTCGGCCTGGTCGGCGAGTCCGGCTCGGGCAAGTCGATGACCATGCGCGCCGTCACCCGCCTGCTGCCGCGCGCCGCCTCCGCGTCCGGTTCGATCCGCTTCGAGGGCGCGGACGTGCTGGGCATGAACGCCGGCGAGCTGCGCCGCTACCGCGACGGCGGGGTCGGCCTGGTCTTCCAGGACCCGCGCGCCCACATCAACCCCACCCGCCGCATCGGCGCGTTCCTCACCGAGGCGCTGGTGCGCAACCGCGGCGTCGGCCGGCGCGAGGCGCTGGCGCGGGCCGCGGCAGTACTGGCCGAGGTCGGCATCGACGACCCGCAGCGCCGACTCGGCCAGTACCCGCACGAGGTGTCCGGCGGCATGCTGCAACGCGTCATGATCGCATCCGTGCTGCTGGCCGAGCCGCGCCTGATCCTGGCGGACGAGCCCACCACCGCGCTCGACGTGACCATCCAGCGCGAGGTCGTCGCGATCCTGGACCGGCTGCGGCGGGAGCGGGGGATGGGCATGGTCTTCATCACCCACGACCTCGACCTGGCCCTGGCGGTCTGCGGCCGGGTCGCGGTGATGTACGCGGGCCGGATCGTCGAACTGCGCTCGGCGGACACCCTGCACGAGCGGGCCGCGCACCCCTACACGCTCGGGCTGCTCGGCTCCCGCCCGTCGATCGACGCGCGCGCCGAACGGCTGTCGGCCATCCCCGGCCGTCCCGTCTCCGCCTTCGAGTCCGGGCCCGGCTGCGCGTTCGCGCCGCGCTGCTCCTTCGCGACGGCCGGATGCGAGAGCGAGCCGCCCGCGCCGACGGAGTTCGACGGCGGGCTGGTGCGCTGCGCGCGCGTCGAGGAGATCCACGCGGCACGGATGGAGGCGAAGGCATGAAAGCGGTCGAGGGCGCCGGCAGCGTCGAGGACACGGACGCCGTCGAGGGCTGTGACGCCGTCGCGGCAAGGGGCCTGAACAAGCACTTCAAGGCCCACCACGCCGTTGTGGACGTCGACTTCGACGTCCCGGCAGGCGGGTCACTGGGCATCGTGGGGGAGTCCGGGTCGGGCAAGACCACGATCGCCCGGATGCTCGTCGGCCTGGAACGGCCCAGCGGCGGCACGATCACCGTGATGGGACGCGACCGCAGCCGCCCGGCCCGCGGCGCGAGGGAACGCGGCCGCCGGGCGCGGGAGCTGCAGATCGTCTTCCAGGACCCCTACACCTCCCTTGACCCCAGTCAGTCCGCCCGCGCGGCCGTCGAGGAGGTCCTGCGCCACCACGGACGCGACCTCTCCCTCGCGCAGGACCTGGTCGACCAGGTCGGCCTGACCGAGCGCCAGTCCCACGCCCGCCCGCGCGACCTCTCCGGCGGCCAGCGTCAGCGCGTCGCCATCGCGCGGGCTCTGGCGGCCTCGCCGAAGGTGCTGATCCTCGACGAGGCCGTCTCGGCCCTGGACGTCTCCATCCAGGCCCAGGTGCTCAACCTGCTGGCCGACATCCGGGCCGAGACGGGGATCGCCTACCTGCTCATCTCCCACGATCTCGCCGTGGTCCGCCAGCTCTGCGACACCGTCCTGGTGCTGCGCCGCGGCCGCGTCGTGGAGCAGGGGGAGTGCGACCGGGTGCTCGACGACCCCGCCGAGGACTACACCCGGGCCCTGCGCGAGGCCGTGCCCGTCCCGGGGTGGACCGTGAACGCGTAAGGCCTGTCCCGTTGTTCAGCCCGCCGGTGTCACGGTGACCGTCACCGTCGCCCCGGCGGGCACGGTCACCTCCGCCGTGCCGTACCAGCCGGCCCGGGGCTGCCGCAGCTCGATCCTGGCGTGCCGGGGGCCCGTCACGGCCACGGAGGCGCCGCTCGCGTAGACGCTCGGGGGCAGCACGATCCTGGTGGGCAGGTGTCCGGTGGCGCGGTAGCGCAGGGTGTAGGTCCGTGTCGCCGGATCGTAGGACTCGGTGGGCGCGGATCCCGCCAACTCCCGTGCGTACGGGGCGAACACGGGCGCGTCGCCCGGGTGGGGAGTCCCGTCGGGGCCGAGCGGCGTGTAGCCGCCGGTGCCCTTGCCCCAGTACCACATGGTCCAGCCGGCGGCGAACTGCCGCATGGCCGCGACCTGCTGGGCCACCAGCTGGGTGTTGCCCGGCCGGTCGGCGTCCGGCGGGCCCCACTCGCCGACCAGGACGGGCATCCTGTGGGCCTGCGGGTAGGCGGTGATGGCCGCGACGTAGTTCTGGACGAACCCGTCCGACGGGTCCCAGTCCTGGCCGTTCTCGACGCTGGTGTCGTAGAAGTGCGGCGCGTAGCCGATCCGGGCTGCGCCGTGGCGGGGGTCGGCGAAGCCGGGGAGCCGGGTCGGCACCCCCTCACCGACCAGGACCGTGGGCTCGACGAAGATCCACGAGGACGGGTCCACGCCGCGCACCGCGCCGATCAGCCGCCGGTACATCGCGGCCAGCCGCCCCTGCTCCAGCGCGGCGGACGCGGCGATCTGGTCGGCCGGGTCCGTCGGGTCGCCCGCGATGGGGCCAGAGGGCTCGTTGAACAGGTCGTAGCCCAGCAGCGAGCGGTGGCCGCGCAGTTCCCGGGCCACGTGGGCGTAGAAGTCCTCCTGGGCCCGCCGCAGGTCGGGGTCGTCGTAGAGGTGCTGGAAGGCGCGCTGGACGGCGGGCTGGAAGTATCCGGCGAACCAGTCGTCGGGGTCGGCGACGAAGGGGAGGCCGTCGTCGCGGGTGGCCCAGAGCGGTGCGCCGTCCTGGCCGCCGCCGTACTTGGGGCCGAAGACGTCCTGGTGGAAGTCGACGACGACACGCAGCCCGTAGCGGTCGGCGGCGTCCATCAGCTGCCGCAGCTTGCGGAACTCGGCCTCGTCGTAGCGGCCGCGCTGCGGCTCCAGCCGGGCCCAGGTGATGTCGAGGCGGATGAGGTCGAAGCCCTCGGCGGCGATGGCGCGGATGTCGGCGGGGGTCGTCTCGTCGTACTTGTCGACATTGAAGCCGCGCAGGCCGAGCACGCGGCCGTGGCCGTCCGTGAAGGACACGGGCGCGGCGGCGGCCCGGCCGGTCGGCGCGGCCGAAGCCGTCGCGGGGGCGGCGCAGAACGCGGCGGACAGGGCGGCGGAGAGGGCGATGGTCGCCGCCACGAAACGGGAGCGGGCGCGCAAGGGCACCTCCGGAGGAAGAGGTCGGATGGCCGCCGATCATGCTCCGGGGAGCTCGCATCCGCAAGGCTAATGCGAGCATTACTCATGTTCATTTTTCGCCGAGTCTCGTCGATACTCGTGCCATGAGCCCAGCCGCGCCCGCCGGGGCACTCGATGTCGACCTCGATCCTGCTCGCCTCCGCGCCTGGTGGGCGCACCGCCAGGGCCTCGACGGCGCCCTGCGCGGCGCGGACGCGGCCGAGGTGCTCCGGCGCACCGGCTGGGCCCGGTCCGTCGGCGGCGCCGCGCCGTACCTCGGGCTCTTCGCCCGGGCCGGGCTGGGGCGTGACGCCGTGGACGCGGCCGTCGCCGCGGTGGAGATCCACGAGCTGCCCTCCGCCCGCGGCTGCACCTACGTGCTGCCCGCCGAGGACTTCGCCCTCGGCCTGGCCGCCGGTGCCGGAGCTCCTGCCGGGGAGGTCGCCTCCGCGCGCAAGCACCTCGGCGTCACCGATGCGGAGATCGAGACGCTGGGCAAGGCCGTCCTGGCCGCGCTGGACGGGGCCGCCGCGCCGCTGGACCCCGCTGCGATCAAGGACCTGGTCGGCGACGCCGTCCGCAGCCTCGGCGAGGCAGGCCGCAAACGCGGCGTCTCGACGACGCTCCCGCTCTCCCTCGGGCTGCTCCAGGCGTCCGGCGAGATCCGCCGCGTGCCCGTCAACGGCCGCCTCGACCAGCAGCGTTACGGCTACGTCCGGTGGACGCCGCCGACAGCCGACTTCGCCGACGCCGACGTCGAGCTGGCCCGCCGCTACGTCGCCTGGGCGGCGCCCGCCTCGCTCGCGCACTTCCGCTGGTTCTCCGGCTTCACCGCGGCCCGTGCCAAGGCGGCCCTGGCCCCGCTCGGCCTGCTGCCCGTCGCCGGGACCGACCTGCTGCTGCCGCCGGAGCTCGCCGACGCCTTCGCGGCGTTCCGCCGCCCAGACGAGCCGGAGTACGCGCTGCTCGCCGGGATCGACGGCCTGCACCTGCTGCACCGCGACCTGGCGCGCCTGGTCGACCCGGCGGACGCCGGGCGGCCGGTGCCCGGCGCTCAGGCGGGCCGGGTCTTCGGTGGCGACGCCGATCCGCAGTGCCACCTGGTCGTCGACCGGGGCCGGATCGTCGGCTTCTGGGAGTTCGACCCGGACGCAGACGAGCTGGTCCACGACCTGTTCGTGCCCAGGGACGCGGCCCTCGACGAGGCGCTCGCGCGCACCTTGGCCTTCGTCCGCGACGAACTCGGCGATGCCCGCGGCTTCAGCCTCGACTCCCCGAAGAGCCGCGCCCCCAAGCTCGCCGCCCTGCGCGAGGCGGGCCGAGCCTGAGGCGACGCGCCGGTCGCGCCCACCGCCCTGCGCTCCGGTGGCGCAGCACCGCTGTCGGCCGCGCGCCCGGCGGGGGGTTCGTCGGCGGGTGGCCGCCGTCCAGGCTCGACAGAGATCGCCGAGCGCCGAACCTGCCGCAGGGCTGACAGCGACGGATGGCGCACCTATGCTGACGCCACGTCTTACAAGCCACTGTCACCAGCCCGCTCGGGCCGACCCGCGACGGGGGATCGATGGAGGAGCCGACCGGTCGGCCGCTCAGTCCGGTCGTGCGCTACACCATGGTGGTGCCGCTCACGCTCGGAGCGGTCTACGCCGCCCTGCTGCTCACGCTCGCCTCCTCGCACACCGGTGCGCTCTTCGCCTGGACCATGTCGCCGGTCAGCGCCGCCCTCATCGGCGCCGGCTACGCCGGCAGCTGCGCGATGCTCTGGCTCTGCGGCGCCCGTGCCCGGCAGTGGACCCACGCCCGGGTCACCGTGCTCAGCTCCTCGCTGTTCATGCTGCTGATGCTGGCCGCGCTCCTGCTCGACCACGGCACGCTGCACCTCCGGGGCGGTCAGGTCTTCGGGGTGCTGGCCGCGTTCGGGTGGTTCGGGGTGCATCTCGTCGCGCCGCCGGTCGGTGCGGTCGGACTCGGGGCGCAGTGGCTGGCCGCCAGGGGCGGGGCACCGGAGCGCCCCGGGGCGATGCCCTGGTGGATCGCGCTGCCGACGTTCTGCTCCGGCCTCTTCCTCACGGTCGTCGGCGTGCTGCTCTTCGTCTCGCCCGACGGGCCCGCCCGGCACTGGCCGTGGGCGGTCAGCCCGCTCGACGTGCGGGTCCTGGCGGCGTTCGGGCTGACGTTCGGAGCGGCGATGCTCGGCACGGTCCGCGAACGCGAGCTGCGCCGGGTGAACCACGGCATGGTCGCGATGGTCGTCACCGGTCTGCTCGGCCTGATCGGCCTGTTCCGCTACGCGGGCCAGGTGCGCTGGTCGTCCGTCGGCGCCTGGGGCGTGGTGGCGGTGCTGATGCTCTTCCTGGGCATGGGCCTGGCCGGCCTGGGCCTGGCCGCGGCGCTCCCGGAAGCACTGCCGCCGACCTCGCACGCCCCCTCCACGACCCCGTCCACCGGTGCGGGCAACCCCGCCTGAGTAGGTGTCAGTGGTCCGGGGTAGGCTTCGCAACCGGAGATACTTGCACACCGACCTCACGGGGCGGATAGGCTTCGCACCACGGCCCTGGTGCCTTGCAAGGGGTGGGACATGGAACAGATGCAACACGTGCGCAGTCGGCCGCGCATTCCCGCGGTCCAGTGCGGCACGGGTGCGGCGAGCCGCAGGCTCGACCGGCACCTCTCGGTGCTGGGCGCGCCCGCGCTGACCCAGATCGAGGTCGCCGAGGCGGTCGGGCTGATAAGGGAGCTGACGCCGCGTGGCGTCGGTGCCCCCTCGATGTCCTCGTCCGCCCGTCCGAACCGCTTCTCGCGCACGGTGCTCCTCGCGCCGCTGCGCCGGCTCAAGCGCTCGCTGTTCGGCAGCAAGGGTCGGTAGACCCCGCTCGCCTCTCCGGGCAGGCCACGTCCGCTAGTCGGCCGTGGCCTGCTTCAGCACGACCTGGTACGCCTTCTCCTCACCCCGCTCCGCCAGCCGCCAGCCGGCCTCGGTGCGCACCAGCCGGTCCACGTACCAGAGCCCGCACTGGAGCAGTCCGCCGTCGTCCGGCAGCGGCATCGGGTTGTGGCACATGGTCCGCGCGGTCGCGCGGTCGCCGTCCAGCTCGATGATCATGTTGGCCACCAGGTGCTGCGTGGCCGGGAAGAGCGGCAGCACCTCCTCCAGGAACGCGCAGACCTCCGGCACGGTCCCCCTGGGGCCGCCCATCGCGGAGTAGTCGACGACGGCGTCCTCGGTGAAGACGTCCTTCAGGGCCGCCCAGTCGCGGCTGTCCACGGCGTGCGCGTACCGCGCGAAGAGCTCCTGGATCTCCAGACGGTCCGACATCTCCTGCAGCGTCAGCATGCGGGCCAGTGTGGGGGCGAGGCCGGGAGAAGAGAAGGCGTGTGCCCGCCCGAACGGTCTAGCGCGGCAGGCGGTGCACGAACGTCGATCCTACGTTCGGAGGCAGAGGCCCGCGTCGGTCGCGGGCTCCTCCGAAGGAGAGGCGCCACCCCATGCTCACTCCCCGACGCCCGACGACGATCCTGCTGTGCGCGCTGACCGCCGCCACCCTGGCGTCGACTGCGGCCTGTTCCAGCGGCACCAAGAACGCCGTCTCCGGTGTCGTCAGCCAGGGCGCGTCCGCGGCCAGGAGCGCGGCGGCGGGCGTCGCCTCCAGCGCGGCGGCCAAGGCGTCCAGCGCGGCCGCCAGCGCGCTGGCCAGCGTCTCGGCGCAGGCGTCCAGCGCGGCCGCGAGCGTGCTGGCGAGCGTCTCGGCCGGGGCGGTGCAGAAGAACGTGACACAGGGCGCCTACTGCGCGCCGGACGGCGCATCGGGTGCCACCAGCGCCGGTGTGGCGATGACCTGCAAGAAGGACTCCGCGGGCAAGGACCGCTGGACCCCGGCGGCCAACCCGTCCGCGAGCGCGGCCGCCGGGCAGTTCTGCTCCCCGTCCGGTGCGACGGCGACCGGGAGCGGCGGCGCGAAGCTGGTCTGCAAGGCGGGCTCGGACGGCCGTAACCGCTGGACGGTGCAGTGACGTCGACGCCTACTCCAGCGGCACGGTGACCGCCGACGGGCCCTCGAAGGTCAGCTGCTCGCCCGCGCTGTCGTGGGTGAGGTAGAGCGGGTCGACCCCGTCGACCACCAGGGCGAGGCGGTGGCCGGCCGGGACGTCGTAGGCGGTGGCCTGCAGGGCGAGGTCCGCGTCGAAGACCTGTCCCGGCGTCCGGTCCAGGAAGGTGTACGGGGCCTGGGTGACCAGCCTGCCCACCCCCAGCGGGTCGACGTCGTACAGGTAGGCGACGAAGCTGCCCGTGCCCCGGTTCGACCGGAGCCGCAGGCTCAGCCGCACCTCGCCGCGGATTCGCTGCCCCACGGGCTCCGGGCCGGTCTGCCACACGTCGCAGAGAGCGCGGGGGAGCAGCGGCACCGAGACGAGCGGCGGTAGCTTCAGGACCTGCTCGGAGAGCCCGCTGACGACGACCATGCCGCCGTCCGCACCGGAGTCGGCCCAGGTGCCGAAGGTCCTCGACCAGCCGGCGGCGGGCGCCGGGCCCAGGGAGCCGGTGCCCCACCGGTCGGCCGGGCCCGGGTGCAGCGTCGTGGGGTGCGAGCCGACGGCCGACCAGCTGGGGAAGGACTCGGTGTAGTCCTGCAGTTGCGGCTGGAGCCGCACCTGCGGCTCGCCCGTGACGCCGTTGTCCGCGCCCTTGAGGTAGTGGTCCAGCCAGGCCCGCGCCGAGGACCAGGTGGTGTTCGGCAGGCCGAGCAGGCCCGTCAGCTCGGCGGTCGCATGGTCGCCGGGGCGCAGCTCCAGACGCTTGGGGCCCTGCAACCGCTGGAAGAACGGGATCAGCTGGTTCGGCGGGAAGATGCTGTCGCCCCAGGCGTTGGCCAGCATGACCGCGGGGTGGTTGGCGTTGATCCGGTCGAGGTACGTCTGTGGCGAACGTTCGCGCGCCCACGCTTTGACGGCCTGTTCGGCCGGCCGGTCGCTGCCGAAGAACTCCGACAGGACCTGCCGGAACCCGCTCGACGGACGCCCGGTCAGGCCACCGAGGAGGGCGAGCACGGCCGTGCTCTGCAGGTGCTGGGTCTCGTCGCCGTAGAGGGAGCCGACGAGGTCGGCCCAGCCGCTCATGGCGACGACGGCCTTGATCCGCGGGTCGAAGGCCGAGCCCAGCAGCCCGATGCCCGCGCCGTAGGAGATGCCCGCGGTGCCGATGTGCTCCGGATCGGCGTCGGTGTGGACGAGCGACCAGTCGATGACCTTCGACAGGTCCGCCCTCGACTGCGGGCCGGCGACGTCGATCGTGCCGCCGGAGCCCCAGAAGCCGCGCGGGGTGTAGCTGACGACGACGTAGCCGGAGGCGGCCAACTGCTCTGCCGGGACCAGGTACTCGAGGTCGTCGAGGGCCCAGCTGGCCGGCATGACGACCAGGGGGTGCCGCACGGCGCCGTCGCTCGGTGCGATCACGTTCGCCTCGAGCCTGACGCCGCCCGCGCCCGGGATGTCGACGAACCGCAGGGTCGGGGCGGCCGCGGCGACGTCCGCCAGGGGCGAGGCCGTGGCCGTCGGTGCCGCCACGCCCGGTCCGGCCAGGGCGACCGCGGCGAGCGCCGCAGCGGTCAGGCGTCGGGCGGAGCGGTGGCGCGAGGGCATGGGGCTCTCCAGTCGGCGTCGTCGGATGACGATCCGATAACGACGGCCGGAGAGCTGCGGTCACTACGGCCAGAGCCGCTCGCGCAGCCACGGCCCGCCGGCCCGATCCGCGCGGTACCGCAGCCGGATGTGCCCGCGACCGGGCACGCCCTGCCAGAACTCCACCGAGCGCGGGCTGAGCGTGAACAGCGCGTGCAGCGGGTCCACCGTGCCCGGGTCGGCCTCGACCCGGGCGAGGGCGTCCTCGAAGGCACGGGGGAGCGCGGCCGGATCCGTGAGCACCTCGCTCTGGCGCCCGACCAGGCTGGCCGCCCGTGATCCCGGCAGGCGGTCGAGGAAGTCCCGGGTGGTCGTCTCCGCGTCCGCCCGGACGACGGGGCCCCGGACGCGGATCTGGCGGCCCTGCTCGCGCCAGTGGAAGAGGACGGCGGCCTGCGGCTGCCCGGCGAGCTGGCGGCCCTTGGGGCTGTCCGCGTTCGTGGCGAAGGTCCAGCCGGCCTCGGTCGCGTCCCGCAGGGCCACGACGCGCAGGTCCGGACAGCCGTCCGCGTCGACGGTGGCGAGCGTCATGGCGTGCGGTTCGCGCACGCCCGCGACCAGGGCCTCGGTCAGCCAGGCGAGGAAGAGCGGGAACGGTTCTTCGGGCGCCGCCTCCGCGTCGAAGCCCGGCAGTTCGCCCGCGAGCATCGGCACGCCGAACAGCAGCGCCCGGACGGTCGGCCCGGTCGGGCCGCCCGTCCCGCTCACGAGGCGCCCAGGGCGGCGGCGGTGGAGCGGGCCAGCCGCTCCAGGTAGTCGCGGGTCACCGGCTCACGGGTCACGAGCAGGTGCCAGTAGAGGGGACCGGCGATCAGGTCCAGCGCGAGGTCCGGGTCGGTGGAGGCGGGCAGCTCCCCGCGGGCGACGGCGCGGCGCACCAGCGCCGCGCTGCTCTCGCGTTGCGTCTCGCGCAGGGCCAGGGCCAGCGTTCCGGCGATGTCGGGGTTGCGGGCGGCCTCGGCCAGCAGGTCCGGCACGATCTGCGCGGCCAGCGGGTGGCGCAGCAGCCGGTAGACGACCTGGATGAGCAGGCGCAGGTCCTCGTGGAGCGAGCCGGTGTCCGGCAGCAGGATCCCGGCGCTGACGATCTCCGAGACGACATCGATCACCATCGGCAGCTTGGAGCGCCAGCGGCGGTAGACGGCGGTCTTGCCGACGCCCGCGCGCCGGGCCACGGCCTCGATCGACAGGCGGGCGTATCCGGTGGTGGCCAGCTCCTCGAAGACGGCCGCGCGGATGGCCTCCGTCACATCGTCGCGCAGCAGGGCGGCCCCCGTGGGCGGGCGTTTGCCCTCGGCCTGCGCGGCCGATCCCGCAGGCGTCTCCACCTGGGTTTCGGCAACGGCGGCCTGCCCGGACTGTGTTCCCATATGCTCCCCTGTCAGCATTGGTGCGCGCGTGCGGCGGCTCCTGTCGGATCCGACGATACGCCAGCGTTTCGACGCAACGCTTGCGTTTCGTCAGTCGCCACCGTTAGCGTCCTACACAGGATGAGACGATACCGTTCCGTCCTGTCCAGTGGGGCGAAGCTTGGGAGTAGCGTGTCCACGGTGTTTGAGCAGCGGGCGGCCGACGTGGCCGACCCGGACGCGGGCCTCAGTCCCGCGGAACTGGCCGCCAAGTACGGCCTGACCATCAGCGGGCGCCGGCCCAGCCTGGCCGAGTACACCCGGCAGGTGTGGCAGCGGCGCTTCTTCATCGGCGCGTACGCGACCGCCAAGCTCATGGTCCAGTACTCCTCCTCGAAGCTGGGCCAGGTCTGGCAGGTGCTGACGCCGCTGCTCAACGCGGCCGTCTACTACCTGATCTTCGACCTGCTGCTGCACGTCAGCAAGGGCATCCCGGACTACATCCCGTACCTGTGCACGGGTGTCTTCGTCTTCCAGTTCACCCAGGCCGCTGTGCTCTCCGGCACCCGGTCGATCTCCGACAACCTGGGCCTGATCCGGGCGCTGCACTTCCCCCGCGCCTCGCTGCCGATCGCCTTCACGGTCAACCAGCTCCAGCAGCTGATCGTGTCGATGGGCGTCCTCGGCGTGATCGTCCTGGTCAGCGGTCTGCCGGTGACGATGAACTGGCTGCTGATGATCCCGGTCCTGCTGCTGCAGTCGACCTTCAACGCGGGCCTGGCGATGTTCATGGCCCGCATCGGCGCCAAGACCAGCGACATGGCCCAGCTGATGCCGTTCATCATCCGCACCTGGATGTACCTGTCCGGCGTGTTCTGGGCCGTCAACAGCGTCACCGCGAAGCTGCCGCACTGGGCCGGCACGCTGATCGAGGCGAACCCCGCATTGATCTACATCGAGCTCATGCGCTACTCGCTCATGGACTCGGTTCCCGCGAGCAGCCTGCCGCACCACGTGTGGATCATGGCCGCGGCCTGGGCCGTGATTGGCGGCTTCGGTGGTTATGTCTTCTTCTGGAAGGCAGAGGAGGAGTACGGCCGTGGATGACCAGGAGATGATGGACAGCGTGCTGGAGCCCGAGGGGCCCCCGCCGCCGCCCACCGAGAAGATCCCCACGGTGATCGTGGACAACATGCACATCGTGTACAAGGTCTACGGCGCCGGCGCGGGCAAGGGCAGCGCGACCTCCGCGCTGTCGCGGATCGTCCGGCGCAAGTCCTCCCCGGCGCTGACCGAGGTGCACGCCGTCAAGGGCATCAGCTTCACCGCCTACAAGGGCGAGGCGGTCGGCCTGATCGGCTCCAACGGCAGTGGCAAGTCCACGACGCTGGCCGCCATCGCCGGCCTGCTGCCGCCGGCCCAGGGCGCCGTCTACACCGACGGCCAGCCGGCGCTGCTGGGCGTCAACGCCGCGCTGATGAACGACCTCACCGGCGAGCGCAACGTCGTCCTCGGCTGCCTCGCGATGGGCATGACCTACGCCGAGGTGCGCGAGAAGTACCAGGACATCGTCGACTTCTCCGGCATCAACGACAAGGGCGACTTCATCTCGCTGCCCATGCGCACGTACTCCTCCGGCATGGGCGCGCGGCTGCGCTTCGCGATCTCCGCGGCCCGCAGCCACGACGTGCTGATGATCGACGAGGCGCTGTCCACCGGTGACATGGCCTTCCGCAAGCGCAGCGAGGAGCGCATCCGCGAGCTGCGCAAGGAGGCCGGAACGGTCTTCCTCGTCTCGCACAGCAACTCGACGATCCGCGAGACCTGCAACCGCACCATCTGGCTGGAGCACGGTCTGATCCGCGCCGACGGTCCCACCGAGGACGTCGTCAAGGAGTACGAGGACTGGACCAACAAGAAGTAGCCGGGGGCCCGGCGCAGACCGGTTTCACCCGCTTGCCGAAGCCGTGCGCACACCGTCCATAACGATCCGGCAGCCGCCGGGGCCACCCGCCCCGGCGGCTGTCCGTGCGGGGACGTAGGCTGCGGGCATAGGGTATGAACAAGATCGTGTGTACGGCGGGTCAGGGAGCCCGGGGTGCCCAGGCGTGTCCCCTGTGGGCAGCCTGTCAAGATCGGTGTAGAACGGGGGGGTGGCGGTCATGGCGGTGCGCGAGCAGCAGTCGGGTGAACTGATGTCCGATGGGGGATCATCGGGGGCGGTTCTGGACAAGGCGGCGCGGGAGAACTTCCCCGTCGCCCCCTTCTTCCTGCCGCCGGCCATGCGTGCGGGCCTGATGGCCGTCTACGGGTTCGCCCGCCTCGTCGACGACGCGGGCGACGGCGATCTCCCCGACCCGCGCGGCACCGCCGAACTCCTCGGCGTCGAGCCAGTCGAGGCTCAGGCCGGCAGCGAGGAGGACACCGCTTTCCGGCTCGCGCTGCTGGACGCCCTCGACGCCGACGTGGACGCCGCCTTCGAGGCCGTCCTCGGCACCCCCGGCGCGCGGGGTCCGCGGCATCCGCTGATCGCCGCGCTGGTCCCGGTCATCGCGCGGCACGGGCTCACCGTCGAGCCGTTCCGCGGCCTGATCGAGGCCAACCGGATGGACCAGCGGGTCTCCCGCTACGAGACCTTCGACGACCTGATGGCCTACTGCGAGCTGTCCGCCAACCCGGTGGGCCGGCTCGTGCTCCAGCTCGCGGGTCTGGCCACGCCCGAACGGGTGCGCTGGTCCGACGCCGTGTGCAGCGCGCTGCAGGTCGTCGAGCACCTGCAGGACGTCGCGGAGGACCGCGCCCGCGACCGCGTCTACCTGCCCGCGCAGGACATGAGGCGCTTCGGGGTGACGGAGCGGGACCTCGATGCGGCCCGCGCCGGGACGCCCCTGCGCGGCCTGGTGTTGTTCGAGTCGGAGCGCGCCCGCGCGTTGCTGGACGAGGGCTCGCCACTGCTCGACTCCGTCGGCGGGCGGCTGCGGGTACTGCTGACCGGCTTCTCGGCGGGCGGCTACGCCGCCCTCGGCGCGATCTCCGCCGCCGGTTACGACGTCCTGGCCGGCGCGCCCAAGGCCGGCAAGGGCCGCCTCGCCCGCGAGGCGGCCGTCGCCCTGGCGCTCGGCGGCCGCCGCGCCGCCACACGTGGTAGTCGTTCGAAAGGCATGAGGTGAGTCCGCAGAGCATCGGGTCCGGCACGGCCGCGCAGGCACCGTCACCGCAGGTGGCGGCCGCCTACCAGTACTGCGAGGCGGTGACGGGCAGCCAGGCCAAGAACTTCTCGTACGGCATCCGGCTGCTGCCCGCGCCCAAGCGCCGCGCCATGTCCGCGATCTACGCCCTGGCCCGGCGTATCGACGACATCGGCGACGGCGGCTGGTCGGACGAGCGCAAGTTCGCGGAGCTCGGCCGCACCCGCGCGCTGCTGGACGAGATCCGCGAGGGCAAGGTCGAGCCCGAGGACACCGACCCGGTCAAGGTCGCGCTGGCCCACGCCTGCTCGCTGTTCCCGATCCCGCTCGACTGCTTCGACGAGCTGATCGACGGCATGGAGATGGACGTCCGCGGCGCGCGGTACGCCACCTTCGAGGAGCTGCGCCACTACTGCCGCTGCGTGGCCGGCACCATCGGCATGCTGTCGCTGTCCGTCTTCGGCTGCACCGACCCCAAGCGCGGCGCCGAGTACGCCGACACCCTCGGCCTCGCCCTCCAGCTCACCAACATCCTGCGCGACGTCCGCGAGGACGCCGGCAACGGCCGGATCTACCTCCCGGCCGAGGACCTGGCCACCTTCGGCTGCAAGCCGGAGGGCTTCGGCCTCGCCGTCCAGCCCGGGGGACAGGCTGCGCCCGATTCCCCGGCCTCCGGCGAGGACTTCCGCGGCCTGATCCTCTTCGAGGCCCGCCGCGCCCAGGGCTATTTCGACGAGGGCCTGCGGCTGCTGCCGATGCTCGACCGCCGCAGCCGCGCCTGCGTCGGCGCCATGGCCGGCATCTACCACCGGGTCCTCGAGCGGATCATCGCCGAGCCGGAGGCGGTGCTGCGCGGCCGCGTCTCGCTGCCCGGCTGGGAGAAGGCCTACGTAGCACTCTCCGGGCTGGTGGGAGGGCGTTCCTCTTGAAGGACCGTCCGTTCGTGTCGAACCCGTTTGCCCGCCCGACCCGGCGGGGAACCACACGACGCCGTGCCGCGTCGCGGCCCACAGGAGACCGGAAGGGGGGATGGCTCCGATGAACGGGACGCGTCAGGGCAGAGCCCTGGTGATCGGCGGTGGGCTCGCGGGCATCACCGCCGCTCTGCGGCTGGCCGACGCCGGTCTCAAGGTCACCCTGGCCGAGGCCAGGCCGCGCCTCGGCGGCCTCGCCTTCTCCTTCCAGCGCGGCGTGCTGACCGTCGACAACGGCCAGCACGTCTTCCTGCGCTGCTGCACCGCCTACCGCGGCCTGCTGCAGCGGCTCGGCGTCCGTGACGAGGTGATGATCCAGCCCCGCCTGGACGTGCCCGTCCGCGACGTCAACACCGGCCGCGAGGGCAGCATCAGCCGCGACCCGCTGCCCGTCCCGCTGCACCTGGGCCGCGGCCTGCTCCGCTACCCGCACCTCAGCCTCGCCGAGCGCGCCGCCACCGGGCGCGCGGCGCTGGCGCTCAAGCGGCTCGACCTGGCCGACCCGGCACTGGACCGCCGCTCCTTCGCCGACTGGCTGCGCGAGCACGGCCAGTCCGCCCGCGCCGTCGAGGCGCTGTGGGACCTCGTCGGCGTCGCCACCCTGAACGCCACCGCCGAGGAGTCCTCGCTGGCGCTGGCCGCGATGGTCTTCAAGACCGGCCTGCTCACCGATCCGGGCGCCTCCGACATCGGCTTCGCCAAGGTCCCGCTCGGCCGCATCCACGACGACATGGCCCGCGCCGCGCTCAACCGCGCCGGCGTGCGGGTCCTGCTGCGCACCCGCGCGGCGCAGATCACGCCGGGCCCGGACGCCCGGCACGAGGTCCAGCTCGAAGGGGAGCGCCTCGACGGCGGCGCCGAGACCCTGCGCGACCTCGACGCCGTCGTGCTGGCCGTCCCGCAGGACGCCGCGCACGACCTGCTGCCCCCCGGCAGCCTGGACGAGCCCGAGGCGCTGCTCAAGATCGGCTACGCCCCGATCCTCAACGTGCACGTGGTCTACGACCGACCGGTGCTCGACGGGCCGTTCCTGGCTGCGCTCGGCTCGCCGATCCAGTGGGTCTTCGACCGCACCGCGCACTCCGGGCTGCGCGGGCCCGGCCAGTACCTGGCGCTGTCCCAGTCCGCCGTCCGGACCGAGATCGACGAGCCCGTGGCCGTGCTGCGGCAGCGTTACCTGCCCGCCCTGGAGCGGCTGCTGCCGCGCGCCCGCGAGGCCGAGGTCACCGAGTTCTTCGTGACCCGCGAGCGCACCGCCACCTTCGCGCCCACGCCCGGCAACGGTGCGCTGCGGCCGGGCCCGGCCACGGGCACCCCCGGCGTGCACCTGGCCGGCGCGTGGACCGCCACGGGGTGGCCCGCCACCATGGAGAGCGCCGTGCGCAGTGGGACCGCAGCGGCCCGGAACGTCCTGAGGGAGCTGCGATGACCGACATCAAGACCGCTGACACGAGTGACACGAGATACAGCCGAGCGAACGGAGAGGGAACGAGCGTGGTAGCGCGCCCCGATCAGGCACCGACGGCCCGGGCGGAAGACGTGCCCGCCCTGCTGGACCACGGCCGGACCTTGTGCACCCCCGTGCTCCGGGAGGCCGTCTCCCGGCTCGCCGCGCCCATGGACGCCGTCTCCGCCTACCACTTCGGCTGGACCGACGCCGAGGGCAACCCGACCAACGCCGACAGCGGCAAGGCGGTCCGCCCGGCCCTGGCGCTGCTCTCCGCCCGCGCGGCCGGCGCCCCGGCCTCCGTCGGCGTCCCCGGCGGAGTGGCCGTCGAGCTGGTGCACAACTTCTCGCTGCTCCACGACGACCTGATGGACCGGGACGAGACCCGCCGCCACCGCGCCACCGTCTGGACGGTGTTCGGCCCCGCCCAGGCGATCCTGGTCGGCGACGCGATGTTCGCGCTCGCAGGCGAGATCCTGCTGGAGGCCCCCGGCCAGGGCACCGCCTCCGCCGTCGACGCCGGGCGCGCCGTCCACCGCCTGACCGTCGCCACCCGTAAGCTGATCGACGGCCAGGCCCAGGACCTCTCCTTCGAGCACCGCGACCGCGTCAGCGTGGAGGAGTGCCTGGAGATGGAGGGCAACAAGACCGGCGCGCTGCTCGCCGTCTCGGCCTCCATCGGCGCCGTCCTGGCCGGCATGGACGACCAGGGCGCCGACGCGCTGGAGCGCTACGGCTACCACCTCGGGCTCGCCTTCCAGGCTGTCGACGACCTGCTCGGCATCTGGGGCGACACCGAGGTCACCGGCAAGCCCAACTTCGGCGACCTGCGCGCCCGCAAGAAGTCCCTGCCGGTCTCCGCCGCGCTGGCCGAGGGCGGCAAGGCCTCGCGCCGTCTGGCCGAGGTGCTGGCCGACCCGGAGGGCCGCGGTGACGAGGACGAGGAACAACTCGCAGTGCGCGCGGCGCTGATCGAGGAGGCGGGCGGCCGCGCCTGGACGGCGGAGGAGGCCCGCCGGCAGCACAGCACGGCGCTGGCTGCCCTCGACGAGGTCGCGATGCCGACGGAGGTGCGCGCGCAGTTCGCGGCACTCGCGGAGTTCGTTGTTGTCAGGGAGAGGTGACGAGATGACAGCATCCCCGGACGGCCGGCTCGACCCACAGTACGAAGCAGAGCCGGCCGCGGAGGGCACCACCACGGAGTCGGAGACGACCCGCCTGGCGCGCGAGACGCTCGCCAGGGCCACCACCCACCTACTCGGCCTCCAGGACGGGACCGGCTGGTGGAAGGGCAACCTGGAGACCAACGTCACCATGGACGCCGAGGACCTGCTGCTCCGTCAGTTCCTCGGGATCCGCACGGAGGAGCAGACGCGCGCGACCGCGGACTGGATCCGCTCGCAGCAGGGGGAGGACGGCACCTGGGCCACCTTCTACGGCGGCCCGTCGGAGCTGTCCACGACGGTCGAGGCGTACGTCGCGCTGAAGCTCGCCGGTGACGACCCGGAGGCGCCGCACATGAAGCGGGCCTCGCGCTGGATCCGCGAGCAGGGGGGTATCGCCGCCACCCGGGTCTTCACCCGGATCTGGCTGGCGCTGTTCGGCTGGTGGCCCTGGGAGCGGCTGCCGGAGCTGCCGCCGGAGGTCATCTTCCTGCCGCGCAACTTCCCGCTCAACATCTACTCGTTCGGCTGCTGGGCCCGGCAGACCATCGTGCCGCTGACGGTCGTCTCCGCACACCGCCCGGTGCGGCCCGCGCCGTTCGGCCTCGACGAGCTGCACACCGACCCGGCCAATCCGTACCGCAGCCGCCCGATCGCGCCCGCCTACACCTGGGACGGCTTCTTCCACCGCCTCGACAAGGCGCTGCACTACTACCACAAGATGCCGGTCAAGTCGCTGCGCCGACTGGCGTTGCAGCAGGCCGCGCGGTGGATCGTCGAGCGGCAGGAGGCCGACGGCTGCTGGGGCGGCATCCAGCCTCCGGCCGTCTACTCGCTGATCGCCCTGCACCTGCTCGGCTACGACATGGACCACCCGGTCATGAAGGCCGGCCTTGCCGCCTTCGACCGCTTCACCGTCCACACGGACGAGGGCCACCGCTGGATCGAGGCCTGCCAGTCGCCGGTCTGGGACACCTGCCTGGCGCTGATCGCGCTCGCCGACGCGGGCCTCCCGGCCGACCACGAGGCGCTCGTGCGGGCCACCGACTGGCTGCTCGGCGAGGAGGTGCTGCGCCGCGGCGACTGGGCCGTGCAGCGGCCCGACCTCCCGGCCGGCGGTTGGGCGTTCGAGTTCGACAACGACAACTACCCCGACATCGACGACACCGCCGAGGTCGTCCTCGCGCTGCGCCGCGTCGCCCACCCCGAGCCGGGCAAGGTCGCCGGGGCGACCCGCCGCGGCATCGACTGGGTGCTGGGGATGCAGTCCAAGAACGGCGCCTGGGCGGCGTTCGACGTCGACAACACCTCGACGCTGCCGAACAAGCTGCCCTTCTGCGACTTCGGCGAGGTCGTCGACCCGCCGAGCGCGGACGTCACCGCGCACGTCGTCGAGATGCTCGCCGCCGACGGCAAGGCCGGGGACCCGCGCACCCGCCGCGGCATCGACTGGCTGCTGAAGGAGCAGGAGGAGGACGGCTCCTGGTTCGGCCGCTGGGGCACCAACTACGTCTACGGCGTGGGTTCGGTCGTCCCGGCGCTGGTGGCGGCGGGCCTGCCGACGGAGCACCGCTCCGTCCGGCGGGCCGTGGCGTGGCTCACGGAGAAGCAGAACGCCGACGGCGGCTGGGGCGAGGACATGCGCTCGTACCAGGACAAGTCCTGGGCCGGCCGCGGCACGTCGACGGCCTCGCAGACGGCGTGGGCGCTGATGGCGCTGCTGGCCGCCGGCGAGACCGGCGAGGTCGTGGACCGGGGCGTGCGGTGGCTGGCCGAGACGCAGCTGCCCGAGGGCACGTGGGACGAGCCGGAGTTCACCGGGACGGGCTTCCCGTGGGACTTCAGCATCAACTACAACCTCTACCGGCTCGTCTTCCCGGTCACGGCCCTGGGCCGCTACCTGTACGGAACACCGCACCTGACGCCGAGCGAGCTGGACCACGATGCCCTGCGCAACGTCCCGGCCCCGACCGGCGGTGCCTCGGACGCCCCGGCCCCCAGGCGGCTGCTGCCCTCCCTGGCGGGCAGGCGACTTCGATGACCGGCGATAGATCCGCGCCTCTTGTGGCGTGCGCACTCGGGATCGAGGCGCTCGCGCTGCGAGAGGCGCGGCCGGTCAGGACCGGAATGGGACCGGCGCGCGCGGAGCGCGCCATGCGGGAGACACTGCGTGCGCGGGCGCACGCGCCCTCCGCGCTGGTCTTCGCGGGCCTCGGTGCGTCCGTCGTCACGGGAATCCGTCCAGGGGACGTCGTGATCGCCACCGAGGTGCGCGACGATCGTGGCGTGGTCGCGGAAAGCACCCCCAAGCTGCTCGAACAGTCGCTCGTGGAGGCCGGGCTGAGCGTGCACCAGGGGGTGCTCCACTCCAGCGACCACGTGGTGCGCGGAGCCGAGCGCACCCGCCTCGCCGAGGCGGGCATCACCTGCGTGGACATGGAGACCGCCGCCGTCTGCCGCGCCGCGCCGGGCGTGCCCGTGCTGTCCGTCCGCGTCGTCGTGGACACACCCGAGTACGAGCTGGTCCGCCCGGCCACGCTCACGCACGGTATTCGCGCGCTGCGCGCGCTCAAACAGGTCGGGACGGTGCTCGCGACCTGGCACCCGAACGTTGTTGTGGAATGAGGAGCGTCCTGCC
>NZ_BBPP01000014.1:0-77589 GCF_000787835.1 Streptacidiphilus melanogenes
CGGAGGAGTTCCAGCTCCACCCCGAGCAGTCCACCGACGCCATCGTCATCCACCACCCCGAAGCCAAGTACTTCAACGCCCGCTGAGCGCCACGCGCGCGAAAGGTGCCTGTGAGGCGCGCGAAGTACACGAGGCGTAAGCTGTAGGACCCGTTCGGGCCGGTCACCCCTCATGGTGGTCGGCCCGAACCGTCCCCCCGTCGCAAGACGGCGCCAAGAAAGTCGCAGCCGCCCGTGACCACTCTCGCTTCGCGCACCCTGCAGGCCGTCCTGATCGACATGGACGGGACTCTGGTCGACACCGAGGACTTCTGGTGGGAGGCCGAGAGCACCCTGCTGGCCGAGCTGGGCCACCCGATCGGCGTCGAGGAGCGGGAGATCGTCGTCGGCGGGCCGATGAGCCGGGTCGTCGACCATCTGCTGAGGGTGTCCGGCGCCCCGCTGACCCCGGCCGAGCTGGGGCACGCGATCAACGACCGGTTCGTGGAGTTGATCGGCCAGGGTGTGCCGGTGCGGCCCGGCGCCAAGGCGCTGCTGGTGGACCTGGCCGCGCAGGGCGTGCCGGCGGCGCTGGTCTCCGCGTCGCACCGCCGCATCATCGACCAGGTGCTGAAGACCCTGGGCGCGCACTTCTTCGGCTTCACCGTGGCCGGGGACGAGGTCGAGCGGACCAAGCCGCACCCCGACCCCTACCTGCTCGCCGCCGCCCGGCTGGGCGCGGACCCGGCGCGCTGCGTCGTCATCGAGGACGCCCCGACGGGTGTGCTCGCCGGTCAGGCGGCGGGCTGCCATGTGCTCGCGGTGCCCTCC
The DNA here is from genome assembly GCF_000787835.1 of Streptacidiphilus melanogenes. GTDB lineage: Bacteria > Actinomycetota > Actinomycetes > Streptomycetales > Streptomycetaceae > Streptacidiphilus > Streptacidiphilus melanogenes. The sequence continues at coordinate 810 of NZ_BBPP01000014.1, forward strand.
GTCGCCGCTATCGAGGCGGGGCCGCGCACGACCGTGCGCACCACCCTGGAGGGTGTGGACACGGCCCTGCTGCAGGGTCTGCTCGTGGGCGAACTCGACCTGACGTGAGCAGGAAAAAGTAACTACCTGCTAACGCCAAACCGGACATTACCGGATACAGTCCCTCAAATCTCCAGTTGGTTGCGGGCATTGGGCGAACCCTGGGTGAGTGCTGAGTGCGTATTTCGTGCGATCGTATGGCAGGCTACCGACCACTCGACCTCACGCGAGCCCGGGCTGCACCCCAGCGAGTGGTGCCTCGGAGTCGTGGCGCGGCGGCGACACCCCTCAGCGCCGGCAAGGAGATAAGAACTGATGTCAGCTCTCAAGCGGCTGGCAGCGCTCAGCTGCGTAGGCCTCATCGCCACCACCACCGCCTGCGGCTCCGCCAAGTCGACCGGTCCCGTGGCGGGCGTCCCGAGCGTGATCATCAAGGTCGGTTCGGCCAACCCGTACTCGACGCTGGACCCCGCGCAGGCGTACGACGTCGGCGCGTGGGCGGTCTTCTACAACGTCTACCAGAGCCTGCTGAGCTACCCGCCCGGCGGCAACACGGCGGAGTTCGACGCCGCGCAGACGTGTTCCTTCACGGACCCCGAGACGTACAAGTGCACGCTGCGCCCGAACCTCAAGTTCTCCAACGGCGACCCGCTCAACGCCGACGCGGTCAAGTTCTCCATCGACCGCGTCCTGAAGATCGACGACCCGAACGGCGCCGTCTCGATCCTCAGCACCATCAAGTCGGTGGAGACGTCGGGCTCCGACGGCGTCATCTTCCACCTCAAGTCGGCTGACGCGACCCTGCCGGACAAGCTGACCTCCGGCGTCGCGTCGATCGTGGACCCGAAGGTCTTCTCCGCCACCAAGGAGGCGGCGACGGACTTCACCGGGATCGTCGGCTCCGGTCGGTACAAGATCGACTCGGTCACCTTCACCGGCTCCGGCTCCAGCAAGACCCCCTCCGAGGTGAAGCTCTCGCTGAACCCCAACTACCAGGGGAACCCGCAGTTCCAGGGCACCGCCGGCACCGCGCGCAACTCCGGCATCGACCTGAAGTACTACGCCAGCCAGGCCGACGCCAAGACCGCGCTGGACAACAAGGACGTCGACGTCGTCATCCAGGACCTCAACGCGTCCGACATCGTCAACATGCAGGCGAGCCAGCAGCTCGGCACGGGTCTGCAGGTCTCCAACGGCCCCGGCGGCACCGTCCGCGTCATGTCGCTGAACACCGTCTCCGGCCCGCTGTCGAACCCGGCCGTCCGGCGCGCCATCGCCGCCCTGATCGACCGCAACGCCATCGCGAACACGGACTTCCAGCACACGGTCGCCCCGGCCTACACGATCGTCCCGTCCAGCATCACCAACGCGACGGCGTCGTTCGCCAACCTGTACGGCCGGAACCCGGAGTCGGCCTCCAAGGTCAGGACGGAGCTCGAGGGCGCGGGCGTCTCGCTCCCGGTCAAGTTCACCCTCTCCTACGGTAAGGGCGACTCGGCCAAGGAGAAGGAGGTGGCCATGATCAAGCAGCAGCTCGAGCAGAGCGGGCTGTTCCAGGTCACCCTCAAGGGCTACGCCAGCTACACCGCGATGCAGAACGCCGTGCTGAAGACGCACAACTTCGACGCGTTCATGGTCGCCTGGTCCGCTGACTACCAGGACATCGACGACTTCATCAACCCGCTGGTCGGTCCGAACAACGCCCTGTACAACGGCTGGCGCGGCGGCGACGCCCAGAACGTGGCGAGCCTGATCACCAACGGCCTGACGGTCACCCCCCGCGTGAACGCCGCGCAGACCTACAAGAAGATCCAGAACTACGTGGCCAAGGACGTCCCGGTCATCCCGATCTGGGAGAACAACCAGTTCGCCGCCTCGCAGTCGGACATCACCGGGGTGCCGCTCACCCTGGACAGCTCCGGCATCGCGCGCTGGTGGATGATCGGCAAGACCGACTCCTGACCGGCTGAACATCTGAACGTCGAAGGGGCTGGGCCGCACCGGAAGGTGTGGTCCAGCCCCTTCGACGTGCCGGGGAGGGCGGGGAGGGTCAGCTGCCGCCGGGGCGGACCAGGCCGCTCTCGTAGGCGAAGACCGCGGCCTGGACCCGGTCGCGCAGGCCCAGCTTGGTCAGCACGTGGCCGACGTGCGTCTTGACCGTCGTCTCGCTGACGAAGAGCTCGCCGGCCACCTCCGCGTTGGACAGGCCCTTGGCGACCAGCTTCAGCACCTCGACCTCGCGCTCGGTCAGGGTGCCGAGGGAGGGCGGCGGCGCCTCGTCCCCGGAGGGGAGCCGGCCGGCGTACATGTCGAGGAGGCGGCGGGTCACGCTGGGGGCGAGCATCGCGGCGCCCTCGGCAATCACCCGGATCGCCTGCACCAGCTCCTCGGCCGGGACGTCCTTGAGCAGGAAGCCACTGGCGCCCGCGCGCAGCGCCTCCACGACGTACTCGTCCAGGTCGAAGGTGGTCAGCACCAGCACCTTGGCCGGGCCGTCACGCCCCGGGCCGGCGATGCGACGGGTGGCCTCCACACCGTCCATCCGTGGCATCCGGATGTCCATCAGGACCACGTCCGGCTGGAGCGCGCGGACCTGGTCGAGCGCCTGCTGCCCGTCCCCGGCCTCGCCGACGACGGCGATGTCGGATTCGGCCTCCAGAATCATCCGGAAACCGGTGCGCAGCAGCGGCTGGTCGTCGACCAGCAGCACGCGGATCGTCACGGAACGCTCCATTGATCAGTTGACGCTTTCAGCCAAAGGGTACGCAGGCGGCGTGCCGCCCCACGCGGGGCACAGGGACTTGTGCGCGCACCAGTCGCACAGGCGGTTGGGACTGGCCGGCCACTCGCCCGTCTCCAGCGCCCGCTGGATGGCCCGCCACAGCGCCTGGAGCTTGCGCTCCACGGCCAGCAGATCGCCCTCGTCCGGGTCGTAGCTGACGATCTGGCCGCCGCCGCCCAGGTACAGCAGCTGGAGCCGTTTGGGCACCACGCCCCGCGCGCGCCAGATCACCAACGCGTAGAACTTCATCTGGAACATCGCCTTGCCCTCGAAGTCCCGCGAGGGCGCGCGGCCGGTCTTGTAGTCCACCACGCGGACCTCGCCGGTGGGCGCGACGTCGACCCGGTCCACATAGCCGCGCAGCGTCAGCCCCGACTCCAGCGTCGTCTGCACCAGCAGCTCCCGCTCGGCGGGCTGCAGCCGGTTCGGGTCTTCGACGCGGAAGTACGACTCCAGCAGCTTCTCCGCGTCCGTGAGCCAGGCCGCCAGCTCCTGCGCGCCGCTCTCGGCCGGGAACAGCTCCGCGACCTCCGGCCGCTCCTCCAGCAGGCGCTCCCACTGAGGACGCAGCAGAGCGCGCGCGGTGTCGGGGGTCCGCTCGCCGACAGGGGAGTCGAAGAGCCGCTCCAGCACGGCGTGGATCAGCGTGCCGCGGGTCGCCGCCGGGCTGGGCGGCTCCGGCAGCCGGTCGATCACCCGCAGCCGGTACAGCAGCGGACATGTCATGAAGTCCGACGCGCGCGAGGGCGACAGCGAGACCGGCCGCCCCGGCCCGGCGGGCGGCTGCGGCGCCTCTGGGTGCGCCGGAGTCTCCAGGGGCTCGGTCTCCGGCTGCTGGGTCCCCGCCTGTACGGTCTCGGGCTGCCTGGTCCCCGCCTGTACGGTCTCGGGCTGCCGGGTCCCCGCCTGTTCGGGCTCCGCCGGTTCAGGCTCCGTCTGTTCGGGCTCTGCGGGGCGGGGCCCGGGTGGGACGGGGCTGTCGGTCGTCGTCGGGTCGGCGGCTTGCATGGGTCCGACCCTACGGCCTGGCACCGACATCCCGTGGGTAAGCGGGTAAGAAGGGAAGGAACGGGCTGTCGGCCCGCCGCACGAGTGGTCGTCCCGACGATCGCGTAGCGTGTGGCGCGCGGGCGACCCCGCGGGCACACCATGGGGCGGGCCCGGGTTCGGCCAGGTGAAGGGGCGGACGGACAGTGAGCGAGGAGCAGGGCGAGGCGAAGGACCGCCGGGCCCCCGTCAAGGACGCGGAGCGTCCTGCGGGGGCCCTGCGGATGGGACGTCCCTTCGGCGTGCCCGTCTACGTCACACCCAGCTGGTTCCTGGTCGCGGCGCTGATCACCTGGCTCTTCGGCGGCCAGATCGACACCGTGCTGCCGGGCCTCGGCGGCGCCCGCTACCTGGTCTCGCTCTTCTTCGCGGTCGCCTTCTACGGCTCGGTCCTGGTGCACGAGTTGGCGCACACCGTGGTGGCGCTGCGCTTCGGCCTGCCGGTGCTGCGGATCCAGCTGCAGTTCTTCGGCGGCGTCTCGGAGATCACCAAGGAGGCGCAGAGCGCCGGACGGGAGTTCTGGCTCGCCTTCGCCGGACCACTGCTCTCGCTGGTGCTCGGCGGGGTCTTCCTCGGTGCCGTGCAGTTCGTGACCCGGGCCACCGTGCCCGGCGTGCTGCTGACCTCGCTGATGCTGAGCAACTTCGTCGTCGCCGCGTTCAACCTGCTGCCCGGCCTGCCGCTGGACGGCGGCCGGATGCTGCGCGCCCTGGTCTGGAAGGCGACGGGCCGGCCGATGGCCGGCACCGTCGCCGCGGCCTGGGCCGGACGCCTGCTGGCGGTGGCGGTACTGATCCTGCTGCCCGCGTGGTCCGCGGCCCAGGCCCCCGGGCTGGGCCTGGCCTCGCTGCTGACCGACGCCGTGCTCGGTGCGATCCTCGCCGCGATCATCTGGAACGGCGCGGGCGGCAGCCTGCGCACCGCGCGCCTGCGGGAGCGTCTCCCGCAGCTCAGCGCCTCACTGCTGACGCGTCCCGCGGTCAGCGTCACCGCGGACACCCCGCTCGCGGAGGCCCTGCGCCGCCTGGAGGCGGCCGGCGCCCTCGGCATCATCGTCACCGACTCGGCCGGGACGCCCATCGCCCTGGTCCGCGAGCGCGCGGTCCGCGCGATCCCGGAGCACCGGCGCCCGTGGATGCAGGTCGCCGAGGTCTCCGCCCCGCTGGGCCCCGGCAGCAGGATTGCTGCCGCACTGTCGGGCGAGGACCTCCTCGACGCCCTCCGCGCAGCTCCCGCCGCGGAGTACCTCGTCACCGACCCCCAGGGCGCCCCGCTGGGCGTCCTCGCCGCAGTCGACGTCGAACGCGCCTTCGCGCGCGCCATGGCGGGCGAAGAACCGGTGCCCGTGCCCGCAGGGCACTAGGGGGCGCGGGGCTGTGCCGACTTGCGGCTCTGCCGCGTGGGCGCGAGCGCGGTCGGAGTCGCTTCCGCAGACGGTTGCACGGCCTCACGGGCGCGGGGAACGGCGCGACAAGCCACCCACGCGGTTGGCCGGCCCGAGGCGCAGGGCCATCCGCACGCCGGTGGTTTCCCGCGCGGTTCCCCGCGCCCCTCACGGGGCCCGGCAGGGCATGCCTGTTCAGGCCCTAAAATGTTCCGCATGACTCAACCGACCGGCGCCGCCCGCCGTCGCGGGCCCTTCGAGGTCGGGGACCAGGTCCAGCTCACCGACCCCAAGGGACGCCACCACACCATCACGCTCGAAGCCGGGAAGATGTTCCACACCCACAAGGGTGCGTTCTCCCACGACGAGCTGATCGGGGCCCCAGAGGGGTCCGTTGTGCGCACCACCGGGAACACCCAGTACCTCGCGCTGCGCCCCCTGCTCCCCGACTACGTCCTCTCCATGCCGCGCGGCGCCGCGGTGGTCTACCCGAAGGACGCGGGGCAGATCGTCACCATGGCCGACATCTTCCCGGGCGCCCGGGTGGTCGAGGCCGGTGTCGGGTCCGGCGCGCTCAGCATGAGCCTGCTGCGTGCCGTCGGCGACGACGGCGCGCTCTTCTCGTACGAGCGCCGCGAGGACTTCGCCGAGATCGCGCGCAGCAACGTCGAGCGCTACTTCGGCGGGCCGCACCCGGCCTGGAAGCTGACGCTGGGCGACCTGCAGGACAACCTGGTCGAGACGGACGTCGACCGCGTCATCCTGGACATGCTCGCACCGTGGGAGTGCCTGGACGCCGTCGCCAAGGCGCTCGTGCCGGGCGGTGTGATCTGCTGCTACGTGGCCACCACGACCCAGCTCTCGCGTACCGTCGAGTCGCTGCGCGAGCACGGGAGCTTCACCGAGCCGCAGGCGTGGGAGTCGATGGTGCGCAACTGGCACCTCGAGGGCCTGGCCGTGCGGCCGGACCACCGGATGATCGGGCACACCGGCTTCCTGCTCACCTCCCGTCGGCTCGCGGAGGGCGTCGAGCCGCCGCTGCGCCGCCGCCGTCCGTCCAAGGGCGCGTACGGCGAGTCGATCGTGCCGGAGAAGACCAAGGCGGGCCGCTTCCTGCGGCTGGCCGAGTCCCGCTCGGACGCCTCCGGCGAGGACTACGTCGAGGACTTCGACCGCGAGGGCGACGAGGGCTGACGACGTCCGACGAGGACCGCCGAAGCTGCCCGGGGGGCCTTCACGAATCGACCACCGGGAAGCGACCGAACAGTCGCTTCCCGGTGGTTTTTTCGTTGTTCGCACTGTGGGACGATGCTGCCCACAAATCGCGCGTGCACTGCGGGAAAAGAGGTAGCCCTGGTGGTCCAGGTGGTGGCGGGGTCGGGCAGCGCCGAGGTGACGGACGGGGACCAGGAGGCGCCGGCGAAGACCGCGCCGCGTCTGCCCGCCCATGCGCGCAGCAAACCCCTGCACTGGATCGCCACCGCCGCGGGGCTCTGCGGGGTCGTCGGCCTCGCGCTCGCGGTCGGTCCGGCCGGCGCGGTCCAGACGGGTGCCGCGCAGAGCGGCGCGGGGCAGCCCGGAGCCGCGCACCCGCTGGCCGGAGGCGCCGCGGCCACGGCCCCCGACCCGGCCAAGGCCAAGCTGCCGATCGACTGCGGCCCCCTGCCGGTCCATGTGGACCAGCACTTCTCGGCCGCGCTGCCGGGCGCGGGCGCCCCGGTCACGGTGGTCGCCGCCCGCTGCGACGCCGGCGCCGGCTCCCCGCCGGACGGCCTCTACGTGCTGGAGGCGGGCCAGGCCGCCCCGATCCAACTGCTCGACCCGGCCAAGCGCATGACCGTCCGCAGCGTGGCGATGCGCAGCGACGGCTCGATCCACGCGGTGGTCATCGGCTACTCATCGGCCTCCGTCCCGGACTGCTGCCCGGACCTCTCGGAGACCCTGAACTGGACCCTGGGGGCCGACGGCAGCTGGGGCGCGGCGGTGGTCACCGCCACCTCGGCCCAGGTCTGAACTGACGCCGTCTGAACTGACGCAGAGACAGACCCGGAGACAGCTCACCCCCCGTCATGTGATCTTCGTCACGTGGCGGGGGGTGTTTGCCTGCGGGGTTCCTACTCCGCGTCAGGTCCGTACACCTCGACGCGATCGCGCGCACGGCGGACGTGGATGCAGTCGCCGGGGCAGTCCTTGGCCGAATCGGCCACGTCCTGAAGGAGCGTCAAGGGCACGGGCACGCACGCCCCGGGCTCGGTGCGCAGCTCGTCGTCGTCGCCCTTGACGTACGCCAGGCCGTCGATGTCGAGCTCGAACACCTCGGGCGCGTACTGGACACAGATGCCGTCGCCGGTGCACAGGTCCTGGTCGATCCAGACTTCCAGGGCCTCTGCGGCCCCCGTCTCGGTGCTGGTGGACATCTCCGCCGCCCGTTCCGCGTTCTCGATGGTGCTGACCTCGTCAGCCTACCCCCGCACGCTTTCGAGCAACGCGGAGGTGGGTATGTGCACTACCAGAGGGGACGTGCGCAAGGGTGAAGATCGGACACACCCCTTCGGAGTTTCGATCAAGGGGTTTCAACACTCCCAGGCGCAGGTAGGGTCTGGAAGCGTCAGCTCCCCCCGGAGGAGGTGAGGACCGTGGCAGCCCACGATGACGACTACGCCCGAGGCGGCAGGCCCGCACGGGGTTCTGAAGATGCACAGGCACAGATCTCCATGCTCGAGCAGGAGATCGCAGTCCTGCGCCGCAAGATCGCCGAGCCCACGCGGCACACGAGGATCCTGGAAGAGCGGATCGTCGAGCTGCAGACCAACCTGAACGGGGTCACCGCCCAGAACGAGCGGCTCGCCTCTACCCTGCGCGAGGCGCGGGACCAGATCGTGGCGTTGAAGGAGGAGGTCGACCGGCTGGCGCAGCCGCCCGCCGGCTTCGGCACCTTCCTCAGCGCCAACGAGGACGAGACCGCGGACATCTTCACCGGAGGCCGCAAGCTCCGGGTCAACGTCAGCCCGAGCGTCCCGCTCGCCGAGCTGCGCCGCGGCCAGGAGGTCATGCTCAACGAGGCGCTCAACGTCGTCGCGGCGATGGCCTTCGAGAGCATCGGCGACATCGTCACCCTCAAGGAGGTGCTGGAGGACGGGGAGCGTGCGCTCGTCACCGGCCACACCGACGAGGAGAAGGTGGTCCGCCTCGCCGAGCCGCTGCGGGACATCGTGCTGCGCCCCGGCGACGCGCTGCTGATGGAGCCGCGCTCCGGCTACGTCTACGAGGTCGTGCCGAAGAGCGAGGTCGAGGAGCTGGTCCTGGAGGAGGTCCCGGACACGGACTACTCCAAGATCGGCGGCCTGGGCCAGCAGATCGAGCAGATCCGCGACGCGGTCGAGCTGCCGTACCTGCACGCGGACCTGTTCCGCGAGTTCGAGCTGCGGCCGCCCAAGGGCGTGCTGCTGTACGGCCCGCCCGGCTGCGGCAAGACGATGATCGCCAAGGCGGTCGCGAACTCGCTGGCCAAGAAGGTCGCCGAGGTCACCGGCCAGCCCCAGGGGAAGAGCTACTTCCTCAACATCAAGGGCCCGGAGCTGCTCAACAAGTACGTCGGCGAGACCGAGCGGCAGATCCGCCTGGTCTTCCAGCGGGCCAGAGAGAAGGCGAGCGAGGGCACGCCCGTCATCGTCTTCTTCGACGAGATGGAGTCGCTCTTCCGCACCCGCGGCTCGGGTGTCAGCTCGGACGTGGAGAACACCATCGTCCCGCAGCTGCTGGCCGAGATCGACGGCGTGGAGGGCCTGGAGAACGTCATCGTCATCGGCGCCTCCAACCGCGAGGACATGATCGACCCGGCGATCCTGCGGCCCGGCCGCCTGGACGTCAAGATCAAGATCGAGCGGCCGGACGCCGAGGGCGCGAAGGACATCTTCTCCAAGTACCTGAAGACCTCGCTGCCGCTGCACCCGGACGACGTCAAGGAGCACGGCGACTCGGGCGACGCCGCCGTCGCGGCCATGATCCAGGCCGTCGTCGAGCGGATGTACACCGAGTCCGAGGAGAACCGCTTCCTGGAGGTCACCTACGCCAACGGTGACAAGGAGGTCCTGTACTTCAAGGACTTCAACTCCGGCGCCATGATCCAGAACATCGTGGACCGGGCCAAGAAGATGGCGATCAAGGACTTCCTCGACCACGGCCAGCGCGGTCTGCGCGTCTCCCACCTGCTCTCCGCCTGCGTGGACGAGTTCAAGGAGAACGAGGACCTGCCCAACACCACCAACCCGGACGACTGGGCCCGCATCTCCGGCAAGAAGGGCGAGCGGATCGTCTTCATCCGCACGCTGGTCACCGGAAAGCAGGGCGCCGAGTCCGGCCGCTCTATCGACACCGTGGCCAACACGGGTCAGTACCTGTAACACCTGTAGGACAACAGCACCACCTCTCGACGTCCGGCTGCGGGAGCCCGTGGGCCCTCGCGGCCGGACGTTCGTGTCAGCGATCTCCCGGTTGTCACCGGGTGGATCTAGTCTCGGGTTACCGCACCGGTTCGTCCGCGGGAACGCCGAAGGAGGGCCGCATGTCTGTACGGCGCGTCATGGGCATCGAGACGGAGTACGGGATCTCCGTCCCGGGGCACCCCAACGCCAACGCCATGCTCACCTCGTCCCAGATCGTCAACGCCTACGCGGCGGCGATGCACCGGGCCCGCAGAGCCCGCTGGGACTTCGAGGAGGAGAACCCGCTGCGCGACGCGCGCGGCTTCGACCTGGCCCGTGACGCGGCGGACGCCAGCCAGCTGACCGACGAGGACATCGGCCTCGCCAACATCATCCTGACCAACGGTGCGCGGTTCTACGTCGACCACGCCCACCCCGAGTACTCCTCGCCCGAGGTCACCAACCCGCGCGACGCCGTGCTCTGGGACAAGGCCGGCGAGCGGATCATGGAGGAGGCGGCCAACCGCGCCCTCCAGCTGCCCGGCGCGCAGCCGATCCACCTGTACAAGAACAACACCGACAACAAGGGCGCCTCCTACGGCACCCACGAGAACTACCTGATGAAGCGGGCGACGCCGTTCGCCGACATCGTCAAGCACCTCACCCCGTTCTTCGTCTCCCGCCAGGTGGTCACCGGCGCCGGCCGCGTCGGCCTGCACCAGGACGGCTCGGCGCACGGCTTCCAGCTGAGCCAGCGCGCCGACTACTTCGAGGTCGAGGTGGGCCTGGAGACGACGCTCAAGCGGCCCATCATCAACACCCGCGACGAGCCGCACGCCGACGCCGAGAAGTACCGCCGGCTGCACGTGATCATCGGCGACGCGAACCTGTCGGAGATCTCCACCTACCTCAAGCTCGGCACGACCTCCCTGGTCCTGTCGATGATCGAGGACGCCTTCGTCACCGTCGACCTGGCCGTCGACCAGCCCGTCCGCACCCTGCACCGGGTCTCCCACGACCCTTCCCTGGAGTACCTGATCCAGCTGCGCAGCGGCCGCAAGCTCACCGCCGTGCAGCTCCAGATGGAGTACTGCGAGCTGGCCCGCAAGTACGTCGAGGACCGCTACGGCCAGGACGCCGACGAGCAAACCCGCGACGTGCTGGACCGCTGGGAGGACGTGCTCGGCAAGCTGGAGCGCGACCCGATGTCGCTCTCGCGGCAGCTGGACTGGGTGGCCAAGAAGGAGATCCTCGAGGGCTACCGGCGCCGCGACAACCTCGAGTGGGACGACGCCCGGCTGCACCTGGTCGACCTCCAGTACGCCGACGTGCGGGCCGAGAAGGGCCTGTACAACCGCCTCGTCGCGCGCGGGCGCATGGAGCGCCTGCTCGACGAGCAGGAGGTGCTGCGCGCCGCCCACCAGCCTCCGGAGGACACCCGTGCCTACTTCCGCGGCCGCTGCCTGGAGCAGTACGCGGACCACGTGGCCGCGGCCTCCTGGGATTCGGTGATCTTCGACATCCCCGGCCGGGACTCACTGCAGCGCGTGCCGACCCTGGAGCCGCTGCGCGGCACCAGGAACCACGTCAAGGCGCTGCTGGACCGCTGCCGGACGGCCGAGGAGCTGGTCCGGGTGCTCAGCGGAGGGTAGCCGCAGGGCCTTGTTTGAACGCGTGTACGCGCAGAGCGTAACTGTCCGGGGGCGTTCGTTCACCATGGGTGAACTGCACGCCTTTGGGCATCATCCGGGCAACGATCGACGTTCACCGACTACAAGCCGTAGGGTCAGAGATCAGCTGATCCACTCAAGAGCGGGGTGAGGGAAATGGCGACCAAGGACACCGGCGGCGGCCAGCAGCGGGCGAACCGCTCCTCCGAGGAGGTCGAGGAGACCCAGGAAGAGGCGAGCGAGGCCTCGGACCTCAAGGAGCGCAAGGAGAAGCTGGACGACGACGTCGACGCGGTCCTCGACGAGATCGACGAGGTGCTCGAGTCCAACGCGGAGGACTTCGTCCGGGGCTTCGTCCAGAAGGGCGGAGAGTAGATTCTCTCCTTGATCGACTCACTCACCGGAAGGAAAGCTGTGGAAGCCTATCTGTCTGGCACCGGGCGTCTGCCGGCTGCCTTCCTCAAGCCGGGCTCGTCGTCGTTCCTGGAGTTCCTGGCCGACCACCAGCCCGAGCTGCTGCCCGGCCGGCGGACCCTGCCGGCCGGGGTGCAGCCGCTGGAGGCGCCGCACGGCACCACCATCGTCGCGGCCACCTTCGACGGCGGCGTGGTCCTCGCCGGTGACCGCCGGGCCACCATGGGCAACATCATCGCCCAGCGGGACATCGAGAAGGTCTTCCCGGCCGACGAGTACTCCGCGGTCGGCATCGCCGGTACCGCCGGTCTCGCGGTCGAGATGGTGCGCCTGTTCCAGCTGGAGCTGGAGCACTACGAGAAGATCGAGGGCACCTCGCTCTCGCTCGAGGGCAAGGCCAACCGCCTGACCACCATGATCCGGGGCAACCTGGGGATGGCCATGCAGGGCCTGGCCGTGGTCCCGATGTTCGCGGGCTACGACCTCGACCAGGGCAAGGGCCGCATCTTCACCTACGACGTCACCGGCGGCCGCTCCGAGGAGACGGGCTTCGCGACGACGGGTTCCGGCTCGCTCTTCGCCAAGGGCTCGCTCAAGAAGCTGTACCGCTCCGACCTGACCGCCGAGGGCGCGGCCACCGTCGTCATCCAGGCGCTGTACGACGCCGCCGACGACGACTCCGCCACCGGCGGCCCCGACCTCACCCGCCGGATCTTCCCGATCGTCTCGGTCATCACCGAGGAGGGCTTCCGCCGTCTCGCCGACACGGAGGTCGGCGAACTGGCCGAGGCCGTTCTCGGTCACCGCCTGGAGCAGCCGGACGGCCCACAGGCACCGCTGCTCTGAGCTCCCGGTTCTGAGCTCACCTCACCTGACCGTTCGACAAGCCGAGACATTCCGAAGAGAAGGGGCGACCGGTGTCGACGCCGTTCTACGTCTCACCCCAGCAGGCCATGGCCGACCGCGCCGAGTACGCCCGCAAGGGCATCGCGCGGGGCCGGTCCGTGGTCGTGCTCACCTACGCCGACGGCATCGTCTTCGTCGCGGAGAACACCTCCCGCGCGCTGCACAAGGTCTCCGAGATCTACGACCGGATCGCTTTCGCCGCCGTCGGCCGCTACAACGAGTTCGAGAACCTGCGCATCGGCGGCGTCCGCTACGCCGACCTGCGCGGCTACTCCTACGACCGCGCCGACGTCAACGCGCGCGGCCTGGCCAACGTCTACGCCCAGACCCTGGGCACCATCTTCTCGTCCACCGGCGAGAAGCCCTACGAGGTCGAGCTGATCGTGGCCGAGGTGGGCAAGAACCCCGGCGACGACCAGATCTACCGGCTCACCCCGGACGGCTCGGTGGTCGACGAGCACGGCAGCGTCGCCGTCGGCGGCAACGCCGAGTCGATCGCCGGCTACCTGGACCAGCGGCACGAGGAGGGCCTGAGTCTGCCTGACGCGCTCAAGCTCGCCGTCGACAGCCTGGCCAGGGACCCGAACGGTGGCGCGGCCCGCACCATGACGCCGGATCAGCTGGAGGTCGCGGTGCTGGACCGCGGCCGCTGGCAGCAGCGCAAGTTCAAGCGGCTGCTCGGCACCCAGCTGGCCCGCCTCCTGGAGGGCGACGCCAGCGCCGCGACGGACGACGAGGCCGCCCCGGCGGCCGGCGAGGAGGCCGCGCCCGACGCCGAATAGCCCCGGCGTCGGGGGCGTCCCCCCACAGCAGAGCTTTTCCCACGGTTTCGAGACTGGGCGGGAAGGTGAACAACTAGGCATGGACCGCCGAATCTTCGGGCTGGAGAACGAGTACGGCGTCACCTGCACGTTCCGGGGGCAGCGACGACTGTCCCCGGACGAGGTGGCGCGGTACCTCTTCCGCCGTGTCGTGTCATGGGGCCGCAGCAGCAACGTCTTCCTGCGCAACGGGGCCCGCCTCTACCTCGACGTGGGCTCGCACCCCGAGTACGCCACCCCCGAATGCGACGACGTCGCTGAGCTGGTGACGCACGACAAGGCGGGGGAGCGGATCCTGGAGGGCCTGCTCGTGGACGCCGAACGGCGTCTGCACGAGGAGGGCATCGCCGGGGACGTCTACCTGTTCAAGAACAACACCGACTCCGCCGGCAACTCCTACGGCTGCCACGAGAACTACCTGGTCGCCCGCCACGGCGAGTTCTCCCGGCTCGCCGACATACTGATCCCGTTCCTGGTCACCCGCCAGCTGATCTGCGGCGCCGGCAAGGTGCTGCAGACCCCGCGCGGCGCGGTCTACTGCGTCAGCCAGCGGGCCGAGCACATCTGGGAGGGCGTCAGCTCCGCCACGACGCGCTCGCGCCCGATCATCAACACCCGCGACGAGCCGCACGCGGACGCCGAGCGCTACCGCCGCCTGCACGTCATCGTGGGCGACTCCAACATGTCGGAGACCACCACGCTGCTCAAGGTCGGCGCGACCGACCTGGTGCTGCGGATGATCGAGGCCGGCACGGTGCTGCGCGACCTCACCCTGGAGAACCCGATCCGGGCCATCCGGGAGGTCTCCCACGACCTGACCGGCTCCCGGCTGGTCCGGCTGGCCAACGGCCGCGAGGCCAGCGCCCTGGAGATCCAGCAGGAGTACTTCAACAAGGCTTCCGACTTCGCCGACAACCGCGGCATCCGCACCGGCAACATCGCCCGCGTGCTGGACCTGTGGGGGCGCACGCTGGAGGCGGTGCGCACGGAGGACTACTCCAAGGTGGACCGCGAGATCGACTGGGTCATGAAGTACCAGCTGATCGAGCGCTACCGGTCCAAGAACGGCATCTCGATGTCCCACCCGCGGGTCGCCCAGATCGATCTCGCGTACCACGACATCCACCGCCGTCGGGGCCTGTACTACCTGCTGCAGAACCGCGGTCAGGCCGAGCGGGTCAGCGACGACCTGAAGATCTTCGAGGCCAAGTCGGTGCCCCCGCAGACCACCCGGGCGCGGCTGCGCGGCGACTTCATCCGGCGCGCGCAGGAGCAGCGCCGGGACTTCACCGTCGACTGGGTGCACCTGAAGCTCAACGACCAGGCGCAGCGCACCGTGCTGTGCAAGGACCCGTTCCGTTCCGTGGACGAGCGAGTGGAGAAGCTGATCGCCGGGATGTGATCAGTGCGCTGATCAGTTCGGTCACGCAGCGTGTCGGCATGTACGTGCCGAAACTGTGACCCGTGTTGTGTCGTCGGTCCCAGCGGGAGTCGGCGCAAGGCCATAGAGTGGCGCGGACCATCGGATTCGCGACCACCCTAAGGATCACCGTGCGCCGACTCGCCGCCGCGCTGCTTCTCGCGCCCACGCTGCTGCTCACCGGCTGTGGGAGCAGCGCCAAGCAGGCCTCGGCCGACTCCTCGACGACCAGCCCCTGCCCGTCCGGCAGCGCTGCGGCCTCGCCCATGACCGTGCCCGCCCCGGTGAGCGACGACAGCACGCTGCCCGCCGTCTCCGGCGCCTTCGGCAAGGCCGCGAAGATCACCCCCGCCAAGGGCGACCCGGACGGCAAGTTCGTGGTGAAGACGCTCTCCGAGGGCACCGGCCAGGTCGTCGGCAAGCAGGACTTCGTCGGCTTCAACCTGGTCGCCGACACCTGGAGCGGTCGCAACTGGCAGAACTCCTACGCGGACGGCGGTCCGGCCGCGCTGGTCGATCAGTCGCAGACCCAGATGATGCCGATGTTCGCCGACGCCGTTCAGGGCCACAAGGTGGGCAGCCGCGTCCTGGTGGTCGCGCCCCCGGCCGCCGGCTTCCAGAACGCCGGGTACTCGAAGTACAGCATCACCTGCCACGACACCAACGTCCTGGTCGTCGACATCACCATGGCGATCGCCCACGACACGCAGGCCTCGGGCACGGCGCAGACGCCGCCGGCCGACCTGCCGCAGGTCACCATGGGCGACAAGGCCGCGGCGAAGTTCACCATCACCGACGCCGAGCGGAACCCGAAGAAGCTGGGCGTCGCGGTGCTGATCAAGGGCAAGGGCCCGGTGGTCAAGCCCGGCCAGCAGCTGTTCGCCCAGTACACCGGCGCGCTGCTCAAGGACGGCTCGGTCTTCGACTCCTCCTGGAGCCACGGTGGCGCGTCGCAGTTCCAGATCGGCGCCGGCAAGGTCATTCCGGGCTGGGACAAGGGCCTGGTCGGCCAGACCGTCGGTTCGCGGGTGCTCCTCTCCATCCCCTCCGCGGACGCCTACGGCGCCCAGGGCAACCAGGGCATCCCGGCCAACTCCAACCTGGTCTTCGTCGTGGACATCGTCGGCGCCGCGTAACGTAGGGCCTGAGCAGTCCGTCCAGGGCTGTGTGTGACACACGTCCGTACTGAGGAGAGCACTACCTTGAGCATCGAGAAGCCGGAGATCGACTTCCCGGGCGGCGAGCCGCCGGCGGATCTGCAGATCCGTGACCTGTGGGAGGGCGACGGCGAGGTCGCCGCGGCCGGTGACTTCGTGAAGGTCCACTACGTCGGCGTGTCCTTCAGCTCGGGCGAGGAGTTCGACGCCAGCTGGAACCGCGGCGCCCCGCTCGACTTCCAGCTCGGTGTCGGCCAGGTCATCGCCGGCTGGGACCAGGGCGTCCAGGGCATGAAGGTCGGCGGCCGCCGCGAGCTGGTCATCCCCGCCAAGCTCGCCTACGGCGACCGCGGCGCGGGTGGCAAGATCGCCCCGGGCGAGACGCTGATCTTCGTCTGCGACCTCGTGGGCGTGGCCAAGCGCTGACGCGCAGACGTTCGCTCCTCGCACCCCCGTCCGGGGCGCCGTGCTACCACAGCCGGCCTTCGGGCGGGGGTGCGCTTTGTGGCGCAGGTGCCTACCGGTACGGTCAGTTGATGCGCGGTCCGAGTGGCCCGCCGCGGCCGCGGGCCGCGCGTAGAGAAGGGTGAGCGATGCCCATCGCCAAGTCCGAGCGCCTGATGAACCTCGCGCTGTGCCTGATGAACACCAAGCGCCCGCTGAGCAAGCGGGAGCTGCGGGAGTCCATCGAGGCCTACCGCGAGGCCGGGGCGGCGGGGGAGCAGGCCAGCGAGGACGCCTTCAACCGCATGTTCGAGCGCGACAAGGACGATCTGCGCGAACTCGGGCTGCTCATCGACGTGGTGGAGAACCCGCTCGACGGCGAGCTGGGCTACCTGGCCCGACGCGACGTCAATCGCCTGCCGGAGATCCACCTGGACGCGGAGGAGGCCGCCGCGCTGAGCCTCGCAGCGGGCGTCTGGGAGCAGGCCCGTCTTGCCGGCGCCGCCAGCGGCGCGCTGCAGAAGCTGCGCGCAGCCGGTTCGCTCGCCGAGGACGACACCGAGGGCCGCACCGCCCTCCAACCGCGCATCCCCGCCCGCGAGGCCGCGTTCGAGCCGCTGCTGGTCGCCGCCCGCGACCGCCGGCCGGTCGGCTTCGACTACCGCAAGAGCGGCTCCGCCGTCGCCGAGCCCCGCACGGTCGAGCCCTGGGCGCTGGAGTTCTGGCACGGCCACTGGTACCTGGCCGGCTGGGACCGCGACCGCGACGACGTCCGCGTCTTCCGGCTGAGCCGGATCATGGGGAAGGTCCGCAGCAAGGGCGGGCGTTTCCTCGCCGAGGTGCCCGACCACGTCGACGTCCGGCAGGCCGTCGCCCGGTTCGCCGGGGAGGGCGCGACGGAGCGGGCCCGTGTCCGGGTCCGCCGCAAGGCCGGCTTCCCGCTGCGCGCCAAGGCCGTCTCGGCCCAGCCGGTCGACGCCGAGTGGGACGTGCTGGAGATCCCCTACGGCCTCGGCCTGGCGGCGGATCTGGTCGAGTACGGCCCCGACGTGGTCGTCCTGGAGCCCGCGGAACTGCGGGCGGACGTCATCGCGCGACTGCGCGCGGTGGCTGCGGCTGTCACGAGTGAGAGTGAGGTGGGCGCATGAGCAGCGCCATCGACCAGACCCGTCGGATGCTCTCGCTCGTCACCTACCTGCGGGAGCGCCCCGGCGCGCGGGTCAGTGAGGTCGCCCGCGCGTTCGGCGTCACCGAGCGCGAGCTGATCCGCGACCTCAGCGTGCTGCCGATGTGCGGCACCAGCTTCCGCGGCGGCGACCTGCTCGACATCGACACCGACGGCGAGCAGATCTGGTGGCACAACGCCGACGACGTCGCCCAGCCGCTGCGGCTCGCCGCGGACGAGGCCACCTCGCTGCTGGTCGCCGCCCGCGCGGTGGCCGGCCTGCCCGGCCTGCGCGAGCGTGACCGCCAGGCGCTGACGCGCGCCGTCGCCAAGCTGGAGGCCGCGGCCGGCGACGTCGCCGAGGGCAGCACCCGGGTCGGCGTCACCTTCGAGGCCGAGGGCGACGTCTTCGCCGAGGTCGACCGGGCGTTCACCGAGCGCAAGCGCCTGTGGCTGAACTACTGGTCCTCCGGGCGCGGCGAGCTGACCGAGCGCGAGGTCGACCCGATCCGCCTGATCACCGAGGGACACACCTACCTCGAGGCCTGGTGCCGGCTCTCCGAGGACCGCCGGATGTTCCGGCTGGACCGGATCGCCGAGATCAAGGTCCTGGACACCCCCTCGGACCCGCCGCCGCTGGAGCTGCGCGACCTGTCCGAGGGCCTGGTCCACCCGTCCAGCGAGGATCCGCAGGTCGTCCTGGAGGTCGCGCCCGGCGGCCGCTGGGTGGCCGAGTACTACCCGCACGAGTCGGCGGAGGAGCTCCCCGACGGCGGCCTCCGCATCGTGCTGCGCACCCCGGACCCCTCCTCCCTGCTGCGCCTCGTCCTGCGCCTCGGCCCCGACGGCCGCGTCCTCGCCCCCGCGACGCTCGCCGAGCAGGCTCGCAAGGCCGCGGGCGCGGCGCTGGCCCGGTACGACGGGTGAGCGCGATGGTCTCACCGACCCGCTTCCGGGCCTCCTGCCCGGACTGCCGCGCCACGGCGGAGCTGGAAGCCCGGGCCTTCCGCCTGGCCCTGGGCCGCACGAAGGAACGCACCTTCTACTCCTTCACCTGCCCCGCCTGCGGCGTCGCCGTCCGCAAGCCCGCCGGCGAGCGCATCATCGAC
The DNA here is from genome assembly GCF_000787835.1 of Streptacidiphilus melanogenes. Lineage (GTDB taxonomy): Bacteria > Actinomycetota > Actinomycetes > Streptomycetales > Streptomycetaceae > Streptacidiphilus > Streptacidiphilus melanogenes. The sequence continues at coordinate 19,593 of NZ_BBPP01000014.1, forward strand.
GCCCTCACCGGCGCCGGCGTCCCGACCATGCGCCTGCACGTTGGGATCCGTTAGGCAGGTGGGGACCCCATGAGGGGCGCCCGCGCCCCTGGGGGTTGCAACTGCTCCCTGTCACTAGACTCACCCTGTGATGTGGATGATCGTCGGCCTCACCACCGTGGGGCTCATGGTGCTGGGAATCTGTGCCGTTCTCGCCTACCGTGAGGTGGTTCTGCTCGGTAGGGCGCTGTCCCGCAGCGCGGAGCGTGTCGCGCGGGCGGGTGCAGAGGTCGAACGCGAGGCGGAGGTGCTGTCCCGACACGGCGGCGGACTCGCGTTCACCGCCGTCACACCGTCTGTTCAAGGCACAAACTGATCCGCGTAGTATCGAAGATGCGTCGAAGCGGCAAGATCTGCGGCGACGCTCTGGACGCCCGTGACGTCACGGTGCGTATCATCGGCGCAGACACGACGACGAAGAGGGAACCCGATGCTCGAAAACCGCGCTCTCGAAATCATCATCATTGCGGTCATCGTGCTGCTGCTCTTCGGGGCCAAGCGGCTGCCCGACTCCGCGCGTGCCCTCGGCAAGTCGCTGCGCATCCTCAAGTCCGAGGTCGGCGCCATGAAGGACGACGGCAAGAAGGACGCGCCCGTCAGCAACGTGCAGACCTCCTCCGAGCAGCAGGCCGAGGCCGCCGCTCCGAAGACGATCCAGGCCGCCCCCGGCGACACCGCCTCCGCTCGCCCCGTCGAGGACAAGCAGCCCACCACCCAGGGCTGAGCCGCACCTCCTCCCCTTTCTTCCTTTCGCGCAGGGACACAGCCGCACGGTGAGCGACACAAAGACGAGGCAGAGTCCTCCGAAGAACGACGAAGGCCGGATGCCCCTCGCGGACCACCTCCGCGAGCTGCGCTACCGGCTGATCGTCTGCGTACTCGCCCTGCTCGTGACCACGGTCCTGGGCTGGCTGCTGCACACCTGGGCGATCAACGAGCTGGTCACTCCCGCCTGCCACATCACGGGCGTCCACGGGTACGGCGAGAAGACCAAGGAGTGTCCCAACGGTCTGCTGGTGAACAACGGCGTGCTCTCGCCGCTGACCTTCACCTTCAAGATCTCGATGATGATCGGCTTCATCCTGGCCGCGCCGGTGTGGAGCTACCAGCTGTGGGCGTTCGTCGCGCCCGGGCTGTACAAGAAGGAGAAGAAGTACGGGCTGGGCTTCGTCGCCGCCGCCGTCCCCCTCTTCGCGGGTGGCGCCTACCTGGCCTACACGATCTTCCCCAAGGCGCTGCAGATCCTGGCGAGCTTCAACCCCGCCAACTTCTCGCTGGCCTTCTCCGGCGCCGAGTTCCTGGACTTCTTCATCCGGATGGTGCTGGTCTTCGGGCTCTCCTTCGAGATCCCGCTGCTGCTGGTGATGCTCAACTTCATCGGCGTGGTGAGCGCGGCCCGGCTGCGCGGCTGGTGGCGCGGCGCGGTGTTCGGGATCTTCGTCTTCTCCGCGATCGCCGTCCCGACGGGTGACCCGGTCACCATGACCGTGCTGGCCGTGCCGATGTGCCTGCTCTACTTCGCCGCCGTCGGTGTGGCCACGCTGCGCGACAAGGCCGTGGCCCGGCGCAAGGCCGAGGACCCGGACAGCCGGCTGGACGACGACGAGGCCTCCTCGCTCGACCTGCGGCCCTCCGCCCTCGGTGCGGACGACCTGCCGATCCCGGAGCCGGTCAACGCGACCGAGCTGGCGGCCGGCGAGCCGATGATCTACCACCCCGACGACGTCACCTGAGAGGTCGCCCGAGAGGTCACCTGAAGGCGTTAACCAGTCGGTAAACAATCTTCAGGTGGACTGTCGGTCCGGACGGGTACGCTCCTAGGCGAGATGACAGATCAGAACCTCTCCGCCGACGAGACCCTCAGCCCCTCCGAGCGCTACGCCGCCGCGCGGCAGCGCGCCAAGGAGGAGGCCAGCGCGCTGCACGCCTTCCGGCAGTTGTACGACTTCCCGCTGGACGCGTTCCAGGTGGAGGCGTGCCAGGCGCTGGAGGGTGGCGAGGGCGTGCTGGTGGCCGCCCCGACGGGCTCCGGCAAGACGATCGTCGGCGAATTCGCCGTTCACCTGGCGCTGAACCAGGGCCGCAAGTGCTTCTACACGACGCCCATCAAGGCGCTGTCGAACCAGAAGTACCAGGACCTGGTCAAACGCTACGGTCCCGACCGGGTCGGCCTGCTGACCGGTGACAACACCATCAACAGCGAGGCGTCCGTCGTCGTCATGACGACGGAGGTGCTGCGCAACATGCTCTACGCGGGCTCCTCCACGCTCGCCGGGCTCGGCTACGTGGTCATGGACGAGGTGCACTACCTCGCCGACCGCTTCCGCGGCGCGGTGTGGGAGGAGGTCATCATCCACCTGCCCGAGTCCGTCACCCTGGTCTCCCTCTCCGCCACCGTGTCGAACGCGGAGGAGTTCGGCGACTGGCTGGACACCGTCCGCGGCGGCACCAAGGTCATCGTCTCCGAGCACCGCCCCGTGCCGCTGTGGCAGCACGTGCTGGCCGGGCACCGGATGTACGACCTGTTCACCTCCCGCGTCGCCGAGGAGCGCGCCTCGGGGCGCAAGCGCGAGGGCGGCGCAGGGCGTGGGGGAGAGGCCGACGTCAACCCCGAGCTGGTGCGCCTCGCGCGCGCCGAGCAGGACCGGCGCGGGGCCGGGCGGGACCGGTTCGACCGGCGCGGCAGAGGCCGCTCCATGTCGAACGGCCGACCGGGCCGCGCCTGGACGCCCAGCCGGGTCGAGGTCATCGACCGCCTCGACGCCGAGGGCCTGCTGCCGGCGATCACCTTCATCTTCAGCCGGGCCGGCTGCGAGGCCGCCGTGCAGCAGTGCCTCCACGCGGGCCTGCGGCTCAACAACGACGCCGAGCGCGCCGAGGTCCGTGCCCTGGTCGAGTCCCGGACGGAGAACATCCCGCCCGAGGACCTCCACGTGCTCGGCTACTTCGAGTGGCTCGACGCGCTGGAGCGCGGGATCGCCGCCCACCACGCGGGCATGCTGCCGACCTTCAAGGAGGTCGTCGAGGAGCTGTTCCAGCGCGGCCTGGTCAAGGCGGTCTTCGCGACGGAGACGCTGGCGCTCGGCATCAACATGCCAGCCCGCTCCGTGGTGATGGAGAAGCTGGTCAAGTGGAACGGCGAGACCCACGCCGACGTGACGCCGGGTGAGTACACCCAGCTCACCGGGCGCGCCGGGCGGCGCGGCATCGACATCGAGGGCCACGCCGTGGTGCTCTGGCAGCCGGGGCTGGATCCGGCCGCGCTGGCCGGTCTCGCGGGGACGCGTACCTATCCGCTGCGTTCCTCCTTCAAGCCCTCGTACAACATGGCCGTCAACCTCGTCTCCCAGTACGGGCGGCACACCGCGCGCGAGCTGCTGGAGACGTCGTTCGCGCAGTTCCAGGCGGACCGGTCCGTCGTCGGCATCGCCCGGCAGGTGCAGCGCAACGAGGAGGGCCTGGCCGGCTACCGCGAGGCGGTCACCTGTCATCTCGGGGACTTCGACGCGTACATGGGCCTGCGCCGGGCGCTCAAGGACCGCGAGCAGCTGCTCGCCCGTGAGGGTCAGGCGCAGCGCCGGGCCAGCGCGGCCGACTCGCTGGAGCGGCTGCGCCCCGGCGATGTCATCCACGTGCCGACCGGCCGCTTCGCCGGGCTCGCGCTGGTGCTGGACCCGGGCCTGCCGCCCGTCTCCCGGCACGGCACCCGCGGCTACGGCAACGGCCGCGGTCACGAGTACCAGGACGGGCCGCGCCCGGTGGTGCTGACCGCCGAGCGGCAGGTCAAGCGTCTTGCGATGATCGACTTCCCGGTGCCCGTCGAGCCGATCGAGCGGCTGCGCATCCCGAAGTCCTTCAACCCGCGCAGCCCGCAGTCCCGCCGCGACCTCGCCTCCGCGCTGCGCAGCAAGGCCGGGCACATCGATCCGGGCCGGCTCCGCAAGGGCCGCGCGGCCGCCGCCGACGATCCGGAGATCGCGCGCCTCCGCGCCGAGTTGCGGCAGCATCCGTGCCACGGCTGCGACGAGCGCGAGGACCACGCCCGTTGGGCCGAGCGCTACGACCGACTCAAGCGCGACACCGAGCAGCTCGAGCGCCGGATGCGCTCGCGCACCCACACCATCGCCCGCACCTTCGACCGGGTCTGCGCGCTGCTGACGGACCTGGACTACCTGAACGCCGACAGCGTCACCGACCACGGCAAGCGCCTGGGCCGCCTCTACGGCGACCTCGACCTGCTGGCGTCGGAGTGCCTGCGCGAGGGCGTCTGGAACGGTCTCGCCCCGGCCGAGCTGGCGGCCTGCGCCTCGGCGCTGGTCTACGAGTCCCGGCGCGGCGACGAGGAGGCCGGCGCGGTGAAGGTGCCGGAGGGCAAGGCCCGTCCGGCGCTGGAGTCGATGGTGCGGATCTGGGGCCACCTGGACGCGCTGGAGGAGCAGCACAAGCTCTCCACGATGGAGGGCTGGGTGCGGCGCGAGCCTGATATGGGCTTCGCCTGGACGGCCTTCCGCTGGGCCTCGGGGGAGTCGCTCGACAAGGTGCTGCGCGAGGCCGACATGCCGGCCGGCGACTTCGTCCGCTGGACGCGTCAGCTGATCGACGTGCTGGGCCAGATCCAGAACGCGGCCTCGGCCGACGGCGAGGTCCGCACGGCCGCGCGCAAGGCCGTGGACGCGATCCGGCGCGGCATCATCGCGTACTCCTCGGTGGGGTGACGGCGCGGTGGCTCGGGGGCGGTCGGAGCGGAGGCGTTCGGCCTGGGGGGCGTGGCTGGCCGTCGCCGTGGCGGGCGTGCTCGTCTGGGCGGTGATGCACGGTCACGGCGGTTCGTCCGGTGACGCGGCGGCGGCGCCGTCCGGTTCCGCCTCGGGCTCGCCGTCGGGGGTCCGCGCCTCCGCCGGCGCCCCGTCACCGAGCGCTTCGGGGGCGGGCGGCAGCTGGTACCACGGCAGCTACGACCCGTCCCAGTTCGCCGCCCAGGTGCGCGACCGCGCGCACGAGGCGGGCGTGGACCCGCAGTTGGTCATGGCGGTGCTCTACGACGAGGACTACAAGCCGCACGACCCGTCCTTCGAGAAGGCCTGGCTGAAGCTGAAGCCGACCGCCGCGCTCGGGCTTGCCAACATGCACCAGGCCACCTTCGACCAGGTGAAGCAGGGCCGACCGTTCGCCGACCGGTCCTGGCTCGACCTGCCCGACGATCCGGACCTGGCCATCCGGGCCGAGGCCTGGTACCTGCACGACCTCGCCGCCGAGCTGCCCGCGCACCACGTCTCCTCGCTGACCACGGACGAGCTGCTGGCTCTCGGCTACAACACCGGCCCCGGCAACATGCTGGCCTTCGCGCGCGGCGTCGCCCTCGGGCCCCAGGCGCAGCAGTATCTCGACACCACCCGCTCCAACTGGGCGAAGGCCGGGAAGGCTATCGCGATATAGCGTATTGACACGCGCTATACCCGCACTCATATACTCGTCTACGAGTAAGAGTGACCGGGAGGTGTGAGAGATGGCCAGGCGCAAGCTCAGCAACCCGTTGGCGCTGGCGGTGCTCTCCATGTGCGCGGAGACCCCGCGCCACCCCTACGAGATGGCTCAGGTGCTGCGCCAGCGTGGCAAGCAGGCCAGCATCAAGATCAATTTCGGGTCGCTCTACACCGTGGTCCAGAACCTGGAGAAGCACGGCTTCATCGCGGCCGAGGGCACCGAGCGCGACGGCCGCAGGCCCGAGCGCACGGTCTACGGCATCACCGAGACCGGCCGCACCGAGATGCGCGACTGGCTCTCGGAGCTGCTCAGCGTCCCGGTGAAGGAGTATCCGCAGTTCGAGGCCGGCCTCTCGCTGGCGGGCTCGCTCCCGCCGGACGAGGTCGAGGCGCTGCTGCGCAAGCGGCTCGCCGCGCTGGACGACGGCGTGTCGGTGCAGGCCGGGATTCTGGAGGAGTGCCGGGCCGTGCTGCCCGAGATCTTCCTGGTCGAGGCCGACTATGCGCTGACCATGCAGCGGGCCGAGGCCGAGTGGCTCCGCGGGCTGCTGCAGCGGATGGAGACGGACACCCTGACCGGCCTGGACGGCTGGCGTGCCTATCACGCCACCGGCGCGGCGCCGCAGGAGTGGACGGACCTGGAGGAGCGTACGAGCGGGCTCCCACGGCCCGACTGACGCTCGGACACCACAAGATGAAAGCCCCCGCCCGGTGCGGCAACACCAGCGGGGGCCGGAACCTCGCGACCGGCCTGCGGCAACAGGATTCGGCGCTTACGAGGAACACGCAGCTCCATCGTAGCTCCGGATCCCCCGTCGTAGATCGGCAGCGATCGATCGCACAGCCGTGACGACCGGAGGGAATCCCCCGTCATGAACACCGAGACCAGGACGACGCCGCTCGGCGTCGTCCCCGACCAGGGCGTCCCGGACGCCACCGACGCCGCCGTGCACGCGGTCGACCTGGTCAAGACCTACCACCCCAAGGGCCGCGGCAAGGCCCAGCCGGAGGGCGTGCGCGCGCTCGACGGGCTCAGCATCAGCGTCGAGCCGGGCAGCGTCTTCGGCCTGCTCGGCCCGAACGGCGCCGGGAAGTCCACCACCGTCAAGATCCTCACCACGCTCGCCGCCGCCGACTCCGGCAGCGCGACGGTGGCCGGGTACGACGTCGCCCGCGAGCCGGACAAGGTGCGCCGCGCCATCGGCGTCGTCGCCCAGCGCTCCGGCGCGGACCCGGTCGCGACCGGCCGGGACAACCTGCTGCTGCAGGGCCGCCTCTACGGCATGCGCGGCCCGCAGCTGACCCGCCGCGTGGACGAGCTGTTGGCGCGCTTCGACCTCGCCGACGCCGCCGGGCGGCAGGTGAAGACCTACTCCGGCGGCATGCTGCGCCGCCTGGACGTCGCCATCGGGCTGGTCCACCGCCCGCAGGTGCTCTTCCTCGACGAGCCGACCACGGGCCTGGACCCGGAGGCCCGCACCGCGATGTGGGAGGAGATCGAGCGCCTGGCCGGGGCGGAGGGCCTGACCATCCTGCTCACCACGCACTACCTGGAGGAGGCGGACAAGCTCGCGGCCCGCCTCGCCATCGTCGACCGCGGCCGCGTCGTGGTCCAGGGCACGCCCGACGAGCTGAAGGGCGAGCTGCGCGGCGACGCGCTGGCCGTCGAGCTGGCCGGCCCCGCCGCCGACGAGCTGCGCGTCATCGGCGCGCTCGGCTCCGTGGAGGGCGTCCGCGACATCACCCTGGCGGGCCGCCGTGTCGCGGCCCGGGCCGACGACGGTGCGGCCGCGGTCCCCGCGGTGCTCGCCGCACTGGACCGGATCGACCTGGGCGTCGCCGCCGTCACCGTATCCCGCCCGTCGCTGGACGACGTCTACCTCCGCTACGCGGGCCGCAGCTTCTCCTCGGCCGAGAGCACCCCGGAAGGAGCGCACCGATGAGCACCGCCGTCGTCAGCGACACCTGGTACATGACGCAGCGCCAGTTCATGGCCTTCCTGCGGCAGCCCGCGTATCTCATCATCACCCTCATCCAACCGGTGATCTGGCTCTTCCTCTTCGGGGCGCTGTTCCGCAGGGTCGTGGAGATTCCCGGCTTCGGCTCCGGCTCCTACCTGGACTACCTGGTGCCCGGCGTCATCGTGATGAGCGCCGTCTCCTCCAACATGTGGGCGGGCATGGGCACCCTGGAGGAGATCGAGCGCGGCACGCTCAACCGCTTCCTCATCACGCCCGTGCGGCGCAGCGCGCTGATGAACGCCAACGTGGTGATGCAGGCGATGACCACCGCCTTCCAGTCGGTGATCATCGTGCTGCTCGGCTGGATCGGCGGTGCGCACTACCCCGGCGGCGCGGCGGGTCTGATCGTGCTCATCGTCGCCTCCTCCGTGCTGGGCACGATCTTCGGCGCCTTCTCCAACGCGCTCGGCATGCTGGTGCGCGAACGGGAGTCGATCATCGGCATCAACACCTTCCTGCTGCTGCCGCTGACCTTCCTCTCCTCCGCGTTCATGGCCACCACGCTGATGCCGCACTGGATGCAGGTCGTGGCCCGGTTCAACCCGGTCAACTGGGCGCTGGAGGCGGGCCGCTCGGCGATGTCCGCGCACGCCGACTGGTGGTCGGTGCTCAGCCACGGCGGGTGGCTGGTGCTGCTCTCCGCCGCGGCGGTCTGGCTGTCGATGCGGACCTTCCGCAGCTACCAGAAGTCGGTCTGACCTCTCGCTGTGGCGGCGCGGGCGGCAGAATCGGGGTGTGTCCGACACCCGATCCGCCGCCCGCGCCCGCTACCACCACGGCGACCTCGCCAACGCGCTGAGCCGCGAAGCCGTCGCCCTCGCCCGCGAGGGCGGACCCGAGGCCGTCGTCCTGCGCGAGGCCGCACGCCGCGCGGGCGTCTCCGCGGCGGCGGCCTACCGGCACTTCTCCTCCCACGAGGAGCTGCTGCTCGTGGCGAAGGAGCGCGGCCACGAACTCCTGGCCGAGTCACTGGAGGCGGCGATGCAGCCCGACGCCGGCCCGCGCGAGCGTCTGCGGGCCCTGGGCACGGCCTATGTCGGCTTCGCCGAGGCGGAACCGGGCCTCTTCCGCACCGCGTTCTGCCACGGCGCCCGCGAACTCGCGGTCGGCCCGGAGGACCTGGGGGAGTACCGCGCCTTCCGGATCGTCTCCGACGCCCTCGACGCCCTCCTCGCCGCCGGCCTCATGCCCGCCGCCCGCCGCCCGGGCGCGGAGTTCCCCGCCTGGGCCGCCCTCCACGGCCTCGCCCTGCTCACCATCGACGGCCCCCTGGCCGTCTGCGACCCCGCGACCCGTGCCGCCATGCTGGATGCGACGCTCGACCTGGTCGAGCGGGGGCTCACGAGCTGAGACTCCCGGGGCGGGTGCGCTCCGAGGCCCGCCATCAGGGGCCTCCCCGAGCTCGGCGGGTGCCGCGGAGCGGCGACCCCGAACGGACCGAGCGCGCCTTCGACGCCACCCTGCAGGCCCTGGGCTCCGCCCCGGACGGGGAAGGCGCCCCGGTCGGAGAGCGTCTCGCGGCCCGATCCCGGACTTCCCGCCAGTAGGGCCGAGGCGTGCTTCCGTCAGGTCAGTCGGGCGAAGTGAAGGCCCGGCCGTAGCCGTCGAAGTCCCGGGCGGTGCCGGCCCAGCCGGCCGCCAGGACGAGGCGGGAGGTGCGGTGCACGGCGAGGAAGCCGTGCGGGCGGTCGAAGGTGACGTCGACCTGCTTCACCCGGTGGACCGGGCGCGGAGACAGGCCCACTGCCACGGCCCCGACAGCGGTGACCGCGGCAGCCTCGAAGCCCGTCGCGGTGAACCTGGTCGTCGCCGACTGCCGGGCCGAGCCGACGGCGAGGGGTTCGCCGCGGCCGATGCCCGAGAAGTGGCTGCGGGTGCCGTCGGCGGCGCTGGTCAGCCCGAACGGGGCCCTGTGCGCGAGCAGGTCGTGGTCGTTGCGGATGTCGAAGGGCACCACGGTGGCCATGAGGTTCGGCTCACGGTCCAGGCTGCGCTCGTACGAGACCACGAGTCCGGGTCCGACCTCGCCCAGCGGGAGGACGTCCGCGCCCAGGCGGGCGCGCGGCCGGGCCAGGACGTCCAGACCGGCCCGGAGCACCGAGGCGGGTGCGGCATCCGCCTCACCCAGCAGCAGGTGGACGTCGATCCCGCCGACGCCGAGCACGCGCAGCTCGGTGACGGGGCCGTCCGGGGTCTGCAGCACGGCCGCGCGGTCGAGGAGGCTCGTGCTGCGCAGCAGCGCCGCCACGTCCTTGCCGGCCCAGGGGCCGTGTTCCACGACATGGGAGGCGTCCCAGAACGGCTGGAGCCAGCGCGTGCGGGCCAGCAGGCCGCTGACCAGCGCCAGCGGGGTGTCCTCGGCCACGCGGATCGGCAGCTGCGGGATCCGGCCGTCGGTCGACCGCTTCGCCCAGGCGTCGAGCCGGGGCTGGTCCACGGCCGGGTCGCCGGAGAGCCGGCCGAGCGTGTGCTCCGGCAACGTGAGCGCCCAGCCGGGCTCGAGTTCGAGCCGCTCGCGGATCCAGACGCCCAACGCGGCCGAGACTCCGGGCAGCCGCCGCAGCGAGGCGAGCAGGTCGCGCGCTCCCGCCATCGCGTCCCCGGCCCGGAGGCCGACCGCCTGCTCCAGCTCCTCCCGCGCCGCCCCGTCCGCGCCCGCGGCGAGTGTCGCGAGCAGCGGCCAGACGCCGACGGGGGAGAAGACCGTGTCCGTCGTGGCCGCCTCGACGGGCAGCAGGGCATCGGCCCATCGTCCCGCCAGCGCGTTGACCGCGCGGACCACCGCTGCCCATGCCATCCGGACACCCGCCCCCTCTGCCGTGACCGGCCGAGACTACGGGGAGGAGGCCGGTGCGGGACAACCGATTTCAGGCGCGGGGCTGCCGACGCACCAGCCCCGCATACGTCAGCACCCCGCCCACGGCGAAGGAGCAGGCGACCACGGCCATCGGCAGCGCCGTGCCGCTGCCGCCCAGGCCGACGAGAGGGGCCGCGAGGCCGCCCGCGCCGTACTGGAGCAGGCCGACAAGGGCGCTGGCGGCGCCGCGGCGGCCGGTGCGGCCGTCCATGGCGCGGGCGGTGCCGTTGGGGCCGATCAGGCCGATGCTGGAGACCAGGACGAAGAGGCCGGCCAGCACGCCCGGCAGGCCCCAGCCGAAGTGGACGGAGGCGAGCAGGAGCAGCCCGCCCGTCGCGCTGAGGGCGAGGCCCGTCCGCAGCAGGGACTCGACCGGGAAGCGCCGCAGCAGCACGGTGTTCAGCTGGCCCAGCGCCACGATGCCCAGCGCGTTGGCGCCGAAGACGAGCGAGAAGGTCTGTGCGCTCAGCCCGTAGACGCTCTGCAGCACGAACGAGGATCCGGAGATGTACGCGAACATCGCCGCGAGCGCGAAGCCGCCGCTCAGCGCGTAGCCGACGAACGCGCGGTCGCGCAGCAGCGCGCCCATGCCGCGCAGGGTGTCGGGGAGGCCGCCGGGGCGGCGTTCCGCCGCAGGGAGGGTCTCGCGCAGCCCGAGGGCTGCGGCGGCCAGCAGCGCGCAGCCGATGAGGGAGAGGGCGACGAAGACGCCGCGCCAGTCGGTGATCCGCAGCAACTGGCCGCCGAAGAGCGGCGCGAGGATCGGGGCGGCGCCGTTGACGAGCATGAGCAGGGAGAAGAAGCGCGCTGCGGCGACGCCCTCGAACAGGTCGGCGACGATCGCCCGCGATATGACGATCCCGGCGCCGCCGGCGAGGCCCTGCACCAGCCGCAGCGCGGTCAGCGCCTCGATCGAGGGTGAGAGCGCGCACAGCACCGACGCGAAGGCGTAGGCGCCGAGCCCGACGAGCAGCGGGCGGCGACGTCCCCACCGGTCCGCGAGCGGACCCGAGAGCAACTGGCCGAGCGAGAGCCCGACAAGACAGCTCGTCAGGGTCAACTGCGCGGCGGAGTCCGAGACGTGGAAGTCACCGGCGAGCTGCGGCAGACCGGGGAGGTACATGTCCAGGCAGAGCGGGCCGAAGGCGGAGAGCGCGCCGAGGATCAGGACCAGGCGGAGCCGGTTCTGGTGGCTCGTGCGGTCGGCTGTGTCGGTTCTCTGGGCAACGGTTGCGGAGTCCACGGCGGTCGGTTCCTCGGGATCGGGCGGGCGGCAGCCTCACGATACCTTCCCGGGAAGGTAGTCAGTGCACGTGTCGATGGGGCTTCGCGCGTAGATCACGAATAGGTAACGAGTCTGGTCCAAACAGTAGGCTCCGCTTCATGTCCCTGCCACCTTGGACCGGGATCCGCGTCATCTGCGGGCCCGATAGTCCCCAGGTCGAACTCTCGAGCTCCGGAGGACCCAGTGGCGCCTGTCACCCGCCGTACCTTCCTCGGATCCGCCGCCGCTCTCGGCGCGGCTCTGGGTCTGGAAGCCATGCCCGGTTCCACGCCGCGCGCCGCCGCGGCCACCACGGGCACGATCACGGACGTCAAGCACGTCGTCGTGCTGATGCAGGAGAACCGCAGCTTCGACCACTACTTCGGCACGCTGAAGGGCGTGCGCGGTTTCGGTGACCGCGCCACCGTCCAGCTGTCCGGCGGCTACAGCGTCTTCGACCAGCCGAACGGCAGCGGCCGCCAGTACCCCTGGCAGATGAGCACCACCGCCCCGGCCGCCGGGAAGACCGCCGAGCAGATCGCCCAGTGCGACGGCTCGCTCGACCACTCCTGGTCGACGCAGCACTCCGCCTGGAACGGCGGCAAGATGGACTCCTGGGTCTCCGCCAAGGGCACCGTCCGCACGATGGGCTACCTGAACCGCTCGGACGTCCCCTTCCACTACGCGCTGGCCGACGCGTACACGATCTGCGACGCGTACCACTGCTCGATCCTGTCCGCGACCGGCCCCAACCGCACCTACCTGTGGTCGGGTTGGATCGACCCGGCGGGCACCGCGGGCGGCCCGGCCTACGACGGCGGCGACGAGTCCGGCCTCAAGTGGCAGACCTACGCCGAGGCCCTGCAGAACGCGGGCGTCAGCTGGAAGGTCTACCAGAACGCCGCCGACAACTACGGTGACAACGCCCTCGCGTACTTCAACCAGTTCTCCGGCGCCTCGACCTCCAGCCCGCTCTACCAGAAGGGCATGGCCTCCGTCCCGGCCAAGACGGGCTCGACGCCCGACGACATCGCGGCCGCCATCGCGGCCGACGCCGCCGCCGGCACGCTGCCGCAGGTGAGCTGGGTCGTGGCCAACCAGGCCTTCTCCGAGCACCCCGACTGCCCGCCGAACGACGGCGCGCACTTCCTCAACCTGGTCATCCAGGCCCTCGCCGCCACGCCGGACGTCTTCAACTCCACCGTCCTGTTCATCAACTACGACGAGAACGACGGCTTCTTCGACCACGTCCCGCCGCCGGCCGCGCCCTCCGGCACCGCCTCGGAGTTCTACTCCGGCACCAACATCGGCCTCGGCTTCCGCGTCCCGATGATCATCGTCTCGCCGTGGTCCCGCGGCGGCTGGGTCGACTCCCAGGTCTACGACCACACCTCGGTCATCCGCTTCCTGGAGACCTGGACCGCGGCGCTGGGCACCCCCGCGAACTGCGGCAATATCTCCGCCTGGCGCCGCCAGGTCTGCGGCGACCTCACCGGCGCCTTCGACTTCGCCAACCCCGTCTACGGTGCGCCGACCCTGCCGAGCACCAGCGCGGTCTTCGGCCAGGCCAACTGCGACCCGCTGCCCAACCCCAGCCCGACCACCAACGCGCTGCCCGCGCAGGAGGCCGGCACCCGCCCGGCCCGCGCCCTGCCCTACCAGCCCAACGCCTGGGTGGACCACCTCGAGTTCGACTCCGGCGGCAAGACGCTGGTGTGGATCCGGATGGCCAACCAGGGCGCGCAGGCCACCTCCTACGCCCACTACTCGATCTACGCCAACGCCTACCGCAGCGGCGGCCCGTGGCAGTACACCGTCGCGCCCTACAGCAACGGCACCGACGGCACCACCATGGACTACTTCAACGTCGGCACCAGCTACGGCAACGGCAAGTACGACCTCACCTGCGTCGGCCCGAACCGCTTCCTGCGCCGGTTCACCGGCAACACCACCGCGGCCGGCAAGACCTGCGAGGCGACCACCAGCTACGCCGCCGCGCCCGACACCGGCAAGGAGGCGCTCTGGGTGCACATGACCAACACCGGCACCAGCACGGTCACGTTCACCATCACCTCCACCAACTACCGCACTGACGGCCCGTGGACGTACCAGGTCGCGGCTGGCCAGACGGTCTCGGACTACTTCAACGCCGTGGCCTACCAGAACGGCTGGTACGACTTCACCGTCACCGTCAGCTCCGACTCCAGCTGGAGCCGTCGCGTCACCGGCCACATCGAGACCGGCGCGGCGAGCGTCAGCGGCTGACGCGGCGGTCGGTCCCGCGGCGGTAGGGGGCTCAGGACCGGCTCGGCGGCGCGTCCAACCCGCAGCTGTGCTGCGGGGCCGCCGGACCGGGCTCCTGCTTCGGCGCCCTGACCGGGTTGCGGATCAGCGCCGCCGCCATCAGCCCGCTCAGCACGCACAGCGCGCCGGAGAACAGCACGGCCTTGTGGAAGCCCGACGAGAACGTCGCCGGGTGGAGGTAGGCGGAGCCGGTGATCCCCGCGATGGCCGGGAGGACCGCGACCGCGATCAGCCCGGCCGCGCGGGCCACGTCGTTGTTCACCGCCGAGGCCATGCCCGCGTGCTGCGCGGGCGCGGAGGAGAGCGCGGTCGAGGTGAGCGGAGCGACGGTCGTCGCCAGCCCGAGCCCGAGCACCACGACGGCCGGCAGCACCTCGGTGAGGTAGGAGCCCGAGCTGCCCACCATGCTCAGCAGCGCGATCCCGACGCCGGCGAGGCACGGCCCGACGCTCATCTGCAACCGCGGCCCGATCCGGCCGGCCAGCTGGCCGGAGCGCGCGGAGAGCGTCAGCATGATCAGCGTCACCGGCAGCAGCGACACCCCCGCCTCCAGCGCGGTGTAACCGGAGACCTGCTGCAGTTGGATCGGCAGCAGGAAGAGCACGCCGCCCAGCGCGCCGTAGAGCACGAACGTCACCGCGTTGGTCGCGGTGAACTGCCGTGACGCGAACAGCGACAGCGGCAGCATCGGGTGCGGCGTCCGGTTCTCCCACCAGACGAAGGCCCCGAGCATCGCGAGGCCGCCGAGGAGCGAGGTCAGCACGGCGGCGCTCTGCCAGCCCCGCGAAGGCCCCTCGATCAGCCCGTAGGTCAGCCCCACCAGCCCCAGCGTGATCAGCGCCCCGCCCGTCACGTCCACGCTCCCCTCCGCCGCGGCCGGATCCCGCGACTCGGGGACGTGCCGGATGCCGAGCACCACGACGACCACGGCCAGCGGCAGGTTGATCGCGAAGATCAGCCGCCAGGAGACGGCCTGTACGAGCCACCCGCCGATGAACGGACCGATGGCCGTCGCCACCCCGCTCAGCCCCGACCAGGCGCCGATGGCCCGGCCCCGGTCCTCCGGCACGAACGAGGCCTCGATGATCGCCAGACTTCCCGGGGTGAGCAGCGCCGCGCCGACGCCCTGGAGCGCGCGGGCCCCGATCAGCGTCGCCGAGTTCGGCGCGAACCCGCAGACCAGGCTCGCCAGCGCGAACCACACCACGCCGATCAGGAAGATCTTCTTCCGCCCGAACCGGTCCCCGAGCGAGCCGCCGACCAGCAGCAGACCCGCCAGGGTCAGCGTGTAGGCGGTGACCACCCACTGCAGGTCGGCCAGCCCGACATGGAAATCCCGCCCGATCGCGGGCAGCGCGATCCCCACGACGGTGGCGTCGATCGACGCCAGGCCGGAACCGAGAACGGTCGCCGCAAGGACCCAGCGACCGGGGCCGGACGCATACCGCAGGGAGGGTGTGGGCGTCATATACGAAGGTTATGTTGCGGTCGCCGCGCGGGCACGAGGAACGGCCGGGACGTCCGCCGCCGGCACGGCGGGACCTAAGTCCCGCGAGGGGGCGTCCTTCGGCCGCCGATCTGCGGCCCAACGCCGACTGATTCGGGCGGGAGGAGTCCGTAGTGTCGGAGGTGAGGACACGGTGGCGGAGTGCGATGCCCGTGCCGCGTCCGTTTCCCCGGCCAGCAGAGGAGTGACAGCGATGCCCGCCCGCGTAGGTGACCCCCGGACGCCGGCCGCTCTGCTCATGCTGCCCCGGCACGCGCGTGCGGCGGCGCAGGCGCGGCACACCGTCGCGGCGCTCGCCCCGTGCGACGAGGACGTCGCCGACCGCGGCAAGCTGCTCGTCACCGAGGCCGTCGCGAACGCGGTCGAGCACACCGACGGGCCGTCGGTGACCGTGGAGGTGTGCGTGGACCACCGGACCGGCGGCATGTTCTGCGCCGTCTTCGACGGCGACCCGGCCACGCCGCTGCCGGAGCGGCCGGGCGTCGCCGCCTGCACCGCCGAGTCGGGGCGCGGGCTGGGGCTGATCAAGGACCTGAGCGACGACTGGGGGTACTTCCGGGTGCGGGACGGAAAGTGGGTCTGGTTCCACCTCCGCCCCGCACCCGTGGGGACTGCCGCGCTCTGAGCCGCGTCAGCCGCTGACGCTCGCCGCGCCGGTCTCGATGTGGCCGGTGGCCCGGCGGCTCCAGGAGGAGTCGGCGTCGACGGTGACCGTGAAGTCGTACCAGCCGTTGTCGTACGCCACGGCGTTGAAGTAGTCCGACACCGTCGCGCCCGGGGCGACCTGGTAGGTCCACGGGCCGTCGGTGCGGTAGTTGGTGGAGGTGATGGTGTAGGTGACCGTGCTGGAGCCGGTGTTGGTCATCTTGAACCACACGGCTTGCTGTCCGGTGTTCGGCGCGGAGGCGTAGTACGTCGTGGCCTCGCAGCCCTTGCCCGCGCCGTTCGCGTTGCCCTGGAAGCGGCGCAGGAAGCGGTTCGGGCCGACGCAGGTGAGGTCGTACTGACCGTTCCCGTAGTTCGTACCGATGTTGAAGTAGTCGGTGGCCGTGCCGTCGGCGCCGCCCGCGTAGGGCGCGACGGTGTACTGCCACGGACCGCCGCTGCGGTAGTTGTTGGCGTAGATCGAGTAGTGGGCGTAGGCGGTGGCCTGCGGGCCCTGGTTCGCCATGTCGATCCAGAGCAGGATCTGGCCGCCCGCGTCGTACTCGATGCGGTCGACCCAGGCGTTGGGCTGGTAGGGCAGCGCGCGGGCCGGGCGGGTGCCGGGCTCCTGCGTGGGCATCGAGTTGGTGCCGGGGGCCGGGTTGATCTGCAGGTTCGCGGTGGCCTGGCTGATCGTGGCGCTGGTGTCCGGCAGCGAGGGCAGCCCGTAGACGGGGTTGGCGAAGTCGAAGGCGCCGGTGAGGTCGCCGCAGACCTGGCGGCGCCAGGCGGAGATGTTGCCGCAGTTGGCGGGCTTGCCGATGGCGGAGGTCCAGGTCTCCAGGAAGCGGATGACCGAGGTGTGGTCGTAGACCTGGGAGTCGACCCAGCCGCCGCGGGTCCACGGCGAGACGATGATCATCGGGACGCGGAAGCCGAGGCCGATGTTGGAGCCGGAGTAGAACTCGGCGGCGGTGCCGGACGGGGCCGCCGGCGGCGGGACGTGGTCGAAGAAGCCGTCGTTCTCGTCGTAGTTGAGGAACAGGACGGTCGAGTTGAACACGTCCGGGTTGGCGGCGAGCGCCTGGATGACGAGGTTGACGAAGTGCGCGCCGTTCTCCGGCGGGCCGTCCGGGTGCTCGGAGAACAGCTGGTTCGAGACCACCCAGCTGACCTGCGGCAGCGTGTTGTTCAGCGAGTCGTTCCTGATCGCTGCCGCGATGTCGTCCGGGGTGGAGCCGGTCGACGGCACCGAACCCATGCCGTTCTGCGCCAGCGGGCTGGAGCTGGGCGCGCTGGTGAACTGGTTGAAGTAGGCGAGGGCGTTGTCGCCGAAGTTGTCGCTCGCGTTCTGGTAGACCTTCCAGCTGACGCCCGCGTTCTGCAGGGCCTCGGCGTAGGTCTGCCACTTGAGGCCCGACTCGGAGCCGCCGTCGTAGGCGGCGCCGCCCGCGGTGCCCGCCGGGTCGATCCAACCCGACCACAGGTAGGTGCGGTTGGGGCCGGTCGCAGACAGGATCGAGCAGTGGTACGCGTCGCAGATCGTGTACGCGTCCGCGAGCGCGTAGTGGAACGGGATGTCCGAGCGGTTCATGAAGCCCAGGGTCCGCGCCGAGTTCTTGGCGGAGACCCAGTTGTCCATCTTGCCGTTGTTCCAGGCGGAGTGCTGCGTCGACCAGGAGTGGTCGAGGGAGCCGTCGCACTGGGCGAGCTGCTCCTTGCTGACCCCCCACCACCAGGTGCTGGTCGCGCTCAGCTGCCAGGGGTACTGGCGGCCGCTGCCGTTCGGCTGGTCGAAGACGCTGTAGCCGCCGGACAGCTGGATCGTCGCGCGGTCGCCGAACCCGCGGACTCCCTTCAGCGTGCCGAAGTAGTGGTCGAAGCTGCGGTTCTCCTGCATGAGCACGACGACGTGCTTGACGTCGGTGATGGTGCCTGTGGTGGCTGCGGCCGCGTTGGTCGCGGTGCCGGGCAGCGAGTCCAGGCCCAGCGCCGCGCCAAGGGCGGCGGCGGAGCCGAGGAAGGTACGGCGAGTGACGGGCGCCACTGAGTCCTCCGGGGCGAGAAGGTTCGACGAGGGGACTGTCCGGCAGTCGGATGACGACTGGCGGGTAACAAAGTGGCAGGGGGGTGAAACAAAGCGAACGGTTGGACCAGACTCGTTACCGAACAGTGATGTTCAGGTCCGGTCCTGCCTCCGCGCGGAGAGGTACCGCAGCCCCTGGAGCAGTGCCGCGCGCGGTCCCGGATGCAGGGAGCCCGCCCATGCGGGCGGCTCCGTCTCGCCACGCAGACGGCACCGGCAGGCGAGGGCGAAGCCCAGCTCAGTCTCCGTCAGATAGCCCACCGTGCTGCGCCCTTCACGGGTCGAGGCACTCAGCATCTCGTCGGTGAGGTCGCCGAGCGGCAGCGCGCTCCAGCCCTGCGCGGCGCGGGTGAAGCGCCGGGCGCCGTTGGCGGTGAAGACCCCCATGCCGAGGTAGACGGTGACCAGATCCGTCATCTCCTCGCCCTCCGCGGGCAGCCGTTGCCGCCGGGGCTCACCCAACAGCCTTTTGTGGCCCAGCTCGTGAGCGACGACACCGGCCAGCCGCTCCGGATCGCCCACCTCACGCAGATCCAGCTCGACGATGTTCCGGCCGCCCACGCGGCGGTAGCGGCCGATGGCGTGCCGCCTGCGGCTGGGCTCACCCTCCGGCGTGCGGAAGAACTCCACCGAGAACGACTCCGGGTCCACGTCCATCACGCCGCAGACCCACCCCACCAGGGCGCGGACCTGCTTCTCCGACCCGTTCCAGCCCGCCGGGACGAACCCCGGCCCCGGCGCCGCGACCGGCCGGCGCGCTGCCTCCAGGCCGAACTCCCGGACGCACCAGCGCATCGACGTCTCGGTCCACTCCAGCCGCTTCTCCGTCACCGGGCACCGCGCCGCCTGCGCGTCCCGCGACCACGGCTTGGGCTCGGCGAGGCGCTCCGCCCGCGCGCGCCTGACCGCGTCGCTCGGCTGCCCGTTCCACCACGCCCGGAATCCACCTGTCATGTCGTCCCCCCACGACACCTGACGGCCCGTCGCACCGACGGGTCGTGTGCTGCACCGTCATTGTGCGACGGACGGAGGAAAACGTCCCCGGGTTCGGGAGGTCGGGACCCGCCGTCCTACCGGGACGGCGTGACGTGCACGCCCCGCTCGAGCTGTGCGACGGCGGCGGGCACCAGTGACGCGGCGGCGGCGCTGTCCGCGCGCGACACCGGGAACGTGGACAGCACGACGAGGAAGTGCCCCACCCGCACGACGCTCGCGTCCGCGAACCGCACCACGCCCGGCTCCGCCTTGTACGTCTGCCGCGCGTGGACGACGAGACCGTCGTCGCCGAGGGAGGGGCCGTCGGTGACCGAGAACAGCGTCGTGGTCCCGTCCGGGGAGACCCGCCTCGCGCAGCGGTGCGCGAGCGCACGGATCGCGGAGACGGCCGCGACCGCGTCGCGGCCGCTGAAGGCGTAGAGCGTCTCGGTCGCGCTCGCGCCGCTGTGCTGCGAGACCCTCGCCGAGGCGGAGGCGCCCGCGGCGGTCGCGCTGTCGTCGACGACGTCCTCCCCGAGCAGCACCTGGCAGCCCGGCGGCGGCGTGACCCCTGCCGGGCTGCCCGGCGCCGGGTTCACGGCCGCCTGCTGGACGGTCCAGCCGTGGGGGAGCTTCGGCGGCAGCAGCCCGCCGCGCAGCGCGGCGGCGGAGAGCGGCGGAGTGGCCCGCGGCGTCGCCACCACCACCGGCCCGGCGGGCGCACCCCCGCACCCGGCCAGCGCCCCCAGCGCCAGCACGGCCACTCCGGCCGTGACCGCCCTGCCTCTCCTGCCGCCTCTCCCGCCCGCTCTCCTGCCCGCGGCCATCCCGCCTCCCGCTCGAAGAATCCGGGCAGGCTACCAGGACCTGGCTCCACCGCCCCCTCGGTCGATGGCCCCACCCCGCGGTCCCCAGCGGTGTGGCCCCCCGTTCTTCGCGATGCGGCCCCGTTTCTAAGGAACTTCCTGCGCGGCTGCGGGGGAGGTTCGCTGTCCCTTCCCCGGAAGGTTTGCGATACTCCAAAGGATGGACGGTCAAGGGCTGAGGCTCCTGCGCGCGGCGGTGTTCGCCGCGCTGTCCGTCATGCTGCCGATCGGGGCGCGGCTCGCGGTGACCGGGGAGCCGGTGCCCGTGAACGTCGCGCTGCTGGCCTTCGGCGGGTGTCTGCTCGCCGCGCTCGTCGTCTTCCGGGGCGAGCGGCGGTACTGGGCGATCGCCCTGACTCTCGTCCCGCTCCAGGTCGCGATGAACGCGTTGTTCAACGCGGGACAGCAGAGCTGTCCGCCCGGAACCGGCGCGGTGCCGGGCCTGCCGGGGTGGGGTGTGATCGCCTGCGGAGGCGGCAACATCCGTCCGGGCCTGCTCGGCATCACCGAGCAGGCGCCGCGTGCGCTCATCGCCCTCACCAGCGGCCAGGCGCTGCTGCTCCTGGCGCTGCACCTGCTGCTCGCGCTCGCCGCCGCCTGGTGGCTGCGACGCGGCGAAGCCGCCCTGTTCGGCCTGCTCGCCACCGTCGCGCTCACGATCCGCCCGCGTGTCCGGGCGCTTCTGCTCCGCCTCGCCGCGCCGCTGCTCGCGCCGGCCGCGCCCCCGTGTCCGCCGGCGGTCAGTCGCCGGCCCAAGGCGGTCGGTCCGCAGGAGTCGCTGCCGCGGACCGCTCCGCGCCGCGGACCGCCGGCCCTGGCCTGGGCCCACTGAGCGGCAGCACACGCACACACATTCGTCCGAGCCTGAGCGCCGTCTGAGCCTCAGTGCTTCCGGCCGCACGTCGCGGCCGCACCGTGCTGCCCTGTCCGGGCCCGTTCCCTCACCTTCCTTCTCCCTGCATCACCATCCGTGTGAGGACGGCCATGAGCACCAGCAAGAACACCAGCAAGAACAGCAACAAGAACAACAGCAGGAACCAGGCCGACGCCCGGGCGCGGCTGCGCAGCGCCCGTGCCGCCGAGGAGGAGCGCCGCCAGCGGCTGCGCCGGGTCGGCCTCGGCGCCGGCGTCGCGGCGGTCGTGGCGGTGATCGCGGTCGGCGCTGTCGTCGTCGCCAACCTCGGCGGTTCGTCCTCGTCCGGCAAGAACGCCGCCTCCGGCGACAAGGCGGCCGCGGCCGGGCAGAAGCTCGTCGTGCCCGCGCACGTCTCCAGCAGCGACAACACCGTGATCGTCTACGGCAACCCGAGCGCCAAGCACACCCTGGACGTCTACGAGGACTTCCGCTGCCCGATCTGCGACAAGCTGGAGAAGACCGACGGCCCGACCATCCAGCAGCTCGCGGACAACGGCACGTACAAGATCCAGTACCACATGGCGACGTTCCTGGACGACAACCTCGGCGGCACCGGCTCGATGGACGCCCTCCAGGTCGCGGGCGCGGCCCTGAACGACGGCGGCGTGGCGAAGTTCAAGGCGTTCCACGACGTCCTCTACGCCAACCAGCCTGAGGAGACCACCGACGGCTTCGGCAACCTCAACACCCTGCTGGACCTGGCGAAGAAGGTGCCCGGCCTGGTCACCCCGCAGTTCACCAAGGACGTGCAGGACCGCGTCTACGCCCCGTGGGCGCAGAAGGTCTCCGAGGCGTTCAACGCCAGCGGCGTCCAGGGCACGCCGACCCTGAAGCTCGACGGCAAGCAGATCAACGTCTTCGACGGCCAGGGCAACCCGATCAGCCCGAGCGCGTACACCGCGCTGGTCCAGCAGACGACCGGGGCGAAGTGATGGCGGCCCGGGGGGCGCTGGACCCGATGGTCCCACCGGACGCACCGGACGCGCAGGCCCCCGCGGAGCGGGACCGCGGCTGGGCGACGACGCGCGTCGCCGCCTCGCGCGGCTACGCGCTGCTGCTGGTCATCGCCGGCGCGATCGCCCTCGCGGCGGCGACGGTGCTGACGGTGGAGAAGATCCGGCTGCTGGAGAACCCGCACTACAACCCCAGCTGCAACATCAACCCGATCATCAGCTGCGGCTCGGTCATGCGCACCGACCAGGCCTCCGCCTTCGGCTTCCCCAACTCCCTCATCGGACTGGGCGCGTTCGCGGTCGTGGTGACGATCGGCGTGGTGGCGCTGACCGGAGTCCGCCTGCCCCGCTGGTTCTGGCTCGGCCTCCAAGCGGGCACGCTCTTCGGCATCTGCTTCGTCGGGTGGCTGATCGACCAGACGCTCTACTCCATCGGTGCGGTCTGCCCGTACTGCATGGTGGTCTGGACGACCATGATCCTGCTGTTCTGGTACACCACGGTCCACAACCTCCGCACCGGCACCATCCCCCTCCCGTCCGGCGCCCGCGACCGCGTCACCGCCGCGGCCGGCTGGTACTGGCTGGTCCCCTTCGCCGGCTACCTCACCATCGCCCTGCTGGTGCTGGACCGCTTCTGGTACTACTGGCACACCCTGCTCTAGGAGTTGGGCGATCTACGAGCGGGGAAGGGCGGTACGCCCGATCGAGAAGAACGACCGTCAAGGCCCCGCCTGGTTCATCCGGGCGGGGCCTTCGCGCGGTCTGCCAGCCGTTGGTGACGGTCCACGGGCGTTGGGACACGACCTTCAGCATGTGCGTGCCGGCCCCGCTCACGGTCGAGCTGGACGAGCCCATCGCGCCGAGCTCGTTCACGGGGATGTCGCAGTCGCGAGCAGGCTTTCCTCGTCACCGACCGCACGCGCGAAGGCGACCAGCTTTGTGTGCGCCTCGTCGCAAACGGTGAGGGGCAGCCTGGTCAGTGCTGAATCTCAGCCTCGGTGAGTACAGCGGCGCTGCATTTGCTCACCTCCACGGTGGGCTCATCGACCTTGCACCAGTCGAAGAGCTTGGTCACGCACTCCTGCGTGGCAGCGGTGTCCGGTTGGCTGACGCAGGCAGGTATGGCCGTGGTCGTGGGCCGGCCATGGGGTTCGCGCGTGAGAGCGACGACGATGACGAGGATCAGCCCGAGGATGAGCACGGCGCCGAGCCGGGCGAAGCGGTTGGTCGCGAGATTATGCAGAAGCAGGTACATCGGATCCCCCGGTGATAGCCCTCGTCAGGGCGAGCTTCGGGTGATCATACGGGTCGGCTCGCTGACGAACGCGAGGCGTGATCCCTCTTCTGGAGTCCCCGAGAGCCGGCGAAGGCGACGTCCACGGTGCGAAGCACCGCAGCGGGCTGCCCGCGACGAGCGCAGGAGCGTTGCAGGGCACCACGGCCGGTGCGCGGACGCGGTGAAGTGCGGGCCCTCCCAGGAGATCGGACAAGGGCTGCGGCGGCAGATCGGCTGGCTGTCCGCACTGCTCGGAAACCTCGCCCACCACCTCGCCGACAGCAGCGGGGCCAGAACCCACCTCACACTTGCGGTCGACCTCGGCACGCGCATCGACGAGCCGCACCTGGCAGCGTGGGCATCCGGCGCGCTCGCCATGGTCGCCGCCTTCGAGCAGGACTACGCGCGGGCCCTTGACCACGCCCACGCGGGCCTCGAGCGGGCACCACAAGGGCTCCGCCGAGCACAACTCCTCGGGTGGGCCCAGTTGCCTGCGCTCGCCGGCCTCGGTGACGCTGACATGGTCGACGAGGTCTTGGCCGAGGCGGACGCGATCCTCGAGACGGCGACGGAGATGCCGGGCCGCTTCGGCTATGACCTTGCCGAGCATCGTCTGCATGCTGCGGAGGCGAACCTGACGTTGCGCCGCTACGACCGGGCGGCGAGGATCGCCGAGGCTTCGATCGCGGCGAAGACTCCGTACAGCCCGGGGTGGGCTGCGGCCACGCTGGTGCTGGCCCTGGCCGAGTCGTCGGCTCGACCAGACGAGGCAGCGCGGCGCGCGCTGGACATCCTGGATCGGATTCCGGCAGCGCGCCTGCGGGCGACGTCGAGGTCGCGGCTGGCCCGCTTGGACCGGATCCTGGCCGGGGTGGAAGCGGCACCAGTACGGGATCTTGCCGAGCGCGTCCGGGCGCTGCCGCCGCCGATCACGGAGGACGGCACCGCGACCGTTTGAGGTCGTCGCCGGAAGCTGGTGCGAGAGACGGAAGGCGGCTGAGGGATGGTGCAAGGAGAGAGCCCGGGCGGGGGTGCGGCTGAGCATCCGGCCGTGGGCTTCCTGTGGGAGGCGCACGCGGAGGCGGTGGAGCGGGCGAGGGCGGCGAGTGAGCCGGCGCTGCTGTTGTGGCCCACGCATCCGGTGGAGTTCCTGCTGGCCGGGCAGGAGGTGAACACGTCGGAGACGCGGGCGGCGGAGGCGCACATCCGGTTGCACATGCCGGAGGCGGTGCTGGTGCGGGTGGAGGCGGAGCGGGGCATTCTCACCGAGCATGCGGACGCCGGCGGCCGCTGTGCCGTCTGCCTGGACCCCGCAGCGGACCGGCGGCGGGAGTGGCCGTGCCCGACCGTTCTGGGGTTGGCGAGGGCGTGGGGCTGGCAGGGCTGACGTGGCGTCACCCCGGCTGGCTTCGTCAGGCGGTCGGTGCTTCCAGGAAGTCCAGTACCAGCGGGCTTGCGACCTCGCGGAACTCCTCGAAGTAGGCGTGCCGCGCGTCGGGGATCAGGTGCATGCGCGCGTTCGGGATGCGTTGCGTCAGCAGCGGGGCGTTGGCGGTCGGGTTGAAGAGGTCCGCCGTGCCGTGGACGACGAGGGTCGGGGCGGTGATGTCGGGCAGCACCTCCCAGGCGTCGTGGCGGCGGCTGGCGGTGAGGTGGCGGCCGCGCGCGTAGGCGGGCATGTGCGGGTCGCCGGTGGTGCCGTACGGGCCGGGGTGGGTGGCCAGCCAGGTGGGCGTGTACA
The DNA here is from genome assembly GCF_000787835.1 of Streptacidiphilus melanogenes. GTDB lineage: Bacteria > Actinomycetota > Actinomycetes > Streptomycetales > Streptomycetaceae > Streptacidiphilus > Streptacidiphilus melanogenes. The sequence goes on from NZ_BBPP01000014.1 coordinate 44,526, forward strand.
TCAGGTCGAGCAGCGTGGCGCGGGCCGCGCGCTGGTCGCGTGAGGCGAGCGCGGTGCTGACGGACCGGTCCCGCTCGAAGCCGTGCAGACCGCCGGGCGAGGTGCAGCCGAGGACGAGCCGGCGCACCCGCGAGGGGTGCCGCGCCGCGAGCCACTGGGCCACCCGGCCGCCCATCGAGGTGCCGTAGACGTCCGCGCGGTCGATCCCGAGCGCGTCCAGGACGGCGACGACGTCCTCCGCGAAGCCCGGCGTGCTGTAGGGCACGTCGGGCTTGTCGCTTTCGCCGGTGCCGCGGTAGTCGAGCGTGACGGTCGTCCGCACGGCGTCGAAGTCCGCGCGGACGCTGTCCCACCAGTGGTGGCTGTTCGACTGGCCCGAGAGCAGGACGAGCGGGAGGCCCGTCCCGGCCACGCCGCCGTCGCCGCTGTCACCCTGGCCGTGGACCTGGTAGGCGATACGGGTCCCGTCGGGCGCGGCGGCGTACGGCATCGGTGCTGGACTCCGGGGGCTCAGGCGGACTTCGGAGCGGCCTGCTGGACGACCTCGAAGGACCAGAGCGTTGAACCCGTCGCGGCGGGCCTCGGCGCGCCGCCGCCCTCGCCCTGCGGGCGACCGCCCTGGCCGCCGGTGTGCGCGGCCTGCATCGGGCCGGACATCCAGGCCTGGTAGTCCTCCTCGCTGCGCCAACGCGTGTACACCAGGTACTGGTCGGTGCCCTCGACCGGGCGCAGCAGCTCGAACCACTCGAAGCCGTCGGAGCTCTCCACCGCGCCCGCGCGGGAGGCAAATCGCTGCTCCAGGGTGGCGCGCATCTCCGTCGGGACGGTGAGCGCGTTGATCTTGACGATGCTCATGGCCCCATCTTGCCAGGCCGGGGGCGTCGATCCGCCGAGGAGAGCGCTTGGCGGGGCGTCACCCCCTGCCTGGCCGGGCTGGGGGGACGCCCCGTCTGTTGGACGTACGAGGCGCGGGGCCGGTTCCCGCTGCGCGTGATGTGCGTCACCTTTTCGGGGCGGAGACCGCCACGAACCGTCGCGGCGTCCCTAGAGTGCGGAGCCGTGGCAATCGATCTTCCTGAAGACCACCTCGCCCTGCTGGCCTCGGTCGACGGCGCGGCCGCTCGACTGCTCGCGACGGTGGACGCCCTGACGGACCGCCAGGCAGAGGCCGGTTCCGCCCTGCCCGGGTGGAGCCGGGGGCATGTGATCACTCATATAGCGCGCAGCGCGGACGTCTACCGCTGGTTGCTGGGGCTGGCGCGGACCGGGGTCGAGCCGGGCCCGCGCGCCGACGCGGCCACGCTCGAACGCGCCCTGCGCGACGGCGCGCGCAGGCCCGCCGCCGAGCTGGCGGCGGACCTGCGCGGCAGTCTCGACGCGTTGCGGGAGGCCGCGGCCGAGATGCCGGGGGAGCGGTGGCCGACGCTGGTCAGCGCGCTCGCGGGGTGGCGGCACCCGGCCTGGTTCGTCCTGCACCGGGCCCGGCGCGAGATCGAGACCCACCACGTCGACCTCGCGGTCGGGTACACCGCCGCCGACTGGCCCGAGGACTACGTGGCCTGGGCGCTCGACGCCACCCTCACCGCGCTCGGGGCGCGCGCCTTCCCCCTCGCCCGGGTGGAGGCGGTCGACCTCGGCCGGGTGTGGAACCCGGCTCCGGAGGGGCCCGCCGTCATGGGGCCGGGCCATGAGCTGCTCGCCTGGCTCAGCGGACGTGCGGACGGCGCCGGCCTCGTCACGGACGGGCCGCTGCCGAGCCCGCCGCCGTGGCCGCAGCCGCCGGTTCCGGGGTGGGGCTGAGCGGTGCCTCCTCCGCCGTCGGCACGCGCAGCGCGAGACGGTTGCGCGGGCCGTGCCGCAGCATCGTCGCGGCCTGAACGAGCGTCAGGGCCGTGAGGGCCAGCAGCATGCCGCTCTGCGCCCAGCCGGGCCAGTGCACGGCGGGCATCGACTCGTGCGCCAGCAGGGCCAGCAGCAGCCCACGCCCGACGATCGCGGCGGCGCTGATGCGCAGCGCCTCCCGACGCGGGTGGTCGTCGCGCGCGATGCCGTGCAGCAGCCACAGCGTCACGGCCAGATGGACGGCCGTCACGCCGACCAGGGTTCCGGTGCGGTGCGGCGCGCCCGCGAGCAGCAGGACGGCCCCGGCCGTCCAACAGACCGCACTGAACCGGCAGGTCCAGACGCGTCCGTGCCGCAGCAGGAAGGTGCGCTTGCCGAAGAGCGCGTCGCCGAGCACATCGCGGAAGTCCTTGAGCAGGATCCGGCCGATGAAGCCGACGTACAGGCCCGCGAGGAGCAGGCCGTCGCCTCCGGACCGGGCCGTCGGGGGCGCGGCGAGGCGTCCGACGAGGTAGGGCACGGCGACGTAGCACGCCGGCAGGACCAGGGAGGCGACGGCGCCGCGTGCGGACAGCCGGACCGGTGGCAGCGAGTACGCCGCGCTGACGACGAGCCCGGTCGCCACGGTGAGGGCGGGCCCCCAGCCGAGCGACGCGGCCGACGCGAGCGCCATCACGCCCGCGACGGCGGCCGCGATCGTCAACTGCCACCGCAGACCCCGGCCTTGGCCGCGCCCCTCGCCCATGCCTCCGGCCAGCGGGCGGCTCGGGTCGCCGGGCAGGTTGACCCGGTCGACGTGTTCGTCGGCCAGGTCGTTGACCGCCACGGAGAAGACCAGGAACGCCGCGACCGGCAGCAGGACCCGGGCGAGCAGCAGCCGGTCCTCGCCGTGTCCCGTCCCGGTGAGGCCGAGCACGGCGTAGACCGCGAGCAGGACGAAGACGGGCGGGCGGCTCAGGGCGAGCAGGAGGCGCAGCCGGGCCGTCAGGTCCGCGCGGGTCAGCCCGGGGGGCGTCAGGGCCGGACGGAGCGGCTCCCTTCGGGCCCTCATTTGTTCGCCGCCCACTGGTGCATGCCGACGTAGACCAGCACGATCCAGCCGATCACGGCCAGCCCGCCGACGACCAACACCAACGTGAGGACGATCCCCATGGCGATGCCGAAGACCTCCCAGCCGGAGCGGGGGGAGCTGACCCGGACAGGATGGCTCGGGTCCGGGTACCAGCCGGTCCGGGGCCGCGCGTCCGGGCTGTCCGGCGGCGGTAGGTGATCGCGCATCAGTGCCTCCCGTGTCGGTATCCCGGGCAGCATGGCGCGGATCCTCCAGGCGGCGCATGAGTACGCGTACTCACCTTGCGCCCTTGACCGGCGCGGCAGTCCGGAGCGGGCGGGTCCCGGGAGGGCAGTCCGGAGCGGGCGGTGCAGGGACCGCGCTCCAACATCCTCGGCCTGGCGCTCGTCGCGGTGTCGGAGCTCGTGGGCTGCGGCGCTCAGGTCAACGCGATCGCGCCGGCCGCCCGCACCCGGATGACCGAGCAGGCCGCGCCGCCGCTGGGGCAGCGCCGGACGGGCGGATCGCGCGGCTCAGCCCAGCGAGGCGTCGCGGTGCGTGGGGCGGCCCGCGACGACGGTGAGCAGGACCGGGAGCGCGGCCAGGTCCGTGTCGGCGACGGCGAGCGGGTTCTGCGCGAAGACGGTCAGGTCGGCGCGGAAGCCGAGGGCGATCCGGCCCGCGCGGCTCTCGTCGCCTGCCGCCCAGGCCGGGTTGAGGGTGTAGCCCCGGAGCGCCTGGAGCGGGGTCAGCGCCTGCTCCGGCCCGTGCGGGGGCAGCGAGAGGTCGCTCGGACGGCGGTGCCGGGCCCCGGCCATGACGCCGAGCGGGGGGAACGGCGCGATCGGCCAGTCGGAGCCGAGCACGACCCGCACCCCCGCGTCCCACAGATCGCGACAGCGGAACGCCCGCGAGGCGCGCTCCTCGCCGAGGCGCCGCGACCAGTTGTCCGTGTGGTCGGCCCGCGTGTACTCGCAGCAGTGCGTCGGCTGCATCGACGCGGTGACGCCGAGCTCGGCGAAGCGCCGGACGGTGTCGTCCGGGACGGTCTCGATGTGCTCGACGCGGTGGCGGACCGCGCCTCCGTGCTCGGCGCACGCCCTCTCGACGGAGTCGAGGACGTGGCGGACGGCGGCGTCGCCGATGGCGTGGGTCGCCGTCGGCACGCCCGCCGCGTGGAGTTGCGTGACGACGCGCGAATAGGCCTCGGGATCGGGCCAGAAGGCGTGGGTGGACTGGCCGTGGCAGTCGGGCTGCTCCAGCCACGCGGTCCCGTTGTCGACGGTGCCGTCCATGAACATCTTCACGCCCGCCACCTGCCAGAGCGCGCCGCCCCGACCCTGGAGCGCGATCAGCTCGGCGACGGCCCGCTGGTCGGCGCCCGGCTGGCACCACGGGGCGACGCGGACGCGCAGCGCGAGCTCGCCGCGCTCCTCCAGCTCGGCGTAGACGGCCAGGCTGTCGCCGACCGCGTCCATCGCGTGACCGCCGGTCAGACCGGTCGCCGCCATCCGGCGCAGCGCCTCGGCGGTCGCGTCGCGGATCTCGTCCTTGGTCGGCTTGGGCGCGACCGCCTCGACCACCTCGCAGGCGGCGTCCTCCAGCAGCAGGCCGGTGGGCCTGCCGTGGGCGTCGCAGACGATCTCCGCGGACTGCTCGAAGGAGCGCGGCCCTTCGACGCGGGCCAGCTCCAGCGCGCGGGCGCTGGCGAGTTGGGAGTGGCCGTCGAAGAGGTCGAGCAGGGCCGGGATGCCGTCCAGCACCGGGCCGAGCGAGGCGGCGGCGACGGGCCGGTCGCCGAAGGTGTTCGGATCCAGGCCCCAGCCGCGCAGCCACGCGTCGGGCGCGAGGCCGTCGGCGGCCGCGGCCAGCGTCGCGCGGACGCCGGTCAGGTCCGTGCAGCCCGAGAGGTCCACACCCCGGGTCCGCTCGGCGCCCGAGACCGGGTGCAGGTGGCCGTCGACCAGCCCCGGGGTGACGACCGCGCCGCGCAGGTCGACGACGGTCGTGGCGGGACCGGCCAGGGCGCGCACGTCGTGGTCGTCCCCGAGCGCGACGATCTCGCCGCGGGCGGCGGCGAGCGCCGTCTGCGGCAGGAACGCCCCGGTCGCGGGATCGAGCAGACGCGCGGAGAGCAGGACGAGGTCGGGGTGGTCGGCGTACACGGACGGAACTCCTTCGAGGGGGGTGGGTTGAGCGTGCGGCGGGGCGAAGGCGCAGGGGCGGCTTGGCCCACCTGGTCCGGGGCCGTTCGCATCGGTCGGTCCGGGGCCGTCCGTGCCGGTCCGAGCCGGTCGGTCCGGGCCTCGCGGGGCGCGCGGTCGGTGTGGCCGTGCGGCGGGCGCGGGGCAGGCGGCTTGGTCCGCCTGGTCCGTCTGGCCCGGGTCTGTTCGCATCGGTCGGTTCGGGGCCGTCCGTGCTGGTCCGAGCCGGTTGGTCCGGGCCTCGCGGGGCGCGCGGTCGGTGCGGCCGTGCGGTGGGCGCGGCGCAGGCGGGCCGTCTCGTGAACCCGCCTCAGCGGCCCGGTGTCCCGCTCCTCCCCGAGCCGGCACGGGCCCGGGTTGTCCGGAGGTCCGGAGGTCGAGGGCACCGCCCGGCCGACGGCAGGGGAGGAAGCCCGCTGATCTCCCCGCCCGAGGCAGTCGGGGCGGGGGCGGCCCCCGGGCGTGTGCGGGCGCCGGGTCGCCGTCCGGCCGGAGGCCTGGGTGGGCCCTCGGCTCCCCGCCCTACACGGTGGGCGCCGGGGTGGCGACTCCCTCCACCAGGCTGAGCAGGCTGCCGCCCGCCAGGCCGAGCTCGCGTTCCGCGGTGGTGACGGCCATGTTCGTCACGGCGGCGGGACGGTTGCTGCGGTCGGTGTTCGCGTGGACGCCGAGGCCGTCGAGGACGACCAGGATCAGGATGGCCGCTACCGCGGGGTCTTCGGGGTCGAAGACGCCCTCGGCGGTGCCCTCGCGCAGCAGGCCGGTAAGCCGGTCGCGCCAGGCGGCCTCCTGGACGGCGACGCGCTCGGCGAGCACCGGCCGGAACCGGCTCAGGTGGCGGGCGTTGAGCCAGAGCCGGCTCATGTCGTCGTAGCGCGGGCCCGTGGAGCGCGCGAAGAACCGTGCGAGCAGGTCCAGGGCGGCGCCGGCCGACCGCTCGGCTGGGATCAGTTCCTCCAGTTCGTCCGTGGCCGCGGTCCCGAAGGCCTCGGCCACCAGTTCCTCCGCCACCGGAAAGTAGTGGCTGATCAGCCCTGGCCGTACGGCGAGGTCCTCGGCGACCCGCCGCATGGTGATGCACTCCAGGCCCTCGGTCAGCGCGATCGTGGCGGCCCGGCCCACGATCTCGGCCCGGCGCGCCTCGGGGCTCTTGCGGACCCGCTTGGGTGGAGCGCTCGGCGACATGCCCCGCACGCTATTGGATGCACGACCAATAGACAAGTCCGCCCCCTCGGCGGGCTTCGGGTTCTGCGGTTCCTGTGACTCGGCCGACCGTGAAGGCGTCATGCCGTCCACGATTCCACGACCGGCCCACGCGCGGCTCGCGGGCGGCCCGCGCGATCGCGGGCGATCGGCGGACGGGCGGACTGCCGTCGCGTCGCTCCCGGCCAGGGCTCCGTCGGCGGGGCGCGGCGCACCGTGGTCAGGGTGGGGGCGGTCAGGTCCCGCCCGGAGTCTCCGCGCGTTGACTGGACGGTTACTGACTCGACATCAGGAGTTCTGCCGGGGTCCCTTCTCGTCCCCACCGGGCGGTGGTGTCATGTACGCACCCCAACGAGAACCGGAGTCGTCCATGCCCGTCGTCGCCGTCCGTCGTCTGCTCATATCCTCCGCCGCACTCGCCCTCACCGCGGGCGGGCTCGTCTTCGGTACCGGTGCCACCGCCCACGCCGCGGCCGCCTGCTCCCAGGCGTACCTGCCGCTGCCGGACCCGAGCTGCACGCCCGGCGCGACCAACCCGGACGTCACGCAGGCCACCATCGGCTCCACCATCTGCGTCTCCGGCTGGACGGCCACCATCCGGCCGTCGACGTCCTACACCAACGCGCTGAAGAAGACGCAGATCGCCGAGTACGGCTACAGCGACACCAACATGGCCGACTACGAGGAGGACCACTTCATCCCCCTCGAGCTCGGCGGCGCCCCCCGCGACCCGAACAACCTCTGGCCGCAGCCGCACTACGCCACCGGCGGCACGAGCGACACCTCCTACAGCAAGGACGGCGTGGAGACCAAGCTCAAGAACGCCGTCTGCAAGGGCACCGTCAAGCTCTCCGCCGCCCAGAACGCGATCGCCACGGACTGGACCACGGCCCTGCAGCGCCTCGGCCTCTCCTGAGCTCGGCTCCCGGGCGCGACTCCTGAGCACGGCTCCTGGGCGTGAGCCCGGCGCCTGAGCGCGGCTCCGCGCGGGCGGGGACGGTGCACCGCCCGCGCGGGTCCGGATCGGCCGAGGCGCCGAACGCCGGGGCCGGTGCTCACTCCTGGTCGCAGCCCGGAGCCTGCTTCTGCCCGCGAGCGGGGCTCTGCAGCAGCGGCACGCCGCCCGGCCAGGTGAGCTGCACGGTCGACGTGGTGCCGTCCCCGTTGACCCGGACCACCGGCACCGGCCGGTCGAGCGGATTGCCGCCGGGTCCGAAGGCGATCCATCCGCTGGCGCCCGGAATCATGTTGGAGCAGTTCATCTGGTCCAGCGTGCCGACCTGTGACTCCGGATCGGACAACAGCATCGCGTCGTCACGCGCCGCGGAGACCGCCGCGGCCACGGCGTCGTGCGTCAGCATGGCGTGGCCGCTGCTGAGGTCGTTCGGGTCGAAGGCGAGTGGCGCCGCGTGGTCGTCCGCGGTGAGCGGTTGACGGGTGCAGCCGTCCGGCTGTCCGGTGAAGGCCGCCCGGAACTGCTGGAAGTTCTGCGCGGCGGCAGCGGTGCAGCCGATCCGCTGCCACTCGTCCGGGCTCGACAGCGCCGTGTAGTAGAGGGAGATCTTCTGGGCGGCGATCGCCCGGTCCACCGTCGGGTCGCCGATCTCCGTCGCGGCGTCGTCGCCGGAAACGACGGCCAGGTCCTTCAGGCCGCATGTCCCCTGCTGGACCCAGGTCTCCACGAAGGCGTCCAGGTCGTCCCCGCGGCCGGCGAAGTAGACGAGCGACGGCGCGGCCTGGCACAGGTTGGCGTGCATCAGCGTGAACTGCTGGACCAGGTAGTCGTGGCGGCTCACCCCCGAGGAGAGGTTCCGGTCGGTGGTGGGCGGCGAGGTGAAGGGCAGCTTCGCGATGGTCCGCCCCGGGGCCGGAAGGTCCAGGCCCGCGGCCTTCACCAGGGTCGAGATGTAGTCGTCCTGCGAGGCGGTGTCCTCGACGATCGCGATCGAGGCGGGAGCGGGGCGCATGCCCTCCACGAAGGCGGCCGCCGCCTTCACCGATTCGGAGTTCGTGGTGGAGACCCGGAAGAAGTCGCGGGTCGGGCCGCCGCCCATGTCCTTCGGCTCGGTGTTCATGTCGTCGCCGGTGACCGTCGCCCCGATGACTGGCAGGTGCGCGTTGTCGGAGAGCCAGGCGGCGGCCGCCCTGGTCTCGTCGGTGCTCTGCCCGAGGCCGGTGACGGCGGTGATGTGCTGCGCCTTGGCGTTGGCTGCGATCAGCTGCACCGCGTTCTGCCAGGACCCGTACTGGCTGCCCATGTTGCCCAGGACCAGCTTGACGGGGAGGCCGCGGCTGCCGAAGGCCGCCGTGTGGTTCGCCCGCCACATCGCGGTGAGCGCACCCTCGACGACGGGGTAGAGGCTGTCGTAGGTGACGGTGTCGACCCCGGTCACCGGCGAGAAGTCGAGCAGCAGCACCACGGTGACGTACGAGGGGCCGGTCACCTTCGCGTCGGCGGAGTTCACCTCGCCGCGCAGGGCCTGCAGCCGCGCGGGCTCCTGCTTCGCGAACGGGCCGCCGTCCAGGTCGACGCCGACGCAGGACAGCGGTGAGGTCACCACCTGCATGCCGCGGCCGCAGGCGATCGGTGCGGAGTCCACGGCGTCGGCGATCCGCACCCCGGCGAGGACCAGGGCGGCCACGGCCAACAGGGCGACCGCCGAGGACAGGACGGGGTGCTTCCAGACGATCGGGAAGCGGGGCTGCACGGGAGGCATGGGGGGCTCCGTGGGGTGGGACGACGGGAGGTACGACGGCGCGCGTGCGGGCGACGGGCGTCGACGGGCTCGTCGGGCTCGACAGGTGGGCTAGTGCGAGAACCTGGCGGCCGCCTGCAGCAGCGCGTCGACGTCGGACTGGGTCGACCGGCCGGCGAGCCCGCGGAAGGCCTGGGCGATCTGCTCGTCCCAGTACGCGTCGGCTTCGGTGAGCGGGTCGTTGTAAAGCCAGAGCAGCAGCACCAGCTTCGCCGTCGGCGCTTCGACGTCGCTGCGCCAGCGCGGCTGGTCCACCAGCCGTTCGTAGGAGGACCGCAGCGTCTCGTGGAGCGGTAGCGCGGTGGGCGCCGAGGTGACGTACCACAGCCGCTCGACCCAGGCGGAGTGCCGGTCCTGGTCGAAGGTGGCAGCCATGATCCGTGCCACAGCGTCGAACTGATGCAGTGCCAGCTCGTGGAAGAGCACTCTGTCGCCGGTCGCGTCCTGGGGCCGCAGCCGCTGGAACGCGCGCCGCCAGGTGTCGTTCGGCGCGGTCGGCCAGGTCGTGAGGTCCGGCGGGTTGAGGCCCGCGGGGCTGTCGGCGGCGGCGAGGCCGGTCAACAGGCACTCCCGCAGCCACGGATGGAGGACGGGGCGCCGGGCCTGGCGTGTGCGCGACTCCGTCGGCGACGGCGTGACGGCGCTGACCCACAGGTGCTTGCGCAGCGACTGGAGGGTGCCGTTCAGGCCGGGGACGTCGGCGGGCAGCCGGGCGTCCTCCGCGGCACGCGGGTCCGCCAGGTAGGCCGCCGCGGCCACCGTGTCCGGCAGGTTGACCCAGTGCCGGTCGGGGACGTCGATCTCGCCGGACAGGTGCGCCAGCCCGTGCCGCCACAGCGGCGCGACGGCGCCCTCGTGGTCCGTGTTCCGCAGCATCAGGGCCCCGAGGGGGCGCGAGCCGAAGGGGCGCGAACGCGGCGCGGCGTGCCGTTCCAAGTCCTGGTCCAGCGCGTCCTCGAAGGCGTCCTGGCCGCCCCGGTGGCCCGCGCACAGCAGGTTCGTGGCCTCGTCGACGCTGCTGCCGGACCGCGTCGACGTCCCGGTTCCCGGGGGCCCGGCGCGGTGCGCGCCGTCGAGCCACACGGGCAGCCAGGCACCGGTGCCCGGTCCCGGGCCGTAGCCGTTCTCGTCCACGGCGCCGTTGGCGCTCGGGGATTCCCAATGGGCACGGCTGACGTGGGAGAAGGTCGGGATCACGGCACGGTGCGCGCCCGGGGAGGCCGTCGCCCACGGCTCGAGCCAGTGGTGGCGCCACTCGTCCTGCCACTGGTTGAAGGCGGCGACCACCAGCAGCGGGTCGTGGCCGTGGCCCTCCGACGCGGCCGCCTCGGCGGAGGCAGAGGAGGAAGCGGAGGCGGCGCGACGCTGCCGGGCGGCGGTGAGCGCGGCGAGGAAGGCGCGGCCGGGTTCGGTCTGCGCGTTGTCGACGAGCAGCACCCAGGCGTGGTGGTGGCGGCTCCGCCCGTGCCGGTCGGCCGGATCGGCCGGTATGTGGCAGCGGCAGCTGACCGGGATCGTGCCCCGGTGGGCGTTGGCTGTCAGATCGGCGAGCAGCGCGTCCATCAGCTCGGCCGCCGCGTCCTTGGGCCGGGCCTGGCTGAGCGCGATCAGCGCGTCGATCGGATCGGCGGACTCCGCCGCGCGGGTGCGGCCGTGGTAGCCGATCCCCTTGCGCACGCCCAGCAGGGACGCCTTCTGGGAGAGCAGCCGGGTGAGGGCCTTCGCGGTGTCGCGGGCCGGCGGCACGAACCTGCCGAGGCCCGGCAGCGTCGACGAGGTGAGGTCCGCCGCGATGTCCAGGCCCTGCTGGGCCGCCTGGGCGGTGCGGGCGGTGGCCCGGCCGGCCCGGGTGTTGTCGGCGTACTCCTGGATCCGCGTGCCCATCTCCGCCAGGGCCCGGGTGCGGTCCGCCGGCAGGGCGGGTAAGTCCCGTGCAAGGTAAGCGAGTCGGAAGCGGTGGAAGCTCGGCGGCTGCTTGAGGTGCTGCCAGGCCCGGGTCATGTCGAAGGCGATCCGGTTGGCCGCCACCGGGATGACGTCGTCGCCTTTCGGCAGGGCGGCGCAGTCGAGGATGCTGTGCACGACGCTCCCGCCGCACTCCTGCGAGAGCATCCGTAACATGCCGCTCTTGCCGGAGCCGCGCGGGGCGAGCAGGGCGACGAACGGATCCGGCCGTTGCCGCCCCTCTCGCTGCCACATCGTCCGGTTGAGGAACTCCTCCGCAGCGCGCTGTGCGGTGACGCTCACCCTGGCTCTCCCCCTCGCCGGCAGATCGGCCCGGCGCCGCGATCTCAGCGGTGCATCGCGCGCGAAGTTAGCACGCACTCAAGGCATCTGACAGGTCATTGGCCAAGGTCGAGGGAGCGGCCGATGATCTCCTTCATGATCTCCGTGGTGCCGGCGTAGATCCGGGTGACCCGGCTGTCCTGCCAGGCGCGGGCGATCGGGTACTCGAGCATGTAGCCGTAGCCGCCGTGGAGTTGGACGCACGCGTCGACGACCCGGCCCTGGAGCTCGGTGCACCACCACTTGGCCTTGGCGGCGTCCACGACCGTCAACTCGCCCTCGTTCAGGGCGAGGACGCAGCGGTCGAGGTAGTGCTGGGCGATCTCGATCTCGGTGGCGATCTCGGCCAGTCGGTGCTTGACCACCTGCTGGGCGCCGATCGGCTTGCCGAAGGCCTTGCGCTCGCGGACGTAGGCGACCGTCCACTCGAACGCCGCGGCGGCCTGGGCCAGACCGGAGACGGCGACGGAGATCCGCTCCTGCGGCAGGTTGCGGGTGAGGCCGAAGAAGCCCTCGCCCTCCAGGCCGATCAGGTTGGCCACCGGCACGCGGGCGCCGGTGAAGACGAGCTCCGCGGTGTCCTGGGCGTGCAGGCCGACCTTCTCCAGCTTGCGGCCGCGCTCGAAGCCGGGGGTGTCGCGCTCGACGACCACCAGGCTCAGGCCGCGGTGCGGGTGCTCGCCGGTGCGGACCGCGACGACCACGAGGTCGGCGTTGACGCCGTTGGTGATGAAGGTCTTCGCGCCGTCGATCACGTAGTGCTCGCCGTCGCGGACCGCCCTGGTGCGGATGCCCGCGAGGTCCGAACCGGTGCCGGGCTCCGTCATGGCGACCGCGGTGACCAGCTCCCCGGAGGCGATGCCCGGCAGCCAACGCTCCTGCTGCGCCTCGGTGGTGAGGTCCAGGAAGTACGGCAGGCAGACGTCGGCGTGCAGCGCCGGGCCGAGGATCGCGGGGGAGACCCCGAGCCGCGCGGCCTCCTCCTGGAGCACCACGTTGTAGCGGAAGTCGGCGATGCCCGCGCCGCCGAACCGCTCCGGCACCGCGATGCCGAAGGCGCCCAGGCGGCCGAGCCCCGCGAACAGCTCGCGCGGAACGATGCCGGCCCGGTCCCACTCGGCGTAGTGCGGCACGACCTCCTTGTCCAGGAAGGCGCGCACGCTCTCGCGGTAGGCCTGGTGCTCGGCGTCGAACAGGATCCGCTTCATCGTCTCTCCGGGCGTTCGGTGCGTCGGGTGCGTTCGGTGCGTCGGGTTTGTCGGGTGCGTTCGTCGGTTCGGTGGGGACGGTCCGGCAGGTGTGGTTCCGGGACGGCGTCGGCCTCGGCGATCCGCAGGGCGAAGCGCGCGTACTGGTCGGCGACCTGCTCACGCCCGTAGCTCTGGTCGGGGCCGAACCAGTGTGCGACCTGCACGCCGAGGGCGCTGATCGCGGTGGCGGCCAGCGGCAGGTCCTCGACGGCGAACTCGCCGTCCCGCGTCCCGCGTTCGAGGAGGCCGAGCAGCAGCCGGCGGCAGCCGGCGCGCAACTCCAGGGAGGGTGCCGCGAGTTCGGGCGACAGCGCGTGCAGTTCGCTGTTGGTCACGACGGCCAGCAGGGGGAAGTCGGTGTGCAGCAGCACGTGGGCCCGGACCAGTGCGGTCAGGCCGGCGGCGGCGCCGTGGCCCTCCGCCCCGGCGACGGCCTCGGTGAGCCGGTCGTGCAGTTCCTGGTGCCCGATCCGGACCAGCTCGGCCAGCACGTGCTCCTTGGAGGGGTAGTGCGCGTACAGGGTGGCCGAGTTGATGCCGACGACGGCGGCGATCTGCCGAATCGAGGCGCCGGCGAAGCCCGCCTCGGCGAAGAGTTCGAGGCCGGCCCGGAGGATGCGCCCCTTGGTGCCCGGCGGCGTGACGCCGACCGGCAGCACGGCCGCGACCGCGACCACGCGCCGGTACTCCCAACCGGGTGCGTCCATGTCGTCTCCGTTCCCACCGATCGATCGGTTGACACCGTAGCGCGGAAGCCGGATGGTAACGGGCGAACAGCAGAACCAATCGATCGATTGGTTGGAAGGTTGGAAGGCGTCCACTGGAACCGCGACGAAGGAGTCCGCGTGCCAAGGAAGCTCCGCTCTCTGCTCCACCGTTCGCTCCGCCCCTCGTCCCGCCCCTCGCTCCGCCACCGCAGCCGGGCCGTCTCGCGCGGGCGCTCGGTCGCCGCCGTCCTCGCGGCGGCGGCCCTGGCCGCGCTCGGCCTCGCCGCGCCCGCGCGGGCCGAGGCGCCGCCGTTGCCGCACCTGAACATCACCGCCGACTACGTCACCGGCGTCTCCTCCGGCGGCTTCATGGCCACGCAGCTCCAGGTCGCCTACTCGGGCACCTTCCGCGGCGTGGGCGTGATCGCCGCCGGGCCCTACGACTGCGGCCAGGGGAACGTCATCGAGTTCGCCACCTGCGACCTCGGGCTCGGCGTCGGCACCCTGGAGAGACAGGCCCAGACCTGGGCGTCGCAGGGCCGGATCGACCCGGTCGGCAACCTCGACGGGCTGCCCGTCTACACCTACCACGGCACCCTGGACCCGATCGTCAACCCGCTGGTCTCCGCAGCCGGCGTTGCCTTCTACCAGCACTTCGGCGCGGTGACGACCACCCACGACCGGGACCCGGCCGGCCACTCCTGGCCCACGCCCGACGGTGTCGTCCCCTGCCCGCTGACCTCGCCGCCGTTCCTCAACGACTGCGGTGACGACCCCGAGGGCGAGATGCTCACCGCCTGGCTCGGTCAGGTGAACCCGCCCGACACCGGCGCCCCGCGCGGGACGCTCCTCCATTTCGACCAGAACGCCTACGTTCCGGGCGGCTACGGGCCCTTCCTCTCCATGGACACCACCGGCCAGCTCTACGTCCCGCCCGGGTGCGCCTCCGGTGCACCGTGCCGCCTGGTCGTCGCCCTGCACGGCTGGATCTCCGCACAGCAACTGCTCGGCACGGCCTTCGCCGACCACGGGAACCTGGACACCTATGCCGACACGAACAACCTGGTGATCCTCTACCCACAGGCGGTCTCCAGCCTCCTGCCCGTCAACCCGCAGGGCTGCTGGGACTGGTTCGGCTACGACGGCTCCGACTACGCGGTCAAGTCCGCCCCGCAGATGCGCGCCATCGTCGCGATGGTCCACGCGCTCGGCGGCTGAGCCCCGCCACCGCCGCCGACCGCCTGCCCGGTCCTGCCGCGCGGGGCAGGCTCGTCAGTCGGCGGAGTGCGGGTCGGGCGCGGACAGTTCCACCGTGATGCGCAGCCCGCCGGCCGGGCGCGGGGTGAGGGTGAGCGTTCCGTCGTGCGCCTGGGTGATGCTCCGGACGATCGCCAGACCGAGGCCGACGCCCGCGTGGTCGCCGTGCGCGCGCCCGGTGCCGCGCTGGAAAGGCTCGGTGAGGGTTGTGGCCGGCTCCGGGTCGACCGGCCCGCCGGTGTTCTCGACCGTGAGCACCGCACCGCTGTCCGGGCGGACGTCGGTGCTCACCCACACCACGCCCTGCTCGGGCAGGTTGTGGACGATCGCGTTGTGCAGGAGGTTCGTGACCAGCTGGAGGAGCAGGGCGTGCGATCCGGTCGTGGGGGTGATGCCGCCGAGGGTCTCGATGGTGACGCCGCGCTTCTCAGCGAGGGGCAGTAGCGTCTCGGCGGCCTCCTCCGCCACGAGGGACAAGTCGACGTCCTCCCGGGCGAAGGACCGCTGCTCGGCGCGGCTGAGCAGGAGCAGCGCCTCGGTGAGCTCGATCGCCCTGGTGTTGACGGCGCTGAGGCGGTCGAAGACCTCGTCGACGTCTCGGTCCGGATCGGCGCGGGCCACGTCGAGGACGGCTTTCGAGATCGCCAGTGGCGTGCGCAGCTCGTGCGAGGCATTGGCGGCGAATCTCCGCTGCTCGGAGACGTGCGCCTGGAGCCGCGCCAGCATCGTGTCGAAGGCGTCGGCGAGTTCGCGGAACTCGTCCTTCCGGCCCGGCAGCCGGACGCGGTGGGAGAGCGATCCGGTCGAGGCGAGGCGGGTGGCGTCCGTGAGACGGGACAGCGGTGCGAGCATCCGGCCGGCCAGGAGCCACCCTCCCACCAGGCCGAAGACCAGCAGGAACGCCAGCACCGCGGCCGCCCTCGGGGCGAACACGTGCAGCAGGTTGGACCGGACGGGGAAGACGCCGTTGGTGGTGCCCCCGGTGGAGCCGGGGATGATGAGCGCCCGCACGGGGACGTAGCGCAGCAGGAACAGCCACACGGCAGCGAGCAGCAGGACGCCGGCCAGCATCAGGAACCCGGCGTAGCTGAGGGTGAGTCTGAGCCGGACGCTCGGCCCGCGCCGTCTATCCACGCTCGCCGTTCCCGTTCCGCCCGCCTCGGTCGACGCGGTAGCCGACGCCCGGCACGGTGGCGATGATCGACGGCTCACCGAGACGCTTGCGCAGCGCCGAGACGGTGATCCGCACGGCGTTGGTCAGGGGGTTGGCGTTCTCGTCCCACGCGCGTTCCAGGAGTTCCTCGGCGCTGACGACGCCGCCCTCGGCGGCGACCAGGACTTCGAGCACGGCGAACTGCTTCCGGGTGAGCGCGACATAGCGGCCGTCCCGGTAGACCTCGCGGCGGAACGGGTCCAGACGCAGGCCGGCGATCTCCCGGACGGGCGGTCGGCTGTGGGCGCGCCTGCGGTCGAGCGCCCTGAGCCGGAGGGCGAGTTCCTGGAGCTCGAAGGGCTTGGTCAGGTAGTCGTCCGCGCCGAGCTCGAATCCGGAGGCCTTGTCGTCGAGACGGTCGGCCGCGGTGAGCATCAGGATGGGCATGCCGCTGCCGGAGGCGACGACGCGCCGGGCGATATCGTCACCGGACGGTCCGGGGATGTCGCGGTCGAGCACGGCGATGTCGTACGCGTTGACGCTCAGCAGCTCCAGGGCGGTGTCGCCGTCACCGGCGATGTCGGCGGCGATCGCCTCCAGACGCAGCCCGTCACGGATGGCCTCCGCCAGAAAGAGCTCGTCCTCGACGATCAACACGCGCATGGTCCCGATGCTACGAGCCGCCGCATATCGTCGGCGTATCGGGAATCCCATACGCGCCGACAACACCCGGCCGCCTTGAATGGCCGGCATGAACCGCATCGTGTCATCAGCGCCGACGGCGAGCAGCCCGGAGACCCGCGCCGGGGCCTGGCGTGCGCGCCTCCACCGGGCGAAGCGCGCCGCCTCCCGGCCCGGGCCCTGGAAGCGCGGCCGGATGCTCGCCGCGTCGGCGCTGCTGCTCGGGCTGCTCATGCTGCTGCACGCCCATATTCCGAACGGGTGGACCGGCAATCTCGGCAGCCTGGTGGAGACGCTCCTGCCGTGGTTCGGCCTGTTCGTCCCGGTGCTGCTGGCCGGGGCGCTGTGGCGTCGCTCCGCCGTCGCGATGGTCGCGCTGCTGCTGCCGGTCACGGTGTGGCTGAACCTCTTCGGCGGGCTGCTCGGCGACCGGTCCCACCCGGGCGGCGACCTCACCGTGGCCGAGCAGAACGTCAACGCGGGCAACCCCGACCCCGCCGCCACCGCACGCGCCCTGGCCGCCTCGGGTGCGAGCGTGCTGGCGCTGGTGGAGCTGACCCCGCAGGCGACGCCGCTGTACGAGAAGGGCCTGGCCAAGGCGTACCCCTACGACACGGTGCAGGGCACCGTCGGGCTGTGGAGCAAGCTGCCGCTGTCGGACACCCGGCCGATCGACATCGTGGACTACGGTCCGCTGGCGGCCACCAAGCCGGCCGCCGAGAAGCTGGCCGCGAACCGCGCCCTGCGCACCACCGTGGCCACGGCCCACGGGCCGCTCACGGTGTTCGTGGCCCATTTGGGGTCCGTCCGGCTGATGCCGCGCGGCGGCTTCTGGATCGCCTCGCGGGACACGGACGCGCAGACCCTGGGCAAGGCGATCGCCGCCGATCCGAGCCCTCGCGTGGTGCTGCTCGGCGACCTCAACGGCACCACGGACGACCGTGCGCTGGCCCCCGTCACCGCACTGCTGCACTCGGCCCAGGACACGGCCGGGGACGGCTTCGGCTTCACCTGGCCGGCGAGCTTCCCCCTGGTGCGGATCGACCAGGTCCTGTTCCGCGGCGTGAAGCCGGACAGCTCGCGCGTCCTCCCGGCCGACGGCAGCGACCACCTGCCGGTGGCGGCCACGATCAGCTGGTGAACCACCGCGCCTGCCGCACCAATACCGGCGCCCGGCAAGCGGCCACCGGTCGCCCACGACCGCTGACCGGCCCGAACATCGGGGGTCCCTCACCGGGCCCGAAATCGGGATGTGGAGCCGGCACATGAGGCATCCGCTCGGCGCAACGCACTCCACCCACAGCCCTAGCTGAGACTCCAGGTGACCACCTCGTCGAGCTCGGCGCGCGAGGTCCGGAAGGCGTTGACGGGGGCGGCGGGGTCGGCGTAGCCGAAGGAGATGCCCAGCACGAAGCGACGGTTCTCGGGGATCCCGAAGTGCTCTCGCACGAAAGGGGAGTAGGACGCGAGCGCGGCCTGCGGGGCGGCGGCCAGGCCGAGGCTCTGGGCGCCCAGCAGGAAGGTGCTGACATACAGGCCGCAGTCGACCGCGCCGTAGACGCCGAGGTCGGCCTCGGTGGTGACGACGGCGACGTGGGGCGCGTCGAAGAGCTCGAAGTTGCGCAGCATCTGCCGCACGCGTCCGTCGGCGTCGTCCTTGCTGATCCCCAGCGTGTCGTAGAGCTGGAAGCCGCACTCGCGGCGGCGGTCGCGGTAGACGCCGGCGTACTGGGCCGGGAAGTCGAAGTCCGTTGCGGGCGGCTGGGACCGGACGTGCTCGGCCAGCTCCTCGCGGAACCGCTCCGTGCCCCTGCCGCTCGTGACGACCACCTGCCAGGGCTGGGTGTTGCACCACGACGGTGTGCGCTGGGCCATGGTCAGCAGGCGTTCGATCTGCTCCTGCGGGACCGGGTCGGGGAGGAACTTGCGACAGGTCCAGCGGTCGTCGAGCAGGCGCGACAGCGTCGTGAACGCGTCGGTCGTGAACGCGTCGCTTGTGGACGCCTGGCTTGTGGACGCCTCGGCGGAGCTGGGGCTCATGTCTTCTCCACATGGTCTCGTTTCGAGACCCGACCCTAGAGGATCCGGTCTCGAATCGGAACCACTTGGTAGCATCGGCCCATGCGCTACGAGGACTTGGCCGACGAGCCGTGCTCGATCACCCGGCCCCTCGTCGTGCTCGGTGACCGGTGGACCCTGGTCCTGCTCAAGCACTGCTTCAGCGGCGTCCGCCGGTTCAACGCGTTCCGTACGGCCATGGGCATCTCCCGCAGCCGGCTTCAGGACCGCCTCGACCGGCTGGTGGAGCACGGGATCCTGGTCCGGCAGCGCCCCGAGGACAGCACCTACGACGAGTACCGCCTCACCGACAAGGGTCTCGCGGTCTACCCGATCCTCATGGCGATCAGGGACTGGGGCGACGCCTACATGGCCCCTGACGGTCCGCCTGTTCGCTACCGCCACCGGGACTGCACCGGCGAGGCGCACGTGACCTTGGCGTGCGACGCCTGCGGCGACACGATGACCGCGAGGGACGTGACCCCGGAGCTCGGCCCCGGCCTGGAGGGCAAGCTCGGTCAGGACTGAAGCGTTCGAGCGGCGAGTGCGTCGACGACGCGCTGGAGGGAGCTGCCGAGGCCCCAGCGGGAGGCGAGGGATTCGAGGGCCATGGGGTCGAGCGGCTCGGTGGGCAGGGTCGTGTCGACGCCCGGGAGGGGGATGTCGGTGGCGACGCGGACGACCTTGGGGGCGACGGCGAGGTAGGGGCCGGCGTCGATGATGCGCTTGCGCTGGGTCGGGGTGAGCTTGGCGGCCGGGTCGACGGCCGCGGCCTGGATGCCGGCGAGGTCGCCGAACTGGGCGAGCAGCTTGGCGGCCGTCTTCTCGCCGACGCCGGGGACGCCTGGAAGGCCGTCACTCGGGTCGCCGCGCAGGGCGGCGAGGTCGGCGTACTGCGCGCCGGCCACCGCGTACTTCTCCATCAGCAGGGCGTCGTCGGTCATTTGGAGGGTGCCGACGCCCTTGAGCGGATAGAGCACGCGCACACCGCGGGCGTCGTCGACGAGTTGGAACAGGTCCCGGTCGCCGGTGACGACGTCGACGGGGCCGGTGGCCTGCGCGGTGAAGGAGCCGATGACGTCGTCCGCCTCGTAGCCCGGCACGCCGACCCGGGCGATGCCGAGGGCGTCGAGGACGGCGGTGATGACGGGGATCTGCGGGGAGAGGCTGTCCGGCGTCTCCTCCTCGCCGGCCTCGGCCAGGGCCGGGTCCTCGGCGACCCGGTGGGTCTTGTAGCTGGGGATGAGGTCGACCCGCCACTGGGGGCGCCAGTCGGCGTCCATGCAGGCCACGAGTCGGCCGGGGGCGTGGTCGGCGACCAGCCGGGCGATGAAGTCGAGCAGCCCGCGCACCGCGTTGACCGGCTCGCCCTGCGGGGACCGGACCGAGTCGGGCACGCCGAAGTAGGCACGGTAGTAGAGGCTCGCGGAGTCCAGCAGCATCAGTGTGGGGGCAGCGGTGGCGCCGGGCGCGGTTCGGCTCATGGGCTCATCTTGCCGCAACCCACCGACAGCACCGCGCTGGACGCGGCCTGGGGCGGCGTCGAGGCGCCGCTGAGCTGCCGCTGAGCTCGTCTGCTTGACACCGTGCGGACGCGGGAGGAGCATCGGGCGCACCCCAGTGTAAACAGTGTTCACTTTCTCTCGTCCCGAATCCGGAGGGCCCGCGATGGCCTGGAATGCAGCCGACGTCCCCGACCAGACCGGCAGGGTGGCCGTGGTCACCGGCGCCAACGGCGGCCTCGGGCTGGAGACGGCCAAGGTGCTGGCGGCCCGAGGTGCCACGGTCGTGCTCGCCTGCCGTGACCCGAAGCGGGCCGCCGCCGCGGCCGAGGTCGTGGGCGGGCAGGGCGGCGGCAAGGCGGAGCTGCTCGCGCTGGACCTGGCCTCGCTGGCCTCCGTGCGCGAGGCGGCCGCCGAACTGCGGGAGCGCTTCGACCGGATCGACCTGCTCGTCGACAACGCCGGCGTCATGTTCCCGCCCTACGGGAAGACGGCCGACGGCTTCGAACTCCAGCTCGGCACCAACCACCTGGGGCACTTCGCCTTCACCGGGCTGGTACTGGACCGGCTGCTGGAGGTGCCCGGCTCGCGCGTCGTGGTCGTGGCGAGCCTCGCGCACCAGTTCGCGCGCGGCGGCGTGAACTTCGACGACCTCCAGTCCGAGCGCGGCTACAACCGCATCACCGCCTACGGCCGGTCCAAGCTGGCCAACCTGCTCTTCGCCTACGAGCTCCAGCGGCGCCTCGACGCCGCCGGAGCCCGGACCGTCGCCGTCGCCGCGCACCCCGGCTACTCCAGCACCGAGCTGACGCGCCATCTGCCCGCATGGATGCAGCCCGCCAACCGGGTCCTGGTCGAGCCCTTCCTCGCGCAGCCCGCCGAGCAGGGCGCGCTGCCGTCCCTGCGCGCGGCGACGGACCCGCAGGCGCAGGGCGGGCAGTACTACGGCCCGAGCGGCTTCCAGCAGATGCGCGGCGCGCCGAAGCTGGTCCGCTCCACGCCCGCCTCCTACGACACCGCCGCACAGCAGCGGCTGTGGACGGTGTCGCAGGAGCTCACCGGGGTCACCTTCCCGGTCTGACCTCCGCAGGGTGAACGGCCGGGCGAACCACCGGGCGAACCACCAGGCGAACCACCGGGCGAACGACCGGGCGAACGGTCGTCAGACCAGCTCGGGGCGCTGCCACTCCTCGCCCAGCACGTGGTGGGCGAGGAAGGCCAGCACCGTGCTGTACCAGACCTTGGCGTTGTTGGGCTTGAGCACCCAGTGGCCCTCGTCCGGGAAGTACAGGAACTTCGCCGGGACCTCGAACCGGGTCAGGTCGCTCCAGAGCGCGATCGCCTCGTTGATCGGAACCCGGTAGTCCTTGTCGCCGTGCACCACCAGCATCGGCGTGCGGATCTTGTCGGCGCGCCGGTGCGGCGAGGAGCCCTCGTAGCGCTGACGCTGCGTCAGCGGGTCGCCGAAGTGGCGCCGCCAGTAGAACGACGCGTCGGTGGTGCCGGCGAAGCCGTCCAGGTTCCACAGGCTCGCGTGGGTCACGATGGCCTTGAACCGGTCCGTCTGCGTGGCGATCCAGTTGGCCATGTAGCCGCCGAACGAGCCGCCCATCATGGCCGTGCGGGTCGCGTCCAGGTCCTCACGGGCCAGCGCCGCGTCGGTCAGCGCCAGGACGTCCCGGTACGGGGCGCCGCCCCAGTCGCCCCAGCCGCGCGCGTGCATGTGCGGGCCGTAGCCGGTGGACAGGGCCGGGTCCGGCAGCAGCACCGCGTAGCCGGCCGCGGCGGCGACCCAGGGGCTCCACCGCCAGGTCCAGGCGTTCCAGCTCATCTGCGGACCGCCGTGGACCCAGAGCAGGAGCGGCGCGGGCTCCGCGGCGGAGGCGGACTCCGGCAGGACCAGCCAGGCGCGCAGCGGCTGCCCGTCCTCGGCCGTGGTCTCCACCTCGACCAGGCGGCCGGGCACCGTGCCGACGTCGCCCGGCGCGCGCAGCACCGTCGGGGTCTGGTCCGCCAGCGCGGCGTCCAGACGCACCGGCGTCGGCGGCGAGTCGATCGCGCTGCGCAGCGCGAACAGGGTCGACCCGTCGGGGGAGACGCGGAGGCCCGTGTAGGCGCTCGACCCGACCACGGCGGTCAGCCGGGTGATCGTGCCGTCGGCGGTGTCGAGCCGGAAGATCGGCGAGCGGCCCAGCTCGTCGGCGACGAAGTACACGACGGTGTCGCCTGCGACGGGCGAAACGGTGACGCCGCTCGGCCAGTTGGCGAAGCCCGGCGCGACGTCGTGCCCGGGGTCCTGCGCGTCGGTCGCGTCCCTGACCAGCCAGAGCGACGCGTGGCTGCTGTTGTCCCAGTCGCTGGGCGTGGAGTGCCGGCAGAACAGCGAACGGGAGTCGGCGGTGAAGACCGGGTCGCTCAACTCCGCGTCGGGGGAGCCGATCCGGCGCAGCTCCTTGCCGGTGGCCGCGTCGGCGACCACGATCGTCTCGCGGAACTCGCCGCCCGGGTAGGGCGTGAGGACGGTGTAGGCGACGAGCGAACCGTCGGGCGAGACGGTCACACTCGGCTCGTGGACGGTCGTGGGGCCGCAGTCGACGACGGACACGGGCGCGGTCCCGGCTGTGGCTCCGGCTTCGGCTGCGTCGGCGGCGGCGTCGAGGTCGGCGCCGGAGAGCGCGAAGGCGTGCGGGGTGTCCGGGCCGAGGTCGTGGTCCCAGTAGCGCACGAGCGGGGTCTCGTGCAGGACCGCCGAGACCTTCGCCTCCTTGCGTGCCTTGCGCAGCTTCGCGTCGCCCTCGGCGTCCGCGGCGCCCGGCAGCAGACCGGAGACGACGGCGAGCCGGTCGGCCGCGCGGGCGGCGGCGAACGCGCCCACGCCTCCCGGGCGGGTCAGCAGCCGGCGCGCCTCGCCGCCGTCGGCCGGCAGCGCCCACAGCGCAGCCTCCCCCTCCTCCGGCTCGTCCTTGCCGGGGTCGGCGACGGGCCTGGCGGAGAGGAAGAGCAGCGTCCCGTCGGCCCGGAAGACCGGGGCGGACTCGCCCTTCGCCGAGCGGGTCAGCCGCCGCGCGGGCCGCTCGCCCTGCGGGTCGATCTCCCACAGCGAGGAGAGGTAGCGGGTCCCGTCGGCGGAGAGCTCGGCGAGGGAGACGACGAGCCGGCTCCCGTCGGGTGAGAGGTCGAGCCCGCCGATCCGGGGGACGGCGAGGAAGGCGTCGAGCGAGTGGAACGGGGTGGCGGCGTCGGTCGGGCCGGTCGGGCCGGACGGTGACTGCGACTGCGGTGCACCGCTGTCGGTGCTGTTGGTCGTCGGCATGCGCACAGTCTCGTCCGCCCGGACCGGCCTGGCGAGAGGTTTCGCCTTTGTCTGTGATCTTTCTGCGGGACCTGCCGTGGGGTCAGCGTCCCGAGGCCGCGGCGACCAGAGCCTGGGCGAGCCGCGGGTCGTCGTCCTGCTCCGGGTGCCACTGGACGGCGAGGAGGAAGGGCGAGTCGGGTGCGGTGGACTCCAGCGCCTCGACGGTGCCGTCCGGAGCGTGGGCGGAGACCCGCAGGCCCGCGCCGAGCGTCGCGACGCTCTGGTGGTGGTAGGTCGGGACGTCGAGCTTCTCGGTGCCGAGGATCTCCGCGGTCCGGGTGCCCGGAACGGCGGAGACGATGTGGCGGCCGTACACGCCGGGGACGGGCGAGTGGTCCTTGCTGCCGCCCAGCACGTCGGGCAGATGCTGCGTCAGGGTGCCGCCGAGCGCGACGTTGAGCAGCTGCATCCCCCGGCAGATGCCGAGCAGCGGCACACGCTGCTCGATCGCGGCGTGGATCAGGGCCGACTCCCAGGCGTCGCGGGCGAGGGAGTCGCCGTCCGGGGTCTGCGTGTGCGGATCGGCGGCCGCGCGGTAGCGCGCGGGCGCGACGTCCGGTCCGCCGGCGATGACGACTCCGTCGAGCCTGGAGACCGCCTCGGCGGCGGCGTCAGGCTCCTCGTCCGGCGGCAGCATCGCCACGAGCCCCCCTCCCGCCCGCACCAGCGCGGCGTACTGCCGCGGCAACAGCTCCGCGGGGGCGTCGTGCCAGACGCCCCAGGAGGCGCGCGAGACATACGTGGTGACACCGATCAGGGGGCGTGACACGAGAGGAACCTCCGGGGTTGACGGGTGTGTGGTGAGGGGGTTGCAGCTCGTCAGTTGCGGGGTCGGAACCTGCGCGAGCCCGCCGCGTGCGGGGAACGGGCCGGTGGTCGTCGGTAGGCCTGGCTCCGCGTCCGCGGGTGCCCACCGGGCCGGAGCCGGGCGGTGCCGGTGGGCGCGACGGCGGTACCGGTGTCCGACCCAGCCGCGCGGGCGCGAGCCGCCTCGGCTCGCCGCGCCCCTGCGGAAGGGCGGTGGAGGCCGCGCCCGTGCGGGATGGCCGCGGTGCGGTCCGGGCCTCGGTTCGGGGCCTGGCGCACGGGTGGCGCGCCGTCATGACAGGAACCCGCGGAGCAGGGCGGCGGTGCCGGCGAGGTGTTCGTGCATGGCGGCGCGGGCGCGCGGGGCGTCGCCGGAGAGGATGGCGTCGACGAGTTCCTCGTGCTGGCGCTGGGAGTGCTGCAGGTTCGGCGGCAGCAGGGGGATGCAGTCGAGCAGGTCGTTGACCGTCGCGCGGACCGCCGCGTACTGCGTGGCGACGGACGGGCTGCCGCTGAGCTCGGCGATGGCGAGGTGGAGACGGGTGTCGACGCGCCGGTACTCCTCCAGGGAGGCCGCGCCCGTCTCGGTCAGGAGCTGCCGCAGCCGTTCCGCCTCCGCTCCGCCGGGCGTCCGCTCCGCGCACAGCTCGGCCGCGCCCAGCTCCAGGACCTGACGGAACAGCAGCGTGTCCTCCAGGCGGTCGCCGAGCTCCTCGACGCGGCGGCGCAGCTCCTCGCCGCCGCTCGCCGCGGCGGGCGACGGCGGGGGCGAGGACGAACGCGCCGCCGTAGCGGCCGCGGCGGACCTCCAGGACGCCCGCGTCCTGCAGCACCTTGAGGGCCTCGCGCAGCGTCACCCGGCTGATCTGGAGGCGGTCGGCGAGCTCGCGTTCGGGCGGCAGGCGGTCGCCGACCGGCACCAGGCCGAGCCGGATCAGCTGCAGCACCTTCTCGACCGTCTCCTCGAAGGTGTTGCCGGAGCGCACAGGGCGCAGCACCGCGGCATACGGATCGGCGTACGCATCCGCCTCGCCGGCCGACTGGGCCCCTGCCTCGCCCGACGCGCCATTTTCGATCATGGCACCCCCTTCCCTTCCAATGGTACAAGGCCATACCTTTAAAGCGCCCGACCCGGTCCAGATGCACCCGGAGGCACTACTCATGACTTCTCACGCGCCCGCCCGCCGGGGACTGCTGAGCCTCGACGCGCTGCGCGATCTCATCGCGTCAGGAGAGATCCACACCGTAGCCGTGGCCTTCACGGACATGCAGGGCAGGCTCCAGGGCAAACGCTTCGCGGCCGGTCACTTCCTCGACGAGGTCGTCGCACACGGCACCGAGGGCTGCGCCTACCTGCTCGCCGTCGACGTGGAGCTCAACACCGTCGACGGCTACGCGATGGCCTCCTGGGAGAGCGGCTACGGCGACTTCGTCCTCCAGCCCGACTTCCGCACCCTGCGCCGCCTGCCCTGGCAGCCGGGAACCGCGCTCGTCACGGCCGACCTGGCCTGGGAGGACGGCACGCCCGTGCCCGCCTCGCCGCGCCAGATCCTGCGGCAGCAGCTGGACCGGCTCGCCGAGCTCGGGCTGACCGCCTGGGCCGGGACGGAGCTCGAGTTCATCGTCTTCCGGGACACCTACGAGCAGGCCTGGGAGCGCGGCTACCGCGGACTGACCCCGGCCAACCAGTACAACGCCGACTACTCGCTGCTCGCCACCGCCCGGATCGAGCCGCTGCTGGCCCGGATCCGCAACGAGATGGGCAGCGCCGGCATGGTCGTCGAGTCGGCGAAGGGGGAGTGCAACCTCGGGCAGCACGAGATCGCCTTCCGCTACGACGACGCGCTGACCACCTGCGACCAGCACAGCGTCTACAAGACCGGCGCCAAGGAGATCGCCTCCCAGGAGGGCATGGCGCTCACCTTCATGGCGAAGTACAACGAGCGCGAGGGCAACAGCTGCCACGTCCACCTCTCGCTGCGCGACGCCGAGGGCCGGGCTGCCTTCGCCGACGGACAGGGCCACATGAGCGACCTCATGCGGCACTTCCTGGCGGGCCAGCTCGCCGCCATGCGCGAGCTGACGCTGCTCTACGCGCCCAACATCAACTCCTACAAGCGGTTCCGCCCCGGCTCCTTCGCCCCGACCGCCGTGGCGTGGGGGCGCGACAACCGCACCTGTTCGCTCCGCGTCGTCGGCCACGGGCCCTCGCTGCGCTTCGAGAACCGCGCGCCCGGTGGCGACGTCAACCCCTACCTCGCCGTCGCCGCCATGATCGCCGCCGGCCTGCACGGCATCGAGCAGCGCCTCGAACTGCCCGAGCCCTGCACCGGCAACGCCTACGACGCCGACTACGCCCACCTGCCGACCACCCTGCGGGAGGCGGCCGAACTGTGGGCGGCGAGCGAGCTGGCCAAGGCGGCCTTCGGCCCCGAGGTCGTCCAGCACTACGCCAACATGGCGCAGGTCGAGCAGGACGCCTACGACACCGCCGTCACCGACTGGGAGCGCTACCGCTCCTTCGAGCGCATGTGAGCCGTGAAAAGATGACTGACGTTCTCTCTGATGTTCTGCGGGTATTGAATCCCGCCACCGAGGAGCTTGTCGCCGAAATCCCGGCCACGTCACCCGAACAGGTGGACGCCGCGGTCGAACGCGCCGCGAAGGCCCAGGAGAGCTGGGTCTCCTTCGCCCCCGGCGACCGCGCCCGGCTGCTGCGGCGCTTCGCCGACGGCGTGGACGCGGCCGTGGACGAGCTGGCCGACCTGGAGGTCACCGAGGCCGGCCACACCCTCGGCAACGCCCGCTGGGAGGCAGGAAACGCCCGTGACCTGCTCGAATACGCGGCCGGCGGTATCGAGCGGCTGATGGGCCGGCAGATCCCGGTGGCCGGTGGCCTCGACGTCACCTTCCACGAGCCGATCGGCGTCGTCGGCGTCATCGCGCCGTGGAACTTCCCGATGCCCATCGCCGCCTGGGGCGTCGCCCCGGCGCTCGCGGCCGGGAACGCCGTCCTGCTCAAGCCCGCCGAGACGACCCCGCTCACCGCGCTGAAGCTGGAGCGGATCGCGCTGGACGCCGGACTGCCCGAGGGCCTGTTCCAGGTGCTGCCCGGCCACGGCCGGATCACCGGGCAGGCCATCGTGGACCACCCGGACGTCCGCAAGATCGTCTTCACCGGCTCCACGGGCGTCGGCAAGCAGATCATGGCCCGCTGCGCCGACCGTCTGAAGCGGGTCACCCTCGAACTCGGCGGCAAGAGCCCCAACATCGTCTTCGCCGACGCCGACCTGGCCCGCGCCGCCGCCGCCGCGCCCATGTCCTTCCTGGACAACAGCGGTCAGGACTGCTGCGCCCGCACCCGCATCCTGGTCCAGCGCGAGGTCTACGACGACTTCCTGGCCCTGGTCGCCCCCGCGATCGAGGCCGTCCGCGTCGGCGACCCGCGCGACGCCGCCACCGAGATGGGTCCGCTCATCTCCGCCGTCCAGCGCGAGCGGGTCCGCTCCTACCTGACCGATGACGTGCCCGTCCTCGCGCAGGGCAGCGCCCCCGAGGGTCCCGGCTTCTGGCAGGCCCCGACGCTGCTCGCGCCGACGGACCCCGGCAGCCGCGCCGCCACCGAGGAGATCTTCGGCCCGGTCGCCGTCGTGCTGCCCTTCACCGACGAGGCCGACGCGCTGCGCCTGGCCAACGCCACCCGCTACGGCCTCTCCGGCTCGCTGTGGACCCGTGACATCGGCCGCGCGCTGCGCATGGCCCGTGGCGTCAACGCGGGCAACCTGTCCGTCAACTCGCACAGCTCCGTGCGCTACTGGACGCCCTTCGGCGGCTTCGGCGAGTCGGGGGTCGGCCGCGAGCTCGGCCCGGACGCGCTCGCGCACTTCACCGAGACCAAGAACGTCTTCATCAGCACCGAGGAGTAGGAGAGCCGTGACCACCGAGAACACTGAAGAGGTCGTCTGCCGTCGGCTGGTGGGCCGCACCGCGGTCGTGACCGGCGCCGGGTCCGGCATCGGTCTCGCCACCGCCCGCCGCCTGGCGTCCGAGGGCGCGAACGTGGTCTGCGCCGACGTCGACGAGACCGCGGGCAAGGCCGCCGCCGAGGAGGTCGGCGGGCTCTTCGTCCAGGTCGACGTCACCGACGCGGAGCAGGTCGAGGCGCTGTTCAAGGCCGCCTTCGACACCTACGGCAGCGTCGACATCGCGTTCAACAACGCCGGCATCTCGCCGCCCGACGACGACTCCATCCTCACCACCGGCCTCGACGCCTGGCGTCGGGTCCAGGAGGTCAACCTCACCTCCGTCTACCTGTGCTGCAAGGCCGCACTGCCGTACATGCAGCGGCAGGGCAAGGGCTCGATCATCAACACCGCGAGTTTCGTGGCCAAGATGGGCGCGGCCACCTCGCAGATCTCCTACACCGCCTCCAAGGGCGGCGTGCTGGCGATGTCCCGCGAGCTGGGCGTGCAGTTCGCCCGTGAGGGCATCCGCGTCAACGCGCTCTGCCCGGGGCCGGTCAACACCCCGCTGCTGCAGGAGCTGTTCGCCAAGGACCCGGAGCGCGCCGCGCGCCGCCTGGTGCACATCCCCGTCGGCCGCTTCGCCCACGCAGAGGAGATCGCGGCCGCGGTCGCCTTCCTGGCCAGCGACGACTCCGCCTTCATCACCGCGGCGGAGTTCCTCGTCGACGGCGGTATCTCCGGCGCCTACGTCACGCCGCTGTAGGCCTGACCGATGCAGGCCTGACCTGCCCGTTCCCCTGCCCTGGGGCGGTGGCTAGAATCGCCGCCGTCCCAGGCTCGGTAAAAGAGGGGTAAGAGGCCACGTCATGGCGCCGGACGGCAGCAGACCCACCCGCAAGCGTTCCCGGAGCGTGGCACTCGGAGCGGTGGGCTCCCTCGCGCTCGCGCTCACCTCGTGCTCCGGGCACGCCGACGAGCGCTGCGTCGACACCACGAACTACAAGACCGTGGCCGACAAGTACTGCAACAACGCCGCCGGTCACGGGTATGCCGACAGCGACCGCTACCAGTGGTACGCCGCCGGGGGCGACTCGACCTACGTGCACGGTTACCACCGCTCCTACGGATCGGGCTCGCGGGGCGGCAGCGACGACGGCTCGGGCAGCCACGGCATCAGCCGGGGCGGCCTCGGCGGCCACGGCGACGGCTCGGGCGGGGGCTGAGCAGCCGTCATGCAGCGTCACAGGATCGACCCCCGCCCGGACTGGCAGCGGATCGTCGAGGAGCAGGGTCTGGTCTACCCGCTCACCCGCTACCCCGACGACAGCCTGCGCCCGTACTGGGACGAGTCCGCGTACTACTCCTTCTCCCTCGCCGAGGTCGAGGCGATGGAGGACACCGTCGAGGAACTGCACGAGCTGTGCCTCGAGGCCGCCGAGCACATCGTCGCGAACAACCGGCTGCGCGAGCTCGGCATCACCGACCCCGGCCTGGCCGCGCTGGTGCGCCGCTCCTGGTGGGAGCGGGACAGGCAGCCGAGCCTCTACGGCCGGTTCGACCTGCGCTACGACGGCACGGGGCCCGCCAAGCTGCTGGAGTACAACGCCGACACCCCGACCAGCCTGCTGGAGGCCGCCGGCCCGCAGTGGTTCTGGATGGAGGACCGCTTCCCCGGCGCGGACCAGTGGAACTCGATCCACGAGCGCCTGGTCGAGGCCTGGCGCCGTCAGGCCCACCTGCTCGCGCCCGGCCCCGTCCACTTCGCCCACTCGCGCGACGACGTCCTCGGCGAGGACCAGCTCACCACGGCGTACCTGCTGGAGACCGCGCAGCAGGCCGGACTGGCCACGGTCCCGATCGCGATCGAAGACGTCGGCTGGGACTCGCTGTCGCGGCGCTTCGTCGACGAGCAGCTGCGCTTCATGCGCACGGTCTTCAAGCTCTACCCGTGGGAGTGGCTGGCGAGCGACGCCTTCGGCGGCCACGTCGTCGACACGGCCGACCTCGGCGGCGGCGCGGGCGGCACCTGCTGGATCGAGCCGCCGTGGAAGATGCTGCTCTCCAACAAGGCGCTGCTGGCGATCCTGTGGGAGCTCAACCCCGGGCACCCCAACCTGCTCCCGGCCCGCCTCGACGGCCCCGGCGACATGACCCGCCACGTTGCCAAGCCGCTGCTGGGCCGGGAGGGAGCGGGCGTGCTGATCACCGACGGAACCGGCGCGGCGCCGCGACCCGACGAGGGCGAACGGTACTGCTGGCAGGAGTTCGCCCCGCTGCCCGACTTCGACGGCAACCGCACCGTGCTCGGCGCCTGGGTCGTGGACGGCCAGGCCGCCGGGCTGGGCATCCGCGAGTCGGCGGGCCTGGTCACGGACGAGTACGCGCGCTTCGTCCCGCACGTCATTCTCGACCGAACCGACAGCGCAGGCTGATCGGATGCTTATCGCGTTCCGGGTACGGTGCCGGGTGTGAGTGAGACTGCACCCCCGCCCGCGGGCTGGTACCCGGACCCCAAGCCCGCCGACCCGGCCATGCCCGGCGAACGCTGGTGGAACGGTTCCGAGTGGACCGTCAGCACCCGCACCGACGACACCACGGTGTTCATCTCCGGTGAGCCCCCGGCCGCCAAGCCGGTCCGCCGGCCCGGCCCGCTGCTGGTGGGCGCGGTCGCCGCGGTCGTCGGCATGGGCGTCGGCTCGCTCGTCACCTACTTCGCGATGGACGGCAACGGCCAGAGCAGCACGGCCGCGAGCACCCGCCCGTTCGCCGGCGGCGGCAACCAGAACCAGAACGGCGGCGACGGGCTGAACCCCTTCGGGGGCGGCGGTAACGGCGGCAACCAGAACGGTGGCGGCAGCCAGAAGGGTGGCGGCGGCTCCGGCTCGGGCCTCGCCGTGGACGTCGTCGACGGCGTCAGCATCCCACTCCCGAGCGGCTGGACCGGCGGCACCACCACCGACGGCCACGCCTCGGGCTCCTTCGGCAGTTACACCTGCGCCGGCTCCAGTGGCAGCTCGGGCGGCTCCGGCGCCAGCACCTGCTCGTACGCGGGCGCCGACACGGAGACCCTGAAGACCCCCGTCAGCACCGGCGCCCAGACGGCGGCCGAGCAGGACATCACCGCGGCCGTCAAGGAGTCCTACGGCGACGTGACCGGCCATCAGGTGCTCCAGGAGAAGGCCGTCACCGTGGCGGGCCGCTCGGGTTACCTGGTCCGCTGGCAGGTCGACGCCAAGGTCGGCAACAACGGCACGGTGGAGACGGTCGTCTTCCCGGACAAGGCCGGCGACAAGCTGATCGCCCTGCACCTCGGCTTCGACATCGCGAGCAAGGCGCCGAGTGTCTCCGTCATGGACCAGATCGTCTCCGGCGTCACCGACTTCTCCGGCGGCTCCCTCGGCGGCGGCCAGGCCCCCGGCACCAGCTGAGCCCTCTCCTCTCCTGCCCTCTCCTCTCCGGCGAGGCCGGTCCACCCGGTCAGCCCCGCCGGACTGGCGGGCCCGCGGTGATCGCCGGAGGCTGGCAGGTGCGCGCGCCGTTCGGAGGCCGACGCGTGGCGTGCGCCGCCGTCCGCGTTCCGGCGGGGCCGGTCGTGCGCGTCGCGGTACCTCACGGAGGAGGTTCACGATGGCAGCCACATCCAGCGAGGCGGGGTCCAGGCCCTCCGGGCGGGGAGGCGGCGGGGCAGCCGCCGCAGCCACCGTCTTCGCCGGGGTCCTGCTCCTGCTCAACGGGATCCTGGGCATCCTGCAGGGTGCGAGCGCCGTCTCCAAGGACAAGGTCTACCTCGTCACGGCCCGCTACCTGTACCAGTTCGACCTGACCGGCTGGGGCTGGGTCCAGATCGGCCTCGGGATCGTCGCGGTCCTGGTCGGAGCGGGACTGCTGGCCCGCCAGGGGTGGGCCCGCTGGGCCGGCGTCGTCATCGCCGCGCTCAGCCTGGTCGGCCAGTTCCTCTGGCTTCCGTACTACCCCTTCTGGGCCGTCGTCGTGATGGCGATCGACATCTTCATCATCTGGGGCCTGACCAGGCCCACCGCGTACCGGGACTTCTGACCCGACGCCGGGAGCCGCCCCGCGGGTCGCGTAGGCTCGCGGGGTGCAGCGCAAGAACATCCCTGACCCGGGGTTCGCGGGTGACGACGGTTCGGCAGACCCTCAGCTGGCGGCGGCGCTCGGGGCGTACGCGTCCGAGCGGACGGCCGAGAACGAGGAGCGGGTGCTCGCGCTGCTCGCGACCGCCCGGCTGATGGTCCCCATCGTCGCGGTCCTCGGCGAGGTCGAGACCGACGAACACGGTCTGAAGCACGAGAAGACCAGCGACATGGCCGTCCCCACGATCCAGGCCCCCGACGGCCGCAAGGGGCTTCCCGCCTTCACCTCGCTGGCCTCCCTGGCCGCGTGGCGCGCCGACGCGCGCCCGGCACCCGTCCCCGCGTCCCAGGCCGTCCAGGCGGCCTGGTCCGAGCAGGCGGACGCCCTGCTGATCGACCTGGCGGGCCCGGTCTTCTTCGAGCTGAGCGGCGCGGCGCTGCGCGCGGTCGCGGAGGGTCGCGCCCATGTCGCCGCGGTCCGCGACCCCGGCGTCGCGGACGAGCTGCGCGCGATCCTCGGCAAGCACGCGGTCGTCCTCCGCGCGCACCTGCTCGCGAGCGGACAGGCGGACGCCCAGCTGGTCCTCATCGTCGCCCCGGACGCCACCCCTGACGCGCTCCAGGCGGTCGCCGCGAGCCTCACCGAGAGCGAGCTGCTCCGCATCCGCCTCGACGGCGGTCTCGACCTCGCCGTCGTCGCCCCGGGCGGCAACGAGCCGGCCGACCCCTTCTACGCGCAGCGCTGAGGGCGCGGGGCTCTGCTGATATGCGGCTCCGCCGCGCCGGCGCGAGAAACCACCGGCGTGCGGATGACCCTGCGCGCCCCGGACCATCGGCTCATCGGATGGGGGCACCTCCCGGCCGAAGGCTGGGGGATTGTCGCGCAGCTCCCC
>NZ_BBPP01000014.1:77805-95460 GCF_000787835.1 Streptacidiphilus melanogenes
GCGCCCCTGAGCCGGTGCCACTCCCCGTGGTCGGAGAGGTGACGGCTCAGCTGTAGACCGGGCCGGTGAACTTCTCGCCCGGGCCGGCGCCCGGGGCGTCCGGGACGAGGGAGGCTTCGCGGAAGGCCAGCTGGAGGCTCTTGAGGCCGTCCCGCAGCGGTGCCGCGTGGAAGTTGCTGATCTCCGGCGCGCCCGCGGTGACCAGGCCGGCCAGCGCGGTGATGAGCTTGCGGGCCTCGTCGAGATCCTTGTGCGCCTCGCCGCCCTCCGCGAGTCCCAGGTTCACCGCGGCGGCGCTCATCAGGTGGACGGCGACGGTCGTGATGACCTCGACGGCGGGGACGTCGGCGATGTCGCGCGTGAGGTCGTCGAAGTCGGGGGAGGGGGTCGCGTCGCTCATGGGTCTCATTCCAGAAGAACTGATGTCTCCCCGCAGTCTGCCGGAACCACCCCCGCGAGCGGGAATTCTGCGGTATCGCGTGACGCTGCTATGCTTGCAAGCTGAGACCGGCCAGGTACCGCTCTGCCGTCCGTACGGCTGACGCAGTCCCGGCCCGCAAGTGGAGGCTCCGACTTCCCACCCGCATCGACCTCACGGTCGTCGGGTCAATGGTCCAGACGATGTGGTTCGTCGCGCCGCTGTCGCGGCGGCGTTCCGCAGAGTCGGTTGTGCCATGGATGGAGCTCCGCCTGCGCGTCATGCGGGGCTTTTTTCGTGCCCGCGGTGCACTGTCAGCAGGTACCGCGGCACGAATGAAGCTCTGTGTGGCGGTACCCAGCCAGCGAACGCGGCTGCCGCCCGGCAAGCCGCGGGGTGCAACCGAGGAGGATCCATCAGCACCGAGCCCCGCATCAACGACCGGATTCGCGTCCCCGAGGTGCGACTCGTCGGTCCTAGCGGCGAGCAGGTCGGCATTGTGCCGCTTGCCAAGGCGCTTGAGCTCGCGCAGGAGTACGACCTCGACCTGGTCGAGGTCGCTGCGACCGCACGCCCGCCGGTGTGCAAGCTCATGGACTACGGCAAGTTCAAGTACGAGTCGGCGATGAAGGCCCGTGAGGCGCGGAAGAACCAGGCGCACACGGTCATCAAGGAGATGAAGCTCCGGCCGAAGATCGACCCGCACGACTACGAGACCAAGAAGGGTCACGTCGTTCGGTTCCTCAAGCAGGGCGACAAGGTCAAGATCACGATCATGTTCCGTGGCCGTGAGCAGTCCCGCCCCGAGCTGGGCTTTCGACTGCTGCAGCGTCTGGCGGAGGACGTGCAGGACCTCGGCTTCGTCGAGTCCTCGCCGAAGCAGGACGGCCGAAACATGATCATGGTTCTCGGTCCGCACAAGAAGAAGACCGAGGCCATGGCCGAGGCCCGCGAGGCCCAGGCCGCCCGCAAGGCCGCGGCGCAGGCCGGTGTCACCCCGCGTCGTCAGGGCGGTGCCGACGACGAGGCGGCCGACGAGGTCGAGGCTGTCGACGACGCGGCCGACGAGGTCGAGGCTGTCGACGAGGCCACCCCGGCCCCGGTGGAGGAGCAGCCCGAGGCTGCGGACGACACCGAGACACCGGCTCCGGCCGGCACGGAGGCTGCGGCCGGCTGATCGCCGGACGCGCCTGCACCACCCGGCTCTCCGAGTGCCCACCCGGAGAGTCCCTGTCAGAAACGAAGCGCTCCCGCTCGGGCCGCCGCGAGGCGGAACGGGCGGGAGCGGACCGACGAGGAGAGTACGGCGACATGCCGAAGAACAAGACGCACTCCGGTGCCAGCAAGCGCTTCAAGCTCACCGGCTCCGGCAAGGTCCTGCGCCAGCGCGCCGGTCGCCGTCACCTGCTCGAGCACAAGTCGTCGACGCTGACCCGCCGTCTGGCCGGCACCGTCGAGGCTGCCCCCGCCGACGCGAAGAAGATCAAGAAGCTTCTCGGCAAGTGATCGCAGCCCCTCGGGGCCTGCTGATCCTTTTCGACCACATCAGTAACCGGGCCGTGTGACACCCACCGCGGTCCCTTTGAAGGAGTAATAACGTGGCACGCGTCAAGCGGGCAGTGAACGCCCACAAGAAGCGCCGGGTCATCCTCGAGCTGGCGAGCGGTTACCGTGGCCAGCGCTCGCGCCTGTACCGCAAGGCGAAGGAGCAGGTCACCCACTCGTTCGTCTACAACTACAACGACCGTAAGAAGCGCAAGGGCGACTTCCGTCAGCTCTGGATCCAGCGCATCAACGCGGCCGCCCGCGCGAACGGCATGACCTACAACCGCCTGATCCAGGGCCTGAAGGCTGCCAACATCGAGATCGACCGCAAGATGCTGGCCGAGCTGGCCGTCAACGACTCCGCCGCGTTCGAGGCGCTGGTCGAGGCCGCCCGCAAGGCGCTGCCGGCCGACGTCAACGCGCCGAAGGCCGACGCCGCCGCCTGAGTGACTGCCGCGGTAGCGCAGTAGCACCTCCCACCCGCAGGGTGGAAGCAACCGGGCCCGCAGGGGGTGACCCCCTGCGGGCCTGACCCGTTCTATGGCTGAACCCCTCAGGCCCCGGAGTGATGATCACCGCGATGTCCCTGCCGCACCCGTCGTCCCAGCCCGAGCTCACCTCCCTGCGCTCGCCCCGGGTCAACGCCGCCCGGCGGCTCTCCCGCCGAGCCCAGCGCGGCAAGGAGCGGCGCTTCCTCGCCGAGGGCCCGCAGGCCGTGCGCGAGGCCGTGGACTTCGGCACGCTCCCGGACGGCAGCCACTCCGTGGTGGAGATCTACACCACCCTCGAGGCGGCCGAGCGCCACGCCGACCTCCTCGCCCGGGCCCGGGCCGAGCGGGTGCCGGTGCTGACCGCCACCGACGAGGTCATCGCCGCGGTGTGCGACACGGTGACGCCGCAGGGCATCGTCGCCATCTGCCGCTTCGTCGACACGTCCTTCGAGGCCGTGCTCGCAGCCAAGCCCAAACTGGTCGCCCTGCTCGCCAACGTCCGCGACCCCGGCAACGCCGGCACGGTGCTGCGGACGGCCGACGCGGCCGGAGCGGATGCCGTCGTGCTGACCGACGCCTCCGTCGACCTCTACAACCCCAAGGCCGTGCGAGCCTCCGTCGGCAGCCTCTACCACCTGCCCGTGGCCGTCGGCGTGCCCGTCGAGCAGGCCGTCGCCGGGCTGCGCGAGGCCGGCATCCGGGTCCTGGCCGCGGACGGCGCGGGCGAGCGCGACCTCGACGCGGAGCTGGACGAGGGCACCCTCGGCGCCCCGACCGCGTGGCTCTTCGGCAACGAGGCGTGGGGCCTGCCCGAGGCCACCCGCAAGCTCGCGGACGAGGTGGTGCGGGTGCCGATCCACGGCCACGCCGAGTCGCTGAACCTCGCCACGGCCGCCGCCGTCTGCCTGTACGCCTCCGCGCGCGCCCAGCGTGCGCCCGCAGGGTGTCGCTCCTGACTGCCGTGGGTAGGGCCGTCTTCGCTAGGGTCTGTCTTCGAGCCCCCACCAGGCCCGGCCCGCCTGGCACGGCCACCTGCTGCGTTGTCGAATCGCCCGAGTACGTCCGGTACGAGGCCGATCCCCCGCCTTGCAGTTGACCGCTCCATCCGGCCCGGACTGATCTGGCGCGGGCTCGAAGGCAGACCCTAGGGTGACCATTCCGAGGGTTGGGGGAGGAGGCGAGCCGATGACGAGTCAGTTCCCGCGCCAGCGTGTCGCGTCCGTGACCTCATCGAACGTCTCGCTCGATCCGGAGGATCTCCCCGACGGGTTGCTGGTCGCCGACGAGACCGGCTGCGTGGTCGTCTTCAACGGCGCCGCGGCGCGGGTCACCGGGCTGTCCGCGGAGAACGTCCTCGGCCGCCCGCTGGAGGAGGCCCTGCCGCTGGAGGATCTCGAGGGCCGTCGCTGGTGGCAGC
Source organism: Streptacidiphilus melanogenes (assembly GCF_000787835.1). Lineage (GTDB taxonomy): Bacteria > Actinomycetota > Actinomycetes > Streptomycetales > Streptomycetaceae > Streptacidiphilus > Streptacidiphilus melanogenes. The sequence goes on from NZ_BBPP01000014.1 coordinate 81,677, forward strand.
TCACCGACCCCTACGGTGGGCTCGACATCCGCACCCGGCAGCCCGAGCGCAACCTGCTGCTGCCCGGTCCCGGCGGCCGGGAGGTCCTCGTCTCCGTGCGCTACGTGCGCGACGGGCGCGGGCCGGTGCAGCGCGTCGTCGTCGCGCTGCGAGGCACCGAGGCGCGGCGCCGGACCGAGCGCAGCCACGCGGAGCTGATCGCCACCGTCGCGCACGAGCTGCGCTCCCCGCTGACGAGCGTCAAGGGCTTCACCGCGACCTTGCTGCAGAAGTGGGAGCGGTTCACCGAGGACCAGAAGAAGCTGATGCTGGAGACGGTCGACGCGGACGCGAACCGGGTCACCCGTCTGATCGCGGAACTGCTCGACATCTCCCGCATCGACTCGGGCCGCCTGGAGGTGCGCCGCCAGCCCGTGCGTCTGGACACCGCGGTGCGGCGCCACGTCGACGGGCTCGTCGCCGCGGGCGTTCCGGAGGAACGTTTCGAAGTGCGGGTCGGCGAGCCGCTGCCGCTGCTGTGGGCGGACTCGGACAAGATCGACCAGGTGCTGGGGAACCTGCTGGAAAATGCCGTGCGGCACGGCGAGGGCACTGTCACCATCGATGTCGAACCCGCGAAGTCCGAGGAGGCTTCGGGCCGGGTGCGCGAAGGGACGGCGGTGACGGTGAGCGACCAGGGGCCAGGCATCCCCGAGGAGTCGATCCCGCGCGTCTTCACCCGCTTCTGGCGCGGCAGCAAGCGCGGCGGCACGGGCCTGGGCCTCTACATCGTCAAGGGCATCGTCGAGGCGCACGGCGGGACGATCCGTGTCGACCGCGGGCCCGAGGGCGGTGCGAGTTTCCGATTTATTCTGCCGCCGGGGATTCCTGAGGTTCTGGCGTAATCCACGGCGCGCGCACGGCCCTGCACGGACGGCGAACCGTCCGACTTCGGCAACCCATTAGACTCAAGTTTTGGCCGCGCGTCGCCGCAAATGGGAAGAGAGAGATGTCCGCACCCAACAAGTCGTACGACCCCGTGGAGGTCGAGGCTCTGAAGCCGGAGGAGATCGAGCGTCTGCGCGACGAGGCGCTTGCCGCCTTCGCCGCCGCCACGGACCTCGACGCTCTGCACGAGGCCAAGGTCGCGCACATGGGGGACCGCTCCCCGCTCGCGCTCGCCAACCGTGAGATCGGCGCGCTGCCGCCGGCCGCGAAGGCCGAGGCCGGCAAGCGCGTCGGCGCCGCCCGGGGCGGGGTCAACAAGGCGTTCGCCGCGCGCAAGGTCGAGCTCGAGGCCGAGCGCGACGCGCGCGTGCTGGTCGAGGAGGCCGTGGACGTCACGCTGCCCTACGACCGCGCCCCGCGCGGTGGCCGGCACCCGCTGACGACCTTCGCCGAGCGGCTGATGGACGTCTTCACGGCCATGGGTTACTCCGTCGCCGAGGGCCCCGAGGTCGAGGCCGAGTGGCTGAACTTCGACGCGCTCAACATGGGCCCGGACCACCCGGCGCGCTCCACCCAGGACACCTTCTTCCTCAAGGACGCCGACTCCGTCGTCCTGCGCACGCACACCTCCGGCGTGCAGATCCGTTCACTGCTGGCCGCCGCCGAGCCGCCGGTCTATGTGATCTGCCCCGGCCGCGTCTTCCGCAGCGACGAGCTGGACGCCACGCACACCCCCGTCTTCAACCAGGTCGAGCTGCTCGCCGTGGACGAGGGCCTGACCATGGCGGACCTGAAGGGCACGCTCGACCACATGGTCGAGTCGCTCTTCGGCGAGGGCATCTCCACCCGCCTGCGCCCGAACTACTTCCCCTTCACCGAGCCGTCCGCCGAGATGGACATGGTCTGCTTCGTCTGCCGCGGCGAGTCCGTCGGCAACCCGGACCGTCCCTGCCGGACCTGCTCCTCCGAGGGCTGGATCGAGCTCGGCGGCTGCGGCATGGTCAACCCGCGCGTGCTGGTCGCCTGCGGCATCGACCCCAACAAGTACAGCGGCTTCGCGTTCGGCTTCGGCATCGAGCGCATGCTCATGTTCCGGCACAACGTCGAGGACATGCGAGACATCGTCGAGGGTGACGTGCGCTTCACCCTCCCGTTCGGGATGGAGATCTGATGCGCGTCCCGCTTTCCTGGCTGCGGGAGTACGTCGACCTCCCTGCTGGCGAGACCGGCCGAGACATCCAGGCCAAGCTGATCCGCGCCGGCCTCGAGGTCGAGGGCGTCGAGCAGCTCGGCGCCGACCTCAAGGGCCCGCTGGTCGTCGGCCACGTCCTCGCGATCGAGGAGCTCACCGAGTTCAAGAAGCCGATCCGCTACTGCCAGGTGGACGTCGGCGACGCCAACGGCACCGGCGAGCCGCAGAACATCGTCTGCGGCGCGCGGAACTTCGCCGTCGGCGACAAGGTCGTCGTGGTGCTGCCGGGCGCGGTGCTGCCCGGCCCGTTCCCGATCGCCGCACGCCAGACCTACGGCAAGACCTCCGAGGGCATGATCTGCTCGGCCCGCGAGCTGGGCATGGGCGACGACCACGACGGCATCATCGTGCTGCCGCCGGAGTACGAGCCCGGCACCGACGCGATCGAGCTGCTGGAGCTGGTCGACGAGGTGCTCGACATCGCCGTCACCGCCGACCGCGGCTACTGCCTGTCGCTGCGCGGCGTCGCCCGGGAGACGGCCATCGCGTTCGACCTGCCGCTGCGCGACCCGGCCCTGATCGACGTGCCGCCGGCCAACTCCTACGGCCCGCTGGTCAAGGTCGAGGACCAGGCCGGCTGCGACCGCTTCGTCGCGCGCAGCGTCGTCGGCGTCGACCCGGCTGCGAAGTCGCCGATCTGGATGCAGCGCCGGATCCAGAAGGCGGGCATGCGCCCGATCTCGCTGGCCGTCGACATCACCAACTACGTGATGCTCGAGATGGGCCAGCCGCTGCACGCCTACGACCGGCACCGCATCGACGGTGCGATCACCGTCCGTCGTGCGAACGCGGGGGAGAAGCTGCGCACGCTGGACGGCGTGGAGCGCACCCTCGACGCCGAGGACCTGCTGATCTGCGACAACGCGGGTCCCATCGGCATCGCCGGCGTCATGGGCGGGGCGGGCACCGAGATCGCCGACCCGGTGGTCGACCCGGAGACGGGCGAGGTCACCGGCACCAGCGAGATCGTCATCGAGGCCGCGCACTTCGCGCCGGTCTCGATCGCCCGCAGCGCGCGCCGCCACAAGCTGCCCTCCGAGGCGGCCAAGCGCTTCGAGCGCGGCGTCGACCCGGAGGCCACCAAGGCCGCCGCGCAGCGCGCCGTGGACCTGCTGGTCCTGGTCGCGGGCGGCACCGCCGAGGCGGGCGTGACCGACATCGTCGCGCCGCACCCGGTGCACTCGATCTCCATCGCCGCCGATCTCCCGGACCGCGTCGCGGGACAGGAGTACGGCCGCGAGACCGTCGTCCGCCGCCTCCAGGAGGTCGGCTGCACGGTCGTCGGCAGCGACGTCCTCGTGGTAACCCCGCCGACCTGGCGTCCCGACCTGACCGACCCGAACGACCTCTGCGAGGAGGTCATCCGGCTCGAGGGCTACGAGAACCTGCCCTCCACGCTGCCGGACGTCCCCGCGGGCCGCGGTCTGACGGAGGCGCAGCGCCTGCGTCGCCGCATCGGTGTGGCGCTGGCCTCGTCCGGCCAGGTCGAGGTGCAGAACTACCCGTTCATCGGCGAGGCCGTCCTGGACGCCCTCGGCATCGAGGCGGGCGACCCGCGCCGCGAGACGGTGAAGATCGCCAACCCGATCTCGCACGAGGAGCCGTCCCTCCGCACCACGCTGCTGCCGGGTCTGCTCGGCGCGCTGCACCGCAACGTCGGCCGTGGCACCACGGACGTGGCGCTGTTCGAGCTCGGCCGGGTCTTCCGTGTCGACGGCACCGCGGAGACGCTGTACCACGCGCCGCGCCTGCCGGTCGACCGCCGTCCCACCGGGGACGAGATCGCGCAGCTGGACGCGGCCCTGCCGCGTCAGCCGTACCGGGTCGGCGCGGTGTTCGCAGGTCACCGCGACCCGCAGGGCTGGTGGGGCAAGCCGCAGGCGTGGACCTGGGCCGACGCCGTCGAGGCGGCGCGGACCGTCGCGGACGCGGCGGGCGTGTCGCTGACGGTCCGCCAGGACCAGCACACCCCGTGGCACCCGGGCCGCTGCGCCGCGCTCTACGTCGGTGAGCAGCTGGTCGGCCACGCGGGCGAGCTGCACCCGCGCGTCGTCAAGTCCCTGAACCTGCCGGAGCGCACCTGCGCGATGGAGCTGGATCTGGACCTGCTGACGGCGGGCGGCGCGGTGAAAGCCGAGGGTCCGAAGATCTCCACCTTCCCGGTGGCGACGCAGGACGTGGCGCTGATCGTCGACGACGCCGTCAAGGCCGCCGACGTCGAGGCCGCGCTCCGCGCGGGCGCGGGGTCGCTGCTCGAGTCGCTGCGGCTGTTCGACGTCTACCGGGGCGAGAGCGTCGGCGAGGGCAGGAAGTCCCTGGCCTACGCGCTCCGCTTCCGTGCGGCGGACCGCACGCTCACGGCGGACGAGGCCTCCGCGGCCCGCGAGTCGGCCGTCGCCGAGGCCGCCACCCGCGTGGGCGCGACGCTCCGGGGCTGACGCCCGGCACACCGAGGCCCGCTCTTTCCCTCTGGGGGAGGAGCGGGCCTTTGTGCACTCTGAGCTCGCCCCTGGACCGTGCAACTTAATCGGTACTTGAGTCCTCAAGTTTCTGTTAGCGTTCGGGTCATGCCAGACCCGCTCGACACCGCACTGCGTCTCACCCGCGCCCATGCGGCCATGGTGAAGCAGCTCGACTCCGTCCTTTCCAACCGGCACGGCATCAGCTATGCCGACCTGCAGATCCTGCTGCACCTCGGTGCGGCCGAGCGCGGCCGCCTGCGCAGGGTGGACCTCGCCGCGGCGTTGGGGCTGACCGCGTCCGGGGTGACGCGGGCGCTCGGGCCGCTGGAGCGGATCGGGTTGGTGGAGCGGGAGAAGGACCCCCGTGACGCGCGGGTCGCGTACGCCGCGCTGACCGGGACCGGGCGGGGGCTGCTGGCGGAGATGACCGCCAGCGCGGAGGAGGTGGCCGAGGACTGGTTCACGGCCAGCTGCACCGGGGCCGAGGTGGACGTCCTGGGACGGCTGCTCGCCGGCCTCGGCGGGCGGGGCAGGCCGCGCGGGACGAGGGCGACCGATGCTTGACTGGGTGGATCTGCTGGTGGGCACGGGGTCCTGGCTCTGCGGGCGGAGGGAGGCGGAGAGGATGACCACGAACGGCGAGCTCGCCGAGGTGACCGCGCTGGACTACCTCGAGCCGCTGCGCACGGGCGGGTCGCTGCCCGCCGTCGTGGAGACGGACGACTGCGGGACCTACGTGGTGAAGTTCCACGCCGCCGCACAGGGGCGCAAGGCGCTGGTCGCCGAGGTGCTCGTCGGAGAGCTGGCCCGTCGGCTCGGGCTGCGCGTGCCGGAGCTGGTGCTGATCCGGTTCGACCCTGCCGTCTCCGCGCACGAGCCGGACCAGGAGGTCCAGGATCTGCACCGGGCGAGCGCGGGCCTGAACCTCGGCATGGACTACCTGCCGGGGGCCACCGACTTCACGCCCGGCCAGGACGGCGTCGACCTCACCCCCGCGGAGGCGGGCCGAGTGGTCTGGTTCGACGCACTCGTCGGCAACGTGGACCGGACCGTCCGCAACCCGAACCTGATGGTCTGGCACCGTCGGCTCTGGCTGATCGACCACGGCGCCGCGCTGATCTTCCACCACCGGTGGGAGGGCGCGGAGGAGGCCGTGGGCAAGGCGTACGACATGTCCGCGCACGCCCTCGGCGGCTACGCGCCGGACGTGCTCGCCGCGGACGCGGTGCTCGCGCCGCTGGTCACGGAGGGGCTGCTGCGCGAGGTCGCGGCCGAGGTCCCGGACGAGTGGCTGGCGTCCGAGCCCGGCTTCCCGGGCCCGGACGCGTTGCGGGACGCCTACGTGCGGCACTTGGCCGCACGCGTCGCCCGCTCCCAGGAGTGGATCCCGCGCTGCTTCGCCACCCCGGAGGAGCTCGCCGCCGCCGAGGCGGCGAAGCGTGCCCGCACCTTGGCCGGCCGCCCGGCCTGGCTGCAGCACGTACGCGGCTAGGGCCTCTCTTACGGATCATGCGGGGCGTGCCTGATCCGTGAGAGACGCCGTCGGGCCGGCCCCGTGAGGGGTCAGCCCCGGGTGGAGACGTGGAAGCAGGCCACGTCGTACTGCGAGTTGGGGCTGTAGTGCTGGCCGCCCGTGCCGCCGTTCGGAGTGTTGATGCCCGGTTCGTCGAAGGGCGAGCCCGGGGAGTTCGCCGCGTGGCCCGGCGTGGTGCCGCCGGCGCCCTCGATCATCTGGCAGTTCTGGCTCGGCGGGCCGGTGCCGTTGGGGTTGCCCGCGCCCGCCCACGCCGGGGCGGTGCCGGCCAGGCTCAGCAGAGTGACCAGCGACGCCGTCGCGATGATGCGCCGCATCCCGCTCGCCTCCTTTCCTGTGTGACGTGTGACGGCTCTTCCCGGGAGTACGCGCCGCGCAGGGGGTAGGTTCACGCCATGCGGATCACAGTGATAGGCGCGGGCGCGATCGGCGGGTTCATCGGCACGCGGCTGGCGGCGGCGAGTGTCGGAACGGCCGTGAACGCGGTCGCGCGCGGGGCGACGCACGCGGCGCTGGCGGAGCACGGCTGGCGGGTGCGGGAGGCCGACGGCACGCTGCTGACCGCACCGGTCGCCGCGCTCGCCGATTCCGCGGACCCGGGGTCCGTCGCCGCACTGGGGGAGCAGGACCTGGTCCTGCTCGCGGTGAAGGCGCAGGCACTGCCGGCCGTGCTGCCGGCGGTCACCCCGCTGCTCGGGCCGGAGACGGTCGTGATCCCGGCGCTGAACGGCGTGCCGTGGTGGTTCTTCGAGGGCTTCGGCGGACCGTGCCAGGGCCGCTCGCTCGACTCCGTCGACCCGGGCGGCCGCGCCTCCGCCGCGGTGCCGGTGCGGCACGTCGTCGGCAGCGTGGTGCACATGAGCTGCGCCACGCCGGAGCCGGGCCTGGTCCGGCACGCCGCCGGGACCGGGCTCATCCTCGGCGAGCCGGACCGCACCGAGTCGACGCGGCTTTCCGCGCTCGTGGAGCTGATGTGCGGCGCGGGGCTGGACGCGACGGCGTCCACGTCCATCCAGGCGGACATCTGGTACAAGCTCTGGGGCAACATGACCACCAACCCGATCTCCGCGCTGACCCGGGCGACCGCCGACCGGATCATCGACGACGAGCTGGTGCTGGCCTTCTGCCACGCCGCGATGCGGGAGGCGGCCGAGATCGGCGCCCGGATCGGCTGCCCGATCGGCGAGACCCCGGACGACCGCACCGCGGTGACCCGCAAACTGGGCGCCTTCCGCACCTCGATGCTCCAGGACATGGAGGCGGGACGGGAGCTGGAGCTGGACGCGCTGGTCGGCGCGGTTCGAGAGATCGGCCGCGTGGTCGAGGTCCCGACGCCGACCGTCGACGCGATCCTCGGACTCACCCGTCTCGCCGCGGCCTGCCGGTGACGACGCCCTGCCGGTACCGGCCGTCGACGACAGTTCGCCCCGACAGGTCGGAGTTGTGTCAAGACGCACCACGGCCAGGCGGCCGGATTGCTACGGTTCTACGGATGGACCGCCGGTGCCGAGGGTTCGGGTTGGGGACGCGATGAGCGATTACCTGTTGGCTGGTCAGGCTGGTCGAGCTACCGAGCTGGAGCTGGACCGCCTGCTGCTCCAGTCGGAGGTCTGGGAGCCGGCTGGCCGAAGGCTGCTGGAGCAGATCGGCGCCGACGGCCACGGCCGGCGCGCGCTCGACGTCGGCTGCGGAGCCCTCGGCTGGCTGCGGCTGCTCAGCTCCTGGTCGGGCGACACCGGCTCGGTGCTGGGTTCGGACATCGACAAGGCTCTGCTGGAGCGCGCCGCGGGCGTCGCCGAGCGCGACAAGCTGCTCAACGTGCGGCTGCTGGTGGACGACCTGTTCGTCTCCAAGCTGGAGCGGCACGGCTTCGACCTGGTCCACGCCCGGCTGATGCTCGCGCCGCTGGGCCGGGCGGAGGAGCAGCTCAGCAGTCACCTCTCCCTGCTGGCCCCCGGGGGCCTCCTCGCCCTGGAGGAGCCGGACTGTCGCACCTGGCGCTTCGAGGCCCCTGCGCCCGCCGCGGAGCGTGTCATCGAACTGCTGGCCCAGGCGTTTCGCACGGCCGGCGGCGACATGGACGCGGGTCGCAGGCTCCCCGAGCTGCTGCACGCGCGCGGTCTCAATCCGCGCGTCCGCACCGAGGTGCTGCAGCTCGCACCCGGGCACCCCTACCTGCGCATGCCGCTCGACATGGCCCAGGCGCTGCGCGAGCGCCTGGTCGCCTTCACCGACCCCGGCGAGTTGGACGTCCTGCTGGCCGAGGCGGAGACGGAGCTGGCCGCGCCCGGTCGGCGCGGCACCACGTTCACCATGGTCCAGTGCTGGGCCCGGGGCTGAGCTGGCGTCAGCGCGTCCGGGCATGAGTGAGACCCGGGAGCATATCCGGCTCCCGGGCCTCGTGGTGCCACCTCCGGAGGCGTCGGCACGTTTAAGAGTGCGGGTCATTCTCAAGTCGCCGTGTTCTGCCTTTGAACTACCTCCGCACGCTGGAGCGGAGAGCAGGAGTTGAACCTGCATCCGGCAAGTGCTGCCCGCACTCGGTCGATCCGACGCCGGGTGGCGGATGCTGAGTCTGGAGCGAGAGTCTGAGATTGATCGCGGCTGCCTCTACCGTCGTTGGGCTACCCCGGCGCGAAGTGCCGGGGGGAGGACTCGAACCTCCACTGGACCGCGTTCGTCACGACAAGCTTCAGCTTCAGCTTGCGCTCCTGGCGCACCCCGCCCACTGGGGGCGGGGAGTCTCTACAGATGATGCGAACTACGCGAAGAGGAACCCGAAGACCGCGTCACCGATTCGCTGATCCTGCACCTCCGTGCCGTTGGCCTCCTCACGGGCGAACTTGACCGCCTGCTGGAGCCGCTCGACCCGCTCCAGCAGTTCGTTGACCCGCCGGGCCGGCAGCGCACCGGAGAACTTCACCGTGGTCCAGTAACCGATCGTCACATCCTCGGTGTAGACGTCGACCTGGGCCGGGTGCTTCTCGGTGGCCTCCGCCTTCACGTGGTTGCGGTTGACCTTCTTGGTGCGGTTCGTCTTGACCGGCTCAGTCCGCCAGCTGTCGGTGGACTCGTCCCGGTTCCACGACTCGGCGGCGTCCAGCACCGGCAGCTTCTTGACGAAGGTGTGCAGGTCCACCAACTGCTTCTCCAGGAACAGCAGGTAGCTCACCGGCACCTGCGCCAGCAGCACCCGGCCGTCGACGTGCACGTCCGCGCGCGCCGCGCAGTTCGCCCAGTCCTTCGTCGCGGTGACGTCGAACAGGCGGGTCAGCGAGGCCGCGGTGGTGCGCAGCACGTCCTCCGCGTGGACCTGCACCCGCGTCGACTCCGGCGGGAACATCTCGCCTTCCTCGTCGCGCGGCTGGTAGGTCCGGGCGATGCCGGTCAACAGCGTGGCCTTCTGCACGTCGTGGTGGGCCTGGGTGAGATCGGCGAAGGCCTTGGCCTTGACGCCCTTCTCGACGGCGATGATCTGGTTCAGCCTGGTGCCCATGCGTGGTTCCCCCGTGGGTCGTTCTTCGTTGGTGCGCCGCCAGGGAATCGAACCCCGCGAGCCCGTAGGCCAGGGCTTTACAGGCCCCGTTGTGTCCCAGCACTCGACGCTCGGTGCGGGCGTCCTTGTGCCTCTACGACGTCCGCTGGGACGAGGTTAGGGAGAGGCGTTCCGGTACCGCCATCGAATTTCCCGCGTCCGTACCGGCGTCGTAGCGGGGGAGACGGTCGGCCGCGAGCAGGTCGGCGAGGCTCGGGGCGGCGGCGTCGCGGTCGGACAGGAGGGGCGTGGTGACGGGCCAGACGATGCCCAGGTCGGGGTCGAGCGGGTGGACGGTGTGCTCCCGCTGCGGCGCGTACGTCTCGGAGCAGAAGTAGACCACCGTGGTGTCGTCCGACAGGGAGCAGAAGCCGTGGCCGAGGCCCTCGGCCAGATGCACCGCGCGGCGGTCGACCGTGTCGAGCAGCACGGCGTCCCAGCGCCCGAACGTCGGCGAGCCGACGCGCAGGTCCACCACCACGTCCCAGGCCGCGCCCGTGACGCAGGCGACGTACTTGGCCTGGCCGGGCGGCACGTCGGCGAAGTGCACGCCGCGGACCACGTCGGCGGCGGAGACGGACAGGTTGGCCTGGGCGGTCGGGAACGGGCGGACGCCCGCCTCGGCGAGGCGGTCGGGCCGGTACCACTCCAGGAAGCTGCCGCGCGGGTCGGCGTGCTGCTGCGGGGTGATCTCCCAGGCGCCCTCGACGGCGAGTGGGCGGATCTTCATCACGAGCCTCCGGTGGCCAGCAGGTCCATCAGGTAGGTGCCGTAGCCGCTGCGCGTCAGCGGGCGGGCGAGCTCTTCCAGGCGCGCGTCGTCGATGTAGCCCATGCGCCAGGCGATCTCCTCGACGCAGCCGACCTTGAGGCCCTGCCGCTGCTCGATGACCCGCACGTACTCGGCGGCCTGGACCAGGGACTCGAAGGTCCCGGTGTCGAGCCAGACGGTGCCGCGGTCCAGCCGGCTCACGCGCAGCCGCCGCTCGTCCAGGTAGGCCCGGTTGAGGTCGGTGATCTCCAACTCGCCGCGGGCGCTGGGCCGCAGTTGCCGAGCCAGGTCGACCACGTCGTTGTCGTAGAAGTACAGCCCCGGCACCGCGTAACGGGAGCGCGGACGGGCGGGCTTCTCCTCGATCGAGAGCACCGTCCCGGTCTCGTCGAACTCGACGACGCCGAAGGCCGACGGGTCGGCGACCTGGTAGGCGAAGATGTGGCCGCCGTCCAGTCCCTTGTTCTCGGCCAGCCGGGTGCCGAGCCCGCTGCCGTGGAAGATGTTGTCGCCGAGAATCAGCGCCACGGCCTCGCCGCCGATGAAGTCGGCCCCGAGGACGAACGCCTGCGCGATGCCTTCGGGGCGTTCCTGCACCCGGTACTCCAGCCGGACGCCCCACTGGGAACCGTCGCCGAGGAGTCGGCGGAACTGCTCCTGGTCGTCGGGTGCGGTGAGCACCAGGATCTCCTGGATGCCCGCCATCAGCAGGGTGGCCAACGGGTAGTAGACCATCGGCTTGTCGTAGACGGGCATGAGCTGCTTGGACACGGACCGGGTCAGCGGCCACAACCTGCTGCCGGTGCCGCCCGCGAGAAGGATGCCGCGCATGTCGCACACGCTAGCGGGAGTTGATGGCGAATCAGGGGTGTTCGACAGATGCGGACGGATGTTCATCCGCCGCGCCGGACGTTCATCCACCGCGCGCGGGCGTTCCGCCCCGGGTGGGCGGGCGTTCTGCCTATGCTGGCGGCACTATGCGGATTCTGGTCACCGGCGGCGCCGGTTTCATCGGTTCGGAGTTCGTCCGGCAGACACTCACCGTGGCCGGGGCCCCGCTCCACGGCGCGCGCGTCACCGTCCTGGACAAGCTCACCTACTCGGGCGTGCGCGCCAATCTGGCCCCGGTCGAGGGCCATCCCGGGTTCACGTTCGTCGAGGGCGACATCTGCGACCCGCAGGTGGTCGACGAGGTGACCGCCGGGCAGGACGCGGTGGTGCACTTCGCCGCGGAGTCGCACGTCGACCGGTCGATCACCGGGGCGGTGCCCTTCGTCACCACGAACGTGCTGGGCACGCAGGTCCTGTTGGACGCAGCCCGGCGGCACCGGGTGGGCCGGTTCGTGCACGTCTCCACCGACGAGGTCTACGGCTCGATCACTGAGGGCTCCTGGACGGAGGACTGGCCGCTCGCGCCCAACTCCCCGTACGCGGCGTCGAAGGCCTCGTCGGACCTGATGGCCCTGGCCCACCACCGGACCCACGGCGCGGACGTCGTGGTGACGCGCTGCTCCAACAACTACGGGCCGTACCAGTTCCCGGAGAAGGTCATCCCGCTGTTCACGACCAACCTCCTGGACGGCGGCACGGTGCCGCTGTACGGGACGGGCGCCAACGTGCGGGACTGGCTGCACGTCCTTGACCACTGCCGCGGCATCGCCCTGGCGCTGCTCAAGGGCCGGGCCGGTGAGGTCTACCACCTGGGCGGAGGACGCGAGCTGACGAACCGTGAACTCACCGCCCTGCTGCTCGAAGCGACCGGCGCGGACTGGGACCGGGTCGTCCCGGTGGAGGACCGCAAGGGCCACGACCTGCGCTACTCCCTCGACATCGGCAAGGCAAGGCACGAGTTGGGCTACGAGCCCCAGGTCCGCTTCGAGCGGGGCCTGGCGGAGACCGTCGCCTGGTACCGCGAGAACCGCGCCTGGTGGGAGCCGCTCAAGCAGCGGGTGGCCGAGCAGTGACCGCGCCGGGGGGCGTATCGGGGGCCGTGCCGGGCGGCACACGCTGGCTGGTCACCGGGGTCGGAGGCATGCTCGGGCGGGACCTGTGCGCGGTGCTGGCGCAGGCGGGGGAGGGCCGGGTCACCGCGGCGGACCGCGCGGCCCTCGACGTCACCGACGCCTCGGCCGTGCGGGCCGCCGTCGCCGGGCACGACGTGGTCGTCAACTGCGCGGCGTACACGAACGTCGACGGGGCGGAGAGCGAGGCGTCGCGGGCCGACGCGGTGAACGGCCACGCGGTGGCCCTGCTCGCGGACGCGTGCGCGAGCAGCGGCGCGCGGCTGCTCCAGCTCTCCACGGACTACGTGCTGCCCGGCACCTCACCGGACCCGCAGCCGGAGGACGCGCCGACGGCCCCGCCGAACGCGTACGGCCGCGGCAAGCTGCTGGGCGAGCGGCTGCTCGCCCAGCGCCTGCCGGAGGCGGGCTACGTCGTCCGCACGGCCTGGCTCTACGGCGAGCACGGCGGGAACTTCGTCGCCACGATGCTGCGACTGGCCGCGGAGCGGCCCACCGTCGACGTCGTCGACGACCAGCACGGCCAGCCGACGTGGACGCTCCCGCTCGCCCGCCAACTCGTCGCTCTCGGTCGCTCCGCGATGGCGGGCGAGGCCCCGCCCGGCGTCTACCACGGCACGTCCTCGGGCCGTACCACCTGGCACGGCCTGGCCCGCGCCGTCTTCACCCACGCCGGGCTGGACCCCGAACGCGTCCGCCCGACCACCACCGCCGCCTTCCCCCGCCCGGCGGTCCGGCCGGCCTACAGCGTCCTCGCCCACGGCCGCTGGGCCGCCGCGGGCGTCGCGGCGCAGCCGGACTGGGAGGAGTCCCTCTCGCTCGCCCTGCGGCGGCCTGCGTTCCAGGCTCTGGCCGCGAGAGCCCGCGGCTGAGGCCTGCCACCCACCCAGGAGGCCCCGCCGGGACACCCCCAGCCGCGTCCGCTCCGGCCGGTCGGCGCCTCCGGCGGGGTGCCCCGGCATCGGCGTGGGGTCGATGCGACGGGTGCCCGCCTGAGTTCCCGCCGCAGGCCGGGCTGTGAGCTTTCGGGCGGAGAGCGCCGCGAGCCGGCTTCAGCCGGGGGAACGACACGGTTGCCTGCTCGCGGCGGGGCGGGGTGCGCCTGCCGGCGGGGGGCTCAGAGCTCGGTCAGCAGGCCGTCCGTCTCCTCGTAGCGGGCGCCCGTCATCGGGCACTGCCAGAGCCCGGGGCGGTCGGGGGATTCGGTGAGGCGGGAGCCCTCGCGGCCGACCCAGCCGATGCGGCGGGCCGGGACACCGGCCATGAGGGCGAAGGGCGGGAC
>NZ_BBPP01000014.1:95634-108152 GCF_000787835.1 Streptacidiphilus melanogenes
CCCCAGCCGATGCGGCGGGCCGGGACACCGGCCATGAGGGCGAAGGGCGGGACGTCGCGGGTGACGACCGCGCCCGCGGCGATCAGGGACCAGCGGCCGATGCGGACGGGCGCCACGCAGACCGAGCGGGCGCCGACCGACGCGCCCTCCTCGACCACGACGGCCACCGCCTCCCAGTCCTCGCCGCGCTTCAGCCTGCCGTCCGGGCTGACCGAGCGGGGGAAGTGGTCGTTGGTGAACACCGCCGCGGGCCCGACGAAGACGCCGTCGCCCAGCACGGCCGGCTCGTAGACCAGGGCGTGGTTCTGCAGCTTGACCCGGTTCCCGAGCCGGACGCCGGGGCCGACGTAGGCGCCGCGGCCGATGATGCACTCGCGGCCGAGGACGGCCTTCTCGCGGATCTGGGCGAGGTCCCAGACCGTGGTGCCGTCGCCGACCTCCGCGGAGGGGTCGACCTGGGCGGTGGGGCGGATGCTGACGGAATCGCTCATGTGCGGTCTCTCCCAGAAGAGGCGATGCGGGCCGGGACGGTCAGGAACGGCTGCTCTCGTCCCGCAGCCAGGTGGCGAAGTCGCCCGCGCGGATCGCGCGGCGCGCGGCGCGGCGGGCCAGGACGGCGGTGGCGGCGAAGACGGCGACGGAGGGCAGCAGGCTCGGCTCGGCGCGCACCAGCGCGCGCAGGTCGCCGAGGCTCGTGCGGGCGCTCGCGGCGCTGTCGCCGTGCGCCGGAGTGCCACTCGTCCGCTGGTGGTGCTCCAGTTGCACGGTGGATGTCATCGCACGGATGCGACGACGCATCAGATCCGGCCAGTTGCGCGGGGGCTGGATGACCGCTCGCGCCTCGGCCACCACCTGCCGTTCCTCGGGGCTGAAGGCAAGGGAGAAGGCCAGGTCATCGGCCATCAGCTCGGGCAGCGCGACGAGCCGGGCGTGGCCCTCCTCGGACACCCCCACCACGCCTCGTCCGAACAGTCCTTGACGGACCGTCGGCAGGCGTAGCCATACCCGGTAGAAGGCGCGGACGCGCCAGTCGCTGGCGTCCAGTGGCAGCTCCCGTTCCGGTGCGCTCGCGAGCACGCCGGGGGCGTCCAGGGCTGCCGCCACTCTGCGGGCGTCCGCTCCGGAGAGAACCACGTCGGCGTCGACGTAGATCCGGGGGAAGCCCTTGGCGTGTTCGTCGCCGACCCTCAACGCGCGGTGCTTGGACGGCTGTTCGAGCTCGACCACGCGCACGGCGGGACCCCGGGAGCGGGCGGCCTGCGCCGTCCCGTCCGTGCAGCCGTTGCAGACCACGACGATGTCGAGCCCGTCCGCGCCGCCGACCAGCAGCGCGTCGAGCAGGCGGCCCACGACCCGCTCCTCGTTGTGGGCGGGGATGACCAGGCTGATGTCTTCACGAGTCTCGTACATCACATACGCAGTATGGCCAGAACTTGCGGCACGAGAATCACGAAGTATCCGATTCATTCCCGTTGTTGTGCCCGCATGCTCTAGATTGCTGCGCGAGCGCCGGTAAGGCGAGGGTTTACCTGCCCTTGACCTATTCCGTACCCAGGGGGGTTGGGGACCGGCGCACACGGCCCTTGGGCCTCGGCACCACTCTTGCACGACATCTTGTACGGCGACAGATCCAGCTGTTCGACCAGTTCGGATGCGACAACGCGGGCTGAGGCACGAGCCGGAATCCCGGGGGGGTGCATGATCGTCGGACCGATTACACACGGCCATCATCAAACCAATCGCACGCAGGGCAACGCCCGACGCCGCCAGTGGCTGCGCACGTACCGGCGCACACTGCTGGCGGCGGACGGCCTGGCCGCCCTGCTGGCGGGATTGTTGATCCACAGTCAGCATCGGCACTGGGCCCTGGTGCTGGGTCTGCCGCCGGCCTGGCTCTTCGCCATGGGCGCCTACCGGGCCTACGACGCCGACACGCTCGGAGCGGGGCCCGAGGAGTTCCGCCGGGTCCTGCGCGGCGCCGTCGCGCTGCCCGCCGTCGCGGTCAGCTGGTACTGGCTGGTGCTGCGCGACGACGACTTCCTGCACTCCATGATGGTGGCGGCCGTCCCGGTCGCCCTGGTGGCGGTCGGGGTTCGAGTGGTCCTGCGCCGGAGGCTGCTGCGGCGCTTCGCCGCCGAGCGGCGACACCGGGCCGCCGTCGTGGTCGGCTCGGCCGAGGGGCTGCTCGAACTGCTGCCCCGGCTGGGCGGCACGCCCACCAGCGCCCTGAGAGTCGCCGGGCTCTGCCTGACCGATCCGGAGCAGGCAGGGTCCCTCGGGTCGTGGGCCGAGCACGTCTGGGGCGGGCTGCACGAGCTGCCGAGCGCCCTGCACGACACCGACAGCGGGGCGGTCGTCGTGGTCCCCACGCCCCAGATCGGTGCGGCGGACATGCGGCGGCTCTCCTGGAGCGCCGCAGCGGCCGGCGCCGACTTCCTGGTCGCGCCGCTGCTCACGGACGTGGCCGCATCCCGGCTCTCGGTGCGGGTGGCCGACGGCATGGCGCTGATCGGCGTCCGCGCACCGGAGTTGGGCCGTGGCGCGCGGTTCCCCAAGGAGCTGCTGGAACGGTCGCTGGCCGCCGTGATGCTGCTCGCGCTGGCGCCACTGATGCTGGCGGTCTCGCTGGTCGTGCGAGTGGACAGCGCGGGCCCCGCCCTCTTCCGGCAGCGCCGCGTGGGCCAGTACGGCAACCACTTCACCATGTTCAAGTTCCGCACCATGCACACGGACGCGGAGCAACGCAGAGCCAAGCTGGAGCAGCTCAACCAGAACAGCGACGGACTGCTGTTCAAGATCAAGGCGGATCCGCGGATCACCCGGGTCGGCTCGGCGCTGCGCCGCTACTCGATCGACGAACTCCCGCAGCTGATCAACGTGGTGGCCGGACACATGTCGCTGGTCGGTCCGCGTCCCTCGCTGCCCGCCGAGGCGGACGGCTACACCAACGAGATCCGGCGCCGACTTCTGGTCAAGCCCGGCCTCACCGGCCTGTGGCAGGTGAGCGGCCGGTCGGACCTCCCGTGGGAGGAGGCCGTCCGGCTGGACCTCGCCTACGTCGACAACTGGTCCCTCGCGCTCGACGCGGACATCCTGCGGCGCACCGGCCCGGCCGTGGTCCGCGGGACGGGGGCCTACTGATGCGGAACACCCAGCACTCCTCAGCACAAGGCACGGCATCGCACGGCACGGCGTCCGGATCGACGAGGGGGAACGTCCAGGTGAAGCAGAGCGAAGCGCAGCGCAGCGGCACGGCGGCGAAGGGCGAGCGCGAGCCGCTCGGCGTCGCCGTGGTCGGGGCCGGCTACTGGGGCCCCAACCTGGTGCGCAACTTCCAGTCCAGCGACCGGTTCCGGCTGCGTCACCTGTGCGACCTGGATGTGGACCGGGCCCGCCGGGTCCTCGGCGGCTACTCCACCGTCCAGGCCACCGCCGACCTCGGCGAGGTCCTGGCGGACCCCGAGGTCGACGCCGTGGCCGTGGCCACCCCGGCCGGCACCCACCTCGACGTCGCGCTGGCCGCACTCAAGGCGGGCAAGCACGTCCTGGTCGAGAAGCCGCTCGCGGCCACCTACGCGGACGGCCTGCGGCTGGTCGAGGAGGCCGAGCAGCGCGGGCTCACCCTGATGTGCGACCACACCTACTGCTACACCCCGGCCGTGGCCCGGATCCGGGAGATGGTCCTCGGCGGCGAGCTGGGCGAACTGCACTACGTGGACTCGGTGCGGATCAACCTGGGCCTGGTGCAGAAGGACATCGACGTGCTGTGGGACCTGGCCCCGCACGACCTGTCCATCCTCGACTTCATCCTGCCCGAGCACGTCCAGCCGGTCGCCGTGGCCGCCCACGGCGCCGACCCGATCGGCGCGGGCCAGGCCTGCATCGGCTACCTGACGCTCCAGCTCAGCACCGGCGCGATCGCCCACGTGCACGTCAACTGGCTCTCCCCGACGAAGGTCCGCACCACCATGGTCGGCGGCGCCAAGCGCACCCTGGTCTGGGACGACCTCAACCCGGCGCAGCGCATCGCCGTCTTCGACCGCGGGGTCGAGCTGGCCGCGCCGCAGGAGATCGGCGCCGAGGAACGGCGGGACATGCTCGTCTCGTACCGCACCGGCGACATGGTCGCGCCCGCGCTCGCCGAGCGGGAGGCGCTGCGCGCGATGGTCGAGGAGTTCGCCGACGCGATCACCACCGGCCGCGCGCCGCTCACCGACGGCCGGGCGGGCCTGCGGGTGCTGGACATCCTCGAGGCGGCGTCACGCAGCCTCGCCTTCCACGGCGCGGTCGTCGGCCTGCGCACCGGCCACTGAACGGCTCTACCAGAAACCGGAACCGGTAACACCTCATGAAGGAAAGCGACTTGAGCAGCGTACGTGGCAAGCGGATCCTGGTGACGGGCGGAGCGGGCACCATCGGCTCGAACGTGGTCGACCTGCTGGTGGAGCAGGGGGCGGAAAAAGTCACCGTCCTCGACAACTTCGTGCGCGGGCGGATGGCCAACCTGGCCACCGCGCTCCCGAGCGGCGTCGTGGAGGTGGTCGAGGGCGACATCCGCGACGCGGACACCGTCCGCAAGGTCACCGAGGGCGCCGAGCTGGTCTTCCACCTCGCCGCGATCCGGATCACCCAGTGCGCGGAGGAACCGCGGCTGGCCAACGAGGTGATGGTCGACGGCACCTTCAACGTCCTGGAGGCGGCCGTCCAGGCGGGCGTGAGCAAGATCGTCGCTTCCTCCTCGGCCTCGATCTACGGGCTCGCCGAGACCTTCCCGACCACCGAACGCCACCACCCCTACAACAACGACACCTTCTACGGTGCCGCCAAGGCGTTCAACGAGGGCATGCTGCGCAGCTTCCACGCCATGTACGGGCTGGACTACGTGGCCCTGCGCTACTTCAACGTCTACGGACCGCGGATGGACATCCACGGCCTCTACACCGAGGTGCTGATCCGTTGGATGGAGCGGATCGAGGCCGGTGAGCCGCCGCTGATCCTCGGCGACGGCACCCAGACCATGGACTTCGTCGACGTCCGCGACATCGCCCGCGCCAACCTGCTGGCGGCCGAGTCGGACCTGACCGACGAGGTCTTCAACGTGGCCAGCGGCACCGAGACCAGCCTGCTCCAGCTGGCCCAGGGCCTGCTGGAGGCGATGGGGTCCGACCTCGCCCCGGTCCACGGGCCGGCCCGCGCCGTCAACGGCGTGACGCGACGCCTCGCCGAGATCGAGAACGCCGCGCAGCGGCTCGGCTTCCGGGCCGAGATCGACATGCGCACCGGGCTGGCCGACCTGGTCGCCTGGTGGCGCGCCGAGCGCCTGCGCGACGCGCAGCCGGCCACGGAGGCGGGGGCGTGAGCGCCACGGAGGACCGGATCCCGGTCATGATCCCCTGGCTCGGCGAGGAGGAGGCGCAGGCCGCCGCGGAGGCGGTCCGCTCCGGCTGGGTCGCGCAGGGGCCCCGGGTCGCCGCGTTCGAGCAGGCCTTCGCGGAGCGCGTCGGCGCCGGGCACGGAGTCGCCGTCAGCTCCTGCACGACCGCTCTGCACCTGTGCCTGGTCGCCCTCGGGCTCGGGCCCGGCGACGAGGTCGTCGTGCCCTCGCTCTCCTTCATCGCCACCGCCAACGCCGTCCGCTACGTCGGTGCGGAGCCCGTCTTCGCGGACGTGGACCGGGAGACCGGCAACCTGACGGCGGAGACGATCGCCGCCGTGCGCACCGGCCGCACCCGCGCGGTCGTCCTGGTCCACCAGGGCGGCGTGCCCGCGGACGTGGAGAGCGTCCGCAAGGCGTGCGCCCAGTGGGACGTCGCGATCGTCGAGGACGCCGCCTGCGCGATCGGCGCGACCGTCGCGGGCGGCCCCGTCGGCGCGGGCGCGCTGCTCGCCGCCTGGTCCTTCCACCCGCGCAAGGTGATCACCACCGGCGAGGGCGGCATGGTCACCACCGACGACGCCGAGGTCGCCGCCCGACTGCGGCGGCTGCGCGAGCACGGCATGAACGCCTCCGCCGCCGCGCGCCACGCCAGCCGCACCCCGGTCCTGGAGCAGTACCTGGAGGTCGGCTTCAACTACCGGATGACCGACATCCAGGCCGCCGTCGGCCTGGTCCAGCTCGGCAAGCTCGACGAGGTCGTGGCACGCCGCCGGGCCCTCGCAGCCCGCTACAACGAGCTGCTCGCGGCCGAGCTGCCGCAGCTGCGGCCGGTGCGCGACCCCGCGCACGGCACGACCACGTTCCAGTCCTACTGGGTGCTCCCGGAGGACGGCTGGCCGGACGGCCGCGACGCGGTCCTGACCGGCCTCGCCGAGGCCGGGATCTCCGCGCGGCGCGGCATCATGGCCGCCCACCTCGAGCCCGCCTACGCCGACCACCCGCACGCCGGCCTGCCGGTCACCGAGCGGATCACCCGCGACTCACTGATCCTGCCGCTCTTCCACACCATGACGGACCAGCAGCAGGACCGCGTGGTCGCGGCGCTGGGCCGGGAGGCCCCGAGATGAAGGGCCTGCTGATCGTCGGCGCGGGTGGCTTCGCGCGGGAGACCGCGCAGGCCGCCCGCGCCGCGCACGGCCCCGACGCGGTCCTGGGACACCTGGACGACGACCCGGCCCGGCACGGCACGGAGGTCGACGGGGCACCGGTCCTGGGCGGCAGCGAGCTCGTGCACGCCCACCCGGACGCCCCGGTCGTCGTCTGCGTCGGCAACCCGCGCGACTGGGCCGGCCGTGCCCGGCTGGTCCGCCGCCTCGCGCTGCCGGAGCAGCGGTACGGCACCGTCGTCCACCCCACCGCGGCGGTGGCGGACAGCGCGTCCCTCGGCCCCGGCTCGGTGCTGCTCGCGCACTGCGCGCTGACGGCGGCGGTGCGGGTGGGCGCGCATGCGGCCGTGATGCCGCAGGTCGTGCTGACGCACGACGACGTCGTCGGGGACTTCGCCACGATCGCCTCCGGCGTCCGCCTGGGCGGCGGCGTCGAGGTGGGCGTCGGCGCGTACCTGGGCGCGGGCGCGCTGGTCCGTGAGGGGTTGAGCGTCGGCGCGTGGTCGCAACTGGGGCTCGGCGCTCTGCTGCTGCAGGACCTCCCGGCCGGCGAGGTCTGGATCGGCAGCCCGGCCCGGAAGCTCCGTGCGGTTCCTGAACCGGTTCTCGGTGAGTTGCTGCACCTCTCAGGGGCGCGAGGAACTGCGCGAGACACCGCTGACGAGCGGATGGCCCTGCCCGATCGGCGCTCCACTCAGCTGCGTGGCCTGTCGCGCCCACGCGGCGGAGCCGCACATCAGTAGGGCCCCGCGCCCCTGGCACGTAGCAACCTCCCTCGTCACTCGACCATAGGAGTACCGACCGATGGACCAGATCCACCTCGTCGACCTGGGCGCGGCGCATGCCGAGATCGCGGACGAGGTCCGTGCCGGGTTCGATCGCGTGCTCGCGCGCACCGCGTTCATCGGTGGGGAGGAAGTCGCCGCGTTCGAGCGGGAGTACGCCCGGTTCGGGGGAGTCGCGCACTGCGTGGGCGTCGCCAACGGCACCGACGCGGTCGAGCTCGCGCTGCGCGCCGCAGGCGTGAACGCCGGGGACGAGGTCGTGCTGCCCGCGAACACCTTCATCGCGACCGCCGGCGCCACCGCGCGCCTCGGCGCGGTGCCGGTGTTGGTGGACTGCCTGCCGGACAGCTACCTCATCGACCCGGACGCGGCGCTCGCCGCCGTCGGCGCGGCCACCCGGGCCGTCGTGCCGGTGCACCTGTACGGCCAGATGGCCCCCGCGGCCGAGCTCGCCGCCGCGCTGCCCGCGCACGTCCGCGTGGTCGAGGACGCCGCGCAGAGCCAGGGCGCGAGCCGGAACGGGCGCACCCCGGGCCGCGGTGGGATCGCCGCGACGAGCTTCTACCCGGGCAAGAACCTCGGCGCCTACGGCGACGCCGGGGCCGTGCTCACCGACGACGCGGAACTCGCCGCCACCGTCCGGTCGCTGGCCAACCACGGCAGCACGGTCAAGTACCGCCACGACCTGGCCGGATTCAACAGCCGTCTCGACGGGCTCCAGGCGGTGGTGCTGCGGGCCAAGTTGGCGCGCCTCGCCGGGTGGAACCAAGCGCGACGCGACGCGGCCGCCCGGTACGGGGAGCTGCTGGACGGCCTCGCCGCCGCCGGCAGGGTCGTGCTGCCCACCGCCGTCGAGGGCAACGAGCACGTGTGGCACCTCTACGTGGTGCGCGTGCCCGGCGCCGACCGGGACGCCGTCGTCGGCAAGTTGAACGCGGCCGGAGTCGGCGCGGGGATCCACTACCCGACGCCGGTGCACCTCACCGAGGCCTTCGCCCACCTCGGCCACGGCCGAGGCTCCTTCCCCCAGGCCGAGCGGGCCGGCGAGGAGATCCTCTCGCTCCCGCTCCACCCGTACCTGACCGCCGACCAGCAGCAGCGCGTCGTCGACGCACTGGCCGGCGCTCTGGGCTGACGGGCGCACCACCGCAGGACGGCACCACCCGCACCACCGCAGGACGGCACCACATCGAGGAGAACTGGTCACGCGACGCCGGGAGGCGTCGTCATCCCGCGGACGGCGTCAGGGCCCTGACGCCGCCTCCGCCTCACGTCGCACGAACTGCTGTACCCCGGGGAAAACATGAAGCGCACCGTCCGAAACAACCGACCCATACGAAGTCACACCCGCATCCGGCTCGGCCTGCTCGGCGTGCTGGCGATGCTGGGTGCCCTGCTCCTGCCGCTGACCGTCGGCTCGGCGGCGCACGCCGTCACCGATCCGTGCGGGACCGGCTCCAACCCGATCGTCTGTGAGAACTCCAAGCCCGGCACACCGATGTCCGACTGGTTCTCGCCCAATGCGTGGGGCGACATCCAGGGCTTCTCCACCGCGGAGAGCGTGACACCCGGCTCCACCATCCAGTTCAAGATCCAGTCGCCGGTCTCGTACCACGTCGAGATCTACCGGCTCGGCTACTACGGCGGCGACGGCGCCCGCGAGGTGTCCACCGCCGCCCAGGCCGCGCAGACCTACCCGGCGAACTACACGACCAAGGTCGCGTCCTGCGCCACCAGCGCCACCACCGGCCTGGTCGACTGCGGCAACTGGCCGGTCACGGCGAGCTGGGCGGTGCCGAGCGACGCCGTCTCGGGCCTGTACATCGCCAACTTCGACCAGACCGACGGCAACGGCCTGATGCCGTACCCGTTCGTGGTCCGGGACGACTCCAGTCACTCGGCGATGGTCGTGCAGACCTCCGACGAGACCTGGCAGGCCTACAACATGTGGGGCGGCCAGAACCTCTACCAGGGCGCCGGACCCGCGCCCGACGGCCGCGCCTACCAGGTCAGCTACAACCGTCCGCTGGACATCGGCGGCGACAACGGGGTCTACGGCTCCGAGTACGAGATGATCTCCTGGCTGGAGCAGAACGGATACGACGTCAGTTACATGTCCGGGCTGGACGTGTCGACCAACGGCTCACTGCTGCTGAACCACAAGGTCTTCATGTCCGACGGCCACGACGAGTACTGGAACCAGGCGCAGTACGACAACGTCCTCGCCGCCCGCAAGGCGGGCGTCAACGAGGCCTTCTTCAGCGGGAACGAGGTCTTCTGGAAGACCAGGCTCGCTCCCAGCGTCGACGGCTCGAACACCCCGAACCGCACCCTGGTCTGCTACAAGATGACGAAGCTGGAGTTCCCCACCCCCGACGGCGTGGCGGACCCCAGCGGCACCTGGACCGGCACCTGGATGGACCCGGCCAGCGCCAACTACAACCAGCCGTACGAGCCGGAGAACGCGCTCACCGGCAGCCTGTTCCAGGTCAACGGCTACCGCAGCGACGCCATCACCGTGCCGGGCAGCTACGCCAGGATGCGCATCTGGCGCAACACCTCCGTCGCGAGCCTCACGCCCTCCCAGACGGCGGTCTTCCCGACCGGCACGCTCGGCTACGAGTGGGACAGCGACGTGGCTGACGCCAGCCGTCCCAGCGGTGAGATCGACCTCTCCTCGACCACCGTGGACGTGGAGAACGAGACGCTGCGCGAGGACTGGGGCAACCTCTACGGCAACGGCAGCGCCACGCACAGCCTGGTGGAGTTCCGCGACCCGACCTCGCACGCGCTGGTCTTCGGATCCGGCACCGTGCAGTGGTCCTGGGGCCTCACCAACGTGCCGAGCACCGGCACGCCGACGGTCACCGCGGACGCCCGGATGCAGCAGGCCACCGTCAACATCCTGGCCGACATGGGCCTGCAGCCGGTGACCCTGCAGAGCGGCCTGGTCGCGGCGAGCGCCTCCACCGACACCGTCGGCCCCACGGTCACCGTGACCAGCCCCGCGGCGGGCAGCACCGTCCCGGCGCTCAAGCCGGTCACGATCACCGGCACGGCCGCCGACAACGGCGGGGGCGTCGTCGCCCGCGTCGAGGTGTCCACCGACGGGGGCACCACCTGGAACCCGGCCACCGGGCTCACCTCGTGGAGCTACTCCTGGACGCCGACCGCGCAGGGCTCGGCGCAGGTCCAGGTCCGGGCCGAGGACGACAGCGCGAACGTCGGCGCCGTCACCAAGGTGGCGCTCACCGTGGGACCGCAGCAGTGCCCCTGCACCGTCTTCCCCGCCAGTGCGGTGCCCGGCACCGTCAACGCGGGTGACGGCGGCGCGGTCGAGCTGGGCGTCAAGTTCCAGACGAGCAGCCCGGGTTCGATCACGGCAGTGCGCTTCTACAAGTCCACCGCCAACACCGGCACGCACATCGGCAACCTGTGGAGCGCGAGCGGCCAGCTGCTCGCCACCGGCACCTTCACCGGCGAGACGGCGTCCGGCTGGCAGCAGCTGAACTTCGCCTCGCCGGTCCCGGTGAAGGCCAACACCACCTACGTCGCCTCCTACTTCGCCCCGAGCGGCGGCTACTCCTACGACGGCGGCTACTTCACCAACCAGAGCGCGGGCCTGGCCCCGCTCACGGCGCTGCAGAGCGGCGGCGCGTCGGGCAGCAACGGCGTCTACCACTACGGTTCGACGAGCGCCTTCCCCTCGACCGCCTCCAACGGCAGCAACTACTGGGTGGACGTGGTCCTGGACACCTCGACGGCCAGCACCACGCCGCCGTCGGTGACGGCCAAGTCGCCCACGTCCGGGGCGACCAACGTCGCCATCACCAGCCCCGTGTCGGCCACCTTCAACGAGAGCATCGACCAGAGCACGCTGACGTTCACCGTCAAGGCCCCGAACGGCACCGCGGTGCCCGGGACGGCGGCGGTGACCTCCGGCAACGTGGCGGTGTTCACCCCGTCCACGCAGCTCGCCCTGAACACCGTCTACACAGCCTCGGTCCAGGTCTCCGACCTGTGGGGCAACGCGATGACGGCGCCGGTCAGCTGGACGTTCACCACCAGCGCGACCCCGCCCGCGACCAACTGCCCCTGCACGCTCTGGCCCTCCACCACCGTGCCGGGCACGCCCGACACCACCGCCGACCCCAACTCCCTGGAGCTCGGCGCCCGCTTCCAGGCCGCCGTGGCCGGCAACGTCACCGGCGTCACCTTCTACAAGGGCACCGGCAACACCGGCACCCACACCGGCAGCCTCTGGTCGTCCGCCGGGCAGCTCCTGGCCACCGGCACCTTCACCGGCGAGTCTGCGTCGGGCTGGCAGACGCTCACGTTCGCGACCCCGGTCGCGATCAGCGCCAACACCACCTACGTGGTCTCCTACCACGCCCCGCACGGCAACTACGCGGCCGACGAGGGGTACTTCAGCGGCGCCCACCTGGCCTACCCGCTGACCGCCCCGGCCGACGCGAGCGGTGCGTCCAACGGTGTCTACGCCTACGGCAGCACCTCGGCGTTCCCGACCGGTTCGTCCGGCTCCGCCAACTACTGGGTGAGCCCGGTGTTCTCGCCGAGCGGGACCACCGGGGCGGCCGTCCGCACCGCGCTCGCCGGCGCCGCGGCCCCGCTCACGGCGCCCGCGCCCGGCGGACTCGTGCTCTCGGCCGCGCCGCTGTCCGGCTCCGGCAAGGGCGCGCACCCGACCGGCGCCAACCGGATCGTGGACGCGAAGCACCCGCTCACGGCGACCCTGCCCGCCGCCACCGATCCGGCCACCATCGACGCGGACATCAGCACCACCCCGTCCGCCGGCGACTGGCCCGACGACGACAGCTACACCGCCGTCGTCGGCTACAACCCGGTCACCCACCAGGTCAGCCTGCGGCCCGCCGGGCCGCTGGCCTACGGCGTCGCCTACCGGATCACGCTCACCGCGCAGGACCGGCACGGGCACGAGGTGGCGGTCCGCACCTGGCTGCTGAGCACCGGCTACCCGCGTCCGCACCTGCCGCACCACGCGGCGACGGGCACGGTGAACTTCCCGAAGTTCGCGCGGTTCGCCGACTGGACGCCGGGACGGCTCGAGCCGGGCCTGGGGCTGCCGATCCTCGTCTGACCCAGCCCGTCCCACCGTTCCCGTCCGCTTTGACCCACCGGGCGGCGGGGAGCAGGCCCTGGCGCCTGCTC
>NZ_BBPP01000014.1:108547-165126 GCF_000787835.1 Streptacidiphilus melanogenes
CCCACCGGGCGGCGGGGAGCAGGCCCTGGCGCCTGCTCCCCGCCGCCCGGGGATTGGCCCCACCGACATGAGCAGCGTCAGCGTCGTCGTCCCCTGCTACAAGTACGGCCACTACCTGGAGGACTGCGTCCGCAGCGTGCTCGACGAACAGCCGGGCGTCGACGTCCGGGTCCTGATCATCGACGACGCCTCCCCGGACGACTCCGCCGAGACCGCCCGCAAGCTCGCCGCGCAGGACGAGCGCATCGAGGTGCGGGTGCACGAGACCAACCGCGGGCACATCGCCACCTACAACGAGGGCCTGCTGGAGTGGGCCGACGGGGACTACTGCGCCCTGCTCTCGGCCGACGACCGCCTGGTCCCCGGCGCGCTGAGCAGGGCCGCGGCCCTGTTGGACGCCCACCCCGAGGCCGGCTTCGCCTACGGCCGCCCCCTCCACTTCCAGCACGGCCGCCCGCTGCCGGCCGCCCGCACCGGCAGCGGCGGCCAGGCCGTCTACCCCGGCCACTGGTGGCTGGACCGCCGCTTCCGCGAGGGCACCGGCTGCATCACCTCCCCGGAGGTGGTCGTCCGCACCTCGCTCCAGCGCGAGGTCGGCGGCTACGACCCCGAGCTGCCGCACGCGGGCGACATCGAGATGTGGATGCGCCTCGCCGCGCACGCCGACGTCGGCTATGTCAGCGGCGCGGACCAGGCCTACTACCGCGTCCACGGTCAGAACATGTCCACCACCGACTTCGGCGGCCAACTCGACGACCTGCGCCAGCGGCTGGTCGCCTACGACTCGGCCCTCGCCAAGTGCGGCGACCGCCTGCCCGACGCGGAGCGCCTGCGCGAGACCGTCCACCGCAGGCTGGCCCGCTACGCGCTGCGCCGCGCCTACCGCGCCTACGACCGCGGCCGCACCGCCGTCGTCCCCGTCGACGAACTGGTCGACTTCGCCCGCGCCTGCACCCCCGACGCGGACACCCTCCCCGAGTTCCGCGCCCTCCGTCTCCGCCGCCGCGTCGGCCCCACGGCCATGCCCTACCTGCAGCCCCTCGTCCTCTCCGCGCTCTACGAGCGCGGCCGCGAGTGGCTCTGGTGGCAGTCCTGGAAGCGCCGCGGCCTGTGAACCGATCAGCACTCCCCGCGCCGCCCACGCAGCGCTCCCCGCAGCGGCCGGCCGCACCCGCTGCTCCGGGCGCGTGCGTCCGGGCGAACCCGCCGGGGCGTTCCGCTGCACCGGCGGGCCTGCGTGAGCAGGGGTGGGTGAGCCAAGGTATCCGCTCGCTGGGCGGCGCCTGCCCCGGCGGGAAGGCGTCAGGCCGGGGCGAGGGCCGGGCGGCGGCGCTTGGCGCGGGTGAGGAGCCAGCGGTCGGTCCAGAGGGCGGCCGTGATGCCGCCGAAGGCGCCCAGCATGGCGACGCCCACCAGGCCGCGGCTCTTCGTGCCGCTCAGCAGCGCCGCGTTCGGCGGGACCAGCACCGAGACGGTCATCCGGGCCGCGGACGGCACGTGCTCGCCGTTCTGGAGGGCGACGACGTGCGCCGTGTAGACGTCGATGACGCGCTGCGCCACGGCGTCCGCCGCGTTCGGGTCGGACTCGTCGGCGGTGATCTGCAGCGAGGGGATCAGGTACTGCGGCGTCGCGTTGGTGCCGCTGTTGCGCGGGGCCAGCGTGTAGACGCCGTGCACCCCGGCCGCCGCCAGCTCGGCCAGCCCGGCGGGCGTGCCGAGCTGCTGGACCACGTCGAAGGAGACGGTCGCCAGCGTGGGCTGGAGATTGGCGAGCTGGTTGGGCTGGTTGCCGGTGACCGGCGGCTTCAGCACGACCACCGCCGACGCGCGGTAGAGCTGGGTGGGCTTGAGCACGTGGTACGCGCCCGCGGCGGTCAGCAGCAGGGCGAGCAGCAGCACGTACCAGCGTCGGAGCAGGGCACCGACGAACGCTTCGGGCGACACGGGCTGTCCTTCCGTCAGGATCGATACTGCCAGTGCCACTTGACCACACGCCAGGCGATCGATGAGTCTGATCCCGACTTCCGGGGGGAGGAGCGACGGTGAGCCTCGCCGAGATCCTGGCGACCCTGCGCCGACGGTGGTACCTGGTGGTGCCGATCTGCGTCTTCAGTCTGCTGGCGGGCGGCTATCTGTACCGGACCGTTCCGGTCAGTTACGAGTCCGAGAGCTCCATCAGCCTGCTCGACTCCACGGACGTGGCCAAGCTGGCGCCGACCTTCGGCAATCCGATCTCCAACGCGGGCGGGCCGCTGATCGTCACCGCCGACGTGCTGATCCGCACGCTGCAGTCCGCGGACGCGGCCCGCTCGCTGCAGGACCTCGGCGTCACCGACACCTACAAGGTCGGCTTCGCCGTCGACGCCCCCGGACCGCTGCTGACGCTGAGCGTGACCGGCGTCGGCCGGACCCGGGTGCTGGACGAGACGACCACGCTCACCCGATTCGCGGGTCAGCAGCTGCACGCGCTCCAGCTCCAGGCGGACGTGCCCGCGGCGTTCCAGGTGCAGTCCACGCCCGTCGTCCTGCCGCAACAGCCCGTCTCCCAGCTCAAGACGAAGATGCAGGACGTCGCCGGAACCATCATCGTCGGGTTCACCAGCGCATTCCTGCTCTGCTTCGTCGTGGACGCCTTCGCCCGCGCCCGGCGCGCCCGCCGCGGCGGGGAGTCCCGGGTCACCGCTCCCGCACCACGCCGCCGAGGGCTGCTGCACCGCCCCTTGGACGCGACCGCCGTGCTGACGGTCTACCTGTACCTGGCGCTGTTCATCCCCTCCAACCTGGCCGTGCCCGCGCTCGGCGGGGTGGGGACGCCCGCGAACGTCTTCGCGCTGCTCGGCCTGCTGTGGTTCCTCGCCTCCTGGCTCGGCGGCCGGATCACCGCGCCCGCCGGGACGCGCTCGGCGCGGCTGGCGATGTGCGTGCTCGCGGCGGCGGTGCTGCTCAGCTACATCGCCGACGCCGCCAGGGACAGCTCGCACGAGGAACAGCTCGGCGCCGACCGGGGCGTGATCGGCCTGCTGGTCTGGGTGGGCCTGGTGGTGCTCACCACGGCCGGGATCCAGGACCGGGGCCGGCTGGAGGTGCTGATGCGCCGTCTGGTCGTGCTCGGCGCCGTCGTGGCGGCCCTCGGCTACTACGACTTCTTCTCCGGGACCAACATCGCCGACTCGATCCAGATCCCTGGTCTGCACGCGAGCGTGTCCGGGATCGAGGCGATGGACCGCGGCGACTTCGTCCGGCCCCGCTCGACGACGGCGCAACCGCTGGAGTTCGGCGGGATGCTGGCGATCCTGCTGCCCTTCGCGATCCACCAGGCCCTCGACCCGGTCCGGCGCGGGCAGCGGCTGTGGCGCCGCTGGGCGCCCGTCGCGCTGATGGCGGGCGCGCTGCCGCTGACCGTCTCGCGCACCTCCATCATCGGCGCGGCGCTGATCGCGCTGGTGATGCTGCCGCGCTGGAAGCCGCAGCGGCGCTGGACCTCGATCGCGGTGATCGGCGTCGGCGTCGCCGGACTCAAAGTGGTGATCCCCGGCCTGATCGGGACCATCATCAACCTCTTCTCCAGCTTCCTGTCCAACTCCGACAGCAGCACCCAGGCGCGGACGGTGAAGTACGCCGAGATCGTCCCCTACCTGGAGCAACGCCCGTTGTTCGGGCGCGGGTTCGGCACCTTCACGCCGGACCTGTACTTCTACACCGACAACCAGTACATGCTGATCCTGGCCGAGATGGGCGGGCTCGGCCTGGTCGCGCTGCTCGTGCTCTGCCTCACCGGGATGCACCACGGTGGCACGATCCGGCGGCTCACCCGCCGCGAGTCGGACCGGGAGCTCGGCCAGGCGTTCTTCGCCTCCTCGGTCGTGACGCTGGTGATCAGCGCGACCTTCGACTCGCTGAGCTTCCCCATGTTCGCGGGCGTCTTCTTCCTGCTGCTCGGCGCGGGCGGCCGCTACGCCGCGTTCGTCCGCGCCGAGGCCGCGTCCCGCGACTCCTTTGTCGCAGATCCTGACCCCGACGTCTCCGTTCCGCCGTCGGCCTCGGCCGAACCCGTTCTCGTGGAGGCCTGATGACCCCGACCCCCGCAGCGCCCGTGGCCGTGGTGGCCGTCACCTGGAACAGCCAGGCCGTGCTGCCCGGCTTCCTCGCTGCGCTGCCCGAGGCCATGGGGGGCACCGAGTGGCGACTGGTGGTGGCGGATAACGACTCCGCCGACGACACCGTGGCCGTGATCGAGGAGCAGGCCCCCGAGGCCACCGTCGTCCAGACCGGCCGCAACGCCGGCTACGCCGCCGGGATCAACGCCGCGCTGGCGGCCGCGGCGCAGTGGCCCGGTGGCCACGGCCCCGTCCTGGTCTGCAACCCCGACATCCGGATGGAGCCCGGCTGCGCCCGGATCCTCCTGGACGCGCTGGACGTGCCGCTGCCGGACGGCTCCAGCGTCGGCATCGCGGTGCCGCGGCTGGTCGACGAGGACGGCACCGTGGCGTACTCGCTGCGGCGCGAGTCCAGCGTCACCCGGGCGCTGGGCGAGGCGCTGATCGGCAACCGCAGGGCGGGGCGTTTCCCGCGCTGGAGCGAGCTGGTCACCGATCCGGCCGCGTACGCTGCCCCCACCCGCGCCGACTGGGCGACAGGCGCGCTGCTCGCGCTCTCCCGGGCCTGTGCGGACGCCTGCGGGGCCTGGGACGAGTCCTTCTTCCTCTACTCCGAGGAGACGGAGTACTGCCTGCGCGCTCGCGACCTGGGCTTCGCCACCCGCCTCGTTCCCGAGGCCGTCGCCTCGCACCTGGGCGGCGACTCCAAGGTCTCGCCCCGTCTGTGGACGCTGCTCACCCTCAACCGCGTCCGCCTCTTCCGCCGCCGCAACAACGCCGCCGCGTCGGCCGCGTTCCACGCGGCCGTCCTCCTGCGCGAACTCTCCCGCGCCGCCCTGGCCCGCCCCCAGAGCCGCATGGCCGCCCGGGCCCTGCTGTCCCCGGCCAAGCTCCGGGAGACACCAGGGCCATGAGACGCGCCCCGTCGGGCGGGAACCCCCGCCGGAGGGAACGCGCCGACGCTGCGGCCCAGCCGCCGACGGCGACGATCCTCACTGCGCCGGGGTTGGCCTCCGACGTGAGGCCCGCCTTCGGGCCGGGGCGGGGAGGGGCGATCCGCCGCCGCCCCTGCCCACCTGCGTGCGGGCGTCCGAGGCTCACGCCTCCGACCGGTCGCCGACGGGCCCTCGCCGGGCGTTCGGCCCCGGAGGCCCCGCGCGTCTCCGGGGACGGCTCCGGGCCCCGGGGCCTCCGTTCCGGGGCCCCGCTCCGCGGGTCAGTGCGGCTTGCGGCAGATCATCGCGGTGAAGTCGTGGCCCAGTTCGGGCAGCGCCTTGTCCTCGAAGGCGAAGCAGAGGTCCAGCAGGTCCGTCGTCTCGGCGTCGTCGGTGAGGAAGTTGTGGGCGATGCCCGAGAGGGCGATGTGCAGGACCGTGCCGCCGTACGGGCGTTCCTCGACCACGTCGAAGACGCGGCGCAGGCCCGGGAGGAGGGCGGCGGCGTCGACCGCCTCGGAGGGGTCGTCGAGGACCATCGACATGCGGCTCGGGCGGATCACCCGGTGCTTGGTGCGGCCGTCGGCGAGACGTCGGCGAGAGGCCGGGAGCTGCGCCAGCAGCTCGTTCGCGGCGGCGAGCTGGGCGTCCGTCCACTGGAATCGCGTCGGGCCGACGAACTCGTCGACGACCAGCAGCCCGTCGGGGTGCAGGAGTTCGGCCAGGCGTGGCAGGGTCGCGTCCAACTCGGCGAAGTGGTGGAGCGACTGGAGCCCGAGCAGCACGTCGAAGCGCTCGCCCTGCCGGGTCATCTCCTGGACGTCGGCGACGCGGAAGCGCAGCACCTCCGCGAGGTCCGCCTCGGCCGCCGCCTCGGTGGCGAACTCGATGCGCTGCGGGGCGACATCCACGCCCTCCAGCCGGGCGAACGCCCCGGTACGGGCCCACAGGATCTCGTTGCCGCCGGTCCCGCAGCCGAGGGAGAGGCCGTGCAGGCCGGTCCGCGGCGCGAAGTGCGGGGCGAAGTGCGAACGGGCCACGTACTGCGGGAAGGTGAGGTCCGCGTCGCCCGTCATCAGACGGTTCCATCGCCGGATCACGGCGGGTATCGCCCACCACTCCGTCATCGACGGCGCGACCTCCGACCAGTGCTCCACGACCCGGCGGCTGCCGCGCACCTTGAGTTTCGCCAGCACCGGGTCCAGGTCGAGCCGGCGCACCTTGCGCAGCAGCCGGTCGGCGTCGTGACGGTTGACCAGGTTGTTCAGCATGCGTCCCTCCAGTCGGAGAAGAAACTCGCGGGGTTGACCAGGTAGCGCACGGTCGCCTCGGGGACGTGCCGGACGCGGTGGCGGCGGGCATAGCGGCGGATCATTTCCCAGTCCTCGCGCGGCAGCACCTCCGGACGCCGCCGCAGGCGGCTGAAGTGCAGCGCCGGGGTGCGGCGGGCGACGAAGGCGTTGGTGTCCAGGAACGCCTCGTGCGCGGCGCGGCGCCGGTCGAACGGCACCGACAGCACGTCGTGGTCGCGACCGTCCGGCAGCACGCGCCGCAGCGCGGTGTAGACGCCGTCGGCGGCGGGGGAGCCGTCCCGCCCGGTGAGGGCGGCCAGCGCCCGGCTCAGGTGGTCGGGCTCCCAGAGGTTGTCGTCGTCCAGGAACGCCACATAGCGCGAACGGGTCAGCCGCACCCCGACGTTGCGCACGATCCCCGCCACGCCGATGTTCCGGGCCAGTGAGACGGCGAACAGGCGCGGGTCGTCGGGCAGTTCGGGCAGGCCAGCGCCGTCGTCGACGACGATGACCACCTGGTCGGGGAC
Organism: Streptacidiphilus melanogenes; assembly: GCF_000787835.1. Classification (GTDB taxonomy): domain Bacteria; phylum Actinomycetota; class Actinomycetes; order Streptomycetales; family Streptomycetaceae; genus Streptacidiphilus; species Streptacidiphilus melanogenes. Next base: position 115,399 of record NZ_BBPP01000014.1, read on the forward strand.
ACTCTGCGCGAGGGCGGAGGCGATGGCGGCGCGCAGCGGCTCGGGACGCCGGTGGGTGGCGATCACCGTCGCGACCAGCCCTTCCGGGGGCCTGCGGAGCTGGGCGGCCAGCCGGCGCACCTCGGCGTCCTCGAAGCAGCGCAGCGGGATCGACCCCGGGGCGAGGAGGAGCTTGTTGCGCCATTCGAACAGCACCATCCAGCCGAAGCGCCGCTTCAGCGGCTCCCACAGCAGGCGGCGTGCGGTCGGGCGGGGCACGTGCGGTCTTCCTTCCGGTCAGGAGGAGGGCGGGGGGACGGGCGTTCCGTCGGAGAGGCGGTTGCCGCTCCACTGGTTGCCCGACCCCGCGCCGTTCCACGCGGTCGCGGTCCCGTAGGCGCCGCAGGAGGGGTGGTACTGGGTGGAGAAGAGGTTGTCGGCGACAGTGATGCCGGTGGCCCCGGCACCGCCCCCGTAGAGCGCGTAGGCGCCGCCCGCCAGCCAGTTGTGCTCGACGACCGTGTTGTGGACGGTGGCCGAGTCCGCGTACAGGCCGATGCTGGCGGACGCGCCCTGGGTGATGCCCACCGGGTTCAGCAGCGTGTTGTTGCGGATCACCAGCGCGCCCGCGCCGCCGCCGTCGCTGATGACCGCGTCCGCGTGCTGCCACTCGCCGCCGGCGTTCACGAAGGGCCGGATGTCGTGCACGTAGTTGTCGTGCAGGTAGCCCTGGCCCATCGACAGCGCGTTGCCGAAGACGGAGATGTCGCTCCAGCCGACCTCGACGGAGCTGGTGCCCATGTTGGACACGGCGTAGTCCTCCCCGCCGTTGTCCGGCCCCTTGCCGGGGACGCCGGTGATCGTGGAGTGCAGGACGCGCAGACCGTGGTGCCCCGGACGGAGGTTGACGCCCCACCAGTTGCTGGAGGTGATCCGGCTGTCGACGACGGTCACGTCGTCGGCGTACACGTCCAGGGAGCCGGTGATGTCCCAACCGCGGATCACGGTGCCGTTGGTGGTGATGTCGGTGGTGGCTCCCGGAAGATGATGAGGTGTCAGCGTGATGCGCGGGCCGGTGCTCGACGCGTCGGGGAAGCCGCAGGCGGTGGGGGAGGCGCAGCCACCGGCCGGGAGCGCGGTGCCCTGCGGCCCGGTACCGGACGTTCCCGAGGCCGACCCGCTCGGCTTCGGCGAGCCGGACGAGGAGCCGGAGGCGGACGCGGACGCCCCGGGAGTTGGCGAGGAGGAGGCCCCGGGCGAGGTGCTCCCGCCGGGTAACGAGTCGCCGCCGCTGCGGCAGTGGGCGGCTCCGCCCGTCGGCGTCGCGGCGGGGGAGCAGTCGGCGGCGTTCCGTCCGGCGGTGCTGGAACAGGCGGCCTCGACGGCCAGGACGAGCAGCCCGACGACCACACCGATCAGGAGCACCCGGCGAAGGCTCGGGCCGGGCCGGGCCGGTCTGCCGGGAGGGGCGGGGCTCAGGGACATCGGGATCTCCTCGCATCGGGGCGAGCGGGTGACGGCGGGCGGGCTGGGACTGGCTGGTTCCGGCTGGACCGGGTGTCATGGGAGCGGCGTGAGCGCCGCGTTCAGGGGCGGACGCCGTCCGGGCCGGTGCCGTCGAGCAGCGGCTCCGGCTCCTGCTCAGGGGAGCGCCTCGGCGGCGGCAGGGGCGTCCGGCTCGGGCCGGGCAGCAGGGCGCGGGGGCGGGCGTGGCGGCCGTGCCGGCGCTCGACCCCGAGCAGGGCGTGCCGGGTGGGCAGCACCCCGAGCGCGTAGACGGCCAACGCCCCGGCGGACGCCACCGCCAGCGCGGCCAGCGAGTGACCGAGCGCCCGGGGGAGCCCGAGCAGCACGGCCGCCATCGCGGCCCCGGCCAGGAACGGCCAGGCGCAGGCCCGGGCGACCACGCCCACGCCGATGCCGCCGCGCCGCAGCGCCAGCAGGAACGCGGGCACCACCAGGCCGCCGGCCACCACGGCGTGGCCCGCGGCGACGCCCGCGATCCCGTCCAGCCGCGCCCCTTCGAACAGCGTCGGAATCAGCGCGACCAGCCACAGCCCCTGCACGGCGAGCAACGCGTGCCGCGCGCCGATCGCGACCAGGCAGTCGTAGGCCAGCTCACAGCCGATCCGGGTGAGGCCCAACGCCATCAGCCACGGCAGCGCGCGTGCCGCGGGCAGCCACTGGTGCCCGTAGACCAGCCCGACGACCGGCGCGGCCAGCCCCGCCAGCAGCACGCACATCGGCACGGTGCCGGTCACCAGCACCCGCAACGCGCGGCCGAAGCCGTCGGCCAGGGCGGGCCCGGCCGACTCCGCGAGCCGGGAGAAGCCGGCGAAGGAGACCCGGCGGGCGGCCTCGGAGACCACGCGGACCGGCCAGCCGGACATGTTGAAGGCCAGCACGTAGAAGCCCAGCGCCACCTTGCCGAGGGTGGCGCCGACGATCAGCGTGTCCACGTTCACCACGCCGAGCGCGAGCAGACTGGCACCGGCCAGCGGCAGGCCGAAGCGCAGCAACGCCCCCGCCTCGGCCCGGTTCCACCCGAAGCGGAACGCGCCGGGCGCCGCCACGACCGCGCCGAGCAGCGACGCGGCGTTCCCGGCGAGCGCGCCGACGGCGAAGCTCATCGCGCCCCACCCGGCGAACGCCAGGCCCAGCGTCACGCCGGTGCTGAGCACGAAGTTGACGGCGTCCAGGACGAGCCGGCGGATCTGCGCGAACTCCCGGGTGATGACGCCGTTCGGCACCTGCGCCAGACCGTCGAGCACCACCGAGACGCACATGATCCGCAGCACCCAGGCCGCGTTGGGCGAGCCCAGCGCGTGGGCGAGAGCGGGCGCGGCCGTGAACAGCACCAGGTAGAGCAGGCCGCTGGAGAGGGTGCTCAGCGTCTGCACGGTCGGCGCGAAGCGCCGCAGGTCACCCTCCCAGCGGACGACGGCCAGGCCGACGCCGAGCTCGTTGGCGGACAGCAGCACCATCAGGACGGTCTGCGCCACCCCGTAGACGCCCCACTCGGCGGGGCCGAGGGCGAAGCGTGCCAGCACGATCCCGGTGGCGAAGTTGCCGAGGCGCAGCACCACCGTGTTGACGAGGCTCCACCGCGCCGCCGACCGGACCTTCCGGCCCAGCGACGCGGACTCGGCCGAGGCCATGGGGACTCCTTCGCGCCCCGTCGCGACTCGACGGGGCGGCTGGGCTCGGTCAGCTGAACAATCCAGCTGACGTCAGCTGAACCAGGACGAGGCGCGCTGCTTGGGCGGCTTCACCGCGGGGATCCGCATGGTCGGCGTGTCTCCGGCGTCACCGGCCCTCTCGTCGTCGGCTTCCTCGGCCCCGTCGGGACCTTGGGAGCCTTCGGCCGGGGCTGACGCAGCCGGAGCCGACTCCGCCGGAGCGGTCGCCGCCGCGGGGTCCTTCGCCTTGCCGCCCTTGCGGCGGCGCGAGGTCCCGTTCGCCCCGGCGAGCGTGGCTCTCCGGTCGGCCTCCGCGACGAGGGAATCCCCTGCCGGTCCGACGGTCGCGATCGGCTCCGCCGGCCCGGAGGAGCCGACAGCCTGGTCGGCGTCGGCTGCGTCCGCTGACCCCGCCGGCCCGGCAGCTTCGGCCCGCCCGGCAGTCCGACCCGGCTCCGCGGGGCCGGCCGGCGCAACCGTCGATCCGGCGTGGCGCGGGCGGCGCTTGGCTTCAACGTAGAAGGTGGCGACCAGGCTCAGGGCGAGACCGCCGAGGCCCAGCAGGACCACGTACTCGATCTTGGTCTTGAGCTGGGCCGCGGGCTGCTGTGGCGGCACGATGACGGTCATGCGGATCATCGCCGCCGGGGGCACCTGCTGGTCGCTCTGGAACTGCTGGAGCTTGCGCCCGGTGTAGTCGACCAGGATCTGGTCCGACTTCAGCACCGACTGCGGACCGGTGCCGGTGATCGTCAGCCAGAGCAGCGGCGCCTGCGCGTTGTCGGCGATCTTCGCCTCGGAGGTGCCGGTCATGCCGAGCGCCTTCAACTCCGCGAGCGACGTGTCGGAGTTGACGTTGCGGGCCAGCGAATCCGCCATGCCGGTCAGCGAGGTCTGCGTGCTCAGGAAGGGATTGCCGTTGAACGGCACCGTCGCCTTCTGCGAGTTGAGCAGTTCGACCGTCGCCTGCGACTGGTACTTGGTCGGCGTCAGCAGGTACAGCCCCGCCGCCAGGGCGAGGGTCAGCAGCAAGCCGGGCAGCAGCACCAGCCAGCGCCGCCGCATCACCCGGGCGATCTCGGCGAGGTCCACTCCGTCTCCTTGTCCGTGTGTCGGTCGGCGGCTACGGGGGACACGCGACTGACGAACGAGCTTATGGGCTAAGGCGGTCAGCCGAGAGGGCTTCGCCGCGGTTGATCCTGTGAATCGCCGGGACCGGTGGCCACGAGATCCGTCGGCCGAGGGCGACTCCCGGCGGGGCCGCCGTTCAGCAGCACCTCGGCGATGCGCTCCCCGGCCCTGCCGTCCCACAGAGCGGGGCGGCGCGCGGGCGGCGGCGCGTCGAGGACCGCCAGCGCGGTGCTGAGGATGCCCTCCGGCTCCACGCCCGCAAGGACGTTGGTCCCCTCGGTCACGGTGATCGGACGCTCGGTGTTCTCCCGCAGGGTCACGCACGGCACGCCCAGCGCCGTCGTCTCCTCCTGCACGCCGCCGGAGTCCGTCAGCACGATCCGGGCGGACGCCTGCAGGGCGAGGAAGTCGAGGTAACCGGCGGGCGGCACCAGGCGCACCCCCTCCGGGACGCCCAGCGCGGTGAGCTTGTCGGCCGCGCGCGGATGCGCCGGCAGCAGCAGCGGGCACCGCCGTGCGATCTCGCCCAGGGCCTTGAGCATGCCCCCGAGCACCGCCGGGTCGTCCACGTTGGCCGGGCGGTGCAGCGTCGCCAGGCCGTACGCGCCGGGCTCCAGGCCCAGCCGCTCCAGCGCGCCGCCGCCGCGCGCCCGCGGCAGGTTGGCCAGCAGCGAGTCGATCATCACGTTGCCGACGAGGTGGATCTGGTCCTCGCGATACCCCTCCGCGCGCAGGTTCTCCACCGCGTCCTCGGACGGCGCCAGCAGGTAGTCGCTGAGCCGGTCGGTGACGACGCGGTTGACCTCCTCCGGCATCCGCCAGTCGCGGCTGCGCAGGCCCGCCTCGACGTGGGCCAGCAGCGGCCCGGCCTTGGCGGCCACCAGTGCGCAGGCGACCGTGGAGTTGATGTCGCCGACGACGACCACGGCGTCGGGGGCGACCTCCGTCAGCAGCGGCTCGAAGCCGGTCATCACCCGGGCGGTCTGCTCGGCGTGGCTGCCGGATCCCACGCCGAGGCTGCGGTCCGGCCGCCGGATGCCGAGGTCCTCGAAGAAGACGTCGTTCATCGCCGCGTCGTAGTGCTGGCCGGTGTGGACGAGCAGGACCTCGGCTCCACGCCGTTCCAGCGCGTCCATCACCGGCTTGATCTTCATGAAGTTGGGTCGGGCCCCGACCACGCACACGATCCGCATCGGTCTCAGAGCACCTCGACCGTCGCGCAGCCCGCCGCGTCGGGCTGCTCGCCCGAGGCGTCCTGCGTCGTCAGGCGGCGTCGGCAGTCCAGCACGTAGCGGGCGTGCGCGTGCACCAGCGCGTAGTCGAAGGAGTCGTGGTCGGTCAGCAGCACCACGGCGTCGGCGGCGGCCAGCTCCTGCGCGGTCAGCTCGACCCGGGCGAGCCGCGCGTCCACCTCGGGTGGCTCGACCACATGCGGGTCGGCCGCGTGCACCTGCGCGCCCAGGTCCAGCAGGAGCTGGGCCACCCGCAGCGCGGGCGACTCCCGGGCGTCGCCGGTGTTCTTCTTGTAGGCGAGGCCGAGCAGCAGCACCCGGGAGCCGTTGACGGAGCGGCGGCGCTCGTTGAACGCCTCGATCAGCCGCCGCGTCACGTACTCGGGCATGTGGTTGTTGATGTCGTTGGCCAGCTCCACGAAGCGGAAGCTCTGGCCGAGTTCGCGCTGCACCCGCCAGGACAGGTAGGACGGGTCGATCGGCAGGCAGTGGCCGCCGACGCCGGGGCCGGGGGTGAACCGCATGAAGCCGAACGGCTTGGTCGCGGCCGCGTCGATGGCCTGCCAGACGTCGATGTCCAGATGCCGCGCGAACATCGCGATCTCGTTGACCAGTGCGATGTTGACGTGCCGGAAGGTGTTCTCCAGCAGCTTGGCCAGCTCCGCCTCCTTGGGTGAGGAGACCGGCACCACGGTGTCCACCAGCTGCCCGTAGAAGGAGCCGACCGCCTCCAGCGAGGCGGCGTCCACGCCCGAGACCACCTTGGGCGTCTGCTGGAAGCCCCAGACCGCGTTGCCGGGGTCGATCCGCTCGGGGCTGTACCCGAGGTGGAAGTCGCGGCCCGCGGTGAGCCCCGAGCCGTCCTCCAGCAGCGGGCCGAACAGGTCCTGCGTGGTGCCCGGATAGGTCGTCGACTCCAGCACCACCGTCGCGCCGGGGCGCAGGTAGCGGCTCAGGGTGCGCGCGGACTCCTCGATGTAGCTGAGGTCCGGCACGCCCTCGCGCAGCGGCGTCGGCACCGTCACCACGGCCACGTCGAAGCCGCCGCAGTCGCGGGCGGCGTCGCTCGCCCGGTAGGCGCCGGAGGTCAGGACCGCGCCCAGCCGCTCCGCCGCCACGTCCTCGACATAGGACTCACCGGCCGCAAGCCGTTTGATCCGGCCGGTGTCGACGTCGTAGCCGATCACCTCGTGCCCGACCTCGGCCGCCCGCACCGCGAGCGGCAGCCCCACGTACCCCTGTCCGACCACGACCACGCGCATCAGTTACCTCCTGCCGGTGTCGGCGGTTGCGACGGTTGAGTGGTGCGCGCGAGCATCGCCCGCGCGGTCATCAGCATGAACTGGGCGTTCGTCACCAGGTAGCGGCGGCCGAGCCGGCGCGGCTCCTGGGCCACGCGGTAGAGCCACTCCAGGCCCAGGCGCTGCCACAGTTCGGGCGCCCGTCGGGTGACCCCGGCGAGCACGTCGAAGGAGCCGCCCACGCCGTGCACGACGTGGACGCCGCTGCGCTCGCCGTAGCCGGCGGTGAACAGCTCCTTCTTCGGCGAGGTCATGCCGAGGAAGAGCAGTTGGGCGCCGCTGGCCGCGATGGCGTCGGCCACCTCGGGCTGTTCGTCGTCGGCGAAGTAGCCGTCCCTGGCGCCGGCCACCCGCAGCTGCGGATGGCGCTCGGCGAGACGAGCGAGCATCGCATCCAGCGCCTCGCGCCGGGCGCCCAGGAAGTAGACCGAAAGGCCGCGTTCCTCGGCGACCGCCAGCAGTTGCTGGAACAGGTCGATCCCGGCGACGCGTTCCGGCAGCGGGGCCCCCAGCAGCCGGGCCGCCCAGACCACCGCCTGTCCGTCGGCCAGGACCAGGTCGCAACCGGTGACGGCCTCGGCCAGCCGCCGGTCCTTGCGCATGGTCACCAGCTTGGCCGCGTTGACGACGCCGACCTCGAGACGCCGGCCCTCGCTCGCGGCGCGGGCGCACTCGTCCACCGCCTGCGTCAGGGTCAGCGGGTCGAGTGCGACGCCGAGCACCTGGCGTCTCTCCACGGTGGATGTCCGACGCGACGTCATGCTTCCTCCCCTGGGACCGATGCGGCGTCGACGTGGCCCAGCCAGGCGTGCAGCATCCAGCCGAACTCGTAGGGACGGCACTCGCGGTCCACCGCGACCGGCGGGAAGTACCGCTCGAGCGGTTCGAGCCGCAGTCCGGGGACGAGCCGGCTGCCGACGCCGCGCGCGGCGCGGACGGCCTTGCGCGGGTCGCCGCGGAACACCTTGCGCCAGGTCACCCCGAGGTCGTCCCGGATCAGCGACTCCGGCTCACCGCCGGGCGCGCCCCCACCGGGTGTGCCCCCACCGGGTGCGCCGCGCAGCTCCGGGACCTCGGTCATCCAGGTCAACCCGAGCCGGACCGCCGCCCCGTGGTCCCTTCCGCCCGCCTCCGCGAGGTCGAGCAGCGCGGTGGGGGCCATCGCATGCTGGTGGACGCTGTAGACCGGATAGCCCTCGACCACCGTGCCGTGACGGGCGTCGTAGTGCCACCACCACTGCCCGCCCTCGCCCTGGAGCTCGCAGATGCGCGCCCCGCACGCGTCGGCCGCCGCCAGCGCGGTCTCGTCGCCTCCTGCGTTCTCGCTGGAGACGTGGGCGCGGGCCAGCGCCTGCAACGGGTAGGTCTGGTCGGCGAAGCAGCCCACGTGGGAGCGGTACCAGGGCAGCAGCCCGGGAGCGGTCGCGTGCGGGAAGAGCGGGCTCGACCCCAGCCGGGCGCGCAGCAGGCGGTCCCGGGCGGTCCGCAGGCGGCGTTCGACGCCGGTCGCGTCGGTGAGGCCGCGGGCGGCGGCTAGCGCGGAGAGCACCCATGCCGCCTCGACGGTGTAGCGGGGTGTCGGCGCGCCCTCGTCGAGGTCGTCCAGCGCGGCCAGCCGGGCCAGCGCGTCCTCCAGCTTCGGGTGGCGGGTGTCGGCCGCGGCCCAGGCCACCAGCGCGGCGTCGCCGAGGTTGGTCACCCGCGGCAGCCGCTCGACCAGGACGCCGGTGTACTCCGCCGCGGTCCGGCCGCCGAAGAGCGGGCGTTGCCGCTCCTCGGGCAGCAGCCGTGCGCCGAGCACGGTGATCGCGGCGTAGCGCACACTCTCGCCGCGCGCCTCGAGAAAGACCTCCGAGCCGGGGACGGTTGGTGCGACAGCGGCCCGGGTGAAGACGAAGTTCTCCTCCTCGGGCCGGTACATCGCCGGCAGTCCGGCCTCGGCCAGCCGGAGCAGGCGCTCCAGCAGCGGGGCGAGGGCGGGATCGGCCGCCACGAGGGCCGTGGTGCGTGTGGTGGTCATCAAGTCCTTCACCGCGTCAGGGGAAGCGCCTGTCTCGCGACGGGGGTCGACGGTGCCGACCGCTTCCGCCGCGTCGTGCGAGGGCTGGGTGGAGGTGCTGGGAGAACGTGCGAACGTGCCGGGAGAACGCGCTGCCGGACGCAGCGTACGTCCACACAATAAGCACACATGTGTCCCCCTGGTGTCGGTTCGTGGAACTCAACTCGGGCACAAAGGTTTTGATGATCACTCAAAACGGCCGGATACGGGCTTGTCGAAGTGCATGTCAACCGCAGTCGGCGTCAGAAACTGTTGTTGCCAGGCCTATTGATCGTCCCCCGCGCACGGCTCTAAGTTGTGGAGACCAAGTGAAGAACGGGGGAGGTCAGATGGGGGACGGTGGATTCCGGCGCACGCTCGCGCTGGAGGTGGCGCGCCTGTACTGGGGCAACGACGCCTGGAGCGAGAACAACCGGGGGCAGCGGCAATTGTTGGCGCGTTCCCGCTCCCGGCCGGCCCTCCCCGCCGACCCGGCCGGGCGACTGCTCGCGGCCTCGGCCGAGCGGGAGGGCTTCGCCGTGCTGGACCCCGGCTACCGCCCAGGTCTGATCGACGAGGTCCGCGCGAGCTACGAGGAGCTCATCGACGACCCGACCGTGACCGTCGACATGGGCGGCCGGATCAAGGACGCGGTCCGCTACGTGCAGGACCCGGTGGACCGGGCCCCGGCCCTGCGGGAACTGCTGAACGCGCCGGTGCTGGGCGCGCTCGACGCCTACTACGGGGGCCGCTGGCGGGTGCAGCACGTGCGGATGTGGCGGATCTCCCACCTCCCGGAGCCGGAGCGCGCCTTCCACCACTACGGGAACCTCTGGCACTGCGACCAGCACCCGGTGTCCACGCTGAAGTACTTCGTCCAGATCAGCCACGGCGTCACCGCCGAGGGCGGGGCCTTCCGGCTGCACCCGGTTCCGAGCACCCGCCGTCTGATGCGCACGGGCTACCTCGGCCAGGGCTGGGCCAAGGGCCCGGCCCGCCGCCATCTGGACGACCCGGACCGCGTCGTCCCCTTCACCGCCCCCGCGGGCCACGGCGCCTTCGTGAACACCACCCGCTGCCTGCACCGCGCGGGCATCCCGCCGGAGGGAACCACCCGCGGGATGGTGCAGTTCACGTTCGTGCCGTCCCCGGGTACGCGCCGCTCGGACGACCCTCTGGCGGACCTGGCGCCGGACCCGAACGTCGCCCCGGGCCGCACCGCCTGACGCCTCGGCCTGCTACTCCCGGCGCTCCGGCGCCGGGGACCGGCGGCGGCGGATTTCGTCGAGCAGGGCGACCTCCCGGTCGCTCTCGTGGATGCCCCGGAGCCACGCCTCGTGCTCGGCCGCCCTCCGGCGGTTCCACGCCCGCACCCGCACCGCCGCCGCCGCGGCGCCACCGACGCAGAGGACCGCCACCAGGCACCCGACCGCCGTCAAGGGCTTTCTCCGTACGCAGTTCGCACCAAGGCGCCCACCGGACGCCGCCACGACGTCACCCTACCGAAACCGGACCGCCCCACTCCCCGTCGACGGGTCGCTCCGGTGCAGGCGCAGTACCGGGCACTACTGCGCCTGTACTGCCTCAGTGCCGGGCCTCAGTCATGGCAGCGAAACCGTCAGGGCCCGCACGCCAGGACAACGGGCGTGGCCTTCCGCACCCACAGCGGAACGGTCGTCATCGGCGCTGCCGCCGGTCGCGCAGCATGGCCCGCACAGCGAGTACCACCGCGAAGCAGAACGCAGTCGCGCCCGACGCGGTGAACTCCCAGGCGTTGTAGTCGTGTCCCATCTGACAGGACAGCAGGTAACCGGCCTGAACGACGGCAGGCAGCCCGACAAGGATCAGCAGGTAGCCCAGCAGGCGGCAAACGGTTCGAAGCACGCCGCGCACTCTAGCTCCGCCCCGGTGACTGGTCGACCGTCAAAAACTGGTCCTGATCTGCTGAAACGCCCCCGAAGAGGCGCGAAACGGCGACGCTTCGCCTGGCGACCAGCCCTGATGGCTTCACCGTCCGCGTGGACGAGGAGCCGCCCGTGTCACCGAATCCCGAGGATCTCTACGGAGAGCCTGCGGCGCCCCCCTGGAACGCCGTCAGGGCGATCGGACCAAACCACCGAGCCTGGGCCGATCGCCTCCTTCATGCCGTCAAAGAGGGCGTCAGTACTGGTAGAAGCCCCGGCCGGACTTGCGGCCGAGCAGGCCCGCGTCGACCATGCGCTGCAGCAGCGGCGGGGCCGCGTACAGCGGTTCCTTGAACTCCTCGTACATGGAGTCGGCGATGGAGACGATTGTGTCCAGGCCGATCAGGTCGCACAGGCGCAGCGGGCCCATCGGGTGGGCGCAGCCGGCCTCCATGCCCTTGTCGATGTCCTCGGCCGTCGCGATGCCGGACTCGAACATGCGGACCGCGGAGAGCAGGTAGGGCACCAGCAGCGCGTTGACCACAAACCCGGCCCGGTCGCGGGCGCGGATCGGGTCCTTGCCGAGGGCCTCGCGGGTGAAGGCCTCGGCGCGGGCGACGGTCTCGGCGGAGGTGGTGAGCGTCGGGATGATCTCGACCAGCTTCTGCACCGGAGCCGGGTTGAAGAAGTGGATGCCGAGCACCTGCTCCGGCCGGCTCGTCGCGGAGGCGAGCTTGACGATCGGGATGGAGGAGGTGTTCGAGGCCAGGATCGCGTCGCGGCGCTCGACGACGCGGTCCAGCGTCTCGAAGATCGCGATCTTGATGTCCTCGCGCTCGGCGACGGCCTCGATCACCAGATCGCGGTCGGCGAAGTCGGCGAGCTCGGTGGTGAAGGAGATCCGCGCCAGTGCCGCGTCGCGGTCCTCCTCGCTGAGCTTGCCGCGGCGGACGGCCGTGTCGAACGAGGTGGTGATCCGGGTGCGGCCCAGCTCCAGCGCCTCCCCGCTCGCCTCGGAGACCTTGACGTCCAGACCCGAGCGCGCGAAGACCTCCGCGATGCCCGACCCCATCAGGCCGCAGCCCACCACTCCTACTCGCGCGATGTCGCTCACGTGTGGCTTCCCCAGTCCGTTCGTCGAAGTCGAACACTTCGAAGAGTTCTATTCAAGGCAACGGCCCGACGTTACCCCCTCCCCCTGCGCGTGTCCGCCGCCGGACCTGCCAAGACCGGACCACGATGAGGTGGACGGACACGCCAACGGGAGGGAGCGGGGTCGTGGGACTCAGGAGTCTGCAGGGCCGGTCCGGCCTGGTCACCGGGGCCGGGCGCGGGATCGGACGCGAGATCGCCCTCGGCCTGGCCGCGGAGGGCATGAATCTCGCGCTGCTCGGCCGCCACAGCGCCACCCTCACCGAGACGCTGCACGCCTGCGTGCGCCACGGTGTGAAATGCGTCGCCCTCGCGGCCGACGTGGCCCACCCGGGCCAGGTCAAGGCGGCGGTCGACAGCGTCCGGCGGGATCTGGGCGGGATCGACCTGCTGGTCAACAACGCGGGCCAGGTGGACCGGGCCGAGGTGCCGTTGTGGGAGGCGGACCAGGCGCAGTGGTGGCAGGTGGTGGAGACGAACCTGCGGGGGCCGTTCAACCTGCTGCACTCGGTCCTGCCCGGCATGGTGGAGCGCGGCTCGGGCCGCGTGGTCAACCTGAACAGCGGCTTCGCGCTGCGTCCCGACGGCCGCTACACCGCGTACGCGACGTCCAAGGCGGCACTGCTGCGACTCAGCGACAACCTTGCAGAAACGTTGCGCCCGCACGGCGTCACCATCCTGGACATCAGCCCCGGCGCGGTCGCGACCGAGATGACGGCGAACATGCCGATGTTCGCGGACATGGTCCACTGGGGCAGCATCCCGTACCTGGTCGCCACGGTCGTGGACGCGGCCCGCGGCCGACTCGACCCCCTCCACGGCCGCTTCCTCCACCTCGGCCGGGACGACCTCGAAGCCCTCCTGCGCGACGCCGAACTCATCCGCGAGCGCGACGCCCGCACCCTGCGCCTGCGTCCCTACGGCGACGAGGACCCACTGGCCGCCTACTCCTGAACACGGGCGGTGATCGTCAGTAGACTTGGAGGCATGCGGACGCAGGCTGAGACCTACCGTCACCTTCGCGAGTACCGGGATGCGCTGACTCAGGAACCGCACTTCGCCTTTCCTGAGATCAGTGGCGGCCAGATCCTGATGATGATGAGCCCGTCTCCGCGCCACGACCTGAACGCGTCGCGCGTACGGAGGCAGCTTCAACCGCAGCTGTCCGAGGGGCTCCTTGCGGAGACGCTGGGTGACGTCGAGGACGAGAACCTGGGTGTCCTGCGTCGTCCCGATGTGATCGTCGTCCCGGAGGCGGCGTTCGACACCTCGGACTCCGCCCTGGATCCGGCGGAGATACTGCTGGCGGTCGAGATCGTCTCTCCGAACAACCCCGAGAACGACTATCAGGGCAAGCTCCGCGACTACCCGGCGATGGGCATCCCGCACTACGTGATCATCGATCCGCGCGACGGCACCGCACACCACTACTGGAAGCCCGTCGCCAAGGGCGGTCGCGCCGTCTACGAGGCACACGTGCCGTACGTGTTCGGCGACGTGATCAAGGTCGACGAGTGGACGATCGACACCGGCGCCCTACGCCGGTACGCGCCGGAGGACGGTGAGTAACCCCCTCTCTCCGCCTGAGTCCGTGGGGGCTCGGGCGGATATTCATGCCCTTCATTGCATGAATGTGCCAACCTCCGTATAGTTATCCCAACACGAGGAGGCAGCACATGGCAGCGAGGGCCACGTACCGCGCGGCGGTCGCCGGGGCGAGCGGGTACGCCGGGGGAGAGGTGCTGCGTCTGCTGCTGACCCATCCCGCGATCGAGATCGGGGCGCTGACCGGCGGGTCCAACGCCGGGACGAGACTCGGGGAGCTGCAGCCGCACCTGTGGCCGCTGGCCGAGCGCGTGCTGGAGCCGACCACCGCCGAGACGTTGGCCGGTCACGACGTCGTCTTCCTCGGTCTGCCGCACGGCCAGTCCGCCGCCGTGGCCGAGCAGTTGGGCCCGGACGTGCTCGTCGTCGACTGCGGCGCGGACTTCCGGCTGCACAGCGCGGAGGACTGGGAGAACTTCTACGGCTCGCCGCACGCCGGCACCTGGCCCTACGGCCTGCCCGAGCTGCCCGGCGGCCGCAAGGCGCTGGAGGGCAGCAGGCGCATCGCCGTTCCCGGGTGCTACCCGACCTCCGTCTCGCTCGCACTGTTCCCGGCCTACGCCGCCGGGCTCGCCGAGCCCGAAGCCGTGGTCGTCGCCGCCTCCGGCACCTCCGGCGCCGGCAAGGCACCCAAGCCGCACCTGCTCGGCAGCGAGGTCATGGGCTCGATGAGCCCGTACGGGGTCGGCGGCGTCCACCGCCATACGCCCGAGATGACGCAGAACCTCTCCGCGGTCGCGGGCGAGCGGATCGCCGTCTCGTTCACCCCGACGCTCGCGCCGATGTCGCGCGGCATCCTCGCCACCTGCTCCGCCAAGGCCAAGCCCGGCGTCACCGCCGCGCAGGTGCGCGCCGCCTACGCCGAGGCGTTCGACGGCGAGACCTTCGTCCACCTGCTCCCGGAGGGGCAGTGGCCCGCCACCGCCTCCGTCCAGGGGTCCAACAACGCGCTGGTCCAGGTCGTGCTCGACGAGAGCGTCGGCCGGATCATCGCCATCGCCGCCATCGACAACCTGGTCAAGGGCACCGCAGGCGGCGCCGTCCAGAGCATGAACATCGCCCTCGGCCTGCCCGAGGAGCTCGGCCTTCCGCAGACAGGAGTCGCACCGTGAGCCAGCAGCCCACCGGAAACCAGACCGGCATCGGCGTCACGGCGGCCCGCGGCTTCCGCGCGGCGGGCATCGCCGCCGGGATCAAGGCGTCCGGTGCGCCGGACCTCGCGCTCGTGGTCAACGACGGCCCCTCCCACGCCGCGGCCGGCGTCTTCACCTCCAACCGGGTCAAGGCCGCTCCGGTGCTCTGGTCGCAGCAGGTCGTCAAGGGGGGCGAGGTCAGCGCCGTCGTCCTCAACTCCGGCGGTGCCAACGCCTGCACCGGCCCGCTCGGCTTCCAGGACACCCACGCCACCGCCGAGAAGGTCGCCGACGTGCTGGGCCTGAGCGCGGGCGAGATCGCCGTCGCCTCCACCGGCCTGATCGGCGTCCGGCTGCCGATGGAGCAGCTGCTGCCCGGCGTCGAGACCGCCGCCGCCGCGCTCAGCGAGGACGGTGGCGAGGCCGCCGCCGTCGCGATCAAGACCACCGACACCGTCCACAAGACCGCCGTCGCCCAGGGCTCCGGCTGGACCGTGGGCGGCATGGCCAAGGGCGCGGGCATGCTCGCCCCGGGCCTGGCCACCATGCTCGTCGTGATCACCACCGACGCCCTCGTCGAGGCCCCCGAGCTGGACGCGATCCTGCGCTCCGCCACCTCGAAGACCTTCGACCGCGTCGACTCCGACGGCTGCATGTCCACCAACGACACCGTGCTGCTGCTCGCCTCCGGCGCCAGCGGCATCGTCCCCGACGCGGACGAGTTCGCGACGGCCGTCCGCGAGGTCTCCGCCGACCTGGCCCGCCAGCTGATCGGCGACGCCGAGGGCGCGAGCAAGGACATCCGCATCGACGTCGTGAACGCCGCCAGCGAGGCCGACGCCGTCGAGGTCGCCCGCTCCATCGCCCGCAACAACCTGCTCAAGTGCGCGATCCACGGCGAGGACCCGAACTGGGGCCGGGTCCTGTCCGCCATCGGCACCACCGCGGCCGCCTTCGAGCCGGACCGGCTGAACGTCGCCATCAACGGCGTCTGGGTCTGCCGCGACGGCGGCGTCGGCGAGGACCGCGAGCTGGTCACCATGAAGGACCGCGAGGTCGTCATCACCGCCGACCTGAACGCCGGTCAGCAGACCGCGACGGTGTGGACCAACGACCTCACCGCCGAGTACGTCCACGAGAACAGCGCCTACTCCAGCTGACGAACCGAGGACTGGGAACCGTCGTGCAGATCGCACCCAAGGGCGAACAGGCCCGCAACAACACCGCGCTCCCCAAGGCGCTCACGCTCGTCGAGGCGTTGCCGTGGCTGGAGCGCTTCCACGGCAAGACCGTCGTCATCAAGTTCGGCGGCAACGCCATGGTCGACGACCAGCTGAAGTCCGCCTTCGCGCAGGACGTGGTGTTCCTGCGCTACGCGGGCCTGCGCCCGGTCGTCGTCCACGGCGGCGGCCCGCAGATCAGCGCGCAGTTGGCCAAGCTGGGCCTTGAGTCCACCTTCACCAACGGCCTGCGCGTCACCACGCCGGAGACCATGGACGTGGTCCGCATGGTGCTCGCCGGGCAGGTCCAGCGCGACCTGGTCGGGCTGCTCAACGAGCACGGCCCCTTCGCCGTCGGCATGACCGGCGAGGACGCGCACACCATGACCGCGATCAAGCGCTACGCCGAGGTCGACGGCGAGCAGGTCGACATCGGTCTGGTCGGCGACATCGCCAACGTCGACGCGGGCGCGGTCAAGGCCTTGATCGAGGACGGCCGCATCCCCGTCATCTCCTCCGTCGCGCGCGGCTCGGACGGCCACGTCTACAACGTCAACGCCGACACCGCCGCCAGCGCCATGGCCGTGGCGCTCCAGGCCGAGATGCTGGTCGTCCTCACCGACGTCGAGGGTCTGTACGCCGACTGGCCCGACTCCGACGACGTGATCAGCCAGCTGTCCGCCTCCGAGCTGGACAAGCTGCTGCCGACCCTGGCCAGCGGCATGCTGCCGAAGATGGAGGGCTGCCTGCGCGCGGTCCGCGAGGGCGTGGGCACCGCGCGCGTGCTGGACGGCCGCGTCCAGCACAGCCTGCTGCTGGAGATCTTCACCGACGAGGGCATCGGCACCATGGTCGTGCCCGACGCCGAGACCGACACCGAACTGACCGTGATGGCTGGGGGGCTGGCATGACCGGCAACGCACAACTGACCGACCGTTGGCAGCACGCGCTGATGGACAACTTTGGCACCCCCCGCCTGCCGCTGGTCCGCGGTGAGGGCGTGCACGTGTGGGACGCCGAGGGCAAGCGCTACACCGACTACCTCGGCGGCATCGCGGTCAACGCGCTCGGCCACGCCCATCCGGCGATCGTCGCGGCGGTCACCGAGCAGATCGGCACCCTCGGCCACGTCTCCAACCTCTTCATGGCCGAGCAGCCGATCCGGCTGGCCGAGCGGCTGATCGGTTACACCGGCCACGCCGAGGCGCGGGTCTACTTCTCCAACTCCGGCGCCGAGGCCAACGAGGCCGCCTTCAAGCTGGCCCGGCTCACGGGCCGCACCCACATGGTCTCCGCGTTCGGCGCGTTCCACGGCCGCACCATGGGCGCGCTCGCGCTGACCGCCCAGCCGAAGAAGCAGGACGGCTTCCACCCGCTGCCGGGCGACGTGACCAACGTCGCCTACGGCGACGTCGAGGCGCTGCGCGCCGCCGTCACCGAGGAGACCGCCGCCGTCATCCTGGAGCCGATCCAGGGCGAGAACGGCGTCGTCGTCCCCCCGGCGGACTACCTGGTCGCGGCGCGGGAGATCACCCGGGCCAAGGGCGCGCTGCTGATCCTGGACGAGATCCAGACCGGCATCGGCCGCTGCGGCCACTGGTTCCAGTACCAGGCCTTCGAGGGCGTCGACCCGGACGTGATCACGCTGGCCAAGGGTCTCGGCGGCGGTCTGCCCATCGGCGCGACCATCGCCTTCGGCGACGCCGCCCAGCTGTTCAAGCCCGGCCACCACGGCTCCACCTTCTCCGGCAACCCCGTCGTCTGTGCGGCGGCCAACGCCGTCCTCGACACCATCGAGCAGGACGGCCTGCTGGACCAGGTCACCAAGGTGGGCGAGCGGCTGCGGGCCGGCATCACCGGCCTCGGCGACCCCCTGATCGACCACGTGCGCGGCGCCGGTCTGCTGATCGGTGTCGTGCTCACCCGTCCGGTGGCAGCCGAGCTCCAGGCCGCGCTGCAGCGCGCGGGCTTCCTGGTGAACGCCGCGACTCCGGACGTCATCCGGTTGGCCCCGCCGCTGATCCTGACCGAGCGGGACGTGGACGCCTTCCTCGCGGTCCTCCCGGGTGTGCTCCGCTCGATCAAGTAAGGGACACTTGCTCCATGACCGAACCCCATCGCGACGCGCCGGCCTCGTCCGCGGCGGCCCAGCTGCCGCAGACGCGCACCGCGCGCCACCGACGGATCGTGGAGCTGCTGACACGTCAGCCCGTCCGCTCGCAGAGCCAGCTGGCCAAGCTGCTCGCCGACGACGGGCTGACGGTCACTCAGGCCACCCTCTCCCGGGACCTGGACGAGCTCGGCGCGGTCAAGATCCGCAACTCCGACGGCGCGTTGATCTACGCCGTTCCGGCGGAAGGCGGCGACCGCACGCCGCTGGCGCCGATGGGGGAGTCCGCGTCCGAGAGCCGGATGGCCCGCCTGGCGGCGGAGCTGCTGGTCTCCGCGACGGCGTCCGGCAACCTGGTCGTGCTCCGGACGCCGCCGGGCGCGGCGCAGTTCTTCGCCTCCTCGATCGACCAGTCGGGCGTCGAGGAGATCATCGGCACGATCGCGGGCGACGACACGGTCCTGGTCATCAGCCGCGACCCGAACGGCGGCCAGGACCTGGCCCAGTACCTGCTGAGGCTGGCGCAGTCGTAGCTCAGGCGCTGCTGCGAAGCGTCGCTTCGACGGCCCGGGACGGCTGCAGTGTCAGGCCGGTGAAGGGCTTCACCTCGCCCGGGTCCGTCTCCACCCGCCACCGCTGAGCCAGCACGGCCAGCACGAGTGCCGCCTCCACCAGGGCGAACCGGGTGCCCAGGCAGGTGCGGGGGCCGCCGCCGAAGGGGAACCAGGCGTGGTCCGGGACGGGGATCGGGGCGTCGGCGTCCCAGCGTTCCGGGCGGAAGGCGTCCGGCTCGGGGTAGAGGCGGGGGTCGCGGTGGACGGACCACTGGCTCGTCCAGACCGTCGTGCCGGCCGGCACCTCGCGACCGCCCAGCCGTGCGCCCTCGCGGGCGACCGCGCTGATCAGCCTGATCGGCGGGAAGAGCCGCAGTGACTCCTTCACCACCGCCTGCGTGAACGGCAGCCGCGCGTAGTCGTCGAAGGTGGGCAGCCGGCCGTCGAGGACCTCGGCGAGCTCCGCGTCCAGACGGGCGCGGGCCTGCGGCGAGCCGGAGAGCAGGTGCCAGGCCCAGGTCAGCGTGGTCGAGGTGGTCTCGTGGCCGCCGATGTAGAGGGTGACGGCCTCGTCGCGCAGCTCCCGGTCGGACAGCGGGGCTCCGTTCTCGTCACGCGCCGCGAGCAGCCGGCTCAGCAGGTCGTCACGTTCCTCGCCTGCCGCCCGCGCGGCGTGGTGCTCGTCGATGATCCGGTGGATCTCTTCGTCCAACTCGGCTACGGCCGCCCGCAGTCGGCGACGGCCTGGTGTCGGGATCCAGGACGGGAAGAAGACGGTGACGCCCCGCAGCTCCGCACCGATCTCCTGCTGCGCGACCGCCATCGCCCGCGCGATGGTCTCCTCGCGTCCCGCGGTCTCCACCCCGAACAGCGTGCGCACTGCCACCCGCTGCGTCAGCCGGGTCATCTCCCGCTGCACGTCCACCCGTTGACCGTCGCGCCAACCCGACGCGACAGCGTCGGCGCACTCCACCATCGTCGCCGCGTAGGAACGGACCTGGCGCGGCCGCACGGACGGCTGCACCAGCGCGCGCTTGCGGCGCCAGTCGTCGCCCGTGCTGGTGACCACGCCGTTACCGAGGACGGCGCTCAGCGCCCAGCCCATGTCCGGCGGACTGAAGCTCACTTCGACCCCGGCCAGCAGCTCGTTGGCATCCTCGGGCCGGGAGACCAGCAGGCAGCGCTTGGGGCCGAGCCGCCACGGCACCCAGTCTCCGTGCTCGTCGCGCAACCGACAGAAGAAGGCCAGCGGATCGCGGGCGAAGGCGGGCAGGTTGCCCAGCAGCGGCAGCCCGCGCGGACCGCCGGTCGGCATCGTGGTGGTTCCCTTGGCAGAGGCCAGAGTTGAGGTCACCCGGCCAGAATGGCCGCACCGGCCCGAGGTCTCAAGAGAGGCCCGGCCTCCGGGCGCTCCGCGGGCGGCGAGGACAGCGCGGGCCAACTCGCTCTCCTGCCATCGGGATTGTCCGTCAGACTGGCTGAATGACAGACAGAGAGGTCCATGGCTTCTGACGGTCTGTGCGCGTACGCGATCTCCGCCGAGCTCGGCTGTCGCAACCCGACCCACGCATGTACCACCACGCCAGTGCCGCCCTGGGCCTCGAGCCAGCGCAGTGTCTGTTCCTCGACGAGGCCCGAACCGGGTGGTTGCTGCGATCAGGCTCGGTCACGAGGGACGAGTGGACTGTTACCTCACGGTCGGCATCGTGAGCGCTTCGACCCCGACCTCGTGGCAGCGGCACGAGCATCGGTGCCGCTCCGGGGACGCGGTCGGCATAGCCCGGTAGTCGTAAGTGCCTGGGCACAGCGAGTGCAGGCGGGGAAGGGTCTCTTCGTAGCAGCACCCGGAGCGGCCGTTCGGTGTACCCTCGCTCGGCCCTGCGGGCCGCACTCTGATGTGGGCCACCGTCACCACTCCTCACGCCAGGCGGGGTACAGGTCGTGCAGCACGTCGACGAGCGCCGCACCTTCAGGCTGCAACAGGCCCCGGTAGGCCGCGCGCCGAAGACGCGCCCAGACCACCCGGTCGACGACCGGGTCTGGACCCACGGGGGTCGCGGCCCGCTCGTCCTGGGCGGGGGTCACGGGGTCGTCTCCTCCGTCGCCGGGGCCTGCAGGTGGCAGGTGCAGGCACACGGCACTGCCACCCAGCCGAGGACGCGATCCTGATACCCGGGGGCGCTGCACAGCTGATGCAAGTCCGGCCATCGGGTGCCGCCGGTGCGGCATTCCGGAGTCGAGTGGGCCCGCGGTAGCGGGCCGGACCTGGAGGGGCGGCTCGGCGAGACACCCGCCGAGGATGAGGTAAAGGCCATGTGACCGACGGTAGGGAGCGGCTTGCGAGCACGCCCTGACGATTTCTCAGGATTTCTCGCGCAGCTGCCCTGATTCCCTTCACGTTCTCAAGTTCCTTGGCCATGCTGAGACTCACCGATCCGGCACCGACCGAGGGAGCACACCATGCGGCTCAAGTTCGTCGGCACAACCTCGCAGGGCGGCGGCTGCCCCACGTTGTACGAGACCGACAGCGGTGACTTCGTCGTCCAGGGTGACCGCCTCACCGACCCTGAGGCCCTCGCCCAGCTGAAGGACGTGCTCCCCGGCGAGACGTTCGTGGTCATTCCGCGAGCGCTCCTCACGCGCTATGCCCCGAAGGAGTAACCGCGTGTCCGACCTCGTCAGCGGCGACGGGTTCATCGACCTGTTCCGCAGGTTCGAGCACACGGCCTTCCGGCTGGAAGTCCGCCGCTCCTACGGCATCCTCGAGGAGGACGAGCCGTACCAGCGGTTCCTGGCGGGCGAGGACCCAGGTCTCGACTGGTTCCAGCCCTGGCTGACCCTGATGCGTCAAGTCACCTCCTCGGGCAAGCGTGTCGAGCGCGTCCGGCTGATCGACGCGCCTCCGTCGGACTACCTACGGTTCGAGCTGTGGGGAACCCAGCACAACCTCGACGCCGGCGAGGACATCCGCTACCTCCTGCACGACACCGCGGCTGGGCTGGATCTGCCTGCATACGACTACTGGCTTTTCGACGACCGCACGATCGCTCGGGTCGAGTTCGCCGAGGATGACACGTTCCTCGGCGCGACCCTGTCCGAGGACCCGGGAGACGTCATCCGTCACGTCCGCTGGCGCGACGCCGCCTGGCGGCACGCCCTTACGTTCTCCCAGTACAGGCAGGAGCGCACAGCGAGGACGTGACCAGCGACTACCAGCGCGGACGGACCGCGCTCGGGCAGCGCCTGCGGGAGCTGCGCATCCAGGCCGGGCTGAGCGGCAAGCAACTCGCCGCGCAGCTCGGCTGGCCTGCGTCCAAGGTCAGCAAGCTGGAGCACGGCCGCCAAGCCCCGACCGTCGACGACCTGCGGGCCCTGACTGACGCCGTGGCACCGGAGGCCGTGACCGAGCTCGTCGCGCGGTTGCGCGCACTGGAGACCCACTACGCCAGCTGGCGGCGTCAGCTCGCCGCCGGCACCCGCGCCCGGCAGGAAGCCTGGCAGCTCACCGAGTCCTCCGCGCAGCTTGTTCGCAACTTCGAGAGCGCGTGCATCCCTGGGCTGCTGCAGACCCCGGACTACGCCAGGTGGATGTTCGAGCGCACGACCTCGCTGCACCGCTCCCCGCAGGACATCGAGGAGGGTGTGCGCGCTCGCATACAGCGCCAGCAGCTCCTCTACGAGCCGGGCCGGAGCTTCCACTTCCTGGTGTGGGAGGCAGCGCTGCGGGTGCTGATCTGCCCCAGTGCGGTGATGGCCGCACAGCTCGACCGGCTCGCGGGCGTCGTCGGCCTCGACACCGTCCGCCTGGGCATCGTGCCGCTGGGCGTACCGCTGCCAGTCGTGCCGTCCCACGGGTTCTGGATCTACGACGACGCACTGGTGATGGTCGAGACGATCGGCGCGGAGTTGCGCCTGGTGGGCGTCGCGGAGATCGATCCTTACGTGACTGTCTGGACGGCGCTGGAAGCGGCGGCAGAATACGGAGCAGGGGCGCACCGGGTCCTCGCTCGCAGCCGGGCGGCCCTCGTCCTCTGAGCGTGGCGGTCGGACCGAGAGCTGGCTCTGGAACTCCCCGGTCCGTTCCAGGACCGCGTCTTGGCTACGGGAGTGTGGGTCTCGATCGCAACGCCGAACTCGACGTTCCCAGGCTTGGCGAACTCGCTCTTGTCCTTGGGCACCCGCGAGGCGGAGAAGTGGATGTCGCCGATGTACTGGCCAGACCGGCCGAGGAGGCTGTTGGGGTCGGTGGTCGCGGTGTAGACGATGCCCTTGACCTGTGCAGCGGTGAGGGAGCTGCTCGTGGCAACTGCGCTGGTGCTGACTCCGATCTTGGGGGTCGCGTGAGCCGTGGAGAGCGTCGACCCGGCGACGGTTCCGGAGAGGGGCCGTCAGCGAGCGGGCTCAGGACACGGCCTCGCCGCGCATGTGGCCGAAGATCAGGCTGGTTTCGGTGTGGGCCACGGCCGGGTGCGCGGTCAGGTGGTCGAGGACGAAGTCGCGCAGCGCGTCCGTGTCGGGGACGGCGACGTGGAGGAGGTAGTCGTCCGCGCCGGAGAGGTGGTAGGCGGCGATGACGCCGGGAAGGCGCGGGATCTCGGCGGTGAAGCTGGAGATCCGCTCCTTGGTGTGGGCGTGGAGCCGCACGGCGATCATGGCCTGGATGCCGAGACCGAGCGCGGCCGGATCGACGTCGGCGTGGAAGCCGCGGATGACGCCGTGCTCGCGCAGCGCCCGCATCCGGGTGAGGCAAGTGGACGGCGCGATGCCGACCGCCTCGGCGATGGCGTTGTTCGGCATCCGCGCGTCCTGCGCCAGCAGGCGCAGGATGGCGCGGTCCACGGGTGCGAGCGCGGGCTGCGGATTCTTCGGCACGAGCCCCATCGTGCCCCCAGGCCCCGAATATGTACACAATGGGATGCCACCGGTCCGAATCTTCTGCGGAACTGTGGCGTCGAATACGTCGGATCTTCATCCTTGGGGCCATCGCCGAAGCCCCGACCTGGGCCGTCGGCTCCGCAGCCCTCGACGAGGAGGACTCCCCGATGTTGTCCGACGCCACCCGCGCCGACACCCGTGCCGTCCACGCCGGCCGCACCGACCTGCGCCACCTGGGCGTGCACGTCCCTCCGATCGACCTGTCGACCACCAACCCGCTGCCGGGCGTCGGGAGCGGGGGCGACAGCTACGAGTCGCTCGCCACCGGCGGTCTGGTCCCCGAGGGCGGCAGCGCCGTCTACCAGCGCCTGTGGAACCCGACCACCGCCCGCTTCGAGCAGGCGCTCGCCGAGCTGGAGGGCGCGGAGGCGGGCATCGCCTTCTCCTCCGGCATGGCCGCCATCAGCGCCTGTCTGCTCGCGGCCCGCGCCGCGGGCAAGGGCCACGTCGTCGCCGTGCGGCCGCTCTACGGCGGCAGCGACCACCTGCTCGCCACCGGCCTGCTCGGCACCGAGGTCACCTGGGCGACGGCGGACGAGGTCGACGCCGCGATCCGTCCCGACACCGGGCTGGTCGTCGTCGAGACCCCGGCCAACCCGACGCTGGAGCTCGTCGACCTGAGTGCGCTGGCCGCCCGCTGCGGCGACGTCCCGCTCCTGGTCGACAACACCTTCGCCACCCCCGTGCTGCAGCAGCCGATCCGGCACGGCGCCACGATCGTCGTGCACAGCGCGACCAAGTACCTCGGCGGCCACGGCGACGTGCTCGCGGGCGTCGTCGCCACCAACGACGCCTGGGCGCGGAGGATCCGCCCGGTGCGTGCCGTGACCGGCGGCATCCTGCACCCGCTCTCCGCCTACCTGCTCCACCGTGGCCTGCAGACCCTGCCGCTGCGGGTGCGTCACCAGTCCGAGAGCGCGGGCAAGCTGGCCCTGTGGCTGGGCGAACAGCCCGGCGTCGACCGCGTCTTCTACCCCGGCCTGCCCGACTGCGACCCGCTCGGCCTGATCGGCAAGCAGCAGTCCGCGCCGGGCTCGGTGCTGGCCTTCTCGCTCGGGGGCGGCTACGACGCCGCGGCGCGTGCGGCGGAGCGCTGCAAGCTGATCACCCACGCGGTCTCCCTCGGCGGCGTGGACACCCTGATCCAGCACCCGGCCTCGCTCACCCACCGCCCCGTCGCCCCGGAGGCCCGTCCGCACGCGTCGGTGCTGCGCGTCTCGGTCGGCCTGGAGGACGTCGAGGACCTCTACGAGGACTTGGCCCAGGCGCTGGCCTAGTTCGCCGGCCCGGAGTGCGGGCGCTCGCTGCGCCGGCCGGGTGGACGGGTACGACTGTTCGGCGGGGCGGCGGCGCGCCGCGTTCCGGCGGGCCCGCGGTTCGTTGGCAGCCTGCTGAGGGGGCTATCGCGAAGCGAAGGGCAGGCGTGCCGGTGAAAGAGGTCCAAGGTCCACGAACGGTGCGTCTCCGCGGCCTGCTGGCCGCGGCGTGCGTGGCGGCCGCGCTCGTCCCGCTTGCGACCGCCCCCGCCGGCGCCTCGGCGGCGCAGGGGGCGGTCGCGGCGCGTCCGGCGGTCGTGGCCTCCGGAGAGGACGGCCGCGGGCTCTCCCCGGCGCTGGAGCGGGAGCTGGACCGCGTCATCCGGACCTCGATGCACACCTACGGCATTCCCGGGGCGATCGTCGGGATCTGGCTCCCGGGCCACGGGCGCTACGTACGGGCCTTCGGCGTCGCGGACAAGAGGACCCGCGAGCCGATGCGGACCGACATGAACACCCGCATCGGCAGCGTCACGAAGACCTTCACCGTCACGGCGCTGCTGGAGCTGGTCGACCAGGGCCGGGTGCACCTGGACGACCCGATCTCCAGGTACGTCGCGGGGGTTCCCGAAGGGGACCGGATCACCCTGCGGGACCTCGCCGACATGCGCAGCGGCCTGTACCCCTACACCGCGGACACCGCCTTCGAGAAGGACTTCCTGTCCCACCCCACCAGGTCGTTCACCCCGCAGCAGCTGCTCTCCTACGGGTTCAGGCACCCGAACCTGTTCCCGCCCGGCACCCAGTACCTCTACTCGAACTCCAACACGGTGCTGCTGGGGCTGGTCATCGAGAAGCTGACGCACACGTCGCTGAGCGACTACGTCTGCCGTCACGTCATCGCGCCCAGCCACCTGGACCACAGCGTGATGACGCCGACGACCTACCTGCCCCGGCCCCGCCCGCACGGCTACACCGCGCAGACCCTCAACGGCACGATCGCTGACGCCACCGGCTGGAGCACCAGCTGGGGTTGGGCCGACGCCGACATGGTCTCCGACCTCAGGGACCTGCACGCCTGGGCGTACGACCTCTACCGCGGCACTCTGTTGTCGCGTCACACGCAGGCCGAACGGCTGACGTTCATCCCCACGGGTCAGCCGGGCCTGGGCTACGGGCTCGGCGTCGCGGACTTCGACGGCTGGATCGGGCACAACGGCGAGGTGCCGGGCTACGAGACCGTGGACGTCTACCTGCCGTCGGCGCGGGCCACGCTCGTGGTCATGGTGAACACGGACGTCCCGTACCAGAACAACGTCGCCAACGCTCCCGGGGACCTGCTCGCGACGGCGGTGACGTCCGTGATCACCCCGAAGAACGTCTACCCCTGACGGGCACGACGCCGGGCACTCAGCGCTCGTAGATCCCGTCCAGCCTTCCGCGGGCCAGGACCGGGCCGCCGACGGAAGTGAACACCTCGCGGGGCCGCGCCTTCGCCAGGGCGGCCCCGTCCAGCGGGTCACCGAGGGCGAACAGCTGGAACACGTACCGGTGCGGGCCGTGGCCCTTGATCGGCTCCGGGCCGTGGTAGCCCGAGCTGAAGGTCGAGCGCAGGATCTGCACGCCCTCGCCCGGGGTCTTGGCGTCGAGCGCCCCGGCGGGCAGCGCGGCGAGCTTCGGGTCGATCAGCGCGACGGTGTGGACGGCTGGGCTGCTCATCGGGACGTCCGGGTCCTCCATGACGAACAGCAGCCGGGCCGTCCCGGCGGGCGGGAGATTCCAGGCGAGGGCGGGGGAGAGGTTCCGGCCCCCGACCCGCCGCCCGGCGTGCTCGGTCGGCATCGTCGCGCCGTCCGCGAAGGCCTCGCTGTGCAGGTCCAGGGTGTCGGGGCCCTGCAGGTTCGGGCGGTGCCAGACGACATGCTCCTCTCCGGCCCGCCTGTTCTTGAGCAGTCGTCCGATGATCGCCACGGTGCCGATCCCCTCTCCTGGTTCTGCGATCGCTGTTCGCAGTATTGTTCCGCCTAAGATACTGCATACAGCGTTCGCAGAAAAGAAGGGTCCGTTCTGTGGCGGAGCAGTCGGAACAGCAGTCCGAGCAGTCCGAGGTCAGCATCTGGCTCCGCCCGGCGCGTTCCGGCCGCGGGCCCGCGCCCGCCTTCGACCGGGACCGCCTCGCGGAGGCGGGCGTCGCGCTGGCCGACGCGCAGGGCCTCGCGGCGGTCACCATGCGCGCCGTCGCCCAGTCGCTCGGGTCCGCGCCGGCATCGCTGTATCGCTATGTCGCCACCCGCGACGAGCTGGTAGAGCTGATGACCGACCGGGTCAACGCGGAGATCTCGTACGCCGGCCTGGGCGCGGGCGACTGGCTCGACGACCTGCTGGTGCTCGCCCGCGAGGCCCGGGCGGTCTGCCTGCGGCATCCGTGGCTGCTCGACGTCTTCGCCTCGAGCGCGCCGGTCGGCCCGCGCACCCTGGCCTACCTCGACCGCTGCCTCGCCTGTCTCGACGAACTGCCGCTCGGAGGCAAGGACAAGCTGGAGGCGATCGCCGTCCTGCAGTCCCTGGTCGCCTCGCTCGCCCGCGCCGAGCTGGCCAAGCAACTGGACGCCACCGAGCCCCCGCCCTGGCGCCGCGCGCGCGACGAGTACCTGCGCCACGCGGCCGCCACCGGGGAGTACCCGCATCTGACCACGGTCCTGAAGGACGCAGGCCCGGCGGGCTCCAAGTCGGCGGACGAGCTGTTCGACCGCATCGTCACCCGCGCCCTGCGCGGGTTGCTCCTGGCTCGCTAGCGCTAGCGCTAGCGCGGAACGGCTTTGAATTTCATACGGAGGCATGCATAATTATGCCTAGGAGACGCGAGGTGCCCTGCGCACCCGCAACTCATGCCTTCAGCGGCCCTGGATGCATGCCCCGCCTGCCCTGTGAGTGATTGGAGATAGCCGTGACCGAGCGCGTCGTACTCGCCTACTCGGGCGGTCTGGACACGTCCGTCTGCATCGGCTGGATCGCCGAGGAGACCGGCGCCGAGGTCGTCGCCGTCGCCGTCGACGTCGGCCAGGGTGGCGAGGACCTGAACGTGATCCGCGAGCGCGCCCTCGCCTGCGGCGCCGTCGAGGCCGAGGTCGCGGACGCCCGCGACGAGTTCGCCGACGAGTACTGCCTCCCGGCGATCAAGGCCAACGCGCTGTACCAGGGCGAGTACCCGCTCGTCTCCGCGCTGTCCCGGCCGGTCATCGTCAAGCACCTGGTCGCCGCCGCCCGGAAGCACGGCGCCACCACCGTCGCCCACGGCTGCACCGGCAAGGGCAACGATCAGGTCCGCTTCGAGGTCGGCATCGCCAACCTGGCGCCCGAGCTCAAGTGCATCGCCCCGGTCCGCGACTACGCGATGACCCGGGACAAGGCCATCGCCTTCGCCGAGGCGAAGAACCTCCCGATCGCCACCACCAAGAAGTCCCCCTACTCGATCGACCAGAACGTCTTCGGGCGTGCCGTCGAGACGGGCTTCCTGGAGGACATCTGGAACGCGCCGATCGAGGACATCTACGACTACACCCAGGACCCGGCCGTCCAGCGCGACGCCGACACCGTGGTCATCTCCTTCGAGGCCGGCGTCCCGGTCGCGATCGACGGCCGCAAGGTCACCGTGCTCCAGGCCATCGAGGAGCTGAACCGCCGGGCCGGCGCCCAGGGTGTGGGCCGCCTCGACATGGTCGAGGACCGTCTCGTCGGCATCAAGTCCCGTGAGATCTACGAGGCTCCCGGCGCCATCGCGCTGATCACCGCACACAAGGCGCTGGAGAACGTCACCGTCGAGCGTGAACTGGCCCGCTACAAGCGGCAGGTGGAGCAGCGCTGGAGCGAGCTGGTCTACGACGGCCTGTGGTTCTCCCCGCTCAAGCGCGCCCTGGACGGCTTCGTCAACGAGGCCAACCAGCACGTCACCGGCGAGATCCGGCTGGTCCTGCACGGCGGCCGCGCGGTCGTCGACGGCCGGAAGTCCTCCGAGTCGCTCTACGACTTCAACCTCGCCACCTACGACACCGGCGACACCTTCGACCAGTCCATGTCCAAGGGCTTCATCGAGATCTTCGGCATGTCGTCGAAGATCGCGGCGAAGCGGGACCTGCAGGGCTGATCGCGATGGCTGACAAGCAAGATGTCCGGCTCTGGGGTGCGCGGTTCGCCGACGGTCCGTCGGAGGCGCTGGCCGCGCTGTCGGCCAGCGTGCACTTCGACTGGCGGCTCGCGCCCTACGACATCGCCGGCTCCAAGGCCCATGCCAAGGTCCTGCACCGGGCCGGGCTGCTCAGTGACGACGAGCTGGCCCGGATGCTGGAGGGCCTGACGGTCCTGCTCGCCGACGTCGAGTCGGGCGCCTTCACCGGCACCGTCGCCGACGAGGACGTGCACACCGCGCTGGAGCGCGGCCTGCTGGAGCGGCTCGGCCCCGAGCTCGGCGGCAAGCTGCGCGCCGGCCGGTCCCGCAACGACCAGATCGCCACGCTCGGCAAGATGTACCTGCGCGACCACGCGCGGATCATCGGCGGGCTGCTGCTGGAGCTCCAGCAGGCGCTGGTGGGCCTCGCCGAGGCTCACCCGGCCACGGCCATGCCGGGCCGCACCCACCTCCAGCACGCCCAGCCGGTGCTCTTCGCGCACCACATGCTGGCCCATGTCCAGGCGTTCGCCCGGGACGCGGAGCGGCTGCGGCAGTGGGACGAGCGCACGGCCGTCTCGGCCTACGGCTCCGGCGCGCTGGCCGGCTCCTCGCTGGGCCTGGACCCGCAGTACGTCGCCGCCGAACTCGGCTTCGAGGGCGGCTCCGCGGCCAACTCCATCGACGGCACCGCCTCGCGCGACTACGTCGCGGAGTTCGCCTTCATCACCGCGATGATCGGCGTCAACCTCTCCCGCGTCGCGGAGGAGGTGATCATCTGGAACACCAAGGAGTTCGGCTTCATCACGCTGCACGACGCCTTCTCCACGGGCTCCTCGATCATGCCGCAGAAGAAGAACCCGGACATCGCGGAGCTGGCCCGCGGCAAGTCGGGCCGCCTCATCGGCAACCTGACCGGCCTGATGGCCACGCTCAAAGCCCTGCCGCTGGCCTACAACCGCGACCTGCAGGAGGACAAGGAGCCGGTCTTCGACTCCTGCGACACCCTCGAGGTCCTGCTGCCGGCCTTCATCGGCATGATGGCGACGCTGACGGTCCACGAGGAGCGCCTGGAGGAGCTGGCCCCCGCCGGGTTCTCCCTCGCCACGGACATCGCCGAGTGGCTGGTCAAGCGGGGCGTCCCGTTCCGGGTCGCCCACGAGGTCGCCGGCGCGTGCGTCAAGTTCTGCGAGCCGCGCGGCCTGGAGCTGTGGGACCTGACGGACGAGCAGTTCGCGGAGATCAGCCCGGAGTTGACTCCGGAGGTCCGTGAGGTCCTCTCGGTGAAGGGCGCGATCGCGGCCCGCAACGGCCGCGGCGGCACCGCGCCGGACGCGGTCGCGGTCCAGTTGGCGGAGGTCAAGTCGAACCTGACGCTGCAGCAGGAATGGCTGGACGCCAAGCGCTGAGCCGACGCGCTGAGTGTCACAGGGACACGACAGGGTTCAGGGGCGCGGGGAACGGTTTCCCGCGCCCCTGACGTTGGAGCCCTCGTGCACCCTGTCTTCGTTGATTTCTCCACCGCCGCCCCCCGGACCTGCAACGCCGCGATCGAGTCCGAGGGGGCCCGCTTCGCGCGGGACCACTTCGCCCTGGGCCCCGGCGCGACCATGACGATCTCGTTCGAGGTGCCCCAGGAGGGCGTCAAGGACGAGCTCACCGTGAAGATCCGAGCCCTCGTCTCCAAGCTCGGCTCGCGACCCGGCCACGCGCCGCTGGGGCTCGCCGTCAACGCCACGGTGGTCGTCGGCGACCACCGCATACCCGGCGGGGGAGACCTCCCGCAGGAGATCACCTTCGCCGTTCCCGCGGACCTGCTCAAGCCCGGCCGGACCAACACGCTGACGCTCCGCACCGCCGCAGACGCGCGCTCGCAGCTGTGGCTCTACCGTGTGCTCGCCGAGCCCGTCTGGGACCGCGACGCGGCCGAACGGGCCTGGCTGGCCGAGTCGTTCGCGCAGTCCCTGCTGACCTACCGCACCGATCGGCGCGCACCGGGCGCGCAGGAGTGGGAGCCCGCGGCGACCTGGCGCCTGCACCTGGACTCCGGCGAGGGTGCGATGCCGTCCCGCCTGGACTGGCGCGTGCGGTCCGGCGCCGAGGCGTCGGTCGAGTTCGCGCTGGAACTGCACACCTTCTACGGCCACACCCGCGACGCCGACGGCCGGTGGTACGAGCTGCGCGGCGCGCTGATCGATCGTCAGGCCTTCCCCGGCGACGCCGACCCGGCCGGAACGCAGGTCTTCGCCACCGAGGCCGGCTGGGGCGGCCGTTGGCACCAGGGCGGACCGCTCACCTTCCACCTCGCCACCGGGGAGGAGACCGAGTTCGAGCGGGTCGGGTGGACCGACCAGCGGGCCTGCTCGGCGTCCGTCGGGTTGGCGGAGGACGGGAGTTCGTTCCAGGGCTGGTCCCAGCGCGTCCACGAGGGCCCGGTCGGCTACCGGGGCACCGTCGTCCTGCCGGAGCCTGAGACGGCGCAGGGCCCGTCGGAGCGACGCGACCCGAACACCTTCGCCGAGGACCTGGACGAGCTCGGCCAGGCGTTCGCCAACCTGGCCGACACCGCGGCGAAGTCGCTCGGCTCGTTCCTGCGCCGGTTCTGAGCCCGGCCGTCCGGCCGTCCGGCCGCCCGGCTACTCCGGCTCGACCAGAAGACGGGCGTAGTTCGCCATGGACCGCTGGTAGCGCGGCAGATGAGGGGCCAGGGCGGAGAGGGCGACCGAGACGGCCTCCCGCTCGCGGCCCACGTCGGCGAGACACAGCGCGAGCGTGGCGGCGACGGCGTCCGCCAGCACCGCCGCGTCCGGGTCGTGGTTGTCCCGCTCCGCCGTGAGCAGGTCGACGGCCTCGGCCACCCGGCCGATGTTCCGCAGCGAGCTGGACATCTGCACCACGGCCCGGCGTCGGCGCATGCCCGTCAGGCCGCGGTCCAGGGCCTCCCAGTAGAGCGGAACGGCCTGGTCGGAGTGGCCGGTCGAGTCCCAGGCGCAGGCCCGTTCGAAGACCGCGACCGGACTGTCCGACGGCAGCTCGCCCGCCAGCCGGTCGATCCGCTCACGGAACTCGGCCTCACCGGCCTCGCCGCGCGCGTCGTAGCCGTCGATCTCGGCCCAGGCCCGGGCGCTGCGGAGCTCCCAGTCGTTGATGTCGATCTTCTCGTGCATGCGGGCAGCCTGGCACGCCGCTGCGGACAGGTCCAGGCTGCGTCCTCTAGGCGGCGTCCTTCAGCTTCTGCCGACCGTCCTTCGGGGTCTCCGCCTTGGCCGCCTTCGCGGCCAGCAGCTTGGCCTTCGTGGCGTACATGTCGACGTACTCCTGGCCGGAGAGGTCCAGGATCGCCGAGACGATCTCGTCGGTGACGGCGCGAAGCACGAAGCGGTCGCGCTGCATGCCCTCGTAGCGCTCGAAGGTGAGCGGCTTGCCGAAGTGGATCTCCGGGCGGACCCGGAACGGCCTGCGCCAGCGCATGCTGCCGTTCGCCTGGACCTGGTCGGTGTTGACCAGTCCCACCGGGATGACCGGCGCGCCGCTGGCCAGCGCCAGGTGCGCGACACCCGTGCGGCCGCGGTGCAGCCGGCCGTCGGGGGAGCGGGTGCCCTCGGGGTAGATCCCGAAGAGGCGGCCCTTGTCCAGCTGGGCCATGCCGGTGTCGATCGCGGCCATCGACGCGCGTCCGCCGCTGCGGTCCACCGGGACGGCGCCGACGCCGGTGAAGAACCACGCCATCAGCCGGCCCTTGACGCCCTTGCCGATGAAGTACTCCTCCTTGGCCACGTAGTGCACCTGACGCGGCGCCGCGAGCGGCAGGAAGACGGAGTCACAGAAGGAGAGGTGGTTCGGCGCGATGATTGCCGGGCCGTCGACGGGGACGTTCTCCAGACCTGTGACCCGGGGCCGGTACAGGGTGCGGACCAGCGGGCCGACAATGATCTTCTTGAGCGTCCAGTAGAACACCGTGCCTCCGTCGTGGCCGAGCGCGATCGCGGGCGGGTTACGCGAAACGGGATGCAGTGATCCTAGTAGCCATCTGTTACCGCCCGGTACGCGGCAGTCGGTGGTCTGGGTTACATTCCGTTGATCATCTGGTGACACGCAGTCCGCCACGTGGGTGAAACCGGCCGCTGACGGCAGCCGGGGACGCGTCGCGGCACGTCCCCACGGGCATGGTCAACGCCGAGATCCCCGCCGGCCTACGGCTTCCCCGCACCGCCGTCTGCCCGGAGACCCACCACCTCGCGCGGGAGCGCGCGGCGCGGCTGCGCGCCGCGGTCGCGCGCCTACCCGCCCGCTGCGGAGCGCTGCTCGCTGCGCTCCTTGACGATCCGACGGCGGACTACAGCACTCTTGCGGCCCGTCTCGGCACGCCGCGCGGCAGCATCGGGCCGACGCGCTCCCACTGTCTGGAGTGCCTCCGCCGCCGCCTGGGCCCGGACATTTAGGGCCTCCAGGGGCGCGGGAAACTGCACCCACAAGCCACTGACGTCCGGATGGTCCTCACGGAACAGGGCCATCCGCACAGGGTGGTTTCTCGCGCAGTTCCCCGCGCCCCTGGGGTGGGTGCAACTCGATCAGTTGCCCAACCAGGCCGTCAGGCCGGTGCGGACCTGGGTCGGGGTGGGGTTCTCCGCGGCCCAGGCGATGTAGCCGTCGGGGCGGACGAGGAGCCACTCGGAGGTGAGGCTCGGGGCCGTGGCGGTCACGACGCGGTCGGACCAGTCGGCGGGGAAGTCCTCGCCCGAGGTGGTTGCGTCCGGTCCGACGAGGACGAAGCGGCCCTCGCGCAGGGCCTCGTAGAGGCGGGTCGGACCCTTGCCGTCCGCGGGGGCGGCAAGGGCGACGTCCGCGGCGCGGTCGCCGACGAGGCGGTGGGAGCCGGCAGGGGCCTGGTCGCGGTAGGAGACGGAGATGCCGGAGACCTCCATGCCGCCGCGCCGCGCCAGCGGCGCGAGGTGGGAGCCGAGGGCCTTGGCGAGCCCGCGGGCGAGCCGCAGCGGGGCGCTCTGTCCGATCGAGAGGCGCAGCAGGCCGCCTGACGTCCGCAGGACGTGCGCGCCGACGGGGTGCCGCTCGGCCTGGTAGCTGTCGAGCAGGCCCGGCGCGGCCCAGCCGCGCACCGCGGCGACGAGCTTCCAGCTGAGGTTCGCAGCGTCCTGCAGGCCGGTGTTCATGCCCTGGCCGCCTGCGGGGGAGTGGCAGTGCGCCGCGTCGCCGGTGAGGAAGACCCGGCCGACCCGGTAGCT
This sequence comes from Streptacidiphilus melanogenes, assembly GCF_000787835.1. Lineage (GTDB taxonomy): Bacteria > Actinomycetota > Actinomycetes > Streptomycetales > Streptomycetaceae > Streptacidiphilus > Streptacidiphilus melanogenes. The sequence goes on from NZ_BBPP01000014.1 coordinate 149,536, forward strand.
GGTGGCCTGTCGTTCGTCGCTGTGGAAGCGCGAGGTCCAGCGGGGGTCGTGCAGCCCGTGGTCCTTGCCGAGGACCGAGGTGACCAGCCGGCAGAGCGCCTCGAAGTCGACGGGCGCCGAGTCGGGGAGCTGCTCGGCGTGGTCCCAGGCGATGACGCGGTACCAGCCGTCGCCGTAGGGGGCCATGAAGGCGAAGCCCTGCTTGCTCGCGCCGACGGCCAGCACGTCCTCGGGCGGGGTGTCCAGCCGGACGTCGGCCAGCATCACCGAGGAGATCGCGGACTCGCCCGGGTAGTCGACGTCGAGCAGCCGCCGCACGGTGCTGCGTACCCCGTCGCTGCCGACGGCGTACGCGGCCCGGAGGGTGACGGTCTCGCCGTCGACGAGGGCGTCCACCTCGACGGCGTCGGCGTCCTGGCGGAGGCCGGTGACCTCGGCGCCGCGCAGCAGGGTCGCCCCGGCGTCCAGCGCCCGGCGCAGCAGCACGCGTTCGGTCTGGTACTGAGGGGTGATCAGCAGCTCGGGGAACCGGCTCGGCAGCTTGCTCATGTCGACGTGCACAGCCCCGAAGATGCTCAGGTCGGACAGCCGCGCTCCCGTCTGCAGCAGTTCGTCGGCCAGGCCGCGGGCGTCGAGCTCCTCCAGCGTGCGGGCGTGGACGGCGAAGGCGCGGGTGAGCTTGGACTCCTCGCGGCGCTTCTCCAGCAGGGCGACCCGCAGCCCGGCGGCCGCGACGTCACCCGCGAGGAGCAGACCCGTCGGTCCGGCGCCGACGACCAGGACGTCGTAGTCACGGTTCTGAGCGCTGTTCATCGTGTTCATCGTCGTGCTCCCCCATCGCTCGGTGATGGTCACGGGCCCGTGCCGGCCCCATGACTCGAAGCTAATTCATCGCTTGATGAATTACAAGTACCCGAGCCCGCTCGAGGGGGGATCGCGGCCGGCTCGCGCCGCGAGGTTGCAATCCGGAGGCCGCTGGGTAAAGGGGACTGGAACGTACGCCGATGACGACGCATGATCGTCAGGCAGACCACACCTCCGGTCAGGGCACACCCGGGCGCACTCCCCTCGCACATCGCGCGGCCGGGCTCACGAGAAAGGGAGGAAGCGCGTGGGCATGAGCGTGACCACCTCGGTGGCCACCGAGGACGACGCCGAGCGGATCCTGAAGTTGCAGTTCCTCTGCTACCAGGGCGAGGCCGAGCTCTACGGTGACTGGGCGATCGACCCGCTGACGCAGACGCTGGAGAGCCTGCGCTCGGAGCTGAAGGAGCACCATGTGCTGGTCGCCCGTCTGGGCGACGAGGTCGTCGGCAGCGTCCGCGGCTGGGTCGACGCCGACGGCGTGGGCCGGATAGGGCGCCTGATGGTCCACCCCCGGATGCAGCGGCACGGACTCGGCAGCCGACTGCTCAGCGCCATGGAACGGCAGCTCGCCTCCGGGCCGCGGCCGCCCACCGGCTACCGGCTCTTCACCGGCCACCGGAGCATCGGCAACCTGCGCCTCTACCAGCGCCTCGGCTACCGCCAGACGCAGGTCGAGGAGATCAACACCAAGCTCAGCTTCATCGTGCTGGAGAAGCCGGCCGCCCAGCCGGCGGAACAGCTGGCCGCCACCGCGTGACGCGCGCCGCCCCGGGCTCTCCCCACGTCCCCGGGGCGGCACGACCCCGACCCTGTCGACCGCGTTGAGCAGCTCTCTTTCCTGCGCCGTCCCACCATTCGTCTCATACTTCGGACATCCCTTTTGGGCGATCCGCAGGCCGTGTGTTTAGCTGGCTCCCATGACGACGACCACGCACACCCACCTCACCGGCGCGATGCCGGCAGGTGGTCGTGGCATGCGCAGCATGATGCGCTGTTGTCGAATGTGCGGCTGCTGAGCCTTCCCGCCCAGCGCACGACCCGCCCGTAGAGCTCCGCTCCGGGCCGCCCCCGCACACCCTTCCCGCGCGATCAACGCCGCACGGACGGCCTCGCGCGCCGACCCACGGAAACACTGTGATCACCACCTCTGACCTGCGTAAGGTCTACCGTGCCCAGGGCCGCCCCGGCTCGACCACGGAGATCGCCGCACTCGACGGAGTCGACCTGCACGTCCGCCAGGGCGAGGTCTACGGCGTCGTCGGCACCAGCGGCGCCGGCAAGTCCACCCTGATCCGCTGCGTGAACCTGCTGGAGCGCCCCACCTCCGGCAGCGTCCGCGTCGACGGACGCGAGCTGACCGCGCTCTCGCCCGCCGAGCTGCGCGAGACCCGCCGCTCCATCGGGATGGTCTTCCAGCACTTCAACCTGCTGGCCCGCCGCACCGTCGCCGAGAACGTCGAACTGCCCCTGGAGCTCACCGGCCTGAGCCGCCGTGAGCGCGCCGCCAAGGCGCGCGAGTTGCTGGAGCTGGTCGGCCTCGCCGACAAGGCCAAGGCCTACCCGGCGCAGCTGTCCGGCGGCCAGAAGCAGCGCGTCGGCATCGCCCGCGCCCTGGCCGGGGACCCCAAGGTGCTGCTCTCCGACGAGGCCACCTCGGCGCTGGACCCCGAGACCACCCGCTCCGTCCTCCAGCTGCTGCGCGACCTCAACCGGCAGCTCGGCCTCACCGTGCTGCTCATCACGCACGAGATGGACGTCATCAAGTCCGTCTGCGACTCCGCCGCGCTGATGCGGGACGGCCGCGTCGTCGAGTCCGGCACGCTGCACGAGCTGCTGGAGCGACCCGGCTCCGAGCTCGCCCGCGAGCTCTTCCCGCTCGGCGAGGGCGAACCCCTCCAGGGCAGCACCCTCCTCGACATCACCTTCCAGGGCGAGGCGACGGCCCAGCCGTTCATCTCGCAGCTGGCCCGCACCTACAACGTCGACGTCAGCATCATCGGCGCGGCCGTCGAGACCCTGGGCGGCCGTCAGGTCGGCCGGATGCGCGTCTCGCTGCCCGGCAGCTTCGACGAGAACGTCGTCCCCATCGGCTACCTGCGCGAGCAGGGTCTCCAGGTGGAGGTGGCGGCCTGATGACGTGGAACGACATGCAGCCCCTGCTGTGGCAGGCCACCTGGGAGACCGCCTGGATGGTCGGCCTGGCCACCCTCGCCACCGTCCTGCTCGGCCTGCCGCTCGGCCTGCTGCTCGCAAGCACCCGGCGCGGCGGCCTGCTGCAGAACGCGGGCGTCAACAAGCTCGTCGGCACGGTTGTGAACGTCGGGCGCTCGCTGCCCTTCGTCATCCTGATCGTGGCGATTATCCCGTTCACCCGCTGGGTCACCGGGACCACGCTCGGATGGCAGGCCGCGACCGTGCCGCTCGCCGTCGGCGCGATCCCGTTCTTCGCCCGGCTCGTGGAGACGGCCGTCGCCGACGTCGACGGCGGACTCGTCGAAGCGGTGCAGGCGATGGGCGGCTCCGCCTGGACCGTCGTCCGCAAGGCACTGCTGCCCGAGGCGCTGCCCGCGCTCGTCTCGGCGCTGACCACCACCGTGATCGCGCTGGTCGGCTACTCGGCCATGGCCGGCACGGTCGGCGGCGGCGGACTCGGCACACTCGCCATCAACTACGGCTACATGCGCTTCGAGACCACCTTCATGTGGGTCATCGCCGCCGAGCTGGTCGTCCTGGTGACGCTCGTCCAACTGGCCGGCGAGGGCCTCGCCCGCGGCCTCGACCACAAGCGGCCAGCGACCGCCTCCCGTTGGACGCTCCACCGGACCGTCCCCACCCAGACTTCCGCCGCCCCGAAGGCCGCGGAGACCCCCGCGCCGGAACCGGAGCTCACCGGCTCCGCCCAGCGCTGATCCACCTGCACCAAGCACCGAAGCAAGGAAGGGCACTTTTCGTGCGTACCTCCGTGAAGTTCACCACCACCGCCGTTGCCGCCAGCGCGCTGGCCCTCACCCTCGCCGCCTGCGGCTCGTCCGCCTCGACCTCGTCGAGCGGCTCCGGTTCGTCGAACGACGCGAGCAAGCCGCTGGTCGTCGTCGCGAGCCCCACCCCGCACGCGCAGATCCTCGAGTACATCCAGAAGAACCTGGCCGCCAAGGCCGGCCTGAACCTCCAGGTGAAGGTCGTGACCGACTACGTCACGCCGAACCTCGCGGTCCAGGACGGCTCCGCCGACGCCAACTACTTCCAGCACCAGCCCTACCTGGACGACTTCAACAAGACCCACGGCACGAACATCGTGTCCGTCGAGGCCGTCCACCTGGAGCCGCTGGGCCTGTACTCGCACAAGGTGAAGTCCGCCGCCGCGCTCGCCGACGGCGCCACCGTCGCCATCCCCAACGACGCCACCAACGAGGGCCGCGCCCTCCAGCTGCTGGCCGCCAACGGCCTGCTCAAGCTCAAGAGCGGCGCCGGGACCACGGCGACCCCCGACGACGTCACGGACAACCCCAAGCACCTGAAGTTCCAGGAGATCGACGCGGCCCAGCTGCCGCGCACCCTCGGCGACGTCGACGCGGCCGTCATCAACGGCAACTACGCGATCGACGCCAAGCTGAACCCGAAGAAGGACGCCCTGCTGCTGGAGAAGGCGCAGGGCAACCCCTACGCCAACATCCTTGCCGTCAAGAGCGGCGAGCAGAACGACCCGCGGGTGAAGAAGCTGGCCGAACTGCTGCACTCGCCGCAGGTCAAGCAGTACATCGAGGAGACCTTCTCGGGCTCGGTCATTCCGGCCTTCTGAGGGAGCGAGTAGCCTCGTTCTCCCACACGCCGTCACCTCCGCGTCCCGGCGCGCCGCGGCAAAGAGGTGACGGCGGCCCCCACCCTGGAGCATGATCGTTCCATGAGCAGCAGCGATGCGGCGGCGGTGTCCGGACCGAAGGGATGCGCGCCGGTGTTCCCGGAGATCACGATCAACACCGATCGCCTGGTGCTGCGTGCGTTCGACCCCGACGACGCCCCCGCGCTCGCCGAGATGTTGAACGACGATCTGGTCCACCAGTGGACCACCGCGCCGCACCCCTATGCCCTGCGCGACGCGCAGGCCTGGGTCCACACCCGCGCGTTGGGCGAGCGCGTCGCCGGCCGCGGCCTGGCGCTCGGCGCGGTGGAGTTCCTGACCCAGCGTCTGATCGGGACGGTGCGCCTGCGCGCGACGGACTGGCGCCTGCGCAGCACCGAGCTCCAGGTCGTCACGGCCCCCTGGGCCCGCGGCGAGGGCTACGCGGGCGAGATCGCCCACGCGGTGGCTCGCTGGCTCTTCGAGGACCAGAAGTTCGAACGCCTGGAGCTCCGGACGGCGGCGGGCAACATCGCCGCCCAGCAGGTCGCCCAGAAGCTGGGCGCGATCAGCGAGGGCGTCCTCCGCAACGCCTGGCTCGTCCGCGGCGCGGACGCGGAACACACCACCCGCTCCGATCTCATCGTCTGGAGCCTCCTCCCGGAGGACCTCGACCCGATCTGGTCCTGAAGATTCGGTCCTGCATGTCCCTGCACCCTCCGGGGGCGTGAGGAACTGCGCGAGAAACCACCGGCGTGCGGACGGCCCTGCGCGTTCGGCCCGCCATCTGCGTGGGTGGCTTGCCGCCCAGTTCCCCGCGCGCCCGGTGGGTGCAACCGCCCGGGGGAGGGAAGCCTCGCCCGGTCGTGCCCCGCGCGGCGGAGCCGCGCATCGGCGCAGCCCAGCGCCCCCGGAGGGTGCAACCGCCTGGGGATCGAAGCCCCGCCCGGTCGTGCCCCGCGCGGCGGAGCCTCGCATCGGCGCAGCCTCGCGCCCCTGAGGTCAGTGCAATCCCAGGTGGGAGCGAGCGGGCAGCGAGCAGGGGGGTGCAGCTGGCCCGGCAAGGGCTGGGGGGCTAGCCTGTGCGGGGCCCGGGTGGAGGACGACGGTGGGGGAAAAGGTGCGGAGCGACCGCCATGGCTGACCGGGTGACCGTGATCGGCTGGGACGGCTCGCCGCTCGGCGACGCCGCGCGCGCCGCTTTGGACGCGGCCACACTCGTCGCCGCGGGAAGCGTCCCCCTGCGGGCCCTGCGGCTCGCGCCCAGCGTCGAGCGGATGGCGCTCGGCAGCGTCGAGCTCGTGGCGAGGCGCATCGCCGAGCACCGCGGGACCGCCGTCGTGGTCGCGGACGGGGACCCCGGCTTCTTCGGCGTCGTGCGTACTCTGCGGCGGCCCGAGTACGGCCTGGAGATCGAGGTGCTGCCGGCGGTCTCCGCCGTCGCCGCGGCCTTCGCCCGCGCGGGGATGCCCTGGGACGACGCGCAGATCGTCTCCACCCACGGGCGCGGGCTCCGCCGCGCCGTCAACGTCTGCCGGGCCCACCCGAAGGTGGCCGTGCTGACCGCGCCGGGCGCGGGGCCCTCCGAGCTCGCGCTGATGCTGCGCGACGTGCACCGGACCTTCGTGATCTGCGAGTCCCTCGGCACGCCCGAGGAGAACGTCACCGTCCTCACCTCCGACCGGGTGCCCGACCACCTGTGGCGGGACCCGAACGTGGTGCTGGTCATAGGCGGTTCAGGGAACGGCGGGACGGTGCCGCCCTCGGGGTGGCTCGCCGGGCGGCCCGTCGACTTCCCCGGCAAGGCCGGACGCGGCTGGGCGCAGCCCGCCGAGTCGCCGTCGTCCGAGCAGGGCACACAGGCGTCCGAACTGCCCCCGCCCGTGCGGGCGCTGGCACTGGCCCGGCTCGGGCCGCGGCCGGGCGACCTGGTGTGGGACGTCGGCGCCGGCGACGGCGCGCTCGCGGTGGACGCCGCGCGCTGCGGTGCGGCCGTCATAGCCGTCGACGAGGACCCCGACGCCTGCGCCCGACTCGACGTCAGCGCCCGCCGCGCGGGTGTGGAGGTGCAGACGGTTCTCGGGGCCGCGCCGGCCGTGCTCGCCGACCTGCCCGAGCCGGACGTCGTGCTGGTGCGCCAAGGGGCCTCGGTGCTCCAGGCGTGCCTGACCCGGCGCCCGGAGCGGATCGTCGCGCTGCCGCGCACCACGGCGGAGCTGGAGGAGCTCCGGCGCGCGTTCGCGCGGTCCGGTTACCGCGCCGAAGGCAGCCTGCTGCAGTCTTCTTCGCTGGACGCGGAAGGGGAGTTGGGCGCCTCCGCACCCCGGTGGGTGCTGTGGGGGGACCGGGCGTGAGGGCTTCGTGGACGAGCCGGGGAGTCTGTCCACCGCGCAAGACCGTGGCGTCCGGCGTCACTGACGACAGGTAGGCTGACGCCGTGTCCCGAGGGGCGCGATGCAACGTGGCGGAAGCCACAGCATCGTCGGGCGTGCGCGTTGGCCATGGGCCCCGGTGGGACGGAAGAATGCCGGTGTGGCCGGGGCGATCGTGCCGGTTGCCCCGGTTCTGTCGTTCTTCTTGTGGCGGGCGGGGTGTGCACCGGTCCGCCGCAGTGAGGCGAGGACCGGAACGGTGGGTGTCGTGGCCGCAGCCGCGGTGCCGTGGACGCCAGGCGGCCCTGGAAGGAGCCAGTGACATGAGCGAGACCGGCAACGTCCCCCCCGGGGGCCAGGTACCGGGCCTCGAGCCGGAGCAGGTGCCGCAGCACGTCGGCTACGCCGCCGAGCAGGGCCCCGTCCAGGGCGTCCGGCCTGCTTACACCTTCCTCGACGATGTCGACGAGGAGGAGGACGAGCTGCTCATGCCCGGACCGCAGGGCGCGTGGAACGAGACCGCCCGCGGCCAGGAGTACCCCCAGGCACAGAACCTTCCGCCGGTCGTCTCCGTCGTCCCGGGACAGCCCGGTGGCACTGGGGCGGAGATGCCGGGCATCCTGGGCTCCTACGAGCCGGGCGTGCAGATGCACGCACCGGCGCACGGTGAGCCGCCCGCGCCGTCCTGGCCTCCCATGGCGCCCCCCGGGGCCGAGGCTCCCCACGCCGCCGTGGCGCAGCCGCACGCGCCGGTGGCGATCGACCCGTTGACCGATCCGCTGTCGTCCGTCCTCGGGCAGGCGGCCCAGGCCGGTCAGCACGTCCCGGGCGTCCACCCGGGCATGCCGGTCGAGGCGCCGGCCGGCGACCCCTACGTCGCCCAGGGCTACACCACCGACCCGTACCTCGCCGCCGCCGGCATGCCCGGCCTCCCGGTCGAGACCTTCGCGCCGGCCGAGCAGGCCGGGCCGACGGAACTGGCCGAGCAGTCCGGGCAGGCGGTCCCCGCCGCCGAGGCTGCGGCCCCGGCTGTCGAGCCCGTTCCGTCCCCGCAGGCCGACGAGTTGTCCGCCGCCGACGGCGCGGACGCGCAGGCGCAGCAGACCGCGCCGCGGCGCCCGCTGCACGCCGGTCCGCCGATCCCGGACCCGTCCCTGATGACCGGCCAGGTGCCGGTCCGCTCGCTCGCCGACCGCGGCCCGAGCAGCCACGGCGGCAACGGCTCACTCCCGGCCGGCACGCCTCCCTACGGCGTCACCACGTCCAACGGGCCCACGACGCTGGGCGGCGCGCCCGAGTACCTGGACCAGTCCGCGTCCGCCGTCCAGGCCGCGGCGGCCGGCACCACGGTCACCGTGACGGCGACCGTCCCGATGCAGATGCCGTCCCCGGACAGCACCCTGGGCGGCTCGGCCGCCCAGGTCGAGACCGCCCTCCAGAACGGATCGGCCGTCCCCGCCGAGCCCGCTGTCGAGCAGGTCGTCGAGCAGGCCGAACCCGCCGCGCCGACCGCCTCCGGGCCGTTCGTCATGGAGCCGGTCCCGGCCGAGCCGATCGCCGTCGAACCGGTTTCTGTCGAGCCGATCGCTGTCGAGCCGACCGAGCCGGTCGCCGAGCCGGAACCCGAGCCGAGTGCCGAGTCGTCCGTCGCGTCCGAGCCGGTGGTCCCGGCGGAGCGCGGGGCCGTTGAGGGGGCGCCCATGCGCATCGCCTCCTTCATCGCCCCGCCGTCCCAGAGCCACTCGCCGGTCCAGCCCGAGGAGACCGCGCAGGGCATCGGCGTGCTGACCGGTCAGCCGCTGGTCGAGCCCGTCGCCGTCGACCCTGCGGCCGAGGCCGAGCAGCCCGTCGCCGAGCAGCCCGACCAGGTTGCGGCTGAGGCCTCGGCGTCGGCTGAATCCGTCTCGGAGACGGACCCCCAGACCCCCGCCCAGTCGGTGAGCGAGCCGGTCGATGAGCCCGCGTCCGAGCCGAGTGCCGAGGCGCCCGCGGACGTCGCGGCCGAACCGGTCGCCGAGCCGGTCGCCGAGTCGGTCGACCGGCCGGTGGGGGAGCAGGGCGCGGTGTCCGGCGCGCAGCCGGGCACCGAGGCGCCGGGGAAGTCGGACGTGGTGGAGGCAGAGATCGTGGCGGAACAGGCCGTCGAGCAGGTGCCGGAGACGCAGGAAGCCCAGTCGGTCCAGGAGCCGCCGCAGGCGGTGGCGGCCGAGCCGACCATCCCGCACCAGACGTCAGAGGCCGTGGTCCCGGCCGCCGGAGACGAGCCGGCTCCGGCCGCCCCGGGTGCGGACACCGCGGAGACCGAGACCGCCGAGCCCCAGGCCGAGGCTGAGCTCGAAACCGAGTTCGAGGAGCTGGGCGACGCCGCCCCCGGTTACGACGAGGACATGCGCGAGGCCGTGCACCGCGTGATGCGCGAGCGCCGTGACATCCGCAACGGCTTCCGCTCCGACCCGATCCCGCACGAGGTGCTGATCCGGGTCCTGGAGGCCGCGCACACCGCGCCCAGCGTCGGCTACTCGCAGCCGTGGGACTTCGTCGTCATCCGCTCCGCCAAGACCCGCACCAAGATGCACGAGCTGGCGGAGCGTCAGCGCGACATCTATGCCGAGTCGCTCCCCAAGGGCCGCGCCAAGCAGTTCAAGGAACTGAAGATCGAGGCCATCCGGGAGACCCCGGTCAACATCGTGGTCACCGCCGACCGCACCCGGGGCGGCCGCCACACCCTCGGCCGTCACACCCAGCCGCAGATGGCGCCGTACTCGGCCGCCCTCGCGGTCGAGAACCTGTGGCTCGCCGCGCGCGCCGAGGGCCTGGGCGTCGGCTGGGTCAGCTTCTTCGACGAGGAGGAGCTGGTCCGCGAGCTGGGCCTGCCGGAGCACCTGGAGGTCGTCGCCTACCTCTGCGTGGGCTACGTCAACGAGTTCCCGGACGAGCCGGAGCTGGCGCAGGCCGGCTGGGCGAAGAAGCGCCCGCTCTCCTGGGTCGTGCACGAGGAGACCTACGGCCGCCGCGCCCTCCCGGGCGAGGAGCCGCACAGCGTCCTGCAGGAGACCCTGCGCGGCATCCGCCCGCTGGACGCCAAGGCGCTCGGCGAGGCGTGGGACCGTCAGAAGCGGATGACCAAGCCGGCCGGTTCGCTGGGCATGCTGGAGATAATCTCCGCGCAGCTGTGCGGGCTCTCCCGCAAGTGCCCGCCGCCGATCCCGGAGCCCGCGTGCGTCGCGATCTTCGCGGGCGACCACGGCGTGCACGCCCAGGGCGTGACCCCGTGGCCGCAGGAGGTCACGGCGCAGATGGTCGGCAACTTCCTGGCGGGCGGCGCGGTCATCAACGCGTTCGCGAGCCAGCTGGGGGCCGAGGTCTGTGTGGTCGACGTGGGCGTCGCCTCCGAGCTGCCCCCGGCGCTCGACTCCGGCCGCACCACGGGCCTGCTGCCGCGCAAGGTCCGCCCCGGCACCGGCGACATGACGCAGGGCCCCGCGATGACCCGCGAGGAGGCCATGCGCGCGCTGGAGGTCGGCATCGAGACCGCGCGCGACCTGGTCGCCGCCGGCAACAAGGCGCTGGTCACCGGCGACATGGGCATCGCCAACACCACGGCCGCCGCCGCGCTGATCTCCGTCTTCACCGGCGAGGACCCGGCGGCCGTCACCGGCCGCGGCACGGGCATCGACGACGAGACGCACGCCCGCAAGGTCGCCGTCATTCGTCAGGCCCTCGAACTGCACCGCCCGGACCCGTCCGACCCGATCGGCGTCCTGGCGGCGGTCGGCGGCCTGGAGCACGCCGCCATCGCGGGCTTCCTGCTGGGCGCGGCGTCGCTGCGCACGCCGGTCATCCTCGACGGCGTGATCGCGGGCTCGGCGGCGCTGGTCGCCAAGGCGATCGCCCCCGAGGTACTGGCGGCGTGCGTCGCCGGCCACAGGTCGGCGGAGCCGGGCCACAAGGCAGCGCTGGCGAAGCTCGGTCTGCGTCCCCTCATCGACCTCGACCTCCGCCTCGGCGAGGGCACGGGCGCGCTGTTGGCGCTCCCGCTGGTCCAGTCGGCGGCGCGGGCGATGCACGACGTGGCGACGTTCGACTCGGCGGGCGTCACCGAGAAGCACTAGGCCCTACCCGGGCGAATCGCTTCTGCAGCCCGAGTGAGTTGCAGCACCTTTAGGGGCGCGGGGAACTGCGCGAGAATCCCCCATGTGCGGATGGCCCTGCTCGTTCGAGGGGTCACCTCCCGGGGTGGCTTGTCGCGCAGGCCCCGGCGCCCCTGGAGGGTGCAACCGAGTGCGTTGCCCATGTCCCATCGATCACGGAGTGCCCATGCCCACCGCCCCGCTCGACGACGACGCGACCCCGCCGTACCCCGTCGGACTGCGACTGGTCGGCCGACGTGTGATCGTCCTCGGCGGCGGTGTGGTGGCGCAGCGACGCCTGCCCGCGCTGCTCGGCGCCGGGGCGGACGTGGTCCTGATCGCTCCCGAGACCACGCCCGCCGTGCAGGCCATGGCGGACGCCGGCGAGCTGCGCTGGGAGCAGCGCGGGTACCGGGCCGGGGACCTCGCCGACGCCTGGTACGCCATGATCGCGACCTCGGACCCGGAGACGAACGCCGCCGCCGCGGCCGAGGCGGAGTCGCGGCGGATCTTCTGCGCCCGCAGCGACGACGCCTCCGGCGGCACCGCGTGGACCCCCGCCAGCGGGCGGGCGGAGGGGACGGTTGTGGCCGTCCTCTCCGGTGACCCGCGGCGTTCCGTCGCCCTGCGCGACGCGATCGTGAGCGGTGTGCGCGACGGCAGCCTCGCGGCCGCGCACCACCGCGGCCGCACGGCCGGTGTCGCGCTCGTGGGGGGCGGGCCGGGCGACCCGGAGCTGATCACGGTCAAGGGCCGCAGGCTTCTCGCCGAGGCGGACGTCGTGGTCGCCGACCGCCTCGCGCCGCGTGAGCTGCTGGACGAGCTGCCGCCGAACGTCGAGGTCATCGACGCGTCGAAGATCCCCTACGGCCGGTTCATGGCCCAGGAGGCGATCAACAACGCGTTGATCGAGCACGCCCGGGCGGGCAAGTTCGTGGTCCGACTCAAGGGCGGCGACCCGTACGTCTTCGGACGCGGCATGGAGGAGCTGATCGCCTGCGCCGAGGCGGGCGTGCCCGTCACCGTGGTGCCGGGCATCTCCAGCTCCATCAGCGTCCCGGCCGCCGCCGGGATCCCGGTCACCCACCGGGGCGTGACGCACGAGTTCACCGTGATCTCCGGTCACGTCGCGCCCGAGGACCCGCGTTCGCTGGTCAACTGGGACGCTGCCGCGAAGATGCGCGGCACGCTGGTGCTGCTCATGGCCGTCGAGCGGATCGCCGCCATCTCCGCCGCGCTGGTCGCGGGCGGGCGTGCCCCCGAGACGCCGGTCGCGGTGATCCAGGAGGGCACCACCGCCGCGCAGCGCGTCGTGCGGGCGACGCTCGCGACGGTCGCCGACGTGGTCGCCGCCGAGGGGATCAGGCCGCCGTCCATCGTCGTGATCGGCGACGTCGTCGCCTTGGCAGGCTGAGCCCGAGCGGGCAGGATTCGACCGTGGCCGAGCTCATCACCATCGAGGACCCGGAGGACCCGCGCCTCCACGACTACGTCGCACTCACCGACGTGGACCTGCGCCGCCGCCGCGAGCCGGAGGAGGGCCTGTTCATCGCCGAGGGCGAGAAGGTGATCCGGCGCGCCCGGATCGCCGGGTACCGGATGCGGTCGATGCTGCTCTCGGCCAAGTGGATCGACCAGATGAAGGACGTCATCGACGAGGTCCCGGCGCCCGTCTACGCCGTGACGCCCGCCGTGGCCGAGCAGGTGACCGGCTACCACGTGCACCGCGGCGCGCTGGCCTCGATGCAGCGCAAGCCGGCCGTGCCGGTCAAGGACGTGTTGGCCGGCGCCCGTCGGGTCGCGGTCTTCGAGGACCTGGTCGACCACGCCAACATCGGCGCCGCGTTCCGCAACGCCGCTGCGCTCGGCGTCGACGCCATCCTGCTCAGCCCGCGCTGCGCGGACCCGCTCTACCGACGCGCCGTCAAGGTGTCGATGGGTGCGACCCTCAGCCTCCCCTACGCCGAACTCGACCCCTGGCCGGACGGGCTCACGGAGCTGCGCGACGCCGGCTTCACCATCGCGGCCTTCTGCCTAGCGGACAACGCGATCTCCCTGGACGAGTTCGCCGCCCGTCGGCACGAGCGCGTCGCGCTCGTCTTCGGCACCGAGGGCAACGGCCTCAGCACGGCGGCGCTGCGGGCGGCGGACGAGTGGGTCACCATCCCGATGTCGAACGGGGTCGACTCGCTCAACGTCGCCGCGGCCTCCGCCGTGGCGTTCTACGCCACCCGCCCCTGAGCGGGACCTGCGCCGACGCGCCCAGCTTCACGTCTCCCGCCGCTACGACTGCCCTGGGCTGCTGGTCTTCATCATCGAGCACGCCCGTGGCCGTCTGACCCACGACAGCATCGAGGACCCCCGGTACGAGGACATCGACTACGACGACGAGCACGACCCGCGCAACAGCCCCGTCCGCCCTCACGACGGATTCGGCTGCCTCGAAGTCGGCGTCTACCGGTCCCTCCGGAACTTCCTCGGGGTCCGCAGCGCCCCGGTGTGGCGGAGGTTCACCACCTCGCCTCAGGCGTCCGCGCGAACGGACGGATGACGCGGCCCTACACCACCAGGCCCCGCCCTGGCTTCCAGTCCGGGTCGCGGCCGGTCAGGGCCAGCAGGCGGTGCAGCACCGGTGCGTCGTCCGGGACGGTCACGGGTGGCCCGAAGAGGCCGGGCACGCCCTCCGGGTTCTGCGCCGCGACGGAGCCGACCCAGGCGTAGGCGGTCTCCACGGCCTCGGTCAGCGCGCCGTCGGCGGGATAGGGCTGCCGGGTGGCGGCGGCCAGGTCCCAGCCGTGGACGAGCACCTCGTCCAGCCCGGAGGCCCCGGCGATCGGCGCGGGCAGATCGAGGCCGCCGACGGTGGTCACCCCCTCCCACGCCGCGCCCGGCACCCAGGCGTCGGCCAGCGCGTCCAACCCGGCAGGCAGGCGGTCACGCCACGCGTCCCCGAGGCGCGACGCATCCGGCTCCCGCGCCCGGCCGCCGTCGGGCAGCGGCTCCTTGCGGGCCGCCGCAGCGAAGGCGAGGCTGAGCCCGTCGATGTGGTCCAGCAGCCGCCCGACCGAGATTCCGCCGCAGGGGGTCTCCAGGTCCAGCTGCTCCTCGCGCACACCGCGCACGAGCGCGGCGAGCACGTCCGTCGCCGGGCGGAAGTCGACGGGGCCGAACGCCGCCGCTCCCAGGTCCGGTGCTGTCATGTCCGTCCCTCCTCCGAGCCGTCACGGACGAGTCTCCCCTCAACCGCCCGCGACCTGCGGGATCGCGACCGGCCCCGGCGCGTCGGGGTGACCCGCGCTCACCGGCCGATCCGCCGGACCGGCCTCAGGAGCGGACGCGTTTCACGCCGATCAGGACGCGGTAGCGCATCCGGGCCCGGAAGGCGGCGAGGGGCCACACGGCCGGGTGGCCGACCTCGCGGGAGAGGTGGAGGACCTGGTCCGGGCCGAGCCAGAGGCCGACGTGGGCGCCGTACGGGTTGTCGGTCGGGGCGAAGAGCAGCAGGTCCAGGGGCCCGGGGGTGGGGACGATGCGGGTGGCCGCGCGGTCGGCCCACAGTTCGGCGGAGCGCAGCGGCGGCATCCGGAGGCCGAAGTGGGCCAGGACCGCGTAGGCGTAGAGCTGGCAGTTGGCGCCTTCCGCGAGGCCGGGGCGGGCGGCCACGGCGGGGGAGCCGGGATGGCGGGCGCCGGCATAGGGCACGCGGAGGAACTCGGGCGGCAGGACGGTCGCGAGGTCCGGGAAGGCAGCGCGGGCGGGGTGCTGCGGGGGTTCCGGAGCGTCCACGCTGCTCCCCGTGGCGGGTTCAGCCGTGCGCCGGGGAGGCCGACGCGGGGGAGCCGAGGGCCTGGGCAGCGGGCGAGGCGGACTCCGGGGCCGTCGCCGAGGGGGAGGGGACGGCCGGGGAGGACGCCGCGCCCGTACCCGGCCAGGTCTCGGTCATCGTGCCCTTCGCGGCGACGGTGTAGCGGGTGGTGCTGACCGTGCGGCCGCCGCTCTGCGGCGTGCGCTCCTGGCGCAGCACCGCGCCGTTCTGGATCTGCCAGACGCTGGTGCCGTTGGGGTCCCCGGTGGTGGCGTGCGCGGCCAGCAGAACCGGTTCTGCGCCGCTGCGGACCCGGTAGAGCTCGATCATGTCCTCCGGAACGGCCCGGTCCCGGCGGGTGAGCACGACGACCGCCGCGGCCTCGCCCTGGTAGCGGGCGGCCAGCACGGTGGTCAGCGTCACCGGCGCGCCCGGCGCGGTGCCGTGACCGTTCGACAGGTCGATGCGCGAGCCGTCGGCGGGGTCCTGGTAGGAGCGCGAGCCCCAGTCCACGGCCGCCACCGCACGGGCCGCCGGGTCGCTCGCGGCGACCGCCGTCAGGCCCGCCGAGGCGTCCTG
>NZ_BBPP01000013.1:0-10365 GCF_000787835.1 Streptacidiphilus melanogenes
TCAGTAGCCCTGCTTGCCGTAGGCGATGGTCTCGAAGGAGCCGTAGCGGTCGTTGGCGTAGCGGACGCCCGCGATGATGCTGTCGACCGGGTTGAGGATGTCCTTGTGACCCGGCAGGGACCACTCGGCGAAGGTCGGCTTGATGGTCTGGATCAGGCCGTAGGTGCCGCCGTAGAGGGCCTGGTTGGAGTCCCAGTGGTTCTCGGCGCGGGGGTTGCCGGAGGACTCGGTCATCGCCCGGGCGCGGATGGACGCGGCCGAGGGGACCTTGTCGCCGTGGGCGCGGAGGATGTCGCGGGCCTGGGCGATCCAGCCGTCGAGGTTGTTCGGGTAGCTCTTCTTCGCGGGCGCGGGCTTCGCGGCGGGCTTGGCCGGGGCGGGCTTCGGGGCCGGCTTCGCCGCGGCGGGCTTGGCGGGCGCGGGCTTCGCGGGAGCAGGCTTGGCGGGCGTCGCACCGCCCAGCAGCACGGCCGGGTCCACGGCGGGCCTGGCGGCTCCCGGCTTGACCGGGGCCGGCTTCGCAGCGCCCAGGAGCGCGGTCAGATCAGCGCCGGACTTGGCGGCTGCCGCCTTGGCCTTGGTCGGAGTCGCGCCGCCCAGCATCTGCGCCAGGTCCGCGGCGGGCTTGGCGGAGGCTCGGTCGGCCACCGCGGTCTCGTTCGTCGCTGCCTGGGCAGGCGTCGCGTGCTGGCCGACGAGGACTGCGGAGGCGGCGACGCTGGACGCCATCAGAACGCCTGCGGTGAGGCGGGCACGGGTACGCGGGAGGCCGAGACGCATGTCACACTCCACAGGTCGTCGGACGCCGCCGCACGGTCCGACCCCGGGACAGGGCGGGAACGCAGCGCGGAGCCGCCCTTGGGAATTGGCTGGCTGTTCTCGACAGAGCCCGCGCGCATGCAGCGGGCCGTCGGTCGAGCGTGTCCGCGGGGCTGATCCGCCGGGCTCACCGGTGCTGCACCGGGCCCTCGCGCGGCGCTGGTTTGCTGCCGCGTTCCGCTGAACGACCTCCACGTTCACACGACGTGGCCGGACGGGCAAGAAACTTCGGCCGTAAGTGGTCTAACCCACACAAACCACGGCCATCATGATCAAAGGCCTTTGATTTGTAGGAAAAGGCCTAAATCGGTACAAACCGCAACGCCGCCGCGCCACCCAGGCTGCCAACAGCCCTGTTCCTGCGAGTGGAGTCCCGGGCGGCGGCCGGCCGGGACGGCGAGGGATCCGCGAGTGAGCGACGACGCTACGCGCAACCAACCGATCGGTCGGTCGGGTGCGGGACTCATGGAGTACCCAGGTCGGAATCGCGCAGAGAGTCTGTGCCGGCCTGGCCCGGACCGGGCGCGAGGAACTGCAGGCCCGCCGTGGTGGCCGACAGCGAGCTGCACGCCTGTAGCGGGGGATGTTCGCGTCCGCCCTGGAACTGCGCAGCGCCTGCTGGGGGGCTGTTGCCGACGACGATGGCGATCAGCGCGATGGGCGTGCAGCGCGTAGCCGTTGCCCGGCCTCGGCCAGAACGTCCGACCGGATCGCATCACGGACCAGGTCGGCGGTCACCTGGGAGATCGTGTGGTGGGCCGGGCCCGACCCGGCGCGCTGGGGGAGGTCGCTCGAAACCTGCTCCCCTTCGTCCCCGTCGTGGGCGGGGAGGTCACCACCGACTGGTTCTCCCGCATGCCCGCCGTGCGCCTCCCCGAAGCCCGCGCGTCGCCGCCGACCCTGCGGGAGCACGAGGTCACGGCACGACCCGACGCGTTGCGTTGCCTCGCGTCGGGTCGGGTCGGTCAAGGGTTCGACTCAGCGAATGAACGAGACCTCGGGGAAGCTCTTGGAGGGCCCGCTCATCAGCGAGTTGGTCTTGATGTGCAGCACCGTGTCGAAGTAGGCGGCCAGGTAGGTGCGCATGATGTAGATGGCCCGGTTCGGGTCCAGCGTGCCGAGGTCCTGCTGGACCTGGCTGGGCGTCAGGCCCATCTGCCCGCCTGCCTGGGAGAACAGCGTCTCGTAGTCGCTGAACGACAGGTGCTCGGTACCGGCCAGCTTCAACTCGTAGCGGGGGCCGGTCAGGTGCGACCAGACGCTGGCCCAGCTGCTGTCCTCCTTGCGGTCGTGGTACGACGCGCCGAAGAGGAGGAACGGGCGGTTCAGGTTCGTCGCGTCCTGCGGGCCGTAGAGCTCGCCGTCGAGGTCCGCCCCGGCGGCGATCCGCGGGTCGAGCGTCATCGAGTCCAGCACCGTCGGGCCGCCGTACGACCAGCCGAACATGCCGATGCGCGACATGTCCACGTTGCCCGACAGCCCCGCCGGGAGCGCGGCGCCGTCGACGTCGGGGTCCTTGCCGCCGGCGATCAGAGCGAGCTCGTTGACGACGAACTTGGCGTCGGCGGCGCGGACGGTGAGCGTGTACTTGGAGCTGGCGGGGGTGTCCGTCTCCAGCCGGGGGCCGGGAAACTGCACCTCGTCGGCCTCGTGGGTGCTGTCGAGCATGACGACCAGGTAGCCGCGGCTGGCCATGTCCTCCGCAAGGGCGGTGCCCTGCGAGCGGTCGGAGTGGAGGCCGGTCGAGTAGAGCAGCACCGGCAGCTTGCCGGCCTTGGGGTCCACCGGCGCGCCAAGGTGCCCGGCGGTGCTGGGGACGTTCATCGAGCCGGGCCAGACGTTCCAGTCGTGCAGGAAGCTGTCGGCGGCCTCGGACTGCAGCCACGGCGCGAGCGCGTGCCCGGAGGTCGCGGTGGCCGGGTACCAGAGCTGGACCATCAGCTCGCGGCGCGGGTGGGTCGGCACCCAGGGGTCGTACCGGGTCGGGTCGACGAGGTGCAGGTTCACCGTGCCGACCTGGTAGGGACCGGTCGGGGCCGGGATGACCGGGGTGACCCCCCAGTCCCCCTGACCCGCGGGCGCCGCACGGGACTTCGGCAGGGCCCGCGTCTCGAGGTGCCCACCGTTGGCGGCGGCGTTGGCAGCGGCCTGGGCCTTCGCGACGGCCGTGTCGTCGACGGGGGCGTCGGGGACGCTGTTGCCGGGCCCGTCGCCGTGGTGCGGCGTGCTCGCGGAGGCCGGCGCGACCGTTGCGCCCAGGCCGATGGCGACGGCCCCGAGGGTGCCGGCCGCCCGGACCAGCAGACGGCTACGGACTATTCGCGAAACTGACATGGGCGACCCCCTCGTGCACCGGTCGCGTCCATGGCGGCGACCTGGGTGCGCCAAAGGTACCGGTTCCGGACGGTGGCGCCGACCACCTGACGGGGAACCCGGTCCGGTTGCCAGCGAACTCCCAGAATCGCTCTGACCATGAGGAAGCAGCGCCCGGGCCTTCCTCAGTCCGGGAGCTCTCCGATCACCGTGACCGCCTCGCCGGCCTCGTGCGGATTGGCCAGACGCGTCGCCAACCGGCACACGTAGTAAGGATCCGCGCGGTCGCAGGCGTCGACCTGCGCGACCTCCGTGTTGTGCCCGCTGCCCACGCTGATCCACCACCCGACCGGCACCTGCTCCGTGAGGGTCAGGACCCACATGTGGTGGCGCGGATCGGTCTCGGTCTCCTCGGGAAACGCCTTCACGTCACTGACGAGCCTGGATGCCATGACCTCACGGTATCCACCGCCACAGCACGGAAGGGAGATCCCACACCGGGCGTGGCGGGTGACGCGGGGTCTGTCCGCCGACAGGCAGACGGCTGGCGCCGTCGGCGTGCGCCCCGCCTGGACAGCACCTAGCTTCGAAGGGCAAGCCGCCGATCCGCCGGACCACCAACAGCCCTCAGGGTCCCTGCGGTCGGCCACCGGCCCCCTGGAGGCAGTCATGACCACTGCATCATCCGACACCCCCGTGCTCGACACCCTGGCCGCCATGACGCTCGACTCGCTCGAGCACTGCGGCCTTGACGCCAAGACGCTGATCTTCACCCGCATAGCCGCGCTCGCCGCGATGGACGCACCTGCGATCTCCTACCTCGCCAACCTGGGTCCGGCCTCCGACGTCGGCATGACGGCCGAGGAACTGCAAGACGTGCTCGTCGCGGTGGCGCCCATCGTGGGCACGGCACGCGTCATGGCCGCCGCGGGCCACATCGCCCAGGCGCTGGGCATCGCCATCGCGGTGGCCGAGACCGGCATGGCCTCGGGGAACGGCGCCTGACCCGCGCCTGACCCTCGCCCGAGTCAAGCACCGCACGCCCCCGATGCTCAGCCGGAGCACCGGGGGCCGCTGCTGCCCACGCCTTCCGCGTTCGACGGGCAGCAGACGCCTCCGGCCTCGTCACCGGCGTGGAGCTCTTCCCCGACCGCGGCACGGCGCAGGCCTGAGCGGCCGTCACCCGTGTGCCCGCGAGCGGATGCAGCCCGACCCGCGGCGTCGAAGACTGGCGACTCGGCAGGCGCGCACAGCGCGCACGACGCGCCACGGCGCGCCAGGCCGGTCAGCTGGTGAGCCGGTGGGCTGGTGAGAGGTGGGCGAGGTTTCCATGGCTGACACGTTCCGGGGCGTCGTGAGTCTCGACGTCCGCGACTCCGTCCCCGACTGGGCTCCCTACGAGCAGCCGAAGGCGGCTCCCGGCTCGCCCAACGTGGTCTACGTCGTGCTGGACGACGTCGGCTTCGGCGCGCTCTCCTGCTACGGCGGGCCCATCGACACGCCGAACATCGACCGGCTGGCGGCGAACGGGCTGCGGTACAGCCAGTGGCACACGACCGCCCTGTGCTCGCCGACCCGCTCGGCGCTGCTGACGGGCCGCAACCACACCACCAACGGGATGGCGTGCATCAGTGAGGCCGCGATCGGCTTCCCGTCCGCCAACGGACACATCCCGCCGGGCTGCGCGACGCTGGCCGAGATCCTGGTCGACCACGGCTACAGCACCGCCCTGGTCGGCAAGTGGCACCTGTGCCCGGAGGACGAGATGAACCTCGCCTCCACCCGTCGCAACTGGCCGCTCGGGCGCGGCTTCGAGCGGTTCTACGGCTTCCTCGGCGCGGAGACCAGCCAGTGGTATCCGGACCTGGTGCACGACAACCACCCGGTCGAGCAGCCGCGCACCCCGGAGCAGGGATACCACTTCGGGGAGGACATCACCGACAAGGCGATCGCCTACATCGACGACGTGAAGGCCATCGCCCCGGAGCGGCCCGTCTTCCTCTACTACGCCCCGGGGTGCGCGCACGCCCCGCACCAGGCTCCGCGCGAGTGGATCGACCGCTACCGGGGCAGGTTCGACGTCGGGTACGAGGCGATCCGCGAGCAGATCCTGGCGCGGCAGAAGGAACTCGGCCTCGTCCCGGAGAACACGCGGGTTCCGCCGCTGAACCCGATCGGCACACCCGACTCCCGCACCGGCCCCGAGGGCAGGCCGTTCCCACCTTTGGACTACACGCGGCCGTGGGCGGAGCTGAGTGACGACGAGCGCCGGCTGTTCGCCCGGATGGCGGAGGTCTACGCCGGATTCCTGTCGCACTGCGACGACCAGGTCGGCCGGCTGATCGCCTACCTGGAGGAGATCGAACAGCTCGACAACACGATCTTCGTCGTGGTGTCGGACAACGGCGCCAGCGGCGAGGGCGGGCCGAACGGCTCGGTCAACGAGAACAAGTTCTTCAACGGCGTCGAGGACGAGATCGCCGAGAACCTCGCCATGCTGGACAGGCTCGGCGGGATCGAGACCTACAACCACTACCCCAACGGCTGGGCCATGGCCTTCAACACGCCGTTCAAGATGTGGAAGCGGTACTCGTTCAACGGCGGCACCTGCGATCCGTGCATCATCTCCTGGCCGGCCGGCATCGCCTCGCGCGGCGAGGTCCGCTCGCAGTACCACCACGCCGTCGACATCGTGCCGACCGTGCTCGAGTGCGTGGGCGTCGAGCTGCCGGAGACGGTCAAGGGCTACCCGCAGATCCCGCTCCAGGGCGTCAGCATGCGCTACTGCTTCGACGCCGACTCGCTGCCCTCCGCGAAGAGCACGCAGTTCTACTCGATGCTGGGCACCCGCGGGATCTGGCACGAGGGCTGGAAGGCGGTCACCACCCACCCCGCCATCAGCGGCTGGAGCCACTTCCCCGAGGACGCCTGGGAGCTCTACCACACCGACGAGGACCGCGCGGAGCTGCACGACCTCGCGGCCCAGGAACCGGGCCGCCTGCAGGAACTGATCGGGCTGTGGTTCTACGAGGCGGGGGTCAACCAGGCGTTCCCGCTCGACGACCGTTCCGCACTGGAGATCCTCTCCACGCACCGGCCCCAGCTCACGCCGCCGCGCAACCGCTACGTCTACCGGCCCGGCGGCTCGGAGGTCCCGGAGTCCGTCGCGGTCAACATCCGAAACCGCTCCTACACGGTCGGCGCACTCGTCAGCCTCCCCGGGCCGGGAGCCGGTGGCGTCCTGTTCGCGCACGGCGGCCGCTTCGGCGGGCACGCCCTGTACGTGCGGGACGGGCGCCTGCACTACACGTACAACTTCCTCGGCGCCGAGACGCAGACCGTGAGCGCGACCGAGGACCTCCCCACCGGTGACCGGCTCATCCTGGCCGCCTCCTTCGACAAGGACGGCGAGGTCTCCCCCGGTGTGGCGACCGGCGTCCTCAGCCTCTACCACGGGGACCGCAAGGTCGGCGAGGGCCGCATCAGGACGCAGCCCGGCCGCTTCACCCTGGCCGGTGAGGGCCTCAACGTCGGCCGCGACGGCGGCGAGCCCGTCACCGACGACTACCAGGGCGACGCACCCTGGGCGTTCACCGGCGGGACCCTCCACCGGGTGGCGGTCGACGTCAGCGGCGAACCCTACGTCGACCTCGAACGCGAAGCCGAGGCCATGCTCTCGCGGGAGTAGCGCGCCGATCGTACCAACGGCGCGCCGCCCGGGCGAACGGAGCCCCTCTGGTCACAGTGGTGGCATGCGGGACATGAGCGACACACTCGACCAGACGATCCTGCGCGGCATGGTCCGGCTTCACGGCGGGACGTTCCTGATGGGAAGCGCCTCGTACTACCCGGAGGAGCGGCCGGTTCGCGAGGCGGGCGTGGGCGCGTTCTGGATCGACGCTCACCCGGTGACGGTCGCCCAGTTCCGCAGGTTCGTCAAAGCCACCGGCTACGTGACCGTCGCCGAGCGCGCCCCCGCCGCCGAGGACTATCCGGGCGCCGATCCCGAGGCCCTGGTACCCGGGGCGCTGGTGTTCACGCGACCGGCGCGCCCTGTCGGGCTCGACGACTGGCGGCAGTGGTGGAGCTACTGCCCCGGCGCGCAGTGGCGCCATCCGCACGGCCCCCGGTCGACCACCCACGGCCGGGAGCTCCACCCCGTGACCCAGGTCGCCTTCGAGGACGCCCGCGCGTACGCCGCCTGGGCCGGCAAGGGTCTGCCTACCGAGGCCGAGTGGGAGTACGCGGCCCGGGGCGGGCTCGTCGGCGCCGAGTACGCGTGGGGCGACAGCATCGCGCCCAAGGGGCGCAGGATGGCCAACACCTGGGAGGGCCGGTTCCCCTGGCAGTTCCTGCCGGGGCGGCGTCAGGCCGCCCAGCCGGACACCACACCGGTGCGTGCGTTTCCCGCCAACCCTTTCGGCCTGTACGACATGATCGGCAACGTCTGGGAGTGGACGGCCGACCGCTACGCCTTGCCCGCCCCCGAGGAGCCTCCCGCGACCTGCTGCGCGCCGCAGCCGCGGCAGCCGGAGCCCGACGGCCCCGCAGACGCGGACGGCTCGGCCGCCGACAGGTTCCCCCGGCGGGTCACCAAGGGCGGCTCCTACCTCTGCGCACCCGACTACTGCGCCCGCTACCGCCCCGCCGCCCGCCAGGGCCAGACCGAGGACACCGCCACCTGTCACCTCGGCTTCCGCTGCGTGGTCCGTGACACCACCCCGTAGGCCGCCGCGCCGATCAGATCCAGTGATGGCGTGCGGCGTGGAGGGTGAGTCGGATGCGGGTGGTCGCGCCGGCCGTGTCCATCAGGCGGCGGATCCGTCGTTCGACGGTGCGCTTGCTGACGCCGAGGTGGCCGGCGAGGGCCCGGTCGGTGCTGCACCAGACCGGCCGCCGCCGACGCGCCCGACGCCGCCCGCACCTGACCGGTCGACCTGCCCGTCTGCTCCGCCGGCGTCGCCGCCCGGCCCTCGACCCGGGTCACCAGCGCCGGGTACACCGATCCGCCGCCACGCCCAACCCGAAACGGGACAGCAGCCGGACGTGGAGGGTGGCGGGCGCCCCAGGGTCCTCCGGGCCGCCCGCCGCATTCGGCTGTGTGCCAGGCTCAGTGCGAGAACCTGATGTCGGGCAGCAGTCGGGCCAGCCGGGGCGGGCAGGTCCAGGCCGAGCGGCCCAGCAGGCGCAGCAGCACGGGGAGCAGCACCAGGCGGATCAGGGCGGCGTCCAGGAAGACCGCGACGCCCAGGATGACGCCCATCTCCTTGGGCGGCAGGGGGCCGGACAGGGCGAAGGTGAAGAACACCGCCACCATCACGCCCGCCGCCGCGAAGACCACCCGGCCGCTGTGACGCAGCGCCCCGGTCACCGCCCTGCGCGGGTCGCCGGTGAGTTCGAAGTGCTCCTTGGCCGCCGCGAGCAGGAACACCGTGTAGTCCATCGCGATCGCGAAGATCATCGCGAAGAAGAACACCGGGGCCCAGCCGTCCAGGAAGCCCTGCGGTGTGAAGCCGAGCAGGCCGGCGCCGTGGCCGTCCTGGAACACCAGGCGGGCGACGCCGAACGCGGCGGCCGTGGAGAGCAGGCTGGTGAGCGTTCCGGCCAGGGCGGCCAGCGGTGCGCGCAGCGCCAACAGCAGCAGGACGAAGCCCAGGCCGAGGACCACGCCGATGACCAGCGGGGTCTTGGCGTCGAGCGCGGACTGCAGGTCGAGGTTCTCGACCGCGGCGCCGCCGACCATCGCGTGCTCCGGCAGCGCGGCGCGCAGGTGGTCGACGGTCGTCGCCAGCGCCTTGTTCGACGGGTCGACCGTCGGGACGGCCTGCACCAACACCAGGGCGGAGCCGTCGGCCGCGGGCTGGGCCGGGCTGACGGCGGCGATGCCGGGCGTCGCGTCGGCCGCGGCGCGGACGGCGTCGGCCTCGGCGGCCGGGGCGACGATCTGGAGTGTGCCGGGCATCCCGCGGCCGAAGGCCGCCTGGACCGCCGTGTAGCCGACCCGCGCGGAGGCGTCCGGCGGGACGACGCTGATGGAGGGCATCGAGGTGCGCAGGCCGATCAGCGGCGCGGCCAGGGCGAGCAGGACCGCGAGGGCCGGCAGGCCGTAGCGCAGCGGGTGCTTCCACAACTGCTCGCCCCACGAGGCGAAGCGCGGGGAGCCGTCGGCTTCCTCGGCCTCGATGTCGGCAGCCCTGCGGGCCCACGGCAGGCGGCCGTTGTCGACCTTGCGGCCGAGCTTGCCGAGGATCGCCGGGAGCAGGGTGAGCGTCGCGGCCAGCACGAAGGCGACGGCCAGCATGATGCCCGCGGCCATCGAGCGGAATGCGGGGACCGGGACCAGCATCACCGCGGACAGGCTGACCAGCACGGTCGCCCCGGACAGCGCCACGGCCTTGCCGGCGGTGTCCATGGTCTCGGCGACTGCCTCCACGGCACTGCCGCGTCGGGCCAGGGCCGCACGGAACCGCACCACGAGGAAGAGCGCGTAGTCGATGCCGAGGGCGAGCGCGAACATCATCGCGAAGTTCATGGCCCAGATCGACACCGGTGTGAGGTGGTTCAGCAGCACCAGCGCCCCGGCGGCCGAGGCCAGGCCGGAGATGGTGAGCAGCAGTGGCAGTCCGGCGGCGACCATCGAGCCGAATGCCAGCACCAGGATGGCCATGGTCACCGGCCAGCTCATGATCTCCGAGTGCAGCATCGCGCTGTGGTTGGCCTCGTTGAAGTCGCTCCACAGCACCGAGGAGCCCGTCGCGGAGACCGTCACGCCGTGCCCGGACAGCGCCGCCAGCGGGGCCTTGAGGTCATCGGCGGCGCGCACCATGTCGTTGGTGTCGGCCTTCGCACCCGCCAGCAGGATCGCCGTGTGGCCGTCCCGGCTGACGGTGGCGCCGGGCTGGGGTGCGACGACATCCGAGACGCGGTGGTCGGCGCGCAGCAGCGTCGTCGCCTTCGCGATCACCGACCGGACGGCCGGGTCGTCCACGGTGCCGCCGTCGCTGTGCACGACCACCTGCAGCGCGGAGGACGCGGCTCCGCCGAAGTGCTGCTGCGCAAGCTCGCGCACCTGCACCGACTGGGAGCCGTCGGCCTGCCAACCCGCTCCGGCCAGGTCGCTCATCGCCTTGGGCGCCAGGGCGCCCAGGCCGGCGATGACCACCAGCCACAGCACCAGGGTCACCCGGAACCGCCGCGCGGCCGCGGAGCCGAGCCGGCCCAGCAGCCCCACCC
>NZ_BBPP01000013.1:10493-17402 GCF_000787835.1 Streptacidiphilus melanogenes
CGCCGGCACCGCGCCCGGGCGCGGAGGCCCGACGTCGACCACGCTCATGCCATCTCCTCGAAGAGTCGGATGGATACCCCCTTGGGTATCGCTGACACCGAGGATAGGCATACCTATGGGGGTATTGCCAAATACCCTCTGGGGTATCAGCCGGTCTGACCCTGCCGAACCGAACGCCCCGATGCCGCTCAACCCGCCCGGTTGGGAGCTTGCCGAGCAGCAAGCAGTCGCCTTCCGAGTCAGCGTGGACTGAGCAGGGCGAGTTCGGGGCCGAAGGCGACAACGAGCGCTCCGCCCGGCGTGCCGGCGAGAGCCGTCACCGGGTGGGGGAAGACGTACGCGGCCTCCGGTTCGCGTGCGGTGGCCGGGTCCCAGAGCTGGACCGTACGGTCCTGGGCGACAGCCGCCAGCGGCCGTGCGGGGGCGGTGAGGACGGCCAGCGTGCGGCCGGATCCCTCGTGATCGGCCCGGGCGCCGCCGAGCTGTCTTCCGGTGCCGAGATCCCACAGGCGCACGGTGTCGTCGCGACTCCTGGTGACCGCGAGGGACTTCCCGTCCACCACGGTGGCCGCCACCGCGGTCACCCAGTCGGTGTGGCCGACAAGGGGTTCGCCGACCTGGTGGCCGGTGGCGAGGTCCCACACGCGCACCGTCCTGTCCCAGCCGCCCGTGACCGCGACGGGCCGTTGCTCCAGCACGGTGGTGGCCACGGCCAGGATTCGGCTGGAGTGACCGGAGAGCGGCTCTCCGATCTGGCGGCCGGTCGAGAGGTCCCACGTACGTGCGGTCCGGTCGGCTCCGGCCGTGACGGCGACGGGCCGGGTGTCCACCACGGCGGCGGTCATGGCCAGCACCCTGCCGTGGTTGGTCGGCCAGGGATCGCCGACCTGCCGGGCGTCCGCCAAGGACCGGACCTGGACCGTGGCGTCCGAACCCGCGGTGACCACGACCGGCAGCCCGTCCACGACCGCGGTGGCGATCGCGGAGACCTCGCCCGCGAAGCCGGTGAGGGCCGTGACGGGCTGCCCGTCGCCGGCGAGGTCCCAGAGCCGCAGGGTTCGGTCGACGCCTGCCGTCACCGCGAAGGGACGGCCTGCGAGGACCCCGGTGGCCAGCGCCGACACCGGGCCGGTGTGCCAGGACGGCGCCTGGGCGACCGGCTGAGTGACCGTGAGATCCCAGGTCCTGACGGTGTGGTCCGCGCCCGCGGTGACGGCGACCGGGCAACCGTTCACGACCGTGGTGGCGACGTCCCACACCTGACCGATGTGGCCGGCCAGCGGCGCGCCGAGCTGCCGCCCGGCTGCCACGTCCCACACGCGCACCGTCCGGTCGAGGCCCACGGTGACGGCGAGCGACTGACGGCCGGACCTGGAGCCGGCGATGACGGTGGCGATGGCCCAGACGCGGTCGGTGTGACCGGTCAGCGCCGCGCCGACCGGCAGGCCCGTGGCCGAAGAGCAGACGCGCACCGTCCCGTCGTCCTCGGCGGTGAGGGTGACCGTTTGCTCGTCCGTCCGCACGATCTCGGCGGCGACCCTCGCCTCGCCCGGGCCGGCGCCGACGAGCTGCGATCGGCTGTCCGAACGACCTGTGAGCGACTCCCAGAGGGGTGCTTCCGCATCCTGGCCGCACTCGAAGGTGGCAGGCTGACCGCTCGGCACGATCGTCTCGACCCTGCGTGTGCCGTCCGGCTCCTGGCGGCCCGCTGCCAGATCCCAGATCCGCAGGCGGTGTCCCGCGTCGGCCGTGAAGGCGACGGGACGCCCGTCGATCACGGCGGTATCCCACCCCCGGACCGGCGTGCCGAGCGTGCGGCCGGTGGCCGGATCCGCAAGGAGCGTGGTCTCCCCCGTGTCGACGGCGACGGCGACGATCCGTCCGTTCTCCACCGTCACGGCCACCACCTGGGCCAGGTCGATCAGGGCGAGGGAGCGACCACCGAACGATCCGGCGCTCACGAGCTCCAGGGACTCTCCGACCTCATGGCCCGTCAGCACATCCCGGACCCGAAGCGCTCCGTCCGCCTCGGAGGTGACGACACGGCGCCCGTTCAGGATCGCCAGCTCGCTCACATCGGCGAACTCGGCGAGCTGGAGGCCGCCGACCAGATCCCATGAACGCATCGTGCGATCCGCTCCGACAGTGAGGACGACGCGGCGGCCGTCCACCGTCATGCTGTCCACGATCTGCACGAACTCGCCGACCCCACGGCCGGTGCCCACGTCGAAAACCAGCACCGTTCCGTCGGTGTTCAGCGTGAAGGCGACCACGCGCCGGCCCACCGCCGCCGTCGTCACCGACAGGACCTCCGCCGTCGTCGACGACACCGGGTCGGTGCGGCCGATCACCGGCTCATGGAGCCCGCAGCCCGTCGTCAGGTCCCAGAAGCGAAGTGTCTTGTCCCTGCTGCCCGTCACGGCGACCGGCCGGCCGTCGACATGGACCGTCGCCACCGCCGTGACCGGCCCGTCGTGACCGGTCAGCGAATGCAGCAGTCTGCGGTCCGCCAGGAAGCCGCTCGCCCAGTCCACCTGCATGTCCGACTTCCTTTCGACGAGGAGTGCGTGGCAGACCGGCTCGGGGTCAGCCCGCGCCCGCCGGCCCGCAGGTCTGGGCGGCGTGGAGCAGCGGCGCCAGGGTGACCGCCAGGACGAGCGCGGTCGCCGACAGCCACACGGCATACCGCGTGAGCGGCCCGGCCCGGTGCCCGCGGACGACCGCGGTGAGCCAGGCGGCGAGGAGGCCGCCCGCCAGGGCGGCGGCGAAGGCGGCCGGCACGACGCCGGACCAGAGCGGGTGCTGCGGCAGCTCGGCGGTGCAGTAGTCGTTGTCGTCGGCCGCTGCGGTCTCGAGCAGCACCAGCGGGCAGGCCGCCGCTGAAACCGTCCAGGCGACGCCGCCGAGGATCCAGAACCGCGGCCCGCGCAGACCCTGCCGGGCCGCGGCCAGGGTCGCGCCCATCAGCAGCACCGGCGGCGTCAGGAGCAGCGCACAGAACGCGACGAGTCCCTCCCGCTCCTGGCCGACCTGCGGGTCGTCGGCCCAGTACCAGCCGAGGAAGCTCAGGCAGCAGACCGCGAAAAGCACCAGCACGGCGAGCGCGTGCGCCGGCACGCGGGCGCGCGGCGCGTCCGCGAACGACGCCGGCCACACCTCCGCCCGCCTCGTCACCGGACCTCCCGAGGCTCGAGAACCAGCGCGAGCGCGCCGAGAGCAGTGGAGTAACGCGGCATGTCCCTCTCCTCACGTGCGGCCTTCGGTGATCACCGCCAATGATCATCACGGAGCACTCGCGCGCCGCGCATCCGGGAAACTACGGAAACTCGTCTGCGACACCGGCGATCGAGGCCGTGTCTCCACCCGCGCCTCGTCTCCGACCCATTGCCCAGCAGTCGGGTCCCCTGGGAGGATACGCGTCGTCCACCGCCCCTACGGCACGGTAACTTCCGTTTGGAAAACGGGTGTTGACCTGCCGAACCGACCCGAGGGAGCACCACGTGATCAGAGCTCGGCGCGTTGCCTCACGTGCGGCGCTTCTGGCGGCCGCGCTGACCTGCCTGGCGGGGGCCGTGGCCACGCCGGCCCTGGCCGACCAGACTCCGGGATACTCCCACGATGGCAGCATCGGGCTGACGGCCACCGACTGGATGGGCCGTCTGCCCGACTCGACGCTGCTGAGCGAGCTGTCGGTGCCCGGCACCCACGACAGCGGCGCCTCCGTCTTCGGCGGGGACATCGCCTTCACGCAGTCGATGAACCTGGCAACGCAGTTGAACTCCGGGATTCGAGCCTGGGACATCCGGCTTGGCGAGTCCTCCGGTCGCCTGGAGCTCTACCACGGCATCGCCCGGCAGGGGCAGGACTTCCAGAACGACGTCCTCGCCACCGCCGACGCCTTCCTCCAGGCGCACCCCACCGAGACCATCCTGATGCGGGTCAAGGAGGAGCAGACCGTCACCGACTTCGCCGACCAGGTGCACGGCTACCTCGCCGCGGACCCGCGCGTCTACCGCGGCACCAGCGACGACCCGCAGTTGGGCGACATCCGAGGCAGGATCGTCGTGCTGCAGGACTTCTCCTCGCCCTACCGTGAGGGCATCCCCTACGCGAACAGCGACTGGTCGGTCCAGGACAACTACACCCTGTCCACCAACTGGGACCTGGCCAACAAGTGGCACAGCGTCTCAGCACAGCTGGACGCGGCCGGTTCCGGACCGGCCACCGAGACGTACGTCAACTACCTGAGCGGCTCGGGCGGGTCGTTCCCGTACTTCGTCGCCAGCGGCCACTCCAGCCCGGGGACCGGCGCGCCCAACCTGCTCACCGGCTGGACCCGCGGCATCATCAACACCTGTGGCGGGTCCTCCAGTTGCATCCCGGAGTACCCCAGCGTGAACTGCTTCTGGGGCACCTGCTCCGTCGCCTTCCAGGGTGTGAACGTCCTGGCCATGCGGAAGATGGACGCAGCGTCCGGCACACACCACCGCTACGGAATCGTCTACGCCGACTTCCCCGGCGCCGGGCTGATCCAGGACGTCATCAACTCCAACTCCGGCACCGCAAGGTGACACCAGCGGGCCCGCCGCGCTGACGGGTTCGCCTCAGGTGGCGAAGCGGAGGACGGCGGCGCAGCCGTCGTCCTCCGGGGTGCTGGGGAGTCGCAGGGCCCTTCAGGGCGAGTCACGGCGATCCGCATCCCTTCAGGGCCGTTCAGGGCCGTTCGGGTTCGTTCAGTGCTCTCGGCAGACCCTACGCCGGGAAGTCGCGGGCCTTGATCTTGGCGAAGCGGACGCCGTCCGGGTGGTGCCAGACGACGCCCTCGCAGCCGTCCGCGGCCGCGAGGGCGAGCACGGCGGCGCGGATCCCGTCGAAGGTCAGCTCGGGCACGTCCACCGGCAGGGCCGTGGCGTGCCGGACGAGCCGGTGCCCCTCCGCACGCTCCGGGTTGCCGTTGATCTTCGGGCCGACGAGCTCGAAGGTACCGGTGACGCCCTCCGGCAGCGCCGTGTTCGCCACGGCCTCCGCGTGGAACTTCGCGAACGCGGACTGCCCGACGGGCTCCCAGCCCATCGTCTTGCCCGTCGCCTGGTCCGTCTCGACCGGCACGTAGTTCGGCGGCGGGGTCTTGCCGGGCTTCACCTCGCGTCGCGCCCACCACTCGCCCTGCTCGTCGAGCATGACGCAGGTGCCGTCGAACTTCCTCGTCGCGACTCCCTCCCCGTCGAAGACCCACTGGCAGGCGGGGTTGGTCTCGGGAAGGACGCGGGCGCGGTCGTCGGGGTCGCGTCGGAACAGCGTGGGGATCTTGCGCATGAAGGTTCCTCGGTCGATGGGGTCGGGCGGGCGTGGGCCGCACCCATCGTGGGGCAGGCGAGGGCCCGGCGGCATCCCGTTTATACGCCTTCTCTGCCCCTGTGGCTGTCGGGCCGTCAGCGGTTGAGCAGGTCCTCGACACGGGCCGCGAGGTCGAGGACGGCCGCGGCCTGGCGGGCTGGGCGGCGCGTGCTCGTTCGCGCTCTCCTTCACCGCGTGGGGCCAGTGGCTGGTCCTGTCCCGGCTCTGGCTCCCGCTCACCGGCCGGCTGCCGTGGGACACGACCGCGTTCCTGGACGACGCCTACCGGCGGGGCGTGCTGCGTCAGACCGAGGCGGTCTACCAGTTCCGGCACCTGCGGCTGCGGCAGCATCTCGGCCACGCGTTCCGGGAGCGGCACCAACGCAGGTACGCGCCCGCGCGGTTCACCCTCCCGCGCGCCGCCACGGAGCCGCACGCCGACCTCGAGACCTGACCGGCGGCGACGGCGTGCGCGAACGGGCGGGGCGACGGAAGCTGGACGCATGACTCAGGCAGACGCGGGACCGCCGCACGCGAGCCCGGCCCACTCCGTCGAGGTCGGCGCGCTGGAGCCGAAGGCGCACAGCCGTCAGGTCCGCATCGTGCGGCCGGGCACCACCCCGGTCGTGGTGGCCTGCTCCAGTCGGCGGCAGTTCGAGGAGGTGCTGCGTCGCGAGCGCCCCGACCTCTCCCCCGACGCGCCCGACGTCGTCCACTGGGCCGACCATCCGGGCGAGTGGCCCTCCGACTGACCGTCAGCGCCGACGGCCCGACGCCGCCCCCGGGTCGGTGCACGCGGGTCGGTGCGCGCGGGTCGTTGCGCGCGGGTCAGTGCGCGTCCGGCTCCAGCAGCCGGTGCTCGCGCACCAGCCAGCAGACGGCGGTGAGCCGGCACACGGCGTAGTCGTGGCCGACCGGCTCCTGCCAGCCGATCTCCTCCAGCGCGTCCAGGAAGCCCAGCGCGTAGTCGGAGAGGTCCTCAGGGTCCGGCGCGTCGGCCTCCAGCTCGGACCACGGGCCCCGCAGCCGCTCGCGCAGCTCGGCCACGTGCTGGTCCACGGCCGCGACGAACCCGGGCTCGAACGCGAACTCCGCGAGGCGCGCGCCGTACGCGTCGGTGAGCCGCGCCAGCGGCGCGAACCGTATCTCGGACATGCGTTCCAACATACGGTCCGCCCCGCGTCCTGGGACCGGGCACCGGACTTCTGCCCGTGAGACCTTCGGCACAGCAAGGCGTGACGTGAAAGGCGTCAGCTGCTCGGGGCCATCTCCCACGGCTGCTGGGGCAGCACCTCGCCGGTCTCCAGCAAGGACTTGAGGTTGGCCATGACGGCCGGCCAGCCGTGGGAGACCGCGTCCTGCGCCTTCGTGTCGGGGAGGTTCTCGTGGGTGACGGTGAGCCGGACGATGTCCTGGTGGGGCTCGATCAGGAAGGTGACGACCGAGGCCGCGTCCGCCTCCTCCTCGGCCTCGAAGGTGATCACCAGACGGGTGGGCGGCTCCGCCGCCAGGACGCGGCCGACGACGTCGGCGACGCCCGAGCCGTCGGTGCGGCGGTGCTCCCAGCGGGAG